>NZ_JACHBS010000001.1:1274457-2548915 GCF_014200395.1 Microcella frigidaquae
CGTCGAGCGGAACACGGTTGCCGTTGTCGTCGATGCGGCCGGGGCCGACGGCGACGACCTCACCCTCCTGGGGCTTCTCCTTGGCGGTGTCGGGGATGACGAGACCCGAAGCGGTGGTCTGCTCCGCCTCGACCTGCTTGATGACGATGCGATCCTCGAGCGGCTTGATGCTGACCGACACGGTTGACCTCTTCTTTCTGACGACGATGAGGGGGTTGGCACACTCGACGTGCGAGTGCCAGAGCAACTGTACCGAAGCGATTAGCACTCTCGCAATCCGAGTGCCAGCCCGCGGCGCGCGCACAGGAGAACCGTCCGGTGGCAGGATCGACCCATGGATGCCGCCGAGCTGCGGGAGCTGCTCACCCCGGAGGCGCTGGCGCTGCTCGACACGCTCGCGCCGAGCGACTCGACCGCCGACGTCGTGGCGCTGGTGGCCGGGCTGCGCAAGCAGGGGCATCCGCCCGCTCGCGTCGCCGCCGTGCTCACCCAGTACCGGCTGCGGCGGAAGGCCGAGGAGAAGTTCGGCCCCTTCGCGCGGCGGATGCTCTTCACCGCCGAGGGGCTGGAGCAGGCGAGCCGACTGCGGGTCGCGGCCCAGCATGCCGGACGCTTCGCCGCCGCCGGCCTGCAGCGCGTGGCCGACCTCGGCTGCGGCATCGGCGGCGACGCCCTGGCGCTGGCCTCGCTCGACCTGACGGTGACAGCGGTCGAGCGCGACGAGGTGACGGCCGCGATCGCCGCCTACAACCTGGCGCCCTTCCCCACCGCGCGGGTCGTGCACGGCGATGCCCTCGCGCAGAGCCTCGATGACGTCGGCGCCGTCTGGCTCGACCCCGCACGGCGCACGGGAGCCGTGCGACTGAACTCCCCGGACGACTGGTCGCCGAGCCTCACCGACGCGCTCGCGATCGCCGGTCGCCGCCCGGCGGGTATCAAACTCGCCCCCGGGATGGACCGCGGGCTGCTGCCCGAGGGCCTCGAGGCGCAGTGGATCTCGGTCGACGGCGAGGTCGTCGAGCTCGTGCTGTGGAGCGGCGCCCTGGCCCGCCCCGGGGTCGGGCGGGCGGCGCTCGTGCTCCGCGGCGACGCACCCCCGGCCGAGCTGCGCAGCGCGACCGACAGCGCCGACGTCGACGCCGGGCCGCTCGGCGAGTACCTGTACGAGCCCGACGGCGCGGTGATTCGCGCGCGCTTGATCGGCGACCTCGCACGCAGCATCGGGGGCCGGATGCTCGACCCCACGATCGCCTACGTGACGAGCGACACCGCCATGCAGACGCCCTTCGCGCGCGGGTTCCGCATCGTGGAGCGGCTGCCCATCGATATCGCCCGGCTCAAGCGCGCGCTCGCCGCGCGCGGGATCGGGACGCTCGAGATCAAGAAGCGCGGCGTCGACATCGACCCCGCCCGGCTGCGGCCCAAGCTGGCCCTGCGCGGCGACGCCGCGGGTGTGCTGGTGCTGACGCGCATCGCCGGCGAGCGCGCGGCCCTGCTCGCCGAGCGCCTCTGACCGTGCCGATGGCGGGGGTCAGAACCCGCCCATGCTCCCGACGCTCGAGAAGAAGATGATCGGCAGCAGCGTGAGGAACAGGAACAGGATTCCCCACAGCACGGAGATCGCGATCCCGACGTAGCCGCAGACGAGCCCCGCGACCGCCATGCCGCGCGCGTGCGGCTCGCGCTTGAGCGCCATGTGGCCGAGGATGACGCCGGCGATGGCCGGCAGGAGCCCGAAGGCGGCGAAAGAGAAGACCAGGCCGATGATGCCGAGCACGAGCGCCAGCACGCTGAGCGTCGAGGCGGGGCTGGCGGGCAGCGCACTGTAGGGCGTCGCGGCGGGCGCGGCGGGCGCCGCGGGAGCGCCCGGAGTCGCGGGGGCCGCGGGCGCGACCGGGGCGGCAGCCGCAGGGGCGGGGCTCGCCGCAGCGGGCGCGGGGGCCGAATACGGATCGGGGCGCGAAGCAGGAGGCGTCGCCTCGATCGGCGGCGGAGCGGCGACGGGTGCCGTCGCAGCCGCGGCCGAGGCAGGGGTCTTCCTCGCCGGGGGAGCAGCGGCGGAGGTCTTCTTCGCCGCCGAGGCGGCGGCAGGGGCCTTCTTCGCCGCCGAGGCGGCGGCAGGAGTCTTCTTCGCCGCCGAGGCGGCGGCGGGCGCCTTCGTCGTGGCGGCCGGCGTGCGGCGCGTCGGCTTCTTCGCGGGCTCGAGCGGAGCATCCGCGGCACCCTGCCCGGGTGCGGGGGGCGGGGGCGGCGGGGGCGTGGTCTCGGCCATGGGATCCTCCTGTGGCGGCTCGGGCGGAGCGGACGGTTCTTGCGGGCGGGTCAGGCGCCGAGGGCGTTCAGAGTCGCCAGGAAGACGCCCCAGAACACGAACCAGGCGACGGTGCCGACCCAGCCGATGATCGTTGCGGCGAGCGCGAGCCCACGGCCGCCCTCCCCGGTCTGCGCGATCTGACGGAGGGTGATGTGGCCGAGCACCGCGCCGGCGACCGGCACGAGCAGGGCGAGCACGAGGGCGACCGGCGCCAGGCGGTTGCGCGCACCGGGCGCACCGGAAGCGGCAGCGGGCGAAGGGGCGGGAGACGCGGCGTCAGTCATGGGCGGGCCGTTCGGGTCGGGTCGGATGCTCCGCACATGATAGAGGCTCGCACCGGGCATTCACCTCGGTGCGAGCCTCTAATCGGCCCCGCGGGCCGATCAGTCGATGCGCGGTTCGCTCAGCGCAGCGGTCAGGGGGCGAAGGTGATGCCGCCGCTGCTCGCCGCGATGGCGAAGAAGCCGATCCAGGCGATGACGCCGATGAGGCCCGCGACGAGGCCGAGGTAGCCGAGCACGAGGCCGGCGATCGCGAGACCGCGGCCGTTCTCGCCGGTCTTCTTGATCTGGCTGAGGGCGATGTGGCCGCAGATCACCGCGCCGAGCGACACGAAGAAGGCCAGCACGAGCGAGACGATCGCCAGCGTGTTGGTCTTCGGCCCGGCGGCGGCCGGCGCGTACGGAGCGGCCGGGGGCGGGGTCGGTGCGGGGGGCGGGGTCACGTCAGACATGCGGTCTCCTGAGTATCGATCGGTGGCGGCCCGGGTGCGGGCACGGCCCATGCTGTCAGCGACCCCCGGGGGTGTCAACGAGGCGGCGGGCGCGCCTCGAGCCTCGTCGGGTCAGGCTTGCACCGTCGTGACGGGCAGCGTCGAGTCGGCGCTCACCGCCAGCCCCGAGGGCTCGCGCCCGGCCATGATCAGCTGCGCGGCGAGCGCCGCGATCATGGCTCCGTTGTCGGTGCACAGCGACAGCGGCGGGATGCGGAGCTCGACCCCCGCGGCGGCGGCACGCTCGGCGGCCAGCGCCCGCACCCGCGCGTTCGCGGCGACACCCCCTCCGAGCAGCAGGCGCGGCACACCGCGGTCGCTGCAGGCCGCGATCGCCTTCGCCGTGAGCACGTCGGCGACGGCCTCGCGGAACGAGGCGGCGATGTCGGCGACGGGCACCTCGAGGCCCGCATCCCGCAGCTTCTCGACGTGTCGGGCGACCGCGGTCTTGAGGCCCGAGAACGAGAAGTCGTAGCGGTGGCGCTCGAGATCCTTCGGCAGAGTGAGCCCGCGCGGGAACCGCACCGCGGTCGGGTCGCCGTCGGCGGCCACGCGGTCGATCTGCGGGCCGCCCGGGTAGGGCAGGCCGAGCAGGCGGGCGACCTTGTCGAAGGCCTCCCCCGCGGCATCGTCGATGGTCTCGCCGAGCAGCTCGACATCGCTCGTGAGGTCGCGCACGTGCAGCAGCGAGGTGTGGCCTCCCGACACCAGCAGCGCGATCGTCGGCAGCTCGATCTCGGGCTCGCCCTCGGTGCGCAGCACGTCGGCGCCGACGTGCCCGACCAGGTGGTTGACGGCGTAGAAGGGCTTGTCGAGGGCGACGGCGAGCGCCTTCGCGGCACCGACCCCGACCATGAGGGCGCCCGAGAGTCCCGGGCCGCTCGTGACGGCGACCGCGTCGAGGTCGCCGAGGGCGATTCCCGCCTCGTCGAGTGCCCGCCGCAGGGCGGGCTCGAGCGCCTCGAGGTGGGCGCGCGCCGCGACCTCGGGCACGACGCCGCCGAAGCGGGCGTGCTCCTCCATCGACGACGAGATGACGTTCGCCAGGAGGGTGGTGCCGCGCACGATTCCGATGCCGGTCTCGTCGCAACTGGTCTCGATCCCGAGCACGAGCGGGTCCCCGCGGTTCATGCGCCACCCTCCCGTCGCATGACGATCGCGTCGACGTCGTCGGGCTGGTAGTAGCGCGGGCGCACGGCGATGGCCGCGAAGCCGTGCCGTTCGTACAGCGCCTGGGCACCCGGGTTGTCGGCGCGCACCTCGAGCAGCACCTCGGTCGCCCCGCGCCGCTCGGCCTCCTCGAGCAGGGCGGTCAGCAGCGCGGTGCCCAGCCCGAGCCGGCGGCAGGCGGGGGCGACCCCGATGGTCTGGATGTCGGCCTGCGGCGAACCGGGCAGCGCGCTGAGGCCCGCGTAGCCGACGATGGCGCCCTCGGCCTCGGCGACGAGGTAGCGGGTGTGGGGGGCGGCGAGCTCGGCCGCCATCATGGGGGCGCTCCAGGCATCACCGGGGAAGAGGCGCTCCTCGAGCGCCATGATCGCGTCCAGGTCGTCGAGGGTGGCGTCACGCAGCACGGGGGTGGTCACGACGTCACCCGCTTCGGGCTCGACAGCGTGACATCGGGGGCGCGCAGGTAGAGCGGGTCGGGCGCGGCGAACGGCAGGGCGGCGGCGAGCCGGGCGAGGGCGACGTGCGCGAGCGGGGCGGCGGGGATCTCGAGCACCTCGTGCGCGACCACTCCCTCGGGCGGCATCCACCCCGCGCGCAGGACGAGGTGCGCGGGCTCGACGACCTGCGGCAGCGGCAGGGCGGCCGAGTAGACCGTGACGGCGGCCTCCCGGCGGCGGGCATCCGTCACCACCGCGAAGCGACCGGCGGCGACGCCGCCCTCGACGAGGCGCAGCGCGACGGCGTCGTGGCTAGGAACCGGCAGCAGCGGAACGCCCGCCGCGAGCGCGACCGCCCGCGCAGCCGCGATGCCGACCCGCAGGCCGGTGTACGGGCCGGGGCCGATGCCGACGACGACGCCGCGCAGCGCGGTGGCGGTCGCTCCGGCCTCGCGCAGCACCTCGTCGAGGTACGGGCCGATGACTTCGGCGTGCCGTCGGGTGTCGTCGGTCGAGCGCTCGGCGAGCACGCGGCCGTCGTCGGCGACGAGCGCGACGGCCGTGCCGGCCGAGGTGTCAATCGCCAGCAGCATGCAGCCAGCCTAGGTCGGTCCAGCGCTCGCCCACGCTTGTGATCGTCACGCGACGGGGCTCGACGGGAGCGGCGTCCGGATCGTCCTCCGGTGCCGTCGAGCCGCCGGTCGGGCGCTCGATGGTGATGGCCAGCCAGTCGTCGACGAGGTGCTCGATGAGCCCGGCCCCCCATTCGACGACGGTGATCGACCCGGCGAAGTCGATGTCGAGATCGTCGAGCTCGGCGGCGTCGCGCAGGCGGTACGCGTCGACGTGCACGAGCGGTGGGCCCTCGGCGCGCGGGTGCGTGCGGGCGAGCACGAAGGTGGGGCTGGTGACGGTGCCCCGCACCGCGAGCGCATCGCCGAGACCGCGGGTGAGGGTCGTCTTGCCCGCCCCGAGCTCTCCGATCAGCAGCACGACATCGCCCGCCCGCAGCTGCCCGGCCAGCAGGGCGCCGAGCCGCGCCATCGCCTCAGGGTCGGCGATCGTGAGGGTGACGGCAGGTGCGGTCACGCCGCGCTCCGAGCGGTGCGGCGGACGCGCCGGCCGAGCCGGGTCACCAGCTCGTAGGCGATCGTTCCCGCGGCGTCGGCCCAGTCGTCGACGCTCGGCTCCCCCTCGGCCGGGTCTCCCCAGAGCACGGCCTCGTCGCCGACCGCGACCGGCGCGTCGCCCACATCGACGACGAACTGGTCCATCGCGATCCGCCCGACGACCCGGTGCAGCCGGCCGCCGATGGCCACGGGCGCACCGAGGGCCGCGCGCGGGGCGCCGTCGGCGTAGCCGAGGGGCACGAGCGCGAGCGTGGTCGGCGCGGTCGTGCGGTGCAGGTAGCCGTACGAGATGCCGCTGCCCGCCGGAACGCGCTTGACTCCCGCCACCCGCGCGCTCAAGCGCATCGCGGGTCGCAGCGGCAGCGCGCCGCGCTGGTGCCGCTCGGGGGCGATGCCGTACAGCGCGATGCCGTAGCGGACCATGTCGTAGCGGGCCGCGGGGTGGTCGAGGGCGGCGGCCGAGGCGGCGAGATGACGGATGCCCGCCTCGAGCCCGACGCTGCGCACCGCATCCAGGAACCGCTCGAAGGCGACGAGCTGCCGGCGGTCGTCCTCCGGCGAGGTGTTCGACAGGTGGCTGAAGACGCCGCGCAGGTCGAGGGCGCCGGAGCGCTGCGCCGCCGCGAGCTCGTCGACGAACGGGCCCCACTCGCCCTCGGTGACCCCGTTTCGGGAGAGCCCGGTGTCGACCTTGACGTGCACGGCGACGCGGTGCCCGCTCGCCGCGACCTGCGCGAGCTGGCCGCGCGAGCTGAGGCCGAGGGTGATGCCCGCCTCGGCCGCCGCGGCGGCATCGACCGCGGGGTCGAGCAGCCAGGCGAGCACGGGCGCATCGATCCCGGCGGCCCGCAGCTCGAAGGCCTCGTCGAGGTCGGCGACACCGAGCTGGTCGACGCCGCCCTCGAGGGCCGCGCGGGCGGCCGTCGCGGCGCCATGCCCGTAACCGTCGGCCTTGACGATCGCCATGGCGTGCACGGTCGGGATGCGCGCTCGCAGCAGCGCTGCGTTCTCGGCGATCGCCCCCGCGTCGATCCGCGCCTCGCGCAACGGCCGGGTCATGACTCGGCCACCACGAACGCGATCGCGACGCCCGCGTCGTGCGACATCGAGACGTGCAGCGATGCGATGCCGCGCGCGGCGGCGATCTCGGCAGCCCGGCCGGAGACCGCGATGTCGGGGTTGCCCTCGGCGTCGCTGATGACCTCCATGTCGTGCCAGCCGATGCCGTCGGTCGCCCCGAGCGCCTTCAGCAGCGCCTCCTTCGCGGCGAAGCGACCCGCCAGTGAGCGCAGCGGCCGCTCGCGCTCCTGCGCGGTGAACAGGCGCTCGCGCAATCGCGGCGTGCGGTCGAGCGCGCGCTCGAAGCGGGCGAGGTCGACCACGTCGACCCCGATCCCCACGATGCGCCCCATGACCGCCCGCCGCTCCGTCCGCCCGTGTGACCGGCTACTCGACCGTGACCGACTTCGCCAGGTTGCGCGGCTGGTCGACATCGAGGCCCTTCGCCGCGGCGAGCTCCATGCCGAAGTAGTGCAGCGGCACGACCGCCAGCATCGGCTCGAAGAAGGGCGAGGCGAGCGGGATCCGGATGACCTCGTCGGCGTACGGCAGAACGGCCGCGTCGCCCTGCTCGGCGATCGCGATCACGCGCGCACCGCGGGCGCGGATCTCCTGGATGTTGGAGACGACCTTGCTGTGCAGCGAGCGCGGGTCCCGGGGGCTCGGCACGAGCACGAACACGACCTGCCCGGGCTCGATGAGGGCGATCGGTCCGTGCTTCAGCTCGCCGGCGGCGAAGCCCTCGGCGTGGATGTAGGCGAGCTCCTTCAGCTTCAGGGCGCCCTCGAGAGCGACCGGGTAGCCGACGTGGCGGCCCAGGAAGAGCACGGAGCGGGTATTGGCCATCCAGTGAGCGAGGTCCTTGATGCGCTCCCCGACGCCGAGCGCGGTGCGCAGCTTTTCGGGCACCTCCTGCAGCTCGGCGACCAGCCCGCGGGCCTCGTCGTCGCTCAGGGTGCCGCGCACCTGCCCGAGCTGGAGCCCGAGCAGGTAGGTCGCCGCGATCTGGGCGACGAAGGCCTTCGTCGACGCCACGGCGACCTCGGGGCCGGCGTGGGTGTAGACGACCGCATCCGACTCGCGCGGGATCGTCGCGCCCTGCGTGTTGCAGATCGACAGCGTGCGGGCGCCGCGCTCGCGCGCGTACTTCACCGCCATGAGGGTGTCCATCGTCTCGCCCGACTGGCTGATCGACACCACGAGGGTGTTGGGCGACAGCACCGGCTCGCGATAGCGGAACTCGTGCGCCAGTTCGACATCGACCGGGATGCGCGCCCACTGCTCGATCGCGTACTTGCCGACCATCCCCGCGTAGGCGGCCGTGCCGCAGGCGATGATCAGCACGCGGTCGATGCCGCGCAGCACCTCGGCGCCGAGGGCCGTGACCTCTGGCAGGTCCACGAGGCCGTCGTGCACCCGGCCCAGGATCGTCTTGGCGACTGCTTCGGGCTCCTCGCTGATCTCCTTCGCCATGAAGCTCGACCAGCCGCCCTTCTCGGCGGCGGAGGCGTCCCAGTCGACCTCGAAGGTGGGCGGGGTGACCGGGGTGCCGGCGAAGTCGACGACCTCGACACTGTCGGGACGGATGGTGACCAGCTGGTCCTGCCCGATCTCCATCGCGTGGTGGGTGTACTCGACGAAGGCGGCGACGTCGGAGCCGAGGAAGTTCTCACCCTCGCCGAGGCCGATGACGAGCGGCGAGTTGCGGCGAGCGCCGACGACGACGCCCGGCTGGTCGGCGTGCACGGCGAGCAGCGTGAAGGCGCCGTCGAGCCGGTTGACGACCTCGAGCATCGCGGCGGTCAGGTCGCCGGTGCGGCGGAAGGCGTCGCCCACGAGGAGTGCGGCGACCTCGGTGTCGGTCTCGGAGGTGAAGCTGTGCCCTGCGGCGAGCAGCTCCTCCTTCAGCGCGGCGAAGTTCTCGATGATGCCGTTGTGGATCAGCGCCAGCTTGCCGCCGTCGCCGAGGTGCGGGTGGGCGTTCTCGTCGGTCGGCCCGCCGTGGGTCGCCCACCGGGTGTGACCGATGCCGGTGTGCCCGTCGGTGAGCGGGGTCGCTCCCAGGTCATCGGTGAGGATGCCCAGCTTGCCCGCGTGCTTGCGCGTGCCGAGGTGCCCAGAGTCGTCGATGACGGCGACGCCCGCGGAGTCGTATCCCCGGTACTCCAGGCGCTTCAGACCGCCCAGGAGGACGTCGATGCTCCCCCGGCTCCCGACATAGCCCACGATTCCGCACATAACCCACCATTCTAGGTCTCCGACCCGAGCCACCGGTCGGCGGGCGGTCCTGCGAGCCGCGCGGGCGGGCTCCCGGCGCGTCGGCGGACGGCGCCCGGGAGTACTGTGGGGGGCGATGACCGAGCCCCACGGCGTGCGCGACACCAGCCCGTTCGACGAGATCGACCGGCAGCGCTGGGCGGCCCTCGCGCCGATCACCGACCGGCCCCTCACTGAGACCGAGCTCGTGCAGCTGCGCGGCCTGGGTGATGCGCTCGACGAGCGCGAGGTGGCCGAGGTGTACGTGCCGCTGAGCCGCCTGCTGAGCCTGTATGCCGTGGGTGCCCGCGAGCTTCACCAGGCGACCCGCAGCTTCCTGGGCGAGGCGAGCGCGCCGACGCCCTTCGTGATCGGCGTCGCCGGCTCGGTCGCCGTCGGCAAGTCGACGATCGCGCGCCTGCTGCGCGAGCTGCTGTCGCGCTGGCCCGACACCCCTCGCGTCGAGCGGGTCACGACCGACGGCTTCCTGCTCTCCACGGCCGAGCTCGGACGACGGGGCATCCTGCATCGCAAGGGCTTCCCCGAGTCGTACGACCGGCGGGCGCTGCTGCGCTTCGTGGCGCGGGTCAAGGCGGGTGCCGACGAGGTGCGGGCACCGGTCTACAGCCACCTGAGCTACGACCGCGTTCCCGGCGCGGAGATCATCGTCCGACGGCCCGACATCCTCATCGTCGAGGGGCTCAACGTGCTGCAGCCGCCCGCACCGGGCACGGCTCTCGCCGTCAGCGACCTGTTCGACTTCACCATCTACGTGGATGCCCGCACGACCGACATCGCGCAGTGGTACGAGGAGCGGTTCCTCGCCCTGCAGCGGGGTGCGTTCGCCGACCCGCGCAGCTACTTCCACCGCTACGCCGCCCTCGACCACGACCAGGCGGTCGCCAAGGCGCGCGAGATCTGGCGCGAGATCAACGAGCCCAATCTGGTGCAGAACATCCTGCCGACCCGGGCGCGGGCGTCCCTCGTGCTGCGCAAGGCCAGCGACCACACGGTCGAGACGGTGATGCTGCGCAAGATCTGATCCGCCGGTCGGCCCGCGCGCGGACACGGGGTCACGACTCCGGAAGGAGGCGCTCAGACGGCGAGGTGCTCCCGCACGATCGCGGCGAGACGCTCGGCGACCTCCTCGGCGGTGGCCTGATGGGCCGCCTCCACCATGACGCGCACCATCTGCTCGGTGCCGCTGGCCCGCAGCAGCACCCGGCCGCTGTCGCCGAGGGCCGCCTCCTCCGCCGCGACGGCGGCCGCCACCACCGGGTGGCCCTCGAGCGCGGTGCGGTCGACGCCGCGCACGTTGATGAGCACCTGCGGGAAGACCGTCATGACATCGGCGAGCTCGGCGAGGGTGCGCCCGGTCCGGGCCATCTCGGCCGCGAGCTGGAGCCCGGTCAGGATGCCGTCGCCGGTGGTCGCGTGCTCGCTGAAGATGATGTGGCCCGACTGCTCGCCGCCCAGTGCGAGGCCGTGCTCGGCGAGCGCCTCGAGCACGTAGCGGTCGCCGACCTTCGTCTCGATCAGGGTCACGCCGTGCTCGGCCATCGCGCGCTTGAGGCCGAGATTGCTCATCACCGTCGCCACGAGAGTGTTGTCGGTGAGCCGACCGCGGTTCTTGAGGGACAGGGCCAGGATCGCCATGATCTGGTCGCCGTCGATGAGCCGGCCCTGAGCATCCACCGCCAGGCAGCGATCGGCATCGCCGTCGTGCGCGATCCCGAGATCGGCTCCGTGCTCGACGACGGCCGCCTGCAACGGACCGAGGTGGGTCGAGCCGACTCCCTCGTTGATGTTGAGCCCGTCGGGGTCGCTGCCGATCACGGTGACGCGTGCGCCGGCGTCGGCGAACACCTGCGGCGAGATGCCCGCGGCCGCGCCGTGCGCGCAGTCGATGACGACGTGCAGGCCCTCGAGCGACACGTCGAGCGTGGCGAGCAGGTGCAGCAGGTAGCGGTCCTCCGCGTCGGCGAAGCGGCGGATGCGGCCCACGCCCTCCCCGGTCGGCGCGAGCTTGTCGCCCGCGAGCGCCAGCTCGATGCGGTCCTCCACCGCGTCGGGCAGCTTGGTGCCGCCGAAGGAGAAGAACTTGATGCCGTTGTCGGGGGCCGGGTTGTGCGAGGCCGAGATCATCACGCCGAAGTCGGCCCGGATGTCGCCGACCAGGAACGCGGCGGCCGGCGTCGGGATCACGCCCGCATCGAGCACGTCGATGCCCGAGCTGGCCAGACCCGCCGAGACGGCGGCCGTCAGGAACTGTCCGGAGACCCGGGGGTCGCGCGCGACGATCGCCGTCGGCCGCTTGCCCTGAGCGCGCAGCTCATCGGCGTGCCGACCCTGCGTGAGCACGACCGCGGCGGCCTGCGAGAGCCCGAGGGCCAGCTCGACGGTGAGGTCACCGTTCGCCAGCCCCCGGACTCCGTCGGTGCCGAAAAGTCGACCCATGACGCGTTCGCGGCCGCAGCGACTAGCGCTTCGAGTACTGCGGAGCCTTGCGGGCCTTCTTGAGACCGGCCTTCTTGCGCTCGATCACGCGGGCGTCGCGCGTGAGGAAGCCGGCCTTCTTCAGGGTCGGGCGGTTGTTCTCGCGGTCGATCTCGTTGAGAGCGCGCGCGATGGCGAGACGCAGGGCGCCCGCCTGGCCCGAGGGGCCGCCGCCGGTGATGCGCGCGGTGACGTCGTAGGCGCCGCCGAGCTGCAGGACCGTGAAGGGGTCGTTGATCAGCTGCTGGTGCAGCTTGTTCGGGAAGTAGTCCTCGAGGGTGCGGCCGTTCACCGAGTAGGTGCCGGCGCCGGGGGTGATGCGCACGCGGGCGATGGCCTGCTTGCGGCGGCCCACGGCCTGGCCCGAGACCGAGAGCACGGCGCGGGGCGCCGCGGCCGCGACGGGCGCAGCCGACTCGGTCGTGTACGACTCGGGAGCCGAGTCGGGGGTGATGTCGTCAGTGTTCACTGCGTCGTTGGTGGTCACGTCTGCCACGATGCTGTTCCTTACAGTCTGCGCGGCCGCTACTGAGCGACCTGGTCGAGGGTGTAGGTCGTGGGCTGCTGGGCAGCGTGCGGGTGCTCGGCGCCCGCGTAGACCTTGAGCTTCTTGATCTGGGCGCGGCCCAGCGAGTTCTTCGGCAGCATGCCGCGGATCGCCTTCTCGACGGCGCGCTCGGGGTTCTTCTCGAGCAGCTCGGTGTACGAGGTGGCGGTGAGGCCGCCCGGGTAGCCCGAGTGGCGGTAGGCCATCTTCTGGGTCAGCTTCGAGCCGGTCAGCGCGACCTTGGCGGCGTTGATGATGATGACGAAGTCACCCATGTCCATGTGCGGAGCGAAGGTGGGCTTGTGCTTGCCGCGCAGCAGGGCGGCGGCGTGGCTGGCGAGGCGGCCCAGGACGACATCGGTAGCGTCGATGACGACCCAGTTACGCTGAACGTCAGCGGGAGTGGGGCTGAATGTACGCGTCACAGTGCGGACTTTCGTGTCGAGGAGTTCGTGAATCCCGCTCCGGGAGGGAGTTCGTGCTCGGATCGAGCGTGAACGCCCAGGTGGAGGGCTCAACCGGATGACCGTCGGCGACGGGCACCAAGGGTCGAGCCTAGCGGGCCCGCCCCGTGCGGTCAATCTGAAGAAGCGCCGTCCGCGGCCGTTGCGGCAGGGGATGCGGAGCCGAGCGGCTGGCGGCGCGCGCGGGTCTGCTCGGCGCGGGCCGCCAGCTCGGCATCAGGCGGGTAACCCACCTCGACGAGCGTGAGCCCCTTCGCCGCGACGACCGGGAAGAGCGAGGTGCGCTGCGCCGAGCGCAGCAGCTCGACGATCGCATCGGGCTCGCGCCGCCCCAGCCCGACGGCCACGGCGGCCCCGACCAGCGCGCGCACCATCGAGTGGCAGAAGGCATCCGCGCGGACGGTCGCGAGCAGCACCCCGTCGTCATCCCGTCGCCAGCGGTAGTCGAGCAGGGTGCGGATCGTCGTGGAGCCCTCACGGGGCTTGCAGAAGGCGCCGAAGTCGTGGAGGCCGACGAGGCTCTGGGCGAGGGCATCCATCGCCGCCGCATCGAGCGTGCCGGGCTGCCAGAGCGTGTGGGCCCGCCGGAGGGGGTCGCGCAGGGCAGCCTCATCGGCGATGCGGTAGGCGTAGCGGCGCCAGATCGGCGAGAAGCGGGCGTCGAATCCGGCCGGCGCGAGCGCGATGCCGGTGATGACCACGTCGGGATCGGCGGAGGCGAGAACGCCGTTCAGTCGCCGGGCGAGCGCCGTGGTCGGCTCACCGCGCCGCCGGTCGGCCGCGAGGGCGGCCCAGCGCTCGGCCGAGAGGTCGAGGTGCGCGACCTGGCCGGTGGCGTGCACGCCCGCATCGGTGCGTCCGGCCACAACGAGGCGCACCTGCTCGGCGGGGTCGCGCAGCACGGTCGCGAGCGCGGCCTCGATCGTGCCCTGCACAGTGCGCAGCCCGGGCTGGCTGCTCCAGCCGGCGAAGGCCGTGCCGTCGTAGGCCGCGTCGATCCGCAGGCGCACCGTGTCCACGATGAGCGAGTCTAGGCCGGTCGGTTTGACCACGGCGGCGGCACGGGTGACCCTAGGAGGGTCATGTCGATCGAGAATGCGTCCCCCGGGCGGCTCCCCGGGCTGGACGGCCTGCGGGCGCTGGCGATCACCCTGGTGCTCGGCTATCACCTGTTCCCGGGACTCGCGCCGGGCGGGTTCGTCGGCGTCGACGTCTTCCTCGTCGTGAGCGGCTACCTCATCACCGCGCTGCTCGTGCACGAGCACCGCACCCGCGGCACGATCCGGCTCGGCTCCTTCTGGGCACGGCGCGCCCGACGGCTGCTGCCCGCACTGGTGCTCGTCATCGCTGCCGTGTCGCTGGTCGCCGCGTCGATGGGCGGTGACGTGCTGGTCGGCATCGGATGGCAGCTGCTCGGCGTCTTCACGTTCAGTTACAACTGGTGGTCGATCGCGCAGGGCGCGAGCTACCTCGACCAGACGAGCCCGGAGCTGTTTCGCCACGCATGGTCGCTCGCCGTCGAGGAGCAGTTCTACCTGCTCTGGCCGCTCGCCCTGCTCGCGCTGCTGCTGATCCCGCTGCGCGCGGTGCGGGTCGCGGTGCCACTCGTGCTCGCTCTCGCCTCGGCAGGCGGGCTGGCGCTGCTCGCGGGCGACCCCGCGCTCGACCCGGGCACCGCCTCGATCGCCTACCTCTCGACCCTGATGCACGGATTCGGCCTACTGCTCGGGGCGGGTCTCGCGCTCGCGCTCGATCCGCTCCGACCGGCGGAGCGGACCGACGCCCGGCCCTCCCCTGCCCGCCTCGCGCCGGTTGCGCTCGGCGTGCTGGCCGACGTCGGCGCCCTGCTCGCAGCGAGCGGGCTCGTCGCGCTCGCCCTCGTGCTGAGCATCGACCAGGCGGCGGCATACCGCGGCGGGCTCGCCGCCGCGGCGCTGCTGACCGGCGTGCTCATCGTCTGCCTGCGCAGTCCGCACGGGCGCGCGGCGGGCATCGCGGATGCGGGACTCCCCCGCTGGGTCGGCGAGCGGTCGTACGGCCTCTACCTCTGGCACTGGCCCGTGATCGTTCTGCTCGGTGCCGCCCTCCCCGCGATCGACCGCGGCGGCCTCGAATCGTGGTGGCTCGGGCTCGCCGCGCTCGCACTGTCGGTCGTCCTGGCCGCGGGCAGCTACCGCCTGGTCGAGCAGCCCGTGCGGCGGCACGGCTGGGCCGTCGTGCTCGGGCGCGGTGGCGCGGGGGTCGCGACGCGGCGGGCGGGCGCGGTCGCCGCATCCGTCATCGCGATCGCGATGGCGGCCGGCGTGGGCCTGGCGGTCACCCGCGCGCCGGACCAGTCGGAGGCGGCGGCCCTCATCGCGGCCGGCCAGGCCGCACTCGACGCTCCCCCGCCCGCAGTTCCGCTGCGGCTGCCGATGGAGGAGCGCGGCCCGCAGGACCCCGGTACGACTCCCCTGCCCGGGGGGAACCGGATCACCGCGGTCGGCGATTCGGTGATGCTGGCCTCGGCGCCGCAGCTCCAGGCGCGGTTCCCGGGTATCGCGATCGACGCGGCGGTCTCGCGCCAGCTCTGGCAGGGGCTCGGCATCATCGAGAAGCTCGCGGCCTCCGGGAGGCTGCGCGAGTTCGTCGTGCTGGGGCTCGGCACGAACGGCTCGATCGATCCGCAGACCCTGCGTGACATCCGCCGCGTGATCGGCCCCGACCGCTGGCTCGTTCTCGTGAACCCGCAGGCCCCGCGCGGCTGGATACCCGCCGTCTCCCGGCACTACCGCGCGTTCGCCGACGACTACCGCAACGTGGTCATCGCGGACTGGCGCGGTGCCATCGCCCCCCGCCTCGACATCCTCGCCCCCGACCAGGTCCACCCCGGGCCGACCGGAGCCCGCATCTACACAGGCACCATCGCGGATGCCCTGCAGTACCTCGTCGACCTGCCCGAGCCCGTCGACTACGGGGCCTACCCGGATCTGCATCGACCGCGGTGACCCGGTCTACCGCCCCCGCGTCGGATCGGCGTCAGAGCGCGATGCGGTACGCGACATCGCGGGCCGTCGGCGCGAAGCCCAGCCGCGTGTAGACGCCGAGCGCGCCCGTCGGGTTGTCGGTGTCGACATCGAGCGCGGCGAGCTCGAGGCCCTCACGGCGGAAGGCGTCGAGCACGTCGGCGAGCAGCGCGCCGGCGAGGCCGCGGCCGCGATGCTCGCGCACGGTGCCGACCAGGCCGATGTAGCCCGATCGGGCGCCCTGGCGCTCCCAGTCGTCCTCGTTGACCTCGGCGATGACGAATCCTGCGACGGTGTCGCCGGCCCAGGCGACGCGGCTGAGATCACCACGGAAGGTGGGCAGCCCCGCTGTCGACTCCCACGCCTCGCGCGAGGTCGGCTGGCTGCCCCAGTGGTCGGCGAAGGCCGCGTTGCGCGCGGCCCGCACGGGCTCGCTTCGGGCGGGGTCGAACGGCTCGACGCGCAGCCCGTCGGGCAGCGGGGGTGCGGGCGAGGGCGGCGCCCCGAGGTCGCGCTCGAGAGTCGTGAACCAGCGGGCCGCGTCGAAGCCGAGGCGCCGCAGCAGGGCGCCGTGCTCGGGCGCGCGATCGGCGGCATAGCTGAGCACCCAGGCCGGCAGGCGCAGCGGGCTCGCGGCGAGCATCCCCAGCGCACGATCGTGCTGCCAGCGCAGCAGACGACGACCGATGCCGCGGCCACGCGCAGCAGGGTCGACGCCGCCGAACAGGATCACCCGCACGAGCGACTCGGGGTCGGGCGGCATCACGCACAGCCCCCACGCCACCGCCGTGCCCGCGTCGTCGAGCGCGATCAGGCCATCGCGGACCGGGTCGACCCACGAGTGCTCGAGCTCCTCCTGCAGCTCGTCGAGCGACTCGCTCCAGGTGGGGTGGTCGCGACGGCTCATGCGCTCGGCGAGGTCGACCAGCAGCGGGGCGTCGTCGGTCGCCAGGGGCCGCCACCGGATGCCCTCCGGGCCCTCAGGACGACCCGGGTCGTCCGGCGCCTCGATGCGGTCGCGGAGGGGCAGCAGCTGCTCGGTCACGGGGGAAAGAGTACGGCCCCCGCTCTCTCGAGCGGGGGCCGTGACGCGATCGTGATCGCGGAGGACCTACTTCGCCTCGTCCTCGGCGGCGGTCTCCTCGGCCGGAGCCTCCTCGACGACCTCGGCCGCGGGCGCCTCCTCGGCGGCGGTCTCCTCAGCAGCAGCCTCGACGACCTCCTCCGCAGAGGTCTCCTCCGCGACAGCCTCCTCGACCGGGGCCTCCTCGACCGGAGCGGCAGCCGGAGCCGCCGCGGGCGCGGCCGACTTCTTGGCGCTCTTCGGCTTCGGGTTCACCGGCTCGAGCACCAGCTCGATGACGGCCATGGGGGCGTTGTCGCCCTTGCGGTAGCCGACCTTCGTGATGCGGGTGTAGCCGCCCTCGCGCTCGGCCATGAGCGGCGCGATCTCGGTGAACAGCAGGTGCACCGCGGTCTTGTCGGTGACGATGCGCATGACGCGACGACGGGCGTGCAGGTCACCGCGCTTCGCGAAGGTGATGAGACGCTCGGCGAGGGGGCGCAGGCGCTTCGCCTTCGTTTCGGTGGTCGTGATGCGCTGGTGGGTGAACAGCGCGGTCGCGAGGTTGGCGAGCAGCAGGCGCTCGTGGGCCGGACCGCCGCCGAGGCGGGGACCCTTCGTGGGCTGAGGCATGATGTGTGTTCTTTCGGTTCAGGAGCGGGAGGGGTGCCGGGCGCGAGAGGGCCTAGCTCTCCTCGTCGTCGTAGCTGTAGAAGTGCGCGCCGTCGAAGCCGGGAACGGCGTCCTTGAGCGAGAGACCCATCTCGACGAGCTTGTCCTTGACCTCGTCGACCGACTTCTGCCCGAAGTTGCGGATGTTCATCAGCTGGGTCTCGGAGAGCGCGACGAGCTCGCTCACCGTGTTGATGCCCTCGCGCTTGAGGCAGTTGTAGCTGCGCACCGACAGGTCGAGGTCCTCGATCGGCATCGAGAGCTCGGTCGAGACCAGGGCGTCGACCGGCGCGGGGCCGATCTCGATGCCCTCGGCCGCGGTGTTGAGCTCACGGGCGAGACCGAACAGCTCGACCAGCGTGCGGCCGGCCGAGGCGATGGCGTCGCGCGGCGAGATCGCCGGCTTGGTCTCGACGTCGACCACGAGACGGTCGAAGTCGGTGCGCTCACCGGCACGCGTCGCCTCGACGCGGTAGGTGACCTTCAGCACGGGCGAGTAGATCGAGTCGACGGGGATCTGCCCGGCCTCGCTGAACTCGCTGCGGTTCTGGGTGGCGCTGACGTAGCCGCGGCCGCGCTCGATGGTGAGCTCGAGCTCGAACTTCGCGCTGTCGTTGAGGGTCGCGATGACCAGCTCGGGGTTGTGGATCTCGACACCGGCCGGAGCCGAGATGTCCGCGGCGGTGACCTCGCCAGCGCCCTGCTTGCGCAGGTAGGCGGTGATCGGCTCGTCGTGCTCGCTCGAGACCACGAGGTTCTTGATGTTGAGGATGATCTCGGTGACATCCTCCTTCACGCCGGCGATGGTGCTGAACTCGTGCAGCACGCCGTCGATGCGGATGCTCGTCACGGCGGCACCGGGGATCGACGAGAGCAGGGTGCGGCGCAGCGAGTTGCCGAGCGTGTAGCCGAAGCCCGGCTCGAGCGGCTCGATGATGAACCGGGAGCGGAACTCGGAGACGTTCTCCTCGGTCAGCGTGGGACGTTGTGCGATGAGCACTGTGGATTCCTTTCGGCAAAGTGTCCGCCATATGACACTTGTGGCGCGACGAGTGGCTGGCTCGTCGAGAGTGTGGAGTTATCGACGTTCGGGGGTCGTGATCGACCGGGCGCGGCTGCGGGCCGCCCCGTGCCGACCAGCCTCAGGCGGGTCGGCACGGACAGCGGTCAGACGCGGCGACGCTTGGGCGGGCGGCAGCCGTTGTGCGCCTGCGGGGTGACGTCGCTGATCGAGCCCACCTCGAGGCCGGCGGCCTGGAGCGAGCGGATCGCGGTCTCGCGACCCGAGCCCGGGCCCTTCACGAAGACGTCGACCTTCTTCATGCCGTGCTCCTGCGCCTGGCGCGCGGCCGACTCGGCGGCGAGCTGGGCGGCGAAGGGGGTCGACTTGCGCGAGCCCTTGAAGCCGACCTGGCCGGACGACGCCCAGCTGATGACGGCGCCGCTCGGGTCGGTGATCGACACGATCGTGTTGTTGAAGGTGGACTTGATGTGAGCCTGCCCGACGGCGATGCTCTTCTTCTCCTTGCGGCGGGGCTTGCGCGCGGCCGACTTGGGTGCTGCCATGGTCTTCTCCTGAACCTGTTCGTAGGCGCTAGCGGGCGGGGCCCGGGACTAGCGCGCCTTCTTCTTGCCGGCGACGGTGCGCTTCGGGCCCTTGCGGGTACGAGCGTTGGTCTTGGTGCGCTGACCGCGCACCGGGAGGCCACGGCGGTGACGCAGGCCCTCGTACGAGCCGATCTCGACCTTGCGGCGGATGTCGGCGGCGACCTCGCGGCGGAGGTCACCCTCGACCTTGTAGGTGCCCTCGATGTGGTCGCGGAGCGCGACGAGCTGGTCGTCGGTGAGGTCCTTGACGCGGATGTTCGGGTCGATGCCCGTGGCGGCGAGGGTCTCGTGCGAACGCGTGCGACCGACGCCGTAGATGTAGGTGAGTGCGATCTCCACGCGCTTATCGCGCGGGATGTCGACTCCGGCAAGACGGGCCATGATGGCTCCTTCAGGTGTGTGAGAGGTGTGGAGCAGTTCCGGTGCCAGGGCCCCTCGCCCTGGGTGTCCTCCGCTCGCGCGGATTCTGGAACTGCCGGTTGACCGTGTTCAGTTGTGAGTCTTCAAGGCCCTGGCGCTGGCGGCGAACTGAGCTTGCTCAGTTCGCCCATGAATGCAGGGCGGGGCGCAAGCAGCGACGAGGCTTTAGCCTTGGCGCTGCTTGTGCCGCGGGTTCTCGCAGATGACCATCACGTTGCCGTGCCGGCGGATGACCTTGCACTTGTCGCAGATGGGCTTGACGCTGGGGTTGACCTTCATGGTTGCTCTTCTCTCTCGCTGGCCTCGTGCTCCGGGTGGTTTCCCGGGCCGTTCCTTATCCGGCGCGACGCTTACTTGTAGCGGTAGACGATGCGGCCGCGGGTCAGGTCGTAGGGGCTCAGCTCCACGATCACGCGGTCCTCCGGGAGGATGCGGATGTAGTGCTGGCGCATCTTGCCCGAGATGTGGGCGAGCACCTTGTGGCCGTTGGTCAGCTCGACGCGGAACATCGCGTTGGGCAGCGCTTCGACCACCGAGCCTTCGATCTCGATGACACCGTCTTTTTTGGCCATTGCCTCTTCGTCGCTAAAAGTGTTGGTCGTACCGGTCGTGCGGATGACGCGGTGCTGCTCCGGTCGACCCCCTCTGCACGGCGGGGTCTCGAGAGACACGCCGAAGGCGTGCCAAAAGCACCAAGGGTCGAGCCTAGGTGATAAAGAGGTCCGAGAGCAAGTCGGCGGGGTGGCTGCTCACGCAGTGAACAGGATGCCCCGGGCCGCGAGCGCGGACGCAATGCGCTCCGTCACCTCGGCGATCTCGCCGATGCCGTCGACCTTGGCGAGCAGGCCCCGCTCGGCGTACACGCCGATCAGCGGCGCGGTCTGCTCGGCGTAGACCTCGAGCCGGTGGCGCACCACCGCCTCGTCGTCGTCGGCACGGCCCTGTTCGAGCGCCCGCTTCTTGAGTCGGTCGACGACGACGTCGGGGTCGGCGACGAGCTCGACCACGGCGTCCATCGCCTGGCCGCTCTCGGCGAGCAGCTCATCGAGGGCGCGCACCTGATCGATCGTTCGCGGGTAGCCGTCGAGCAGGAAGCCCTCGGCGGCGTCGGGCTGCGAGAGGCGGTCGCGCACGAGGTCGTTGGTCAGGCTGTCGGGCACGTTGTCGCCGGCATCCATGTAGGCCTTCGCCTGCTTGCCGAGCGGGGTCTCGTCGCGGAGGTGCGCGCGGAAGATGTCCCCGGTCGAGATGGCCGGCACACCCAGCGCCTGCGAGAGCCGCTGCGCCTGCGTGCCCTTGCCCGCTCCGGGCGGGCCGATCAGGAGCAGACGAGAGCTCATCGCAGGAGGCCCTCGTAGTGGCGCTGCTGCAGCTGGGCGTCGATCTGCTTCACCGTCTCGAGGCCGACGCCCACGATGATCAGGATGCTCGCCCCGCCGAACGGGAAGTTCTGGTTGGCCCCGACCGCCGCGAAGGCGATCAGGGGGATCAGCGCGATGAGACCCAGGTAGAGCGAGCCGGGCAGGGTGACGCGGGTCAGCACGTAGTCGAGGTACTCGGCCGTCGGGCGACCGGCGCGGATGCCGGGGATGAAGCCGCCGTACTTCTTCATGTTGTCGGCGACCTCTTCGGGGTTGAAGGTGATCGCCACGTAGAAGTAGGTGAAGCCCACGATGAGCAGGAAGTACAGCACCATGTAGATCGGGTTGTCGCCCGATACGAGGTTGTTCTGGATCCAGACCACCCACTCGGGCGCGGTCTCTCCCGCGGCCGGCTGGTTGAACTGCGCGATCAGCGCCGGCAGGTAGAGCAGCGACGAGGCGAAGATGACGGGCACGACGCCGGCCATGTTCACCTTGATCGGGATGTACGTGTTGTTTCCGCCGTAGGTGCGGCGACCGACCATGCGCTTCGCGTACTGCACCGGGATGCGGCGCTGCGACTGCTCGACGAACACGACCGCGGCCATCACGAGCAAGCCGAGGGCGAGCACGATGAGGAAGATCTCGAAGCCTTGCGACACGGCGATGGCCCACAGAGCCGACGGGAACGTGGCGGCGATGGAGACGAAGATCAGCAGCGACATGCCGTTGCCGATGCCGCGCTCGGTCACCATCTCGCCGAACCACATGATGAGGCCCGTTCCGGCGGTCATCGTGATGACCATGAGCAGGATGGCGTACCACGCGTCGTTCGTGATGAGCTGGGTGCACGCGGGCTCGCCACTGGTGGTCGGGAAGAGCGCACCCGCACGCGCAACCGTGATCAGCGTGGTCGACTGCAGCACCGCGAGCGCGATCGTCATGTAGCGCGTGTACTGCGTCAGCTTGGCCTGACCGGCCTGGCCCTCCTTGTGGAGGGTGTCGAAGTGGGGGATCACGACGCGGAGCAGCTGGGTGATGATCGACGCGGTGATGTACGGCATGATGCCGAGCGCGAAGATCGAGAGCTGCAGCAGGGCGCCGCCGCTGAAGAGGTTCACGAGCTGGTAGAGGCCGGTCGCACCCTGGTTGCCCGCGAGGCAGATCTGCACGTTCTGGAAGTCGACGAACGGCGCCGGGATGAACGACCCGAGGCGGAAGATCGCGACGATCGCCAGCGTGAAGCCGATCTTGCGGCGCAGGTCGGGCGTGCGGAAGATCCGCCCGATAGCTCTGAACACGTGGACCTCCCGTAGAACAACCAAGAGCACCCGCCCGCCCGGCGACGAGGGATGCTGTGGCCCGTGTGGGCCGTGACCCGAGGTGGGTCGGAACCGCAGGGGAGGGTGGCCCCGAAGGGCCACCCATCACCTACTGGATCGAACCGCCGGCGGCGACGATCTTCTGCTCGGCCGAGCGCGAGACCTTGTCGACGGTCACGTTGAGCTTAACCGCAATGTCGCCGTCCCCGAGAACCTTGACCTTCTCGTTCTTGCGCACGGCACCCTTCGCGACGAGGTCGGCGACGGTGACGTCGCCCCCCTTCGGGTACAGGGCAGCCAGCGCCGAGAGGTTGACGACCTGGTACTCGACCCGGAACGGGTTCGTGAAGCCGCGCAGCTTGGGCGCGCGCATCACCGAGTTCAGGTTGCCGCCCTCGAAGCCGGGCTTGACCTGGTAGCGGGCCTTGGTTCCCTTGGTTCCGCGACCCGCGGTCTTGCCCTTGGAGCCCTCACCGCGGCCGACGCGGGTGCGGTCCTTCTTCGCACCGGCGGCCGGGCGGAGGTGGTGGACCTTGAGCACCTGCGGGCGCGCGACGTCGCCCGACTCGGCCTTCTTCGCGGGCGCCTTCTTGGCGGCGGGGGCGGCCTTCTCGGCCGCGGGCTTCGCAGCGGCCGGGGCCTTCTCCGCGGCCGGCTTCTCAGCCGCCTTCGCCGGAGCCTTCTCCGCGGCCGGCTTCGCAGCGGCCTTGGCCGGAGCCTTCTCGGCAGCGGGCTTGGCAGCGGCCTTGGTCGCGGGCTTCTTCTCCGCAGCGGGCTTCGCAGCCGCGGCGGTGCTCGCCTTCTTCGCCGGCGCCTTCTCGGCGGCGGGCTTCTTCTCTTCAGCCATTAGTCAATCTCCTCGACCGTCACGAGGTGGGCGACCGCACGGACGTAGCCGCGGTTGGCCGGGGTGTCCTCACGGACGACGACATCGCCGATCCGCTTGAGTCCCAGGCTCCGCAGCGTGTCGCGCTGGTTCTGCTTCTCGCTGATGACGGACTTGATCTGGGTCACCTTGAGCTGCGCGGCCATCACGCACCACCCTTCCCGGCAGCCGTGGCCGCAGCGGCCTCGGCGCGCACGAGGCGGGCCGGAGCCACGTCCTCGAACTCGAGCCCACGGCGGGCGGCGACGGCGCGCGGCTCTTCGAGCTGCTTGAGCGCCTCCACCGTCGCGTGGACGATGTTGATCGTGTTCGACGAACCGAGCGACTTGCTCAGCACGTCGTGGATGCCAGCGCACTCCAGCACGGCGCGCACCGGACCACCGGCGATAACACCGGTACCGGCGGCGGCGGGGCGCAGCAGCACCACGCCGGCAGCGGCCTCGCCCTGCACGGGGTGCGGGATCGTCGCGGCGACGCGGGGGACGCGGAAGAAGTTCTTCTTGGCCTCCTCGACACCCTTCGAGATCGCGGTCGGCACCTCGCGGGCCTTGCCGTAGCCGACACCGACCATGCCGTTGCCGTCACCGACGACCACCAGGGCGGTGAAGCTGAAGCGACGACCGCCCTTGACGACCTTCGACACACGGTTGATCGTCACGACACGCTCGAGGAACGGGCTCTTCTCGGTCTCGCGCTGACCGCGGTCGCGGTTGGGGTTGCGCTCGCGACCGCCACGGCGAGCCTCACGGGGCTCGGTCGCCGTCTCCGACGCCACAGCGGTCTCCACGGGGGCCTCTGCCGCCACGGTCTGCTCCTTCTCGTTGTCCGTCACAGGTCCAGCCCTGCCTCTCGCGCTCCATCGGCGATCGCAGCGACGCGACCGGCGTAGCGGTTGCCGCCGCGGTCGAACACGACCGCGTCGACGCCCGCCTTCTTGGCGCGCTCAGCGACCAGCTCGCCGACCTTGCGGGCCTTGGCGGTCTTGTCGCCCTCGAAGCCGCGGAGGTCCGCCTCCATGGTCGACGCGCTCGCCACGGTGTGGCCCTTGGTGTCGTCGACGATCTGCACGAAGACGTGCCGCGACGAACGGGTCACGACCAGACGCGGCCGCTCGGCCGTGCCGGTGATGCGCTTGCGCAGACGCGCGTGACGGCGGCCCTTGGCGGCCGACTTGCTCTTGCCTCTCGTACCGAGACCCATGACTACTTCCCAGCCTTTCCGGCCTTGCGACGCACGACCTCGCCGGCGTACCGAACGCCCTTGCCCTTGTACGGCTCGGGCTTGCGGATCTTGCGGATGTTCGCAGCGACCTCACCGACGGCCTGCTTGTCGATGCCGCTGACGGTGAGCTTGTTGTTGCCCTCGACCGTGAAGGTGATGCCCGCGGGCGGGTTCACGGTGACGGGGTGCGAGAAGCCGAGCGAGAACTCGACACCCTCGCCCTTGGCCTGCACGCGGTAACCGGTGCCGACGACCTCGAGGCCCTTGGAGTAGCCCTGGGTCACGCCGACGATCTGGTTCGCGATGAGCGTGCGGGTGAGGCCGTGCAGCGAGCGCGAGTTGCGCTCGTCATCGGGACGGGTCACGACGACCTGGTTATCCTCGATGGCGACCTCGATGGGGCTCGCGACGGTGAGCGAGAGCTCACCCTTCGGGCCCTTGACGGTGACGGCCTGGCCGTCGATCTTGACCTCGACACCACCGGGGATGTCGATGGGCATGCGTCCGATACGTGACATGACCGATCACCACACGTAGGCGAGGACTTCCCCACCCACGCCCTTCTTCATCGCCTCGCGGTCGGTGAGGAGCCCCGAGGAGGTCGACAGGATCGCGACGCCGAGGCCACCGAGGACGGTGGGGATCTCGGTCGACTTCGCGTAGACACGCAGACCCGGCTTCGAGACGCGCTTGATGCCGGCGATCGACCGCTCGCGGTTCGGGCCGTACTTCAGCGAGAGGGTCAGCGTGCTGCCGACGCGGGCGTCGGCGACGCTCCAGTCGGCGATGTAGCCCTCGCGCTTGAGGATCTCAGCGATGTGCGTCTTCAGCTTGGAGCTGGGGAGCGACACCGTGTCGTGGTACGCCGAGTTGGCGTTCCGCAGTCTGGTCAGCAGGTCTGCGACCGGATCTGTCATCGTCATGATGCGGTTTTCCGTTTCTCGTCCGGTTTCGACTCCCGGTACACCGGGGCCGACCTGGCCGATCGTGGCCCCGAAGGGCCGGATGGGGTGTTACTGGGCGCTGTCGCTCGAGCGGAAGGGGAAGCCGAGAGCGCGCAGCAGGGCGCGGCCCTCGTCATCCGTCTTCGCGGTCGTGACGACGGTGATGTCGAAGCCGCGGACGCGGTCGATCTTGTCCTGGTCGATCTCGTGGAACACGCTCTGCTCCTGGAGGCCGAAGGTGTAGTTGCCGTTGCCGTCGAACTGCTGGTCGCTGAGGCCGCGGAAGTCGCGGATGCGGGGCAGGGCGAGGGTGATCAGGCGGTCCATGAACTCCCAGGCGCGGTCGCCGCGCAGCGTGACGTGCGCGCCGATCGGCATGCCCTCGCGCAGCTTGAACTGCGCGATCGACTTGCGGGCCTTGGTGACCATGGGCTTCTGACCGGTGATCGCGGTGAGGTCCTTGATGGCGCCGTCGATGACCTTCGAGTCGCGGGCGGCCTCGCCGACACCGGTGTTCACGACGATCTTGACGAGGCCGGGGACCTGCATCGGGTTCGCGTAGCCGAACTGCTCGGTGAGCTGCTTCTTGATCTCCGAGCGGTACTTCTGCTTGAGGCGCGGCTGGACCGTGTTCGCCACGACAGCGCCAGTCGACGCGGCAGTTTCAGTGGACATTAGAGCTTCTCACCTGACTTCTTGGCGTACCGGACGCGGACGGTCTTCTTGACGCCGTTCTTCTCGACGACCTCCTCGCGGAAACCCACGCGGGTCGGCTTCTTGGTCTTCGGGTCGACGAGCGCCACGTTGGAGACGTGGATCGGAGCCTCAGCGGTCTCGATGCCACCGGTCTTCGTGCCGCGCTGCGTCTGGCCGACGCGCACGTGCTTCGTGACGTAGTTGACGCCCTCGACGATCACGCGGTTCTTGTCCGCGATGACCTCGATGACACGACCCTGCTTGCCACGGTCACCGCCGCGGGCCTCGGTGGCACCGCTGATGACCTGGACGAGGTCGCCCTTCTTGATCTTGGCCATGGCTAGAGCACCTCCGGGGCGAGCGAGACGATCTTCATGAACTTCTTGTCGCGGAGCTCGCGACCGACCGGTCCGAAGATGCGGGTCCCACGAGGGTCGCCGTCATTCTTGAGGATGACGGCGGCGTTCTCGTCGAACTTGATGTACGAGCCGTCGGGACGACGGGTCTGCTTGACGGTGCGCACCACGACCGCCTTGACGACGTCGCCCTTCTTGACGTTGCCGCCGGGGATCGCGTCCTTGACGGTCGCGACGATGACGTCACCGAGACCCGCGTAGCGGCGGCCGGAGCCTCCGAGCACGCGGATGGTGAGCAGCTCCTTGGCACCGGTGTTGTCGGCGACCTTGAGCCGGGATTCCTGCTGGATCATTTCTGTCTCCTAGTGGACAAGCAGGCGCGGGCCTACTTGGCCTTCTCGAGGATCTCGACGAGGCGCCAGCGCTTCGTGGCGGACAGGGGACGGGTCTCGGAGATCAGGACGAGGTCGCCGATGCCGGCGGTGTTCTGCTCGTCGTGAGCCTTGACCTTCGAGGTGCGGCGCATGACCTTGCCGTAGAGCGGGTGCTTCACGCGGTCCTCGACCTCGACGACGATGGTCTTGTCCATCTTGTCGCTCGTGACGTATCCGCGGCGGACCTTGCGGTAGCCGCGCGCCGAGGCGTCGCGAACGTCGTGCTCGGCCGACTCGTGGCCGGCAGCGGCCTTCTTCTCGGTCGTCGCCATCAGTTCTTCTCCTCAGTCTTCTCGGCCTCGGCGGGAGCATCCGCCTTCGCCTTCGCCGCCTTCTTGGCCGGCTTCTCCGGCAGCTCGAGCGGCGCCGGGGTGGCGCGCAGGCCGAGCTCGCGCTCGCGGATGATCGTGTAGATCCGCGCGATGTCGCGCTTGACCGCGCGCAGGCGGCCGTGGCTCTCGAGCTGGCCGGTCGCGGCCTGGAAGCGCAGGTTGAACAGCTCCTCCTTGGCCTTCTTCAGCTCGTCGACGAGACGCTCGTCCTCAAACGTGTCGAGCTCGGCGGGCGCCAGCTCCTTCGATCCGATCGCCATTACGCGTCGCCTCCCTCGCGCTTGATGATGCGTGCCTTGAGGGGCAGCTTGTGAATCGCACGGGTCATGGCCTCACGAGCGAGCTGCTCGTTGACGCCCGCGACCTCGAAGAGGACGCGACCCGGCTTGACGTTTGCGACCCACCACTCGGGCGAGCCCTTGCCGGAACCCATACGGGTCTCGGCCGGCTTCTTGGTGAGCGGACGGTCGGGGTAGATGTTGATCCAGACCTTGCCACCACGCTTGATGTGACGCGTCATGGCGATACGAGCGGACTCGATCTGCCGGTTCGTCACATACGCGGGGGTGAGGGCCTGGATGCCGAACTCGCCGAACGTGACCTCGGTGCCACCGGTCGCATGCCCACTCCGCTTGGGGTGGTGCTGCTTGCGGTACTTGACCTTGCGGGGAATCAGCATTGTTCCTAGCCTTCCGCTCCGGCCGCGACGGGAGCCGCAGCGGTGGCACCACGGCCACCGTCACGGCGAGGACCGCGGTCCGAGTCACGACGCTCGGGGCGCGACGACTTCTGGGCCGCCTGCTCGCGAGCGAGTTCCTTGTTGGTGATGTCGCCCTTGTAGATCCAGACCTTCACGCCGATGCGGCCGAAGGTGGTCTTGGCCTCGTAGAAGCCGTAGTCGATGTTCGCGCGCAGCGTGTGCAGCGGCACACGACCCTCGCGGTAGAACTCCGACCGGCTCATCTCGGCGCCGCCGAGACGGCCCGAGACCTGGATGCGGACGCCCTTGGCGCCCGCGCGCTGCGCACCCTGCAGGCCCTTGCGCATCGCGCGGCGGAACGCCACGCGGGCGCTCAGCTGCTCGGCGATGCCCTGGGCGACCAGCTGCGCCTCGGCCTCGGGGTTCTTCACCTCGAGGATGTTCAGCTGGATCTGCTTCTTGGTGAGCTTCTCGAGGTCGGCGCGGATGCGCTCCGCCTCGGCACCGCGGCGACCGATCACGATGCCCGGGCGGGCGGTGTGGATGTCGACGCGGACGCGGTCACGGGTGCGCTCGATCTCGATGCGCGCCACGCCGGCGCGGTCGAGGCTCGTGGTGAGCATCCGGCGGATCTTGACGTCCTCAGCCACGTAGTCGGCGTAGCGCTGACCGGGCTTGGTGCTGTCGGAGAACCAGCGCGACACGTGGTCGGTGGTGATTCCGAGACGGAAACCGTACGGGTTGACTTTCTGACCCATGACTACTTGCTCGCCTTCTTCTTGCTCGGGCCCGCGGCGACCAGCTCATCCGGCGTGGCGAGCACGACGGTGATGTGGCTGGTGCGCTTGTTGATGCGGAACGCGCGGCCCTGGGCGCGCGGCTGGAACCGCTTGAGGGTCGTGCCCTCATCCACGAACGCGCGGGAGATGTAGAGGTCCTGCTCGTCGAGGTAGGCGTTCGCGGCGTCGGCCTTCACCCGGGCGTTGGCCATGGCCGACGCGACGAGCTTGTAGACGGGCTCGCTCGCAGCCTGCGGGGCGAACTTCAGGATGGCCAGCGCCTCGAGGGCCTGCTTGCCGCGGATCATGTCGACGACGCGACGAGCCTTCTGAGGCGTCACGCGGATGTGTCGCACGCGGGCGATCGACTCCACCATGTCTGTACTCCTCTTCACGCCGCCGGGTTACCGGCGACGACCCTTCTTGTCGTCCTTCTCGTGGCCGCGGAAGGTGCGGGTCGGCGCGAACTCGCCGAGCTTGTGGCCGACCATGGTCTCGGTCACGAACACGGGGATGTGCTTGCGGCCGTCGTGCACGGCGATGGTGTGCCCGAGCATGGCGGGGACGATCATCGAACGGCGCGACCAGGTCTTGATGACGTTCTTCGTGCTGGCCTCGTTCTGGGCGAACACCTTGCGGAGCAGGTGGTCGTCGACGAACGGACCCTTCTTGAGACTGCGAGGCATTGTTCTCGACTCCTACTAGCGCTTCTTGCCAACGGTGCGGCGACGGACGATGAGCTTGTCGCTCTCTTTGTTGGGGCGGCGCGTGCGGCCCTCCGACTGACCCCAGGGGCTCACCGGGTGGCGGCCACCGCTGGTCTTGCCCTCACCACCACCGTGCGGGTGGTCGATCGGGTTCATCGCGACACCGCGGACGGTCGGGCGGACGCCCTTCCAGCGCATGCGGCCGGCCTTGCCCCAGTTGATGTTCGACTGCTCGGCGTTGCCGACCTCGCCGACGGTGGCGCGGCAGCGCGCGTCGACGTTGCGGATCTCACCCGAGGGCAGGCGCAGCTGGGCGTAGGGGCCGTCCTTCGCGACGAGGCGCACCGAGGCGCCGGCCGAGCGGGCCAGCTTGGCCCCGCCGCCCGGGCGCAGCTCGATGGCGTGCACGACGGTACCGACGGGGATGTTGCGCAGCGGCAGGTTGTTGCCCGGCTTGATGTCGGCCGAGGGACCCGACTCGACGATGTCGCCCTGCGCCAGCTTGTTCGGCGCCAGGATGTAGCGCTTGGTGCCGTCGACGTAGTGCAGGAGCGCGATGCGCGCGGTGCGGTTGGGGTCGTACTCGATGTGCGCGACCTTGGCGTTCACGCCGTCCTTGTCATTGCGACGGAAGTCGATGACGCGGTACTGGCGCTTGTGGCCACCGCCGATGTGGCGGGTGGTGATGCGACCCGAGTTGTTGCGGCCACCGGTCTTCGGCAGCGGCTTCAGGAGCGACTTCTCGGGCGTCGACCGCGTGATCTCAGCGAAGTCGGCGACCGACGAGCCGCGACGACCCGGGGTCGTGGGCTTGTACTTGCGAATAGCCATTGTCGTGTGTCCTTCGTGCCTAGCCGACGGCCGTGAAGATGTCGATGGAGCCCGACTTCAGCGTGACGATGGCGCGCTTGGTGTCCTTGCGCTTGCCGATGCCGAAGCGGGTGCGGCGGGTCTTGCCCGTGCGGTTGAGCGTGTTCACCGACGCGACCTTGACGTTGAAGATCTTCTCGATGGCGAGCTTGATCTCGGTCTTGTTCGCACGGGTGTCGACGAGGAAGGTGTACTTGCCATCGTCGATCAGCGCGTAGCTCTTCTCGCTCACGACCGGCGCGATGATGATGTCGCGCGGGTCCTTGTTCTGGGCGACAGCGTGGATGCTCATGCGCCGACCTCTTCCTTCTTCGTCTTCGACGCCACGAAGGCCTCGTAGGCGCCCTTCGTGAACACGATGTCGTCGCTGACCAGCACGTCGTACGCGTTGAGCTGGTCGGGGCTGATCACGTGCAGACCCTTGAGGTTGCGCACGCTCTTGAGGTTGATCTCGTCGTCGCGCTCGATGACCACGAGCACATTGCGGCCCGTGTTCAGCTGGGCGAGCACGGCGGCCGCGGCCTTCGTCGAGGGCGCGTCGGTGCCGAACGCCTCGACGACGTGCAGACGCTCGCCGCGAGCGCGGTCGCTGAGCGCGCCCAGCAGGGCGGCGGCGATCATCTTCTTGGGGGTCCGCTGCGCGTAGTTGCGCGGGGTCGGGCCGTGGACGATGCCACCGCCGCGGTGCTCCGGCGCACGCACCGAGCCCTGACGGCTGCGGCCGGTGCCCTTCTGCTTGAACGGCTTGACGCCCGAGCCGGAGACCTCACCGCGACCCTTGGTCGAGTGGGTGCCCTGGCGAGCGGCCGCGAGCTGGGCCACGACGACCTGGTGCAGCAGCGGGACATTGGTCTGAACGTCGAAGACGGCGGCGGGCAGGTCGACCGAACCGGTCTTCTTGCCGGCGGCGTCGATCACGTCGAGCGAGGTAGCCATGGCGCTTACGCTCCCTTCACGGCGTTGCGGACGAAAACAAGACGGCCGCGAGCGCCGGGAACCGCGCCCTTGACGAGCAGCAGACCCTTCTCGAGGTCGACCGAGTGGACCTTCAGGTTGAGCACCGTCACGCGGTCGCCACCCATGCGGCCCGCCATGCGCATGCCCTTGAACACGCGGCTGGGGGTCGACGACGCGCCGATGGAGCCGGGCTTGCGGTGGTTGCGGTGCGCACCGTGCGAGGCGGAGACGCCCTTGAAGTTGTGGCGCTTCATGACACCGGCGAAGCCCTTGCCCTTGCTGGTGCCGACGACGTCGACCAGCTGGCCGGCCTCGAAGATGTCGACAGCGAGCTGCTGGCCGGGGGTGTACTCGGCGGCGTCAGCCGTGCGCACCTCGGTGACGTGACGGCGCGGCGTGGTGCCGGCCTTCTCGAAGTGGCCGGTGAGCGGCTTGGTGACCTTGCGCGGGTCGATGGCGCCGTAGGCGATCTGAACGGCGGCGTAGCCGTCGACCTCGGGGGTGCGCACCTGCGTCACCACGTTGGGGGAGATCTCCACGACGGTGACGGGCACGAGCTTGTTGTTCTCGTCCCACACCTGCGTCATGCCGAGCTTCGTGCCCAGCAGACCCTTGGTCGTCTTGGTTGCAGACATGTCCGGGTTCCTTAGAGCTTGATCTCGATGTTGACGTCGGCGGGCAGGTCGAGGCGCATGAGCGAGTCGACCGCCTTCGGCGTCGGGTCGATGATGTCGATGAGACGCTTGTGCGTGCGCTTCTCGAAGTGCTCGCGGCTGTCCTTGTACTTGTGGGGCGACCGGATGACGGCGATCACGTTCTTCTCCGTCGGCAGCGGCACGGGGCCCACGACCGTGGCGCCGGCACGGGTGACCGTGTCCACGATCTTGCGCGCCGATGCGTCGAGACCTGCGTGGTCATACGACTTAAGCCGGATGCGGATCTTCTGTCCCGCCATGCTCAACTCTCTTCCTTCTTGGACGTGATGCGCCCGTCGGGGCGCACCTCACGCGGAGCGCAATTCGCTGTCGCACCACTGTTCTTCTGTCAAACGTCAATCGCCTGGTTGCAGCCCGCTCGCGCTCACGCGCGCACCGGATTCGGCCTCGTCGATCCAACGCCTGCCGCCGACCCCCGCGCCCGGGCGTGTCGCCCGGTTCAGGCACACGGGTCTCCCCGGAGCTGAGTGGTGTCGGCTTAAGCTGTGTTCTTCTGCCTGCGGCCTAGGCTCATGGCTTCCCGCTCACGATCGCCCTCTCGGGCCCTCGGTGCGAAGCTCGTCCTATGCACTGCCGGGCAGTGAGCCGCGCGAAAGCGCGGCGTGTGGAACCAGGAAAGTCTGCCACACCCGGCAAGGACCTGCAACCCGGGCGTGTCGCCTCAGGTTCGGGGCAGTTTCGGCAGCACCAGCAGTTCGACCACGAGCACGACGATGACTCCGGAGGCGAAGACTGCCGCGGCCGCGGCGCCCGCGATCGCGACGACCAACATCCCCCAGTCCTCGCCGCCCGAGCCGCCCGCCGCGGTGCTGAGCAGCGCGAAGACACCGATGTTGACGGCGAGGGCCACCAGCAGCGAGAACAGGTGCGTCGCCACGCGCCAGCCCGCCGACCGTCGCCGGGAGACGATGGCGCCGATGATCAGCAGGATGGTCCACAGGGCAAGACCGATACCGAGCAGCCCGAAGAGCACACGCGGGGTCTGATCGACGAGGGTTCCGACCGGGTCGGCCGAGTCGGTGAGCGCGAAGGCCCCCAGCACCGTCCAGGACAGCAGGATCGTCAGCACGAGGATCAGCGCGACCTCGACCGTGATTCGTCGCGCCATCGCGGACCTCCTCGACCTTCCGACTGCGGTGGCAGGAGCCTAGCTGGTCGGCTCGCCGCCGACGAGCACCTGCCGCACCAGTGGCACGCCGGGCCGGTAGGCGAGGTAGCGGTGATCGGGGGCATCCAGGATGATCGCATCGCCCCGCGCGCCCACCCCCAGGTGCCCGACATCACCCCGCCGCAGAGCCCGCGCTCCCCCGCGGGTCGCCGCGGCCAGCGCCTCGAGCGGAGTCATGCCGAGCTCGCGCACCGCGAGCGCCACGGCCAGCGGCATGCTCGTCGAGAAGTTCGACCCCGGGTTGCCGTCGCTCGCGAGCGCCACGGCCGCGCCGGCGTCGAGCAGGCGGCGGGCATCCGGGTAGGGCTGCCTCGTGGCGAACTCGACGAGGGGCAGCAGGGTGGCGACGGTGGCGAGCGGCCCCCCGGCTGCCTCGGCCCGCGCGCTCGCGGCGAGCAGCTCGACGTCGCCGTCGGTGAGGAAGGTGCCGTGGTCGACGCTGGCGGCGCCGAGCTCCACGGCGAGCGCCGTGCCGCCGTCGGGTTCGAGCTGGGCGGCGTGCACGCGCGGGAGGAGCCCCGCATCCGCGCCGGCGGTGAGGATGCGCCGCGCCTCGTCGACCGTGAAGGCGCCGCGGTCGATGAAGACGTCGATGAAGCGGGCGTGCGGGGCGCAGGCGGCGAGCATCGCGCCGCAGACGAGGTCGACGTAGGCGGCACGGTCGTCGACGAACTCGGCGGGCACCACGTGTGCGCCGAGGAACGTGGTCTCGGGGGTGAGCTCGCGGGCGAGTTGCAGGGCGCGCTCCTCGTCGTGCACGGTCAGGCCGTACCCGCTCTTGATCTCGAGGGTCGTCGTGCCCTGCGCCCGGGCCTGCGCGGCGAGGTGGGCGAGGCGGGTGCGCAGCGCGTCGTCGCTCGCGGCGCGCGTAGCGGCGACGGTCGTGCGGATGCCGCCCGCCGTGTAGGCGCGCCCGGCCATGCGCGCCTCGAACTCGTCGACCCGGTCGCCGCCGAAGACGAGGTGGCTATGGCTGTCGACGAAGCCCGGGATGACCGCCGCCCCCTCCGCGTCGATGCGGCGGTCGGCGGCAGGTGCGGCGGCGGCATCGCCCACCCACGCGACCTGGCCGCCGTCGATGACGAGCGCCGCGCCGGCGCGGATCGGGCGGTCGGGCTCGGCCGGGTCGAGAGTGACCAGCTGTCCGATATTCGCAACCAGAGTGCTCATGCGCCCTCCTTCGGCGGCCGGCTGGCGAGCCCCGCGAGAACCTCGAGCACGCACAGCGCGGCGAGCCGGATGGTGCGCCGGTCGGCGGTGTCGCGCGCGGCGTCCAGCTCGGTCAGGTCGATGCTCATCACTGACGGATGCGCGCCCGCGAGCCGCGCCGCGGTGCGCAGCTCGAGCGCGCTGAGGCCGCCGGGCACGCTCGCCGGGCAGCCGGGCGCGACGCCGCGGTCGCACACGTCGAGGTCGAGGTCGACGTGCACCGGGCCGCCCGCCGAGGCCGCGCGGCCGAGCGCGGTCGCCATCGCCGCCTCGATCGGGGTGCGGGCGAGCTCGGCACGGGTGACGACGGCGATGCCGTGCCGCTCGGCCCGGGCCCGGTACGCCGCCGAGTTCGCGAGCGGCTCGATGCCGAGTTGGCTGACCCGCGCGCCGTCGAGCCCTGCTTCGAGCAGGCGCCGCACCGGCGAGCCGTTGCTGATTCCGTCGCGCAGGTCGTGGTGGGCATCCAGGGTGATGAGTCCCGCACGGCTCGCCCCGCCGCGAGCTCCCCAGGCGCCGAGGGCCGCCGGCACGGTCGCGGCGTTGTCGCCGCCGAGCACGATGACGAGGGATGCAGTGCTCGCGAGCTCGGCCACCCGCGCCGTCGCGGCCTCCTCGCCGGGGCCGTCGGGCTCGGGCACTTCACCCGCGTCGAGCACGGTCAGCCGGGAGCCGTCGGGACGAGCGAGGGCGTCAGCGGAGTAGAAGCGGAGGGCATCCCGGATCGCCGCGGGGGTCGTGTGCGCCTGCCCCGGCGACAGCGCGGTGCGCCAGGTCGGGATGCCCACGATGACCGCGTCGGCGCGCGCGCCCGGCTCCCAGGCCGGCCAGTCGCCGGCCCGGGGCCACAGCGGGTCGTGCGCGAGCGCGGACATCAGTGCTCGCGCATCGGGATGCGCACGCCGTACTGCTCGACGACCGCCTCGCCCTCGGTGTAGCCCGCGTCGATATGGCGGATGACTCCCATGCCCGGGTCGTTCGTCAGCACGCGCTGCACCTTCTGGCCGGCGAGCGCCGAGCCGTCGGCGACGACGACCTGCCCGGCGTGGATCGACCGCCCGATGCCCACCCCGCCGCCGTGGTGGATCGACACCCACGTCGCCCCCGACGCCGTGTTGACGAGCGCGTTGAGCAGCGGCCAGTCGGCGATCGCGTCCGAGCCGTCCTTCATCGCCTCCGTCTCGCGGTACGGGCTCGCGACCGATCCCGAGTCGAGGTGGTCGCGGCCGATCGCGACGGGGGCGCTCAGCTCGCCCGACGCGACCATGTCGTTGAAGCGCTCGCCCGCGACGTCGCGCTCGCCGTAGCCGAGCCAGCAGATGCGCGCCGGCAGGCCCTGGAAGTGCACGCGCTCCTGCGCGAGCGGGATCCACCGCTGCAGGCTCTCGTTCTCGGGGAACAGCTCGAGCACCGCTTTGTCGGTCGCCGCGATGTCGGCCGGGTCGCCGCTCAATGCCGCCCACCGGAACGGCCCTTTCCCCTGCGCGAACAGCGGGCGGATGTACGCGGGCACGAACCCGGGGAAGGAGAACGCGTCCGCGAATCCGGCCGCCTTCGCCTCCGTCCTGATGTTGTTCCCGTAGTCGAAGACCTCGGCACCGGCCCGCTGGAAGCCGACCATCGCTTCGACCTGCACGGCCATCGACGCGCGCGCCGCGGCCGCGAAGCCGATCGGGTCGCGCTCGCGCGCCGCGTGCCAGTCGTCCATCGTGTGCTCGAGCGGGAGGTACGCGAGCGGATCGTGCGCGCTCGTCTGGTCGGTGACGATGTCGATGGGGGCGCCCATCTTCAGCAGGGCGGGGAAGACGGCCGCGGCGTTGCCGAGGACTCCGATCGAGAGCGGGCGGCGGGCATCCCGCGCCTGCGTCGCGAGCTCGATCGCATGATCGAGCGAGTCGGCCTGCACGTCGAGGTAGCGGTGCTCGATGCGCCGGGCGATGCGCGAGGGGTCGACGTCGACGCAGATCGCGACGCCGCCGTTCATCGTGACGGCGAGGGGCTGGGCGCCGCCCATGCCGCCGAGTCCGCCCGTGAGGGTGATGGTGCCGGCGAGGGTGCCGTTGAACCTCTGCGTCGCGACCGCGGCGAAGGTCTCGAACGTGCCCTGCAGGATTCCCTGCGTGCCGATGTAGATCCACGAGCCGGCCGTCATCTGCCCGTACATCGTGAGGCCGAGCTGCTCGAGCCGCCGGAACTCGTCCCAGTTCGCCCAGTCGCCGACGAGGTTCGAGTTGGCGAGGAGCACGCGCGGCGCCCACTCGTGCGTCTGCATGATGCCGACGGGGCGGCCCGACTGCACGAGCATCGTCTCGTCGCCCTTGAGGGTCGCGAGCGTGCGGGTCAGCGCGTCGAAGCTCGCCCAGTCGCGCGCGGCCTTGCCGGTGCCGCCGTAGACGACGAGCTCGTCGGGGTGCTCGGCCACCTCGGGGTCGAGGTTGTTCTGCAGCATGCGCAGGGCGCCCTCCTGCTGCCAGCCGAGGGTGTGCAGCTGCGTGCCGCGGTGGGCGCGCACGGGGCGGGGTCCGGATGCCGGGCGCGCGTCGCTGGCGCCGGTGCCGGCGTCGGGGCGGTGGGTCGCGATGCTCATGAGAGGCCTTTCGTGCGATGCGGGTTCAGACGAGCTCGGGGACGACCGAGCGGGCGGCGGCGAGCAGCGCGCCGCTCTGGGTGAGGGCGACGGCGCGCTCGATCTCGGGCGCGAGGTACCGGTCGGGGCCGGGGCCCTCGACCTCGGCGCGGAGGGCCGCGACGACCGCGGCGGTCACGGGCGACGGCGCGATGCCGCGAAGGTCGATCCCGCGGGCCGCGGTCAGCAGTTCGATCGCGACGACGCGGCCGAGGCCGTCGATCGCGCGCCGCAGCTTCCGGCCGGCCGACCAGCCCATCGAGACGTGATCCTCCTGCATCGCGCTCGACGGGATCGAATCGACGCTCGCCGGGTTCGCGAGCCGCTTGAGCTCGCTCACGATGCCGGCCTGCGTGTACTGCGCGATCATGTGGCCCGAGTCGACGCCGGGGTCGTGGGCGAGGAACGGCGGAAGCCCCGCGTTGCGCGCCGGGTCGAGGAACCGATCGGTGCGCCGCTCGCTCATGCTCGCGAGGTCGGCGACGGCGATCGCGAGGAAGTCGAGCACGAACGCGACGGGCGCACCGTGGAAGTTGCCGTTCGACTCGACCCGGCCATCGAGCGTCACGACGGGGTTGTCGATCGCGCTCGCGAGCTCGCGGCTCGCGACGAGAGCCGCGTGCGCCATCGTGTCGCGCACGGCGCCGTGCACCTGCGGCGCGCAGCGGAGCGAGTAGGCGTCCTGCACGCGCGTGCAGTCGTCGGTTCGGTGGCTCGCGACGATGGCCGAGCCGGCGAGCACGGCGCGCAGGTTCGCGGCGCTCGTCGCCTGACCGGGGTGGGGGCGCAGCTCCTGCAGATCCGAGGCGAACACCGCGTCGGTGCCGAGCTGGCCCTCGACGCTCAGGGCCGCGGCGAGGTCGGCGGTGGCGACGAGCAGGTCGAGGTCGGCGAGCGCGAGGCAGAGCATCCCGAGCATGCCGTCGGTGCCGTTGATGAGGGCGAGGCCCTCCTTCTCCTCGAGCTCGAGCGGGCGGATGCCCACCGCCGCGAGCGCACTGCCTGCGGCCACGAGGTCTCCCGCGGCGTTCCGCACCGAGCCCTCGCCCATCGCGGCGAGCGCGCAGTGCGCGAGCGGCGCGAGGTCGCCCGAGCAGCCGAGGCTGCCGTACTCGCCGACGATCGGGGTGATGCCGGCGTTGAGCATCGCCGCGTACGTCTCGGCGACGACGGGCCGCGCGCCGGTGCGGCTGGTCGCGAGCGTCGCGAGGCGCAGGAGCATCGTCGCGCGGACGACCTCGCGCTCGACCTCGGCGCCCGAGCTCGCGGCGTGCGAGCGCACGAGCGAGCGCTGCAGCTCGGCGCGCTTCTCGAGCGGGATGTGCGTGGTCGCGAGGGCTCCGAACCCGGTCGAGACGCCGTAGTGGGGCACGGTGTCGTGGGCCAGCCCCGCGATGAGAGCGCGCGTCGCGGTCATGGCGGCGAGGGCATCCGCGTCGATGACGACCTCGGCGTCGTGGCGGGCGACGGCGACGACGTCGTCGCGAGTGAGGGTGCGGGAGCCGACCGTGATGCGCATGGCCCCAGTGAACCGCTCGCGCACGGCGGCGGCACCGGCCCCGCGCGATAAAGTGTCTGAGATTTCAGACGGCGTTCACGCGAGAGTGGGTGAGGCGATGCCGGATGTTCCCGCGGCGCGCGCGGCCCTGCGCATCGTCACGCACCTGGCCCACCACAGCGAGCCCGTGCCGGCGTCGACGATCGCGCGCGATCTCGGACTGCCGCGGTCGTCGACGTACCAGCTCATCCGCGTGCTGCAGGAGGAGGGCTACGTCGTCCACTACCCCGAGCTGCGCGCCTACGGGCTCGGCGGGGTCGTGGCCGAGATCGGGTCGAGCGTGCTGCAGGCCAGTCGGCTCGCGCGGCTCGCGAACCCGCTCATCGAGCGCCTGGTGGCTGAGGCGCCCGTGCCGGCGGTTGCGCAGCTCGCGGTGCTCAGCGGATCCGACGTCTCGTACGTCGGCCAGGCCTCCGCCCCGCGCGCGCCGACGACGGTCGCGCGGCTCGGCGTGCGCCTGCCCGCGCACCTCACGGCGACCGGGCGCGCGATGCTCGCGGCGCTGCCCACCGCGCAGGTGCGGGCGCTCTACCCGCACCGCGACGCGCTCATCACGCGGCACGGCATCGGGCCGGCGACCCTGCGCGAGCTCGACGGGATCCTCGCCAAGACCCGCGAGCGCGGCTGGGCCGGCGAGCACGGAGAGATCACGCCCGACTACTCCTCCGTCGCCGCCGCGGCGACCGACCGCACCGGCTACCCGAGTGCGGGCATCGGCCTGACCTATCGGGGCGAGGCGGTGGATGCCCTCGCCGAGGCCGCGCTCGCGCGCGCGGTGCGCGCGGCCGCCGACGCCCTGACGGCCCGTCTCACGGGGCGCTGAGCGGATTCAAATGTCACGCGTGACACGATTCGTTGCATGGTGAAGGGCGACGAGGAGGATCGGCCATGATGCTAGGAGCACGATCGGGGGGCACGGTCGCCCTGCGACACCTCGTGATGGCGGCGATAGCCCTCGCGCTCGCGGGGGCGGCCTGGGCGCTGTACAGCTCCTGGAGCGCCGACATGAGGCTCTGGAAGTCGCTCGGGGTGTCCGCGATCGGGCTGCTCTGGTGGGCCATCATCATCGGACCGCTCGCCCGCCTGTTGCCTCGACTTTCCGGGCTGGTCCCCTGGCGACGAGAGGCCGGGATCTGGTTCGCTCTCGTCAGCGCGCTCCACGGCTACCTCGTCTGGGACGGCTGGGCCCGGTGGGATGTCGCCGGCCTTCTTGGGTACCAGTTCTCACCGGAGTCGGGACTCTACCTGCGAGCAGAGCCCGGCTTCGGCCTCGCCAACCTCCTCGGCGTCGCTGCGCTCGGACTCGGCCTCGCGCTCGCCGCGACATCCTTCGATCGTGCCGTCGCGTTTCTCGGGATCGGCTCATGGAAGTGGATGCACACTCTGGCCTATGCGGCCTTCTACCTCGTCACGCTGCACGTGCTCTACTTCGCCTTCATCCACTATTCGCCATCACCGACGAGGCTGACGATCTACGAACCGAATCCGCTCCGCTACTACTACCTGGCGTTGTTCCTGACCGCGGTCGGCGCTCAGGCCTCCGCATTCACCGCCGCCGTCTGGCGCCGACAGAAGGTCGGAGCGCTCTGATGCGGTCGAACAGTCGTCGACCTGGCGCGGAGCTCCCCCGATGAGAGGTGCACTGCGAGCGACCGGTCTCGCTCTGATCGGACTGAGCCTCGTCCTCCCTCTCGCCCTGCTGTCGGTCGTCGTCGTCGCGGCCGAGCAGCAGGTGACCAGCAGAGCGTCCGCGGCACAGCAGAGCGAGACCGCCGCTCCCTACGCGCAGACGTTCGCGATGACGATCCTCGAGGAGCAGCGAACGATCGATCTGTGGCTGGTCGACCTGGATACGGAACCGTTCTTCCGTCAGACCATCACAGCGGGCGGCACGGTCGTGTCCGACCAGATCTACCGATTCGATGAGCGCGCCCTCTACACGTCGGATGGCGGATCCCCGGACGCGCCGGCCTGGTCCGTGCTGTCTCCTGTGGAGCCGGAGGCCCTCGGGCTCCCCGATCTCTCCGCTGGACCGGCGCAGTGGGCGGCGCAGTTCGGGGCGGGGGAGCAGCAGATCCCTCTCGCTGACGGCACCACGGTGAACGTGGTCATCCACGCAGTGGATGACCCCATCGATCCGGCGATCTTCACGCTCCCCCCCGACGCCGTCGTGACGCCGGCCGGGCCGTAGGGTGCGGGGCGATGACCGGCCGCAGGCCATGGAGACGCAGGGATCATCGGTGAGAGGGCACGCCCGGCGACGTTCATGGCTGACCCGCATCGTGGATCGGAGAGTGATCGCTCCGGATGTGATCGAGATCTCGGTGAGCCGCCCCCCGGGCTTCGATTTCGACGCGGGGCAGCACGTACAACTGGGCGTCCTCGCACTGGACGGACGCGACCCGCATGGCCGTTCGCGCGTCTTCTCGATCACCTCGTCGCCCAACGACAGAGACATCCTGGCCGTCGCCTTTCGACGGTCTCCGAGCGCCTACAAGCGGACCCTCGCCGGCCTCGCCTTCGGTTCGACGGTCAGGCTGTCGGGACCTTACGGCCACGTGACGCTGACGAGGAAGTCGGACAGGCCCCGCGTCCTGGTCGCGTTCGGCGTCGGAATCACCCCTCACGTGAGCATGATTCGCTTCGCTTCCGAGGAGGCGCTGGACGTCCCCATCGCCGTGCTGCACGTCGCGAATCACGAGAGGCGCGTCGCCTATGCGGATGAACTCACTCGGTGCGCTGCGGAGAACCCCGCGATCCGGCTTCTCGCTCGATCCTCCTCACTGGCTCTCGCCGACCTGGAGCGGGCTCGTGACGAGCACCCGCACGCGATCTGGTACCTCTCCGGCCCTCCCACTCGAGTGGGTAGCGCTGTCGCCGACCTCCGGGGTCTCGGGGTGCCGGAGCGGGACATCTTCACGGAGGAGTTCATCGGCTACTGACACCGGGATGCGTGCCGCGGGCGACCCGGCGGGCTGACTCGCGTGGGTCACCGGCTCCTGCGACGGGGGGAAACGATCAGCAGCTCGGTGACGAGTACCGCGATGATGGCCGCGACGAGGAGGACGGCGCCCGCGCCGAGCGCGATCGCGATGATGAGGCCCGACCAGCCGCTGTCGGCCGGCCCGGCGACGAGCGCGAGCAGGCCCGTGTTGACGCCCACCGCGATGACCGCGCTCAGCAGGTGCACGCCGATGCGGACGCCGACCGGGCGGTGCCGCAATGCGAGGGACCCGGCGATGAGCAGGAGCGTCCAGAGCCCGAGGGCGATGCCCGTGGCGCCGAAGAGGAACCGGGCGGCGTTCGGGACGATATCGCCCGGTGCCGCGGCGTCTCCCGTCGTGACGAGGGAGAGCCCGACGAGGGCGAGGACGATCGTGATGCCGAGGATCGACCCGACCTCGGTGAGGATCCGCTTGCCCATTCGTGCCGCCCTTCGCCGGGCATCCGTGTCATCGCGGACGCTCTGCCGCGACTGTAGCGCCCCGCGGTGCCGCAATGGGAGCAGGCGGGAACGACGAAGCGGGGGCCGGGCTTGCGCCCGACCCCCGCTCGTTGCAGTGCGAAGAACTACTTGATGATCTTCGTGACCGTGCCGGCGCCGACGGTGCGGCCGCCCTCACGGATGGCGAAGCCGAGGCCCTCCTCCATGGCGATGGGCTGGATCAGCTCGACCGTCATGTCGGTGGTGTCGCCGGGCATGACCATCTCGGTGCCCTCGGGCAGCGAGATGACGCCGGTGACGTCGGTGGTGCGGAAGTAGAACTGCGGGCGGTAGTTCGTGTAGAAGGGGTTGTGACGGCCACCCTCGTCCTTCGAGAGGATGTACGCGGTGCCCTCGAAGTTGGTGTGCGGGGTCACCGAACCCGGCTTCACGACGACCTGACCGCGCTCGACGTCCTCGCGCTTGGTGCCGCGGAGCAGGAGACCGCAGTTCTCGCCGGCCCAGGCCTCGTCGAGCTGCTTGTGGAACATCTCGATGCCCGTGACGGTGGTCTTCTGCGTCGGGCGGATGCCGACGATCTCGACCTCGGAGTTGATCGCGAGGGTGCCGCGCTCGGCGCGACCCGTCACGACCGTGCCACGGCCGGTGATGGTGAAGACGTCCTCGATGGGCATGAGGAACGGCTTGTCCTTGTCACGCACCGGGTCCGGAACCGAGTTGTCCACGGCGTCCATGAGGTCGAGGATCGACTGCGTCCACTTCTCGTCGCCCTCGAGAGCCTTCAGGCCCGAGACGCGCACGACGGGGGCGTTGTCGCCGTCGAAGCCCTGGCTCGAGAGGAGCTCGCGGACCTCGATCTCGACGAGCTCGAGGATCTCCTCGTCGTCGACCATGTCGCTCTTGTTGAGCGCGACCAGCAGGTAGGGAACGCCGACCTGCTTGGCGAGCAGCACGTGCTCGCGGGTCTGGGCCATCGGGCCGTCGGTCGCCGCGACCACGAGGATCGCGCCGTCCATCTGAGCGGCACCGGTGATCATGTTCTTGATGTAGTCGGCGTGACCGGGGGCGTCGACGTGCGCGTAGTGACGCTTCGGGGTCTCGTACTCGACGTGCGAGATGTTGATGGTGATACCGCGCTGACGCTCCTCCGGAGCCGAGTCGATCGTGGCGAAGTCGCGCACGACGTTCGTCGCCGAGGGGTACTTGTCGGCAAGCACCTTCGAGATGGCGGCGGTGAGCGTGGTCTTGCCGTGGTCGACGTGACCGATGGTTCCGATGTTGACGTGCGGCTTGCTCCGCTCGAACTTGGCCTTAGCCACTGTGGGTCCTCCTCAGGACTTGGTGCTCAGCATCCGGGGTTCAGACGCCGCGCGATTTGGTATGGATGTATCGTACTCAGGCTCGGCGAGCCCTCGCAGGTTGGACGATTACTCGCCCTTGCTCTTCTGGACGATCTCGTCGGCGACGGCCTTCGGGACCTCCGCGTAGCTGTCGAACGTCATCGAGTAGACGGCGCGTCCGGACGTCTTCGACCGAAGGTCGCCGACGTACCCGAACATCTCCGACAGCGGCACGAGGGCGCGGACGACCTTCACGCCCGTCGCGTCATCCATCGACTGGATCTGACCGCGGCGGGAGTTCAGGTCGCCGATGACGTCGCCCATGTACTCCTCGGGGGTGCGCACCTCGACCGCCATGAGCGGCTCGAGGAGCACGGGGTTCGCCTTGCGCGCAGCCTCCTTGAAGGCCATCGAGCCGGCGATCTTGAACGCCATCTCCGAGGAGTCGACGTCGTGCGCGGCGCCGTCGATGAGGGTCGCCTTGACGCCCACCGTCGGGAAGCCGGCGAGCACGCCGACCTGCATCGCGTCCTGGATGCCCGCGTCGACCGAAGGGATGTACTCCCGCGGCACGCGACCACCGGTGACGGCGTTCACGAACTCGTAGCTCGTCTCAGGGGTGACCTCGAGCGGCTCGAGCGAGATCTGGACCTTCGCGAACTGACCCGACCCACCGGTCTGCTTCTTGTGGGTGTAGTCATACTTCTCGATGGTCTTCTTGATCGTCTCGCGGTAGGCCACCTGCGGCTTGCCGACGTTGGCCTCGACGTTGAACTCGCGCTTCATGCGGTCCACGAGGATGTCGAGGTGCAGCTCGCCCATGCCCTTGATGACGGTCTGGCCGGTCTCGACGTTCTGCTCGGTGCGGAACGTCGGGTCCTCCTCGGCCAGCTTCTGGATGGCCGTGCCGAGCTTCTCCTGGTCGGCCTTGGTCTTCGGCTCGATGGCGACCTCGATCACGGGCTCCGGGAAGGTCATCGACTCGAGCACGACCGGGTTGTTCGGGTCGCACAGAGTGTCGCCCGTCGTGGTGTCCTTCAGGCCGATGACCGCGTAGATGTGGCCAGCGGTGACCGACTCGACCGGGTTCTCCTTGTTGGCGTGCATCTGGAAGATCTTGCCGATGCGCTCCTTCTTGCCCTTCGTCGAGTTGACGATCTGGGCACCCGAGTCGATCGCGCCGGAGTACACGCGCACGTAGGTGAGGCGACCGAAGAAGGGGTGCACCGCGACCTTGAACGCGAGAGCCGCGAAGGGCTCGGTCGCGTCGGGCTTGCGGACGATCTCCTTCTCCTCGTCGCGCGGGTCGTGCGCGACGGTGGCCGGAACGTCGAGCGGGCTCGGCAGGTAGTCGACGACCGCGTCGAGCATCGGCTGCACGCCGCGGTTCTTGAACGCCGAGCCGCACAGCACCGGGTAGATCTCCGAGGCGATCGTCATCTTGCGAATCGCGCCCTTGATCTCGGCGACCGTGAGCTCCTCGCCGCCGAAGAACTTCTCCAGCAGCACGTCGTCGCTCTCGGCGACGGTCTCGAGCAGGGCCTGGCGGTACTCCTCGGCCTTCTCCTTGAGCTCGGCCGGGATCTCCTGGATCTCATACTCGGCGCCCATGGTGACGTCACCCTTGGCATCGCCGGGCCACACCAGGGCACGCATCTCGACGAGGTCGACGACGCCGGTGAAGGTCGACTCGAAGCCGATCGGCAGCTGGATGACCAGCGGCCGGGCGCCGAGGCGCTTCACGATCGTGTCGACGGTGAAGTAGAAGTCGGCGCCGAGCTTGTCCATCTTGTTGACGAAGCAGATGCGAGGCACGTCGTACTTGTCGGCCTGACGCCACACGGTCTCCGACTGGGGCTCGACGCCCTCCTTGCCGTCGAACACCGCGACCGCGCCGTCCAGGACGCGCAGCGAGCGCTCGACCTCGACGGTGAAGTCGACGTGGCCGGGGGTGTCGATGATGTTGATCTGGTGCTTGTTCCAGAAGCAGGTCGTCGCGGCCGACGTGATCGTGATGCCGCGCTCCTGCTCCTGCGCCATCCAGTCCATCGTCGACGCGCCATCGTGCGTCTCACCGATCTTGTGGTTCACACCCGTGTAGAAGAGGATGCGCTCGGTCGTGGTGGTCTTGCCGGCATCGATGTGAGCCATGATGCCGATGTTGCGGACCTTCTTGAGGTCGGTGAGCACGTCGAGTGCCACGGGATGTCCTTACGTTCGGTATTTCGTCAGTGTTGGATTGCTGGAGCGTGGTGGCTGGGTCTCCCCCGTGTCGGCCCGGGACGGGCCGCCACCCGAGGTTCGCAGCGGGGGCCAGAAATGGCCCCCGCCTTTAGCGAACCTCGGCTCACTACCCAGCTGGGAAGCCTTCGGCTTACCAGCGGTAGTGAGCGAACGCCTTGTTGCTCTCGGCCATCTTGTGGGTGTCCTCACGACGCTTCACGGCGGCGCCGAGGCCGTTCGAGGCGTCGAGGATCTCGTTCATCAGGCGCTCGGTCATCGTCTTCTCGCGACGGGCCTTGGCGTACGAGGTCAGCCAGCGCAGCGCGAGGGTGTTCGCGCGGTGCGGCTTGACCTCGACCGGAACTTGGTAAGTCGAGCCACCGACACGACGCGACCGCACCTCGAGGGTGGGGCGCACGTTGTCGAGAGCCTTCTTGAGCACGGCAACGGCGTCCTGGCCGCTCTTCGCGGCGACTCCCTCGAGCGCACCGTAGACGATGCGCTCGGCGAGGCCCTTCTTGCCGTCGAGGAGGATCTTGTTGACGAGCTGGCTGACGATCGGCGCCCCGTAGACGGGGTCGGCGACGACGGGGCGCTTCGGAGCGGGACCCTTGCGAGGCATTACTTCTTCTCCATCTTCGCGCCGTAGCGGCTGCGCGCCTGCTTGCGGTTCTTCACGGCCTGGGTGTCGAGCGCGCCGCGCACGATCTTGTAGCGCACGCCGGGGAGGTCCTTCACACGACCACCGCGCACGAGCACCATCGAGTGCTCCTGCAGGTTGTGGCCCTCGCCCGGGATGTAGGCGGTGACCTCGGTGCCGTTGCTGAGCTTCACACGAGCGACCTTCCGCAGAGCCGAGTTCGGCTTCTTGGGGGTCGTGGTGTAGACGCGCGTGCAAACGCCGCGCTGCTGGGGGTTGGCCTTCAGGGCCGGCGCCTTGGTCTTCGAGACCTTCGGCGAGCGGCCCTTGCGGACCAGCTGCTGGATAGTGGGCACAGTGCTCCTCATGAATGCTGCACGGTGACAGCGGTTGCGGTTGGATGTCCCCCGACCGGCAGGGCCGGGCGGGGCTCACGCGAAATCCGTGGGCTGCGGTGAGCAGGCTCACCGCCGACGGATATGCCGTGGGGGTGTCACTCGACGATCGCCGGAGCGGCCGCCGGGTGAGGGACCCTCTGTGCGAGCATCCGCGCGCGACGGCATGACACAGCCGCGCGCCGAAGCACACACACCGCCAAGGATAGACGGCGCGCCCGGCCGGGTCAAACGGCGGTGCGGCCGCTGACCGTGGCCTGGTGCTCGGCGAGCTCTTTCTGGTAGGCCGCCCGGGCGGCCTCGTTGCGGGCGCGGGCCGTACGACCGCGGCGCGCGACGATCCAGCCGACCCACACCGGAACCTCCCGTGCGATGATCGCGGCGAGGAAGCCGACCGGGTTCATGAGCTGCGTGGCGACGACCGCGCCGACCACCGGCAGGGCCTCACCGACGGCGCCCGCGATGATGAGCTGGGCGCCGAGGAAGCCGACCCAGACCACGATCGCGACGAGGAACCCGCCCAGGACGTGCGCCCACCACCCGGCGCGGTTCACGATCACGATCAGCAGGATGTAGGCCAGTGCGAAGACCACGACGGGGATCCAGAAGGCCGGGGTGGCGGTGAACAGCAGGCCGCCGACGGCGGCGAACTCCGGCAGGAAGGGCGCCAGCAGGGTGGCGAGGAGACCGTAGAGAGCGGCGAAGATCCCCGCGCCGAGGAGAGCGACCACCACACCGACGCCGCGGGCGCCGCGGGCGCGCGGCGCGGCCGGAGCGGTGACGTAGACGACGGCGGGCGCCGCCGGCTCGGGAGCTGCGGACTCCGCCGGTGCCGACTCCGATGCCGGCTCGACGGCCGGCTCGACGGTCGGCTCGATGGCCGGTTCCGACGCCGACGGCGAGTTCACTGCATCGGCGGGGGGAGCGGTCTCGTCCGGGGCGGTCTGGTCGGGGGCGTTCTCGTCAGGAGCAGTGGTGGTTGCCATGAGGCGTCCTTTCGCGGGCGGTCGCGCCGCGGGTGCGACCGCGCCACCCTACCAAGGACGCCTTCCATCGAGGAGTCCGGGATGCCCGGCCCGGGCATCCCGGAGCCCTACGGGGTCGGGGTCGGCGTCGGCGCGCCCGGCGTCGGGGTCGCGGCAGGATCGGTCGCTCCGGGGGTCGGGGTCGCCGTCGGCTCGGGCTCCGGCACGGGCGGCACCTCGACGAGGTCCTCCCCCGAGATGACGTAGATGTTGAGCGTGATCGTGGTCTCTCCGCCGCCGTCGCCACCATCGGCCGCGAAGGTCGCCGTCGGGATCACACCGAATCGCGGGGAACGCTGGAGCTCGTCGATGAACGCGAGCGTCGCATCGAGCGGACCGAAGACAGTGATCGAGACGCTCACGAGCAGCAAAGAACCGGCAGGAAGCACGCCGGTGCCGTCGATCTCGGGCTCGGGCACCACCTCGTCCGGCCCGAGCACGGCGGCGGTCGTCGGCGAGGGCTCATTGATCTGCAGGTTCTGCAGCACGAGGTCCTCGGCGAGGATCGTCGTGATGAACTCCTGCACCGCGTCGTCGTACTCGGCCTGCGTCGGGAACTCCGCCCGCAGCAGCGCGAGCTCCGACCGCAGCTCCTCGATGCGCTCGAAGTCGGCCTCGAGCTGGGCGATGGCCGCTCGAGTGACCTCGTTCTGCGCTTGCACGGCGAGGCGGTCGGAGTCGAAACGAGCAGCCTCAGCGAGCTTCGGCGAGATGCCGAGGAACCACCCGAGAGCGACCACGACGATGATCAGGAGGACGGTGGCGAAGCTCCAGACACGGGTCGATGCCGAGTTCACTGGTCGTCCTCCTCACTGGTGCCGTCGGAGCCGTCGGCCGCATCAGCACCCTCGGGGGCGAATCGCTGCGAGAGCGCCTCGGCGTTGAGGTTGATCGTCACGACGACGTCGTAGCTGCTGCCCTCATTGAGGGTCACCCGGTCGATGCTGGCATCGGCGAAGGTGTCGAGCTGCTCCCACGCGCGAATCCAGACCCAGGGGCGCGGCGACTCCGATGTTGTGACCACCATCGAGATGGTGGCGACGCGCGGCTCGCGCAAGGGTCCAGCGATCCCGAGCGATGGTTGCGCCGCCTGATCGCCGAGGAAGGTCACCGATGACACCGCGTTGCCGGAGCCCAGCGCCGCGAGGTACGGGTCGAGAGCATCCGCCCACAGCACCTCGACCTCCGCCAGCTGCTGCCGGAGCGTCACGATCGTCTGGAGGTCGCCGCGGATCTGCGTGACCTCGGCGTACTCGAGCTGCGTCGCCAGGAGCTGATCGGTGATGCGGCGCTCCTCGGCGAGGCGCTGCTCGGCCGCCGCCGCGTACAGGAACGAGGCGACGACCCCGCCGATGACGACGGCGACCACGAGGCCGCTCAGGGCGATGAGTGATCGGCGCCGCGTCGACTCGCGTCGGCGCTGCGCGACCTCCGGCGGCATGAGGTTCGCCCGGGGGATGCCGCCGTAGATGAGGGCCCCGCCCTCCGACTTCTCGCGCTTGCTCATGCGCCGCTCCCCACCGCGAGGCCGATCGCCGTGATCCAGGTCTGCATCTCCTCGTCGCTGGCCTTGCCGCGCAGGGTGTGCGAGGCGGTCACCCCGGCGAGCGGGTTGACCGGCACGACCGAGATGCGCGTCGACTCGGCCAGTGCACTGGCGAAGCCGCGCATCCGGGTCGCCCCGCCGGCGACGGAGAGGTGATCGAAGGCCACGCCCGAGCGCAGACCGGCGAAGTAGGCGAGGGTGTTGCGCACCGCGGTGAGCAGCTCGCTGGTCGCCTCGTGGATGACCTCGGCGGCGATGCGCTCGTCGTCGGTGGTGCCGACGGAGGTCAAGCCCAGATCGCGCTTGAGCGCCTCGGCGCGGTCGCGCGGGAGGCTCAGTCGCGTCATGAGGGCGCGCGTGGCGTCATCGCCCCCCGCGGGCACGATACGGACGAAGAGCGGCACGCCGGCCTGCACGATCACGATCGAGGTGGCGTTGGCGCCGATGTTCATGTGCACCGCGAACCCGCTGGTCGGGCTCGACAGGGTGTGCACGCGGGTCATCGCGAACGGCAGGAGGTCCATGCTGACCGGGTTGAGGCCGGCGAGGGTCGCGGCGGTGACGTTGGTCGTGACCGCCTGCTTGAAGGCAGCGACCAGCAGCCCGTTGACGATCGGACCCGACTCACCCTGACCCTCGGAGATCGGGTAGTAGTCGAGAACCGCGTCATTGATCGGCACGGGCAGGAGGTCCTGGACCTGGAACGGGAGCGACTCCTTGATCTGGGCGAGCGGCATGCGCGGCACGGCGAGGTCGCGCACGATGACGCTCTGCCCGCCGATGCCGAGGGCGATGTCCTTCGTCCGGAAGCCGCCGGCGGCCCAGAGCCGCTTGAAGGCCGAGGCCACGGTGTGCACCTCGAGCACCTCGCCGCGCTTCACCGATCCCTCCGGCAGCGCGACCTCGTGGGCGCGCACAATCGTCGGACGCGCCTTGCTCGCGTCGTCGATCTCGACCGCGCGCAGCATCGAGCTGCCGATGTCGACTCCGACTACTCCGCCTGCCATCGCCGTCCTCTCAGTCCAGTCCGAACAGCGCGAGATACCCCCGCGCGATCGGCTCACCCAGCAGGATCCCCATCCAGGCTCCCCCCAGCATCCACGGCCCGAAGGGGATTCCCGTGGTGCGACGCGCCCGGCGCGCCGCGATCAGCACGAGGGCCGCGAGGCCTCCGAGCAGGAACGCTCCGAGCGCACCGACGGCGAGCGCCTCCCAGCCGACCCACCCGAGCACGAGCCCGATGACGCCGGCGAGCTTCACATCGCCCATCCCCATGCCGCGCGGCGAGATGAGCGCGAGAGCGAGGTAGAAGATGAACAGGATGCCCGCCCCGGCCGCGGCCCGCCCAGCCGCCTCCCCCGCTCCGGTGAGGAGCGCGGCGGAACCGAGCAGCACCGCGAGCACGGCATAGGAGGGCAGCACGATCCGGTCGGGGAGGCGATGGGTCTCGAGATCGATCGCGGTCAGGGCGATGCTGATGCCGGCGAACCACAGCAGCGCGACCAGCTCGAGCACCGCAGCCGCGACGTCGGCCGGGGTCGTTGCGGCGAGGATGCGCGGCGCGACGAGGGCGGCGAGCCCGGCGAAGCTCAGGGCCGTGGCGAGCTCGACGACCGCGTAGCGCGCCGCGATGGGCGCCGCGCACGACCGGCAGCGCCCACGCAGAAGGAGCCAGGAGAGCACGGGGATGTTGTCGCCAGGCCGGATCGGCGCCGCGCAGCTCGGGCACGCGCTCGGCGGGGAGACCACCGAGAGGCCGCGCGGCACCCGGTGGATCACGACGTTGAGGAAAGAACCGATCGCGGCACCGAGCACCCCGACGATGAGCGGCATGACGACCGTCATCGGCGCCCGTGCGTCACGGAGGTGGACGGATTCATCACGCAGGAACGTCGATGTCGGTGTACTCGATCAGGTCGCCAGGGGTGCCGGGCAGCGGCTCGCCGCCGACCGCGCCGCCGCCACCGGGGCCGCCCGCGCCATTGCCGAGGTCGAACCCGGGGATGCCGATCGGCACGTAGGTGAGCTCGCTGTTGTTCGAGAAGGACACGTTCGAGGCGTAGTACTGCCCGCGCCAAGTGAGGCTGTTGCTATTGAACACCGGGCACGGCGTGTAAACGATGACCGCGATGGGCGCTTCGAGCTCGTTCTGGTTGTTGATGTCGATGCGGCCGCAGCCGGTGCTGGTGGGCTTGCCGTCCGCCACCGTGTCCGGCGTGATGAAGCGCAGGGCGCGGTCGATGCTCCCGTTCGAGACCGCGGTGAAGTCCTCGATGTTCGCGGTGCGCGGCAGGATGAACGTGATGTCGGTGCGCATGGTCAGCTTCCACTTGGCACTCGACGAGATCGTGAACGACGAGCAGGCGCGAGCATCGATGACGGTCGGTGTCGTGTACCCGCTGATCGCGGTCACCGCCGCCGAGCTCACCGTCTTGTTGTCGATGATGCAGGAGCCGCCCCAGGTGCGCACCGTCCAGCCGCGCGACTGCCAGTCGGCGGCGACGAAGTTCACGTCGACCCACGGCGGACGCGTGGGCGCCACGACATCGGCGCGGTTGTAGAACACCGGGTCGGCGCCCGTCGTGCGCGCCACCGAGCAGGCGTCACCGGCAGCGTCCCAGCCCGTCGCACCGGTCGTGCAGCGCTGGCCCCAGCTGTCGATCTCGCCGCGGGCGTAGACACCGCCCTCGATCGTGGTGCTCGGGTCGATGCGCGTGAGTCCGGTGCCGGCGGCGATGACATCTCCGCCGATGGTCTTGTTGCCCTGCAGCGTCACGGTGCCCGACGCCCAGACATTGCCCCCGGCGCTGCAGGTGTTGTCGAGCTGGATGTTGCCGTTCGCGGCGACGATATCGCCCTCAACGTACACGCTGTTGCTGCAGAGGATGTTGCCCTCAGCGACGATGACGTTGGCCTGGTTGCCGTTGAAGGAGAGCAGCTCGAGGCTGTTCGCGAGACCCGGCGTGCCGTAGCTGAAGACCGCGGCACCCGTCACCGCCGCGGTGTTCGCACCGGGGCGCCAGGTGTAGATGGCCTGCACGGCCGAGGCGTCACCGGCCGAAGCCGACTCGGCGACACCCTCGTCGGCTGCGAAGCCCACCGACTGGATGCGGATCTGCGTCGCGGCATCGATCGGACAGCCGGCGGTCCAGGCCGCCGCCGTGCTGATGCGGTAGGCGATGGTGGACTCGAAGAAGGGCGCCGCGGCAGCGGCACCGGTGAGCGCCGGGTCGACCGAGCCCTGGGTCGCCGTCAGCTCGCCGGAGGCAGGGCAGTCGTCGGCGAAGAGCGCCGCGATCATCGCGTCGACGCCCGCCTCGGCGGCGGCGTTCGACTGCACGCTGGCCCGCGTGAGGGACGTGAAGCCGAGTGCCTGCACCGTGGCGCTGGTGACCGTCATCGTGATGATCGAGGTCACGGCGAGAAGGCCGATGACGGCGATCATGGCGTTGCCGCGCTCGCCGTCGGCACGGCCGAGGCGATCGATGCGGCGGAGGCTGCGGCGCAGAGGGCTGATCAGAAGCATTGCGGGCTCGCATTCGATTGAGGACCACGGCCAGTGGCGGCCGTCACGAAGAGGGATGCGGGGCCGGCGTCCCCGTCGACGGTGAAGTTCACGGCCACGCCGCGCGTGCCCTGCGCGGCGAACACCGGCTGCGGGGTTCCACCGCTGCCGATGACGGGCTCGATTCCAGCGCTCACGACAGTCCATTCGGAGCCGACGGCTCCGGGGGTGGGCGCCGTGATCAGCGACGTGCTCGACCGCTGGTAGACCTGGCCGAGGGTCGCGTCGTAGAAGAAGGCGTGGCAGCGTGCGGTGCCGCCGGCGGTGGTGCGCACCCGCACGGTGACGGACTGCCCGCCGGAGATCGGGGTCACCTGGACGGCGGTCGAGTTGCGCACGATCTGCTCGACGCTGTTCGCCACGAGCTGGCCGTCGGTGGTCGAGCCGGTCACGTCGCGCACGGTGCGGTCGGCCTGGATGGCGCTGATGACCACGCTCGCGACGATCGTGATGACGACGCCGAAGAGCGCCGAGGCGATGAGGAGCTCGATGAGCGTGAATCCGCGGTCGTCGGCGGTGCGGGCGGCGGCGCGGCTCTGTCGGCGCATCACGACGGCGCTCACGGCGTGCCGTCCAGGTAGATGAGGGTGCGCGCGTCAGCGATCGGTGTGCGGGTCGCGTCGGCCAGATCGAACGCGACGACGGTGACGCGCATCGCCGTGCCGTCCGTGCACGACGCGACAGCGGGCACCGACGTGACCACCCGGAGAGTGACGCCCTGGGCGTCGACGGTGTCGCTCGTCGCGTTGAGCAGCTGGGCGCCCGCGCAGTCGGCCGCCCCGCGCGTCCGGGCCGCGTCGATCGCCTGCGACACGAGACGGTTCGCGGTCGCGCTCGTCGAGTTGACCTCGGAGGCGCGGAGGGCCGTGACGAGGACCGGGACGAAGGCGATCGCCAGGAGGGAGATCAGGAACATCGAGATGATGATCTCGATGAGTCCGATGCCGCGATCATCCGCGGCGGCGCGACGGGCGTCGGCGGGCACGACGGCACGCGGAGCGAGTGCTCGCTGCTGCGTCATAGTGATCCCCCCGATCCTGTCGCGATGGTGCGTGTCTGTTCAGTTGTCGAGATTCGGTCGCTCTAGTGTGACCGATTCGCCCGAGAATCGGCAGATGGGGCCGCCCAGGGGCGGCCCCATCCGATCGATCGTGACGATCTGCTCCGGATTACGGGCAGGGGACCTCAGCGGGGCCCGCAGCGCCGGGGCCGACGCTGAAGACGGCGCCGCTGGCGCTGACGGCCTCGAGGCAGAAGTTCAGACCACCGGTGGCGATCTCGACGCTGCCCGGGAAGCCCAGGTCGGTGAGCGCCTGCGGAGCGGCGCCGGCGAGAGCGGCGTCGGGGCCGTCGGGGTCGGACACCAGCGAGCTGACCACGGCGACCTTGGCGGTGGCGAGGTCGGAGATGGCGGCCGAGTTCTGCGCCTGCGCCTGCTGGCCCAGGAACACCGGGACGGCGATCGCGGCGAGGATGCCGATGATGATGACGACGACGAGAAGCTCGATCAGGGTGAAGCCCTTCTCGTCGTTCTCGATGCGCTCGAGGCGGTTCTGCAGAGCAGTGCGAATGGACATGTGTCCGTTTCCTTTCCCATCAAGTGAAGGTTGACAGGTGGGCCCCCCACGGAACATGAAACCGGCCCCCCAGGTGATTACTGTGCCACTCCCAGCCCCTTCAGGGCATCCCCCGTGCGGGGGACAGTGCGGCGTGTCGATTAGATCTGGTTGAAGACGTCGAATATCGGAAGGTAGAGCGCCACGATCATGCCACCCAGGATGACGCCGAGGAAGGCGATCATGAGCGGCTCGATCAGCGAGGTGAGCGCCTCGGTCGTGCTCTGCACCTCGCTGTCGTAGAAGTCGCTGATCTTCTCGAGCATGGTCTCCAGCGCACCCGAGTCCTCGCCGACGGCGATCATCTGGGTGACCATGGTCGGGAAGATCGGCTCGGTCGCGAGCGGCGCGGCGATCGAGCGCCCCTGCCGCACCGAGTCCTGCACCGATTGCACCGCCTGCTCGACCTGCCAGTTGCCGGAGGTCGAGCCGACGATCGAGAGCGCCTGCAGGATCGGCACGCCGGCGCCGATCATCGTGCCGAAGTTGCGCGTGAAGCGGGCGATGGCGATCTTCTTGAACAGCTCGCCGAACACGGGCATCTTGAGCAGCGCGGGCTCCCACACCGAGCGGAACTTCGGGGTGTGACGGTTGGCGCGCCACCAGATCGTGCCGACGATGATGGCGACGATCACGAGCGGCCCGAGCCAGACCATGTTCTGCGAGATGACGACGAGGATGCGCGTGGGAAGCGGAAGCTCTCCCCCGAGATCCTTGAAGAGGTCGTCGAAGACCGGGACGATGAACAGGATCATGCCGACGACGGCGAGCAGCGCCATGATCAGGACGACGACCGGATAGGTGAGCGCCGACTTGATCGTGGCCTTGAGCTCGACCTCCTTGTCGTAATTCTTCGCGATCGAGTCGAGCGAGGTCTCGAGGAAGCCGCCGACCTCGCCCGCGCGGACGAGATTGACGAAGATCGGCGGGAAGATGCGCGGATGCTTCGCCAGGCTGTCGGAGAACGTGCTGCCCTCCTCGACCCCCGAGCGCACTTCGTCGAGCGTGGACGCGAGCTTCGGGTTCTCCGACTGGTCGGCGAGGATCGTCAGCGCCTTCAGCAGCGGCAGACCGGCACTGATCATGGTGGCGAGCTGGCGGCTCATCACCGCGAGGTCCTTGATGCTGACCTTCTTGTCGAAGAGCCCGCCGAACGAGATCTCGCGCTGGAGGCCCGTGCCGCCGGTCACCTGCTCGATCGAGATGGGGGCGATGCCCATGGTGCGCAGGCGCGAGACGACCGAGGCCTCGCCCGCTGCATCGACGCGGCCCTTGACGACCTTGCCGCTGGAGTCGCGGCCCGTGTAGGCGAAGGTGAGAGTCGCCGCCATTACCGGGCACCCCCGAATCCGTCGGCGAACGGCTGACCCGCCGGGGCGCCGTCAGGAGCGGCACGATGGACGAGACGATTGAAGTTCTCGGGGTCCTGCATCTTCGCCTGCGCGGCCTCGTGGGTGACCATGTGGCTGTTCACGAGGTCGGCGAGGTGCTGGTCCATCGTGTGCATGCCGGCATCGCGGCCCGCCTGGAGCGCCGAGGTGATCTGGTAGGTCTTGCCCTCGCGGATCAGGTTGGCGATGGCGCCCGTGGTCATCATGATCTCCGTCGCGATAATGCGGCCCTGGCCGGTGGCGCGCGGCAGCAGCGTCTGACAGACCACACCCTGCAGGGTGAGCGCGAGCTGCGAGCGCACCTGGCCCTGCTGGTGCGGCGGGAAGACGTCGATGATGCGGTCGATCGTCTGCGCGGCCGACTGCGTGTGCAGCGTCGCGAAGACGAGGTGGCCGGTCTCGGCCGCGGTGAGCGCGGTCGAGACCGTCTCGAGATCGCGGAGCTCGCCGATGAGGATCACATCCGGGTCCTGCCGCAGCACGCGCTTGAGCGCGTCGGCGAAGGAGTGCGTGTCGGAGCCGACCTCGCGCTGGTTGACGAGCGCGCGCTGGTTGCGGTGGACGAACTCGATCGGGTCCTCGATCGTGACGATGTGGTCGGCACGCGTCTTGTTCACCAGGTCGATGAGCGCGGCGAGCGTTGTCGACTTGCCCGAGCCGGTCGGCCCGGTGACGAGAACCAGCCCGCGCGGGAGCGCGGCGAACTTCGCCACCACACCGGGCACGCCGAGCTGCTTGAGCGACTTGATCTCGGTCGGGATGAGACGGAAGGCGGCCGCCATCGCGTCGCGGTCCTTGTAGAAGTTCACCCGGAAGCGGAAGTCGCCGCGCGGGCTGATGGCGAAGTCGAGCTCCCACTCGCGCGCGAAGACCTCCCGCTGGTGCTCGTTCATGATCGTCTCGAGCATCGCGGTGACATCGTCGCGGCTCCAGATCGTCGAGCCGGTGGCCGGGGTGAGCTCGCCATCGACGCGCACCATGGGCGGCGCATCCGCGGCCACGTGCAGGTCGGACCCTCCGCGGGCGACGACGTCATCGAGCGCCGCGAGCAGGGCCGGGTGGATGCCCGTCATGGCCTGCGCCGAGCCCAGGGGCGGCGGCGCGGGCAGGGCGGCCGCGCCGAGCGGAGGCGGAGCATCCACAGCCGCGGTCGTCACGGAGGGCGTGGCAGCGGTCGCGACCGGAGCAGCGGGCGGCGGCGCCGTGTACGCCTGCTGCCCGACCGGGGGCGGCGGGGCGAGATGCGGCGCACCGGTCGCGAGATCGGGCAGCGGCGAGACAGTGGGCACCCCGACGGGCGGGGGCGGCGCGAGCACAGGAGCGCCCATCGGCCCTGCCGGCGGCGGCGCGGCGGCCTGCGCCGCAGCCTGCGCGGCCACGGCAACGGCCCCGTCATCGGCGGTGACCGACCATACGCGGCGCGGGGCGCCGCCCTGGTCCACGGCGGGCCCGAGCCCGAGCGAGTCCGTCATGTTCTGCTCCTTCTGCCGCTGCGCGTCAGGCGACGACGCGCAGCACTTCCTCGATCGAGGTCAGGCCGGCCCGGACCTTCGCCCAGCCGTCCTGCCGCAAGGTCAGCATGCCCTGCTCGGTCGCCGTCTGCATGATCTCGATGCTCGACGCGCGGGCGACCGCGAGACGCTCGATCTCCTCCGAGACCATCATGACCTCGTGGAGGGCCAGTCGGCCGCGGTACCCGGTGCCCGAGCAGGCCGAGCACCCGACCGCGTGGTAGAACCGCGGCGAGAGCTCATCCTCACGGCGGCCGAAGCCGAGGCTGTCGAGGTGCGGGGGCTCGTACTCTTGCAGCTGCTTGCAGCGGTCGCAGAGTCGGCGAGCCAGTCGCTGGGCGACCACGCAGTCGAGCGCCGAGCCGACCAGGAACGGCTCGATGTCCATCTCGATGAGGCGCGTGATGGCGCTCGGCGCGTCGTTCGTGTGCAGGGTCGATAGCACGAGGTGGCCGGTGAGGGCGGCCTCGATCGCGATCTGGGCGGTCTCCTGGTCGCGGATCTCACCGATAAGGACGACGTCGGGGTCGGAGCGCAGGATGCTGCGCAGGGCGCTCGCGAACGTCAGGCCCGCCTTCGGGTTCACCTGCACCTGGTTGATGCCGGCCATTCGATACTCGACCGGGTCCTCGACCGTGATGACGTTGATCTCGGGGCGCGCCACCGCGTGCAGCGTCGTGTAGAGGGTGGTCGACTTTCCCGAACCGGTCGGCCCGGTGACGAGGATCATGCCGTAGGGCTTGGTGTACGAGCCGCGGTAGACGGAGAGGTTGCGCTCGAGCATCCCGAGATCGGAGATGTCGCGCTGGGTCGCGTTGTTGTCCAGGATGCGCATGACGACCTTCTCGCCCCAGACCGTGGGCAGTGTCGCGACGCGGAGGTCGATCACCTGCCCGCCGTGCTGCACCGACATGCGGCCGTCCTGCGGGCGCCGGCGCTCGGCGATGTTGATGTCGCTCATGATCTTGAGGCGCGAGATGACGCCGTTCTGGATGTTCTTCGGCGCCTGCTGGACGTCGTGGAGGACGCCGTCGATGCGGTACCGCACGCGCATCTCGAACTCGCCCGGCTCGATGTGGATGTCGGAGGCGAGATCCTGGATCGCCTGGCCGATGATGAGGTTCACGAACCGCACGATCGGGGCGTCGTCGGCGTCGGCCTCGCGCACCGCGATCTCGTCGGAGGACGAGGGGGCCGACTCCTCCTCGATCGCGGTCGTGAGGTCGCTCAGCTCACTGTCAGCGCGGTGGAAGCGGTTGATGGCGGCGAGAAGGTCGTTCTTCTCGGCGACGACCGCGACGACGTGCATGCGGGTGATGGCCCGCACGTCATCCATGGCGAGCACGTCGCCCGGCTCGACCATCGCGAGCGTGATCGTCGTGGCCGTGGCGTGGATGGGCAGCACGCTGTGCCGTCGACACAGGGCCGCAGGGACCATCGCCACCGCGGTGCGGTCGACCGGGTACTCGGCGAGCTCGACGAACGAGAGACCGGCGACCTCGGCCTTGGCGGAGGCGACCTGCGCGGGGCTCACGAGCCCGCGCTCGAGAAACTCGCCGACGACGGCCTCGTCGCCCTCGTCGCGCACCTTGTCGAGCGACTCGATGGGCAGCAGCCCACGGATGATGAGCACTTCACTCACGGATACCACGGCAGAACCCTCCCCCCTGGATGCAAGCCGCTCGAGCGCGAGGGGCTTGCACGGACTGCCAGACCGTCACGGTACGACACGCCGTACTGCCGACAATAGTCCCGTGTTCGGGGGTAGTCCACACCAGTCACATTGTTAACATCAGCCCCACGCGGATGCCCGGGCGTGCACGGTATTCGGAGCGACTGCTCGCGGAGGTGGCTCAGGGCAGGATGATCGAGCCGTCGAGCGCGCAGGAAGCGCCCTGGGTCGGCACGACGCGCTGGGTGCTTGCCCACGTGTCGACGAGCTGATCGTGGGTCGCGGCGAGGCAGAAGTCGGTGCCGGTGCCGGTCATATCGAGGGTCACCGCGGGGTCGGCCGCCCCCGCGAGGATCGCGTCGCGCTCGGCGAGCGTCGGCAGCTGACCCTCCTCGACGACGGCGAGAGTGACGGCGAGGCGGGCGGTCGCGAGCGCGGCCTGGGTGGACGACGCCCGCGCCTGATCGAGCGCGCCGAGGAAGACAGGCACGGCGACCGCCGCCAGGATGCCGGCGATCAGGATGACCACGAGCAGCTCGATGAGCGTGAAACCCCGATCGTCCGGGGGCCCCGGACGCCCAGCGACCCGTGGACGACCGCCCGTCGATCCCGCTCTGCGAACCCGCACGAGCGACATCCAACCCCCGGGCCCGCCCGCCCGCCAGACCCCCGAACGGGGAGAGCCCGCGGAGCCGATGGCTCCGCGGGCTCTCCCGGTGGTGCGACGCCTAGACGATATGGGTCTTCGGTCTGGTTCTTGAGGCTGGGGCCTCGATTCGCGTATTCGTGGGTTGCCAGCCGTTGAGGGCTGGCCTGTCCACCAGGCGAATGGAGGCCCCAGTTGAGAATCCAGCGTACGAGCGTCGGTCTGGACGTGCACGCCCGCAGCGTCGTGGGATGCGCGATCGACGAGGACACTGGGGAAGTGATCCGTCACCGTTTCGGCTACGACCCCGCGGCAGTGCTGGAGTGGGTGCGGAGCCTGCCGCAGCCGGCAGCGGTGACGTATGAGGCCGGGCCGACCGGGTTCGCTCTGGCCCGCTTGTTCACCGCCGCAGGCATCGAGTGCCTCGTGGCGGCGCCGTCGAAGTTGCAGCGCCCGGTCGGGGAGCGAGTCAAGACCGACGCCAGGGACGCGATGCATTTGGCAAGACTGCTGCGACTGGGAGAGATCGTCGCGGTTGCCGTGCCCACGATCGAGCAGGAAACCGCACGCGACCTGGTGCGAGCACGAGAGGACAATCGGGGTGAGCTGATGGCTGCACGGCATCGGCTCTCGAAGCTGCTGTTGCGCCACGGGATCATCTATGACGGCAAGCAGGCGTGGACCGGCGCGCATGATGCCTGGCTGCGCCGGCAAAGGTTCGACCATCCCGGACTGCAGGCCGCGTTCGATGCCGACTACGAAGCAGTGCAGCAGGTGCGCGCCCGCAAAGACCGACTCGACGCGATCATCGAGCAGATGGCCGCGACCAGCAACTACGCGCCCGTGGTGCGACGCCTGGGGTGCTTGCGCGGGATCTCGACCTTGACCGGGTTCGGCCTCGCGGTCGAGATCGGCAACTGGGAGCGCTTCACCGGATCCAGCATCGGCGCGTTCGTCGGGCTGGTGCCCTCAGAGCACTCCTCCGGACAGTCACGCTCGCAAGGCTCGATCACCAAGACCGGCAACACTCACGCCCGCCGCCTGCTGGTCGAGGCCGCCTGGCATCACCGCAAACCCTATCGGCCCGGAGCGGTGATGCAGGCCCGGTGGGCTGCCGCGCCCAGCCTCGCCGTGTCCCGCGGCGACGACGGCAACCGGCGCCTGCATCAGAAATGGCAGCACTTCACCGCACGCAAGAAGCGGCCCACGATCGCGAACGTCGCCATCGCCCGCGAGCTCGCCGGCTGGTGCTGGTCCCTGGCTGTGATGCCCGACTGACCTGGGCCCCCTGACCGGTCGGTTCAGACGGCAGGTGACGGCAGCGCGAGGAGCGACCCGCGGAACAGCTATGAGCAGCCCGCCCGAAGGGCAGGCGACGCTCGATCCTAGACAAGCGGAACCGCTCCAGCCGAACAGCACGTCCTGCGGTAACCAACCCGCGCATATCAGTCTGACCGCGCGTCGCCCACGACACGCACGACACCCACACCGCCCGCGCCGACCACACGAAAGAGCGCCCGAAGCATGATCACTCCGGGCGCTCTTTCCCCTGCCACTTGACAGGAATCAGTCACATATCAGCTGTAGTTCCTAGGGACGTTGTTCAGGTCGGGCTCCTCCAGGCTTGAGGGTGTCTAGTCGCTCTCACCTGAAGGAGCCCGATGGAGCTTCACGCTAATGCCCGTTTGTCTGTTGAAGGTCGACGACTGCTGTGTCGACGCGTTCGCGAGCTGAACTGGAAGGTCGCCGACGCGGCCTTCGCGGGCGGGATCAGCGAACGTCGCGCCTACGAATGGTTGGCCCGGTTCGATGCCGGCGAAACCCTCGCTGACCGGTCGTCACGGCCGAAGTCGTCCCCGAAGAAGACCCCAGCCAGTGTTGAAGCGGCCATCGTGCGCCTGCGAACACTGCGCAAAACGGCGTCCACGATCGCTGCGATCCTGCAGATGGCGGTCTCGACAGTCTGCGCGGTGCTGGCCCGCGTCGGGTTGAACCGACTGTCGAAGTTGGAGCCCGTCGAGCCGGCGAACCGGTATTGCCGTCGCCATGCCGGGGAGCTGATCCACCTGGACATCAAGACGTTGGGCCGCTTCCGCCGCCCCGGCAAACGCGCCCTCGGCCAGGGAGCAGACCGACGCAGTCGGAAAGCCGGTTGGGAGGCGGTGCATGTCGCCGTCGATGATGCGACCCGACTGTCTTACGTGGAGGTGTTGCCTGACCAGACGGCTGCGACCACGGTCGGGTTCCTGCACCGCGCGATCGCGTGGTTCGCCCGGCATGGCGTGATCGTGCAGGAGGTGATGACCGACAACGGGTCCGCGTATGTCTCCCGGCTGTGGGCGGCAACGTGCGCCGAGGTGGGGCTGGTGCATATTCGCACGCGCCCGTACCGGCCGCGCACGAACGGCAAGGCCGAACGGTTCATCCAGACGCTGTTGCGGGAATGGGCGTACGCGGCGACCTACCGCGACAGTGACCACCGACGAGCGGTGCTGCCAGAATGGGTGCGCTACTACAACACTCAGCGACCCCACGGTTCCCTCGGCCACAAGGCGCCCATGACCGTCCTCGCGGCGGCATGAACAACGTCCCTAGGAACTACAGCTAGCGCCGCCCGCCGCGAATTCGCCGGGGGTCGGGCCGCGCGGTCGCGGCATCTCGGTGCCGCACCCGCGCGTGGAGACTCAGTCGCGCAAGCGCCGGCAGAGCGCGGTCAGCTCGGCGAGCTCGTCGGGCGAGAGCCGCCCGCCGACCCGCCGCGAGATCGACTCCACATGGTTGACCGCGACCCGCTTGAACAGCTCGTAGCCGGCCGGGGTCAGGGCGACGATCGTGCCGCGCGCGTCGGTCGCGTCGGGCAGCTTCTCGACGAGGCCGCGCTGGGCGAGGCGGTCGATGAGGCGGCTGACGCTGGGCTGGCTCAGCAGGAGGTGCGGGATCAGGTCGCGGATGCGCAGCCGACGGCCGTCCGCCCGAGACAGGTTGAACAGCACGTCGTACTCGGTGAACGAGATCTCGTTGGTGGGGAACTCCGCTGTGAGCTGCCGCAGGACCGAGACCTGGGCGCGGAACAGTGCCTCCCACGCGTCGACCGCGAGCGCCTTCTCCGTCATGCGCCAACTCTATGCGTCGGAATGGGCCATTCGCGTGCGATCTGTGCGCGGCCAGGAATGGCGAAGGGCCGGTCGCTGAGGCGAGCGACCGGCCCTCTTCCCTTGCACCAAGAGTGTCCTGCAATCACATTCCGCGTCTCCCGCCACAGCAAACGATCGACGCATGACGAATGTATAACGGAAAGATAACGGTGTCTAGTTATCGTTCCGTTATTTTTCCTGGGGATCCCCGATGCGTCGCCCGAGCGCCCCGTCGGGCGGGCGAGGGCGATCCGCGCCGGTCAGAAGAAGTCGGGGCTCGGCGTCGACGCGTACCGGATCGACACGTCCGCGTGGCGGTCGAAGCGGTAGCCCGCGCCGCGCACCGTGCGCACGATGTCGTCGTAGCCGCCGAGCTTCGCGCGCAGCCGACGCACGTGCACGTCGATCGTGCGCTCGTTCGGCACGTCGTCATCGCCCTCGGCGCCGTCGGCCCACAGCGCGCTGATCAGCTCGGCGCGCTCGATGGTGCGGCCCTCGCGCAGCACCAGGTACTGCAGCAGCTCGAACTCCTTGTACGTGAGCGCCGCGGTCTCCCCATCGAGCAGCACTCGCTTGCGCGAGATGTCGATGACGACGCCCTCGGCGACCGGCTCGGTGGGAGCCTCGTCGGTGCGGCGGTAGCGGGCGAGGGCCGACGGATCCTGCAGGGCGAGCCGCACGACATCGACGTCGCGGCCGCCCGCACCCGCCGGGGCGAGAGCGACGGCGGCGTGCGTCTCGGCTGTCGGCGCGAGCTCGGCGGTGAGCCGCTTCAACTCGGTGACCAGGCGGCCGAGGTCGATTCCCGCGGCGGCGGCCTTCGCTTCGTCGAGACCGACGTAGAGCACGAAGCCGCGGGCCTCGGTGCCATCGGGTACCGCGCGCAGGCGCGGGGCGGCCGATGCACCCGGGGCGGGGGCGGGCGGTGCCACGACACCCGGAGCGGGGGCGGCGGCGGGACGGGAGGTGGTCGGACGGGGGGAGAGAGCGGCGAGCGACATGGAGGAGACGCTTTCTGCGGAGTCGAACGGTTCGCCGCGCGGCGGTCGAGCGTTCGGAGCGGGTGAGTCGAGGGTGCGCGCGTCGCGGCCCGGAGCATCCGGAGCCGGAGCGGAGAGTCGGCGCTCGTCGCGATCGGACATCGTCAGGCGATGGATCGGCAGAGGGGCACGACTCGGGCGGTCAGGCGATCAGGCGCACATTCGACAGCAGGCGTCAGCGCTCGCCGGCATCATCATGCCAGCGGTCTCCACGGCCTCGCGGGCGGTCAGGAGATTCGCGGTGACGGTCATGCGGCTCAGTATCCCCGAGCCGCCGGAAGACCGTCAAGTCAGGGCAGGCTCAGCCCACCGTGCCGTACAGGCGGTCACCGGCATCGCCGAGGCCCGGCACGATGTAGCCCTTCTCGTTGAGCTTCTCGTCGAGCGCGCCGAGCACGATCGTGACGTCGCGGCCCGCCGTCGCCTTCTCGATCATCTCCAGGCCCTCGGGCGCGCCCAGGATGCACACCGCGGTCACGTCGTCGGCGCCTCGCTCGAACAGGAACTCGATCGCGGCCAGCAGCGAGCCACCGGTCGCGAGCATGGGGTCGAGCACGAAGCACTGCCGACCCTCGAGGTGGTCGGGAAGCCGCTCGGCATACACGCTCGGCTCGAGCGTGTCGTGGTCGCGCACCATCCCGAGGAAGCCGACCTCAGCGCTCGGCACCAGCTTGACCATGCCCTCGAGCATGCCGAGACCCGCGCGCAAGATCGGCACGATGAGCGGCCGCGGCTCGCTGATGGCGAGGCCCACCGTCTGCGCGACCGGAGTCTGGATCGTCACCTCGTGCGTGCGCACGTGCCGTGTGGCCTCGTAGGCCAGCAGGGTCACCAGCTCTTCGGTGAGGGCCCGGAACGTGGCCGACGGAGTGGTCTGATCGCGCAGCACCGTCAGCTTGTGCGTGATCAGCGGGTGGTCGGCAACGTGGACTCGCATAGGCTCAATCTAACGGAAGGGCGGGTCATGACGACGGTCACCGAGAGCGATCGCGCGGCGATGGCCGCGGCGCTCGTCGAGGCCCGCGCCGCCCTCGCCAGCGACGACGTGCCGGTCGGTGCGATCGTGCTCGACGAGGCGGGGGCGATCATCGGCCGCGGCCGCAACGAGCGCGAGAAGGGCGCTGACCCCACCGCGCACGCCGAGGTGGTCGCGCTACGACAGGCGGCGGCGTCGCGGGGCGACTGGCAGCTGAGCGGATGCACGCTCGTCGTCACCCTCGAACCGTGCGTGCTCTGCGCGGGTGCGATCCTGGCCGCGCGCATCGACCGCGTCGTGTTCGGCGCGTGGGACGAGAAGGCCGGAGCCGCGGGTAGCGTGGTCGACCTGCTGCGCGAGCGGCGGCTGCCGCACCGCGTGGGCGAGGTGGTCGGCGGGGTCGACGAGCAGGAGTGCGCATCCCTGCTCGCCGCGTTCTTCAGCGCTCGGCGCTGAGCCGCGCCTCGCCGACAGCGGGGGTGGTGGCGAGCCCCGGCTCGATGAAGATGACCCGGGCGCTGGGCACGGCGGCCCGCACCGCGCGCTCGAGCTCGTCGATCGCCGCGGTGACCTGCTCGAGCGTCGCTCCGGCACGGAAGGCCACCTTGGCGGCCACGAGCAGCTCCTCCGGGCCGAGGTGCAGCGTCTTCATGTGCACGAGCGCGACGACGAGATCATGGGCGCGCAGGGCGTCGCGGATGGCGGCGGCGTCATCGGCCGTGGCGCCCTCGCCGACCAGCAGGCTCTTCGTCTCGATGCCGAGCACGATCGCCACGAGCACGAGGAGGGCGCCGATGAGGATCGTGCCGATGGCGTCCCACACCGGATCGCCGGTCAGCACGGTGAGCCCCACGCCGGCCAGCGCGAACGTCAGGCCCAGCAGCGCGGCGACGTCTTCCATGAGCACGACGGGCAGCTCGGGCGCCTTCGCGCGGCGGATGAACGCCATCCAGCTCTGGCCCCCGCGCACGTGGTTCGACTCGCGCACCGCCGTGCGCAGCGAGTAGGTCTCGAGCCCGATGGCGATCAGCAGCACGGTGATGGGCAGCCAGGCGTTCTCGATCGGGTGCGGTTCGCCGAGCTTCAGCACGCCCTCGTACAGCGAGAACATGCCGCCGACCGAGAAGAGGATGATCGCGACGACGAACGCGGAGACGTAGCGTTCGCGCCCGTACCCGAAGGGATGCTCCTGATCGGCCGCGCGCCGGGACCGGCGCTGCCCGACCAGCAGCAGCACCTGGTTGCCGGCATCGGCGACGGAGTGCACGCTCTCGGCGAGCATGGCGCTCGAGCCGGAGACGAGGTAGGCGATGAACTTCGTGGCGGCGATGCCGGTGTTGGCGAGCAGCGCCGCGATGATGGCGCGCGCACCGCCCGAGGCGCTCATCGGCGCCTCGGGCGGTGCGCGCGCGTGCCGATCACCAGAAGACGGCGAGGGCGATGTTGACGAGCGCGAGGCCGCCGGCGGCGTGGAAGAAGGGCAGCAGCTCACGGCCGCCGCCGCCCTGAGCCTTGCGCTGCTTGAGGAAGCCGAGGAGGGCCGCGACGAAGATGACGGTCGCGATGGTCAGCTTCACGCCGATCTTCGCGTAGTTGAGCGGCCCCTCGTCCTCTCCCATCTCGGCGAGACCGGTCAGCAGGATGCCCGTGACCAGCTGCGTGATCGCGCCGCCGAGCACAACCGGGAACGCGTACTGCCCCTTCCAGCGGGCCTGCATGAGGAACGGGCCGACGATCGCGGCGAGGCCGATGAAGTGGCCGACGAGGATGACGGAGTGGAGGATGTCCATGGCGGTGAACCCTTCGGGTGATCGGGGCGCGTCTGTGCGCTCGTCGCCAGGCTATCGGCGCGCGGCCAAGAACGAGCTCAGTTCGCGCCGCGGATGACGAACACGTCGGTGGGCGGATTCGCGTCGTCGCGCGGCCCCGCGACCACGGGCTCGAGCACGACCGCGCTCGCTTCCGGGGCGATCGCGCGGATCTCCGTGCGCGCCACCTCGAGAAGGGCCACCACCTCGCCGTTCGGGGTGCTGGGGCCGAAGCCGAGACGCGCGGTCACGAGCAGGCCGCCGGCGGCCAGCGGATGCACCCCGACCGACTCGACCGTCTGGATGCCGGCCGTCGCCAGCAGCACCTCCTGGATCGCCGCTGCCTGCATGCCGGCCTCCTCGTGCGTCGCTCGTCGGAACGGTGGGCGCCCTCCAACCTACACTCGACGTGTGAACGCCTCCCTCCCCGCCGTCGCCATCATCGGAACCGGGTCGATGGGCGGCGCCATCCTCGCTGGCCTCCGCGCGCCGGGCGTCCGGCTCCCTGGCCTCCGCGCGACGACACGCTCTGAGGCCTCGGCCGCCGCGCTGCGCGCGAACGGCGTCGAGGCGCGGGCGACCGAGCACGACAGCGCCGCCAACACCTGGGCGGTGTCGGATGCGGGGCTCGTGCTGCTGGGCGTGAAGCCCGCGCAGATCACGACGGTGCTGGCCGAGCTGGCCCCGAGCCTGCGCCCCGACGCGCTCGTGGTGAGCGTCGCCGCGGGCATCACGACCGCGGCCATGGAGGACGTCGTGCCGAACCCCGTCGTGCGCGCGATGCCGAACACGCCCGCGCTGATCGGTCGCGGCGTCACGGGCATCGCGGGTGGAGCGCGGGCGACGGCCGCGCACCTCGCGCTCGCCGACGACCTCTTCCGCACCGTGGGCACGGTCGTCGAGCTGCCCGAGGCGCAGATCGACGCCCTCTCGACGATCAGCGGCTCCGGCCCGGCCTACGTCTTCCTGCTCATCGAGGAGCTCACCCGCGCGGCGGAGGCGATGGGCTTCGAGCCCGACGTCGCGGCGCTGCTCGTGCAGCAGACCTTCTCGGGCGCGGCCCTGCTGCTCGAGGCGACCGGCGAGGAGCCGGCCGAGCTTCGGCGTCGCGTCACGAGCCCCAAGGGCACCACCGAGCGGGCGATCGCCGTGCTGCAGGAGGCGCAGCTCGCCACCGTGTTCGAGCGGGCCGCGCGTGCCGCACAGGAACGTGCACGGGAACTGGCCGCCGGGGCATAGACGCCGTATAGGAATGTCATAGGGTCGGCGCGCACCGTTGCGTCGTCGATCCGCCGACCGAGGCGGGTCCCCGACACGAGGGAGTGCCCCATGGCCACCAACGACCCCACCACCAGCGCCTCCGCCGACAGTGCGGGATCCACGCCCGACGCCGCGCCCGCGGCCGCACCCGCGCGTGGCGGAGCGGGCCGCGCGCTCGCGATCACCGGCATCGCCGTCGGCTCGGTGCTGACCCTCGGGCTCACCTTCGCCGGCGGCGTCGCCCTCGGGCAGGCCCTGCCCGGCGGCCCCGGCGACCGCGGCCCCGCCATCGCCCAGGCCGGTGAGCTGCTGCGCGGCCCGCACGGCGAGCGCAGCGGCGAGCGCGTCGAGCAGCGGATCGAGCAGCGCATGGACGAGCGGATGAACGAGCGCATGGACGAGCGCATGGACGAGCGCCAGGAGCAGCGCGACGAGCTGCGCGCCCAGTTCGAGCAATGGCTGCAGGAGCAGGGCATCGAGCCGGGCGCTCCCGCGACGCCCGCGCCCTAGCCCCGCATCCGTCGCCGGGGCGGCATCGGCCGGTTCAGCTGTCGAGCGACGCGAACCGGTCGATGTCGCGCTCGGTGCCCGACACGATGATGAGGTCGTGGTTCGACACCACGGTCTGCTCGGTGGCGTAGGTGAAGGGCTTGCCCGGGCTCTTCACGCCGACGACCGTGATGTTGTACTTCGAGCGCACCTTCGACTCGGTCAGCGACAGCCCGCGGATCGGCTTCGGCGGGTACATCTTCACCAGCACGAAGTCGTCGTCGAACTCGATGAAGTCGATCATGCGGCCCGAGACCAGGTGGGCGACGCGCTCGCCGGCCTCCGCCTCCGGGTAGATCACGTGGTTCGCGCCGATGCGGGCGAGGATCTTGCCGTGCGACTGGCTGATGGCCTTCGACCAGATCTGCGGGATCTTGAGGTCGACGAGGTTCGCCGTGATCAGCACGCTCGACTCGATCGACGAGCCCGTCGCGACGACGGCGATGCTGAACTCGTCGGCGCCGATCTGGCGGAGGGCATCCAGCGACCGGGCGTCGGCCTGCACCGCGTGGGTGACCCGCTCGGCCCACTTCTGCACGAGCGCCGGGTCCTCATCGACGGCGAGCACCTCGCGGCCGAGCCTCTGCAGCTGCCCCGCGGTCGCCGCGCCGAACCGACCGAGGCCGATCACGAGCACGGGAGCGTCGTGGCGGATTCTCTCAACCAACGATGGGCCTCTCTTCTGCCCGGCGGAACAGCTGCCGGCGCTGACTGGCGGCGAGGGCCGCGGCGAGGGTCACTGTACCAACGCGACCCGCCCACATGGTGGCCGCGAGCACGTACTTCGCCGCATCCGGGAGCTCGTTGCTGGTGAGCCCCGTCGACAGGCCGCAGGTGGCGAAGGCGGAGATCACGTCGAACAGCACGTAGTCGAGCGGCGCCTTCGTGATGTGCAGCACGAGCACCGACGCGGTGGCGACGATCGTCGCGCCCCACAGCACGATGCTGACCGCGAGGCGCAGCACGTCGGTGGGGATCCGGCGCCCGAAGGCCTCCATGTCGTCGACCCCGCGCGCCTCGGCCACGGCCGCGAAGAACAGCACCGCCAGCGTGGTCACCTTGATGCCGCCGGCGGTGGATGCGGAGCCGCCGCCGACGAACATCAGCATGTCGAGCACGAGCAGGGTCGACCCGTTCATCTCGCCGATGTCGACGGTCGACAGGCCGCCCGACCGGGACATGATCGAGGTGAAGACCGCCGTCATCGGGCGTACCGGGCCGTCCTGCGCGCCGAGCGTGGCGGGGTTCGTCCACTCGAGCACGGCGATGACGAGGCCGCCGAACGCGATGAGGATCAGCGTGGTCCAGAGCGTGATGCGCGCGTGCAGGGTCAGGCGTGCGCGGGTGCGCAGCCAGCGGCCGAGCGCGAAGATCACCGGGAAGCCGATCGCGCCGAGGAACACCGCGATGGAGAGCACCGAGAGCATCCACGGGTCGGCCGCGAAGCGCTCCATGCCGGGCGCGAAGGGCACGAAACCGGTGTTGGTGAAGGCGGAGAGCGCGAGGTAGAAGCCCTGCCAGATCGCCGTCCAGGGGTCGAAGCCCTCGATCAGCAGCCGCGGGACGATGAGGGCGGTGATGGCCAGCTCGATGACGATCGCGCTCGCCGCGACGGTGAACAGCAGGCCGCCGATCTCGCCCAGCCGCACCGCCTGCGACTCGGAGACCGGGCCGCCGTGCACGCGCGCGGCGTTGGTGTCGCTCGCGGCGATCAGCTTGGCGCGCAGGCCGATGCGGCGCGCGACGACGAGGCCCAGGATGCTCGCCATCGTCAACACGCCGATGCCGCCGACCTGCATCGCGAGGATGATGACGATGTTGCCGAACGGCGACCAGTGGGTGGCCATGTCGACGGTCGTGAGACCGGTCACGCAGATCGCCGAGACGGCCGTGAAGAGCGCGTCGGCGAGCGGGGTGCCGCCCGTGCCGCTGCCGGCCCGGGCGATCGGCAGGGTGAGCAGCAGGGTCGTGATGAGGATGAGGATCGTGAAGATGAGGATCGCGAACCGCGCGGGCGATGCCATCGCCGACTCGGAGAGGGTGCTCCAGGCGCGGCGGAACGGGTTCACGCTGCCTTCGCCGTTGTTGCCGCGGATGCGGGTGCTCGTGGACATCGACGCTCCTCACCGGCCCGCAGACCGCGAGTCATGGTACTCCCGGCCGCGGCTGACTAGCCTGGTGCCATGGCCGACATCTTCGACGTGATCGCCGACTCCACCCGTCGGGAGCTGCTGCAGCACCTGCTCGATGCCTCGCTGCGCGGCGACAACGGCACGGGCGAGCTGAGCGTGAGCGAGCTCGTCGACCGCATGGATGCGACCCAGCCCACCGTGTCGAAGCACCTGAAGGTGCTGCGTGACCACGGGCTGGTCTCGGTGCGCGAGGAGGGCCAGCACCGCTACTATGCCGTCGAGCCGGGGCCGTTGGAGGAGGTCGAGGACTGGATCATCCCCTTCCTCAGCGCCGACTTCGACGCCGAGGCGGAGGCGGGCGCGGCGGTCTTCGCCGCCTGGGCTGGCACCGACGTGACCTCGGCCGGCAGCACCGTCGGCCGAGTCGCGGCCGATGCCTCGCACCAGGCGCGGACCCTCATCGAGGGCGCCCAGGAGCGGCTGCACGATGTGCAGGAGAAGCTGCAGGACGTCCAGGATGCGGTGGCCAAGCGCCTGCCCTGGAAGCACTCCGAGGGCGACCGCTGACGACGGCCCGATGACCCCTACTCAGGCGTCTTTACAGCAGTCACACCAGCCCCTACAGTGAACTCTTGGCACACGCGCCACCCGGGTGCGGTGCGCACACTCGACAGGATTGGCTGCCCATGGGCCGGGATCTCTCCGACGTTCGGTTCCTCACCGTCGCCGAAGTCGCCGACATGATGCGCGTCTCCACCATGACCGTGTACCGCATGGTCCACGCCGGGGAACTCCCGGCCATCCGCTTCGGCCGCAGCTTCCGCATCCCCGAGTCGGCCGTCGCCTCGGCCATCCAGACCCCCATCGCCGACGTCGGCTAGACGTCCGGTAGACTCGCTCGGTACATCGCACGGTCCTGAACGGGCCGTTCTCCCGTTCCAGACCACGATCAGAGGATTGTCATGGGTTCAGTCATCAAGAAGCGCCGCAAGCGGATGGCCAAGAAGAAGCACCGCAAGCTGCTGCGCAAGACGCGTCACCAGCGTCGCAACAAGAAGTAGGGGCACGCCCCGCCGCGAGGCGCTCGACCGGCTGGTCGGGCGCCTTCTGCGTTGCGGGCGGCGGATGCTCAGGGCCGCGCGTGCAGCATCGGCCAGCCGCGCGCCCGCGCGTAGCGCTCGAGCGCCGCATCGGGGTTGACGACGGTGCGATGCCCGACCAGCTCGAGCAGCGGGATGTCGTTGCGCGAGTCGCTGTACGCCCAGCAGTCGGCGAGCCGCACGCCCTTCTCGGCCGCGAGCGCGGCCGCGGCGTCGGCCTTGTGCGCTCCGTGCATGACGGGGCCGAGCAGTCGCCCGGTGAACACGCCGTCGACGCTCTCGATGCGCGAGCCGATCGCGCCGGTCAGCCCCAGGCGCTCGGCCATGATCGTCGCGAAGCCCTCGGGGGTGGCGGTGATCAGCCAGACCTCGTGCCCGCGCGCGAGGTGCCGCTGGGCGAGGGCGACCGTGTCGGGCAGCAGCAGGTGCACGACCCGGTCGTCGTAGGTCTCGGCGGCGAGCAGCGCGAGCTCCGCCTCCGTGTGCCCGGCCACCAGCTCGAGCGCCCGATCGCGCACCGTCAGCTGGTGCTTCTGGTTCTCGCCGACGGCGATGAAGCGTGCCTGGTGCCAGCCGAAGCGCAGGATGTCGCGCCAGCCCACGAAGCCGCGTCGCCACGCGGCGCGCCCCAAGTGGTAGATGCTCGCCCCGCGCATGAGCGTGTTGTCCACGTCGAAGAAGGCGATCACCGGGGTGTGGTCATCGCGGGGGTCGCCGGTGACGGGGGAGGACATCCCGACAAGCTTAGGCAGGTTGCGGCGGGGCGCGGTGCCTAGGCTGGGGGCGTGACGACCGTGACGCTCATCGGCAAGCCGGGCTGCCACCTGTGCGAGGACGCCCGCGCGGTGGTCGACGCCGTGCTGGCCGAGTTCCCGGGGGTCGGGATGCTCGAGCGGAGCATCCTCGACGACCCCGCCCTGCACGAGCGCTACTGGGACGAGATTCCCGTGGTGATGATCGACGACGCGGTGCACACGATCTACCGGGTCGACGCCGATCGGTTGCGGGCGGCGCTCGCCGCCGCACAGGCCTGACGAAGGAGCCCCCGATGTGCGGACGCTATGCCAACACCAAGAGCGGTGAGGAGCTCGGCCGCTACTTCGAGGCGGACGAGGTCGACGAGGTGCGCCTGCCGCCGAGCTGGAACATCGCGCCCACCCAGCAGGTGCCGATCGTCGTCGACCGGCTCCCCAAGGACGATCCCGACGGGATGCCCTCCCGGCTGGTCACCGCCGCGCGCTGGTCGCTCGTGCCGCGGTGGGCGACCGAGCTCGCCTCGCCGTACCCGACGTTCAACGCGCGCAGCGAGACCGTGCACGAGAAGAGCACCTTCACGGGGGCGCTTGTGCGGTCCCGGGCGATCCTGCCCGCCGACGGCTACTACGAGTGGCATACCGTCGGAGACGGGGCGAAGGGCACCGTGAAGACGCCCCATTACATCCACGACCCCGTCGAGGGCGAGCTGGCCTTCGCCGGGCTGTACTCGTGGTGGCGCGCCCCCGTCGCCGAGGGGCAGCCGCCGTCGCCGTGGGTGCTGACGGCGACGATGCTGACGCGGGCTGCCCACGGGCCCGCGGCGAGCATCCACGATCGCGCCCCGGTGATGCTGCCGCGCGAGGTCTGGGACGAGTGGCTCGACCCGACCGTGGAGGGCGACCAGGACCTCGTCACGATGGTCGTGCACGAGAGCGAGCAGGTGCTCGAGCGGCTCGAGCTCCACCCGGTCGCGCCGCTGAAGGGCGACGGGCCCGAGCTCATCGTGCCGCTCGGCTGAGCCGCCGGGGCACCGCGCGGGCAGCTAGCTGTAGTTCCTAGGGACGTTGTTCATGCCGCCGCGAGGACGGTCATGGGCGCCTTGTGGCCGAGGGAACCGTGGGGTCGCTGAGTGTTGTAGTAGCGCACCCATTCTGGCAGCACCGCTCGTCGGTGGTCACTGTCGCGGTAGGTCGCCGCGTACGCCCATTCCCGCAACAGCGTCTGGATGAACCGTTCGGCCTTGCCGTTCGTGCGCGGCCGGTACGGGCGCGTGCGAATATGCACCAGCCCCACCTCGGCGCACGTTGCCGCCCACAGCCGGGAGACATACGCGGACCCGTTGTCGGTCATCACCTCCTGCACGATCACGCCATGCCGGGCGAACCACGCGATCGCGCGGTGCAGGAACCCGACCGTGGTCGCAGCCGTCTGGTCAGGCAACACCTCCACGTAAGACAGTCGGGTCGCATCATCGACGGCGACATGCACCGCCTCCCAACCGGCTTTCCGACTGCGTCGGTCTGCTCCCTGGCCGAGGGCGCGTTTGCCGGGGCGGCGGAAGCGGCCCAACGTCTTGATGTCCAGGTGGATCAGCTCCCCGGCATGGCGACGGCAATACCGGTTCGCCGGCTCGACGGGCTCCAACTTCGACAGTCGGTTCAACCCGACGCGGGCCAGCACCGCGCAGACTGTCGAGACCGCCATCTGCAGGATCGCAGCGATCGTGGACGCCGTTTTGCGCAGTGTTCGCAGGCGCACGATGGCCGCTTCAACACTGGCTGGGGTCTTCTTCGGGGACGACTTCGGCCGTGACGACCGGTCAGCGAGGGTTTCGCCGGCATCGAACCGGGCCAACCATTCGTAGGCGCGACGTTCGCTGATCCCGCCCGCGAAGGCCGCGTCGGCGACCTTCCAGTTCAGCTCGCGAACGCGTCGACACAGCAGTCGTCGACCTTCAACAGACAAACGGGCATTAGCGTGAAGCTCCATCGGGCTCCTTCAGGTGAGAGCGACTAGACACCCTCAAGCCTGGAGGAGCCCGACCTGAACAACGTCCCTAGGAACTACAGCTAGCACTGCCCCCACAGGCCGAGGCCGTCGCGCTGGGCAGCCCGCTCGGCGGCCTGCAGGTCGCTCCAGTACCGGTCGTTCGGCTCGAACAGCACGGCCGTGCCGGCGCCCTGTGCCACCAGCTCGTAGTTGATGAGGATGCCGTCCTGCGTGAAGAGGTACATCAGCTCGCGGTCGTACTGGTCGCGCTCGTCGCGGTCGTAGGTGTAGCCGAGGGTGCTGCCGGGCGGGGCGAGCGCCGTGAGGGCATCCGTCGCCTCGGGGCCGAAGCATTCGACATCGGGGTAGACCTCGGGGGTGTCGACGCCGATCAGGCGCACCCGGAGCTCCTGCCCCTCGACCTCGAGCCGCAGGGTGTCGCCGTCGGTGATCGCGGCCACGGTGCCCGTGCCGTCGAGCGCGACCCCGGTCGGCCCCTCGAAACCGTCGCCCGGGCCGTACCCCGCCTCGCCGCGCGTGCCCGAGTCGAGGCAGCCGTCGACCGAGCCGATGAGGCCGATGAGCCCGACGACGACGAGAGGGCGCGCGATCGGACGCAGGACGGACAGCATGCTGTGAGGCTACCCGGCGACCCCTGACAGCCGGTGCGCGCGGGGTTAGCCTGGTGTCGTTCGGCAGCACCGGCGGCGAAGGAGCACCATGGCAGCAGCGTCGAGCGGGTCGGGCGGGCTCGACCCGCGGTACCCCGAGGCCTTCCAGCGCGGCGGCGCAGCGAGCGCTCCCGTCGTCGACGACCCGGCCGTCGTGCGCGGAGCGGCACCGGCCGCGGGGCGGATGCCCGCCGCCCGCCGCGCGGATCGCCCCAGCCCGACCACCCCGATCGCCGCGTCGGCGCCCGTCGACGGCGTCTCGGACGGCATTCCCAGCGAGGTCGAGCCCGGCGACGTGCGCTACGCCGAGCTGGTCGTGGCCGGCAACCCCTGGCTGCGCACCCTCTGGGTGATCGGCGGCATCGCCATCGTCGCGGGATTCGCGCTCACCATCTACGCCGAGCTCGCGTTCAGCGCCGCCACCTCGGGCATCTACGACCCAAGCGTCTACATCGTGCCGCGCATCGCGGAGGCGCTCGCGCAGCCGCTCGTCATTGCCGGCGTGCTGGCGCTGGTCGCGGAGACCGCGCTGCAGATCGTCGCCTGGCGTCCCAGCGCGGCGCGCGCTGTGCCCCGCGACTGACCCGGCGCCGCCGCGTCGGTCGGCCTTGCCGCCGCGGCGCTTGTCTTGTCGTCGCGGCACCTGTCCCGCCCCTGCGGCGGTTGACGCCGCCTGCTGCGATCCGCAGTCGACAGCTGGGGGCACCTGCGCGCTCCTTCCAGAACTGCGGATGGACCTGAACGCGACTCGCTTCCATCCGCAGATCTGGAAGGTTGATCGAAAGGTAGCCCGGAAGGGGACATGGAGGGCAACCCGGAAGGGGACATGGAGGGCAACCCGGAAGGGGACATGGAGCGCAACCCGGAAGGGGACATGGAGCGCAACTCCGAGGGCTCAGGCGGCTCAGCGCCGGCTGCTCAGCGCTGGCAGTTCGGGCAGAACCACGTGATGCGCTCGGTGAGCGCGTCGTCGCCGAGCAGGCCGCGGGCGATCGGCGTGCCGCAGCGGCGGCAGGGGCGGCCGTCGCGGTGCGCGACGTAGAGCCGCTGACCCTTGCGGGTGTCGCCCGTCGTCGTGCGCTCGTCGCGATGCCGGTTGGCGCGGATCAGCCGCACCCCGAGGTCGAGGGCGGCGGCGACGTCGACCTCGCCCGCGGGCGTCTCGGGGCGCACGCCGCGCAGGAAGAGCAGCTCGTTCCGGTAGTCGTTGCCGAAGCCGGCGACGCAGCGCTGGTCGAGCAGGGCCAACCCGATCGGCCGCGCCGGGTCAGCCATCAGCCGCCGCAGGGCCTCATCACGATCGAAGTCGTCGGCCAGCGGGTCGGGGCCGAGGTGGCCGACGACCTCGTGCTCCGCATCCCGCGCCACGAGGTCGAGCTCGCCGAGCGCGAAGCCGACCGCCTGCCAGGGATCGCCCGAGATCGCGGTCGTCTCGAGCACCATGCGGGCCTCGAAGGCGGGCCGCCGCCAGCGCTCGCCGCGGCGCATGAGGTGCCAGGCGCCCTCCATCTTCAGGTGCGAGTGCACGGTCACGTCGCCGACGCGCATGAGCAGGTGCTTGCCGCGCGCGACCACCTCGTCGACGACCGCGCCGCGCAGGTCGGCGGTCGCGAAGCGCGGCACGCGCACGTCGCTGCGCAGCACCGTCTGGCCGGCGAGTGCGGCGTGCAGGCGGTCGGCCGCGCGGTGCACGGTGTCGCCCTCAGGCATGGGTGACCTCCCTTCCCGATCCGGCCGCTACACCCGAAGCCGCAGGCCCTGCGGCGTCGCGACGAAGCCGGCCTCGAGCAGCGCCTCGGCGAGCGGCGTGCCGAACACGCTCGCGCCGTTCACCCGCTCGACCCGCAGCGACCGCAGGCGTGCGCGCACGACGGCGGCGAGCTCGCGGGCGGCGGCGGTGAGCTCGGCCGGCTCGTCGGTGAACGTCAGCACGCTCTTGCCGCCGCGCTCGAGGTAGACGGCGAGGTGCCCGTCGACGAGCGCGACGAGGGCTCCGGCCTTGCGGCCCGGTCGGTGCGCGGTGGCGCCCGCCGCCGCGTCGGGCTGGCTCGGCGGCCAGGGCAGCGCCGCGCCGAACGGGTTCGCGGGGTCGGTGGCGGCGAGCACGCGGGCGGCGAGCGCCGGCGGAGCATCCGGGTCGCGGCTGAAGGTGCGCACCCGGTCGATGGTGGCGGGCGTCGCGAACTGCGCCGCGCCCAGCCCGTCGACGATGTAGCCGCGGCGAACGCTGCCCGCCTCCTCCATGCGCGCGAGCACCTGGTAGGCGAGCGCGAAGCCGCCGCGCAGCCCCTCGGCATGCACGGCGCCGCGCGTGACGATGCCGTGCCGCTCGAGCAGGCGGTCGACGGCGGCCGTCGTGCGCAGCGTCGTATCGGACTCGAGGGCGGGCAGCAGCGCCCAGCGGCCCGCGGCCGTGGGCGGTCCGCCGAGCGTGGCCGATGCGGGCCGCGCGTAGCCCCGGTACGCCCGCGCTCGCGGCGCGGCTCGGCGGGTCGCGGCCCGCGCGCCCGCGGTGCCGCCGAGCCGCGCGCGCAGCGGCGCGAGGGTGTCGTTCGTGAGGCGTCCCGCCCACACGAGCTGCCAGAGGTCGTCGACGAGGGCCGCGTCGTCGAGCGGACCCTCGCCCGGCTCGGCCGCGGCCGCGACCGCGGTCGCGAGCTGCCGGAAGAAGAACCCGCCCCCGCCCGCGAGCGCCTCGATGACCGCCCGCTGCCGCGGCGTGAGGTCGACGCTGTCGGGCTCGGCGAGGCTGAGCGGCGCGGTCGCCGCGAGGTGCAGGCTCACCCAGCCGTCGCTGCCGGGCAACGAGCCCGCGCCAGCCCAGACGACCTCGCCGCTCGCGCACAGTTCATCGAGCCAGGCCGGCGAGTAGTCGCGCACGCGGCTCGGCAGCACGAGAGTCTCCCAGGCCGACGCGGGAAGGGCGACGCCCTGCAGCTGCTCGATCGCCTGCAGCACGCCGTCGATGCCCCGCAGAGCCCCATCCGCTCCCTCCGAGCGGCCCGCGGAGCCGACGTGCTGCCACACCGGCAGGAACCGCCCGAGGGCGCCGTGGCTGACCGGCTCGATCTCCTTGCGCAGCACCGCGAGGCTGCGGGCCCGCAGGCGCCGGAGCACCTCGGCGTCGACCCACTCGGTGCCCGCGGCGCCGGGCCGGAACTCGCCGTCGAGAACACGGCGGTCGGCGGCGAGGCGGCGGAGGGCATCCGTCACCACGGCGACGCCGAGGCCGTAGCGGGCTGCCGTCTCGGCCGCCGTGAAGGGCGCGTGCGAGCGGGCGAAGCGGGCGACGAGGTCGCCGACCGGGTCGGGCACGGGGTCGAGGAAGGCGCTGGGCACGCCGTGCGGGATGGCCGTGCCGAGCGCATCGCGCAGTCGCGCGGCATCCTCGACCGCGGCCCAGCGCTGCTCGCCGCCGATGCCCGCGCGGAAGACGCGGCCCGCGCGCTCCAGGTCCTCGAGGGCCGCCGTCACGTCCACCTCGTCGAGCGTGCGGTCGTCGACCTCCGCGATCGTGAGCGGTCCGAGCAGTCGCAGCAGGTCGGCCACCCCCTCGGCGTCGCGCGCGCGGCGGTCGGGCGCGAGCCGCTGCAGCTCGGCCTCCAGCTGGGCGATGACCGCCTCGTCGAGCACTTCGCGCAGCTCGGCCCGGCCGAGCAGCTCGGCGAGCATCGCCGGGTCGATGCTGAGCGCCGCCGCGCGCCGCTCGGCGAGCGGGCTGTCGCCCTCGTAGAGGAAGGCGGCGACGTAGCCGAACAGGAGGCTGCGGGCGAAGGGCGAGGGGCTCGGCGTCTCCACCTCGAGCAGCCGCACCCGGCGCTGGGCGATGCCCGCCGTGATGTCGATGAGGGCGGGCAGGTCGTAGACGTCCTGCAGCACCTCGCGCACGGTCTCGAGCACGATGGGGAAGTCGGGGAACTCGCGGGCGACCTCGAGCAGCTGGCTCGCCCGCTGGCGCTGCTGCCACAGCGGGCTGCGGCGGCCCGGGTCGCGGCGGGGCAGCAGCAGGGCGCGGGCCGCGCACTCGCGGAAGCGCGCGGCGAACACGGCCGAACCGCCGACCTCGCTCGTCACCAGCGCCTCGAGCTCATCGTGCTCGAACAGGAACAGCTCAGCCCCGGGTGGCTCGGCCGCTGTGTCGGGCAGCCGCACGACGATGCCGTCGTCGGCCGCGATCGCCGCCCCGTCGTAGCCGTGCCGCTCGCGGATGCGCGCCGAGACCGCGAGCGCCCATGGCGCGTGCACGGCCAGGCCGTAGGGCGAGTGCAGCACCACGCGCCAGTCTCCGAGCTCGTCGCGGAACCGCTCGACGATGAGCGTCTGATCGCTCGGCACCTGTCCGGTCGCCGCGGCCTGCTCGAGCAGCAGCGCCTCGAGGTTCGCCACCGCGCGGTCGTCGAGACCCGCGGCGGCGAGGCGCGCGCGGCGGGCATCCGGTGACGCGGTGGCGAGGTCGCGGGTCGTCGCCCCCAGCGCGCGGCCCAGCTCGGCCGGGCGGCCCAGCCCGTCGCCCTTCCAGAACGGAACCTTGCCGGGCTGGCCGAACGCGGGCGTCACGATCACCTGGTCATGGGTGATCTCCTGGATGCGCCAGCTCGTGGTGCCCAGCGCGAACACGTCGCCCACCCGCGACTCGTAGACCATCTCCTCGTCGAGCTCGCCGACGCGGCGGCCGCTGCCCTCGCCCGCGATGAAGACGCCGAACAGGCCGCGGTCGGGAATCGTGCCGCCGCTCGTCACCGCGAGCCGCTGCGCGCCCGGCCGGCCGGTGATTGTGCCGTTCACGCGATCCCACACGAGGCGCGGGCGCAGCTCGCTGAAGCGGTCGCTGGGATACCGCCCGCTCAGCAGGTCGAGCACGGCCTCGTAGGCGCTGCGGGGGAGCGTCGCGAACGGCGCGCTGCGACGCACCTGCTCGAACCACTCGTCGACCCGTGCCGGCTCGAGGGCGACGTGGGCGACCGTCTGCTGGGCGAGCACGTCGAGCGGGTTGGCGAGCACGCGCAGCTCTTCGATCAGGCCCGCGGTCATGCGCTCGCTCGTGACCGTCGCGTGCAGCACGTCGAGCCGGTGCTTCGGCACGAGCACGCCGCGGCTGATCTCGCCCACCTGGTGCCCCGCGCGCCCGACGCGCTGCAGGCCGCTCGCGACGCTCGGCGGGGCCTCCACCTGGATCACGAGATCGACCGCGCCCATGTCGATGCCCAGCTCGAGGCTGCTCGTCGCGACGACGCAGCGCAGCCGGCCGGCCTTCAGCGCGTCTTCGATCTCGCCGCGCTGCTCCTTGCTCACCGAGCCGTGATGGGCGCGGGCGAGCAGTTCGTCCGTCTCCGTTCTTTCGGCGTAGATCTCATTGAGCCGGGCCGTCAGCCGCTCGGCCAGCCGGCGCGAGTTCGCGAACACGATCGTCGAGCGGTGCTCCAGCACCCGGTCGACGATGTCCTCCTCGACGTGCGGCCAGATCGACGGCGGCTGCGCGGCGAACGAGGCGTCGAGCGGGTCGGCGTCGCCCGTCGCACTGCGCCCGCTCGCGGCGCCCGACCCGATCGCCGGCGGCTGCGTCATGTCGTCGACCGGCACGACGACGCGCAGGTCGAACGTCTTGGCCGCCGGTGGCTGCACGACCGTCACCGGCTGGCTGCCGCCGAGAAACCGCGCCACCTCCTCCGGCGGGCGCACGGTCGCCGACAGGCCGATGCGTTGCACCGGCCGGGCGAGCCGCGCGTCGAGCCGCTCGAGCGTGAGGGCGAGGTGTGCCCCGCGCTTCGTGCCCGCGACGGCGTGCACCTCGTCGACGATCACCGTCGTCACCCCGTCGAGCGTCTCGCGCGCGCTCGACGTGAGCATGAGGTACAGGCTCTCGGGGGTGGTGATCAGGATGTCCGGGGGCTCCTTCTGCAGCGCGCGGCGCTCGGCGCTCGGGGTGTCGCCGCTGCGCACGCCGACGCGCAGCGGCACCGCATCCGCCCCCTGCCCCTGTTGTTGCCTCAGCCGCTTCGCGGTCTGCGTGATGCCGATGAGGGGCGACCGCAGGTTGCGCTCGACGTCGACACCGAGCGCCTTGAGCGGGCTGATGTAGAGCACGCGCGTGCGGCGGCGCGGGTCGTCGGGCTGCGGCTCGCTCGCCAGCCGGTCGATCGACCACAGGAACGCCGCGAGCGTCTTGCCCGAGCCGGTCGGCGCGACGACCAGTGCGTGACGGCCCGTCGAGATGGCCTCCCACGCGCCGAGCTGCGCGGGCGTCGGGGCGGGGAACGCGCCGGTGAACCACTCCCGCGTGGCGGGCGCGAACCGGCCCAGCACGGCGTCGGGCGCGGGCACGGTCATCCCCCCATTGTCGCCCTGTCCGCTGACACCCCGCCCCGCTCGACCCGCTGTCACAAATCACGGACTTCGGCCGCCCTGCGAGCACGCGCGTGCGGCAGTCGGGGGGTTGATGATCGAGAAGTCCGTGATTCGTGACAGCGGCGCGGCGGGAGGTAGAGGCGGGCGCCAGTCAGGAGTAGTGCGGGCGGAGGAAGGCGAGCACGTCGGCGAGCTCGGCCTCGCTGACCGCGTGGCCGAGGCCCTCGTAGATGCGCTCGGTGAGGGTCGCATGGTGCGGCAGCCAGCGCTGCGTCGCCTCGACGAACGAGCCGGGGATCACGGTGTCATGCGTGCCCCGCCCCCAGAACACCGGTGGGGCGAGGGCCGCGAGCCGCGCATCCGCAGGAGCCTCGCCCGGCACGACGAAGCCGGCGAGCGAGACCGCGAACGCGAACCGGTCGGGCGCGTGGCGCAGCAGGTGGATGCTCATCGCCCCGCCCTGCGAGAACCCCAGCAGCCCCACCGAGGTCGCCTGCACCCCGTCGAGCCACTGCAGCACGCCGCGCGCCGCCGCGTCGGCGCCCTGGAGACGGCTCTCGTTCGTCGCGCCGTCGAGCCCGTACCAGGCGTAGCCGGGACCGGCGCGCAGCGGCGCCCGCAGCGCCGCGATGACGGGCTGCAGCGGAAGGTGCGGGGCGAGGCCGAACAGGTCGCCCTCATGCGAGCCGTAGCCGTGCAGCAGCACGAGCAGGGGCCGCCCGGCGCGCTCGTGCGCGGGGGCCGACCAGATGATGGCGGACTCGTCGATCAGCTGCACGGTGCTCACTCGACCATCGTCGCAGGCGCGAGCCCGGTCGTGTCCGGTCGCCCGCCCCGCCGTCGGAGCGGTCAGAATGGAGCATGGCCACTGTGCGCACTCCTGATCCGAACCCGGGCTGGCTCTCCGACGAGGAGCTCGACGAGGTGCGCCGCCGGCTGCCGCTGGTCTACGTCGAGGCGATCCCGGTGCGGGTCGACGGCATGGGCGTCGTCACCGAGGTCGGGGTGCTGCTGCGGGTGAGCCCCGCGGGGGCGATCACGCGCACCCTCGTGAGCGGCCGCGTCATGCACGGCGAGACGCTCCGCGACGCGCTCTTCCGGCACCTGGAGAAGGACCTCGGGCCGATGGCCTTCCCGCAGCTCCCCGCATCGCCGACCCCCTTCACGGTCGCCGAGTACTTCCCCTTCCCGAGCCCCACCCGGTTCAGCGACGACCGCCAGCACGCCGTCGCCCTCGCCTACGTGGTGCCGGTGACTGGCACGTGCGAGCCGCGGCAGGACGCCCTGGAGCTGACCTGGATGACGCCGGACGAGGCGGCCTCCCAGCGGGTGGCGGACGAGCTGGAAGGCGGCCGCGGGGCCCTCCTGCGCGCCGGGCTGGCCTCGGTGGGCGTGCTGCCGTAACCACGCATCCCTCGTCGCAGCCCTTTCGCGCCGATACCCCCCGAAAGGGGAGAGAAATGTCCCCCTGCTCGGGTGACACGTTCCTCTCCTTCTGCGCCATAGAGTGAGCGACGTTCGCCGTATGGTGAACGCTTCTCGCGTAACCCGTTCGGGGGGTAGAACCCGGAATCTACCCACGGGGCGCGAGTCAGTGTGACGTCCAGGGGGGACCCACCGCATGGCCGCAGCATCCAGTCGTCGACGCACTCGGTGGCGCCGTCGCCTCCGTCACGCGATGCCCGCAGTGGCCTTCGTCACCCTCGCCGGCCTGCTGGCGCCGTTCGCCGTGCTGCAGTCGGCCGTCGCTGCCGAGGGCGACATCGACGAGCCCGTTCTCGTGCAGTTCGAGAAGGACGCGATCCCCGCCAATCCGACCGCCGTCGTGCCCGGCGGCACCGTCACCTACCAGTTCACGGTCAACTGCTCCTCGCTCGAGACCGACTGCCTCAACCTCACGCTCGAGGACGTCGTGCCCGAGCCGCTCGAGCTGCAGTCCGTGACCACCGCGCAATCGATCCCCCCGATCGATGTCGACATCACGGGCAACGCGTTCACGGTGCGCATCATCGACGACCTCGACGGCCCCGCCGGCACCCTCGTCGGGCTGCAGGCCGGCACGGGCATCCAGCTCAACGCGACCGCGACCGTGCCGGCCGATCTGTCGGCCGACTGGGACGGCGTCGTCGTCGACAACACCGCGACCGTCACGGTGTCGAACCGGGAGGACCTCACCCTCGACCCGCCGCGCCGCAGCACGCTCGAGTCGAGTGCGCAGGTCGTCTTCGCGGTCACGCGCACGCTCGCCTCGCAGGTGACGAAGACCGTGACCCCCGAGTCGGCGACGGCCGTTCTCGGCACGAGCGTCGCGATTGCGCTCGGGGCCACCAACACGAGCAACGGCTCGGTCGACTCGCTGGTCATCCAAGAGCCCTCGAACACCGCGTCGACGGTGCTCGACCTCCTGCAGCCCAGCGGCATCAGCGGCGTCACGATGCCCAGCGGCGCCGACCGGGTGCGGGTCGACTGGTTCAACGGCACCACGTGGTCCACGGGAACCCCCTCCGTGACCGCCGCGCTGCCGAGCGGCGTCGCGCCTGCCGACATCCAGGCCCTGCGCTTCGTCTTCACGAGCTCGACGGGCGGGCGCATCGCCATCGGGGCCACGGCGGCCCTGACGCTCGACACGCAGCTCAGCGCGGCCGCCGCGGCGGTCACCGAGCCGACGACCATCACCAACACGGCCTCGTCGTGGGTGACCTTCGCGAGCGACAACACGACCCCGGTGCAGGCGACCGATTCGATTGTGATCGGGCCGCCGAGCATCCGCCCGATCGCCACCAAGCAGTTCGACGTGAACTCGATCATCGGCGGCCAGCAGGTGCGCGCCGAGATCGGCGGCTCGAACGGCGGCGACTTCGGGCTCAAAGAGCTGACCATCACCGAGCCGGCTCCGGGTTCGACGTCGCTCGCCGACCAGGGCCTCACCTTCGACGGCTGGGTGCAGGCCGACATCGAGTGGCCCGTCGGGGCCACGAGCGCCGAGGTGAGCTACCGCTACGAGGGCGACCTCGATTTCAGCGCGCCGATCGTCACGACGACGGCCGACACCCTTCCCGATCCGGTGGATGCGGCGCTCGTGACCGACATCCGCGTGCGGTTCCTCAGCACCCTGCCCGGAGGCATGGCTCCCGGCCAGTACGCCGTGCTCCCGTTCCTCGCCATGACCGACGCTGTGCTGAGCGACGCGACCGAGACGAACACGGTGCGCGTCGACGTCGTCACGCTCGCCGACGAGACCGACTCCGCCGAGGCCGACGACGACCTGACCCGGCGCACCGCGCGCGTCAACACGTCCATCGCGAAGACGGCGAGCCCCGACGAGCTCTACGGGATCGCCGGGGCGACGAGCCTCATCTCGATCCCGGCCCGGGTGACGCCGCTCCCGGCGGCGGTCGTCGACCCCACCGCGTCGACGGTCGGCTCGACCGCGCTGGTCATCACCGACCCGCTCGACGCGGGCACCGACGAGTTCTGGAACTGGTTCGACCTGCGAGCGATCGTCGCCACAGCGGTGCCCGGCAGCACGACGCTGTCGGTCGAGTACTTCGACGGCACCGACTGGCTGCCGTTGCCCGGTGCGACCGGCATCGTCGGCCCGACCTTCCTGTCGACGACGATCGACCCGGCCATCCGCAGCGAGCTCGAGGGCATCCGCTTCACCTACCGTCACGTCGACTACGACACGCTCGGCACCCTGCTGAACCCCGGCTTCAGCGCCCAGCCGAACCTGTCGGTGAGCCTGCGCGATCAGCTGCGCGACGGCACGGGCGAGGCCGCGTCGGGCACGCGCACCGAGACCGTCGTCATCGACAACCCCGCGCAGAGCCGCGTCGCGAACCCGACCGCCGACCCCACCGAGGCGACGGCCGACACCACCGAGAGCATCACGCTGCTGCCGACCGCGACCGAGGGCGGAACGGGCGGCCCCGGCGGCAACGTCACCGCCATCGCCAAGCGCTGGCTGCCGGTCACGAGCACGGGCATCGAGGCGGTCAACGCCCGCTCGGCCGACGAGGCGACCGTCGAGATCAGCTGGGGCACGGGCGGGGCGGCCTTCGACTCGGTCGTCGTGGCCGACACGGCGAGCGACCCGGCCACCACCTCGGTCGCCGACACGGTGTTCGAGGCCTTCGATCTCGTGCGCATCCCGGCGATCACCCCCGCCATGGACCCGCTGCTGACCTACGACCGCATCGTCGCCGTCGAGCTCTACCTGCCGGGCTCCGGGTGGACGCCCGCGAGCGGCAACCCCTGCGCGGGCAGCGCCTGCGACGGAACCTTCCCGGGCTACACGCTCACAGCGAGCGAGAGCGCCAACGCCACCGGCGTGCGCCTCATCGTCGAGGAGAGCCCGACCCGCGGCAGCCGAATCGGCACGAACCCGCTCGCGCCGCCCGTCGGCACCGGTGTCGCGCCCTCGATGAGTCTGAGCCGCGACCTCCGCCTGGTCTTCGAGGTGCGCGATGTGCGCCGCAGCGACCCGAGCGTCGCCGTGCTCGGATCGACCCGCGAGGCCGAGTACAACCTGCCGGGCGACTTCGGGTTGGTGCGCAACTCCGCTCTCATGCAGGGGCGCGATGCGGCCGAGGCCGTGTTGCTCTCGCGCACCGCGAGCGACGACATCCTGATCCTCGACACGCCGCTGACGGTCGACATCACGAAGACCTGGGTCGACGGCCCGCTCGGCACGCCGCCCGACGGCACGCCGCAGTCGCTCTACCCCCGCGCGCGCATGACGATCGAGGCGACGAACGAGTCGGTCTCCCGCGTCGACGAGCTCGCCATCGTCGACCCGGTCGGCGGCACCGATCCCTTCGACGCGGTCAACCTCTTCGACATCGTCACGCTCACCGTGCCCTCGGGCGCGACCGCGAGCGAGGTGCTGCTGACCCGCGAGGGCGGCGGCGTGACCAGCCACACGGTCAGCGCCGCGCTCGCGCTCACCACGGCGCAGCTCGCCGACGTCGTGGGCATCGAGGTCGTGCACACCGGTCGCATCGACGTGCAGGCATCGACCCGGCTGGTCATCGACACCCAGCTGCGGCCCACGTTGCGCAGCGACGCAGGCACGCGGGTCGACTCGACGAGCAGCCCGATCGTCGACAACACCGCGCAGGCGCGCATCGTCGACCCGGGCGGGGTCATCGCCCCGCCGCTGGGCGAGGCGAACTACACGCTGCTCGCCGAAGACTCGGCGTCAGTCGCCGTCGTCGACTTCACCTACGGCGTCACCGCCACGAAGGGCATCGTCGCCGACACCACCGCGACCCCCAGCACGCCCGCGACGCAGATCGACGGCAACTCGCGCGTCGCGACGGTGACGCTCACCGGACAGCCCTCGGGCACGGTCCGGTCGACCGACATGCTGTTCGAGGACATCAGCCCGACCTTCTGGAACGCGTACAGCTTCACCGCGTTCGGCTCGCACTCGTTCGCCACCCCGATCAACCGGGTCAAGCTCGATGTGCTCATCGGGGTCGACTACAGCGTCGACCCGGGCACGGGCGACCTCATCGTCGAGTGCGCGGGCAGCACCGACCTCTCGGCCTGCTGGGTCGAGGGCACCCTCGCCAGCTCGCTCGCGCTGCCGACGCTGCCGCCCGGTGCCACGGTGGCCGACATCCGGGGCATCCGTGCCCAGTACACGCGCGCCGACGGCGCCGCGTGGGAGCGCCCCTTCAACCCCAGCCAGACGCTGCGCTTCACGGTGACCCGCCGCGACACGCTCGTCGAGCCGGTCGACGAGCCCGTGCCCTCGACGCTGTACATCTACACGCAGCCCGCGCCGGGAGAGACCGAGATCGGCGTCTTCACGAACGACCTGACGGTCACCTCGTGGGCCGACAACGGCACGGATGCTCCCCTCTGGGAAGCGACCGACAACGACACCAAGCAGATCCTCTTCCAGCACCGCCCGGCCAAGGTGCAGATCATCAAGACGCCGTTCGGCCCGCTCACGCTCGGCGCTCCGATCCCCTACGAGATCGAGGTCACGAACCGCGGCAGCGGGCTCGACAAGCAGCTGACCGGGCTCGAGATCGTCGACCTGATCCCCGTCGACGGCCAGGGCCCGCAGCTCGTGCTGCCGCTCGACCCCGAGACGAGCCTGCCCTACGAGCCCGCCGACATCATCGAGCTCACGGTGCTCGACGAGGCCAACCAGCCCGTCGCCGCGCCGAGCTTCACGGCCACCCTCGGCACCGCCGAGGTCACGGGGCAGCCGCTCACGATCACGATCGACCCCGCCTTCGTGCTCGAGCACGACTGGACCTTGACGATCAGCGCGCCGCTGCAGTTCCGCCAGTTCTTCGAGGCGGGCAGTGCCACCGAGAACTTCGTGCTCAACAGCGCGACGGTCACGAGCGACCAGCCGTTCGACGAGTGCACCCCGGCGACCGACACGGTGCTCGATCCGACGATCTTCGAGGTGGCCTCCTGCACCGCGACCACGCGCGTCTGGGCACTGCCGAGCGCGCCCATGACCATCATCAAGGGCGTGAAGGGTGTGGAGGCCGGGCCGCTCGGCACGGACGGTCTGCCGCTCATCGACCCGGCGACGGGCGCGCCCTACGACGACCTCGGCGTGATCAAGACCGTGCCGAGCAACCCCGCCGACTGCTCGGCCCCGACGCTCGCCGTCGACGGCGAGCTCTACTACCGCTACCCCTGCGTGCCGATCACGCGACCGGGCGGCGAGGAGGAGTGGGTCGGCTACTTCTTCAACGCCGGCAACGTGCGCGTGTACCAGATCTCGTCGATCGACGTGCTGCCGCGCGAGAACGACCGCGGCGTGATCATCAACGACGCGCGCAGCTCGCGCTGGGCGCCGATCCTGCTCGAGCGCCCGCGGCTCGTCGGCTACCCCGACGAGGCCCTGACGGTCTACTACACCGACCGGCTCGACATGGCCACGCCCGCGTGCAACGGCGCCGACATCCAGAACGATCTGGGCATGTCGCCGACGAGCGACCCGCCCATGGTCGAGGCGTACTGGCCCTGCGTCAGCAGCGCCGCCGCGGGCGGTCTGCTCGACCGTGCGAACCCTTCGACGGGCTGGCGGGTCATGCCCGATGCCCCCTCCACCGCGCTGCTCGAGAGCGTCGTCGCGCTGAAGTTCGTCATCGACTTCGAAGTCGGCGGCATCACCCCCGTCGGGCTCGCGCCCGGCGAGGCTGTGTCGATCGCTTACCGCACCCGCACGGCGCTCGAGCCGGTGCTGCGCGAGACGAACGCGAACCTCGCGCGCGACTCCATCGCCTACAACTCGATCGCCGGCGCCGCGCGCGGCTTCGACGGCGTCAACGACCTGCCGTACCGGTTCGTGACCGAGCCGCGCAAGGTCGGCGTCGCCCTCGCCACGGGCGCGGTCGACCTCGCGAAGGTCGTCGACGGCACGGGCGAGCGGTTCGCGCCCGGAACCTTCCAGGTCGCGCTGGCCTGCACGGTCGACATCGACGGCGCGGGCACCGAGCATGATCCCGAGCCCATCCAGCTGCTGAGCAGCACGGGTGCCAACCGCTCGCCGTTCACCCTGACGGGCGATGCGGCCGCGACGCGCATCCTCGGCATCCCGCTGTACGCCGTCTGCGATGTGAGCGAGGTCGGCACGACCGGGGCGACCGAGACGGTCATCAGCCCCGAGCAGGTCGTCTCGCGAGCACTGCCCTCGAGCCCCTCGACCGTGTTCAACCCCGTGCCCGCGTTCGATGATCGCCCCGCGATCGAGCAGAGCACGGTCACGAACACGTACGAGGAAGCGTCGATCACGATCACCAAGACCGTGAACATGAACGGTGCCGTGAACGAGGCTGGCAACCCGGTCTCGCCGGGCAGCTTCGCGTTCAGCATCGCCTGCACCTACGACAACGGGTCCGGCCCGACGGCGGTCACCATGACGCCCTCGACCTTCACGCTCAGCCACGGGGGGTCGCGCACGTACACCGACCTCCCGGCGGGCGCGGTCTGCACGGTCACCGAGACGACCACCCGCAGCGCGACGGTCACCAAGGTCGTGACTGTGGGCGGCGTCGCGGGCAGCTCGACGTCCGGCGCGATCGCGTCGAACATCGTGCTCGCACCCGACACGGCCGGAGGCGCCCCGACGAACCAGGTCGACTACACCAACACCATCGCGGTCGGATCGCTCAGCGTCACCAAGGCCATCACCGGCGCTGGCGCGGCCGAGTACGGCGACGGCACCTTCACCGTGCGCGTCAGTTGCACGCGCACGGGAGCATCGGCCACACCGACCACCGTCGGCGCGCCGGCGAACTCGGTGTGGTGGGGCACGTTCACGCTCGACAACAGCAACCCGCCGAGCTCGCTGACCCGCACGATCGACAACATCCCGGCGGGGTCGGTCTGCGTCATCACGGAGCCGAACAACGCCGGTGCCACCGCGGTGACGCTGCCGAGCAATGCCACGATCACGGCGAACTCGACCGTTGCGCGCACGATCACCAACCGCTTCGACCTCGCCTCGCTCACGGTCGGCAAGACCGTGCAGACCGCGGCCGTCGACGCCGAGGGCAACCCGGTCTACCCGGCCGACCCCTTCGCGTACGAGGTGGCGTGCACCTTCCAGTCGCAGACCGTGCTCGCGAGCGGCTTCAGCAGCTCGCCGATGACGTTCACGCTGCGCCACGGCGAGACCCGCACGTTGACCGGCCTGCCCGCCGGCGGCTCGTGCACCGTCACCGAGACGAACACCCAGGGTGCTGACTCGACATCGATCCTGCGCACGGTCAACAGCACGCAGACCTCGATCGACGGCGTGACGACGACGATCGCCTCGCTCGCGGCGGACGCGACCAACCCGGTTACGCGCAACTCCACGCAGTTCACCAACCGCTACGGGGTGTCGAGCTTCACGATCACGAAGGACGTCATCGGTGGGGGTGTCGACCAGTTCGCGCCCGCATCCTTCACCGCCGCGCTCTACTGCGAGACCGCCGACGGCGTCGTCTCGTTCGACGGCGACGTGGTGGTGGCGGCCGACGGCGTGACCACGATCGAGAACCTCGCCGACGGGTCGACCTGCACCGTCTTCGAGCGCGACGTCGAGCTCACGGGCGCCGACGCGCACCGCATCGTCGACGACGAGGGCACGGTGATCGACGGCGTCGACATCGTCATCACCGCCGATGAGCCCGGTCGGGTCACCCTCGAGAACTACTACCTGACGGGTGAGCTCGAGGTGAGCAAGACCGTGCTCGGGGCGGGCGCAGCCTTCGGTGACGGTCCCTTCGAGGTCACTCTCGCCTGCGAGCGCGACGGTATCGCCGTCGACATCGCCGGCGGGGCGACCCGGTCGATCACGGCGGGCGGCACCGCCTCGTACACGCTGCTGCCCTCCGGCGCGGAGTGCACCCTGACCGAGACCGATCCGGCCGGAGCGACCTCGAGCCGCATCCTCGACGAGAACGGCGCAGAGCTGACGGACGATGTCGCCACCGGCACGACCTTCACGGTCGTCGTCGACGACAGCGTGCTGCTCGACAACCAGACGCAGCCCGCGCGCGAGGTCGAGAACACCTTCGAGCTCGCCTCGCTGACGGTGTCGAAGTCGGTCGACAGCTCGGCGGTCGACCAGTCGGGCACCGCGGTGGCGTACGGCCCGTTCCCGGTCACCGTCGACTGTCTCTTTGAGGGCGCTGCTGTGTACGGAACGGGCTACGACGCCGACACTCCGATGGCGCAGAGCCTCGCCGATGGCGCGAGCTGGACGATCGAGGGGCTGCCCAACGGGGCCACCTGCACCGTGACCGAGACCGACGCGATGGACGCCGCGGGCACGACCCTGACCGTCGTCGTCGACGGCGGCGACCCCGACACGGTCGAGGGCACGGACACGTCGGTCGTTCTCGGAACGACCAGCTCGGTCGCCATCGAGAACGCCTACGACGTCGGTTCGCTGACCGTCACCAAGGCGGTCACGGGTGCCGGGGCCGACGCCTGGGCGGATGCCCCCTTCCAGCTCGACGTGCGCTGCGTGCTCGACGACGCGAGCGGTGAGCGCACCGTCTTCGAGCAGTCGTACACGCTGCAGCGCGGAGACGACCCCGTTCTCATCGAGAACCTCGCCGCGGGCGCCCTGTGCTCGGTCACCGAGTCGGCCACCGGTGGAGCATCCGCGACGACGATCGTCGTCGACGGCGGCGATCCGGTCGCCGACCTCACCGCCGACGTGCTGATCGGCGACGGCGGGCACGAGGTCACGGTCACCAACACCTTCCTGCTCGGCGAGGTCTCCGTCAGCAAGGTGCGCGACGGCGAGGGCGCTGCGACGTGGGGCGCCGGACCGTTCGAGGTCGAGCTGTCGTGCACGCGCGACATCGACGGCGTCGAGCAGGCGATCGAGATTCCGGGCGGTGCGACGCGCGAGCTGAGCTCCGACTCGCTCTACGAGGCCAGCTGGACGGGCCTGCCGCACGACGCCGAGTGCTCGGCCGTCGAGACGCGCACGGCGGGCGCGACCTCGAGCGCGATCGACCTCGACGTGGTGACGGTCGGTTCCGAGCCCGTGGGCTTCGTCGTGACCAACACCTTCGATGTCGGCAGCGTCGCGGTCGAGAAGACCTTCGCGGGCGACGGCACCGGGCAGTTCGTGCGCGGCGCGTTCCAGGCGAGCCTCGCCTGCACGCTCGAGATCGACGGCGTCGTGACGGCGCTCGACATCCCCGGCGGCGCGACCCGGGAGCTCACGACCGCGAACGGCTACCGCGCGTCGTGGGAGCAGATTCCCGCCGGTGCCGCGTGCGTCGTCACCGAGAGCCGCACGGGTGGCGCGACGTCGACCGCGATCACCGACGGCGAGTTCACGGTGGTGGCCGGCGAGCAGCACACGGTCGGCATCGAGAACACGTTCCTGCTCGCCGCCTTCTCGGTGACGAAGGAGCTCGCGGGGCCGTTCGCGTTCGAGGCGAGCGACAGCGTCTTCATCATCGAGACCTCCTGCATGTGGGAGCGCGATGGCGTGCTCGTGCCGATGCTGCCCGGCGACTGGTGGACCGAGGGCGGTGGCGACGGCGACCTCGGCGGCGCCGACGGCGACTCGGCCGATCCGACGGAGCAGCCGACCGGCGTGCGCAGCGAGATCTCCGACGGCGTGACCATCACGTTCGAGAACCTGCCGGCCACGGCCGTCTGCTCGATCGCGGAGGTCGACAGCGGCGGGGCCACCGGCCAGCTGCTCTGGCTCGACGGCGTGCTGCAGCTCGGCGATCTTGCGCTCGCAGGGGGAGCGAACGACTCGACCCTCACGAACGTGTTCATGATCACGCTCGCCGAGACGGGCGTCGAGATCGTGTTCACGCTCTGGCTGATCGGCGCCCTGCTGTTCCTCGGCGCCGTGCTGCTGCTGCTCGCCCGCCGACGGGCGGCCGCGCTCTAGACGATATGGGTCTTCGGTCTGGTTCTTGAGGCTGGGGCCTCGATTCGCGTATTCGTGGGTTGCCAGCCGTTGAGGGCTGGCCTGTCCACCAGGCGAATGGAGGCCCCAGTTGAGAATCCAGCGTACGAGCGTCGGTCTGGACGTGCACGCCCGCAGCGTCGTGGGATGCGCGATCGACGAGGACACTGGGGAAGTGATCCGTCACCGTTTCGGCTACGACCCCGCGGCAGTGCTGGAGTGGGTGCGGAGCCTGCCGCAGCCGGCAGCGGTGACGTATGAGGCCGGGCCGACCGGGTTCGCTCTGGCCCGCTTGTTCACCGCCGCAGGCATCGAGTGCCTCGTGGCGGCGCCGTCGAAGTTGCAGCGCCCGGTCGGGGAGCGAGTCAAGACCGACGCCAGGGACGCGATGCATTTGGCAAGACTGCTGCGACTGGGAGAGATCGTCGCGGTTGCCGTGCCCACGATCGAGCAGGAAACCGCACGCGACCTGGTGCGAGCACGAGAGGACAATCGGGGTGAGCTGATGGCTGCACGGCATCGGCTCTCGAAGCTGCTGTTGCGCCACGGGATCATCTATGACGGCAAGCAGGCGTGGACCGGCGCGCATGATGCCTGGCTGCGCCGGCAAAGGTTCGACCATCCCGGACTGCAGGCCGCGTTCGATGCCGACTACGAAGCAGTGCAGCAGGTGCGCGCCCGCAAAGACCGACTCGACGCGATCATCGAGCAGATGGCCGCGACCAGCAACTACGCGCCCGTGGTGCGACGCCTGGGGTGCTTGCGCGGGATCTCGACCTTGACCGGGTTCGGCCTCGCGGTCGAGATCGGCAACTGGGAGCGCTTCACCGGATCCAGCATCGGCGCGTTCGTCGGGCTGGTGCCCTCAGAGCACTCCTCCGGACAGTCACGCTCGCAAGGCTCGATCACCAAGACCGGCAACACTCACGCCCGCCGCCTGCTGGTCGAGGCCGCCTGGCATCACCGCAAACCCTATCGGCCCGGAGCGGTGATGCAGGCCCGGTGGGCTGCCGCGCCCAGCCTCGCCGTGTCCCGCGGCGACGACGGCAACCGGCGCCTGCATCAGAAATGGCAGCACTTCACCGCACGCAAGAAGCGGCCCACGATCGCGAACGTCGCCATCGCCCGCGAGCTCGCCGGCTGGTGCTGGTCCCTGGCTGTGATGCCCGACTGACCTGGGCCCCCTGACCGGTCGGTTCAGACGGCAGGTGACGGCAGCGCGAGGAGCGACCCGCGGAACAGCTATGAGCAGCCCGCCCGAAGGGCAGGCGACGCTCGATCCTAGACAAGCGGAACCGCTCCAGCCGAACAGCACGTCCTGCGGTAACCAACCCGCGCATATCAGTCTGACCGCGCGTCGCCCACGACACGCACGACACCCACACCGCCCGCGCCGACCACACGAAAGAGCGCCCGAAGCATGATCACTCCGGGCGCTCTTTCCCCTGCCACTTGACAGGAATCAGTCACATATCAGCTGTAGTTCCTAGGGACGTTGTTCATGCCGCCGCGAGGACGGTCATGGGCGCCTTGTGGCCGAGGGAACCGTGGGGTCGCTGAGTGTTGTAGTAGCGCACCCATTCTGGCAGCACCGCTCGTCGGTGGTCACTGTCGCGGTAGGTCGCCGCGTACGCCCATTCCCGCAACAGCGTCTGGATGAACCGTTCGGCCTTGCCGTTCGTGCGCGGCCGGTACGGGCGCGTGCGAATATGCACCAGCCCCACCTCGGCGCACGTTGCCGCCCACAGCCGGGAGACATACGCGGACCCGTTGTCGGTCATCACCTCCTGCACGATCACGCCATGCCGGGCGAACCACGCGATCGCGCGGTGCAGGAACCCGACCGTGGTCGCAGCCGTCTGGTCAGGCAACACCTCCACGTAAGACAGTCGGGTCGCATCATCGACGGCGACATGCACCGCCTCCCAACCGGCTTTCCGACTGCGTCGGTCTGCTCCCTGGCCGAGGGCGCGTTTGCCGGGGCGGCGGAAGCGGCCCAACGTCTTGATGTCCAGGTGGATCAGCTCCCCGGCATGGCGACGGCAATACCGGTTCGCCGGCTCGACGGGCTCCAACTTCGACAGTCGGTTCAACCCGACGCGGGCCAGCACCGCGCAGACTGTCGAGACCGCCATCTGCAGGATCGCAGCGATCGTGGACGCCGTTTTGCGCAGTGTTCGCAGGCGCACGATGGCCGCTTCAACACTGGCTGGGGTCTTCTTCGGGGACGACTTCGGCCGTGACGACCGGTCAGCGAGGGTTTCGCCGGCATCGAACCGGGCCAACCATTCGTAGGCGCGACGTTCGCTGATCCCGCCCGCGAAGGCCGCGTCGGCGACCTTCCAGTTCAGCTCGCGAACGCGTCGACACAGCAGTCGTCGACCTTCAACAGACAAACGGGCATTAGCGTGAAGCTCCATCGGGCTCCTTCAGGTGAGAGCGACTAGACACCCTCAAGCCTGGAGGAGCCCGACCTGAACAACGTCCCTAGGAACTACATCTAGCGCCGCACGACAGCACGAGGCCCCGGCAGAGGATGCTCTGCCGGGGCCTCGTGCCGCGTGCGCGGTGATGCCGCCGCGGGTCAGCGCCCGCGGCGCTGTGCTTACCGGTCAGCGCCCGCGGCGCTGGCCGCCCGCCGCGTTCTGGCGCACGACCTGGCCGACGCGGATTCCGCCCGCCGACCCGGCCGCCCCGCCCGCGGGCGAGGAGGCGCGGCGCGAGCCCTGACGGGCGCGGGCCGGGGCGGCGGCCGACTCGGTGCGCGGCGCGGCCGCACGGGCGGCGTCGCTGTGCGATCCCCCGGCGCGGGTCGTGCCGGGCTGCGCCGAGCCCGAGTGGCGGGGCGTCGACTGCGACGTGCTCGTGCGGGAGGACCCGCCGCGAGCGCCGCCACGACCGCCGCGGGCGCCGCGGCCGGCAGCGGCATCCGCCCCGGAGCCGCCGCGCGCCGCGCGCTTGCGCTGCGCGTTCGCGCCCTGCGAGGTGCCGCCGCCCTGCGGCTGCGGGCGCAGCACGGCGGGCAGCTCGTGCTCGGCGACGAGCGGGGCGACCTCGCCGATGAGGCGGGTGACGGCCGGTGACGATGCGGTGACCTGCTGCGGTTGCACGCTGATCTTCGCCTGGCGCAGCAGGGCCGCGGTGTCGCGACGCTGCTCGGGCAGCACGAGCGTGACGACGTCGCCCGAGGCCCCGGCGCGCGCGGTGCGGCCGGAGCGGTGCAGGTACGCCTTGTGCTCCATCGGCGGGTCGACGTGGATCACGAGCTCGATGTCGTCGACGTGCACGCCGCGCGCGGCGACGTCGGTGGCGACGAGCACGCGCACGCTGCCGTCGCCGAAGGCGGCGAGGTTGCGGTCGCGCGCCGGCTGCGACAGGTTGCCGTGCAGGTCGACGGCGGGGATGCCCTGGGCGGTCAGCTGCTTGGCGAGCTTCTTCGCCGTGTGCTTCGTGCGCATGAAGAGAATGCGGCGGCCGCTGCCGGAGGCGAGCGCGGTGATCATGCGCTTCTTCTCCTCGGTGCCAGCGAGCTCGAACACGTGGTGCGTCATGTCGGCGACGGGCGAGTTGGCCTCGTCGACCGAGTGCAGCACCGGGTTCGACAAGAACTGCGTCACCAGCCTGTCGACCCCGTTGTCGAGGGTCGCGCTGAACAGCAGGCGCTGGCCGGTGGCCGGCGTCGCCTTCAGGATGCGCGTGACACCGGGCAGGAACCCGAGGTCGGCCATGTGATCGGCCTCGTCGAGCACGGTGATCTCGACGGCGTCGAGCGACACGAAGCCCTGCTTCATGAGGTCTTCGAGGCGGCCGGGCGCGGCCACGACGATGTCGACGCCGCGCTGCAGCTGCTGCACCTGCTTGTTCTGCGAGACGCCGCCGAAGATCGTCATGGCCGTCATGCCGTAGGCCTCGGCCAGAGGCTCGATGACGGCGAGGATCTGCGTGGCGAGCTCGCGGGTGGGGGCGAGCACGAGGCCGAGCGGCTTCATGGGGCGGCGCGGCGCGCCGGTGCGCATCCCGATGCGGGCGACGAGCGGGATGCTGAACGCGAGCGTCTTGCCCGAGCCGGTCTTGCCGCGGCCGAGCACGTCGCGCCCGGCGAGCGTGTCGGTGAGGGTGTCGACCTGGATCGGGAAGGCCTCGGTCTTGCCCTGCGCGGCGAGCACCTCGACGAGCGGGTGCGGCACGCCGAGGGCGCTGAAGGTGGTCATGGTGGACGGGGTGCTGGTGGTGCTGCTGGACACAGTGGTCCCTTTCGAAACGTGCCGATCGGCTGCGCGCGCACGGCGCAGCGGGCCGATCGTGAAGTGGCGACGGCGGCGGTGGCCGACATCGTTCGCCGTGAGAAAGTGTCGAACCGCTCCGGTGCGCGAGTCGGTGCGCGGTGGGCGGGAGGAGGAAGCGTTCTACGACGCGGGCGAGCCAGCAGTGGCTGCGCCTCTGCGTCAACCGTAGCAGGTCGACCCGCCGGCCCGGCGGGAGTGGGCTCGAGCCCGCCGGCGTCAGAGCACCAGTCGCCCGTCGCCGGACCGCTCGCCGACGGGGATCTCGACGGCGACCGTGTTGCCGGCCGGGGCCAGCGGGCACGCCCAGGCGGGGTCGTAGGCGCACGAGGGGTTGTAGGCGAAGTTGAAGTCGAGCACGAGCGACCACGGCGCCCGGCCTCCGCCGAGGTCGGCACCCTTGACCGTGTCGATGAGGTAGCGGCCCCCGCCGTGGGTGCCGCCCGGCACGGTCGAGAGGGCGTCCTTCACCGGCACGAAGAGGCCGCCGCCGTACGAGGCGAGCCGCCACACGTCGAGCGTGCCGACGCCGGGAACGTCGACGAGGCCGATGCGGTCGAACGGCACGACCCCGTCGGTGCCGGTCGGCACCTCGAGGCGCTGCGGCGGGGCATCCTCGATCACGCACTCGAACCGCCACGCGGGGTCGTACGGCTTCCCGCGCAGCCCCGTGAAGGCATCGCGATCGGCGGGCAGCAGCGGTGACGCCGGGTGGTGGGCGAACAGTTCGTCGCGCGTGCGCCGCCAGTGGTCGTGCGCCGCCGTCAGGTCGGTCGCGGCCCGCAGGTCGGCGTAGAGCGCGGCGATGCGGCGCCGCCAGTCGGCGACGGCCAGCGCGTCGATCGCGCGGTCGGGGGTGGCGGATGCTGCGCTCACGCCGCGCCGCCCGCCGCGAACTGCGCCCCCCACCCCGGGGCGCGTCGGCGCAGCTGGCGAGCCCTCAGGCTCCAGAACACCCGGAAGCCGAGCCACGCCAGCGGCGTGAGCAGCCCCGCGCGCACGTCGAGCGTGTCGGTGAAGCGGGTGCGCGTGCGGGGGCTGAGCGGGTTCGGCGCCACGGCCATGCGGTGGTGCCAGTGGCGCACGATCACCATGGGACCGCGCACCGGCCCGCCCTCGTCGTGCACGGCGCGGGCGCCCGCGCCGAGCAGCGGATCGTCGAGCGTCTCGTCGCGGAGTCGGATCACCTGCTCGCCCATCGGCAGCACGCCGAGCAGCCGGAGCCGCACCCGATGCTCACCGCTCGGCCAGCGCTCGGGGAAGCCTCCCGCCTCGAGCGACTCGGCGGTCGTCCACGGCCCGGACACGGCCCGGAACACGGCGGGGGAGTGCAGTGCCTCCCACGCGGCATCGGCCGGGCAGTCGAGCAGGAGATCGAGGCGCACGCGCATGCGCCCAGTCTGGGGCACGTCGATACGATCGACCTGTGACCGGCCTGATCGACACCACCCCGCCCGACGAGCAGCAGCGCTACCAGGTGCGGCTCGATGTGGGGCTCGATGGCGCGCGCCGCATCGGCGCGAGCGCCCACCTGGTCGTCTGGTGCGACGGCCTGGCGACCGAGCCGGCGCCGGTCGACGCGCTGCCGCCGCACGCCGAGGTGATCGACGCGCGCTGCGGGGCGGCAGCCGCGATCGCGCAGCGGCTGCTCGAGCTGCAGGCCGCGCGGGGCGAGCGCACCATGGTCGCGGTCGTCGCGGCCGGAGCGCCCGTGGAGGCGCCGGAGGGCATCCCGGTCGAGGACCTGCTGCTGGCCGGCGCCGTGATCGACGCCCTCGGTGCGGTCGGCATCGACGCCACGAGCCCGGAGGCGGCCGCCGCGGCCGCCGCGTACCAGGGCCTGCGCGGGGCGGTCGCGCACATGCTCACCGCCTCGGTCGGGGGGCGGATGCTCGCCGCGAGCGAGGGCCCCGCGGCCGTGACGGCGGCGCGAGCGCGCTGGGAATCCTCCGAACTGGTCGTTCTGCGGGAATTCGCTCTGCCAGCCTGAGGCTGTACCCGGCAGCCGCGCGTTCGCGGCCGCCGACCCGATCGACCGCAGGAGGACACCATGAAGGCCCACGTCAACGGCACCGTCATCGCCGAGGCTCCCGAGAGCGAGCTCATCACGATCGAGGGCAACTGGTACTTCCCGCCGTCGAGCATCGTGCCCGGGATGCTCACCGAGAGCCCGACCCCCTACACCTGCCCGTGGAAGGGCGAGTGCCAGTACTTCACCGTCACGGTCGACGGCCAGAGCCTGCCCGACCGCGCCTGGAGCTACCCGACTCCGTACCCGAGCGGTATCGCGCGCGTCGGCAAGGACTTCTCGAACTACGTCGCCTTCTGGAAAGAGGTCACGGTCAGCGAGTAGAGGATGCGGCGGTCTCTGACCAGGAGATGATCGCGGCGGCGCTGAACCGTCGCGAGCACCGCCCGCACGACACGGTGCGCGTCGGTCGACGGAACCGCACGAACTCGTGCCCGTTCGGGCAGGTGCCGCGCCAGCGCGCGCGCTCGTCGGCGATCGGGCCGTCGTGGGTGCGCCCGCCAACGTAGCCGAGCTCTCGGGCGATCCGCCGCCAGGCGGCGCCGTGCCCGACGCCCGGGCCGGCCAGGGCGTGGGCGACCTCGTGCAGCAGCACCTGGTGGATGGCGTCGTCGTCGAAGCGCTCGGCGAGGTGGCGCGACACGGTGATGCGCTTGCGGCCGAAGTCGCAGAGGCCCGCCCGGCGGGTGGCGCGATCGAAGCCGAAGGTCCACGACGGGTCGAGGTGCAGGGCGAGCAGGGCCTCCGCCCAGTGCCGCACCCGCTCCAGCTCGCTCACGTGTCGATGCTAGGCGCGAGCGCCGACGCCGCCTCCCGTGCGTCAGGCATGTCGCCCCGGAGGTGTACAGTCTCCGAATACATGAGGAAAGGTCGTCGACGATGCTGTTCGACCAGCTGGGCGGTTCGGCGGGGCTCGATCGACTGGCCGCCGCCCTCGCCGACCGGCTCGACGCCGACCCCGCCCTTGCTCCCCTCTTCGCCCGTGTCGATCGCGACCGACTGCGTCGCCAGCACGCGCACTACCTCGCGGCCGTCCTCGGCGGCCCGGAGGTCTACGACGGCCGAGGCCTGCGCGAGGCTCATCGCCCCCTCCGCATCGACGACGAGCTGTTCGACCGCTTCCTCGCGCACGTGGTCGAGAGCGCTCGCGACACGGGCGCGAACGCCGTGGCCGTGGATGAGCTCGCCGGTCTCGTGCGCGGGCTGCGGCCCGCGATCGTCAACCGCGGCCTCGGCTGAAGACCCCGGAGGACGGGGCCGGGGAGGGTGCGGCGGTCGCGTCGATGACGACCGGAGCGCCCGCCGTCCAGTCGCGCAGTTCACGGCCCGCGAGTACCGCCGCGGGATGCGGGCCGCGCGCCATCAGGCGCGGCAGCCAGTCGAGGGGCAGCTCCGATCGCGAGGCGATCAGCACGACATTGCCGAACCGACGGCCCTTGAGCACGCTCGCCTCGGCGAGCGCGGCCACCTGGCCGAGCGCATACTGCAGCGTCGCTGCCTGACCGCGGGCGAAGGCCAGCCCCGGCCCGTCGGCGATGTTCACCGCGACGATGCCGCCGGGCGCCAGCAGGGCGGCCACCTCGCCGTAGAACTCGGCGCTCGTGACATGGGCCGGGATGCGCGCCCCGCTGAACACGTCCACCACGACGAGGTCGACGGCGCCGCGCAGGGCGGCCGGCAGCCGGGCGAGCGTCGCGCGGGCATCCCCGTAGCGGATGCGGATGCCGGCGTTCCGCGGCAGCGGCAGGTGCTCACGCACGAAGCCCATGAGCTCCTCGTCGAGCTCGATCACCTGCTGCCGCGATCCCGGGCGCGTGGCGTGGATGTAGCGCGGCAGGGTGAGCCCGCCCGCACCGAGGTGCACCGCAGTGAGCGGCTGGCCCGGCTCGCCCCACTCGTCGATGACATGGCCGATGCGCTGCACGTACTCGAAGAACAGCCGGCTCGGGTCGTCGAGGTCGACGTGCGATTGGGGGGTGCCGTCGACGACGAGCGTGAAGGCGCCGGGCGACCATCGGTCGACCTCGATGACTGCGCGCTGGCCGCTCGCGAGGCGGCGCTCGACGGGGGCGGTCATGCACGACAGCGTGCCACATCCGGGCAGGCGCGCCCTGAGCACCGTGACCCGGAATTGAGTAATCGGAGCCCCCCGGCCGTCGTCGGAAGCGGGCACACTGGAAGGGCACGGGATAGCCGTGCGGCCCGACAGCGGAAGGAGGACCCGTGAGTCTGTTCGACGACTTCGGCGGAACGCCCGCGGTGACCGCCGCGGTCGAGGTCTTCTACGGCCGCGTGGCCGACGACCCCGAGCTCGCGCCCTGGTTCGCCGGGATCGACCTCGTGCGGCTGAAGGCCCACCAGCGGGCGTTCCTGACCGCGGCCCTCGGCGGGCCCGACCTCTTCACCGGGCGCTCGATGCCCGCGGCGCACGCCGGCCTCGGCATCACCATCGATGCCTTCGACCGGGTGCTCGAGCACCTCGCGTACACCCTCTTCGATCTGGGCCTCAGCTATCAGCAGGTCGCGATGGTCATCGACGACCTCCGCGGACAGTCTGCGGGCATCGTCGAGATCGAGTCCGCTCCGGCCTCCTGAGCGGTCAGGCGCTCTGCGCGCTGAGCGGTCAGGCGCTCTGCTCGGTCAGCCCCAGGGCCGCCGCCAACTCGGTGCGGCGCCGCACACCGAGCTTCGTGTAGGCCGACTGCAGGTGGTTGCTCACCGTCCGCGGCGAGAGGAAGAGGCGGGCGGCGATCTCGTTGCTGGCGAGGCCGTGCGCCGCGAGCGTCGCGATCTCGCGCTCGCGGGGCGTCAACGGCTCCACCTGCTCGCCGACCGCGAGCGGGGTCGTCGAGGCGCCCTCCGTGCGCTCGGCGAGACCGCGGGCACGCCCGGTCAGCTGGGCGGCGTCGCGCGCGCGTCCGGCCCGCCGCGCCGCCTCGGCGGCGAGCGCGAGGCACTCGGCCGCGTGCAGCAGGTAGCCGTGGCGCTCCCAATCATCGCCAGCGCGCGCCAGGGCGTCCGCATCGTCGTCGGCCATCGCGCGCGCCGTCCGGGCGCGCAGGGCGATCACCGGTGCGGAGGCCTCCGCGCTCATCTGCTCGAGCAGCTCGGCGGCCGTGCGAGCGTCTCCGAGCCGGGCGAGATCGAGCGCGAGCACGCTCGCGAAGTCGAGGTCGCCGCTCGCGATGCGCTGCCGCGTCCGCTCGATGAGACGGCTCCGAGCTCCGGCTGCGCGGCCATCGACCGCTTCCACCCAGGCCCAGGCCAGCAGCACGAGGGAGTCGTCGTCGATCATCCGCGCCGGAATGCAGGCGAGCACCGCCTGCGCCTCCGCGCGCTGCCCCTGCTGCGCGCGGATCCGGGCCAGCAGAGCACGGGCGAGCGGTTCGTACCCGGCCGGGCCGCGCGAGCGTGCTCCGGCGAGCGCGTCCTTCGCCCAGCGGGCCGCAGTCTCGAGGCGTCCCATCGACATGTGGATGGCGGCCAGGGTGAACTCCGCCTGCCGCGTCCGGAGCGCGTCGTCGAGCACGATCGCGTCGGCGAGGGCGTCGGCGGCGGCCGACCGCGCCTCCTCGAGGCGGCACGCCTGAGCCAGCACGACCGCCCGCATGAGCGCCGCCACGCGACCGGGAACCGTGGCCTCATCCAGCTGACCCGACGCCAGCACCCGTTCGGTCGCGCGCAGCGCCTCGTCGGTGCGCCCCAGTGCCAGGAGCGGCACGACGCTGTTGACCGCCAGCTCGGCCTTCTCGGCGGCGGTCCCGCCATCGGGGATGAGGGCCAGCTCGTCGAGCGCCTCCCGCGGCCGTTCCAGGCCCACCAGGATGCGGGCGCGCGCCTGGCGCAACCGCCGTGCGGCGGCCGGAAGCCGCTCCGCCGTCCCGTCGAGCAGGGCGAGGGCCTCCTCGAAGCGCCCGTTGACCGTGATGAGCGCGGTGGAGGTCATCGTGAGGATCCGCGCCGTGCGGTGGGCATCGACCGGGCTGACGTCGTCGAGAGCGCGGGCGCGCTCCAGGATCCCCAGCGCGGCGTCGACCCGGCCGAGCTTGATGAGAGCATCCGCGTGCAGCAGCAGCAGCTCGGGGTCTGTGCCGCCGGATCGCTCCGCGGCCTCGGCGAGCCGGGCCACGAGGTCGAAGTCGTCCGCCAGCAGGGCCAGCCGGGCCGCGTCGGTCAGCAGGCCCGCGTCGCCCGGGGCGCCGGCATCGAGCCGCCACGTCGCGATGCGCACCGCGTCGGCCTCGCGGTCGTTCGACCCCTCGGCGCGGCTGACGTGATCGAGCAGGAGGTCGATGCGCCGGAGCGTCGGCACCGCCTGCCGCATGGCGGCGGCGTACTGCGGGTGGGCGATCGCCGCCACGTAGCGGTGCACCTCCGGTCGCACCGTCACCAGTTGTGCCTGCTCGAGCCGGTCGAGCGCCGCGCGCAGCGCCGGCTCGACGATGTGCGCCACCGGGATCGTCTGGCACACGGCGAGACGCTCCATGACCTCGCGGGCGGCCGGGTCGAGCTCCCCGAGCCGGGCGGCGATGAGCTCGTCGAGCGCGCGCGATCCTCCCGGAACCCCGGTCAGCAGCCAGGTGCCGTGCTGCTCGGTGAGCGCACCGGTGCGGAGCGCGTTCGCAACCAGCTCCCGCACGAACAGCGGATTCCCGCCCGAGGCTCCGTGCAGTGCGACCGTCGTCTGGTGGGCGACCGTTCCGCCGAGCACCGCGGGCAGCAGCGCGTCGAGGTCGTCGACGCTCAGCGGCTGCAGGGCGATGCGCAGGGCGCGGTCGGAGGTCCAGAGAGCGACGAGCGGGTCGGGCAGCGGCTCGCCGTCGCGCACCGTGGCGAGCAGGGCGATGGCTCCCGCGGCGGCCAGCTGCGACAGCACCGCGATCGAGAGCGTGTCGAGCTGGGGTGCGTCATCGACCACCACGAGCAGCGGTCCCTCCCGGCCGCGCTCGGCGGCCAGGTCGCGGGCGAAGCCCATCAAGGTCGCGGTGTCCGTGCCGATGCGGGTGATGTCCTGCCGAGTCGCGCCCATGAGCGGGATCAGTGCCGCCAGCGGGACATCCGACAAGCTCGCGCTGGCCATCACCCGGTTGATCCGCCAGCCCTCCGATTCGAGCCGCTCGGCGGCCTCGGTGGCGAGCCGCGTCTTGCCGACGCCGGCCTCGCCCGAGAGCACCACGAGCGCGAGGCCGTCGACCGCGAGGGCGGCGCGGGTCTGGGCGAGCATCCCGTCGCGCCCGACCATCGGCCACGCGCCCGGCAGGCCTGTCGGCGCGGCGGGCGGGGGAGGGGTCATCGCGGGGCGCGTCCTTCATGACGAGCGGATGCGCGCTGTGGCCGAGCGCGTCCTCGAAGTGTACTCAGCACTCCCGCCGTCGCGGGAGGCCCAACTGAGTAATCGGCCGACCGGAGTTGAGCAACCGTTGCCCATCACCGAGCCGTGCCGCTCGACGACTCTGAGATCGCGCCGCTGAACGGCGCCGCCACCACCCCGGTAGCCATCCCGGCTGCCGCCCCGGCATCCACCCCTCACTGATCTCGACAGAAAGCGATTCCGATGCACACCACCGCCCCGGCCCTCCCGGTCGAGCTTCCCCCGCACCACCTGCCCATCCCGCGCGTGCTGGCGACCCTCGCGGTCACCGCGGTCGTCGCGGCATCGGCCCTCGTCGGCGTCGCAGCACCCGCCGCGGCCGAGGGCGAGAACGTCCTCCCGATCGCCGTGGATGACGCCTACTCGACCTCGATGAGCACGCAGCTCGTCGTGGCCAACCCCGGCTTCCTCGCCAACGATGTCGACCCCGACTCGACCCTGACCCTGCTCTCGGTCGACTCGGCGGGGATCGCGGGCACGGTCTTCGCGAACAACGGCGGAGGCTTCACCTACAACCCGACGCCCGGCTTCACGGGGACGACCTCGTTCCAGTACCGCGCCATGGAGGTCGGGACGAACCAGTTCAGCGACTGGGCAACCGTCACCATCACCGTCGACCCGCCCGTCGACCCCAACACCGCGCCGGTGACTGTCGCCGACACGTACACCACCCCGTACGAGACCCCGCTCGTGGTCTCCGCGGCCGAGAGTCTGCTGCTCAACGACTCGGATCCCGATGGCGACCCGATCATCGCGCTCTCCGGCTGGGCGCCCTCCGCCGGCATGATCTGGCCGGCGAGCGACCAGGGCACGTTCACGTTCACGCCGGATCCGGGCTTCTCGGGCGACGTCACTTTCACCTACCGCGCCTTCGACCACAAGGCTCAGGGCAACCTGGTGACCGTCACCATCACGGTGCTGCCGCCCGTCGAGCCGGTGGTCAACACGCCTCCCGTCGGTGTCGACGACTGGTTCTTCGTCACGCCCGGTCAGAACTACTCGCTCAATGGCACGGCTGTGCTGGCGAACGACAGCGATGTCGACGGCGATTCGATCACCGCGCAGTGGGTCAACACACTGCCGGGCGATGCCGTGCAGTCTCCCAACGGATCCATCGCGTGGAGCGTGCCCGCCGACTTCTGCGGAGTGTTCGAGCTCCAGTACCGACCCTTCGATGGGATTGAGTCGGGCAACCTCACGACGATCGAGTTCCGCGCCTACTCCGAGCAGGTCGACGGGCTCCTCGACTGCGGCGACCCCGTTCCGGTGCTCAACAGCGCTCCCGTCGCCGTCGATGACGCCCACTCCGTGCAGCCCGGCCAGACGCTCACGGTGGCGGCGGTCTCGGGTGTCCTCAGCAATGACAGCGATGCTGACGGCGATGACCTGACCGCGACGCTCGTCGCAGCGCCGGTCATCGGCAGCGGCTTCGTCCTCGACGCGGCGGGCGGCTTCAGCTGGACCGCCCCGGCCGGGTTCTGCGGCGAGACCTCGTTCACGTACCTGGCCGCCGATGCCACCAGCGAGAGCGCGGTCGCGACCGTCCGCATCATCGCCAGCGATGAGCGGGGCGAGATCTCGTGCCCCGATGACGAGGACGGCGAGGGCGGCCCGACCGACCAGCCCGGCTCGCCGACTATCCCGACCCTCCCGGAGCCGACCGAGCCGGAGAGCCCGACGGGTGACCCCGACCTCAGCGAGCAGCCCGCCACCCCCGGTCGCGACAGCCTCGCCTACACCGGTGCGGCCGACGTGGTGCCCGGTATCGGCTGGGGGGGCGCTCCTGGCCCTCATGCTCGGGCTCGGGCTGGTCGCGCCGCGGGTTCGCCAGAGCCGCGGCCGCGCCTGAGCCCGGTCGACTGCGCGGGGCGGGGATGCTCGAGACGGGCATCCCCGCCCCGTCACGTCTGCCGGACCCCGTGCGGTGGGGCTCGGGTCGCGCGGTTATAGCGCAGCGAGGGGCGATGGTCAAGAAACAGACTGGACACGACCGCGCGAGCGCCCCTAGTATTGAGGTTTGCGCTCCCATGTCTGATCTGCCGCCATATGGCGGGCGGCGATCGTGCCCCGAGTATAGCGGCGGGGCGGATTCCTCATGCGGGAATCCCCACGGGTCCGGCGCGTCCATTCGACCGCATTCACCTGTCGACGTCCGACAGAACCCGGGCTCTCGGGCCCCACGGAGGTTAGTTCCTTGGCTGCTGCGCGCACCGCTAAGAATTCCCAGTCCCCCAAGAACGGCCGCACCGCATCGCGGCTCTCGTTCGCCAAGATCAGCGACACCCTGACGGTCCCCGACCTCCTGGCGCTGCAGACCGAGAGCTTCGACTGGCTCGTCGGCGGCGACGCGTGGAAGGAGCGGCTCGCCGAGGCGCAGGCCGCCGGCCGCAGCGACGTGCCGAGCAAGAGCGGGCTGGAGGAGATCTTCGAGGAGATCTCCCCGATCGAGGACCTGGGCGAGACCATGCAGCTCTCGTTCACCAACCCCTACCTCGAAGAGCAGAAGTACTCGATCGACGAGTGCAAGGAGCGCGGCAAGACCTACGCCGCGCCGCTCTACGTCGAGGCCGAGTTCATGAACCACATGACGGGCGAGATCAAGACCCAGACGGTCTTCATGGGCGACTTCCCGCTCATGACCGAGAAGGGCACCTTCATCATCAACGGCACCGAGCGCGTCGTCGTGTCGCAGCTCGTCCGCTCGCCCGGTGTCTACTTCGAGCGTCAGATCGAGAAGACGACCGACAAGGATGTCTACACCGCGCGCATCATCCCCAGCCGCGGCGCCTGGCTCGAGTTCGAGGTCGACAAGCGCGACCAGGTCGGCGTTCGCATCGACCGCAAGCGCAAGCAGTCGGTCACCGTCTTCCTCAAGGCCCTCGGCCTGACCACCGAGGAGATCCGCGAGAAGTTCGCCGGCTTCGACTCGATCGAGCAGACCCTCGAGAAGGACGCGATCCTCACCAAGGAGGAGGCGCTCAAGGACATCTACCGCAAGCTGCGTCCGGGCGAGCAGGTCGCCGCTGAGGCCGCCCGCGCGCTCCTCGACAACTTCTACTTCAACCCGAAGCGCTACGACCTCGCCAAGGTGGGCCGCTACAAGCTCAACCGCAAGCTCGGCCTCGACGCCCCCCTCAGCGACTCGGTGCTGACCGTCGACGACATCGTTGCGACGATCCGCTACATGGTCTCGCTGCACGAGGGCCGCACGACCCTGGCCGGCGTCCGCGACGGCAAGCCCGTCGACCTGCGCCTCGATGTCGATGACATCGACCACTTCGGCAACCGCCGCATCCGTGCGGTCGGCGAGCTCATCCAGAACCAGGTCCGCACCGGTCTGTCGCGCATGGAGCGCGTCGTCCGCGAGCGCATGACCACCCAGGACATCGAGGCGATCACGCCGCAGACCCTGATCAACGTGCGCCCTGTCGTGGCCGCGATCAAGGAGTTCTTCGGCACCTCGCAGCTGTCGCAGTTCATGGACCAGAACAACCCGCTCGCGGGCCTGACCCACAAGCGTCGCTTGTCGGCGCTCGGCCCGGGCGGTCTGAGCCGCGAGCGCGCCGGCGTCGAGGTGCGCGACGTGCACCCCTCGCACTACGGCCGAATGTGCCCGATCGAGACCCCGGAAGGCCCGAACATCGGCCTCATCGGCTCGCTCGCCTCGTTCGCGCGCATCAACGCCTTCGGCTTCATCGAGACCCCGTACCGCCGCGTCACCAAGGGCAAGGTCACGTCGACCATCGACTACCTGACCGCCAGCGAGGAGGACGACCACGTCGTCGCTCAGGCCGGCGCCCCGCTGAACAAGGACGGCTCGTTCGCCGAGGAGCGCGTGCTCGTGCGCCGCAAGGGCGGCGAGGTCGAGCTCGTGCCCGCCGACGAGGTGGACTACATGGATGTCTCGCCGCGCCAGATGGTGTCGGTCGCGACCTCGCTCATCCCCTTCCTCGAGCACGACGACGCGAACCGCGCGCTCATGGGCGCCAACATGCAGCGCCAGGCTGTCCCGCTGCTCCGCTCCGAGTCGCCGCTCGTCGGCACCGGCATGGAGAGCTACGCGGCGGTCGACGCGGGCGATGTCATCACCGCCACCGCGGCCGGTGTCGTCGCCTCGGTCTCGGCCGACGCCGTGACCGTGCAGCTCGACGAGGGCGGCACGCAGGACTACTACCTGCGCAAGTTCGACCGCTCGAACCAGGGCACCAACTACAACCACCGCGTCGTCGTCAACGCCGGTGACCGCGTCGAGGTCGGCGAGGTCATCGCCGACGGCCCGGCCACCGAGAACGGCGAGCTCGCGCTCGGCAAGAACCTCCTCGTGGCGTTCATGTCGTGGGAGGGCCACAACTTCGAGGACGCGATCATCCTCAGCCAGAACCTCGTGAAGGACGACACCCTGTCGTCGATCCACATCGAGGAGTACGAGGTGGATGCCCGCGACACGAAGCTCGGCAAGGAGGAGATCACCCGCGACCTCCCCAACGTCAGCCCCGAGCTGCTGGCCGACCTCGACGAGCGCGGCATCATCCGCATCGGTGCCGAGGTCCGCCCCGGCGACATCCTCGTCGGCAAGGTGACGCCGAAGGGCGAGACCGAACTCAGCGCCGAGGAGCGCCTGCTGCGCGCGATCTTCAACGAGAAGTCGCGCGAGGTGCGCGACACCTCGCTGAAGGTGCCGCACGGCGAGCAGGGCACCGTCATCGGTGTCAAGGTGTTCGACGCGCAGGACGGCGACGACGAGCTGGGCTCGGGCGTCAACCAGCGCGTGGTCGTCTACATCGCCCAGAAGCGCAAGATCTCGGAGGGCGACAAGCTCGCCGGCCGCCACGGCAACAAGGGCGTCATCTCGAAGATCCTCCCGGTCGAGGACATGCCGTTCCTCGAGGACGGCACCCCCGTCGACATCGTGCTCAACCCGCTCGGCGTCCCCGGCCGCATGAACTTCGGCCAGGTCCTGGAGATCCACCTCGGCTGGGCCGCCTCGCGCGGCTGGAAGGTCGAGGGCGCTCCGGAGTGGGCGGCGAACCTGCCCGCCGGCGCTCGTGAGGCCGCGCCCGGCACGAAGGTCGCCACCCCGGTGTTCGACGGTGCGAGCGAGGAGGAGATCGCCGGCCTGCTCGATGCGACCCTGCCGAACCGCGACGGCGTGCGCATGATCGACTCGACCGGCAAGGCGCGACTCTTCGACGGCCGCACCGGTGAGCCGTTCCCCGACCCGATCTCGGTCGGCTACATGTACATCCTGAAGCTGCACCACCTCGTCGACGACAAGATCCACGCGCGCTCGACGGGCCCCTACTCGATGATCACGCAGCAGCCCCTGGGCGGTAAGGCCCAGTTCGGCGGCCAGCGGTTCGGCGAGATGGAGGTGTGGGCGCTCGAGGCCTACGGTGCCGCGTACGCCCTGCAGGAGCTCCTCACGATCAAGTCCGACGACATCCTCGGCCGCGTCAAGGTCTACGAGGCGATCGTCAAGGGCGAGAACATTCAGGAGCCCGGGATCCCCGAGAGCTTCAAGGTGCTCATCAAGGAGATGCAGTCGCTCTGCCTGAACGTCGAGGTGCTCTCGGCCGACGGCACCGTGCTGAGCCTCAAGGACACGGACGACGAGGTCTTCCGTGCTGCTGAGGAGCTCGGCATCAACATCTCCACCCGCTTCGAGTCCTCGTCGATCGACGAGATCTGAGCCGGGCCCCGCACTCGCACATCGCTGACGCAAAACACGCAAGAGAAGAGATATCTGTGCTCGACGCAAAGACTTTCGATGAGCTCCGCATCGGCCTCGCGACCGCCGACGACATCCGTCGCTGGTCGCACGGTGAGGTCAAGAAGCCGGAGACGATCAACTACCGCACGCTGAAGCCCGAGAAGGACGGCCTCTTCGGCGAGCAGATCTTCGGCCCCTCCCGCGACTGGGAGTGCTCGTGCGGCAAGTACAAGCGGGTCCGCTTCAAGGGCATCGTCTGTGAGCGCTGCGGCGTGGAGGTCACCAAGTCCTCCGTCCGCCGCGAGCGCATGGGCCACATCGAGCTCGCCGCCCCCGTGACGCACATCTGGTACTTCAAGGGTGTGCCGAGCCGCCTCGGCTATCTGCTCGACATGGCGCCGAAGGACCTCGAGAAGGTCATCTACTTCGCCGCCTACATGGTGATCTCGGTCGACGAGGAGGGTCGCCACGCCGACCTCCCCGGGCTCGAGAACGAGCTGCGCCTCGAGATCAAGACCCTGGAGGGCCAGCGCGACAGCGCCGTGGCCGCCCGCCTGCAGAAGCTCGAGACCGAGCTCGCCGAGCTCGAGGCCGAGGGCGCCAAGGCCGACCAGAAGCGCAAGGTCAAGGACGCCGGCGAGAAGGAGATGGCCCAGCTCCGCAAGTCGTTCGACGAGCAGATCGGCCAGCTCGAGCGCGTGTGGGAGGACTTCCGCACTCTCAAGGTGGGCGACCTCAAGCCGGAGGACGCCGTCTTCCAGGAGCTCCAGGACCGCTACGGCCTGTACTTCGAGGCCCACATGGGTGCCGAGGCCATCAAGCGCCGCCTCGAGGCCTTCGACCTCGCCGCCGAGAGCGAGCTGCTCCACGAGCAGATCGCGACCGGCAAGGGTCAGAAGAAGATCCGCGCCATCAAGCGCCTTAAGGTCGTCAACTCGTTCCTGCAGACCGGCAACTCGCCGGCTGCGATGGTGCTGGATGTCGTTCCGGTGATCCCGCCGGAGCTCCGGCCGATGGTGCAGCTCGACGGCGGCCGCTTCGCGACCTCCGACCTGAACGACCTGTACCGCCGCGTCATCAACCGCAACAACCGTCTGCGCCGCCTTCTCGACCTCGGGGCTCCCGAGATCATCGTCAACAACGAGAAGCGCATGCTGCAGGAGGCCGTCGACGCTCTGTTCGACAACGGCCGCCGCGGCCGCCCGGTCACGGGCACGGGCAACCGCGCGCTCAAGTCGCTCAGCGACATGCTCAAGGGCAAGCAGGGCCGGTTCCGTCAGAACCTGCTCGGCAAGCGCGTCGACTACTCGGGCCGTTCGGTCATCGTGGTCGGCCCGCAGCTCAAGCTGCACCAGTGCGGTCTGCCGAAGCTGATGGCGCTCGAGCTCTTCAAGCCCTTCGTCATCAAGCGCCTCATCGATCTGGGCCACGCGCAGAACATCAAGAGCGCCAAGCGCATGGTCGAGCGTTCGCGTCCACAGGTGTGGGACGTGCTCGAGGAGATCATCCGCGAGCGCCCCGTGCTGCTGAACCGCGCGCCCACCCTGCACCGTCTCGGCATCCAGGCCTTCGAGCCGCAGCTCGTCGAGGGTAAGGCCATCCAGCTGCACCCGCTCGTCTGCGCGGCGTTCAATGCCGACTTCGACGGCGACCAGATGGCCGTGCACCTCCCGCTGTCGGTGGAGGCTCAGGCCGAGGCCCGCATCCTGATGCTCGCCTCGAACAACATCCTCAAGCCGTCCGACGGCCGCCCGGTGACCGTGCCGACCCAGGACATGATCATCGGTCTGCACCACCTGACGACCGTGCGTGAGGGCGCCACCGGTGAGGGCCGCGCGTTCTCGTCGGTCGCCGAGGCGATCATGGCCATGGACCAGGGCTCGCTGCACCTCAACGCCACGGTGCGCATCCGCCTCTACGGCGAGAAGTTCGCCGACGGGCGCGAGCTGCGCGAGACCACGCTGGGTCGCGCGCTGTTCAACGAGCAGCTGCCGGCCGACTACCCGTTCGTCGACGCCGTCGCTGACAAGGGCACCATCTCGCAGATCGTCAACGACCTGGCCGAGCGGTACCCGAAGACGGTCGTGGCCGCGACCCTCGACAAGGTCAAGGACGCCGGCTTCTACTGGGCGACCCGATCGGGCGTCACGGTGGCGCTGAGCGACGTGCTCAGCCCTCCGAAGAAGAAGCAGATCGTCGCCGAGTACGAGAAGAAGGCCGCGAAGATCCAGTCGCAGTTCGACAAGGGCCTCATGACCGACGACGAGCGGCGTCGCGAGCTCGTCGAGCTCTGGACGGAGGGCACGAAGGCCGTCAACGACGAGATGCGCGCCAACTTCCCGGTCGACAACACCATCAACCGCATGGTCACCTCGGGCGCCCGAGGCAACTGGCTGCAGGTCGGCAACATCGCCGGTATGCGCGGTCTGGTGTCGAACCCGCGCGGTGAGATCATCGCCCGCCCGATCATCAACTCGTACCGCGAGGGCCTGTCGGTGGCGGAGTACTTCATCGCCACCCACGGTGCCCGCAAGGGTCTCGCCGACACCGCTCTGCGCACGGCCGACTCGGGCTACCTGACCCGTCGTCTGGTGGACGTGGCGCAGGACGTCATCATCCGCGAGGAGGACTGCGGCACGAGCAAGGGCCTCGACTTCACCATCGCGCACGAGATCGACGGCACCTGGGTCCGCGACGACAACGTCGAGAACCTGGTCTTCGCGCGCACGCTCGCCGCTGACGCGGTCAACGCGTCGGGCGAGGTCGTGGCCGAGGCCGGCGCCGACGTCGGCGACGTGCTCATCGACACCCTGGTGTCGGCGGGCGTCAGCGAGATCAAGGTCCGCTCGGTGCTCACGTGTGAGTCGGCTGTCGGCGTCTGCGCCGCCTGCTACGGCCGCTCGCTGGCCACCGGTCAGCGCGTCGACCTCGGCGAGGCGGTCGGCATCATCGCCGCCCAGTCGATCGGCGAGCCCGGCACCCAGCTCACCATGCGCACCTTCCACACCGGTGGTTCGGCCTCGGCGGCCGACATCACCCAGGGTCTGCCGCGCGTGACCGAGCTGTTCGAGGCCCGCACTCCGAAGGGGGCGAGCCCGATCGCCGAGAGCGCCGGTCGCATCCGCATCGAGGATGCGGGCGCCCAGCTGAAGGTGATCCTCACGCCCGACAACGGTGACGAGGAGGTGGCGTACACGGTCTCCAAGCGCGCCACTCTGCAGGTCGAGGACGGCCAGCACGTCGAGCTGGGCCACCAGATCTTCGCCGGCACCGTCGACCCGAAGGAGGTGCTGCGCGTCAAGGGCGTCCGCGCCGTGCAGCAGCACCTCGTCGAGGGCGTGCAGGGGGTCTACCGCTCGCAGGGTGTGCCGATCCACGACAAGCACCTCGAGGTCATCGTGCGCCAGATGCTGCGCAAGGTCACCGTCGTCGACCACGGCGAGACCGAGCTGCTGCCGGGTGAGCTGGTCGACCGCTCGCGGTACAACCAGATCAACCGTGCCGCGCTGGCCGAGGGCAAGAAGACCGCCTCGGCCCGCCAGGAGGTCATGGGTATCACCAAGGCGTCTCTCGCGACCGAGTCGTGGCTGTCGGCGGCCTCCTTCCAGGAGACCACCCGCGTGCTCACGCAGGCCGCGATGGAGGGCAAGCGCGACCCGCTGCTCGGCCTGAAGGAGAACGTGATCATCGGCAAGCTGATCCCGGCCGGTACCGGTCTGCCCGCGTACCGCAATGTGACGGTCGAGGCCACGGAGGAGGCGAAGGCGGAGCGCTACCCGAACCGCATCTTCGCGTCCGACGGCGACTTCAGCGAGGCCGACCTGTCGTTCGTCGACTTCGACACCTTCTCGAGCGACGATTTCAGCGGCTCGGGCGGCACCTACAGCTGATATGTGACTGATTCCTGTCAAGTGGCAGGGGAAAGAGCGCCCGGAGTGATCATGCTTCGGGCGCTCTTTCGTGTGGTCGGCGCGGGCGGTGTGGGTGTCGTGCGTGTCGTGGGCGACGCGCGGTCAGACTGATATGCGCGGGTTGGTTACCGCAGGACGTGCTGTTCGGCTGGAGCGGTTCCGCTTGTCTAGGATCGAGCGTCGCCTGCCCTTCGGGCGGGCTGCTCATAGCTGTTCCGCGGGTCGCTCCTCGCGCTGCCGTCACCTGCCGTCTGAACCGACCGGTCAGGGGGCCCAGGTCAGTCGGGCATCACAGCCAGGGACCAGCACCAGCCGGCGAGCTCGCGGGCGATGGCGACGTTCGCGATCGTGGGCCGCTTCTTGCGTGCGGTGAAGTGCTGCCATTTCTGATGCAGGCGCCGGTTGCCGTCGTCGCCGCGGGACACGGCGAGGCTGGGCGCGGCAGCCCACCGGGCCTGCATCACCGCTCCGGGCCGATAGGGTTTGCGGTGATGCCAGGCGGCCTCGACCAGCAGGCGGCGGGCGTGAGTGTTGCCGGTCTTGGTGATCGAGCCTTGCGAGCGTGACTGTCCGGAGGAGTGCTCTGAGGGCACCAGCCCGACGAACGCGCCGATGCTGGATCCGGTGAAGCGCTCCCAGTTGCCGATCTCGACCGCGAGGCCGAACCCGGTCAAGGTCGAGATCCCGCGCAAGCACCCCAGGCGTCGCACCACGGGCGCGTAGTTGCTGGTCGCGGCCATCTGCTCGATGATCGCGTCGAGTCGGTCTTTGCGGGCGCGCACCTGCTGCACTGCTTCGTAGTCGGCATCGAACGCGGCCTGCAGTCCGGGATGGTCGAACCTTTGCCGGCGCAGCCAGGCATCATGCGCGCCGGTCCACGCCTGCTTGCCGTCATAGATGATCCCGTGGCGCAACAGCAGCTTCGAGAGCCGATGCCGTGCAGCCATCAGCTCACCCCGATTGTCCTCTCGTGCTCGCACCAGGTCGCGTGCGGTTTCCTGCTCGATCGTGGGCACGGCAACCGCGACGATCTCTCCCAGTCGCAGCAGTCTTGCCAAATGCATCGCGTCCCTGGCGTCGGTCTTGACTCGCTCCCCGACCGGGCGCTGCAACTTCGACGGCGCCGCCACGAGGCACTCGATGCCTGCGGCGGTGAACAAGCGGGCCAGAGCGAACCCGGTCGGCCCGGCCTCATACGTCACCGCTGCCGGCTGCGGCAGGCTCCGCACCCACTCCAGCACTGCCGCGGGGTCGTAGCCGAAACGGTGACGGATCACTTCCCCAGTGTCCTCGTCGATCGCGCATCCCACGACGCTGCGGGCGTGCACGTCCAGACCGACGCTCGTACGCTGGATTCTCAACTGGGGCCTCCATTCGCCTGGTGGACAGGCCAGCCCTCAACGGCTGGCAACCCACGAATACGCGAATCGAGGCCCCAGCCTCAAGAACCAGACCGAAGACCCATATCGTCTAGCGTGACCCTCATGCCCTCCACCCCCAGCATCGTGTGGCTGCGCGACGATCTGCGCGTCGCCGACAACCCCGCGCTGAGCGCGGCCGTCGATCGCGGTGGGCCCGTCGTCGTGCTGTATCTGCTCGACGAGGAGTCGCCGGGAGCCCGCCCGCTCGGCGGCGCGAGCCGCTGGTGGCTGCACGGCAGCCTCGCCGCTCTCGCGGCCGAGCTCGCCGACCGGGGCGCCCACCTCACGCTGCGACGCGGGGCGGCCGGAACGGTCATCCCGCAGCTCGTCGCCGAGAGCGGCGCGGGCGCCGTCTACTGGAACCGCCGGTATGGGGCGCTGCGCGAGGTGGATGCGGAGCTGAAGTCGCGCCTGCGCGCCGACGGCCTCGACGTGCAGAGCTTCGGGGCCTCGCTGCTGTTCGAGCCGTGGACCATAACCACCGGGGCCGGCGACCCCTACAAGGTCTTCACCCCGTTCTGGCGGGCGTGCCTCGCGGGCGACGACCCGCGCGCGCCCCTACAGCCCCCCGAGCGCATCGAGGGCCTCGCGGTGGCCAGCGACGACCTGGACACCTGGGCGCTCCTGCCCACCCGCCCCGACTGGGCGGCGGGGCTGCGCGCGGCCTGGACCCCAGGCGAGCAAGGTGCCCACGCTCGCCTGGAGCACTTCGTCGAGCACGGGCTGCCGCTCTACCACCGGCGCGACGAGCCCGGTATCGAGGCGACCAGCCGGCTCAGCCCGCACCTGCGCTTCGGCGAGCTGAGCCCGCACCAGGTGTGGGCGCGGCTGCGCGGTCCGCTCGCCCCGGCGGCGATCGCGAACCGGCCGAAGTTCCTCAGCGAGATCGGCTGGCGCGAGTTCTCGTACAGCATCCTCTTCCATCAGCCGTCGATCGCGACCGAGAACGTGCGCCGCGACTTCGACGCCTTCCCGTGGCAGGCACCCGATCCCGCCGTGCTCGAGGCCTGGCGGCGAGGCATGACGGGTATCCCGCTCGTCGATGCGGGCATGCGCCAGCTCTGGACCTCCGGCTGGATGCACAACCGGGTGCGCATGATCGTGGCTTCGCTGCTGACGAAGAACCTGCTCATCGACTGGCGGGTCGGCGAGGCGTGGTTCTGGGACACCCTGGTCGACGCCGACGAGGCCAGCAATGCGGCCAGCTGGCAGTGGGTCGCGGGGTCGGGGGCGGATGCGGCACCGTACTTCCGCGTCTTCAACCCCGTTCTGCAGGCCGAGCGGTTCGACCCCGACCAGGCCTACGTGCGGCAGTGGGTGCCCGAGCTCGGAACCGGGGCCTACCCGCGCCCGATCGTCGACCTCGCCGCCTCGCGCACCGCGGCACTGGCCGCGTACGAGGTCGTGAAGGCGGCGAAGCAGGCCTGAGCCGGGCGGGGGGGCCGCGCCACAAGGCCCCGGAAGATGAGAGTCCTCTCACGGAAGCCTCCTGCTGGTCTCATGCGCGCTCGGCACGATGAAGGCAACACGGAGGACGGATCCGCATCCGGCCCCTCCCCCACAGCCACCAGAACCATCGGAAAGGATCACCCTCATGGACGCGAAGAACTGGATCGCCATCGGAGCCGCCGGAGCCCTCGGCCTCGGCGTCGTCGCGGCGGGTGCCGTCAGCACCGCCAACGCCATCCCGCTGGTCGCCGGCACCACCAACATCGAGGTGCCCGGCATCACCGTGCCCGGTGACGACACCAAGGCGACGGTGCCGCTCGACTTCACGGTCACGAGCGACAGCATCGTGACCCCGGAGCCCAGCTCCAGCGCCAGCCCCAGCCCGATCACCCCCGCGACCCCGGTCACCGTCGCCTCGGCCGTGAGCCCGGTGTCGCCCGTGACGCCCCCGACCCCGGCCTCGCCGGTCTCGCCCGCCTCGGTGCCGTCGCCCGTGAGCCCCGCCTCGAACGACTGACGCACCCGGTCGGCCTCGTCAGGGGGGTGGCCGACCGAGAAGCCGGAACGGCCCGCGACCGCTGCTGACAGCGTCGCGGGCCGCTCACGTTCGCGGGGCGGGCAGCCGCGCGTGCGGCTCCGGCCCCCGAGTGTGCGATGCTCGCACTCGTGCCCCCCACGCCCCCGGAGCCCACCCGCGCGGGGCCCGTGAACCCCGTGCTGCTCGCCGTCCTGGCGATCCTCAGCGTGCAGTTCGGCAACGCCCTCGCCGGCACCCTCTTCGCGCAGGCCGGTCCGCTCGGCGCCGCCGCGCTGCGTCTGGTGCTGGCGGCGGTGATCCTGCTCGCGGTCATCCGCCCCCGCGTGGCCGGGTGGGACCGTCGCACCTGGTTCGGGGTCGGGATGCTCGGCCTCGGCCTCGGCGGCATGAACGTGCTCATCTACCTCGCGATCGCGAGCATCCCGATCGGCGTGGCCGTGACGATCGAGCTGCTCGGCCCGCTCGCCGTCGCGGTCGCCGGCACGCGACGGGCGCGCGACCTGCTGTGGGTGGCTCTCGCCGGCGCCGGCGTCCTGCTCCTCGGGCTCGAGCGCTCCGACGGCGGGCTGGCCCTGGTGGGCGTGCTCGCCGCGGCGGGCGCCGCCGCATTCTGGGCGCTCTACATCGTGGCGTCGGCGCGGCTCGGGCCGCGCGCTCGCGGGGTCGACGCGCTCGCCGTCGCCATGGTCGTCGCCGCCCTCATCGTGGCGCCGCTCGGCGCGGCACCGGCAACGACCGCCGTCGCCGCGGTCCCCTGGCTGCTGCTCGCCTTCATCGGCATCGCCATCATGACCTCGGTCGTGCCCTACGTGCTCGAGTTCATCGCCCTGAAGTCGATGCCGACGCGCGTCTTCGGGGTGCTATCGAGCCTCGGGCCGGCGGTGGCCGCGCTTGCGGGGCTGCTCGTCCTCGGCCAGCTGCTCTCGCCCGTGCAGCTGATCGCCATCGCGGCCGTGATCGCGGCCAGCGTCGGAGCGGTGCTCAGCGGTCGGCGGCCCCCGGCGGTCGCCCGCCCGCCTGCATGACGGCGACACCCGCGCAGCGCACGCCGGCGCCCGCCGCGTCGACCAGCGTCGAGCCGCGCAGCAGGGCGTCGATCAACCCGGCGGTGAAGGCGTCTCCGGCGCCGGTCGGATCGACCGCGCGCTGCGCCGCGACCGGCACCTCGACAACCGCATCACCGCGGCGGGCGACGAGCACCGAATCTCGCCCGCCGGTGAGCACGACGGCCAGGCAGTACTCGAGCAGGGCATCCACGACCGCCGCGCGATCGTCGCACCCCGACAGCAGGCGTCCCTCGTCGAGGTTCGGCAGCAGCACGTCGATGTGCGAGAGCGCCTGGCGGAACCGCTCGACCCCGTAGTCCGCGATGAAGCCGGTCGAGCCCGGGTCGAAGGTCACCGTCGCTCCTGCCGCCCGCGCTCGGGCGGTGAGCGCGGCGAGGTCATCGAGCGAGAAGGCGTCGAAGAGGCTGTAGCCGGTGAGGTGCAGCACGCCCGCTCCCCGCAGCAGCGCATCATCGATGGCGCCCGCATCGAGACCCGCGTTCGCGCCGCGGTCGGTGAGCATCGTCCGGGTCTCCTCGCCGACGACGATCACGATGGTGCCCGTGGGGCGGTGGGCGTCGGCCTGCAGATGCGGCGTCGCGCCGAGCGCGCGGAAGACCGCCGCGTGACGCTCGACATCGCCCGCGGCGACCCGGCCCACCACGTCGACCGGGGTGCCCAGCCAGGCGAGCCACGCGGCCGTGTTGCCCGCACTGCCGCCCGGATGCCGCGTGATGCTCGCCGTCGTGTCGGTGTCGGGCCGGATCGGCCCCTCGGGCACGACGATGATGTCGTCGATCACGTCGCCGACCACCAGGGCGCGACGACCGATCACGGCGCCGGCTCCGTCAGACCCCGACCGCCGACACCGCGCATCGGGGTCAGGCCCGCGCCGCGCGGGCGGCCCACGCGGTGGCGATGCGGCCGGCCACGGTGACGTTGTTGCGCGCGAGGTCGAGGTTCACCTCGAGGCTGCGGCCATCGCTGAGCTCGACGATGCGGCCGAGCAGGAACGGCGTGACCGCCTTGCCGCGGATGCCCTGGGCCTCGGCCTCGGCGAACGCGGTCGCCAGCACGCGGTCGTGCTCGTCGCGCTGCCACGCCTTCTCGGCCGGGATCGGATTCGCCACCACGATGCCCTGCGTGTGACCGAGCGCGTCGTGCGCGGCCATGACGTCGGCGACCTGCTCCGGGCTGTCGACCGCCCAGTCGAGGGTGAAGTCGCTCTCGCGCAGCCAGAAACTCGGGAAGATCGTCGTGCCGAGGCCGACCACCGGCACCGAGTAGGTCTCGAGGCGCTCGAGGGTCGCCGCGATGTCGAGCACGCTCTTCACGCCCGCCGACACGACCGTGATCGGGGTGACGGCCAGCGTCGAGAGGTCGGCCGACTCGTCGAAGGTCTCGCTCGCACCGCGGTGCACGCCGCCGAGGCCGCCGGTCGCGAAGACCCGGATGCCCGCCTTGGCCGCGAGATGCGCGGTGGCCGCGACCGTGGTCGCGCCGCTCGCCGCGCGGGCCGCGAGGATCGGCAGGTCGCGCACGCTCGCCTTCGCGAGGTCCTCCTCCGCGATGCGGCGCACACCCTCGTCGTCGAGCCCGACGTGGGCGACGCCGTCCAGCACGGCGATCGTGGCGGGGGTGACCCCCTGGTCGCGCAGGATCGCCTCGAACTCGCGCGCGGCCTCGAGGTTGCGCGGCCGGGGCAGCCCGTGGCTGATGATCGTGGACTCGAGAGCGACGACGGGGCGGGCATCCGCGAGGGCGGAGGCGACCTCGTCGGAGAGGTGCAGAATGGTCACCGAGCCAGGCTAGCGCCCGCACGGTGCCGCCGCGGTGCGCCGATGCGCGCCCGGAGGGAGCACACCGCTCGGGCCCGGGAACGACGAAGCCCCCCGTCGGAGACGGGGGGCTGATCGCGCGCCCGAAGGGACTCGAACCCCTAACCTTCTGATCCGTAGTCAGATGCTCTATCCATTGAGCTACGGGCGCATGCTCGCCGAGGCGAACCGGATAAGCCTACCAGCAGCGCTGTGCGGCTCTTTCCGCGGAGACGGAGGGATTTGAACCCTCGGACCCCTAAACGGGGTCTCCACCTTAGCAGGGTGGTGCACTCGACCGGACTATGCGACGTCTCCTGATGCGCGCTCCACTATACCGGCAGCAGCCGGGGCGCGGGCACGCGCGATCCAGCCCCCCAGGGAGGGCGGTTCCTAGTTGTTCGCGCGAGAGCAGGTGAAGTCGGCGGCGGTCTGACCCTGGAGGCCCGACACCTTGTCGGGCTCCTCAGTCGGCCCGACGGGCGGCACCGTGGGCTCAGCCGTCGGCTCGGGCTCGACCTTGCCGTTCTTCGGCGGCCGCGGCTCCTCGGTGGGCGTCGCCTCCGGCGTCGGCTCCGCCGAGGGAGCGTTCGGGTTCAGGTTCGACCCGACGCCCGTGCTGTCGCCGTCGAGCGTGAACGGCTTGCCGGCCTTGATGCGGTCGAAGATCGCCGCGGCCTGGTCGCGCAGCGGCTCCACCTTGCCGAGGTAGGGCGGGGCCTGGCCGTAGCGCGTCGGGTACTGCACGAAGACGATGTTCTCCGTCGGGATGTCGCGGAGGGCCTGGGCCATCGACACCATCGCGTCCGGGGTGAGCGTACGGGAGAGCTGCATCGACGAACTGGCGACCTGCGCGAGTCCGTACAGCTTCGTGAAGTCGGTCAGCACGCCCTCGTTCTGCACCTTGCGGATGAGCGACGAGAGGTAGACCTGCTGCGAGCTGATACGGCCGAGGTCGCTGCCGTCACCGACGCCGTAGCGCGTGCGAAGGAACGCGAGCGCCTGGTAGCCCTCGACGGTGTAGTTGCCCGCCGCGGGGAACTTGAGGCCGGTGAGACGGTCGTTGATCGGGCCGTCGACGCAGACCTCGACGCCACCGACCGCCGACGACATGCGAGCGACCCCGGTGAACGAGATGGTGCCGGCGTACGGGATCGTCAGCCCGGTGAGGGCCTCGACGGTGAGGACGACGCAGCCCAGGCCTCCGTAGGAGTAGGCGACGTTGATGGGCTGCGCTGACATGGCGAACGAGCTCGTGCCATCGGGGCGCGGGCACGACGGGATCGGCACGACGAGGTCGCGCGGGAAGCTGATGGCGACAGCCGACTGCTTGTCCTCCGCCACGTGGACGAGGATGTTCACGTCGTTGAGCACCGATCCACCGCGATCGGCCGCGTCGCCCTGCTTGCCGTCGTTGTCGATGCCGACGAGCATGACGTTGAAGCCGCCCTCCCACTCACCGATGGTGGGGATGACGCGCTCCTCCTGACCCTCGGCCACGGCGAGGTCGACGTAGTCGATGTTCGCGTTGAGCTGGGCGACGGCGATCGCGCCGACCGAGACGGTGCTCACCATGACCACCGCGAGAGCGGCGGCGACGGTCGTCAGGATCGTCGTGATGGCGCGCGAACGGCGCTGCCGACCGTGACGGACGGCCGCCGTCGGAAGCGAGCGCGTCGCGCGATCGCGGACCGGCTCCGACATGGGTACCCCCTCAACATCGGGTGGTCACGAGCGGAGGGCGTGGGATTCGAACCCACGAGACATTGCTGCCCACCAGTTTTCAAGACTGGCTCCATCGGCCGCTCGGACAGCCCTCCTTGGACATCAGTCCTCCAGTCTAGCCGACGAGGCCTCACCGAGTCCGGATGGGGCGACTATGCGTTGCCCAAGAAGCCCCGATGGGCATCCGACAGGGCCGCACTCCCGAGCATCCGGTCAGACCGTCGCGAGGGCCTTCGCCAGTCCGTCGTCGGTGTCGCGCGCCGTCGACTCAGAGGCCACGGCGCGCACCTCCTCCGGCGCCTGCCCCATCGCGATGCCACGGCCACCCAGAGCCGCGGCCCAGGAGAGCATCTCAATGTCGTTGCGCCCGTCGCCGATCGCGACGACGTCCTCGCCCGGGATGCCCAGGGCCGTGCGCACGCGCTCGAGCGCCGTCGACTTGTTCACGCCGTCGGGCGCGATGTCGAGCCACGCCGTCCAGCCGACGTTGTAGCTGACCTGGTGGAGGCCCATAAGCTCGACCGCGGCGAGGAACTCGTCCATCGCGTGTCCGGGCGAGATGACGACGACGCGGGTGGCGGGCTCGGCGCACAGCTGCTCGAACGGCACCTCCTCGCTGACCGCGCCGAGCGCCCCGTCGGGGAACCAGCCGGTGTAGCGGTACAGGCCGGTCTCGTCCTCCACGGCGTAATTTGCGTGCTTGAGGTGCGGCCGGATGCTCGTGAGCACCTCGGTCGGATCGAAGGTCTCGACGTGGTGACGCCGGTAGCCGGTCGGGGCGTCGGGGTCGCGCTTGAGGAGGATCGCGCCGTTCGAGGCGACGACATAGGCCGGGGTGATGTCGAGCCGATCGAGCACGGGCAGGGTCATGGCGACCGAGCGGCCGGTGGCGAGCATGACCTCGTGGCCGGCGTCACGCAGGCGGTGCACCTCGGCGAGCGCCGCGTCGGGCAGCGTGCCGTCCTCGTGCAGCACGGTGCCGTCGATGTCGAGGGCGATGAGCTTCGTGCCCGCCGGGCGCTGCGCTGTCAGGTCCTGCCCGGTCATCCCACGGGCTCCAGCACCTCGAGGCCGCGCAGGTAGGGGCGCAGCGGGGCGGGCACGACGACCGAGCCGTCGGCGCGCTGGTGCGTCTCGAGAAGGGCGACGAGCCAGCGGGTCGTGGCGAGCGTGCCGTTCAGGGTCGCGACCGGGGCGGTCTTGCCGCCCTCGCCCCGGAACCGCACGCCGAGACGCCGGGCCTGGAAGGTCGTGCAGTTGCTCGTGCTCGTCAGCTCGCGGTAGGCGCCCTGCGTCGGCACCCAGGCCTCGACGTCGAACTTGCGGGCGGCGCTCGAGCCGAGGTCGCCGGCGGCCGTGTCGATCACGCGGTAGGCGAGGCCCAGCGACTGCAGCATGCCCTCCTGCATCGCCAGCAGGCGCTCGTGCTCGGCTTCGGCGTCGTCGGGCGCGATGTAGCTGAACATCTCGAGCTTCTGGAACTGGTGCACCCGGATGATCCCGCGGGTGTCCTTGCCGTAGCTGCCGGCCTCGCGGCGGTAGCAGGTCGACCAGCCGGCGTACCGCAGCGGGCCGCCGCTCACGTCGACGATCTCGTCGGCGTGGTAGCCGGCGAGGGCGACCTCGCTCGTGCCCGTCAGGTAGAGCTCGTCATCGGGCAGGTAGTAGATCTCGTCGGCGTGCGCGCCGAGGAACCCAGTGCCGCGCATGACCTCCGGCTTGACGAGCGTCGGGGTGATCAGCGGGACGAACCCGGCCTCGAGGGCCGTGTCGAGGGCGTAGTTCATGAGCGCCAGCTCGAGGCGGGCGCCGACGCCCTTCAAGAAGTAGAAGCGCGCCCCCGAGACCTTCACGCCGCGCGGCATGTCGATCGCATCGAGCAGCTCGCCGAGCGCCAGATGGTCGCGCGGCTCGAAGTCGAAGACGGGCTTGTCGCCGACCTCGCGCAGGGTCACGAAGTCGTCCTCGCCGCCCTCCGGCACGCCGTCGATGATGACGTTCGGGATGCCCCCCGCGACCTCCTCGAAGCGCGCCTCGGCCTCGGTCGCCACGGCCTGAGCGGACTTCACGTCGGCAGCGAGCTGCTGCGCCTGGGCGACCAGAGCGGCCTTCTCCTCCTTCGGCGCGGCCGCGACGAGCTTGCCGTGGGCGTTCTGCTCGGCGCGCAGGGCCTCGAAGGCGGCGATGGCCTCGCGCCGGCGCCGGTCGGCCTCGATGGCGGCGTCGACGAGCTCCGCATCCGCTCGCCTCGCGCGCTGCGAGCGTCGGACGATGTCGGGATTCTCGCGCAGCAGCTGGGGGTCGATCACGCCTCTAGTCTGGCACGCGCACGGGCTGACGCCGGGGGCTCAGAAGGGGCGAGAGAGGGCGAGAGAACCTCGGCGCGCGCTGGGCGCGATGCTCTACCCTGGCGCCATGACCAGCCCCGGCGGCGCACCCGATCGCGCCCGTGCCGCGGTGATCGTCAACCCTGTGAAGGTCGACGAGACCGCTCTGCGTGCGGCGGTCGAGGCCGCCGAGCAGGAGGCCGGCTGGGCTCCGTCGCTCTGGCTCGAGACGAGCGTCGACGACCCCGGCCAGGGCCGGGCGCGCGAGGCCGTCGCGGCAGGTGCGACCGTCGTCATCGCGGCCGGCGGCGACGGCACCGTGCGGGCGGTCGCCGAGGGGATGCTCGACTCGGGCATCCCGCTCGCCCTCGTTCCGTCGGGCACGGGCAACCTGCTCGCGCGCAACCTCAGCCTGCCCATGGGCCGGATGGCCGAGTCGGTGAGCACCGCCTTCACCGGCGTCGACCACGCCATCGATGTGGGGCTCGCGGAGATCACCCGCGCGGGCGGGGCGCGCGAGCGGCACGCCTTCGTCGTCATGGTCGGCATCGGTCTCGACGCGAAGATGATCAGCGCGACCAACCCCGAGCTGAAGAGGCGCGTCGGCTGGCTCGCCTACGTCGAGGCGACCGCGCGCATCGTGCGCGACGTCGACGCCGTGCGCGTGCGCTACACGCTCGACGGCAGCCCCGAGCGCGCCACGACCGTGCACACCCTGCTCATCGGCAACTGCGGCACCCTGCCCGGCGGCGTGCTGCTGCTCCCCGAGGCCGAGATCGACGATGGCCTGCTCGACGTCGTGGCGATGCGCCCGCGCAACCTGTGGGGCTGGATGCGGGTGGGCTACGCCGTGGCGTGGGAGAACGGGGTTCTACAGCGGACGAAGATGGGCCGTCGCATCATGGCCGCCGATAAGCGCGTGCGCGCCCTGCGCTACTTCCAGGGGCGGCGGATGACCCTGCGCTTCGACCGCGCCGAGGAGTTCGAGATCGACGGCGAGGCGATGGGGGAGGTCACCGCGATCGCGGTGCGGGTCGCGCCGGCCGCGCTCGTGGTGCGGGTTCCTCGCGAGAGGTGACGGCGGGCGTCACGCCGGAGCCGAAACCCGCGACGAGTTCACTCAGCCGACGATGTCTGCACGGGACGCATCGATGAATGCGGTCCGCGCCGCCCTCACCGGAGCGTATGCCGACCAGTACTCATTCGATCCGTAGGTGATCCCCGACATCACCGATGCTCGGAACCCTTGAAGTGCCCCATGCAATGCGCGGGCGGCGGCAAGCGACGGGGATGAAGCGACGAGGGCGAGATCGTTGAGGCGCGCAGCAACCGCACTGTCGATCAACCAGTACTTATCTTCATCCAGCGGAAGCGGGTTCGGACAGCCCGGCGTCATCCGGCCGAGGAGGTGCGCCGACTCATGTGCGGCATCGATAAAGGCTGTTGCGGCGTCGGCCCTTCGTGCCGTGAGTGCGTCCTGGAGCCGCTCACGTCGCTCGGTGCGGTGCCGGATCGACTCGGCAAGGAAGGTCAGCACAGCTCCCAACACGAGCGTGATGATCGGGAGGAGGGCGCTGGTCCAGTTCTCCGCCATCGGCGCCCCTACCCCTCGGGCTCGCCGCTGAGGATCGCGCGCAACCAGTCGCGCGCATCCGTGAAGACGTCGTCGCCGTACTGCGAGACGACCTCGATCTGGCGGGCGTCGGCGCGCGGGTACGAGCCCAGGAAGATGACGTTGGGGCTGAAGCGGCGCAGGCCGAGCAGCGCGTCGGCCACGCGCTCGTCGTGCACGTGTCCGTCGAGGTCGATGACGAACCGGTAGCGCCCGAGGGCGTCGCCGATCGGTCGGGACTCGATGAGGCTCATGTTGACGCCGCGCGTGGCGAACTGCTCGAGCATCTCGAGCAGGCGGCCCGGGGCGTCGTCGGGCAGCTCGGCGATGATGCTCGTCTTGTCGGCGCCCGTGCGCGGCGGGATCGCCCGGCTGCGGCTCACGAGCACGAAGCGCGTGACGGCGTTCGCGTTGTCGCCGATGCCGGTCGCGAGCTCGTCGAGGTCGTGCAGGGTCGTGATGCCCGCGGGGGCGATGGCCGCCTGGGCGACCGACCCGGGCTCGAGCAGGCTCAGCGGGGCGGCGACGTTCGACGCGGCGGGCACGTGACCGTGAGTGGGCAGCGCGCTCTCGAGCCAGCGGCGGCACTGCGCGTAGGCAACGGGATGCGCGGCCACCACCCGCACGTCACCAAGGGTCACCCCGCGCGGTGCGACCAGGCTGAAGGTGACCGGAACGAGGTACTCCCCGATGATGCGCAGGCCCGGGATCGTCGCGAGCGCATCCTGGGTCGCACTCACCCCGCCCTCGACGGAGTTCTCAACCGCGATCATCGCCGCGACGCTGCGCCCGGCAACCACGTCGTCGAGGGCCTCGCCGACGTTGCTGACCGGGTGCCACTCGGCGCCGACGGCCTCGGGCACCTGCCCGAGCGCCTGCCAGGTGAAGGTGCCGGCCGGGCCCAGGTAGCTGTACCTGCGGGCGGAAGACTCCGGGGTGGCGGCGGCCGGGCTCGTCATGCTCGGCAGTCTACGGCGGAGCATCCCGCCGTCGCCGCGCGGTGGTTGGATGGGCGCATGAGCCGCGCCGGTACCCCCGCCCAGCCGAACGACCTGATCGACCTCGACGCCCTGCTCGGCGCGTACGCCGACCGGGTGCCCGACCTCGACGACCCCGCCCAGCGGGTGGCGTTCGGCACGAGCGGGCACCGCGGCTCGAGCCTCGACGGCGCCTTCACCGACACGCACATCGCCGCGATCACACAGGCGATTGTCGAGTACCGCGCGAGCCAGGGCATCGGCGGTCCGCTGTTCATCGGTGCCGACACCCACGCGCTCAGCGCTCCGGCGCTGCGCACCGCGCTCGAGGTGCTCGCCGGCAACGGCGTGACGGCGCTCGTCGACGCGAACGACGACTGGGTGCCGACACCCGCGCTGAGCCACGCGATCATCCGCTACAACGCCGGCGGCGTGACCGGCAGCGTGCCGACCCCGGCCGCGCGCGCCGACGGCATCGTCATCACCCCCAGCCACAATCCGCCGCGCGACGGCGGCTTCAAGTACAACCCGCCGCACGGCGGCCCGGCCGACAGTGACGCCACCGGCTGGATCGCCGAGCGCGCCAACGCCCTCATCGCGGGCGGCAACCGCGCGGTGCGGCGGGATGCGCGGCCAGCGCCCGAGCGGTACGACTACCGCGAGCACTACGTGGCCGACCTCGCGAGCATCCTCGACCTCGATGCCGTGCGCGCGAGCGGGCTGCGCCTCGGGGCCGACCCGCTCGGCGGGGCGAGCGTCAGCTACTGGGCGCTCATCGCCGAGCGCTACGGCCTCGATCTGACCGTCGTGAACCCGACCGTCGACCCGCGCTGGGCGTTCATGACGCTCGACTGGGACGAGAGGATCCGCATGGATCCGTCGAGCCCCAGCGCGATGGCGAGCGTCGTCGCCCGCCGGCACGACTTCGACCTGCTCACCGGCAACGACGCCGACGCCGATCGGCACGGCATCGTGACGCCCGACGGCGGGCTCATGAACCCCAACCACTACCTCGCGGTCGCGATCGACTACCTCTACCGGCACCGCCCCGACTGGCGCGCCGATGCCGCGATCGGCAAGACCCTGGTCTCGTCGACGATGATCGACCACGTCGCCTCAAGCCTCGGCCGTCGGCTGTGGGAGGTGCCCGTGGGCTTCAAGTGGTTCGTGCCGGGGCTCATCGACGGCTCGGTCGCGTTCGGCGGCGAGGAGAGCGCGGGCGCGAGCTTCGTGCGCCGCGACGGCACCGCGTGGACGACCGACAAGGACGGCATCCTGCTCGCGCTGCTCGCCGCCGAGATCACGGCGGTCACCGGCCGCACCCCCTCCTCCCTCTACGCGGACCTCACCGGCCGCTTCGGCACGCCCGTCTACGAGCGGGTGGATGCTGCCGCCACCGCCGCGCAGAAGGCCGCGCTCAGCAAGCTCGACGGCGCGGCGATCACAGCCGACGCGCTCGCGGGCGACCCCATCACGGCCCGTCTGAGCGCGGCGCCCGGCAACGGCGCGGCCATCGGCGGCGTCAAGGTCGTCACCGAGCGCGCTTGGTTCGCCGCCCGCCCGAGTGGCACCGAGAACGTCTACAAGATCTACGCCGAGTCGTTCGTCGACGAGGCGCACCTGCGCCGCGTGCAGGTGGAGGCGAAGGAGATCGTCGATGCCGCACTCGCCTGAACCGGGCAGCGCCGTCGGCGCCGGGGCGGCGGCCGGGACTCCCCGGCTCGACCGCTCAGCCCTCTTCGCCCACTGGGACGCCCTCACCCCCGAGCAGCTGCGCGCCCAGGGCTCGATGAAGTGGACGATGTTCCCGGGCACGATCGGCGCCTGGGTGGCCGAGAGCGACCTCGGCACGGCCCCCGCCGTGACGGCCGCGCTGCACGCGGCGATCGACGCCGGGCAGCTCGGCTACCTGCCGCGCCCGGTCGCCGCCGCGCACGCCGCCGCGACGAGCGACTGGATGCGCGACCGCTACGACTGGGAGGTGCCGCGCAGCCGGGTGCACCACCTGGCCGACGTGATCAGCGGCCTCGACGTCGCCATCGAGCACTACTCCCGACCGGGATCCGCGGTCATCGTGCCGACCCCGGCGTACATGCCGTTCCTCACCGTTCCGCAGCGGCATGGCCGCACGGTCATCGAGGTGGCGCTCGCCGAGGTCGACGGGCGCGCCGCCCTCGACCTCGCCGCGATCGACCGCGAGCTCGCCGCCGGCGCCGGGCTGGTCGTGCTGTGCAACCCGCTCAACCCCGGTGGGAGGGTGTTCGCGCGCGACGAGCTCGCCGCCCTCGCCGAGGTCGTCGAGCGGCACGGGGCGCGGGTGTTCGCCGATGAGGTGCACGCTCCGATCGTCTTCGACGGGGCGCGGCACGTGCCCTACGCGAGCGTCAGCACGGCGGCGGCGAGCCACAGCATCACGGTCACGAGCGCGTCGAAGGCCTTCAACCTGCCGGGCGCGAAGGCGGCCCAGCTGATCCTCACGAACGACGCCGACGAGGCGGTGTGGCAGAAGCTCGGGCCCATGGCGGGGCACGGGGCGAGCATCCTGGGCATCATCGCGAACACGGCCGCCTACCGCGACGGTCGCGACTGGCTCGCCGCCACGGTCACCTACTACGACGAGAACCGCCGCGCCCTGAGCGACCTGCTCTCCGAGCGGCTGCCCGAGGTGGGCTACCGGATGCCCGAGGGCACGTACATCGCCTGGCTCGACGTCGCGCGTCTCGGCCTCGGAGACGATCCCGCCGCGACGCTGCGCGAGCGTGCCGGACTCGCCGTCACCGACGGGCGGGCGTGCGGCGCCGCGGGCGCCGGGCACGTACGGGTGATCCTGGCGACCCCGCGGCCGCTCGTCGAGCGGATCGTGGACGCACTGGTGACGGCCGCGCACGCCTGACCCGCGCGCTCGCGACCCGGCGCCCTCCGAACCCTCAGCCGGCGTACGCCGGGGCGGGCGGGAGGCCGAAGAACTCCTCGAGGGTCGCCACTCCGGTCTCGCGCATCTCCGTCGCGAGCTCGACCCCCACGTAGCGCCAGTGCCAGGGCTCGTAGGCGTAGCCCGTGATCGCGGTCAGACCGTCGGGGTAGCGCAGGATGAACCCGTAGCGGTACGCGTTCTCGACCAGCCAGAGCCCTTGCGGCGTCGTGCCGAAGCACGCGTCCAGCTCGCAGGTGCCCGACAGGGCGCCGACGTCGATGGCGAGGCCGGTCTGGTGCTCGCTGTGGCCAGGACGGGCACTGGCGATGTCGGCGCGCTCCTGCCCGAGCTGCTGCACGAGCTGGCGGTTGATGCGGGCCTGGCTCTCGAAGCTGCGGTAGGCGCTGGTGATCCGCAGGGGCACCCCGGCCGCCGCCGCATCCGCGAACATGGCCTCGGCGGCGGTGGCCGTGCCGTCGCGCATCTCGAGCTGCTGGGTCGCGGCGATGCGGGCGACCCGGAGGTTCGGCGGCACGAAGTCGGCCGGCTGCAACGGGCGCAGCTTGTTCACGACGACCCAGGCGCTCGCGGGGTCGTCGATCGACCGCGCGGCCCGATCGAAGGTGGGGCTCGGCGTGGGCGCGGGTGTCGGCGTGGGCGTCCGAGTCGGACTCGCGGAGGGCATCGAGGAGGCGGACGGGCTGGGGTCGAGCACGAGGGGCTCGCGCGTGACGGCGCACCCGGCGACGCTCGTGATGAGCGCGCCGAGCAGGAGGGCGGCGAGGCTCGAGCGCAGCATCCCGTCAGCCTAGTCGCCCGTCGCGACGGCGTTGAAGAGGGCTCTGACCTGGCATTTCACTCCGATCTGGAACAAGTGTTGACATCCCAGTTCCGACCTGCGTAGTGTTCCCGGCAATGTGAGAGCGCTCTCATGCCCACTGAATGAGAGCGCTCTCACTCCACCACCCACGCACACAAAGGAGTGAACCGTGATCCTTTCACGTCGCACCACCGCGAGCGCCGCCATCGCCGGCGCCGCCGCTGTCGCCCTGATCGCCACCGGCTGCAGCACGGCCACCGACCCCGGTGCCGAGGGCGGTGACATCACCCTCACCGTCGCCACGTTCAACGACTTCGGCTACACCGACGAGCTCTTCGCTCAGTACGAGGCCGAGAACCCCGGCATCACGATCGTGCACAACCGCGCGGCCACGTCGAACGAGGCCCGCGACAACTTCTTCACCAAGCTCGGCGCCGGCAGCGGCCTCGCCGACATCGAGGCCGTCGAGGTCGACTGGTTCGCCGAGATGATGCAGTACAGCGACCGTCTCGCCGACCTCAGCGACCCGGCCGTCGCCGATCGCTGGGTCGACTGGAAGACCGCCGCCGCCACCGACGCCGACGGCCGCCTGGTCGCCTACGGCACCGACATCGGCCCTCAGGCCGTGTGCTACCGCGCCGACCTGTTCGAGGCCGCCGGCCTGCCCACCGACCGCGACGAGGTCGCCGCCCTGCTCGAGGGCGACTGGGATCGCTACTTCGAGGTCGGCCAGCAGTACGTTGACGCCTCGGGTGCCGCCTGGTTCGACGCCGCGGGCGCCATCTACCAGGGCATGATCAACCAGGTCGAGTACGCCTACGAGGAGGCCGACGGCACGGTCATCGCGACCGAGAACCCCGAGGTCAAGCAGATCTACACCGAGGTGCTCACCGCCTCGGAGAGCCTCTCGGCGCACCTCGCGCAGTGGAGCGACGACTGGTTCGCCGGTCTCTCGAACGGCGCTTTCGCCACGATGCTCTGCCCGGGCTGGATGCTCGGCGTCATCTCGGGCAACGCTCCTGACGTCACCGGCTGGGACGTGGCCAACGTCTTCCCCGGCGGCGGCGGCAACTGGGGCGGCTCGTACCTGACCGTTCCGGCTCAGGGCCAGAACATCGAGGAGGCCAAGAAGCTCGCCGCGTGGCTGACCGCGCCCGAGCAGCAGATGAGCGCGTTCGCCGCCGCGGGCACCTTCCCGAGCCAGGTCGAGGCGTACGAGTCGACCGAGCTGCAGGAGGCCACCAACGAGTACTTCAACGGGGCGCCCGTCGGGCAGATCCTCATCGAGCGCTCGCAGGCCATCGAGGTCGCGCCGTTCAAGAGCGTGAAGTACTTCCCGATCAACGACGCCCTGCAGCGGGCGCTCACCCGGGTCGACGTCGACGGCACCGACACCATCGACAGCTCGTGGGAGCTCTTCGTCGCTGACGTCAACGCCCTCTAGGTCCACCACCCGCCCGGGGGCCGCCCACCTGCGGCCCCCGGGCACCCCTCACCGACGAGGAGGAACCATGTCAACCGTCACCGCGCCCGAGCGGTCCGTGCGCCGCGTCGCGTTCTCGCAGACGCTCTCGCGCTGGGACGTCAAGGTCTCGCCGTACCTCTACATCTCGCCGTTCTTCATCCTGTTCGCGATCACCGGGCTCTTCCCGCTCGTCTACACGGCGTGGGTCTCGGTGCACGAGTGGAACCTCATCGGCGGCCAGGGCGACTTCGTCGGCTTCGACAACTTCGCGTTCGTGCTCTCGAACCCGCCGTTCTGGATCGCGCTGCGCAACACCTTCTCGATCTTCCTGATCTCGGCCGTGCCGCAGATCATCCTCGCCCTCCTGATCGCCGCCGTGCTCGACCGCAATCTGCGGGCCAAGACCTTCTGGCGCATGGGCGTGCTGCTGCCCTACGTGGTCGCCCCCGTCGCCGTCACCCTGATCTTCAGCAACATGTTCGGCGACCAGTACGGGCTCATCAACAACCTGCTCGGCGACCTCGGCATCGACCCGATCGGCTGGCACTCGGAAGTGCTGCCGAGCCACATCGCGATCGCCACCATGGTGAACTTCCGCTGGACCGGCTACACGGCACTCATCCTCCTCGCCGGCATGCAGGCCATCCCGCGCGACTACTACGAGGCCGCGATGATCGACGGCGCGGGCACCGTGCGGCAGTTCTTCTCGATCACCATCCCGCAGCTGCGGCCGACCCTGATCTTCGTCATCGTGACCTCGACGATCGGCGGGCTGCAGATCTTCGACGAGCCGCGCCTCTACGACACCGCGGGCCAGGGCGGCGCGAGCAGCCAGTGGATGACCATCACCATCTACCTCTACAACCTCGGCTGGGGGCAGCTGAACTTCGGCCGCGCAGCCGCCGTGGCCTGGCTGTTGTTCCTCATCATCGTGATCGTCGGCCTCCTCAACGTCGTGATCACCCGTTCGATCGCGAGGGCATCATGAGCACCGGATACGGACTCCTCGAGCGCGGCCGCCCGCGTCGCCGTCGCATCGACAACGGGCAGCGTCCCGGCTGGCTCGGCTACGGCTTCCTCACCGCCGTGCTGCTGGGCTCGATGTTCCCGCTCTACTGGTCCTTCCTGATCGGCTCGGGTGACGCCTCGACCATCAATCAGCAGGACATCGTGTGGTGGCCGGGCGGCAACTTCCTGAGCAACGCCGCCGCGGTGCTCGCGGCCGACGCGGTCAACTTCTGGCGGGCGCTGGGCAACTCGATCATCGTGTCGACGGTGGTCTCCGCATCCGTCGTGCTGTTCTCGACGCTCGCCGGCTTCGCCTTCGCGAAGCTGCGCTTCCGGGGCCGCAACGGGCTGCTCGTCTTCGTCATCGCGACGATGGCGGTGCCGACCCAGCTCGGGGTCGTGCCTCTCTTCATCGCGATGAGCCAGCTGCAGCTCGCCGGAACGCTGTGGGCGGTCATCCTGCCCGCCGTCGTCAGCGCGTTCGGGGTGTTCTGGATGACGCAGTACCTGAGCCAGGCCCTGCCCTACGAGCTCATCGAGGCGGCCCGGGTCGACGGAGCGAGCATGATCCGCACCTTCTGGTCGGTGGCCCTTCCCGCCGCACGCCCGGCCGCGGCGATGCTCGCCCTCTTCACCTTCATCGCCACCTGGACCAACTTCTTCTGGCCCTTCATCGTTCTCGACCGGCAGAACCCGACGCTGCCCGTGGCCCTGTCGCTGCTGCAGAGCAACTACTTCGTCGACTACTCGATCGTCATGGCCGGGGTTATCCTCAGCACGATCCCCCTGTTGATCTTGTTCGTCGTCGCCGGCCGCCACCTCGTGAGCGGCATCATGCAAGGAGCCGTCAAGGGATGACCGCCACCACTCCCGCCCCGACCGGGGCGAGCGCTGCCGCGCGCCCGCTTCCGCCCCAGCTGCTGCTCGGGGTCGCCACCGCCGCCTACCAGATCGAGGGCGCCACGCACCGCGACGGGCGCGCAGACTCGATCTGGGACGCCTTCAGCCGCATCCCCGGCGCCGTGGTCGGCGGCGAGAGCGGTGAGCGCGCGTGCGAGCACTACGACCGCTACCGCGACGACGTCGCCCTCATGCGCGAGCTCGGGGTGCAGGTCTACCGGTTCTCGACCTCGTGGGCGCGCGTGCAGCCGGATGGCCGCACCGCGAACCCCGCCGGCCTCGACTTCTACCGGCGCCTGACCGACGAGCTGCTCGCGGCGGGCATCACGCCCTGGCTGACCCTCTACCACTGGGACCTGCCGCAGGCGCTGCAGGAGGTCGGCGGCTGGCCCGAGCGCGACACGGCGCTGCGCTTCGCCGACTACGCCGCCGACGTGCATGCTGCGCTCGGCGACCGCATCCACCACTGGACGACCCTCAACGAGCCGTGGTGCTCCGCCTTCCTCGGATACCTCAGCGGCGAGCACGCCCCCGGCGAGCAGAACCCGCAGCGCGCCCTCGACGCCGCCCACCACCTGCTGCTGGGGCACGGCCTGGCCACGCAGCGCCTGCGATCGCTGGATGCGTCGCTCGACCTCGGGATCACGCTCAACATGACCGTGGCCGACCCCGTCGACCCGCACGACCCCGCCGACCTCGACGCCGCGCGGCGCATCGACGCGCAGCACAACCGGCTCTTCCTCGACCCGATCTTCCGCGGTGCCTACCCCGCCGACCTGCTCGACGACCTCGCCGCGCGCGGGCTGCACCTGCCCGTGCAGGAGGGCGACCTCGCCGCGATCGCGACACCCATCGACGCGCTGGGGGTCAACTACTACCACGGCGATGCGGTGAGCGCGCATCCGCCCGCTGCGGCACCGCTGTCGAGCGCCGCGCCCTCGGAGCGACCGAAGCGCTCGCCCTTCCCCGCGGGCGACGGCATCTTCACCCACCCGCGCGGGCTGCCCGTCACGGCGATGGGTTGGGAGGTGCAGCCCGAGGGGCTCACCCGCCTGCTGCGGCGCATCGACGCCGAGTACACCCGGCCCGCCGGCGTGGTGCTGTACGTCACCGAGAACGGGGCCGCCTACACCGACGTGCCCGACGCCGAGGGCTTCGTCGATGACATCGAGCGGGCCGAGTTCGTGCGCCTGCATGTCGACGCGGTGGTCGACGCGATCGAGGCCGGTGTCGACGTGCGCGGGTACTTCTACTGGTCGCTGCTCGACAACTTCGAGTGGGCCTGGGGCTACGACAAGCGCTTCGGTCTCGTGCGCGTCGACTACGACTCGCAGAGCCGCACCGTGAAGCGCAGCGGACGGCTCTACCAGGCGATGATCGCGGGGCGCAGCGTTGCGCCCCCGCTCGATCCGCGCCCGTAGGATTCCCCCATGACGGCGGACGGAGCAGGCACCCGAGTCGCTCCGACGCTCGAGATGGTCGCCGAGCGCGCGGGCGTCTCGCGCGCGACCGTCTCGCGCGTCGTCAACGGGTCGCCGCGCGTGAGCGACGAGACGGTCGCCGCGGTGACCGCCGCGATCGCCGAGCTGCGCTACACCCCCAACCGCGCCGCGCGCTCGCTGGCCAACCGCAAGGCGATGGCGATCGCCCTGGTGATTCCGGAGGACACGACGCGCTTCTTCGGCGACCCCTACTTCGCCGCGATCGTGCAGGGCATCTCGACCGCGCTCGACGACACCGGGTACGCGCTCACCCTGCATCTGGCGAGTGCGAGCGGCCGCTTCGACGCCACCGTCGCCTACTTGCGCGGGGGTAACGTCGACGGCGCCCTCGTGGTGTCGCACCACACCGACGATCACGTGCTCGCCGAGCTGGGCGAGAGCATCCCCGTCGTCTTCGGCGGTCGCCCCGCCGACCCCGCATCGACCGACAGCTACTACGTCGACGTCGACAACATCGCGGCCGCCGCCGACGGCACCCGGTTCCTCATCGAGCGCGGCCGCCGCCGCATCGGCACGATCGCCGGCCCTGCCGACATGCCCGCGGGAGTCGACCGGCTGACCGGCTGGCAGCAGGCGATGACGGATGCGGGGCTCGAGCCCGACGCGGCCGTGCACGGTGACTTCACCCTGGCGGGGGGCATGCGCGCCACGCGCGAGCTGCTCGACGCCCACCCCGACCTCGACGCGATCTTCGTCGCGAGCGACCTCATGGCCATGGGGGCCGTCACGGTGCTGCGCGAGCGCGGCATCGCCGTGCCCGAGCAGGTCGCCGTCATGGGCTTCGACGACTCGCCCGCGGCCCTCGCCTGCGAGGTGCCGCTCACCACGGTGCGGCAACCCTCGGTCGAGCAGGGCGAGCGCATGGCGCGCATCCTGCTCGATCTGCTCGCCGGGCGCCCGGTCGCCCGACGCCACCTCATGCCGACGTCGATCGTGGTGCGCACGAGCGCCTAATCGCGCCCGGATGATCGCCCCGGTACTGTGAGGCCCATGTCCCGTCGCCGCGCCATCATCGCCGCCGTGCTGGTCGGGGCGGCCGCGCTGCTGTACGGGGTCTCGCCCCTCGATCTCGCTCCGGAGATCCTGCTCGGACCGGCCGGCCTGCTCGACGACGCCGGCGTGCTCATCGCGGCGGCCGTCGGAATCTGGAAGCTGCTGTCGGGCAGTCGGCCCGCACCGGCCCCGGCGCCTCCACCCGAGGAGCAGACCCGGTGGGAGCAGAAGCTGCCCGAGTAGGGTTCGTGCCATGAGCCTCACCGTCACCCACGAGCCCGACACCGACCGCTACGCCGTCTACGACGGCGACGAGCTGCAGGGCTGGATCGTCTACGACCGGGTCGACGGCACCGTGCGACTGCTGCACGCCGAGGTGCCGCCGCTGATGCGCAACAAGGGCGTCGGCGGAGAGGTCGTGCGCGCGATCCTCGACGAACTGCGGGCGACGACAACCGACCGCGTGCAGCCGGTGTGCGGCTTCGTGGTCATGTGGATGCGTCGGCACCCCGAGTACGCCGACCTGACGACCCGCTGACCTGACCACGCGCTGTCCTGACCACGCGCAGACCCGCTGACCTGCGCGGGGTACGGCCCGCCCGGCTAGAGCCGGATCGACCCGCGGTACCCTCCCCCCTCCTCCGGATCGCTCTCGATGCGCGGCACGCCGGGGTGGTCATCGCCGGGCACCGGCGCCGGTGCGGGCATCGCGGTCTGCCGGTCGAGCTCGAGGGCGGCCTCGTGCCGGGTCGGGTTGAAGACCTCATCACCGATGCCGACGAGACCGGCGCCCGTGCCGCCCCGCCGACCGTCGCCGCGCAGGTCGATCCAACCGCGGCGCTGGGCGAGCATCCCGAGCGGGATCGCGATGGTCGCGATCACCAGCCAGCCCCACCACGGCATCACCTCGCCAGCCTACCCCGGCGGCACGGAGGAATTCTCGACACCGACGCGGTCGCTCGCGCCGCTCAGTCGCGAAGCGGCAGCACGATCGGACGCTCGCTGTCGCCCACGCGGTGAATCTGAACCGCAAGCCCGTAGACCCGACCCACCCGGTCGGCCGTCATGACCTCGTGCGGCGTGCCGACAGCGTCGAGCCGACCGTGGTCAAGCAGCGCGATGCGGTCGGCGTAGGCCCCCGCGAGCGACAGGTCGTGCACGACCACGACGACCGCACGGCCCTCGGCCGCCAGGCCGCGCGCGACGCGCATGACGTCCTCCTGGTGGCGCAGGTCGAGCGCCGCCGTCGGCTCGTCGAGGAAGACGATCGGGGTGCGCTGGGCCAGCACGCGGGCCAGGGATGCGCGCGCCTGCTCGCCGCCGCTCAGGCTCGTGAACCGCCGGCCGAGCAGGTGCTCGATGTCGGTCGCCCTGATCGCCTCGAGCACCGCCGCCTGGTCGTCGGCGAGCTCGGCGGTGCGCAGCCAGGGGCTGCGCCCCATCTGCACGATCTCGATGACGCGGAAGGGGAAGCTCACCGTGTTGGCCTGGCTCAGCACCGCGCGGCGCCGCGCGAGCTCGAGCGGGCGGTAGGCCCCGACGGGCCGGCCGAGCAGCTCGACGCTACCCGCCGAAGGGTCCTGGTCGCCGCTCAGCACCGACAGCAGTGTCGACTTACCGGCGCCGTTCGGGCCGACGAGGGCGAGCACCTCGCCGGGCAGGATGTCGAGGTCGATGCCGGTGAGGATCTCGCGGCCATCGCGCGTCAGGCGCACCCCGCGGGCGACGATCACCGGTTCGGCCCCGTCGAGGGTCGCCGGCACCTCTGCTGCCGCGCTCATGCCCACCCCCCGCTGCGACGACGCTGGCGATAGAGCAGCCAGAAGAAGAAGGGGCCGCCGACGAGCGAGGTGAGCATGCCGATCGGCAACTCGGCCCCGGCGACGAGGGTGCGGGTCAGCAGGTCGGCGATGACGAGCAGGGCCCCGCCGCCGACCGCGCTCGCGAGCACGAGCCCGCGGTGGGCGGGCCCGATGATCATGCGGATGAGGTGGGGCACGACCAGGCCGACGAACGCGATGATGCCGGTGAATGCCACCGCGACGCCGGTCAGCAGGGCGACGAGCACGATCGAGACCAGCCGCAGGCGCTCGACGTCGACGCCGAGGTGCCGGGCGTTGCGCTCGCCGAGCGCGAGCAGGTCGTACCGTCGCGCGAGCGCGAGGGCGACGAGCACGCCCGGCACGGCGACCGCGGCCACCACGGCGACCTGCGACCACAGCGAACCACCGAGCGAGCCGAGCTGCCAGAACACGATCTGCTCGCGGCTGGCCGAGTCGGCCACGAACAGCACGAAGGCGATGCCCGCCTGCGCGATCGCGTTGACGGCGATGCCGGTCAGCAGGAGGGTGACGACCTCGGTGCGCCCGCCGGCGCGCGAGACGACGTAGACGAGGAGCGTCGCCACGAGCCCGCCGAGGAAGGCGAAGACCGCGACGCCGGCGACGCCGAGCACGGATGCTCCCACCACGATCGCCGTCGCCGCACCCAGGGCGGCTCCTGACGAGACTCCCACCACGCCGGGCTCGGCGAGCGGGTTGCCGAAGATCGCCTGCATGACGGCGCCCGCCACGGCGAGCGCCGCGCCCACGACGAGCGCCATGACGATACGCGGGAAGCGCACCACCCAGAGCGTGCTCTCGATGATCGGGTCGGTGGGCGCCCAGTCGGTGTCGATGCCGATGGCGCGCAGCAGCGAGCCCGCAACCTCGGTCGGAGTGACAGCGAGCTGCCCGGTGATGGCCGACAGCACGACCCCGCCGACCAGCAGGCCGGCGAGCAGCAGGGTGAGGGCGACGGCCCGCGAGCGCGGGCTCACGGCACCCGGTAGAGCCAGTCGGGGGTCGCGAACTTCTCGACGACGAGCGCGTCGGCGCGGGCCAGCTCAGCCTCGGTCAGGGCTCCGTCGACGACGGTGTTGCTGGCGCGGAACGTGCCGATGAGCCGCTCGATGATCGCGTCGCGCGCCAGCCCGGTCTGCGACTTCAGCGGGTCGACCCGCTTGTTGGCGCTCTTCACACCCTTGTCACTGAGCTTCTCGCGCCCGATGCGCAGCACCTGCGTCATCATGTCGCCGTCCATGTCGTAGGCCATGGTCACGTGGTGCAGCACGGCGCCCGAACCGAGGCGCTTCTGCGCGGCTCCGCCGATCTTGCCGGCCGGGCTCGCGATGTCGTTGAGCGGCTGGTACGTGGCCTCGATGCCGAGCGACCGCAGCCCCTGGATGACCCAGTCGTCGAGGAAGGCGTACGACTCGGCGAAGCTCATGCCCTGCACGAGGGCCACGGGCGTGTACAGCGAGTAGGTGATGGCCGACTCGGGCTCGATGACCATCGCACCGCCTCCGGAGATGCGCCGCACCACCTCGAAGCCGTAGCGATCGGCGTTCTCGAGATCGACCTCGTTCTTCACGCTCTGGAACGACCCGATGACGATGGCAGGGCTCGCCCACTGCCAGAAGCGCAGGGTGGGGCCGCGCCGCCCCTCGCCGACCTCCTCGGCGAGCACCTGGTCGACGGCCAGCTGCTGCAGCGGGGTGAGCGCCGGACCGCGCACAAGCTCCCAGTCGTAGTCGGCGAACGTCGTGGCGCTCGCGAGCGCGCGGCGCACGGTGGTCGCCACCGCCTCCGGGCCGAAGCCCAGCAGCACCGCGCCGCCGGGAAGGGCATCGCGGACGGCAGCCGTCAGGTGCGCCGCGTCGCTGTCGGCGGGCAGCCCGATGAGGGCGGCCTCGATCGCGGCGATCGCCTCGTCGGGCTCGACGAAGAAGTCACCGGCCAACCGCAGCGCGCTGATGCGCCCGTCCGCGACCTCGAGGTCGACGACGACGAGCTTGCCCCCGGGCACCTTGTATTCACCGTGCACGCGCTCAGCCTATTCGCCGGTGGCGACCGGGCGCTGGGCGTCAGCCGCGTACTGCGACCACGAGCCGGGGTACAGGCGACCGGCGGGCAGTCCGACCTGCTCGAGCACGAGGAGGGTGTGGCAGGCGGTGACGCCCGAGCCGCAGTAGCTGATCACCGGAAGCCGGTCGGCGCCGAGCGCCGTGAGGCGCTCGCGCAGGGTCGCAGTGTCGAGCAGCGTGCCGTCGGCGGCGACATTGTCGCGGCACGAGAGGCTCGCCGCGCCCGGGATGTGCCCGGGGCGGGCATCCACGGGTTCGGTGTCGCCGCGGTAGCGGTCGGCGGTGCGCGCGTCGAGCACGATCGCGGTGCCGTCGGCGGCCGCCGCCTGGGTCTCGTCGATGGTGGCGAGGGCTGCCGCGGGCCACGATCGCACCGTGCGGGATGCGGGGCTCGCGCCGCCGGCCCCCGCGGGCTCCCCGGCCTCGAGCGCCTCCTCGGGGTGCTCCTGCTGCCACGCCGCGAGCCCGCCGTCGAGCACGGCGGCGGATTGCCCGAGGGTGCGCAGCATCCACACCAGGCGCGCGGCGATGACCCCGCCGGCGTCGTCGTAGACGACCACCGTGGCGTCGTCCCCGACCCCGGCGGCCTCGAGCCCTCGCGCGAAGACCTCCGGCTCGGGCAGCGGATGCCGCCCGGCCGCCGCCGACGGCGGCGCCGCCAGCACGGTGTCGAGGTCGACGAACACGGCGCCCGGCAGGTGCCCGTTCGCGTAGGCCTCGGCCCCGGAGCGCCCGTCGAGGTACCAGCGGCTGTCGACGACCACCACCCGTGGCACCGCACCCGTCGTCTTGCCGTGCGCGGCGTCGGCGCGCATCCGATCGAGCTCGGCGACGGAGACGAAGGGCGCGATCATGGCGACCAGCGTAGGATGCGGGCATGGATCCCGTTGCTGTCGACCTGACCATGCTCGCCGACTATCTCGAGGCGCAGGCCGCCGAGAGCCCGAACGGGCGGCACCTGCAGCCCGTCGCGCTCGATCATGAGCACCTGCGGATGACCGGCATCGGCCTCACCGCGGGTTCGGAGCTGCCCCCGCACGACAACCCGGGCGAGGCCGTGCTGCAGGTTCTGCGCGGCCAGGTGCGCCTGGTGAGTCTGGGCGCCGACGGCACCGAGGCGCGTGCGCTCGACCTCGCGGCCGGCTTTCTCGGCCGCATCCCCGACGGTCGCCACCGTGTCGAGGCGCTCGAGCCGAGCGCTCTGCTGCTGACGGCGCTTCCCCTGCCCCTGAGGGGCTAGAACAGGCGGTCGTCGAGCCAGGCGATGAGGTCGGCGCGCACCTCGGCCTGGTTGGTCTCGTTTAAGACCTCGTGGCGGGCACCCGCGTAGACGATGAGCTCGACGTCGGTGAGGCCGCCGCGGCGCAGGTAGGCGTCGGCGAGCTTCTTCGCGCTCTTCTCCCCTCCGAGCGGGTCGTCGTCGCCGACCATGATGAGCAGCGGCACCGGCGGCTGCACGGCCTTCGGTGTTCCGTACAGGCGCAGCCCATCGGCGACACCGAACAGCTGCAGCACCTTGGCGTCGGTCGTCAGCGGGTCGTCGACGAAGGCGCGGGCGACGGCCGGGTCGCGGCTCAGCCACTCGGCGCCCGTGTCGCCGAGGTGCTTGTGGCGCGCGTTCAAGTCACCGCCGTTCATGTCGAACGGCGTGCGGAAGGCGGTGCCGGTCAGCACGACGGCGCTCCACGGATGCGGGCCGGCGCTGAGCAGGTTCTGCACCATGAGCGAGCCCCACGAGTGGCCGAGCATCACGAACGGCAGCCCGGGGTTCTCCTCCTGCGCGATGCGCGTGAGGTCGAGCAGGTTCTGCTGGGTGGCCCGCAGGCCTCCGACGCCGAGCTTGCCGATCTGGGAGAGGTCGCCCTTCCAGTACTCCACGCCGGTCTGGCCATGGCCGCGATGATCGTCGGCGTAGACCGCGTACCCCGCGGCCACGAGCGCCTGCGCGAGCAGCTCGTAGCGCAGGGCGTGCTCGCCGACACCGTGGGCGAGCTGCACGACCGCCTTCGGTTTGCCCGGTGCCCACACGTAGTAGTGCACGACGACCCCGTGGGCGTCGGTGAAGGTGCGGTGCTGGCGCTCGGCGGTGAACTTCGGCATGGGTGGGCCTCCTGGCGAGAATCCTACGGCCGAGCATCCTCCGCGCGGTCGCGGCCGCGGCACCGCATCCCGAATTCTGTTAGCAAAGGTAATGAGTTAGGCTAACGACCATGGACCTGCACGCGACCGACCCCGAGGAGGAGCTGCGGGTGCTCATCCAGAAGGTCGCCCGGCGCATCCGGGCCGAACGAGCGGGCGAAGGCATCAGCGACAGCCAGCTCGGCGTGCTGTGGCGGCTCGCCAGCGAGGGCCGCTGCACCCCGAGCGGCCTCGCGACCGCCGAGAAAGTCAGCGCTCCGAGCATGAACCGCACCCTCAACGCGCTGGAGGCCAGCGGCCTCGTGCGCCGCGATCCGAGCGACGACGACGCGCGCAGCGTGTGGGTGACCATCACGCCCGCCGGCGAGCAGGTCATCGCCGAGACGCGACGGCTGCGGCAGCAGTGGTTCCACTCCCAGCTCGAGACCCTCAGCGACGCCGAACGCAGTGCCCTCGAGGAGGTGCGGCCGATCCTGCGACGGCTGGCCGACGCGTGAACGCGATGTTCCGCTCGCTGGCGGGCATCAACTACCGCATCTGGTTCGCCGGCGCGCTGATCTCGAACGTCGGCACGTGGATGCAGCGCACGGCGCAGGACTGGTTCGTGCTCACCGAACTCACCGACAACGATGCCGCCGCCGTCGGCGTGACGATGGCCCTGCAGTTCGGCCCGGCACTGCTGATCGGTCCGTTCGCCGGCGTCATCGCCGACCGGATGCCCGGCCGCCGCCTGCTCGCCCTCACGCAGCTCGCGCAGGCGCTGCTGGCCCTCGCGCTCGGGCTCATCATCGTGCTCGGCATCGCCGAGCTCTGGATGGTGTACCTGCTCGCCCTCGGCCTCGGCATCGCCACCGCCGTCGACGCGCCCGCGCGCCAGACCTTCGTGGGCGAGCTCGTCGGCACCGCCGACCTCCCCAACGCCGTGGCCCTCAACTCGGCCTCGTTCAACACCGCGCGCCTCATCGGCCCCGCCGTGGCGGGCTTCCTCACCGTGCTCGTGGGGGCGGGCTGGGTCATTCTGCTCAACGTGCTCACCTTCGGGGCGATGCTCGCCACCCTCGCCCTGCTGCGGGCCGACGAGCTGCACCCCATGAGCAAGGCGGCGCGAGGGCGCGGGCAGCTGCGGGCGGGCATCCGGTACGTCGCCCGCCGGGCCGACCTCGTCGTGGTCTTCACGATGGTCTTCCTCGTCGGAACCTTCGGCTTCAACTTCGCGATCTTCACCGCCACGATGGCGCGCGTCGAATTCGGGCGCGACGCCGCCGACTTCGGGCTGCTGTCGTCGATCCTCGCCATCGGCTCGGTCACCGGCGCGCTGCTGTCGGCGCGGCGCGAGCGCCCGCGCCTGCGGGTGATCGTGCTCGCCGCGCTCGGCTTCGCCGGATCGATGGTCGTCGCGGCCCTCATGCCCACGTTCGAGCTGTTCGGCCTCGCCCTGATCGGCGTCGGCTACTTCGCGCTGACCATGATCACGAGCGCCAACGCCTACGTGCAGACGACGACGCGCGCGAGCATCCGGGGCCGGGTGATGGCGCTGTACCTGACCATCTTCATGGGCGGCACGCCCGTCGGCGCCCCCCTGCTCGGTCTCGTCGCGAACGAGCTCGGCGCCCGCTGGGCCATGGGGGTCGGGGCGCTGGCCGGCCTGCTCGCCGCGATCGTCGCGGTGCTCTGGATGCGGAGCACGCGCAACCTGCGCATCCGCCGTCACCCGGCCGACGCCCGGTGGTGGCACCTGGCCGTGCGCTACGACGGCGACGACCACGAAGCGGCGCAGGCCGCCGACCCGGCGAATCGTTTCCGCGACCTCGAGACCGCGACCACCGAGATCGCGATCGTCGAGGCGGAGGCCCGCAAGGGCTGAGCGCGAGAGGATTGTCTCGTGGCGCGACACGTGAACCCGCTCAACCCCTTCAAGGATGCGAAGGGGTTCTTCGGCGCGTTCGGTCGCGTGCTGTGGACGGTCACCGGCCCGGCCGCGGTCGGCATCGGACGGCCCGAGGAGCCCTACGTGCCGCCCGCCAACCCGACGTGCCCGCTGTGCGGCGCGCTCATGGCCGACCACCGCATCGAGCGCGGCACCGGCACCACCGCGACCCGGCTGCACTGCCCGCCGGCCGTGGTCTGAGCCCGCGGCCGGAGTCCCGGTCCGAGACCTTCTGCTACGCCTCGCGCGTGATCTCGACGGTCACGAACAGGCTCGAGCTCGCCGGCCCGGCATAGACCCCGCGCAACGGCGGCACGTCGCGGTAGTCGCGGCCGCGGCCGACGATCACGTGGCGGTCGCCGATCGCGATCGCGTTGGTGGGGTCGAAGCCCCGCCAGTCACCGTCGAACCACTCGACCCAGGCGTGCGACTCGCCGGCGACGGTCTGCCCCACCTCGGCGTCGGCCACGGGATGCAGGTACCCGCTGACGTAGCGGGCCGGGATGCCCACGGTGCGCAGGGCCCCGAGCGCGAGGTGCGTGATGTCCTGGCAGACGCCGCGCCTGTGCGCCCAGGCCTCCGCCGCCGTGGTGTGCACGCCCGTCACGCCCGGCATGTACTCCACCTCGGCGTGCAGCCAGTCGCAGATCGCGCGGGCCGCCGACGCGGGATCGGCCGCGGCGCCCGCGAGCGCGCGGGCGCGCTCGGCGACCTCGGCGGGCGGGGCCGTGAGGCCGGTCTGCACCGTGGCCTCCACGAGGGCGACGGTGCGCTCCACGAGCGCGGGCAGAGCATCCCAGCCCGCCGCCTCGATGCCCGAGGGGCGCGGCCGCAGCTCGACGAGGCTGTCGGCGGTGAGCGACAGCTCGCGGTGGTGCGCCAGCTGCTCGAAGGCGATCACGCGGGTGCCGAAGTAGTCGACGTAGGGGTGCTGCGAGGAGGCGGGGGTGATCTCGAGGTGCGAGAACAGCACGAGCTGCCCGTCACCGCTCGCCGGCAGCATGCGGGCCTCGTTGTACGAGGCGGTCACCTCGCCGGCGTAGTGGAAGCCCGTCGCGTGACGGATGCGGAGGCGGTTCACGACTTCTCCGCCACCCAGCTCGGGGCCGCGTTGGTCGGGAAGTAGCGCTGCCGCACCGCCTCGCTCGTGGCGCTCGTCGCCGTCTGCACGGCGTCCATGTGCCGCTGCAGGTCGTCGAGGATGTCGCCGATCGGGCGGTACTCGAGCTCGCTGCGGATCTGCCCCAGCTGCCGCAGCGCCTGGTCGCCGATGCCCGCGCGGTCGCTCCGCGGCTCGATGTCGCGCAGGCACTGCTCGGCACGCGTGACGGCGAACAGGATCGAGCGCGGGAAGAGCCGGTCGAGGAGGAGGAACTCGGCCGCGTTCTTCGCGCTCGGCACGCCGCGGTAGGTGCGCAGGTACGCCTCGTAGGCGCCGACGCTGCGCAGGATCGTCGTCCACGACGGGCCGCTCGCCTCCGTCAGCGAGCGGGTCGCCAGCAGGCGCGCGGTCATGTCGGCGCGCTCGAGCGAGCGGCCGAGGGTGAAGAAGGCGTAGGCCTCGTCGCGGCTGGTCGCCGACTCGACGATGCCGACCGCCAGCGCCGAGCGCTCGCGCACCCAGCCGAAGAACTCGTGCACCTTCTCGGGCGCGACCTTGCGGGGCATGCGCGCCCGCGTCGTGTTGAGCACCTCCCACAGCTCGGTGCTGACCACCTCGCGCGCCCGCCGCGCGTTCTCGCGAGCCGCGCCCAACGAGTAGGCGATCGAGGCGGGATGCGCGCGATCGACCGCGAGCAGCCCCAGCACATCAGACCGGGTCAGGGCCTGGGCGGGGTCGACCTCGCTGCCCATCACGCTCAGCAGCGAACGGCACGCGGTGTCTTCGTCGATCCACGGATCCTCCAGCAGCAGCTGCAGGTGCACGTCGAGGATGCGGGCCGTGCCATCGGCGCGCTCGACGTAGCGGCCGATCCAGAACAGGCTCTCCGCGATGCGGCTCAACATGGCTCGACCCCCCTCGAGCTCGTGCGAGCGCCGTTGCTCGGCTGGTGGACGTGATGCGCGCGCGCCTGCTGCTGTTGCTGCTGCTGGTCGCGCCGCGGGTCGTCGTGCGGATTGTGGTCGGGAACGTGCGCCGCCGCATCCGTGATGATCGGGATCGACTGCGTGACGGTCGCCTGCTCGGCGACGAGGCCGGCGACGTCGTGGCTGTCGGCGACCATCGGCTGCTGGCCGACCACCCAGGTGTCTTTCGAGCCGCCGCCCTGGCTGGAGTTGACGACGAGCTGCCCCTCGGGCAGGGCGACACGGGTGAGCCCGCCGGGCAGCACCCACACCTCCCGGCCGTCGTTGACGGCGAAGGGTCGCAGATCGGCGTGCCGGGGTCGCATGCCCTCGTCGACGAGGGTCGGGATGGTCGAGAGCTGCACGACCGGCTGCGCGATCCATCCGCGCGGGTCGCGCTGCAGGCGCTCGCGCAGCTCGTCGAGCTCGGCGCGGCTCGCCGCCGGTCCCACGACGAGCCCCTTGCCCCCCGAGCCGTCGACGGGCTTCACAACGAGCTCATCGAGGCGGTCGAGCACCTCGGCGAGCGAGTCGGGCTCCTCCAGACGCCAGGTGTCGACGTTGGGGATGATCGGCTCTTCGTGCAGGAAGTACCGCACGAGGTCGGGCAGGTAGGTGTAGACGAGCTTGTCGTCGGCCACGCCGTTGCCGACGGCGTTGGCAATCGTCACCGTGCCGAGGCGGGCCGCGAGCATGAGCCCCGGCGTGCCGAGCATCGAGTCGGCGCGGAAGGTCAGCGGGTCGAGGAACTCGTCATCGACGCGTCGGTAGATCACGTCGACGCGCTGGGGGCCCGCCGTCGTGCGCATGAACACGCGCCCGCCCGCGCAGAACAGATCGCGGCCCTCGACCAGCTCGACACCCATGAGCCGCGCGAGCAGGGTGTGCTCGAAGTAGGCCGAGTTGTAGACGCCCGGCGTGAGCACGACGATCGTCGGGTCGTCGACGCCGGCGGGGGCGGATGCCCGCAGTGCGTCGAGCAACCGCGTCGGATAGTCGCCCACCGGGCGCACGCGCATCGCGACGAACAGCTCGGGCAGCGTCTGCGCCATCACCCGGCGGTTCGAGATCACGTAGCTGACGCCGCTCGGCACCCGCACGTTGTCCTCGAGCACGCGCCAGGTGCCGTGCTCGTCGCGGATCAGGTCGATGCCCGACACCTGGATGCGAACGCCGTTGGCGCTCTCGATGCCCGCCGCCGCGCGGTGGAAGTGCACCGAGCTGGAGATGAGCCGGGCGGGGATCACCCCGTCGACGATGCAGCGCTGCGGCCCGTAGATGTCGGCGAGGAAGGCCTCGAGGGCGCGCACGCGCTGGGCGACCCCCGCCTCGAGGTGGCTCCACTCGGTGCGCTCGATGACGCGCGGCACGGCATCCAGCGGGAACGGACGCTCCTCGCCGGCGAAGTCGAAGGTGACGCCCTGCGCCAGGTAGCTGGAGGCGAGGGCCTCGGTGCGGCCGCGCAGCTCCTCCTGCGACAACTGCGCGAGGGCGGCGTGGATCTGCCGGTAGGGCAGCCGCACGGTCGAGTCGGGCGCGAACATCTCGTCGAAGGCGACGGCCGACCCGGAACGGGCGGCGGACGCCGCGTACCCGTCGAAGAGGTCGGCCATGCGCCGAGCCTAGCCCCGGCGTGTTGCGGCGATGTTTCCGCGGATGCTCACCCCGGGCCGCCCGCCAGCTGCGCCTCGAGCCGCTCGACGTCGGCGCGCTCCCCCAGCTGGGTGCCCGGCATGGCCGCGGTCGCGGCACCCGCCGCCACCCCCGCCCGGGCGGCGGCGGCGAGGTCGTGACCCTGCGCGAGGCGCAGCACCATCGCCCCGAGGAAGGAGTCGCCCGCGCCGACGGTCGACCGCACCGACACGTCGGGGGCTGCCAGGCGCAGCACTCCCTCGGCGGTGACGACGGCAGCGCCCTGCGCGCCGAGGGTGAGTGCCACGACCTCGACGCCCCGGCTCACGATGAGCTGCCGCGCGATGGCGACGAGCTGGTCGACCTCGACCTGCTCGGTCGCGATGCCGCGCGGGGCGAGCCCGAGGGCCGCGGCGAGTTCGCGCAGCTCGCGCCCGGAGGGCTTGATGACGTGGGGCGCCGCCTCGACGGCGGCGGCGAGCGCCGCACCCGATGCGTCGACGACGACGCGGGTGCCGTGCTCGCGGACGCGCCGCACCGCACGGGCGTAGAAGTCGTCGGGGGCGCCGGGCGGCAGGGAGCCGCTGAGCACGGCGTAGTCGGTGCCGGGGTGCAGGGCGCCCCCGAGGGTGTCGAGGCAGAGCATCCCTTCGTCGATGCTCAGGGTGGGGCCCTGCAGCACGAACCGGAACTGCGAGCCGGTGGCGGTCTCGTCGATGGTGATGTTCTGCCGGGTGGCGCCGGCGATGGGGATGAGCTCGGTGGCGAGAGCGCCGTCACCGGGCAGAGCGGCGAGCGCGGCGGACTCTGCGGCGAGCAGGTCGCGGTACGCGCCGCCCGTCGCACCGCCGACGGTGACGAGCGCGGTCGAGATTCCGCCGAGGCGGGCGATGACGCGGCTGACGTTGACCCCGCCGCCGCCGGCCTCCACGACGCTGGGGCCGCAGCGCAGCTTGTGCTCCGGCTCGAGGCGCTCGGTCGAGGTGCTGAGGTCGAGCGCCGGGTTGACCGTGAGGGTGAGGATCGGGGCGGGTGTGGATGCGGGAGTGCCGGGGGTCGCGTCCATCGCCCCAGGCTAGACCGGCACCCCGCGCGAGGCGAGGTCGCCGAGCAGCGCCTCGCGGAGCTCGTCATCGACCGCCTCGGTCATCGCACCGATCGCGTCGCGCGCGGACTCGGCCCGGGTCGAGCCGATCACCGGCCAGTAGCCGGGCAGCACCGCGAGCACCGCGGCAAGGGTCAGACGGTGCACCGAGGTTCCGCGCTCCGTGGCGAGGGCGGCAACGTGCGGCACGCGCGTCGCCAGCGGAGCGGCCCGGGGACCGCCGAAGGGTGCGTAGCCGAAGAAGTCGAGCCCCGCCTCGCGGCAGCGGTGGTACTCGGCGAAGCTGTCGACCCCGAGCCCGAGGCGGTTCTGCACCGCGTCGATCGGGGCGACCGCGAGAGCGCGGTCGATGAGGTCGGCGGAGGCGTTCGAGAGCCCGACCGCGCGGGCGAGACCCTCCTCGCGGAGGGCGGCGAGCGCCGCCACCGACTCCTCGAGGTCGTCGACGCGGTCGGCGCGGTGCAGCAGCAGGAGGTCGAGAGGGCGGCCGAGCAGCTCGACGCTGCGTGCGGCATCGGCCCTCAGGCGCTCGGCGCTCCCGTCGGAGTTCCAGGCGTTGGCCGCGGCTCGGTAGTGGCCCGCCTTGGTGATGATCGGCAGGCCCGGGCGGAGCGCGCGACCCTCGGCGGCGAGACGCTCGCCGACGCCGTCGTCATCGAGCCGCGCGTACGCCCGTGCGGTGTCGAGGGCGAGCACGCCAGCGTCGACGGCCGCGGCGATGACCTCACGGGCGTTGTCGTCAGTCGCGCCCTCGTTGAGGACGAGGGCGGCGATGCCGAGCACCACGCCGGAGCGGTCGAGCACGCGGGTCACATATCGAGCGTAGGGGTTGCAGCGCACCCGTGGCAGACCCCGCGAGCGGGTTCGCCGGCGCGCTCTCGGGCGGGCGTAGGCTGGAGACCGGCCGAGCCCCGGCCCCGCATCCGTCGCCCCGTCTGGCGACCCCGCACCGAAAGCACCGTGCCCGACCCTCTCGCTCCCGCCTTCCCGCCCACCGAGCCGATTCCGGTGCACCGCGGCAGCACGAGCCTGCGCGACTCGTTCGCCTCGCTGCAGATCCGCAACTACCGGCGCTTCCAGGGCTCGCAGCTGCTCGCCCACACCGCCGGGTGGATGCAGCGCATCGCCACCGACTGGCTCGTGCTCGAGCTGACCGGCAACATCGCCGCGGTCGGGGTGACGATCTTCCTGCAATGGGGCCCGATGCTGCTGCTGGGCCCGTACGGCGGCGTGATCGCCGACCGCTTCTCGAAACGCCGGCTGCTCATCGGCGTCTACACCGCGTTCGGACTGCTGAGCGCTCTGCTCGCGACGCTCGCCCTCACCGGCGTGGTCGAACTGTGGCACGTGTACGCGATCTCGGTCGTCATCGGCTGCGTGTTCGTGGTCGAGAGCCCGGCGCGCGTCGTGCTCGTGACCGAGATGGTCGAGCCGCGCCTGCTGCAGAACGCCATCAGCCTCAACGCCTCGGTCTTCCACTTCGGCGGATTCATCGGCCCCGCGGTCGCCGGCCTCATCATCGCGGCCGCCGGCTCGGGCTGGGCCATCGCCGTCAACGCCGTCGCGGCGCTCGTCGTCGTCATCACACTCGCCACCCTGCGCAGCGATGAGCTGCGCATCATCCCCGTGCAGCCGCGGCAGAGCGGGCAGATCCGGCAGGCACTGCAGTACGTGCGGTCGAAGCCGACCATCTTCTGGCCGATGATCCTGCTGATGTTCGTCGCCGTCTTCGGCATGTCGTTGCCGGTGATCCTCACCGGTGTCGCCGACGAGGTCTACGACTCCGGGTCGACCGGCTACGGGCTCTACACCTCGCTCGTCGCGATCGGCGCCCTCACCGGCGCGCTGCTCTCGACCCGGATGCGCACCCTCCGCCTGCGCACCATCATCATCGCCGCGCTCGTGTACGGAACCCTGCAGGCCCTCGCCGGTCTCGCTCCCGTGTACGGCCTGTTCTTGCCGCTGCTGATCGGCATCGGCATCGCGCGGCTCATCTACGCGATCATGGCCGACTCGCTCGTGCAGCTCAGCTGCAACCCGGGCATCCGGGGCCGCGTCATGTCGTTCTACGTGATCATCATGGTCGGCGGGCAGGCGATCGGCGGGCCGCTCATGGGCGGGCTCGCCGAGTGGCTCGGGCCGCAGACGGCGCTCATCATCTCGGGCGCCGTGCCCGCCGCGGCCGCGATCGTCATCGGAGTGCTCATCGCGCGCTCGGGCGCTCTGCGGCTGCAGGTGCGCCTGAAGCGGGGCGAGTCGATCGTCGCGATCGTCGGCCGCTCGCAGATCACGCCGCCGGAGCGGTAGCGGGCATCGGCGGCGCGGTTCGGATCAGCGCGGGGCGATGACCGTCTGCCGCTGCGCGCCGAGACCCTCGATGCCGAGCTCCATCACGTCGCCCACCTGCAGATAGGTCGGCGGCGTCATGCCCAGGCCCACGCCGGGCGGGGTGCCGGTGTTGATGAGGTCACCCGGTTCGAGCACGAGGAACTGGCTCAGGTAGTGCACGATCACGAACGGGTCGAAGATCATCGTCGCGGTCGAGCCGGTCTGACGGCGCTGCCCGTTGACGTCGAGCCACATGCCGAGGTCCATCACGTCGTCGAGCTCGTCGGGAGTCGCGAGCCACGGCCCGGCCGGGTTGAACGTCTCGGCCGACTTGCCCTTCGCCCACTGTCCTCCACGCTCGATCTGGAAGGCCCGCTCGCTCACGTCGTTGACGACGAGATAGCCAGCGATGTGGTCCTTCGCCTGCTCGGGGCTGTCGAGGTAGCTCGTGCGCGCCCCGATGACGATGCCGAGCTCGACCTCCCAGTCGAGCTTGGTCGCCCCACGCGGCATACGGACGTCGTCGTCCGGCCCCACGAGGGTGTTCGGGCTCTTGGTGAAGAGAATCGGCTCCTCGGGCACCGGCATGCCCGACTCCGCCGCGTGGTCCGAGTAGTTCAGCCCGATGCAGAGGATCTGATGCGGGCGCGCGATCGGGGCGCCGATGCGCTCGCGCGTTCCGTCCGGCGCGACGAACGGATGGACGGCGCCGGCCGCGACGCGCTCCGCCACGACCTGCTCGAGACCGAGCATCCCGCCCCCGGTGCTCGCGGCGCCGAAGAAGCGCTCGTCGAAGTCGGGCGTGACATCGGAGACGTCGACGTAGTGGGTCTCGTCGACGCGCACGACAGGCTTCTCGTGGCCCGCCGGGCCGAGGCGCATGAGCTTCATCGCAGTTCCTTGGATTCGGGAGTCTCCCGGTGGAGACCCGTCGACTAGTAGGTGGCGCGGCCGCCGCTGAGGTCGTAGACAGCGCCGGTCGAGAAGCTGACGCGGTCGGAGGTGAGGAAGGCGACGAGCTCGGCGAACTCCTCGGGCCGGCCGACGCGCTTCATGGGGATCAGGTCGGTGATGTACTGCAGCACGGCCGGATCGGTCTTGGCGTTGAGAGGAGTCGCCAGCACGGCCGGCGCGATGACGTTGACGAGCACACCGGTCTGAGCGAGCTCTTTGCCGATCGACTTGGTGAGTGCGATGACCGCGCCCTTGGTGGCCGAGTAGGCGGCGAGGTTCGGGTTGCCGTCCTTGCCCGCCATCGACGCGACGGTGACGATCCGGCCCCAGCCCTTCGCGACCATGCCCGGGGCGAAGGCGCGGATGCTCGCCACCGTTCCCATGACGTTCACGTCGATCGTGCGGCGCCACTCGTCGGCCGTGGTCTCGAGCAGCGGCCTGTTGGGCCCCACGATGCCGGCGCAGGTGACGAGGATGTCGACGGGCCCGACCCGCTCGGCAACGGCAGCGACCGCCGCGTCGTCGCTGATGTCGAGCTGATGGTGGTCGGCGGCGTGCGGATCGCCCTCGCTCGCGGCGGCGAGGTCGAGCGTGTGGACGCGGATGCCGTCGGCGCGCAGCCGCTCGGCCGTCGCGGCACCGAGGCCGCTCAGTCCTCCGGTGACGATCGCGGTGCGGGTCATGCGTTAGATCATACCTATTGCGGGCATCCGGGGCGGGTGCGGGTCGTAGTCTCATCCCATGGAGTACTGCGTCTTCACCGAGCCCCAGCAGGGCGCCAGCTACGACACGATCGTCGCGCACGCGCAGCGGGCTGAAGCGCTCGGCTTCCACGGCTGGTTTCGCAGCGACCACTACCTCGTGATGGGTGACGACGACGGCCTGCCCGGACCGACCGACGCCTGGACCACTCTGGCCGGGCTCGCTCGCGAGACGTCGACGATCCGCCTCGGCACGCTCGTCAGCTCGGCGACGCACCGGCACCCCGGCATCCTCGCCGTGCAGGTCGCGCAGGTCGACCAGATGTCGCACGGGCGCATCGAGTTCGGCCTCGGAACCGGCTGGTACGAGCGCGAGCACGAGGCCTTCGGTATCCCCTTCCCCGACAAGAGGTTCGGGATGCTCGAGGAGCAGCTCGCCATCGTGACCGGCTACTGGGCCACCCCCGACGGCGCCACCTTCTCGTTCGAGGGCGACCACTACACGCTCGTCGATGTGCCCGCCCTGCCGAAGATCGTGCAGGAGCGCATGCCCGTCATCGTCGGCGGCGGCGGGCCGCGCAAGACCCCGCGCCTCGCCGCGCTCTACGCCACCGAGTTCAACATCGGCTTCCGCACCCTTGAGGGCTTCGCCGAGGTCTACGACAACGTGCGCGCCGTGTGCGCGGAGGAGGGTCGCGACCCGGCCACGCTGAAACTCTCCGCCGCCTGGCGCACCGTCGTCGCCACTGACCAGGCGGAACTCGACCGCCGGCTGAACGCGAACGGCGCAAGCGACAACGACAACGAGCGACGCCTCGTCGGAACGCCCGAGGTCGTGGCGGAGAAGCTGCGGGCGCTGCGCGACCTCGGAGTCGACCGCGTGTATCTGCAGGTGACCGACCTCTCCGATCTCGACCATCTCGACCTCATCGCCGCTGAAGTCCTGCCGCGCCTGGCCTGAGGGAGCATCCATGACCGCCACCACCGCCTTCGGCACCGCCGCCGACTGGACCCGCCGCCACGTCGACGCCGGCCGCCTGCCCGTCGCCGTGCTCGCCATCGCCGACGTGAACGGCGTCGTCGACATGGCCGCGTTCGGCACCGACCCGGTCAGCGGCCGCACCGCGCACGTCGACGACCGCTTCGCCCTGTACTCGGTGACGAAGCCGCTCGTCGCCCTCACCGCGATGCGGGCCGTCGAGCGCGGACTGCTCACCACCGAGACCCCGCTGCGGGATGCCCTGCCCGGGTTCGGCAGCGCCGAGGTCACCCTGGCGCACCTCACGAGCCACACTTCGGGGGTCGCCGACGTCGTACTCGAGGGCGGTCCGACTCCGTTCTCGCACGGACGGGCAACGACGGTGCGCGAGGCGCTCGAGCGGGCGCCGCTCGACTTCGCGCCCGGCACCGCGCGCCGCTACACGAACCTCACCTGGGAGGGCGTCGCGGCGCTCATCGAGCACGCCACCGGCCGCGCCTTCGAGCAGGAGTTCGCCGACATGGCCGCGAGCGTCGGGGCCGAGGGGCTCTCGTTCGACACCGACGACGTCCACCACATCCACGCCGCCGAGCGCTACGGGCACGACCCGGCCGGGCTGTTCGCCCTGCGGCACCCGGCGGCCGGTGCGGCCGCCCGCGCCGCCGACCTGCTCGCCATCGGGCAGTCGCTGCTCGTGGGCGACGACCGCGTCGTGCACCGCATCACCCTCGAGGCGATGCTGCGCCCGCGCACGAGCGGGCTGACGGTGCTCGACGCCGACCTCACCCGCCACCCGGAGGACTTCGGCATCGGCTTCAACCTGCCGCGCCGGCTCAGCCTGCTCGACCACAGCACGTTCGGCCACGAGGGCTGGTGCCGCTCGCAGCTGTGGGTCTCGCGCACTGCCGGCCGCTGCGTCGTGCTGCTGACCAACCGCCTCGACACCGGTGAGCCCGATGTCGGGGTGCGGATCGACGAGCTGCTGAACGCGGCCTTCACCGGGCGGTGAGCGCGACGGCGATGCCCGGCGAGCGCCCGCACGTGATCGTGCTGCCCGGCGGCGGGTACAGCTACCGCGCGGCGCACGAGGGCGAGCCGGTCGCCGAGTGGCTGCGCGGGCTGGGCCTCGACGCGAGCGTGCTCGCCTACCCCGTGCGCACCCGGCATCCCGGCCCGATCACGGCGTTCCGGATGCGGGCAGCCGAGCTGCGCGCCCAGGGCGTCACCCGGCTCGGCGTGCTGGGTTTCTCCGCCGGCGGGCACCTGGCCGGCCACGCCGCGGCGCTCGGCCTGGTCGACGCCGCCGTGCTCTGCTACCCGGTGGTGTCGATGATGACGCCGACGCACGGCGGCTCGCGCCGCCAGCTTCTCGGCCCCTGGGCACCGCCGTGGGCGCGAGCCGCGACCTCCGTCGAGCGGCTCGTCACGCCCGCGATGCCGCCGACCTTCGTGTGGCACACCGCGGAGGACGCCTCGGTGCCGCTCGAGCATCCGTACCGCCTCGCTCGGGAGCTCGCCCGCTATGGGATTCCGCACGCGCTGCACGTGTACCCGAACGGGCGGCACGGGCTCGGGCTCGTGCGGGAGTGCGAGCAGGTCAGCGCCGAGGACGTCGCCGAGGCGGGGGCCGCCGTCGAGTGGACGCGGAGCTGCGAAGCCTGGCTGCGCGAGCTTGGCTGGATCGCCTAGGGCAGCCGCTGCGCGAGCCAGCGCAGAGCGTCCAGCGCCCCCCGCTGCTCATCCGCGATCGCCGCGATGTGCCCGGCACCCGGCAGCGCCCGCAGCTCGGCCGTCGGCAGACGCTGGGCGAGCCAGCGCGCGTGCGCGACCGGCACGACCCGGTCGTCCTCCCCGTGCACGATCCGCACCGGCGCGGAGATGGCCGAGAGGTCGACCTGCCACGGGGTGACGTAGGCGCGGTCGTCGTCGATGAGTCCGTCCAGGCCGGCGGCGAGCCCCTCCGCGGCCACCGTTCCGAGCCACCCCCAGGGCCCAGCGAGCGCCGACCAGTCGGCGGCGGTGAAGTCGAGCGGCGCATCCGCGTTCTCGAACTCGAACCGGCGGCGGTCGTCGACCCCGGCGAGCGCCGCGCGCAGGGCCCCCTCCGAGGTCGGGCCCATCCCGGCGAACCAGTCGAGGTTGTCGGCGTCGATCGGGGCGAGCGGGCTGATCGCCGCGACCGCGGCGACGCGACCGGGCGCGAGGGCCGCGCAGGCGAGCGCGTGCGGCCCACCGCCCGAGTAGCCCATGACGGCGAACCGGTCCATCCCCAGCGCGTCCAGCACGGCGAGGGCGTCGGCCGCCGCGTCGGCGATCGACCGGCCGGGATGCGGGCTCGAGCCCCCGTACCCGCCGCGGTCGAGCGACACCCAGCGCAGCCCGAGCTCGGCGGCCGGAGCGAGCAGAGGCTGCGGCGGGGCCCCGACGTTGGGTGTTCCGTGTTGCCAGAGCACGACGGCACCCTCGCCGCCCGTGTCATAGGCGTGCACGGTGCGGCCGTCGGGTCGCGTCAGGTCAAGCTCGTGCACGGTCGCCTAAGCGCCGGCAGGGCCGCTCACGGCAGCGGGCCGAGCAGGTCGGCCGCGACGGTCGCGTGCACGGCCTCCGGGTCGCTCGGGTGATAGATGCCCGCGAGCACATCGCGCTGCAGACGGCTCAGCTCGGCGGTGGTGCGGTAGGCGCCGCCGCCTGCGATGCGCATCGCCTGGTCGACGACGTGCCGGGCGGTCTCGACGCTGCGGTGCTTGAGCCCCGCCAGGTCGCGGTGCCACCGCGCACCCCGGTCGACGCCGTGGTCGCGGTCGTGCACGACGGCGGCGAGCTGCGGGGTGAGGGCATCGAGCGCGAGCGCCGCATCCGCAATGCGCCAGCGGATGTCGGGGTCGTGCGCCTGCGGGGCTCCGCCGTTCTTGAGGCTCGTGCGGCGGTGCGCGCTCTCGACGGCGAGCTCGAGCGCCCGGTCGGCCAGCCCCGCGTAGACGGCAGCCATGAGGGTCAGGAAGTTGGCCGAGATCGCGAGCAGGAACGGATCGGCCGTCGGCCCGACCGGCAGGATGCGCGACACGTGCTCGTCGGCGATGAACGCCGCCTCGAGGCGAGTGGTGTGGCTCTGCGTGGCGCGCATGCCGAGGGTGTTCCAGTCGGGGGTGACCGTGACGCCGGGCGCGGGGTGAGGCTCGAAGCGCTCAGGGGTCGACGGCGGGGCGTCGCGCAGGAGGAAGCCGTGGATGATGCGCGGGTCGGTGCCGGCGGGGCCGGTCTCGGCCGGGTGGGCGCCGTCGGCCGGGCCGCCCGCCGGCTCGTGCCGGGCGAGCACCCCGAGCCGCGTCCACGCCGGGCTGAGACTTGTGAAGATCTTCGTGCCGGTGACCGCCCAGCCGCCCCGCCCGTCGGAACGCTCTCCCGGCTCGACCCGCTCGGCCCGCGTCACCGAATCGGTCATGACGCGGTCGTTGCCCGCCTCGCTGATCGCGAAGGCGAAGAGCTCGCCGGCCGCGCAGTCGTCGAGCACCCACTGCACGCTGTCGTCGCCTGCGGCGACGAGATCGCGCGCGACGCCCATCCAGACCAGGTGCATGGTGAGCCCCAGCGCCGTCGCGGGCGCGTGGGCGGCGAGCAGCCGCTGGTCGGCGGATGCCGCGCTCAGGCTGCGCGGACGCAGATAGCCCGCCTCCCGCAGCTCGGCGAGATCCTCGAAGAAGAAGCCGTTCGCCGCGTCGTAGCCGGGCGCGCGCTCGCGCACCCGGGCGAGCAGGTCGGGGGTCAGCACGCTCGCCGCACGGTCGCCGCTCGTCATGCCCTCACGCTACTCGCGCTGGCGTGCGAGCCTCCTGCCAGATCTGGCACCTGTGGGCGCATCATCCCAAGCGCATGCGCCCATACACGCCAGATCTGGCACGAGAAGAAGATCACGACAGCGCGTCGGCGAGCGCGCGGATGCCCCGCTCGACCTCGGCGAAGCTCGTGCTGAGCGGCGAGAGGCCGATGCGCACGCCGCTCGGGTGCCGGAAGTCGGGGATGACCCCGCCCGCCCAGAGCCGCTGCACAGCGACGGCCGAGTTGGGGTGGTCGATCGTCAGGTGGCTGCCGCGGCGCGCGGGGTCGCGCGGCGTCGACACCGTCGCGCTCGGGATGAGCGCGTCGACGAGCTCGATCGCGTAGCTCGTCAACGCGATCGACTTCTCGCGGATCGCCGGCATGCCCGCCGCCTCGATCAGCGTCACCATCTCGGCGAGGGCGACCATGTTGAGAATGGGCGGCGTTCCGCTGACGAGCGACCCGACGCCGGGCGCCGGGCTGTAGCCCTCGGTCATCGAGAACGGCGCGGCCGCCCCGAGCCAGCCGGGGATCGGGTTGCGCAGCGACGCGTGGTGCCGCTCGGCGACGTAGACCCACGCCGGGGCACCCGGGCCGCCGTTCAGGTACTTGTACGAGCAGCCGACGGCGTAGTCGACGCCCCAGGCGTCGAACTCGAGGGGGACGGACCCGACGGCGTGCGAGCAGTCCCACACGACCCGCGCGCCCGCGGCCTGCACCACGCGCGTCACCTCGGCCATGTCGGCCCACCAGGCGCTGCGGTAGGCGACCCCGCTGAAGAGGGCGACGATGGTGCGCGGGCCCGCCACCTCGGCGGCGAGTTCGGGGGTGATGCCAGCGTCGAGCGGAGCATCCACCCACCGCACCGTGAGGTCGTGGTCGGCGGCCAGGCGCTCGACGATGTACCGATCGGTGGGGAACTCATCGGCGAGCACGACGAGCTCGTCGCGCGCGGGGTCGGCGGCGCGCACGTCGGCGATCGCGGCCCGCAGCAGCTTGAAGATGAGCACGGTGGTCGAGTCGGCGACGACCGTCTGACCGGATGCGGCACCGAGGCACGCCGCCCCGATGCGGTCGCCCAGCGCACGCGGGCGGGTGAGCCACAGCTCGTCCCAGCCGCGGATGAGCCGCCCGGCCCACTCCGCGCGCACGAAGGCGTCGAGGGCGGCGGGCACGCTCGCCACCGGACGCCCGAGCGAGTTGCCGTCGAGGTAGGCGACCAGATCGTCGCCCGGCACGAAGTGCGCGGTGTAGGCGTCCAGCGGGTCGGCGGCGTCGAGAACGGCGGCGCGGGCGCGCAGCTCGGCGGGGTTCGCTGTTCGCGGGGCGTCGGCGTCACTCATGCCGCGAGCCTACTCGCGGCCAAACGGCGTCGATCGGTCACTCGTTGCTGACGTGTGGCGGTCGGGCCGCAACAAGTGACCGATCGGCGCCCTCGTCCGCACCGCGCAACCGTCGCACCCCTGGGATGCTCGACCGATGGGCGCGCGCGTCAGGCGGCAGCGAACGCGAGGCCGGGGCGCTGCACGGCGAGGCGCAGGTCGTCGCCGACGCTCGGCAGCTCGACGGCGGCCATGCGCATGAGCACCGAGGGCCCGTCGACGAGGTCGGCGGTGATCATCGCGTCGTGGCCGGCATACGAGATGGCCGCGACACGCGCGTCGGCCCCGGCTGCGGCCTGCGCGAGCAGGTCGGGGCGCGGCACGATCCACTCGGGGCGCAGCATGAGCCGCACGGTCGCGCCGTCGGCAGGCGCGAACCCGACCGCGGTGGCCTCGACCGATCCGAGCGCGCACAGCACGCGGCCCGCCCGCCAGGTGCCGGTGAGCTCGACGACGTCGCCGACGAACGAGGCGACCCAGTCCGACGCGGGCTGCTGGTACACCTCTTCGGGCGTGCCGAACTGGGCGAGTCTGCCGTCGTGCATCACGGCCACGCGATCGGCGAGGGTCAGGGCCTCCTCCTGATCGTGCGTGACGAGCACCGAAGTGGTGCCCTGGTCGCGCAGCAGCTCGGCGACCTCGCGGCGCAGACCGGTGCGCAGCTGGGTGTCGAGGGCCGCGAAGGGCTCGTCGAGAAGGAGCAGCTCGGGCCGCGGAGCGAGGGCGCGGGCGAGGGCGACGCGCTGGGCCTGTCCGCCCGAGAGCTGGTTGGGGGCGCGATTGGTCAGCTCGCCAAGGCCGACGAGCTGGGCGAGCTCGGCGATGCGCGCTGCGCGGGCGGCACCCCGGCCAGCACCGCCGCGGCCGCCGGGCACCGCGAAGCCGATGTTCTCGCCGACCGACAAGTGCGGAAACAGCGAGGCCTCCTGCGGCACCCAGCCGACGCCGCGCTTCTCGGGAGCGACCGTGCGGCCCGAGCGCGACAGTTCGCGCCCGCCGACCGCGATCGTGCCCTCCTGCACGGGCAGCAGCCCGGCGATCGCGAGCAGTAGCGTGGTCTTCCCGCATCCCGAGGGCCCCAACACGGCGACCAGCTCGCCGCTGCGGATGCTCAGCGAGACGTCGTCGACAGCGAGCGTCGACCCGTGGGTGACGCTGACATGCTCGACGACGAGGTCGCTCACAACTCCTCCTTGGCGGCGCTGCGCACACCCGAGAGCACCATGGCGGGTACGGCGGCGATCAGCACCAGTAGCGCCGCGTAGGGCGCGGCGGCGCCGAACTCGAACACCACCGTGCGATTCCACAGCTCGGTCGCGAGCGTCTGCACCCCGGTTGGGCGCAGCAGCAGCGTCGCCGGCAATTCTTTCATGGTCGCGATGGCGACGAGCAGGGCGCCGACCCCGAGGCTCGGCAGAGCCAGCGGCACCGTCACGCGCCACCACGCCTGCAGCGGCGAGAGGCCGAGCGTGCGCGCGACCGACACCAGCCGCGGCGGCACGTCGCCGAGGCCGGCGCGCACCGTGCCGATCGCCTTCGGCATGAACAGCACCGCGTAGGCGAAGACCAGCACTACCAGGCTCTGGTACAGCGCCGGCACGACGGCGAGCGCGAAGAACACGAGCGAGAGGCCGACGACGATGCCGGGCAGCGCGTGGCCGAGGTATCCGACCGACTCGATCGCGGTGACGAGCCGGCCGCGGTAGCGGGCGGCGAGCGCCGCGATCGGCAGCGCGAGCACGAGCGCCAGCGCGGCCGCCGCCGCCGCAACGCCGACCGTGGCGCCGACGGCCTCGAGCAGCCGCGACACGTCGATCGTCCGCAGGGTGGCCGCGTCGAGCAGGCGCAGCAGCAGCCCAAGCAGAGGAACCCCCACGCCAAGGAGGGGCGCGGCCGCGACGACGGGCAGCAGCGAGACGAGCATCCCGCGGCCGACGGCCCGGGGTGCGACGGCTCGGGCGGCCGCGCGCGGCACCTGCCGCCGAGCCGTGCGCTCGCCCGCGACGACGACGAGCGCGAGCACCACGAGCAGCAGCGCGAGCGTCGCCGCCTGCGCGCGGTCGAAGCTCGCCGAGTAGGCGGCGTTGATGCCCCAGGTGAGGGTCGGGTAGCGCATCATCGCGACGAGCCCGAAGTCGCTCAGCGCGTAGAGCGCGACGAGCAGCGATCCGGCGATCGCGGCGGGCCGCACCGTCGGCCAGGTCGCCACCAGGAATGCACGGAACGGCCCGCGCCCCAGCGTGCGCGCGACGCCCTCCAGGTCGCCGGATGCTCCGCGCAGGGCCGCCGCCACCGGCAGCGTCACGTACGGAACTGTGACGGCCGTGAGCAGCAACCAGCTCGGCACGAACCCGTTGAGGCCCGGAGCGAGCACGAGCCACCCGTAGCCGGCGAGGTACGACGGCACCGCGAGCGGCAGGGCCGAGATCAGCAGCCACGCGCGCGCGAACGGCACCCGCACGCGCGTGAGCACAACGGCCACGGCGGTGCCGAGCACGAGCGCGGTCGCCGTCGTCGCCGCGGCGAGCGCGAGCGAGTTGGCGGCGTACTCGAGCACGCGGCCCCGGCTGAGGGTCGCGATGACCGTCGGCAGCCCCGCCTCGGCGGCGCGCACCACGAGGTACACGAGCGGGATGGCCGCGGCGGCCGCGGCGACGCTCGCGGCGACCAGCAGCGCGAGCGGCGGGCGGCGCCCCGCCGTCGGACGTGCCGGGTGCGCAGGCTCGACGAGGGGGCCCCGGGCATCCGGAACCCCGTCGGCGAGCGGCGGCGCGATCGTCATGGGTCTAGTGCATCACGGCACGGCCGGGAGGCGGCAGGGACGAAGGGCCCGGGTCGGGCCCGGCTAGATGAGCCCGGCGTCGGCGAGCAGCTGCTGCGTCGTCGCGAGGTCGTCGAGATCGCTGAGGTCGAGCTGCGGGTTGAGCAGGCTCTCGAGGCTCGGCAAGCCTTCGGGCGCGGCGATTCCCGGCACGAGGGGGTACTCGAAGGTCTGCTCGACGAAGTAGGTCTGGGCGGCCTCCGACACGAGGTAGCGCACGAACTCGAGGGCGTCGGCATCGCCCTCCGCCCCGGCGAGGATGCCCGCTCCGGTGACGTTCACGATCGAGCCCGCGTCTCCGGCGGTCAGGTACTTCAGCTGCGCCCGCATGTTTTCGACGCCCACCTCGGAGGCCGCGCGGAACCAGTAGTAGTGGTTGATCAGCCCCGCCTCGACGGCGCCGTCGTTGACTGCGGTGAGGATCGGCGTGTTGCCCTCGAAGATCTGCGGGCTGTTGCCGGCGAGCGCCTGGGCCCACGCCGCCGCCTCCTCCTCGCCCTCGAGCACGCGCAGCGCGGTGACGAACGACTGGAAGCTCGCGTTCGTCGGCGCGACCGCGAGGCGGCCGTTCCACTCCTCCGTCACGTAGCCGTCGATCGTGTCGGGCAGCTCGTCGGCGGTGAGCCGCTCGCCGTCGTACACGACGACGCGCGCGCGGCCGGTGACCCCGACCCAGCTGCCGTCGGTCGAGGTGAAGACGGCGGGCACGGCATCGGCGATCTCCGCCGGCAGGGTCGTGAAGAGCCCGGCGCGACTGAGGGCCCCGAGCGCGCCGGCATCCTGCGAGAGGAAGACGTCGGCGGGGCTCGCAGGGCCCTCCTCGAGCAGCAGGGCGCCGAGCTCGGCGGTGTTGCCGTAGCGCACCTCGACCTCGATGCCGGTCTCGGCGGTGAACTGGTCGATGAGCGGCTGCACGAGCTCTTCGTCACGGCCCGAGTAGAGAGTGAAGCTGCCGTCGGCGACGGGCTCGGCCGGCAGGTCGGTCTCGGCGGGAGCGGGCGCGGAGCAGCCAGCGAGCAGCAGACCGACGGTGGCGATGGCTGGGAGCGAAAGCGAAGAAGCGCGCATGGTAGGTAAGGATAGCCTTACCTGACTCACGCCACCAATCCGCCAGAACCTGCCGCCCACTACGCTCACGGGTGTGGACGCGATCGACTACCGCATCATCGACCAGCTGCGGCAGAACGCCCGCGCCGGGTACGGCGACATCGGTGATGTCGTCGGTCTCTCCGCATCCGCCGTCAAGCGGCGCGTCGACCGGCTCGTCGCCGACGGCGTGATCCGCTCGTTCACCGTGCAGGTCGACCCCGCCGTCGACGGCATGGCCGTCGAGGCCTACGTCGAGCTGTTCTGCCGCGGCACCGTCGCGCCCGATGAGCTGCGCCGCATCCTCGCCGCCGTGCCCGAGGTCGTCGACGCCGGCACCGTGACCGGCGATGCCGACGCGATCGTGCACATCCGCTCGCGCGACATCCCCTCGCTCGAGGATGCCCTCGAGCGGGTGCGCGTGGCCCCCAACGTCGACCACACCCGCAGCGCGATCATCCTCACGCGGCTGATCGACCGCCGGAACCAGTAGGGCCCCGGCGGTCGATCAGATCGCTCGTCACGCGGCGCGCTGATCCGTCGCGCTGTCGATCGGCTCCTCGTCGCGCTCGACGAGGAACCGCGCGTAGGCCGGCACCGTGAGGAAGGTCGGGAAGTCCTCCCCCAGCGTCACCTGCCGGAACACCTCCTCCGCCTCGGCCAGCTTGTGGCCGTCAGGGCGCGGCAGCTCCGCGAGAACCTCGGCGAGCATCCCCTCGACCAGGTCGTGGGTGATGAAGGTGCCGTCGGCGCAGCGCAGCTCGTGGTGCATCCACTGCCACAGCTGCGAGCGGCTGATCTCGGCCGTCGCCGCGTCCTCCATCAGGTGGTCGATCGCCGCGGCGCCGATGCCGCGCAGCCACGACTCGAGGTAGCGCACCGTGATCGACACGTTCGCGCGCACCCCCGCGAGGGTGATCTCGCCGCCCGCCGAGCGGATGTCGAGCAGCTCGCTCGCGGTCACCGCGACCTCCTCGCGCAGCACGTCGAGCTGGTTCGGCCGGTCGCCGAGCACCGCGTCGAACTCGGCGCGCGCCACCGGGATCAGATCGGGATGCGCCACCCACGATCCGTCGAAGCCGTCGCGGGCCTCGCGGCGCTTGTCAGCGGCGACCCGCTCGAGCGCGCGCTCGGTCACCTCGGGGCTGCGGCGGTCGGGGATGAACGCGCTCATGCCGCCGATCGCGTGGGCGCCGCGCTTGTGCGCCGTCTGCACGAGCAGCTCGGTGTACGCCCGCATGAACGGCAGCGTCATGAGGATGCGGTCGCGGTCGGGCAGCACGAACCGCAGGCCGCGGTTGCGGTAGTTCTTGATGATCGAGAACACGTAGTCCCACCGCCCGGCGTTGAGCCCGGCGCAGTGGTCGCGCAGCTCGTAGAGGATCTCCTCCATCTCGAACGCCGCCGGGAAGGTCTCGATGAGCACCGTCGCGCGGATCGTGCCGTGCGGCAGGCCGAGCTCGGCCTCGGTGAACGTGAACACCTCGTTCCAGAGCCGCGCCTCGCGGTGGTTCTCGAGCTTCGGCAGATAGAAGTACGGCCCGCGGCCCGCGGCGATGAGCGCGTGCGCGTTGTGGAAGGCGTACAGCCCGACGTCGACGAGGCTCGCGCTGGCGGCGAAGGTGCGGCCGCTGCGGTCGGTGTGCTCGATGTGCTTCTCGACCAGGTGCCAGCCGCGCGGGCGCATCACGATCGTGGGGGTGCGTTCGGCGGTGACCCGGTACTCCTTGCCCGGTGCTCCATCGGCCCCGGGGCTCGTGTACTCGAGCCGCCCGCGGATCGCGTCGAACAGGCTCAGCTGTCCCTCGATGATGTTCGCCCAGGTGGGGCTCGTCGCGTCCTCCAGGTCGGCGAGCCACACGTTGGCGCGGGAGTTGAGGGCGTTGATCGTCATCTTCGGGTCGCACGGGCCGGTGATCTCGACGCGGCGGTCGTGAAGGCCCGGCCCCGCTCCGGCGACGCGCCAGTCGGGGTCGCGGCGGATGCTCTCCGTCTCGGGCAGGAAGCGCAGGTCTCGGCCGTTGCCGAGGTCGTAGCGCAGCTGCATGCGGTCGGCGAGCAGCGCGTGCCGCTGGCCGCCGAAGCGGTGCTGCAGGCGCTCGACGAAGGCGAGGGCATCCGGGGTCAGGATCTCGTCGTACCGCGGCCGCATCGGGCCATTGATGGTGAGGGAGGTCGTGGTCATGGTCATCTCCTGTCTGGTGGGAACGCACAAATGAAGGACGGCGCTACCCCACCCGCGGCGTGTCGAGGTCGACACGCCGCGGACCAGGGTCGTTGCTCCTTCATTCCTGCGAGGGATCAGTGGAACTGCTCGGACTCGGTCGAGCCCACGAGCGCGAGCGTCGCGCTCTGCGGGTTGAGGGCCGTCGCGATGCGGTCGAAGTAGCCGGTGCCGACCTCGCGCTGGTGCTTGGTGGCCGTGTAGCCGTCGGCCTCCGACGCGAACTCGGCCTCCTGCAGCTCGACGTAGGCGGTCATCTGCCGCTCGTTGTAGCCGCGGGCCAGCTCGAACATCGAGTGGTTCAGCGAGTGGAAGCCGGCGAGGGTGATGAATTGGAACGCGTAGCCCATGGCCGCGAGCTCGCGCTGGAACTTCGCGATGGTCGCGTCGTCGAGGTGCCGCTTCCAGTTGAAGCTCGGCGAGCAGTTGTAGGCGAGGCGCTTGCCGGGATGCTCGCGGTGGATGCTCTCGGCGACGGCCCGCGCCAGCTCGAGGTCGGGCTCGCTCGTCTCGACCCAGATGAGGTCGGCGTACTCGGCGTAGGCGTGCGCGCGGGCCAGCACCGGGCCGAGGCCCGGCTCGACTTCGTAGAAGCCCTCGGCGGTGCGCTCACCCGTGGTGAAGGGGCGGTCGCGCTCGTCGACGTCGCTGGTGAGCAGGGTGGCGGCGAGCGAGTCGGTGCGGGCGATGACGACGGTGGGCACGTCGGCGACGTCGGCGGCCAGCCGCGCGGCCTGCAGCGTGCGGATGTGCTGGCTCGTCGGCACGAGCACCTTGCCGCCCATGTGGCCGCACTTCTTCTCGCTCGCGAGCTGGTCCTCCCAGTGCACACCGGCCGCGCCAGCCTCGATCATGCCGTGCATGAGCTCGTAGGCGTTGAGCGGGCCGCCGAAGCCGGCCTCGGCATCGGCGACGATCGGCACCATCCAGTTTTTGTCGGGTTCGATCTGCCCCGCCCGCAGCAGGGCGTTGTTGATGCGGCGCACGACGGCGGGCACCGAGTTGGCCGGGTACAGGCTCTGGTCGGGGTAAGTCTGGCCACTCAAGTTGGCGTCGGCGGCGACCTGCCAGCCGCTCAAGTAGATGGCCTTGAGGCCCGCGCGCACCTGCTGCACGGCCTGGTTGCCGGTGAGGGCGCCGAGCGCGTACGTCCACTCGCCGGCGTCGGTGACGTTCTGCTGGATCAGCTGCCACAGCTGCTCGGCGCCGCGGCGAGCGAGCGTGCGCTCCTCGCGCACGGGGCCGCGCAGCTCGATGACGTCGTCGGCGCTGTAGTCGCGGCGCACGCCGCTCCAGCGCGCGTCGGTCTTCCAGCGGGTCTCGAGCTCGGCGGCGGTCTCGGTCTGGTCGCCCGGTCGGGTCGGCTGGTCGGGGCGGGTCGGTTGAGTTGTCATGAGGTGCTCCTTCGGTCGGCCGCCGCCGGGTGTGTGTTCGTAACTCAGGCTGTAGGTCGATCTGTGATCGACGACTCGCGCACATTCCGGCTCTCAGCCTGAGTTACGAACACAACCCCAGCGACGGCTGGGCTTGCGAGGTTCGTGTGAGCAACTGTGGGCGAAGAACAACCCCTGAACCCCGGCCGAACCGACTGAAATAGAGGCAGATTTCAGTTGCGCTGAAGTTCGCGCGCTGGCAGGCTCGCGGCATGCTCGATTCACCGCTCTCGCGCGCCCAGGCTGAGGAGGTGATCGATCCGCTGACGCTCGGCCGCCGCATCCGCACCCTGCGAACGGATGCGGGGCTCACGCTCGCCGAGGTCGCCGAGGCCATCGGCACCGCCACCTCGCACTTGAGCGTGCTCGAGAACGGCAAGCGCGAGGCAAAGCTGAGCGAGCTGCAGGCGATCGCGCGGGTGCTCGGGTCGAGCCTCGAGCAGCTGGTGAGCGCCGCGCCGCTGAGCGGCCGCGCGGCCCTCGAGGTGGAGCTCGAGCGGGTGCAGGGCGGTCCGCTGTTCTCGGCCCTGGGCATCCCGCCGCTGCCGGTGCGCAAGAGCCTCAGCGACGAGGCGATCCGCACGGTGCTGGCGCTGCACGCCGAGCTGCAGCGGGTGCACTCGGAGCGGGCCGCGACGCCCGAGGAGGCTCGGCGAGCCAACACCGAACTGCGGCGCGCGATGCGGGCGCGCGGCAACTACTTCGGCGAACTCGAGCAGACCGCGGCCGGGCTGCTGCGCGCCGTCGGCCACGAGGGCGGCCCGCTGTCGCAGCGCCTCGCCGCCGAGCTCGCCGCGCACCTCGGCTTCACGCTGCACTACGTGGGCGACCTGCCCGGCTCGACCCGGTCGGTCACCGATCTCGAGCACGGCCGCATCTACCTGCCCGTGCAGACGGCACCGGGCCGCGACCCGCGCAGCGTGCTGCTGCAGGCGCTCGCCGGGCACGTGCTCGGCCGGCCCGAGCCGCGCGACTACACCGACTTCCTGCAGCAGCGGGTCGAGACCAACTACCTCGCGGCGGCGCTGCTCATCCCCGAGGCCGATGCGGTCGCGTTCCTGCAGCGCGCGAAGCAGCGCCGCGAGCTCGCGGTGGAGGACCTGCGCGACGCATTCGCCGTCTCGTACGAGACGGCCGCGCACCGGTTCACGAACCTCGCGACCGAGCACCTCGAGATTCCCGTGCACTTCCTCAAGGTGAGCGCGCAGGGCGTGCTGTCGAAGGCCTACGAGAACGACAGCGTGCAGTTTCCGACCGACGCCCTCGGCGCGGTCGAGGGGCAGCTCGTCTGCCGGCAGTGGTCGGCGCGGCAGGTGTTCGACGAGCCCGACCGCTTCAGCCCGTACCACCAGTACACCGACAAGCCCACCGGCACCTACTGGTGCACCTCGCGCATCGAGTCGGGCACCGGCGGCGACTTCTCGATCTCGGTGGGCACGCCGTTCGCGCACGTCAAGTGGTTCCGCGGGCGGGAGACCACCCGGCGCGGGGCGTCGACCTGCCCCGACCCGGGGTGCTGCCGCCGGGCACCCGACGCGCTCGCGGCGAAGTGGCAGGGGCGCGCGCGACCGCAGGCGCGCATCCATGCCAGCCTGCTGGCGACGCTGCCGACGGAGTCGTTTCCCGGCGTCGATCAGACCGAGGTGCTCGGGTTTCTCGAGCGGCACGCGCCGACGGGGGGTGCCGCATGAGGTTCTCGATCGACGCGAGCGCGGCGACCCCGCCGTACGAGCAACTGCGCGTGCAGGTGCGCGACGCGGTCGCGGCCGGCGAGCTCATAGCGGGTGCCAAGCTGCCGACCGTGCGCGCGCTTGCCGAGCAGCTCGGGCTCGCCGTCAACACGGTCGCGCGCGCCTACCGCGAGCTCGAGACCGACGGCATCATCGAGACGCGGGGCCGCGCCGGCTCGTTCGTCGCCCCGCAGGGTGATGCGGTGCGACGCCAGGCGGAGGCCGCCGCGCGCGCGTTCGTCGAGCAGGCCCGGCGGCTCGGGCTCGACGACGCGAGCGCGCTCGACCTCGTGCGCGCGGCGCAGCGCGGCTGAGCATCCCGCGCCCCCACGCCCCTACAGCGGCAGCTCGGCGAGCGCCGGGTACGGGTTGCCGAACCGGTGCGCGGTGATCGACACCGCCTGCTCGCGCAGGAAGGGCAGAAGCTCGACACGGCCGGAGGCCGTCACCGGACCCGACCAGACGGCGACGTCGGGGTCGCCGTCGACGGCCTCGAGCAGTGCCCGCCCGGTCGCGTGCGGGTCGTTGGCGCCCGCCGGCGCGATCACCCGGATGCGGGCCGGCCGCTCGACCGCCACGCGGCCGGCGAACTCCGTGTCGGGCTCGATCACGACCGCGGTCACCCGCAGGCCCGAGGCGCCCGAGTCGAGCAGCCCGAGCAGGCTCGCCGGCAGCGGAGCGGCAGCGCTGACGGCGACAGGCGATCCGGCGCGGGTCGCCGCGAGCAGCACCCGCACGAGGTCGGCCGGCGCGGCACCCTCGGCGGCCCGCACGGTCACCGGCGCGGGCCGGTAGCGCAGCACGTTGCGCTCGATCGGCTGGTCGGCCAGCACCTCGACCCGACTGTCGTCGCGGGCGACCCCGAACTCGTCCTCCCACGCGCGCTGGTCGCTCAGAGCGCCGGCGCGCGCGGCGTCGAAGCCCGCGAAGTCGAGCCCGGGCTGGCTCGCCTCGAGCACGTCGCGCACACCGCGGTCGAGCCCGCGCAGACTCAGCGACTGCTTCGGTGCGCGCGGCACGGGCGCGAACGACCCGAAGCCCATGACGTAGGACGGGCCGCCGGCCTTGGTCGAGCCGCCGACGCTCGAACGCTTCCAGCCGCCGAAAGGCTGGCGGCGCACGATGGCGCCCGTGATGCCGCGGTTGACATAGAGGTTGCCGGCCTCGACGTGATCGAGCCAGTACGCGACCTCGCGCGCGTCGAGCGAGTGCAGCCCGGCCGTGAGGCCATAGGCGACGCCGTTCTGCAGGTCGAGGGCTTCGTCAAGGTCGCGAGCGCGCATGAGCCCGAGCACGGGGCCGAAGTACTCGGTGGTGTGGAAGGCGCTGCCGGGCAGGACGCCGCGCTTGACGCCGGGGCTCCACAGCTCGCCGCTCGCGTCAAGCGCCCGCGGTTCGACGAGCCACTGCTCGCCGGTGCCGAGGGCGGTGAGGGCGCCGAGCAGCGTGCCCGACGCGCGCTCGACGAGCGGCCCCACGACCGCGGTCGGGTCGGTGGGGCGGCCGACGCGCAACGTGCGCACCGCATCCACCAGCTGCCGTTCGAAACGCTCGGAGGTCGCGACCGAGCCGACGAGGATCGCGAGCGACGCGGCCGAGCACTTCTGCCCCGCGTGGCCGAATGCCGAGCGAACCAGGTCGGCGACGGCCAGGTCGAGGTCGGCCGAGGGGGTGATGACGATCGCGTTCTTGCCGCTCGTCTCGGCGAGCACCGGCAGGTCGGGCCGCCACGAGCGGAACAGCGCCGCGGTCTCCCACGCCCCCGTCAGCACGAGCCGATCGACGGCGGGGTGCGCGATGAGCGCCTGCCCGACCTCGTTCTCGGGCGCGTCGACGAAGCGCAGCACGTCGCGCGGCACCCCGGCATCCCACAGCGCCTCGACCATGACGGCGGCGCTGCGGCGCGTCTGCGGCGCGGGCTTGATGATGACGGCGCTGCCCGCGGCGAGCGGCGCCAGCACGCCCCCGGCGGAGATCGCGACGGGGAAGTTCCACGGCGGCACGACCACCGTCAGCCGCACGGGCGTGAAGGTCGCGTCGTCGATCGCGGCGAGGTCGCGCGCGCTCTCGGCGTAGTAGTGGGCGAAGTCGATGGCCTCGCTCACCTCCGGGTCGCCCTCGGCGAGGGTCTTGCCGGCCTCGGCCGCCATCACCTCGAGCAGGTCGGCGCGGCGGGCGGCCAGCATCCGACCGGCGGCGTGCAGGATGCCCGCCCGCTCATCGACCGACCGCGCAGCCCACCCGGCGCCGGCCTCGCGGGTCTCGGCGACGATGCGCTCGACGGCGGCGATGCCGCGCGGGCCGTCGGCGAGGGCGCTCGCGTCGACGAGCCCCTGCCCGCGGGTGCTCGTGGCGGAGCGCGCGAGGATCGCGCGCCCCCACTCGCGGTTGGCGGGCAGCGCGGGGTCGGTGTCGGGCTCGTTGGCGAAGCCGCGGCGCACCCCGCCCGGCTCGGGCAGCGCGACCGCGGCGCCTGCGCCACCCTCGGCGACCGGCGTGAGCTCGAGCCGGTTCTGCACCCGGTGGGGCGCCGGCGCCGCGGGCGACGCCGCGAGGTCGGCGAGCGCCGCGCGGAACCGCTGCTCCTCCCGCGCGAGGATCTCGGGCGACGCGGTCAGCTCGAACACGCCCGACAGGAAGTTGTCGGTGCTCGCGTTCTCCTCCAGCCGGCGGATCAGGTAGCTGATGGCCGAGTCGAAATCGCGCGGGTGCACGACCGGCGTGTACAGCAGCAGGTGCCCGACGGTGCGGCGCACGGCGGCGGCCTGGTCGGGTGCCATACCGAGCAGCATCTCGACCTCGACGCTGCTCGCGACTCCGCGGGCCTCGGCGAGCTGCCAGGCCCACGCGATGTCGAACAGGTTGTGGCCCGCGACGCCGATGCGCACCGCATCCACCCGATCGGGGCGCAGCGCCGCGTCGAGAACGCGCTTGTAGTTGGCGTCGCTCGCCTGCTTGCTCTGCAGCACGGCGACGGGCCAGCCGTGCAGGGCCGCGTCGACGCGCTCCATGGCGAGGTTGGCGCCCTTGACGACGCGCACCTTGATGCCCGCGCCACCCGCGGCCCGGCGCGCCTGCGCCCACGCGGTGAGGCGATCGAGGGCGGGCAGCGCCTCGGGCAGGTAGGCCTGCAGCACGATGCCGGCCTCGTACTGCCGCAGCGAGGGCCGGTCGAGCAGGCGCTGGAACACCTCGATGGTCAGGTCGAGGTCGCGGAACTCCTCCATATCGAGGTTGAGGAAGGTCGGGGTGACGCCGAGCGCGGCCGTCTCGTAGAGCGGCACGAGCCGGTCGACGACGCGGTCGACGGCCTCGTCGAAAGCCCACATGCTCAGCTGGCTCGCGATCGCCGAGACTTTCACCGACACGTAGTCGACGTCGGGCCGCGTGACGAGCTCGGTGATGCCGGCGAGCCGTCGATCGGCCTCGCCGTCGCCGAGCACGGCCTCGCCGAGCAGGTTGAGGTTGAGCCGGTCGCCGTCGGCGCGCAGGTGCTCGAGCGTGCGCCCGAGGCGGCTCGGCGTCGCGTCGATGACGAGGTGCCCGACCATGCCGCGCAGCACGCGACGCGCGATGGGCACGATCGGCCAGGGCAGCAGGCGGGCGAGCGGGCCGCCGATGGCGATGAGCGCGCGCAGGAGCCAGGGCAGAAAGTTCGGGATGCTCTGCGCGAGCTGCTCGAGGTTGCGCGCCGCGACGCCGAGGTCATCGGGCCGCGCCACCCGGTCGACGAACCCGATCGCGAATGCGAGCCCCCCCTCGTCCTGCAGCAGCCCGGCGAGGCGCGCGGCGCTGGCATCGGGCCGCACCCCCTCGGTCTGGGCGAGCCACTGCCGCACGAGCGCGACGGCGGCGTCGGCAGTCGCGTTCGTGTCAGCGTCAGCGTGGGTGTCAGCCGAGCCGAGATCGGGCGAGGGGCCGGGGGTCGACACGTCGGTGCTCATGCATCCAGTCTGCTGGTCGACACTGTGCGCATCTAGTGATGAAATCGGTACATCGCTGTTTGGTTCTGCCGAACAATTCGCCGACCCCTCGGGAGCACCCATGCTCGACCTGCGCCGCGTTTCGCTCTTGCGCGAAGTGCACCGCCGTGGCACGCTGCACGCGGTGGCGCGGGCCCTGTCGTACAGCCCGTCGAGCATCTCGCAGCAGCTGCGGCTGCTCGAGCAGGAGGCGGGCGTTCCGCTGCTCGAGCGCACCGGCCGGCGGGTGCACCTCACCCCGGCGGGGCTGCTGCTGGTCGAGGGGGCCGACACGCTGCTCACCGATCTCGAGCAGCTGGAGAGCGCGCTCGCCGCCACCGACCGCACGGTCTCGGGCACCGTGCGGCTCGCGGTCTTCCAGTCGGCCGCGCTCGGCATCGTGCCGCGCGCCCTGAGCCTGCTCGCCGAGCGCTACCCCGCCCTGCGCGTCGAGGTCACGCAGCGCGAGCCCGAGAGCGCGCTCGATGAGGTCTGGGCGCGCGAGTTCGACCTGGTGATCGCCGAGGAGTACCCCGCGCACGCCGCCCCGCGGCGTCGCGAGCTCGACCGGGTGCCGCTCGGGCGCGACGCCCTGCGCCTTGGGGTGGCGAGCGGCAGCGGCATCCAGGCGCTCGGCGACGCCGCGCAGCGCGCCTGGGTCATGGAGCCCCGCGGCACCGCCAGCCGCCACTGGGCCGAGCAGGTCTGCCGCCTGGCGGGCTTCGAGCCCGACGTGCGCTTCGAGACGGCCGACCTGCAGGCCCACATCAGCCTCGTCGAGGCCGGGCACGCGGTCGCGCTGCTGCCCGACCTCGTGTGGAGTGGTCGTGACCCCCGCGTCTCGCTCATCACGCTGCCCAGCGACCCGCACCGCTCGCTCTTCACCGCGGCCCGCCGATCCACGGCCGACCGCCCGGCGATCGTCGCCGTGCGAGGGGTTCTCGCGCTGTCGATCGAGCCTCCAGGAGGAGCGGGATACCCTGAGCGCGGCACAGCAGAGAAGGAGCATCCGTGACCGAGCAGCGCGATGTCGTCATCATCGGCGGGGGCCACAACGGCCTCACCGCCGCCGCCTACCTGGCGAAGGCCGGCCTCGACGTGCAGGTGCTCGAGCGGCTCGACGTGCTCGGCGGTGCCGCGATCTCGGCCGAGGCCTTTCCCGGTGTGGATGCCCGCCTGAGCCGCTACTCGTACCTCGTCAGCCTGCTGCCGCAGCGCATCATCGACGATCTCGGGCTCGAGATCGCCCTCGCCCCGCGCCGCTACAGCTCGTACACGCCCGTGCCCGGCGATGCCGGAGCGCAGGGCGTCGGACTGCTCGTCGACAACCACGACCTCGCGGCGACGGCGGCGAGCTTCGCCGCCATCGGGGCGGCCGACGACGCGGAGGCCTGGCAGCGCTTCTACGCGGGCACCGAGACGCTCGCGCGCGTGCTGTTTCCGACCGTCACCGACCCGCTGCTGACGCGCACGGAGGCGCGCGACGCTGTGATCGCCGCCGCCGACAGTGCGGGCCTCGATGGCGCCGCCCTGTGGCATGCCCTCATCGAGCAGCCCGTCGGCCGCACCATCGCCGACACCTTCCAGAACGACCTCGTGCGCGGCGTCGTCTACACCGACGCGCTCATCGGCACGTTCGCCTCGAACGACGACGAGAGCCTGCTCGCCAACCGCTGCTTCCTGTACCACGTCATCGGCGGCGGCACGGGCGACTGGAACGTGCCCGTCGGCGGCATGGGCGCGGTGTCGGGCGAGCTCGAGCGGGCCGCGCGGCTCGCCGGGGCGACCCTCACGACCGGGGCCGAGGTTCTCGCGCTCGCCGCCGGATCCGGCGGCGACGACGAGACGCGCATCGTGCGCTGGCGCGACGAGGCCGGCGTCGAGCACGAGACGGCCGCCGAGCACGTGCTGGTCAACTGCTCGCCGCACGAGCTGGCGCGGCTGCTCGCGGCGGGCGGCGCGAGCGACGCATCCGCCGCCCGCATCGATGACAGTGCCGGCCTGGCCGTGCCGCCCGCCGAGGGTGCGCAGGTGAAGGTCAACCTGCTGCTGACGCGCCTGCCGCGGCTGCGCGATGCGAGCATCGACCCGGCTGCGGCGTTCGGCGGCACCTTCCACATCAATGAGACCTTCAGCCAGCTGCAGCGCGCCTACGACGAGGCCGTCGCCGGGCAGGTGCCGAGCGTCATCCCGGCCGAGATCTACTGCCACTCGCTCACCGATCCGACGATCCTCGGCCCCGAGCTGCGCGCATCGGGTGCGCAGACGCTCACGGTGTTCGCGCTGCACGTACCCGACCGGCTGCTCACCGAGACGACCAACGACGCGATGCGCGAGCGTCTGCAGCGCGCCGTGCTCGACTCGCTCAACGCGGTGCTCGCCGAGCCGATCGAGAGCCTGCTGCTGACCGACGCCAACGGCGACCCGTGCGTCGAGACGAAGACCACGCGCGACCTCGAGCACGCCCTGCGCCTGCCCGGCGGCAGCATCTTCCACGGCGACCTCGCCTGGCCGTGGGCGGAGGACGACGAGCCGCTCGACACCCCCGCCCGCCGCTGGGGCGTCGACACCGGGCTGCCCGGTGTGCTGCTGTGCGGCTCGGGTGCCCGCCGCGGCGGGGCGGTCAGCGGCATCGCCGGCCACAACGCCGCGATGGCGGTGCTCGAATCACGATGACCCGTCGGGCGATCGGGATGCTCGCCGCGAGCACCGCGATCGTGCTCAGCGCGTGCGCCGCGAGCCCGCCGGCCGCGCCACCGGAGCCCGCACCCTCCGACCAGCCCGCCCTCTTCACCCTGCCGCCCGACGGTCGCATCGACTACCAGCTCGGCGGCGCCTCGCCGCCGGCGCCCGGCGTGACGCTCGTGGTGCGCGACGCGACCGAGTCGCCCGCCCCGGGCGTCGCGAGCATCTGCTACGTCAACGGCTTCCAGACCCAGCCCGGCGAGCTCGAGGCCTGGCTCGCCGCGGCGCCCGAGGCGGTGCTGCGCGACGCCGCGGGCGACCCGGTGATCGACCCCGGCTGGCCCGACGAGGCGCTGCTCGACCCGCGCACGCCGACCGCCCGCGCCGCGATCGTCGCGCGGCTCGGCCCCCTCATCGACGGCTGCGCCGCCGCGGGCTTCGTCGCGGTCGAGTTCGACAACCTCGACAGCTACACGCGCTCCGACGGCGCCCTGACCGCCGATGATGCGCTCGCTCTCGCCGCACTGCTCGTCGACCGGGCGCACGCGGCGGGTCTCGCCGCCGGGCAGAAGAACGCGCTCGAGCTCGGCCCGCGCGGCCGGGACGAAGCCGGCTTCGACTTCGCCGTGCTCGAGGAGTGCGACCGCTGGGAGGAGTGCGCCCTCGCCGCCGAGGTCTACGGCGACCAGGTGATCAACATCGAGTACACCGACGACCTGCGCGGCACGTGGGCCGAGGTCTGCGCGCGCGGCGAGATTCCCGCGCTCACCGTGCTGCGCGACCGGATGCTCGCTCCCCCCTCGAGCCCCGACCACGTGCTCGCCCACTGCTGAGCAGGCCGCCCGGAACGCCATCCCTCGTCGCGTGGGTGGTGCGACGTAAGGTGAGCGTGTGACACGACTGTCTTGGAATGAGATTCGCGCTCGCGCTGCTCGCTTCGCGGAAGAGTGGGAAGGCGAGACGTACGAGAAGGGCGAGAGCCAGTCGTTCTGGGCTGACTTCCTCGACGTGTTCGGCATCAACCGTCGTCGTGCCGGAGGGTACTTCGAGTACGCGGTCAAGCTCAGCGGTGGGCGTCGTGGCTACATCGACATGTTCCTCCCAGGAAGGCTCTTGGCCGAGCAAAAGTCGGGTGGGCGCGACCTGAACGCAGCCCGAGGGCAGGCGTTCGAGTACCTCGACGGGCTCGATGACCATGACCTGCCGCAGGCGGTAGTCCTCTCCGACTTCGCCACGTTCCAGCACGTCGACCTCGACACTCGACAGGTCGTGGAGTTCCGGCTCGAAGAACTGCCCGACTACGTGCGCCTGTTCGCTCCGCTAGTCGACGAGCAGGCGACCTCGATCGAGGAGACCTCGCCGGTCAACCGTCAAGCGGCCGAACGCATGGCTGAGTTGCACAACCGACTCGAGGCGGCTGGCTACATCGGCCACAAGCTCGAACTCTTCTTGGTCCGTCTTGTGTTCTGCCTGTTTGCCGAAGATGCCGGCATCTTCGAGCCGAAGCAGTTCCGCGACTACATCCGAAGCCGCACGGCGGAGGACGGAACCGATACCGGGCTGCGGCTGACCAAGCTCTTCGAGGTTCTCAACACTGCTCCCGAAGAGCGGTCTGCGCTGCTCGATGACGACCTCAAAGCCTTCCCCTATGTGAATGGCGGTCTCTTCGCCGAGAACACGCCCGCCCCCGACTTTGACGCGAATTTGCGCCTGGCGCTGCTCTTGGCGTCGCAGCCCGACTGGCACAAGGTCTCGCCGGCGATCTTCGGAGCGATGTTCCAGGGCGTTATGGACGGCGATGACCGTCACGACCTCGGAGCCCACTACACGAGCGAAGAGAACATCCTCCGGGTCATCAAGCCGCTCTTTCTGGATGACCTCTACGCCGAGTTCGAGAAGGCTCGCGCATCGAAGAACAGTGCCCAGTTGCTCGATACGTTCCACGACAAGTTGGCCAGCCTCACCTTCCTTGACCCCGCGTGCGGTTCGGGCAACTTCCTGATCGTTGCCTACCGAGAGCTTCGACGACTCGAGCTGAAGGTCATCGAGGCCAAAGCGAAGCACTCAACGATCGTCGTCTTCGAATCAGACCTGCGCGTTCGCGTTGAGCAGTTCTACGGCATCGAGATCGACGAGTTCCCGGTGCAGATCGCGCGAACCGCCATGTGGCTGACCGACCACCAGATGAACCTCGAGGCGGGCCGGAAGATCGGTCACGAGTACTCCCGTCTGCCTCTCACCGAGGGTGCTCACATCGTGCACTCGAACGCCCTCACCACCGACTGGTCGAGCGTCGTCAAGCCGGAGGACCTCGACTTCATCTTCGGCAACCCGCCGTTCCTGGGCTCCCGCACGATGGACAAGGGTCAGAAGGCCGACCTGCGAGCCGTCGCGAAGGGTTTCCCGCAGGCTGGGTTCCTCGACTTCGTCACGGCGTGGTACATCCTCGCCGACCGGATGATGGCCCAGAACCCCGCGATCGAGGCAGCGTTCGTCTCGACGAACTCAATCAGTCAGGGTGAGCAGCCGGGCATCCTCTGGCCGAAGCTCTACGCGAATGGCAACCACATCACTTTCGCCCACCGAACCTTCCGCTGGATGAACGCCGCTCGCGGCGTTGCCGCAGTGCACTGCGTGATTGTCGGCTTCGCGCGAACGGCACGGAGACCCGCGCTGCTCTTCGACTATCCCGACATCGCTGGCGAGCCCGTGCTCGACCTCGTCGAGTCCATCAGCCCGTACCTGATCGCCGGCGACGAGTTCGTCGTATCCAACCGGCAGGAGCAGATCAGCGGAGCTCCTTCGATGGCGTTCGGCAACATGCCGGCAGATGGGGGCAACCTGATTCTGAGCCGGTCGGAGCGCGATGCCCTGCTCGCCTCCGAACCTGCGGCAGCCGAGTGGGTGCTGCCGTACATCGGCGCGAAAGAGTTCCTGCAGGGCGGCGAGCGATGGACGTTGTGGCTGAAGGGCGTGACACCCGCGCAGTTGCGGGCGATGCCCACCGTCGCCGCCCGAGTCGCCGCGAATCGACAGGAGCGCTTGACGTCAGCTCGTCCACACCTCGCGGATGTGCCTCACCTGTTCGCGCAGATCACGCAGTCCCCCGAACAGCCCGTGCTGGTGATCCCGCGCGTATCGTCGGAGCGACGCGAGTACGTGCCAATGGCTTTCTTCGAATCGGGACACGTCGTCGCTGACTCGTGCCTTGCGGTGGAAGCGGGCACTCTTGAACTGTTCGCCCTCCTGACGAGCCGGATGCACATGGACTGGCTGCGCGTCGTCGGCGGCCGACTCAAGAGCGACCTCCGGTACTCGAAAGACGTCGTGTACAACAACTTCGTTCTGCCGCCGATCGATGACGGGCAGCGCGCAAGCCTCGCCGAGCTCGGCCAGGGGATCCTAAACGCACGGGCGCTCTACCCAGATTCGACGCTCGCCGACCTCTACGACCCGACCACGATGCCCTCCGAGCTGCGCAAGGCGCACAGCGCGAACGACGACTACGTCGACAGGCTCTATCGCGCCGAAGGATTCACCGCCCCTGACGAGCGGGTCGCTCTGCTGCTCGACCTCGTCAAGGAGAAGGACGCGGCTGGGTGAGGTACGCGTTCGTCGACGAGTCGTACTCGCGGGATCGGTACTTCGTCGGCGCATACGTCGTTCGCGAGGACCAGTTGGCGATTGTCAAGAAGGCTGTCCACACCGCGCTGAGGTACGCGGAAGGTTTTGGGGTCCACGCTGCAGCCGAGCTTCACGGCTACGAGATCATGTCGGGTAAGGACGCGTGGTCACCGCTGCGGGGCAAAGCTCGTGCTGCTCTCTCCGTCTACCGGCGGGCACTCGCCGAGATCGCGGCGGTTCCGGGAGCCCGTGCCTTCGTTGAGGGCGTCGACATCCCCCGCCTGAATGCTCGTTATCGCTATCCGCAAGCGCCTCACCAGATCGCGTTGCGCCACCTCCTCGAGAGGCTGAACGAGTACGCGTCACGCGTGGGCGATCGCGTCGTCGTGATCGCCGATGAGGTTCCTGACCAGCAAGCCCACGCCATGAGGATGGCGAGCTACCAGTCGTTGACGACCGGCGGGTACAAGCCGCGCAAGCTCGCTCGCATCGAGTTTCCGATCACATTCGGCAAGTCGGCCGAATCTCCCGGCATCCAGTGCGCCGACATGATCGTCTATCTCTACCGCCGAGTCGACGCCCACGAACATCTCGATGATCGCGCAGCCCGGTCCGCTCGCGAACTGTGGACCGAGACGCATCCCTTGCGACCGTCTGCCCGGCGCTGGGATCCGTAGACCTGCGCCACTCCTATCGCGTTCTACGACTTAAGCACTGAAGCCCCGCAGGCGGGGCTTCAGGCGAACAACGCCCCGGAAACCGGTTCGTCGTCCTCCAAGTCTACCGAAGACGAGAGCGACTGTCACGGGTCGGTTCATCGCTGGAGACCGGCCCGGCAGGTCCCTACAGCTCGAGCGCGACCGCCACCACGAGCACGACGGTCACGAGCGCCGAGGCGCTGAGAACGAGCACCGTGCGCAGCATGAGCCCCCAGGGGTCACGGCCGTCGAGCTCGGCGCGCTTCACGCGCGGGGTCGCCGCGCCCGCGACGACGGCCGCCACGGCGAGCACCGCCGCGATCACCCCGACGGTCGGCTCACCCAGTCGTAGAGCGGTCAGTGCTGCGAAGAGGGCGACGAAAGAGGCCTGCAACGCCGTGCGCTGCCACGAGAGGCTCGTGCGGTCGACGGGCGCGCGGCGAGCATCCCTGCCCCCGTCACGATCGGCGCCCGACACCGAGGCGCTCACGCGCGACGCCTCACCGCGCCAGCTCGATCGCCTCGAAGGCGGCGAAGCCCGCCACGAAGAGCCCCGCGGCGACGACGCCCGCCACCACCCAGGGCAGCACCGACGGGTCGGGAATCGGCTCGCGCAGCCGCAGAGCGCGCTCGGTGCGCGCCCAGGCCACGAGCGCCCACACCCCCAGCGCGCCGCCGCCGAGCGCGGCGAGGCCGGCGATGACGAGCACGACCAGCGGCAGGTCGCCGAAGCCCGACAGCGTGGCGAGCGCGACACCGCCGGCGATGAGCGTCAGCCCCGTGCGAATCCACGAGAGCGCCGTGCGCTCGTTCGCGAGCGAGGCCTGCACCTCGGGCTCGTCGCCGACCCCGTAGACGCTGCGGGGTCGTCGGCGGTCGGTCGGCGCGGTCATGGCTCGACGCTACTCGCCCTCGACGCCCCGCTCACTCCCACACGCTGGGCGCGGGCTCGCGGCGCGGGGGCAGCGCGACCTGCGCGCTCCACTGCTCGATCCAGTCGGGCAGCGGATGCTCGGCCGGGTCGAGACCGAACAGCTCGAGCAGCTCGGGCACGGGCACGATGCCGCCGCTCTTCTTCAGGAAGCGCGCCTTGATGACGCCGCGCGCGCAGATCTCGCCGTCGCGCACGAAGCGCTGCTCCATGTAGCCGGCGATGTCGTCGATGCCGATGATGCGGCTCTCCAGCACGTACGACTGCCACGGGTCGAGAGAGCGCCGGTAGGTGATGGTCGAGCTCACCACCACGGGGTAGTAGCCGCGCGCACTCAGCTCGCGCCAGACCCCCGAGCGCACCATGAGATCCATCCGCCCGAGATCCATGATCGACAGGTAGACGCCGTTGTTCATGTGCTTCTGCAGGTCGAGGTCGTTGGGCAGCACGCGGAAGGGCACGCGACTGACGTCGGTCGGGGCCAGCCGCGGCGCGCGGCGGGCGCGCCACATCAGCCAGAGCAGGCGCAACAGCTTGTTCATGCGCGCCAGGCTAGGCAGGTCAGCGCGCGCGGTGGTCCTCGATGGTGGCCTTCGCACCGAAACGGGGCGCCTCCACGCCGAGCGACGTGATGAGGCGCACAACGCGGTGCCGATGACCCGCGTACGGCGCGAGCAGCGCGAGCATGCCCGCGTCGTCGGTGCGATCACCGGTGAACCAGGTGCCGATCACGTGCGGCAGGTGCGCGTCGCCGACGCTCACCGTATCGGGGTCGCCGTGGGCGCGCTGCAGCACCTCCGCCGCCGTCCACAGCCCCACCCCCGGGATCGACCGGAACGCCGCCACCGCCTCCGGCCCGCCGCGGCCGAGCGCGAGCGTGCGCTGCAGGCCCGCCTCGACGGCCGCCACGCGCCGGATCGTCGCCATGCGCTGCGGGCCGACCCCCGCGCGATGCCAGTCGTGGTCGGGGATGCGGCGCCACCCCGCCCCGTCGGGCATCACGGTCAGCCCCTCCGGTGCCGGGCCGGGCGCCCGCTCGCCGTGCTGCCGTACCAGCTGCCGCCACGCACGGCGGGCCTCCACGCCCGTCACCTTCTGCTCGAGCACGGCGGCCACGGCCGCCTCCAGCACGAGGTGCGAGCGGGTGAGGCGCAGCCCGCGGCGCCGACGCCGAACGCGCTGCAGTGCGGCGGCCGCCGGGTCGCCCGGCACCGCGTCGGCCTCCCCCGCACGGGCGGCGAGCAGGGCGTCGAGCCCGCTCCAGTCGTCACCGGCTCCGAGCAGCTCGCCCGCTCGCTCCAGGCTCCACGTCGCACCAGGACCCCACGCTGCGGCGTGCAGCCGAGCGGCAGCGGTCGGCGGACCGTCGAGCACGCGCAGCCGCAGCGTCGCGGGGCCCTCGGGCGTGCGCTGCGCGCGCCAGATCTCCTGCCAGGAGGCGGGCCCGTCGGCGGTGAGCGTCGTGGGGTCGCCGCGGCCGCGACGCAGGAAGATCAGCGTCTCGGCGAGGTCGACAGGCTCGGGCAGGGCGAGCTCGCGCTCCGCATCCGGTGTCGCCTCGCCCACGTGCTCAGGGTAGAGCGCTGCGCCGACCATACGCCCGGCTCACGCAGAACGGCGGGGAGGCCGCTCGATGCGAGCAGGCTCCCCGCCGTGCGGTGCGCGAGAACTACGGGCAGGTGTAGGTGACGCCGTTGATCTCCCAGACGCCCGAGCCGAGCTCGTTGCAGACCTGCGCGAGCCCGCCGAACAGGCTGCCGAACAGGGCGCCTCCGGCGAGGATCACGATGAGGCCGATGATGAGGCCGATGAAGCCGATGATGATCGCGGCGAGCGCGAACCCGTTCTTCTGGCCGGCCTTTTTCGACTGGCTGAGCGCGACGAAGCCGAGGATGATGCCGATCAGCTGGAACGGCAGGATCGACAGCACCAGGGCGATGATGCCCATTGTCTTGCCGGGGTTGACCGGGGCGGCGGGGGTGCTGGCGTAGGCGGGAGCAGTGGGCGGAGGGGGAGGAACGTCGGACATTCTGACTCCTGGGGGGTGGGGGGCCGGGTTGACCCCGTTCGGGTGCATCGTAGCCCCGCCAGGTGGCGCGGCGGGAGAGGAGAAACTGCTCAGTTTCGCCGGTCGGCCGCCGCCGGTCGCTCAGCGGCCCGGCGCCTCCGGCTCGGCGACGAGCCGCAGCACGACCGAACCGGGGCTGCGCCGCCCGCGCAGGCGACCCATCGCGCGGATCGCCGCGTACTGCACGCCGTACTTCTCGCTCAGGGCGGCGTCGAGCGCGGCGCGGCTGGCCTCGTCGTCGTGCACGGTCGCGTGCGCGACGATCATCGGAGCGCCGTCGCGCGGGCGCCCGACGCGATCGCAGGCCTGCAGCGTGACGCGCGGGGTGTGCCGGATCCGCTTGACCTTGCCCGCCTCGGCACCCGTCGTGACGACCAGTCCGTCGCCGTCGCGCGCCACCCAGACCGGGGTCGGCACGCCATCGCCCGAGCGGCGAGCGGTGGTCAGCAGCACGTACTGCTCGTCAGCGAGAGCGAGCAGGGCGTCGCGCGCGGATTCGGTCATGGATGCTCCTCCTCGGTCGCCCGCCGGTGCCGGGCTGGGGCGCGCGCCAGGCTAGCGCGCGCATCCGAGAACCCCCCGCATGCACCCCGTTTCGCCGTGACCGGCGCGACGCACCAAGATAGAACCCATGCGCATCGGAATGCTGACCTCCGGCGGCGACGCGCCCGGCCTCAACGCGGTGATCCGCGGGGCCGTGCTCGTCGGAACCTCCGTCTACCACCACGAGTTCGTCGGCTTCACAGACGGCTGGAAGGGCCTCGTCGAGAACGACACCCTGCCGCTCACGCGGCACGAGGTGAAGGGCATCTCGAAGCAGGGCGGCACGATCCTGGGCACGAGCCGCACCAACCCCTTCGAGGGCCGCGGCGGCGTCGACCGCATCAACGAGGTCTTCGCCGAGAACCGCCTCGACGCCCTCATCGCGATCGGCGGCGAGGGCACCCTCGCGGCGGCGAAGCGACTGACGGATGCGGGCATCCGCATCGTCGGCGTGCCCAAGACCGTCGACAACGACCTCGATGCCACCGACTACACCTTCGGCTTCGACACCGCCGTGCAGATCGCCACCGAGGCCATGGACCGCCTCCGCACCACGGGCGACGCCCACAACCGCTGCATGGTGGCCGAGGTCATGGGCCGCCACGTCGGCTGGATCGCCCTGCACTCGGGCATGGCCGCCGGTGCGCACGCCATCCTCATCCCCGAGCAGAACACGAGCATGGAGCAGCTGTGCGCGTGGGTGCAGAGCGCCTACGACCGCGGACGCGCGCCGCTCGTCGTCGTCGCCGAGGGCTTCACGCTCGACGGGGCCGACGAGCCGCACTCGGAGCGCGGGCTCGACGCCTTCGGTCGACCGCGGCTGGGCGGCATCGGCGAGCTCATCGCGCCGATGATCGAGGCCCGCACGGGCATCGAGACGCGCGCGACCACGCTCGGCCACATCCAGCGCGGCGGCACGCCGAGCGCGTTCGACCGCGTGCTCGCCACGCGCCTGGGCATGGCGGCGATCGCCGCGGTCAACGACGAGCGCTGGGGCGAGATGGTGGCGCTGCGCGGCACCGAGATCGTGCGGGTGCCGTTCGAGGCCGCGCTCGGCTCGCTCAAGACCGTTCCGCAGGAGCGCTACGACGAGGCCGCGCTGCTCTTCGGCTAGTCCCCTCCCCTCGGCGGGGCGACCGGCCTAGGCTGGCGGGCATGACCCGCGGCTGGCAGATCACCCTCGGCGAGGGCGACCCCGCGGTCGCGCTGGTCGACCTCGACGATACGGCGCTGCGACCCGCATCCGATGCCCTGGATGCGACGGCCGACGTCGTCGTCGACGTGACGTGGTCCGGGCTCAACTACAAGGATGCCCTCGCCTTCGCCGGCAACCGCGGCGTGGTGCGCACCTCACCCCTGGTGCCCGGCATCGACGCGGTCGGCACCGTCGCCGCCTCGTCGAACCCGCGCTGGCGGGTCGGCGATCGCGTGCTGCTCAACGGTGCAGGAGCGGGCGAGACGCGGCACGGGGGTCTCGCCCAGCGCGCCCACCTCGACGGCGGCACGCTCGTCGCCACGCCCTCGGTGTTCACCGACGAGCAGGCGGCCGGCATCGGCACCGCGGGCTTCACGGCCATGCTCGCCGTGCTCGCCCTCGAGCGGCACGGCATCACGCACGGCGAGGTGCTCGTCACCGGCGCGAGCGGCGGACTCGGATCGTTCGCGATCGCCCTGCTCGCCCGGGCCGGCTTCGTCGTGACTGCGGTCACCGGCCGCCCCGACAACGCCGAGCGGCTGCAGAGGCTCGGGGCCGCGATCGTGCTCGACCGCGCCGAGCTCGACCGCCCCTCGCGCGCCCTCGAATCGCAGCACTGGGCCGGAGTCATCGACGCCGTCGGCGGCCCACCCCTCGCGACGGCCCTCGCCCAACTGCGGCAGAACGGGGTCGCGGTCGCCTGCGGCAATGCCGCCTCCCCCGCCCTCGCGACCACCGTGATGCCGTTCATCCTGCGGGGCGTCTCGCTGGTCGGCGTGAACTCGTCGCTCACCCCGCGCGCGCTGCGCGAGCAGGCCTGGCAGCGGCTCGCGCGCGACCTCGACCCGGGGGTCGTCGACGCCGTGGTGCGGTCGATCCCGCTCGAGGAGGCGCGGGAGGCCGCGGCCGAGGTGCTCGCCGGCCGGGTGGCCGGGCGGCTCGCGGTGCGCGTCGGCGAGCCCGCATCCGCCCCCGCCGCGGAGAGTGACGCTCTCGGAGGAGACGCGTGACCGTGCTGACCACGCTGGCGCTGTTGTTCGCGAGCATCGCGGCGCTGCTGCACGGGGTGTTCTTCGTGCTCGAGAGCGTGCTCTTCCGGCGGCCGGCCGGCCGGCGGCTGTTCGGAGTGCGTGCCGAGCACGACTCGCCGCCGTTGCGACTGTTCGCCGTCAACCAGGGCGTCTACAACCTGGCCCTCGCGATCGTCGTCGCCCTGGGAGTCGTGCTGCAGGCGACGGCGGGCAACGCGACCGACCTCGCGATCGCAGGGCTCGCGCTGACGATCGCCGGATGCTCGGTCATGGTCGTCGCGGGCGCCGCGCTCGCCCTCACCGCGCCGCCCCGACTTCTCGCCGCCGCGCTCGCGCAGGCACTGCCCCCGCTGCTCGCTGTCGTGCTGCTGCTCGTCGGCCGATAGTCGGCAGCCGCGGCGGGTCCCCCGTCAGGGGATGACCGGCGGCGCGCTGTCGTCGGGGTCCATCGCGTGCTCGGCGAGCGCGCGCACGAGCGCGGTGGTGGTGCGCTCCTCGGCGATGCGATGCACGGTGAGACCGGCGGCGCGGGCGTCGAAGGCCGTGCGAGGGCCGATGCAGACGATGACGGCACTGTCGGGCAGCGGGGCGAACTGGGCGGCGATCTGCCGGGCGACGCTGCCCGAGCTGACCACGAGACCGCGGATGTCGCCGCGGGCCACGTCGGCGGTCACGACCTCCGGCGCCGCGACCCCGACCGTGCGATAGGCCGAGACGAAGATGGCGTCGATGCCGCGCTCGGCGAAGCCGGTGACCAGGGTCGGTTCGGCCTGTTCGCTGTGCGGAACGAGCACCGGCCCCTGCTGCGGGGTTCCCGGCCACTCGCGCACGAGACCCCGGGCCGAGTGATCGCTCGGCACGACGTCGACCGAGTACCCGGCAAGGTGCAGCGCGTGCGCGGTGGTCTCGCCGACGGCCGCGATGCGGGTGGTCGCCGGCGGCCGCACTCCGTAGCCGACGAGCACATCGACCGTGGTGGCGCTGGTCACAATCAGCCAGCCGTAGGCGCCCGCCTGCAGCGCCTCGAGCTCGCGGGCGAGCCGCTCGGGCTCATCGGAGGGCGCGAAGTTGATGAGTGGGGCGATGACCGGCTCGGCGCCGAGATTGCGCAGCTGCGCGGCGACGCCGTCGCCCCACTTGCCGCCGCGCGGAACGAGCACGCGCCAGCCGAGCAGGGGCTTCACCACGGGGAGCGCCCCCGTCGGGGTGCGCTCGATGGTGACATCGTGCAGGGAGGACATCCCCTCCATGATGACCCTGCCCCGGCGAGAGTCATAATCGACCGGGGCTCGACCGGCATCAGTCGTCGGTGACGATGGCCCAGACGACGAGACCTGCGACGACCACCGCCGCCGCCGTAGCACCGATGATCCATGGCACCGGGTTGGCCCGGTACGAGCGCTGCACCCGCTGCGCGAGCTCGCCCGCCTGCTTCTGCACGTCGAGCTTGTCGTCGATGGCGTCGAGGGTGTGCTCCAGCCGGGCGCGCGCGGCCGAGACGGTGCTCGAGACGGTGTCGCTCATGATGCTCCTCGCTTTCCGAGCCCGCGCAGCACGCGGACGTCCTCCTTGACGCTCTCCATGGTCTGGGTGGGGGTCGGCGGAACGCTCGCCCGCAGCTGCTGCACGCCGATTGCGGCGGCGATCGCGGCGAGCACGATCAGCACGCCGCCGACCACGAGGGCGGCCGCCCAGGCCGGCATGACGAGGGCCAGGGCGAGCACGCCGGCGGCCGTCAGCACCAGAACACCGAAGAAGGCGAAGGCGCCCGCAGTGACGAGGAAGCCGGCGCCGATACCGGCGGCCTTGAGCTTGCCGATGACCTCGGCCTTGAGCTGCGCGAGCTCCGCCTCGATCAGCTCGCGGATCAGGCGCGGCAGGTCGGCGATGAGCGCGAACAGTCCGCGACGCTCGCGCGTGGGAGCGGGGGTGCTCATGAGGTCGCGCCGGAGCCGCTCGAGCCCGGGGCGGTCGGCTGCGTGCGGCTGCGTGCGGCGGGCTTCGAGGACGCGGGCTTCGAGGGCGCAGGCTTCGATGCCGGCTGCTTCGAGGACGTGGGAGCGGCCTTGCGGGAGGCCCCGCTGACCTGGTCGACGACCTTCTTGGCCCCGTCGGTGACGAACTCGGCGACCTCGGGCGCCTTCTCGCGCACGAAGTCCTCGACCTGGTCGACGCGTCGCTGCACGCGCGGGTCGTTCCAGAATCCCTGCGCGGCGCGCTTCATCTGCTCGTACCGCTCGCGCCCGGCGCGCGTGCCGAGCACGTAGCCGACGGCGAGGCCAGCGGCGAACAGGATCTTGCCTCTCATGACGCACTCCTCACGCTGCGCTACCGTGATGGCCCGGTCGCGTTCAGCCCCTCCAGCGTAGCCCTGCGCCCTGATGCGATGTCGAGGGGACCTCCCGTCGACGGAGGCGGAGCTGCCTACGCGGGCGGGCCGACCGCACGCGCGGTCGCGCGAGCGTGCGCCACGATGCGGTCGAGGTCGGCGCCGACGATCTGCTCGCCGACCACCGGCACCTCCGACCCCTCGACGTCGATGCGGCCCGCGGTCTGCCAGCGCCGCACCGCGGCGGCGTGCACCGCGGCGGGCGGGATGCTCACGCCGAGCAACTGCTGCGCATCGAGGCGCGCCTGCTCGGTGTCGACGGGGGTGCCGGCGGGGGCATCCCGATAGTGCACCCGCACGACCGCGCGGCCGCCCGCCGCGTCGCGCAGCGGGCCCCACCGCGCCGTCGGCAGGTCGAGCGCGCGCACGAGACTGCTCGAGCGCGGGTCGACGAGCACCCCGCCCGCTGGCAGCGATCCCTGCAGAGCCGCGGAGACCACGGCGCCGGCGTCGACCAGCAGCACGGCGACATCGCCGGAGTAGTCCGTCGTCGTGTCGCGGGGCGGCCCGGCGACGAGCCCCGGCGCAGCGACGAGCACGCGGCCGCGGCGCACCCGCTCGGCGGCCTCGTCGGGGTCACGACCGTCGTCGGGGTCACCACCGCCGTCGGGGTCACCACCGCCGCCGTCACCGCCGCCCGACAGCACCACGTGGTCGGGCGCGACGCCCGTGACCTCGACGCCGTGCTCGATGGGCACGCCGAACCGCTCGAGCTCGTCGAGCAACCGGTCGACGAGCACGGTCGCGCCCCCTCGGAGGGTCGCAATCGACTGGTCGAGCTGCCCGGGAAGCGCGCCCTCGAGCCGCACACGGGCGACGGCTCGCGCGAGCGAGTTCTCGCGCAGCAGATGGTGCTTCAGGCCGCCCACCGCCGAGAGGGGCAGGGCGTCGGGGTGCACGCCGCGCAGCGCGAGCACGACCGGAGCGACGAGTCGCTCGAGAGCGTCATCCCCGAGGCGCCGTCGCACGAGGGCGCCGAGCGTCGCCGCGCGTGAGCCCACCGGGCCGGGCAGGAGGGCGTCCAGCTGCGCGCGCCATCCGGCCGAGCGTCCGGTGATAGCTACCGCATCGGCCGAGAGCGGAGCCATCGGGATTCCCAGCAGGGTCGGCTCGGGCAGCGGGAGCGTGCGGTCATCGGCCGTGCACAGCCACGTCCGCGTGGGCTCGGCCGCGACGAGCTCGGCGCCGAGAGCGAGCCGGTCGAGGGCCGCTGCGAGCTCGTCATCCGGCGTGAACCGGTCCGCGCCGAGGTCGACGCGCACGCCGTCGAGCGAGCACGCCTCGAGCTGCCCGCCCGCACGTTCCGAGGCCTCGAGCACGCGGACCGGGTGCCCGAGCAGCACGAGCTCGCGGGCGGCGACGAGGCCGGCGAGACCTGCCCCGACCACCAGCATCTCCTCGCGCGCGCCGCTCATGGCTCCAGGGTAGGGGGCGCTCACTCGCGCGTGCGCTCGAGCAGGGCGAGCAGTGCGAGCCCGTAGGCCTCGGGGGCCGAGACGCTCTCGTGCTGCTGCTCAGCGCCATCGATCGCGATCGTCACGCGGTAGCCGTCGTCGGTGCGATCGAGCCGCCGGAAGGAGCCGCGCAGGAGGTCGCGCAACTGGTCTTCGCGGGGCAACCAGAGGGTGTCGTCGACCTCGACCGAGTCGAGCGCCCACTCGGTGGTGCCGTTGAACCCGAGCACCGTCCCGGTCGGGTACTGATGCGCCTCGATGGTCAGCTCGCTGATCGTGAAGATCTCGGCATCGAGCTCGGCCCGGTCGATCTGGAAGCGGTCGCCGGACGCGGGCGTCCAGCGCAGGCCGGCATCGCGCAGACGGCGCGCCAGCCCGGTCGAGATCATGGCGCCATGGTCGCACGCGCACCCGGGCACCGCCTGGGCGCGACAGTGCACCGGGCCGTGATCGGGTCGGCCCGGTGCACCGGTCGGTGCGATCGGCGACTAGGCGCGCTGACGGCGGTAGCCGAGGATGCCCGCACCGAGCAGCAGCATGACGAGTCCGGCGATCCCGGCGGTGAGCGCGCCCTGGCCCACACCGGTCGACGCCAGCTCGAGGCACTCGCCCGACGGGTCGACGCCCGCGAACTCCCAGCGCGTGGGCTGCTCGACGGGGAACCCGAAGCCCTGCAGCGGCGTCGCCGTCACGACGGTCTTGCCCGTCGACATCGGCCAGGTGCCCGGCTCGGCCCGCTGACCGTTGACCCACCACTGCACGCCCTCAGCGTCTTCGAGCGTGAGCCAGTTGGTCATGTCGTCGCAGCTCGCCGGGGTGAACGACGCGCTCGCGGTGGTGAGCGGCGAGGTCTCGAGGCACTCGAACGGGTACACGGCGAACGTGCGCTCGAAGGGAGCAGGCTCGGGCGAGATCGTGTACCGGTCGCTCGCCGGCGAGGGCACGACGCGAACGCTGTCACCCTCGTCGACCGCGTAGGTGCGGGTGGTCTCGTCGCCGACCCACTCGACCACGAACGGCGTCTCGTCGTTGATGAGGACGGTGTAGACGATGCCGACGACGCGGGTGATCGTGAAGCTCTGCTCGAAGCAGGTGTCGACGTAGCTCACCGGGTCGCGCAGCTCGATGACCGTGACGCACTCCTCGCTGCGGTCGGGGCCGAGCAGGGTGCCGGTGAAGGTCAACGTCTTGCCGCCGTCCGACACCGTGCGCCCGGGGGTGGGCTCCGACGAGTCAAAGAACACCGCGTCGTCATCGGTGATGACGAACACGACCGAGTAGCTCGGCCCCTCGAGGTCGGAGAGCTCGGGGGCGTAGCGCGCGAGCTCCGCATCCTCGACGACGAAGTTAGCCGGGTCGAGCTGCTGACCGAGGTCGCACGTCGGCTCGAGGAAGGCGATCGACGCGTTCGTCACGGGCAGCTCGGGCAGGTCGCATGGCTCCGGACTCGTGAATGACAGCGTGAAGTCGCGGGTCGTCGACAGCTGGCCGTTGAGGTAGAGAACGTGCCCGCTCGTCGCCGTCGCCCGCAGCGTCAGCGTGCTGGGGTCGTCGACCGTGTAGGTGCCCGGGGCGACCGGCTGGCCGGCGATGCTCCACGAGACGCCGAGCACCGTGGGCACGGTGTACGAGCCCGGGGTGGCGCAGGCGATGTCGACGACCGGCTCGACCGTCAGCTCGCAGACCTTATCGCGGCCGCTGGCCTTGACGGTCTGCTCGGCGAGGATCGTCGTACCGTCGCCCCACTTCAGGGTGACCGTGTACGACTGCGCGGGGTTGGTGCGCGGAACGTCGAGGTCGAAGAAGCTGTCACCCGGAGCCGCGACACCCGAACCGTTGAGCGCGGGGTTGCCAGCGACGGTGAAGGTGTAGGGCACCGAGAAGCTCTGCGCGTTGCGCACGCGGAAGGTGTACGTGCTGTCGGGCGCGCACTCCTCCATGTAGGTCAGCGTGAGGTTGACGTCGATCGCCGCACACCCCGCATCCGGCTCGGTGAAGACGAAGGTGAACTCCGACTGCGCACCGGGCTCGAGGCCGTAATCCGGGGCGATGGCCTCGGCGCGCACCACGACGGTGCCGGCGCTGGCGACGGGGTAGGTGCCGGGTTGCACCTCGACGCTGCCGATGAACCAGCGGATGCCCTCGATGTCGTCGAGCGTGTAGCTGCCCGCGGCGTCGCACGTGAGGTCGACCATGCGGGCGGTCGGCGTGACGAGCTCCTCCGTCGGGAGGTCGCCGCAGACGAGGAAGCGGGACTGGTCGCGGTTCTGGTTGAAGTAGGTGCTGTTGAACTGCACCCACTCGACCGTGAACGCATCCGACAGGTAGGTGGAGTAGGTGAACGCGAAGACACCGGAGTCGCGTTGCGCGGTGGTGAGCGGCAGGGTGTAGGGGCCGCCGGGAGCATTGACCCGGACGACCAGACCCGACTCGCTCACCGGATCCTGCGCCTGGCGGATATCGATCTGGGCGTTGACCTGGAACTTCTGGCCGTTCTGGACGATGTCCATGTTGATGTGGTCACCGTTGGTGAGAGCACGACCGGTGTAGTTCGTGGCGATCTCGCACGTGAGGTTGTTGGTGGGCTGCGCGGCATTGATGCGGAAGCCCAGGTGCGAGAGGCCGGCGTAGGTGTGGGTGTAGCTCGTGCCGCTCGCGGTGCTCGTGTCGATGGTCGAGAGGTAGGTGCCGCCCTTCACGCAGACGTCGACGTCCCATCCGGGCGTGATCGACCAGGTGACGGTGCGCTCGCTGACGTCCCACGAGAGCGTGCCCCAGGGCGCGGTGTAGGTTCCGTCGTTGTCGAGGTTCGAGCCGTCGATGGCGGCCGGCTTCTGGAAGTTGATGAGCGACGAGTTGCAGACGAGCCCGTTCTGGTTGTACGTGACCACACCGCCGCTGTTCACGACGGGCGTGCTCAACGTCGCGTTCGGGTTGGCCGTCGCGGCGACCGTGCCACCGACGGCGAGGCCGAGGCCGATCGCGATCGCGGTGACACCGGCGACGAACCGGGTGCGGATCTCACGGCGACGCAGACGTCGACGAGCTTCTTTGCGCAACATGGGTGCTCCTGGGGGAGGGAGCCCGGGCCCGGTGCCTCCCGTGGGTGCGGGTGCGCCGAGTACAGGTGTTCGGGTATTCGGGTGGGGGTGCGTCTCGACCTCACGCGAACGTCGGGTGTGCGTGATCCGAGACTTGCTCCGCAATCATAGCGGGTGAACGCCGACGCGCCCCCCATGGAACGGTCTGTTTAGCCGCTCTCTGGGGGGCGCGTCGTTGCGCGACTGGTTACACGGTCACCTGGTGGCGGCGGGCGACGAAGCCCATGCCGACCAGCATCGCGATCACCGCGAACACGCCGAGCCAGGTGGTCAGTCCGTTCGCGCCGGTGAGGGCGAGCGTCGGCAGCTCCTCCTCATCGAGCAGGCACTCCTCGCCGCCGACGGACGGGTCGACCTCCATCACCGCATCCCACTGGGTCTGCTGCTCAGGATCGTTCCACCCGAAGCCGCCCGGGTACTCCTCCGACGGACCCTCGAGAGAGGCCTGCAGGTCGACGACCGTTCCCGTCGGGACCGAGTGGGTGGTGTTGCCCGCGACGACGGTGCCGTTGAGCGTCCAGATCACACCCAGGCCGTTGGTGAGGGTGATCGTGCCCGCGTTGCCGAGGCAGTCGGGCATGACGATCTCGGCGCTCGCCGTCGTGGTCGGGAAGGTGTCGAGGCAGAACGCCGCACCGATGAACGAGTGGCTCCACGGCTCGTACCCGTCCGGGAGACGGAAGCCGCTGGCTGCGACGGCTGTCACGACGACCTCGTCGAGGGCCGCGACATCGATCGTCACGGTCTCATCCCCGTCCGGGAACACGATCTCGATCGGGTCGCCGCCATTCACGGTGTACGTGTAGCTGACGTTCTCGGCACGGGTGACGGTGAACTCCGCGACCTGCACCGCGTCGCGACCCTCGCCGACGCACTCGTCGGAGTACGTGACGGCCGGAACCACGACGGCATCGAGCTCGCAGTCCTGCGCCTCGGTGAACGTGAACGTGAAGGTGATGAGGGCCGTCTCGACATCTCCCACCATGATCGTGCTCACCACTCCGAGGCCCGAGGCGTCGTTGACGGCGTAGTCGCCCAGGTAGTCGTTAGCGACGCGCACGGTGACCGTCACGGTTCCCGGGCCGCTGACCGTGTTCGCCGATGCGCTGGGCACCGTGCCCTGGGAGGTCGTCCAGGTCAGCTTGTCCGCGTTCGGGTCACTGGGGTCGAAGAGCCCGGCGGTGAACGAGCCGGTGTTCGGCTCGCAGGTCAGCGGCGTCATCGACGCGGTGACGTCGATCGAGGGCAGAACACAATCGTCGCCGCCGGCTTCCTCGTAGGTCGCCGAGAACGTGCGCTGGGTGCGGTCGTCCGACACGCCCGACAGGCCCTCCTCGAAGAGGGCATCGCCCGTCGCCGTCGCGGTGATCGAGATGGTGCCGCCGCTGATCACCGGGTCGCCCCAGGTGACGTTCGAGCTGGCGCCCTCGTTGATCACGATCGACGTGGCGACGTAGCAGTTGCGCGGCTCGACCGAGACGCTCGCTGTCGCGACGGGCGGCTGGACGCAGTTCTCGCCACCGGCCTCCTCGTACGCGGCGGTGAAGGTCTTCGACTTCCGGTCGCCCGAGACGCCGTCACCGGCCGCGAAGAGCGCTGCGCCCGTCGCTGTCGCGGTGATGGAGATCGTCGACCCGGAGATCACGGGCGAGCCCCACGTGGCGTTCGTGATACTGGCGCCCGCGAGGTTCCAGGTCGTCGCCGTGTCGCAGTCGCGCGGGGTGGTCGAGATGGCCGCGGTCGCCACCGGAGCGGTGAAGCTCGGGTTCGCCCACATGAAGTGCGAGATGTTCTGCACGCGGTTGATCGTGACGCTGCCCGTGTCGAGCACGATCGAGTTCGACTCCTGCGAGCCGCCCTTGACGCAGAGGTCGACGGTCCAGCCGGGGTTGGCCGTGAAGACGAGCTGCTGTGCCGTCCACGACAGGGTTCCCCACTCGAAGGACATGGTGCCGGAGACGCCCACTTCCTCACCGATGTTGTACTTCGTGCCGCCGTCGAACAACGGGTTCTGGCTGCACGGGCTGTCGGCGGGGTTGGTCGTTCCGCCGCCGCCACCACCGCCCTCGCCCTGTCCGACTCCGGGCGGTTGCACCGCGAAGGCGGCGCCAACGCCGCCGACGCTCATGCCCAGCATGAGAACGGCGGCAGTTGCTGCCGCCAAGAAACGGGTACGCATCATGATGTGCTCCTGGGGGTAGGGAGCCCAAAGATCCACGCGGGGGCCCGGCGAGGGACGTTCGGGTATTCGGGTATTCGGGTATTCGGGTAGGTGGTGCGCGCAACCCCCGGCGAATGTCGGGTGTGCCGGGTCTGCGAGGTGAACAGTACGCCGCTCTCAGTACTTTGTCAGGATAGACAGAACGGTCTACCCGCGATTCGGGGGGGCCGACTAGTGGACGAATTCCAGGAGGTCGAGGCCGAGCGCGCGGAGGGCATCCATCACCCGCAGTCGGCGAGGGAGGTCGGAATCATCGAAGTGCACCGAGACCGCGTAGGCGACGCCCGCGCGCGGACCCCGCAGGATTCCGGCCTCGCTGCGCACACCGGCGTCGGTTCCGGTCTTGTTGACCATCCACGTGTTGTGCTCAACGCCTCGGTGCGCGAGCGGGTCGCGGCCGAACGCGCTCGCCACCATCGAGAGGTCGGCGTTGAGCGAGAGCCAGCTCAGCACCCGCTGACTCGTCGTCGGATCGATGATGTGGCCGTTGGCGAGCGCCTGGAAGAGCCAGGCGAGCTCGGCGGTCGACCCGACCGACAGCTGCGGAGCGTCATCCGGCCCGCGCACGTCGCGCACGCGGTCGAGCAGCGCCGTGCGCACGAGACCCAGCCGCTCGGTGCGCGAGCGCACGGCGTCGAGCCCGACCTGCCGCAGCAGCACGTTCGTGGCGAGGTTGTCGCTCGTCGCCCCGACGAGGGCGGCGAGGTCGGCGATGGGGAACGCGGGGGCCTGCAGGTGCTGCCACAATCCGCTGTCGGCGACCGCGTCGTGCGCCGTGCGGTCGGCGATCGAGTAATCGCTCACGGTGCGGTCGGTCAACCGTGCGCTCACCTCGATGAGCAGCAGGATCTTGCCGATGCTCGCCGTCGGCAGCACGATGCGCTCATCGACCGCGAAGACGCTCTCGCCCGTCGCGATGTCGACCACCGCCACCGAGACGCGAGCCCCCTCGTAGGCGAGCGCACCCAGCGCACGGTACGCGGGACGGAAGCTCGGCTGGCGCACGTCCGCGAGGTGGCGCGCGCGACCGGGGGCGCCCGCACGGCCGCCCCGGTCGCGGAGGAGGGGGCCGTCTACCAAATGGTGACCCGCTCGTCGGGGGCGAGCCAGAGGGCGTCGTCCGCCGTCACGCCGAAGGCCTCGTAGAACGCGTCGATGTTGCGCACGATCTGGTTGCACCGGAACTCGTTGGGCGAGTGCGGGTCGATCGAGAGCAGGCGCAGCGCCTCCTCGGGCCGGATCGCGATCTGCCAGGCCTGTGCCCACGAGAGGAAGAACCGCTGGGCGGCCGTGAGCCCGTCGATCACGGGCGGCTCCGCGCCGTCGAGCGAGAGCAGGTAGGCCTTCCACGCGATGCCGAGCCCGCCGAGGTCGCCGATGTTCTCGCCGATCGTGAGCGCGCCGTTCACGTGGTGGCCCGGCGTCTCGGCCGGTTCGAGCGCGTCGTACTGGGCGATGAGGGATGCGGTGCGCGCCTCGAACGCGGCGCGATCCTCCGCCGTCCACCAGTCGTGCAACCGCCCGTCGCCGTCGAAGCGCGAGCCCTGGTCGTCGAATCCGTGCCCGATCTCGTGGCCGATGACCGCGCCGATGGCGCCGTAGTTGGCCGCCGCATCCCGCCCCGCATCGAAGAAGGGGTACTGCAGGATCGCCGCCGGGAAGACGATCTCGTTGAAGCCGGGGTTGTAGTAGGCGTTGACCGTCTGGGGCGTCATGAACCACTCGTCGCGGTCGATCGGCGCACCGATCTTGCGCAGCTCGCGCTGGAACTCGAACTCGCCCGCCGCCTGCACGTTCGCGAGCAGGTCGTCGGCTGTGATCGTGAGCGCCGAGTAGTCGCGCCAGCGCACCGGGTAGCCGATCTTCGGGGTGAACTTCTGCAGCTTGTCGAGGGCGCGCTCGCGCGTCGCCGGAGTCATCCACTCCAGGCCCTCGATGCTCTGCCAGTAGGCCTCGATGAGGTTCGCGACGAGGTCGTCCATCGCCGCCTTCGCCTCGGGGCGGAAGTGCCGATCGACGTAGGCCTGCCCGACCGCCTCGCCCATGGCGCGCTCGACGAGCGAAACGCCGCGCTTCCAGCGGGCGCGCAGCTCGGGCGCCCCGGTGAGGGTGCGGCCGTAGAACGCGAAGTTCTCGTCGACGAACGCGCTCGACAGGTAGGGCGCCATCGACCGGATGATCGCGAACCGCAGCCAGTCGCGCCAGTCGTCCAGCGCGCGGCCGGTGAGCTCGGCGGCCAGGCCGTCGGTCACGTCGGGCTGCCGCAGCACGACCTCGGCGAGCGCCGCCGCGGGAATGCCGTAGCCGTCGCGCCAGAGCGCGAGGTCGACGCCAGCGCCATCGACACCGGCGGCGCGGCCCGCCCACTCGTCCCACGTCGCGAGGTTGTAGGTGGCCTGGGCGTCGCGGTTGCGCACTTTGTCCCAGTGGTGGGCGGCGATCGCGGTCTCGAGCGACACCACACGGTCGGCACGGGCGGCCGCGTCGTCGAGGCCGGCGAGGGCCAGCATCCGCTCGACATGAGCCCGGTAGGCGGCGCGGGTGTCGGCGTGCGCGTCCTCCCGGTAGTACGACTCGTCGGGCAGGCCGATGCCGCCCTGCTCGACGAAGACGAGGTAGCGCTCGGGGTCGCCGGGGTCGTTGTCGACGAAGAGCTGCACGAAACCCGCGATGCCGCGCCGCTCGAGGCTGCCGACGGTCGTGAGCAGGGCATCCGTCGAATCGATTGCGTCGACCTCGGCCAGCAGCGGGGCCAGCGGGGCCGCGCCGAGCGCCTCGATGCGCGCCTCGTCCATGAAGCTCGCGAAGAGGTCGCCGACCTTGCGCTCGGGCGTACCGGACTCGGCCTGCTGCGCCTGCTCGATGATCTCCTTGACCGCCTTCTCGGCGTCCTCGGCGAGGATCATGAACGAGCCGTACCGCGCCTTGTCGGCCGGGATGGGCGTGCGGGCGACCCAGCGGCCGTTGACGTGCCGGTACAGGTCGTCCTGCGGACGGATGGCGGGGTCGAGTTCGTCGCGGTCGATGCCGCTCGCGAGGGCCTGAGTCACGCGGGGAAGCCTAGTCGGGCGATCGAGGAGGAACCATGGCGAGACCGGCGAGGAGCGCGGCGGCCGCGAGACCCGCGAGCGCGGCGGTCGCGGCACCCGACGGTGCGATGGTGCCGAGCAGCCCCGCGACGGGGTAGGTCACGGCATACCAGGCGTGCGAGGTCGAGAACCGGGCGGCGAACACCGCCGCGTGCTGATCGGCGGCCACCTCGGTGCGGATGAGACGGGCGCTCGGGGTGCTGATGGCGCTGCTGGATGCTCCGAGCACGGCCCAGAGCGCGCCGATGCCGAGCACGCTCAGGCCGTCGAGCAGCGCGGCCGCGGCCGCGCAGGCGAGCGCCAGCACCGCGACCCCCGCGCCGAGCAGCATGACGGTGGTGTCGCGCAGGCGCCGCAGGAGGGCGGGCAGCGCAACCGCGACCGCGATGGAGCCGAGGCCGAAGGCGACGAGCACGGCGGCGAGCGCCGCCGAGGGGTCAACAGGGTCGGCGCCCGCGTCGATGAGCAGCACGACGCTCGACACGAGCACGGTCGCGTAGATGGTGGCGGTCGCGGCGTCGAGCACGGCGGCGAACCGGGGGCCGGGGGTGCGCGCCAGAACTCCGAGCCCGCGCAGCAGGCGTCGTCGCACGGGCTCGGCCGTCGACCCGACCTGGTCGTGCAGGCGGGCGAGCAGCACCGCGAGCCCGGAGCCGAGGAAGCCGAGCGCGACGATGCCGAACAGCGCCTGCGGGGGCAGCACGAGCACGAGCAGCGCCGCGAGCGGCGGGCTCAGCAGCGATTCGAGGTCGTAGGCCAGCCGCGACAGCGACTGGGCCGCCGTGTAGTCGCGCTCGTCGGGCAGCACGCGCGGGATCACCGCCTGATAGGTGGGCGTGAAGACGGCCGAGGCGGTCTGAAGCAGCACGATGCCGACGTACAGCTGCCACGGTGCGGTCGCGAAGACGAGCGCCCCGGCGACGATCAGACGCACGAGGTCGGCGCCGACGAGCACCGCCCGGCTGGAGCGCCCGGCGAGCAGCGCGCTCGCGAGCGGCGAGACGACGACGTAGACGGCGATGCGGATGGTGAGGGCCGTGCCGATGATGCCCGCCGCGGCACCCGGGTCGAGCCGCACCGCGACGAGGGCGAGGGCGACGGTCAGCAGCCCGGTCGCGACGAGCGACGACACCTGCGACGCGAAGAGAGCGGCGAACCATCTGTTGCGCAATACGGTGAGCATGCCGGCCGCTAGAGCCAGTCGCGACGCTTGAAGGCGACGTAGAGCCCGAGGCCGAGCAGCAGCATGAGCAGCAGGGCGAAGGGGTAGCCCCATACCCATTGCAGCTCGGGCATGAAGCGGAAGTTCATGCCGTAGACGGTGCCGACGAGCGTCGGGGCGAACAGGATGGCCGCCCACGAGGTGATGCGCTTGATCTGCTCGTTCTGCGCGACGCTGACCTCGGTCATGCGCCGGGTGATGAGCGTCGACTGCGCCTGCAGGGCCTTGTCGAGCAGCGAGCGGAAGGCGTCGGCGCGCTCACCGGCCCGCGTGACGTGGTCGAGCACGTCACCCAGGTGGTGGCTGAGGTCGAGGTCGACGCCGTACTTGTCGCTGCCCCGCTGGAGGCCGCCGATGATGGTCACGAGCGGCTGCACGGCCCGCTGGAACCCGATGACCTCGCCCGAGAGGTCGTAGATGCGCCGCGTGAGGGCCTCGTGCGCGGTCTCGCCGAACAGCTGGTCTTCGATCTCGTCGATGTCGTTCTCGAGCCCCGCGATGACCGGTTCGTACTCGTCGACGACCTCGTCGAGCACGGCGTAGAGGATCGCCTCGGGGCCCTTGGAAAGCAGAGCCGGATCGTTCTCGAGGCGGTCGCGCACGAGGCCCAGGTCGGGCGACTCGGCGTGGCGAACGGTCACCACGAACTGCGGCCCGATGAAGACATGCAGCTCGCCGAACTCGACCGTCTCGGTCTCGTCGATGTAGCGCGCCGTGCGCAGCGCCACGAAGAGCGTGTCGCCGTAGCGCTCGAGCTTCGAGCGCTGGTGGCCCTTCAAGGCGTCCTCGACGGCGAGGTGATGCAGGCCGAACTCGTCCGCGACCGACTGCAGCTCGTCGCGGGTCGGGCGGTACAGCCCGATCCAGGCGACGCCGCCCGTCGCGCGCGTGACGTCGTAGGTCTGGTCGAGGCCGACGACGTCGGGGCGCCGCACGCCGTCGACGTAGACGGCGCTATCGATAACGGGCACGGTCAGGGAGACGGCGGGCGTCAGGCGCCGGGGCGCGACGACACGTCGTCGGCGGGCGCGCTCTCGGCCGCGTCATCCTTCTTGCGCACCTCGCCGCGGAAGATCGTGATCGACTGCCCCAGACTGCGGGCCAGGCCGGGGAGCTTGGGCGCCGCGAAGAGCAGCAGCACCACGAGCAGCAGAATGAGGCCGTGCCAGCCGGTGAGGTTCGAGCCCATGAGTGTCTCCTTGACGGTGATGACGGTCAGCGCAGCTGGCCGAACGCCTCGGCCTTCTTGATCGGGCCGGCGATGAGAATGGTATCCCCGGCGGCGATCACGGTCTCCGCATCCGCGTTGCACCAGGTGGTGCCCTCGCGCCGCACCGCCATGACGGTGACACCGTACTCCTGGCGCAGGTTCGTGTCGCCGAGGCGCTTGCCCTCGACGATGCGGTTGGGGCCCATCTTGACGATCGCGTAGTCGTCGTCGACCTCGATGTAGTCGAGGGCGGCGCCGCGCACCAGGTGGGCGACCCGTCGGCCCATGTCGTGCTCGGGGTAGATCACGTGGGCGACGCCCAGCTGGGTGAGGATCTGCCCATGCGCGTCGCTGACGGCCTTCGCCCAGATGTGCGGGATGCCCATCCGCAGCAGAATCGACGTGGTCAGAATGCTCGACTGGATGTCGGAGCCGATCGCCACCACCACCCGGTCGAAGGCGTCGACGGCGAGCTGCCGCAGCACCTCCTCTTTCGTGGTGTCGGCACGCACGACCTGGGTCAGCTCGCCGTTGAGGGACTGCACGATCTCTTCACTGGTGTCGATGCCGAGCACCTCGGTGCCGGTCGCCATCAGTTCGAGCGCGATCGCGCGGCCGAAACGGCCCAGCCCGATGACGGCAACCGAGTCGGCCTCGGCGATGCGGGTCGCGCGGTCGCGACTGAAGATTCCGGAGTTAGCCAATGACGGGCCTCTCTTTCGGGAGCTCGTAGAGCACCCGGCGCTGACGCAGCACGAGTGCGGTTCCGAGGGTGAGCGGGCCGAGCCGGCCCAGGAACATGAGCAGCATGAGGATGAGCTGGCCCGCGGGCGGCAGGGCCGAGGTGATGCCCGTGCTGAGGCCGACCGTGCCGAAGGCCGACACCACCTCGAACAGCAGAACATCGAGGTCGAGGTGGGTCATGACCATGAGCGCGATGGTCGCGCTCATCACCGCCGCCATCGAGAGCAGGGTGATGGTGATGGCCTCGCGGTGCACGGCGCGAGAGAGGCGCTTGCCGAAGATGTTGACGGCGCCCTCACCGCGCAGCTCGGTGATGATGATGAACAGCAGCACGGCGAAGGTCGTGACCTTGATGCCGCCCGCGGTGCCGGCGGGGCCGCCGCCGATGAACATCAGCACGTCCATGACGAGCCACGATTCACTCGTCATCTGACCGATGTCGATCGAGTTGAAGCCGGCGGTGCGGGTTTGCACCGAGTGGAAGAACGCGACCAGCACCCGGTCGACCGGCGACATCAGGCCGATGGTGTCGGGGTTGCTCCATTCGAACGCGGCGATGACGACCGTGCCGAGCACGAGCAGCAGGCCGGTCATCGCGAGCACGAGGTTGGTGTTCATGCTCCAGTGCAGGGGCCGCCGCAGCTCGCGCCGCAGCTGCAGCAGCACCGGAAACCCGAGGCCGCCGAGGATCGTGGCGATGCACATCGGCAGCACGATGATCGGATCGGTGGCGAAGCCGATCATGTTGTCGCTGAACGGCGCGAAGCCCGCGTTGTTGAACGACGAGATGGCGAGGAAGATGCCGCGGCCGATCGCGGTCGGCAGGGCGACCCCGTAGCCGAGCCAGAACTGCAGCGTCAGGATGACCGCGACGATCGCCTCGATGACGAGGGAGACCAGCAGGATGCCCCGCGCGAGCCGCGCCGCGTCACCCGTGGTGACGCCCCGGTTCTCGGCGCCCGCGAGCATGCGCCCTCGCAGAGTGACGCGCCGCAGCAGCGCGAGACCGATGAGCGAGGCGACGAGCATGATGCCGAGGCCGCCGATCTGGATGAAGGCGACGATGACGGCGTGCCCGAACGGCGACCAGACGGTCGCCGTGTCGACGACGATGTGCCCCGTCACGCACACGGCCGAGACCGCGGTGAATGCTGCCTGCAGCAGGGTCACCTCGACGCCGGGGGCGTGCGCGATGGGCAGGGAGAGCAGGGCTGTCGCGAGGAGGATAGCCCCGAGGAATCCGAGCACCACCACCTGGGGCGGGTTGACACGGATGCGGAATGCTGAGCGTCGCTGGGGCGCCCTCGAAAGAGGCACCCGCAGACTCTAGTCCTGCGCCGCCCGAATGCAAGTCGGCGCGGGTAGGCCCGTTCGTTAGGGTTGGAATGGCTCGGAGCGCCGCGGGGCGGCGTGCGAGCATCCGCCCCCGTCGAAAGGCCGTCGTGACCACCTCCACCGGCACCCGTCCGTCGCTCGCCGCCTGGCGCCTCGCCGTCTTCGCGGTGTTCGCCATCAACGGGCTCGCGATGGCCACCTGGTTCGCGCGCACGCCCGCCGTGCGCGACGCGCTCGACGTGCGCACCGACGAGTTCGGGTTCCTGATCATGGGCATGGCCGGCGGCTCGATCATCGGCCTGCTCGCCTCGTCGCACATCATCGCCCGCATCGGCTCGCGCACGACGATCCTGATCGCGCTGCTGACGAGCCTCGGCGCGCTCGCCGTCATGGGCTTCGGCGCGGCCACCCTGCAGAGCTTCGCGGTCACCTTCATCGGCCTCGCGCTGTTCGGTGCCGCCTCGGGCCTCACCGACGTCGCGATGAACGTCGAGGGCGCGGGCGTCGAGCAGGCGCAGGGCCGCAGCATCATGCCGTGGTTCCACGCCTCGTGGAGCCTCGGCACGATCACCGGTGCGGGCATCGCCGCCGGGGTCAGCGCCCTGAACATCGGCGTGGATGCGCACACCGCTTTCATGGCGCTCGTGCTCGGTGCCGCCGCGCTCGTCGTCGTGCGGTACCTGCCGAAGAACCGCGCCCTGCCCGGTCTCGACGACGACGGTGACGGCCCGGCCCGCACGACTTTCGGCGAGCGCATGGCGATCTGGCGCGAACCGCGCACACTCCTCATCGGCCTCATCGTGCTCGGCATGGCCTTCGCCGAGGGCTCGGCCAACGACTGGCTCGCCCTCGCGATCGTCGACGACCGCGGGGCCGACGAGGCCACCGGCGCGCTGGCCTTCACGCTCTTCGCCGTCGCCATGACGGCCGGCCGGATCGGCGGGGTGTGGGTGCTCGACCGTTTCGGCCGCGTGCCGGTGCTGCGCGCCTCGGCGCTGCTCGCGTTCGCAGGCCTGGCCCTGCTGATCACGGTCGACAATCCGATCGCGGCGGGCATCGGCATCGTCGCGTGGGGCCTCGGTGCGTCGCTCGGGTTCCCCGTCGGAATGTCGGCCGCCGCCGACGACCCCGCCAAGGCCGCCGCCCGCGTTTCGGCTGTCGCGACCGTTGGTTACTTCGCCTTCCTCGTCGGACCGCCGCTCATCGGGTTCCTCGGCGAAGCGGTTGGGCTGCTCACCGCCTTCTGGATCGTGCTCGTGCTCATCGGGGTCGCGTTCGTCGCAACGCCCGCGGCGCGCGAGGTCGGTGCGGCGGCCGGTTCCGAGCGGGTCGCTGCGCACTAGCGTTGTCGCACCGGGCCCCTCCCGGCAGCGGATGCTCCGCCTCTAGGCTCCTCGCATGACGAGCCCCACGACCGCACGCCCCGCCCTGCCCGCCGACCTCGATCTGACCGGTCGCGCGGCCCTCGTCACGGGGTGCGGATCGGCCTCGGGCATCGGCTTCGCCACCGCTCGCGCGCTCGCCGAGCGGGGTGCCCGCGTCGTGATGACGGCCACGACCGACCGCATCGAGCATCGTGTCGCCGAGCTGGCCGCCGCGGGGTTCGCGACGCACGGGGTCGTCGCGCGGCTCGAGACCGAGCAGGGCGCGACCCGGGCCGTCGCAGCGGCGGTCGGGGCGGTGGGCGAGCTCAGCATCCTCGTCAACAACGCGGGCATGGTGGCGGTCGGCGAGGAGATGCCGCGCGGCGACATCGGCATGAGCGTCGACGAGTGGCGGAGCGCGGTCGACGTGAACCTGACGAGCGTGTTTCTCGTCACGCGCGCGCTGGTGCCGGCGATGCGGGATGCTGGGTGGGGCCGCATCGTCACCGTCGCCTCAACAACCGGGGCCGTGCAGGCGGCGCGCGATGACCTCGGCTATGCGACCGCCAAAGCCGGCGTGCTCGGCTTCACCCGCGGACTCGCCGTCGATGAAGCGCGTCACGGGATCACCGTGAACGCGGTGGCGCCCGGCTGGATCGCCACCGGATCCCAGCTGCCCCAGGAGGCGCAGGAGGGCGAACTGGTGCCGCTCGGCCGAAGCGGCCGGCCCGACGAGGTCGCCAGCGCGATCGCGTGGCTCGCCTCTCCGGGAGCGAGCTACGTCACCGGCCAGTTGCTCGTCGTCGACGGCGGCAATTCGACGGCCGAAGAACGCCGCCCCGGCCTCTGGTCATAACCGCCGCCGATCATTGAAAGCGGATGCGGCACCCTACGACGTGACGGCGGGACGGCTGTCGTCGCGGTTCGTGACGTGGTCGACGAGCGCGCGCACAAGCCCCGCGGCGGAGCGTTCCTCGGCGATGCGGTGGACCGGCAACCCTGCTTCGCGCGCGTCGACAGCGGTGCGGGGGCCGATACACACGATAACCGTGTCGTCGGGCAGGGGTGCGAACTGCTGCGCAAGCTGCCGCGCGATGCTGCCCGAACTGACAACGATCGCGCCGATGCGGCCGGCCGCGATGTCGGCCGCAACCGTTGCCCCGGCAGTGACCCCGACCGTGCGATAGGCCGGCACCGAACGCACCTCAAGCCCACGCGCGGTCAAGCCGCGCACGAGAGTTGGCTCGGCGATCGCGCTCTGTGGAATCAAGACCGCACCCTGCTCGGCGGTGCCCGGCCACTCCGCAACAAGACCCCGCGCCGAATGATCACCGGGAACGAAGTCAACCGAATACCCGGCGGCGTGCAGTGCCTGCGCCGTGCCGTCGCCGACGGCAGCTACCCGGGTGGTCGGAGGAACGCGCACCCCGTGGCGGGCCAGCACCTCCACCGTGGTGGCGCTGGTCACCACGAGCCAGCCGTACGAGCCCGCCTGAAGTGCCTCCAGTTCGCGAGCGAGTCGTTCGGGCTCGCTCGAGGGCGCGAAGGTGATCAGGGGTGCGATGACCGGCTCGGCTCCCTGGGCGCGCAACTGCGCGGCGATGCCGTCACCCCGTGCGCCGCCGCGCGGCACAAGCACGCGCCAGCCGAGGAGGGGCGTCACCACTACGACGCCGCCGGGGCCTTTGCAGCGGCCGCCGCCTTCGCGGCGGGCACGGCGGCGGCCAACACCCGTTCGACGGCCGTGGCGTCGTGCGCGGCCGAGACAAACCAGGCCTCGTACACGCTCGGCGGCAGAGAAACCCCGTGGTCGAGCATCGCGTGAAAGAACGGACCGAAGCGGAACACGTCTTGATCTTGCGCTTCGGCGTAGTTCTGCGGTGCGGTGTCGCGGAAGAAGATCGAGAACTGCGAACCCGTCCACGCCACCGTGTGGGCAACACCTTCAGCGCTGAGGGCCGACGAGAGTCCGTCGGCAATCTCGTGGGCGACCCGCGGCAGGTACTCGTACACTTCCGGGCCAGCGCCACGCAGCATCGCCGCACCCGTCGCGACGGCAACGGGGTTTCCGCTGAGCGTGCCCGCCTGGTAGACGGGGCCGAGGGGGGCGAGCAGGTCAAGAATGTCGGCCCGACCGCCGAGCCCGGCGAGGGGCAGTCCGCCGCCGATGATCTTGCCGAAGGTGGTGAGGTCCGCGTCGTACGGCACCCCTTCACGCTCTTCGAGCCCCCACCAGCCTGCCGCGCTCGCACGGAAGCCGGTCATCACCTCGTCGGCGATCAGCAGGGCGCCGTGAGCGTGCGCGGTGTCGGCAAGCAGCCTATTGAAGCCCGGCTTTGGCGGCACAACCCCCATGTTGGCGGCGGCGGCCTCGGTGATGATCGCGGCGATACGGTCGCCATGCGCCGCGAACACCTCGGCGAGCGCATCCTCATCGTTGTACGGAATCACGATCGTCTGGGCGGCCGTCTCGGGCGTAATCCCCGCCGAACCAGGAATACCGAGGGTCGCGATCCCCGAGCCGGCCTCCGACAGCAGCGAGTCGGAGTGCCCGTGATAGTGCCCGGCGAACTTCACCAACAGCGGTCGCCCGGTCGCCCCACGGGCGAGACGAATGGCCGTCATGGTCGCCTCGGTGCCGGTCGACACCAGACGCAGCTTCTCGATGCCGCGACGCTCAGCTCCGTCTGGCCCGGTCAGGGTCAGACGGTCAAGCACCAGTTCGGCGAGTTCAACCTCGCCGGTCGAGGCGGCGCCGAATCCGAGCCCACGGTCAACGGCGGCGTGAGCGGCCGCAATAACCTCCGGATGCGCATGGCCGAGCAGTGCGGGCCCCCACTGTCCGACGAGATCCACGTATTCGGTGCCCTCCACGTCGACCACGTAGGGGCCGCGGCCGCTCGCCAAGAAGACCGGAGTTCCGCCAACCGAGCGGAAGGCGCGCACCGGCGAGTTGACGCCCCCGGGGGTGACCCGCAGTGCGCGGTCGAACGCTTCGGCGTTCGTGGTGGGCGTGCGGCCCGAGATGAAGCGCGTCATGAGACGAGTCCTTTCTGCACGAGGTCGAGGGCCGCGTAACTGAGCACAACGTCGGCCCCGGCTCGGCGAATCGATACGAGCCCTTCGAGTTGCGCGCGGTCACCGTCGAGCCAGCCGTTCTGCGCGGCGGCCGCGATCATCGCGTACTCGCCCGACACCATGTACGCCCACACGGGCACGGTCGACCGGTCGGCGACCTGCCGCAGCACGTCGAGGTAGGCGAGGGCGGGTTTGACCATGACGATGTCGGCCCCCTCGTCGAGGTCGAGCAGGGCTTCGCGCACCCCCTCACGCCCGTTGGCGGGGTCGAGCTGGTAGGTGCGACGGTCGCCGGTGAGCTGCGATTCAACGGCGTCGCGGAACGGTCCGTAGAAGGCGGAGGCGTACTTCGCCGAGTAGGCAAGGAGGGCGACGTCGGTGTGTCCGGCCGCGTCGAGCGCGGCCCGCACCGCCGCCGTCTGACCGTCCATCATGCCGCTGAGTCCGAGCAGGTGCGAGCCGGCCTCAGCCTGGGCGATCGCCATCGCCGTGTACCGCTGCAGGGTCGCATCGTTGTCGACATGGCCCCGAGCATCCAGGACCCCGCAGTGCCCGTGGTCGGTGAACTCGTCGAGGCAGAGATCGGTCTGCACCACGAGCGCGTCTCCAACCTCGGCGACGATGGCGCGGGTCGCCACATTGAGAATGCCGTCAGGATCGGTCGCGCCTGACCCGATGGCGTCACGCGTCGCCGGAACCCCGAACAGCATGACCCCGCCGAGGCCTGCCTGCGCGGCCTCGGCGACAATGCGCCGCAGACTGTCGAGCGAGTGCTGCTGCACGCCCGGCATCGACGCAATCGGCTGCGGATGCTCCAGGCCCTCCCGCACAAAAAGGGGCAGTACCAGGTGCCGCGGGCGCAGATCGGTCTCGCTGACCAGTCGCCGCATGGCGGCGCTCTGACGCAATCGGCGGGGGCGGATGCTCGGGGCCAGGGCGGCCGTGACAACGTCGTGCCGGAAGGCGTCGTGTGCGGCCGCGGTCACGGGGTTCCTCCGAGCGGGGCGAGGTCGGCGGCTCCCAGCTGCAGCAGTTCGTCGACCACGCGGTGGGCGGCATCGAGTGCCGGGGTGGTGGTGTCGTCAAGGTAGAGAGCGTGCGCGCTCGACACCTGCTCGCCGGTTTCGGGCGAGTACACCCGCGCCGCGAGAAACAGCATGCCGCCGTCGATGAAAGCGTGGGCGCCAAGCGGGGCCGAACAGCCGGCTTCGAGCAGACGAAGCACCGCGCGTTCAGCGTCGACGGCGAGCCGCGTCGAGCGGTGATCGATGGCCTGCAGGGCCGCCTGAAGCGGACCGCGCAGGCCAAGCCGCGTTTCGACGGCGAGCGCCCCCTGGCCGGGGGCCGTGGGCCAACCGTCGATGCCGAAATGTTCGGTGATGACGCCGTCACGCCCAATGCGTTCGAGACCGGCTGCGGCGAGTACGACCGCGTCAAGGTCAGCCTCGACGCCGTCGCGGTCGCCGAGCACGCGAGCGATGCGGGTGTCGACGTTGCCGCGCAGGTCGACAATCTGCAGGTCAGGTCGACGACGCCGCAGTTGGGCGCGGCGGCGAGGCGAGCCCGTACCGACCCGCGCACCGTCGGGTAGCGCGTCGAGGAGGACACCGTCGCGGCTGACCAGCGCGTCGCGAGCGTCAGCCCGTTTCGGCATGGCCGCGACGACGAGCCCGTCATGCGGGGTCGTCGGCAGATCTTTCAACGAGTGCACGACCACGTCGCAATCGCCCGCAAGCAAGGCTTCACGCACCGCGGCGACGAAGACACCAACACCGCCCATGCTGGCCAGCGACGCCGTCGAGGTGTCTCCGTGGGTGGTGATCGGAACCAGCTCGACGGGGCTACCGGTTCGGGCCGCGATCGAGTCGGCCACCCGCTGCGATTGCGCGAGGGCGAGCGCACTCCCGCGCGTGCCGAGCCGGATCGGGGCGGTCTCGGCAGCGCTCACGGCTGCAAACCTGAGATCGCCGGTTTGAAGCCGGCGCGCACGTTTTCGCAGCAGCCCGGACGGCACACGTCGTACCAGGGTCCGAGAGTGGTCTCACGCACCCGCTCGTTACTGGGGGTGCCCTTCAGTCGCTCCTCGATGAGGTCGACGAGCCCGCTGACGTAGACCGGGTCGACACCGGGAGTCGGCACACGCACGGCACGCAGACCATGCTCCTCGCAGGTCTCGAGCGCCTCGGTGTCGAGGTCCCACATGACCTCCATGTGGTCACTGACGAAGCCGACCGGCACGATCACAATCGCTGTGGCACCCGAGGCGGCGTGGTCGGCGATCGCATCGTTGATGTCGGGCTCGAGCCACGGCTGGCTGGGGGGGCCCGAGCGGCTCTGGTAGACGAGTTGCCAGTCAACGTCGGGCAGCGCGGGGTACTCGTCGCGCAGTTCGGCGAGCGCCTTGCGCATGATCACCTCGCTCACGGCGAGATGCTGAGCGGCGTACGCTCCCCCCTCGCCCCAGTCGACGTCGCGCGGGCCGCTCCGTTCGGCGTCGGCCGTCGGAATGCTGTGGGTGGCAAACAGTACGCGCGTTGTGGTGAGGTCAACGCCGTCGTTCAGGAACGTGCGCAGAGCATCCACGACGCCGGTGACGAAGGGCGCGACGAAGCCGGGCGCGTCAAAGAATTGGGCCACCTTGTCGATGCGCACCTGACCCCACAGGCCGGTCTCGTCGAGGGCGCGAGCGAAATCTTCGCGGTACTGCCGGCAGCTCGAGAAGCTGGAGTACGCGCTGGTGGCGAGACCCAAGATTGTGCGGTGACCGTCATCGAAGGCCTGCTGCAGCGCTTCGGGGAGGTACGGGCTCCAGTTGCGGTTGCCCCAGTAGACCGGCAGGCCGAGTCCACGGCGGTCAACCTCAGCTTGCAGGGCAGCCTGCAAGTCGCGGTTCTGCTGGTTGATTGGGCTCACTCCCCCGAAGTGCCGGTAGTGGTGGGCGACCTCTTCGAGACGCTCGTCAGGGATGCCGCGGCCGCGGGTGACGTTGCGCAAGAAGGGGATCACGTCGTCTTGACCTTCGGGGCCGCCAAAGCCGGCGAGGATCACCGCGTCGTAAGCGACGGGCTGCTCGACACGTCCGGGCACCGCGTAGACCTGCGCCGTGTCAGTGGCCGCACGAGCGAACTGCTCGCCCTCGTATCGGCCGTCGGTCAGGTCAACAACGACGGCCTTGCCGTCGGGGCCGAGCCCGTTGTTCGTGATGGTCACGCGAGCACCTCCAGAATTTCGTCATCGATCGAGGCCGGGTTCAGGCGCCGGCCGGTAAAGAAGGGAACCTCTTCGCGGACGTGGCGACGCGCTTCGGTGTAGCGCAGGTCGCGCATCATGTCGACGAGGTCGAGCGCGTTGTCACTTTCGAGCCCGAGCAGCCACTCGTAGTCGCCGAGCGCGAAACTCGCCACGGTGTTCGCGAGCACCTCGGTGAAGGCGCTGCCCTTGCGGCCGTGCTCGGCGAGCATTTCCCGTCGCTCGGCTTCGGGCAGCAGGTACCACTCGTACGAGCGCACGAACGGGTACACGCACAGCCACGTTTTCGGCTCTTTGCCCAGCATGAAGGCAGGAGCGTGGCTCCGGCTGAACTCGGCCTGCACGTGCACACCCATCGCGTTCCAGGTCGGAAGCAGGTTCTGCAGCAGGGGTGCCCGGCGAAGCGTGCGTAAGGCTGCCTGCAGGCCGTCGGGGGTTTCGCCGTGCATCCAGATCATGATGTCGGCGTCGGCCCGCAAGCCGCCCACGTCGTAGATGCCGCGAACGGTGACCCCCGTCGCGGTCACCGCCTCCACCGCTTCCGCGACTCCGGCTCCCGTGCTGGGGCGCAGGGCGTCCCTCTTGAATACGGCGTACAGGGTGTACGCGAGCGTCTCGGTCATGCTGCGCTCTCTTTCTGTTCGTTGCTCGGTGGGGCGTTGTCGGTGGGTGCACCGAATTCGTGGGCGGTGTCAACGGCGTGCGCGATCACGGCCGCGAGGCCGGTGCCGGCCACTTGCTCGCCAATGAGGGGAAGCTCGTTGTCGACGGTGATGCGCTGAGCGCGATTCCAGCTGACCGTCTCGACATGCTCAATGCTGTCGGCCGGGATGCTCACGCCCAGCAGTACGGAGGCATCGCGGCGGGCCTGCTCGACGTCGACCGGTTGCTCGTAGCTGAGCCGCACGATCTCTCGCCCCGCGGCGCGCTCACGCAGCCCCGGCCACTTCGCGGTCGCGTGGGTGAGCGCTCGAGCCTGAACCGTGCTGCCGCGTGCGACGAGCACACCCGTGCCGCGGGGGGCCGTGACCAGTGCGTCACGGTAGGGGCCGTCGGCGGCGAGCACCAGCGTCACGAGGTGGGTCTGGGTCGTACCACCCGTTTCGCCATGCTCGTTCGCGACGATTCCCGGAGCGGCAACCAGCACCCGACCGCTGATCACATGCTCGTCTCCCCCGTCGCCGGCCACCACAACGTGGTCGGGGTGGGCGGCAATGACCCGCACGCCATAGTCGATCGCAACCCCAAAGCGGTCGAGTTCGGCGAGCAGGGCATCAACGAGAGTGGTCATGCCGCCGTCGATGCGGGCCACCAACGATCCGGCGGGTGCGTCAATGCGCATCCGCATGACAGCTCGGGCCAGCGAGTTTTCCCGCAACAGGTGATGCCGCAGCCCCGGCACCGAGGTGAGCGGCAACTGGTCGGGGTGTACCGAGTGGATTCCTTCGACGACGGGGGCGACGAGTCGCTCGAGAACCGCGGCGCCCATGCGCCGACGAACCACGCCGCCCACGGTGGTCATCCGGGAGCCGATCGGGCCGGGCAACAACGCGTCAAGTTGAGCTCGCCATGCGCCGCGGCGCCCGACCACGCGAACGACGTCGGCGGCGAGCGGTGCCGAGGGAATCCCGAGCAGGCTCACCGCCGGCAAGGGCACGAGATCGTTTTCGGGGGTGCACAACCAGGCGGGAGCATCCAAGGGCGATTCGATGCGGTCGGCGAGGCCAAGCCGCTCGAGGTAGTCGCGCACGAGTCCGCCCCGCGTGGCAAACGCTTCGGCTCCGAGGTCGATCCGCACGCCGTCGACCGTTGCGGCGGCAATCTGCCCTCCGGCGCGATCAGAGGCCTCGAGCACCCGAACGGTGTGACCCAGCAGCACCAGTTCGCGAGCGGCGACAAGTCCGGCGATCCCCGCGCCGACGACGATCGTGTCGGTCATTACTCTCGGCTCGCCGCGTCATGCTCGTGAATGTAGGCCACCAGTCGGGTCAAGACGTCGGGATCGGTCTCGGGCGGAACACCGTGGCCAAGGTTGACGACGTGGGCGGGGGCGCGCTGACCGCGGCGCAACACATCATCGACATGCTCACGCAGCACCGGCCACGGTGCCGATAGCAGCGCCGAATCGATGTTGCCCTGCAGTGGTTTCGTGTCGCCGATCACCCTGCTTGCCTCGTCGAGCGGAATCCTCCAGTCGATACCGATGGCATCAACGTCGAAGGCGGCGATCTGCGTCAGAATGCGGTCAGTTCCCAATCCGAAATGGATGCGCGGCACATCAAGCCCGTCGAGGTGGGCCAGTGCGCGTCGGGTGTGCGGGGCGACCGAACGCTCGTAGTCGAGGGCCGACACGGTTCCGACCCACGAGTCGAACAGTTGCGCCGCCGACGCCCCGGCCTCAACCTGCGCGCGCATGAACTGCCCGGTGATGTCAGCACACCAGTCGAGCAGCGTCGCCCACGATTGTGGGTCGGCGTGCATCATGGCTCGAGCGCGCGCCTGATCTTTCGAAGGCCCGCCCTCGATGAGGTACGCGGCGATCGTGAAGGGAGCGCCACCGAAGCCGATCAGCGGGGTTGACCCGAGTTCGGCGACGGTGAGCGCAACCGCCGCCCGAATGGGTTCGAGGGCTTCAGCGTCGAGGGGCCGCAGGCGTGCCAGGTCAGATGCGGAGCGAATCGGATCGTCGAGCACGGGCCCCCGCCCCGGCTCAATCCGGATCGGAAGGCCGGCGAGAAGCACGGGAACGACGATGTCGCTGAAGAAGATTCCGGCGTCGACACCGTGGCGGCGCACCGGCTGCAGGGTGATCTCGCTCGCCAGTTCGGGAGTCAGGCACGCCTGCAACATGTCGCCGCCCGCGCGCAGCGCGCGGTACTCCGGCAACGACCGACCGGCCTGCCGCATGAACCAAACGGGCAGGCGGGGGCCGCGTTCGCCCCGAAGCGCACGCACGAGGGGGGCCGAGGTCGTTCGGCCGTCCATGATCGGGTGCTGTTCAGTCAGGGTCACTCATCAAGGATAGGCTCCGCAGACTGCGAGACCTCCCGGAGGGGCGTACCCCGCCCTGCCACTCCGCCACCGGTCAGATTCGGTGGTGCGCCTGCGCGTAGACTGTTCTCCCGTGCTCCTCTGCATCACCGCGAACCACCGCAACACGCCGTTTGATGCGCTCGAACGGCTTGCTGTCGACGGTGAAGAGTTCGCCCGCATGGCGCGGGGCTCGCATGACGCCGTGCAGGGTGCCGTCGCTCTGGCAACCTGCAATCGCCTCGAGGTGTACCTCGACGTCGATGCCCCGCCCATCAAAGCTCACGCGATCGCGCAGCAAAGCTTCCGTCAAACGCTGGAACAACTGGCCGGGCCTGAGGTGCTGACCGCAGCTGCAGGTGTCGAGTTGATTGACGACGCCGCGGCCGTTCACCACCTTTTCTCGGTGTGCGCGGGGCTTGACTCTGTCGCCGTCGGCGAAGAAGAGATTGCTGGTCAGGTTCGCCGTGCGGCCGCCACGGCGCGCGAGATCGGCGCCAGTTCGGGGCGTCTCGATCACGTCCTCCAAGAGGCCGTTCGTACGGCACGGCGAGCCCGCGCCCACGGCGACGCCAGTAAGACTGATCGCTCGTTGGCCCGACTGGCACTGGACATGGTTGAAAGTCGCATCGCCGATTGGGGGAGCACGCGCGTGCTGCTCGTCGGCACGGGTCGCTACGCGGCGACGACGGTTGCCTCGCTGGTCGAGCGGGGCGCTCGGCAGATCACGGTGTACTCGCCGACGGGGCGAGCGCAAATGTTCGCCACGCGCTACGGACTCACCCCGACCAACGACCTGCGCGACGCTCTCGCCACGAACGATGTCGTCATCACCTGCACCACGCGGCTGTCGGTGAACGCCGATGATGTTCCCGAGGGTACGCACGCTCTCGTCGTCGACCTCGGCCTGCCGCGCAATGTTGACCCCGCGGTGGGGGACGTCGACGGCGTTTCGCTACTCGACCTCGAGACGATTCGCCTCCACGCTCCGCTGCTGCACTGGTCGGCCGAAGAGGATGCGCGCGCCGTCGTCGACTCGGCCGCCCACGCCTACACCACCTCGGCCTCGGTCGAACCCGCGATTGTCGCGTTACGCGAACACGTTCTCGCCGTCGTCGAACGGGAGATCGAACGCACGCAGTCCCGCGATCACGACGGTCGCATCGCGGAAGCTCTGCGGCACCTCTCGGGCGTTCTCTTGCACACCCCCTCGACGTTGGCCCGCCATCACGCGGCGGCCGGCCGCTCTGACCAGGTGATGGCAGCCGTGTCGACACTCTTCGGTCTGACCGTCGACGGGCACGAACAATCACAGGCATCACCAGAGCACCTGCGCCGCGACCTCCGGGCATAACGGGTGCGTCTCGTCATTGCCCGCTGCTCGGTCGACTACGCCGGTCGGCTCAGCGCGCACCTGCCGCTCGCGACGCGCCTGCTGATCCACAAGAGCGACGGCAGCCTGCTCGTGCACGCCGATTCCCTCAGCTACAAGCCACTCAACTGGATGAGCCCGCCGTGCACGCTCGTCGTCGATGAGCCCGACGACGACCAGCGCGAGGCCGGCGTGGTCGAGCTGTGGCGCGTCACGCACGCGAAGACGGCCGACCTGCTCGTGGTGAGCATCCACGAGGTGCTGCACGACTCGGCGCACGAGCTTGGCGTCGACCCGGGTCTGCAGAAAGACGGTGTCGAGGCCCACCTGCAGAAGCTGCTGGCCGAGCACATCGAGCTGCTTGGGCCGGGCTTCACGCTCGTGCGCCGCGAGTACATGACGGCGATCGGCCCGGTCGACATTTTGGCGCGCGACGCGAGCGGAGCGTCCGTTGCCGTCGAGATCAAGCGCCGGGGCGGCATCGACGGTGTCGAGCAGCTGACGCGCTACCTCGAGCTCATGAACCGCGACCCGCTGCTCGCGCCGGTGGCCGGCGTGTTCGCCGCGCAGGAGATCACGCCGCAGGCGCGCACGCTCGCCGAAGACCGCGGCATCCGCTGCCTGCTGCTCGACTACGACGCCATGCGCGGCATGGACGACGGGGTTCCGCGCCTCTTCTAGTTGCTCGCGCGCACCCCGCCTTTTGGGAGTGGGATGCGGAGCCTTTCCCAGCCAGAACCCCTCCCGCCCCGGCACAAGGCTGGATACTCTTCACTTTCACCCACTCGCAGGGAGCCCGAACCCGTGCAGCACTACCCGAATTCTCGCGCGCGCCGTCGTGCCGCGGCGGCCGCCTGGGCCGTCACGCTCGGCCTGGCGGGCGTCGTCGTGCCCACCTCTCCCCTCTCGCCGGCCGCGGCACTGCAGAGCCCCACCGCCTGCGCGCCCGTCGCGCTCGAGAACGGGTCGTTCGAGACCCCGAGCATCGCCGCCAACAGCTGGTCGTCGGTGCTCGAGTCGGCCGTTCCCGGCTGGGAGACCAGCGCGACCGACAACCGCATCGAGATCTGGCGCTCACCGTTCCAGGGCGTGCCGGTGCCGCAGGGCTCGCAGTTCGCGGAGATCAATGCGAACCAGCGGGCGACGATGTTCCAGGACATCGCCACGACCCCGGGCGAGACGATCCGCTGGCAGGTGCAGCACCGCGGCCGCACCGGCGTCGACGTCATGGAGGTGCGCCTGGGCGCGCCCGACACGACCCTCGCACTGCAGACGACGGCGTCGACCGGTCTCACCTGGACCACCTACTCCGGCCTGTACACCGTTCCGGCCGGGCAGACGACGACGCGGCTCGCGTTCGTGTCGATCAGCAGCGCCAACGGCAACGCCACCTTCGGCAACTTCATCGACGACGTCTCGGTGACCTCGAGCGCCTGCCTCGTCACGACCAAGAGCGTCGACACCTCCGCCGCGAGCGACCCCGTGCGCCTCGGCGAGACGCTCACCTACACGATCGCGACGCGCAACGACGGGGGCGCCGCAGCGACGGGTGTCGTGCTCAGCGACGTGCTGCCGGCCGGCGTGACGCTCGTGCCCGGATCCCTGAACTCTGACCTCGGCACGTACGACCCGGCGACGCGCGAGCTGCGGGTGCCGGTCGGCGCGGGGGCGACGGAGTCGTCGGGCGGAAGCCTCGCGGTCGGAGCATCCGCCGCGGTCAGCTTCTCGGTCGTCGTCGACGACGTCGCCGCGCTGGCGGGGGTCGAGAACACGGCGACCGCGCAGTTCACCGACACCGTCACCGCAACGGCCATGACGTCGACCTCGAACACGACCGAGACCGCCGTCGCACCGGATGCGCCCGCGCTCTCGATCGTGACCACCGGCACGGTGAGCCCGGCCGAGCGGCAGGACGCCGCGGCCGTCGGCGACACGATCACCTGGTCGTACCTCGTCACCAACACCGGCGACGTCACGCTGACCGACGTCGGCGTCATCGACACCGAGGGCGGCACGATCACCTGCGTTCCGACCACGCTCGCGGTCGACGAGACGGCGACGTGCACCGCCACCGCGGTGCGCACGGTCGACGCGGCCGACCTCGGCGCCGGCTCGGTGGCCAACGGCGCCGTCGCGCGGGCGACGCCGCCGTTCGGGGCCGCGGCCGTCGAGTCGGCCGAGTCGATCGCCACGATCAGCACGGCCGCTCTGCAGCCGGCGATCACCGTGGCCGTGACGCACGAGAACCTGAGCGCGACCGACCCAGGCGGCACGCCGATCGCGGGCGACCGCATCCGTGCCTGGTTCACCGTCACGAACGCCGGCAACGCGCCGCTCGACAACGTCACCGTCGATGACCCCGTCTTCGGCACCGTCACGTGCGATGCGATCGCCCTCGAACCGGGCGCGTGGACGACGTGCTGGGCCGTCGACGAGTACATCGTGACCGACGACGACGCTCTCGCGGGCACCATCTCGCGCACCGTCCGCGCCGCCGGTGTCTCGGTGGTCGGCGTGACGGACGTCGTCTGGGACGACGAGCTCGCCGCCCTGCCGGTCGACAGCGACCTGCCGACGCTGCCGCTGCCCGACGACGAGGGCGAGGGCGACGCGAGTGACGATGCCGCCCTCACCGGCGGTGGGCTCGCGGCGACCGGTCCATCGCCCGCTCTGCCCCTGCTGCTTGCGCTCGCTCTGGCGCTGTCGGTGGCCGGGGCGCTGACGCTGCGCTCACTCCGTTCGCGCGCCGCACGCTAGGCGGCCGCATCGACGAACTGCCCCGGCTTCAACCAGCCGGGGCAGTTCGAGGCGGTTCGATCAGGCGGTCGTCGTGGATGCCCGCCGCGCGCCGCGCAGGGCCATGAGCGCGGCACCCGCGAGGGCGAGGGTGAGACCGGCCAGGCCCGCACCGACGGCCACCGGCGAGGCACCGGTCGCGGCGAGCTGGAGCTGCTGCCCGTTGACCGCGACCACGTAGCAGTTCTCGTCGATCTCGACGTACTGCGAGGCGCTCACCTCGGCGTCCTGCGAGAAGCCGACGAGGCGCAGCTCGTGCTCACCGGGGATGCACGCCTCCTCCGGAATGATGACCTCGTTCGAGAACGAGCCGCTCGGGTCGGTGATGCCGGAGTACAGCTCGATCGGGTCGGAGTACATGGTGAGGGTGTAGGCGCTCTCGGGGTCGAGGCCCGAGCCCTCGAGCAGCGCACTGTTGCCGGCATAGATGTCGCCGGGGCCGAAGTCGAGAGCGAGGGCGAGATCCGGCGCCGTGATGTCGCCGTAGTCCCCGGGCCCCGTCGTGCCGGTGCCGGCTCCGTTGGTCGCCGCGGCGATGCAGTCGTAGGTCTCGGCCGCCGTGAACCCGTTCACGGTGACAGGCATCGAGGTGCCGGTGCCGGTGAGGATGTCCGTCGGATCGGCGATGTTGGTGCAGGTCACGGCCCAGCTGGTGACGACGACGTCTTCGGCGAAGGCCCAGATCTGGGCGGAGGCGCCCCCGTTGACCCAGGCGTGGCGGTCGATGTAGGGCGCGGGGATGCTCTCGACGCGGAAGAGGGTCTCGGCGACGCTCTGGCGACCGGCCGCATCGACGATCTCCGTCTTGAAGGCCCAGAACGACCCGGCGACGTAGATGTCAGCCCAGACCTCACCGACGCCGCAGTGCTCCGCCCCGATCTCGAGGGCGCCGCCGCTGAAGGTCGAGCACGGCAGGGCGTTCGAGCCGAGGAACGGGCTGTTGGAGTCGGACACGACCGACCAGGACGCGGCGCCCGGCGCTGCGTACGAGACCATCGTGGTCGTGCCGTCGAGCGCGAGGGGCGCGTAGATGATCGGCGAGGTCAGGCGCGGCGCGACGCTGTAGACGCCGCCGCTCTTGCTGAACCGCACCCACTGCGAGAAGTCCTCCGCCGCGCTGTTCGAGATGTCGTCCACGCGGCAGCATTCCTCGACGTAGAGCTCGTACAGTCCGTCGGGCAGGCTCGACAGGTCGCCCTGGAACGTCTCGACGACCTGGGCGTACAGCGGCTCATCCGACTCGACCTCGCTGATCACCTCGAGCGTCACGCCGGTCGAGATGCCCGTGCCGGGTGCGTCGGCATACGAGGAGATCGCGCGAACATCGGTCGTGTTGCCAAGCCCGACGAAGGTGTCGTGGTCGTTGCTGGCCCAGGCGGTCACGATCTCCCAGGTGGCGGTGTCGCCGGAGACCGAGAAGTCGGGGCCGCTGGCGCGGAAGTGGCTGGCCGAGGCGGCGCTGGCGAGCACGCCGGTCGCGGTAGCCGCGAGGGCGACGACGGCGAGCGCCGCGGTCGCCCGCGACCGCAGCAGGCGGGAGGGGTTCGTCACGGGGATGTCCTTTCGGGTGACGAGGGCAGAGGACTCCGCGAGTGAATCAGAAAAGAATCAGCTTCTACTAATGTCCGATCGCCGCGGGCGTTCGCAAAGCGTCAATACGCTCGCGAGTCTTGGCGGTCGAGCCTCGATCAGGCTCTGCCGATGGAACTGCGATGAGCCCGCCCGCCGCGCGCGAGCAGTAACGCGCCGAGGAGGATCCCCGCTGCCCCCGCGCCCATCGCGAGCGACCAGGGAGCGCTCCCCGTCGCGGCGAGTTCCGGCGTGGGCGCCACGTCGACGGTGCCGACGTAGGTCGCCGTCACCGTCTGGACGACGTTGGTGGCGGAGAGGGTGAACTCGAAGTCACCCGCGGTCGTCGGAGTGCCCGAGATCACGCCGGACTCGGTGTCGAGACTCAGTCCCGCCGGCAGTGCGCCGTCGGAGATGGCGAAATCGGCGCCAGGCGTTCCGGACGACACCGCGGCGCGGAACGTCACGGGAGCGCCCACAACGAGAGTCGGAAGGGTGTCGGTGTCGGCCAGCACGGCGGGCGTCTCGATGGTGACAACCGAGACGGTGCCGCTGTTCTGGTTGGCGACCCAGGCGAGGGTGCCGTCGGGCGAGAACGCCATGGCTCGTGCACCCGACTGCACGGCGATCTCCGAGCCGCGGGTTGCCCCGGCTGCGAGGTCGACGACCGAGACGGTGCTCGGGCCGAGGTTCACGACGTACGCCGTGGTGCCGTCGGGGGTCACGGCGACCTCCCACGGGCTGTTTCCGACCGTGATCGGGCTCGTCGTCGTGCGGGTGGCGACGTCGATGACCGAGACCGTGTTGTTGCCATGGTTGGTGACGTAGGCCGTGGCGCCATCGGGCGCGAAGGCGACGCCGAGGGGAGCCGGACCCACCGGAATGGTCGCCACGACCGACGCCGTGGCCGTATCGATCACCGAGACGGTGTCGGCACCGATATTGGTCACGAAGGCCTCCGCGCCATCCGGCGACACGGCGACTCCGAAGGGCTGGTCGCCGACCGCGATCGGGGTGCCTGTCGTGCCGGCTGCGACATCGATCACCGAGATGGTGTCGCTCGCGCGGTTTGTGACATACGCCGTCGAGCCGTCCGGGGTCACCGCGACATCGTGGGGCGATTGGCCGACGGCGATGGAGGATGCGGCCGTGCTGGTAGCCACGGTGATCACCGACACCGTGTTGCTGTCGAGATTCGTGACGAAGGCCGTCGACCCGTCCGGAGTGAAGGCCACCCCATGCGGCCGTGCACCCACGGAGATGGTCGCCGTCACCGCCTGCGTGTCGGCGTCGATGACCGAAACGGAGTTGCTGTTCAGGTTCGTCACGTACACGAGCGAGCCGTCGGGCGAGACGGCGACTCCGACCGGCAGGGCTCCGACGGAGATGGTGGCGACGACGGTAGCTGCCGATGCCGGCAGCGCGCCCAGCGAGATCAGCAATGCGGCCGAGACGGCGGTCACGGCCGCCCCGCGCGTGAGGTCGAGAGACACGAGAGGCTCCGATTCGAAGAAGTCGCGGTGACCGCGGGTCAGCCGAACGAGAAGGGGTGCGGTGCGCCATGGTCTCAAGGTCGCCGACCAGACGCACCTGACGGGGGCGGCCCCGCGTTCGCCTTGCGCCAATGCGGCTCTGGATACGCTCAGAGCCTCATGACATCCCTCCCCTACACCGCGATCCTGCTCGACCTCGACGGCACGATCACCGACTCGGCGCCCGGCATCACCGACACGCTGGCCTACACGTTCGCGGCTCTGGGGCGGCAGGTGCCCGATGCCGACGAGCTGCTGCGCTACGTCGGCCCGCCGATTCTCGACTCGTTCCGCGACCGCGCCGGCATGACCCTCGACGAGCGGATGCGGGCGCTCGAGATCTACCGCGAGCGGTACCTCGACCGCGGCGCCTACGACGCCGTGCTCTACCCCGGCATGGGCGAGCTCGTGCGCGATATCGCCGAGGCGGGCATCCCCCTCAGCCTCGCGACCTCCAAGCCCGAGCTGCCGGCGACGCTCATGCTCGAGCACTTCACGATCGCCCAGCACTTCACGATCATCACCGGCGCGTCGGCCGACGAGACCCGCAGCGCGAAGGCCGACGTGGTCGCCGAGGCCCTGGTGCGCCTGCGCGCGATGGATGCCGATCTCTCGCGCCCCGTCATGGTCGGCGACCGCGTGCACGACGTCGAGGGGGCTGCCGCCCACGGCATTCCGACCATCGCGGTGCGCTGGGGCTACGGCGATGACGCCGAGCACGCGCACGCGGTGGCGGTCGCCGACGATGTCGCCGCGCTGCGGGGGCTGCTCGGCCTGTAGCCCCCGCACAAAGGGGGAGGGAGCCTCCGGCCGCCGCGAGTAGGGTCGAAGCGCTGTCGCCTCACTGACGAGGGGCAGCGGAAGGACGCCTGAGATGGCCACGATCGCCGAGCTCGAGCCCACCCTCCGCACCCTGCGCGCGGGGGCGGAGCACTGGGTGCGCATGACGATGCCCGAGCGGCGCGCGCTGCTGCGCGCCATCCGCGCCGCCGCTCTCGAGGCGGCCCCCGCCTGGGTCGAGGCGGCGTGCGCGGTGAAGCGCATCGACCCGCACAGTCCCGCCGCGGGCGAGGAGTGGTCGAGCGGCCCGTACGCGCTCATCAGCGCGACGAGTGCGATCGAGAAGACCCTCGGCCTGCTCGAGAAGGGCCGCTCGCCGCTCGACGAGGTCGAGCTCGGCACGGCTCCGGGGGGTCGAACGACGCTCAAGGTCTTTCCGTATCTCACGAAAGACCTCGTGCTGCCTGGCTACGAGGCGCGGCTGTGGCTGCGGCCGGGCGTCTCGCTCGACCAGGCGCGCCGCGGCATCGCGCGCGCGCTGCGCGACCCGAACCGCCCGGCCCGCGTCACTCTCGTGCTCGGTGCGGGCAACATCACGGGCATTCCCGCCCTCGACGTGCTGACCGCGCTCTACGGCGAGGCCTCGGCCGTGATCGTCAAGCTCAACCCCGTCAACAGCGCCATCGGCGATGCCCTGCGCGCCGCGTTCGCGCCTCTCATCGAGCTGGGCGTCGTGCACATCACCGAGGGCGACCACGAGCTGGGCGCCGCCCTCATCGCGCATGACGCGGTGGATGCGGTGCACATCACCGGCAGCAAGCACAGCCATGACGCCATCGTCTGGGGCACCGACGCCGAGGCCGCGAAGCGCAAGAAGGCCGGCACGCCCCTGCTGACGAAGCCGATCACGAGCGAGCTCGGCGGCGTCGGCCCGTCGATCGTGGTGCCGGAGGACGGCTGGACGAGCGAGAACGTCGACGAGATCGCACGCGCGATCGCCACCGAGCGCCTGCACAACAGCGGCTTCAACTGCGTCGCGACGCAGATCGTCGTCATCCCGGCCGCGTGGCAGCGCGCCGACGAGTTCGTCGAGGCGCTCAAGCGGCGGCTCGCCGAGGCGCCCGAGCGGCCGGCCTACTACCCGGGAGCATCCAGCCGCCAGCTCGCGACCGTCACCGTGCACCCCGAGGCGAGCGTGCTCGGCGGCGACCCCGAGGCTCCGCGCACCCTCGTCGACCACCTCGACCCCGAGAAGGCCGACGAGCACCTGTTCACGGTCGAGGCGTTCGGCCCGGTGCTCGGCGTCGTGCGGCTGCCCGGCTCGCGTGAACCGCAGGCGTTCCTCGACGCCGCCGTGCGCTTCGCCAACGATCGCCTGGTCGGGCACCTGGGCGCGGGCATCCACATCCACCCCCGCACGCGCGAGGCGCTGGGCGAGCACTTCGATCGCGCCGTCGCCGAGCTGCACTACGGCACGATCGGCATCAACGCCTGGACGGGCACGGTGTTCGGCATGCCCGGCGGCAGCTGGGGCGCCTACCCGGGCAACACGCTCGCCGAGGTCGGCAGCGGCATCGGCGTGGTGCACAACGCGCTGCTGCTCGACCCCGAGCATGTCGAGCGCACGGTCGGCTCGGGCGTGTGGAAGCCCTCGCCCACCCCGCTGTGGTTCGTCGACAACCGCACGGCGCACGTCACCGCGCGGCGCCTCACGCGGTTCGCGGGCATCGACTCGTGGGTCATCGCCGCCCCCATCGGCGCCGCCGCCATCGACAGCTATCGAAAGGGATGACGATGCCGGCCACTGCCGCGGTCACCGGTGACCGCCACTACGACGTCGTGGTCATCGGCTCGGGCTTCGGCGGTTCGGTGGCCGCCCTGCGCCTCGTCGAGAAGGGCTACTCGGTCGCGGTGCTCGAGGCGGGTCGCCGCTTCGCGGACGACGAGTTCGCCCGCACCTCGTGGAACCTGCGCACGTTCTTCTGGGCTCCCGCTCTCGGGCTGTTCGGCATCCAGCGCATCCACCTGCTGAGCGATGTCATGATCCTCGCCGGCGCGGGCGTCGGCGGGGGCTCGCTCGTCTACGCCAACACGCTGTACCGGCCGGCGAGCGACGCGTTCTTCCGCGACCGCCAGTGGGGGCACATCACCGAATGGAAGGCCGAGCTCGACGCCTACTACGACCAGGCCTCGCGCATGCTCGGTGTCACGCTCAACCCCTCGATCACGCCGGCCGACGAGATCATGCAGAAGGTCGCCGCCGACATGGGCGTGCCCGACTCGTTCCATCTGACGCCCGTCGGCGTGCACTTCGGCGAGGGCGCGGGTGTCGAGAGCCCCGACCCGTACTTCGGGGGCATGGGCCCGGCGCGGCGCGGCTGCCTCGAGTGCGGCGAGTGCATGACGGGCTGCCGCCACAACGCGAAGAACACGCTCGTCAAGAACTACCTGCACCTCGCCGAGCGCGCGGGTGCCGAGGTGCACGCGCTCACGACCGTGACGCGCCTCGAACCGCGCGGCAGCGCCGACGGCAGCGGCGGGTACGCGGTGACCACCCGCACCACGGGCAAGGGCCGGCGCACCGAGACGGTCTGGACGGCCGACCAGGTGGTGGTGGCCGCGGGCGCCTGGGGCACCCAGCAGCTGCTGCACCGCATGAAGGCGGAGGGGCACCTTCCCGGGCTCTCCGACCGGCTGGGCGAGCTGACCCGCACGAACTCCGAGTCGTTGGGCGGAGCATCCACCGCCCTGCGTCACGCGCGCGGGGTCGACTTCACGCGCGGCGTGGCCATCACCTCGTCGATCCATCCTGATGAGCACACCCACGTCGAGCCCTGCCGCTACGGCCACGGCTCGAACGCGCTCGCGCTGCTCGCGACGCTCGCCGTGCCGGGCGGCGGCCGCACGCCGCGGTGGCTGCTCTGGCTCGGCCAGCTGCTGCGCCACCCCGCGCGCGTGGCCTCCATGGTGTTCGGCCTCGGCAGCTGGAGCCGCCGCACGATCGTCGGCCTCGTCATGCAGAACCGCGACAACTCGCTCACCGTGCGAGCACACCGCACGGTCTTCGGGCGCATCCGGCTGCGCTCGAGCCAGGGCCACGGCGAGCCGAACCCCACGTTCATCCCGCGGGCCAACGAGGCATACGCGAGCATGGCCGAGCACATGAACGGCTTCGCGCAGTCGGGCATCAGCGAGGTGTTCGACATCCCGATGACCGCGCACTTCCTCGGCGGCTGCCCAATCGGCGATTCGATCGAGACCGGGGTCGTCGACCCCTACCACCGCGTGTACGGGCACGAGGGGCTGCACGTGGTCGACGGTGCGGCGATCTCGGCGAACCTCGGCGTCAACCCCTCGCTGACGATCACCGCGCAGGCGGAGCGCGCCTTCGCGCTCTGGCCGAATCGCGGCGATGCGGATGCCCGCCCTGCGCTCGGCGCCGCCTACACCCCGGTCGCCCCCGTGCCGCCGCGGTCGCCCGTCGTGCCGGCCGGCGCTCCCGGCGAGCTGCGCCTGCCGGTGTCGCTGGGGATGCCGCGAGTGCGACGCGCCTGACCCCTGCTCGTTTGGCCCAGATCTGGGCCAAACGGGCTTCTGGACGCGTGCATTGCGCCCGTTTGGGCCAGATCTGCGCCCCGGCGCGCGACTAGCGCGGTGCGGGGCGGAAGCCGCGCAGCCGCAACGAGTTCGTCACCACGAACACGCTCGAGAACGCCATCGCGAGCCCGGCGAGCAGCGGGTTGAGCAGACCGAGCATCGCGACGGGGATCGCCGCCACGTTGTAGCCGAACGCCCAGAACAGGTTGCCGATGATCGTCCGCAGCGTGCGGCGCGCGAGCCGGATCGCGTCGGCGACGACGAGCAGGTCGCCGCTCACCACGGTGAGGTCGCTGGCCGCCATGGCCGCATCGGTGCCGCCGCCCATCGCGATGCCGAGGTCGGCCGCGGCGAGCGCGGCGGCGTCGTTGACACCGTCGCCGACCATCGCGACCACGTGCCCCGCGGCCTGCAGCTCGCGGATCACCTCGAGCTTGCCGGCGGGAGTCACCGCCGCGTAGACCTCGTCGATGCCGAGCTGGGCAGCCACCGACGCTGCGGCGCCCTCGTTGTCGCCCGTGAGCAGCACGGGGTCGAGACCGAGCGCCCGGAAGCGCGCGATCGCTTCGGCCGAGGAGGGCTTGAGCGTGTCGGCGAGCACGACGACCCCGGCGACCGCCCCGTCGATCGCGACGACCACGGCGGTGCCGCCCTCGCCTTCGAACCGCTCGACGAGCTCGGCGGCGGGCGTCGCGGCCACGTCGATCGCCCACTCGTCGCGCAGCCAGCTGGCGCGGCCGATCGCCAGCGCGTGACCCTCGACGACCGCGGTGACGCCGGCGCCCGCGTGGGCGCGGAACTCCTCGGCCGCAGGAAGGGCATCGAGGCCGGTCGCGCGGGCGTGGTCGACGATCGCCCGGGCGAGCGGATGCTCCGACCCGTCCTCCGCGGCCGCGGCCAGAGCCAGCATCCGCGCGCCATCGACCTGTCCGACCGTCTTGACGGCGGTCACGGCCAGCTGCCCGGTCGTGACCGTGCCGGTCTTGTCGAGCACGATGGTGTCGATGCGGCGCGTGCTCTCGAGCACCTGCGGACCGCGGATGAGGATGCCCAGCTGCGAGCCGCGCCCCGTGCCGACGAGCAGCGCGGTCGGGGTCGCGAGCCCGAGCGCGCACGGGCACGCGATGATGAGCGTCGCGACGGCCGCGGTGAACGCGAGCTCGATCGAGCCATCGAGCAGCAGCCAGCCGACGAGCGTCAGCAGCGACAGCACGAAGACGATCGGCACGAAGACTCCCGACACCCGATCGGCGAGGCGCTGCACCTCGGCCTTGCCGGTCTGGGCCTCCTCGACGAGCCGGGCCATACGGGCGAGCTCGGTGTCGGCGCCGACGCGCGATGCCTCGACGACGATGCGGCCGGAGACGTTGATGGTGCCGCCGACGACCCGGCTGTCGAGTTCGACGTCGACGGGCACGCTCTCACCGGTCAGCAGCGAGGCGTCGACGCTCGAGGCGCCCTCCACGACGACGCCGTCGGTCGCGATGGTCTCGCCAGGCCGGACGACGAAGCGGTCGTTGGGCTGCAGCGCCGAGACGGGCACGCGCACCTCGACGCCGTCGCGGAGCACGGCCGCGTCCTTCGCGGCGAGAGTCAGAAGGGCGTCGAGCGCCTCGCGCGAGGAGCGTTTGGCCCGGGCTTCGAGGTATCGCCCGAGCAGGATGAACACGGTGACGGCGGCGGCGACCTCGAGGTAGATCTCGTGGGCGCCCTCCTCCGGCCGGCCGAGCAGCTGGAGCGTCATGGTCATTCCGGGCATGCCGGCCTCGCCGAAGAAGAGGGCGTACAGGCTCCACACGTACGCGGCGGTGACTCCCACCGAGATCAGGGTGTCCATCGTCGTGGTGAGGTGACGCGCGCCGCGCAGGGCCGCGCGGTGGAAGGGCCATGCCCCCCAGACGGCGACGGGCGATGCGAGGGTGAGGGCGAGCCACTGCCAGTTGGTGAACTGCAGCGCGGGCACCATCGACAGCACGAGCACGGGCAGGGTGAGTGCCGCCGAGGTGACCAGGCGCTGGCGCAGCGGAGCCAGCTCGTCGGCGGGCTGCGGCGCCGCATCCGTCACCGCGCCGTCGGTGCCCAGCGGCGCCGGGCGGGGAGGAGCCACGAGGGCCGCGCCGTACCCCGCCTTCTCGACCGCGGCGATGAGGGCATCGACATCGAGGGGTGCGCCGTCGAGCGGGCCGCCCTCGACCGCGCGCACGGTCGCCTTCTCGGTCGCGTAGTTGACGGTCGCCTGGATGCCCGCGACCTTGTTGAGGCTGCGCTCGATGCGGTTCGCGCACGAGGCGCAGGTCATGCCCGTGAGCTCGAGCTGCAGGTCGGGCGCGGGAGCGGTGGTGGACATGCCGTCGGTCTCCGTGGTCGGTCGATGGTGCTCAGATGGTGGGGCTCGGTCGATCAGCGCGCGGCGAGCAGGTCGCGCATGAGGTCGATCTCGGCCTGCTGGGTCACGATGATCGTGTCGGCCAGTTCGCGCACGGCGGCGTTCTCGCCGTCGTCGATGACGTCGTCGGCCATGTCGATGGCCCCCTCGTGGTGCTCGATCATGCCCTCGAGGAAGAGGCGCGTGGCCTCCTCGCCCTCCGCATCATCGAGACGCTGCAGCTCCTCCTCCGAGAGCATGCCGTCCATGCCCCCGTGACCGCCGTGGCCACCGGGCATCGCGGGCATACCCCAGTCGTCGAGCCACTGCTCCATCTGCTCGATCTCCGGCCCCTGCGCCGCCATGATCTGCGTGGCGAGCGTGACGACGGCCGGATCGACGCCCGGGGTGTCGAGCACGAGATCGGCCATCTCGATGGCCTGCTCGTGGTGCGGGATCATCATCTGCACGAACATCACGTCGGCGGCATTGACGTCCTCCGGCAGGTCACCGGAACCATGCATGCCGCCCGACGTGATCGTGACGCACCCGGTCAGGATGAGGGTGGCGGCGCTCAGGGCTGCGACCACCGTCGTTCGACGGCCAGGCCGCGGGCTTGCGATGATCATGCTGCGATCCTCACATACCCCCCCTGGGTATGTCAAGAGCGAAAAGGAAGGGGCGCAGCAGGCAGCCGCGCCCCCGCCCGTGCTCAGCTCAGCTCAGCTCAGCTCAGCTCAGCTCAGCTCAGCTCAGCTCAGGCCAGCTGGTAGCCGGCCTCCTCGACGGCGGCGCGCACGGCCTCGGTGTCGACCGGGCCGTCCGCGTGCACGGTGACGCGCGAGGCGCCGCCCTTCTTCAGCACGACGTCGACGCTCTGCACGCCGGCGATCGCGCCGACCTCCTCCGTGACACTCGCGACGCAGTGCCCGCAGGTCATGCCGGTGACGAGGAACTCAGTGCCCGCATCCGTCGACGGGGCGGCCGCGACGTGCTCACCGATCGGATCGGTGACGACCCGGTCGTGGGGAATGCGCTCGGTGGCGGCGCCGGAGCTGCACATGCACGCTCCGCCCCCGCCGCAGCAGCCGCCCGCGGAATCCACAGCGCCGAGGGGCGCGCCGGTGAGAAGGTCGAGTCGGTTCGTCGTCTCCATGGCCACGATGCTATCAAACCCCCCGGGGGTACCACCCCGTGCCGGAGAGCTAACCGCGCTCGCGCGGACGGCGCCCCGGCCGGCCGCGGTCGGGCTGGATCTCGATGAGCTTGCCGCTGATGCGCGTGCCGGCCAGCTTCTTCAGAACGGCAGGCGACAGGTCGGCGGGCAGCTCCACGATCGAGAAGTCCGAGAGAATCTGGATCGCGCCGAAGTCGTCGCGGCCGAGCCCGCCCTCATTGGCGATCGCGCCGACGATCTGGCGCGGCTCGACGCGGTGCCGCCGGCCGACCTCGATGCGGTACTTCGCGAACGAGCCGGAGTCGCGGCGCGGACGACGCTCGCCGCGAGCATCATCGCCCGATGCGCCGCGGCTCGCGCCGCCGTCGCGGTCGGAGCGGGCATCCCGCGCCCGTCGCTCGTCAGCGCGCGCGGCGCGCTCCTCCTCTTCGGAGAGCAGCAGCGGGGTGTCGCCCTGCGCCACGAGCGCGAGCGCCGCGGCGACATCGAGCTCGGCCACGTCGTGGTGCTCGACGTAGTGGGCGACGATGTCGCGGAACTCGGCGATGCGCTCGGCCTGCCCGAGGGCGGCCGTGATCGCATCGTCGAAGCGGGCGAGGCGCGTGGTGTTGATGTCCTCCACGCTCGGCAGACGCATCTCGGTGAGGGGCTGGCGGGTCGCCTTCTCGATCGCGTCGAGCAGTCGGCGCTCGCGCGGGGTGATGAAGCTGATGGCCGCACCTGAGCGACCCGCCCGGCCCGTGCGGCCGATGCGGTGCACGTACGACTCGGTGTCGACGGGGATGTCGAAGTTGACGACGTGGCTGATGCGATCGACGTCAAGCCCACGCGCGGCGACGTCGGTCGCGACGAGGATGTCGAGCTTGCCCGCCTTCAGCTGGTTGACCGTGCGCTCGCGCTGCGCCTGCGCGACGTCGCCGCTGATCGCCGCGGCCGAGTAGCCGCGGGCCCGCAGCTTCTCGGCGAGCGCCTCGGTCTCGTTCTTGGTGCGCACGAACACGATGAGGCCGTCGAAGTTCTCGACCTCGAGAATGCGCGTCAGAGCATCGACCTTCTGTGCATAGGACACCACGAGGTAGCGCTGGGTCGTGTTCGCCGAGGTCGTCGTGGTGGTCTTCACCGTGATCTCCTCCGCGTCGCGGAGGTGCTGCTGCGCGATGCGGCGGATCGCCGGCGGCATGGTCGCCGAGAACAGGGCGACCTGCTTGTCGACCGGGGTCTCGGCGAGGATCGTCTCGACGTCCTCCGCGAAGCCCATCTTGAGCATCTCGTCGGCCTCGTCGAGCACGAGGTACTTGAGGGCGCTCAGGTCGAGCGTGCCCTTCGCGAGGTGATCCATGATGCGGCCGGGCGTGCCGACGACGACGTGCACGCCGCGGCGCAGCGCCGAGAGCTGCACGCCGTAGGCCTGCCCGCCGTACACCGGCAGCACGTGCACCCCGCGCAGGTGGGCGGCGTACTTCTCGAACGCCTCGCACACCTGCAGGGCGAGCTCGCGCGTGGGTGCGAGCACGAGGGCCTGCGGGGTCTTCTGCGTCGCATCCAGTCGGTCGACGATCGGCAGGGCGAACGCGGCAGTCTTGCCTGTGCCCGTCTGGGCGAGGCCGACGACGTCGCGGCCGGCGAGCAGGGTCGGAATCGTCGCGGCCTGGATCGCCGACGGCGTCTCGTAGCCGACGTCGCGCAGCGCCTTGAGGACGGCATCGCCGAGCCCGAGGTCGGCGAAGGTGAGGGTGGGGGTCGCGTCGGCGTCGGCCGACGGGGCTGCATCGGGCGACGTCATGCGTCAACGGTACCGCCGCAACCCCTGCGCCGGCCTTGCGCCTCCCCTGCGCTGCCCCCTGCGCCTCCCCCTGCGCCTCGGTGATCGAGCACGGCGAGCATGGATGCGCCACCCAGGTTCTCCGCAGGCGATGGGCGGTGGGGCTCCAGGCGGCGCGCTTAGCGTCAGCGGGTCGGGGCCCCTCCCCGCCGCCCCCGTCCCCCGCCGTGGAGTCGCCGATGACCGCGCTGCCGCTCGTGACCGACGAGCCGTACGACCTGGTGATCCTCGGCGCGGGCTGCGCGGGGCTCTCGCTCGCGGCACGGATGGCGCAGGGTGACGGCGACCTGCGGGTCGCCGTGATCGACCCGCGCACCGATCACGGCGACGACCGCAGCTGGAGCTTCTGGCACCACGACCACCACGAACTGCGCAGCATCGTCGCCCACGAGTGGAGCGGCTGGACCTACCGCGGCCTCGACGGCCGTGCGGCGACCCACCGCGTGCCGGGCGTGACGTACCAGTACATCCGCGGCATCGACTTCTACCGCTGGGCGCTCGACGCGATCGCGACCGACCCGCGCATTACCCTTCACCTCGGCGTCGGGGCGCACGAGCTTGCAGGGGTCACCCTCGACGACGGCGGCGACGGGGTGCGCGTCACGACCGACGCGGGCCCGGTGCTCGCGCGCCGGGTCGTCGACACCCGCCCGCAGCGCACCCGCGCGCTGCTCTACCAGTGCTTCAGCGGCGTCGAGATCGAGCATGGGGGCAGACTCGCGACCGACGCCGACGCGGTCGGCCTGATGACCCGCATGCGCAGTGGCGCCGAGGGCCTCGGCTTCGTGTACGTGCTCCCCCTCAGCTCAACGCGTGCGCTCGTGGAGTGGACGCGCTTCAGCCCGACTCCCCTGCCGCTCGACGAGGTCGCGGCCGAGCGCGACGCCGAGCTTGCCGCCCTCGGGCTGGGCGACGCGGTCGTCGTGCGGGAGGAGCAGGGCATCCTGCCGATGGGTCGACTGGATGCTCCCACCGCGCCCCTCGCCGGCGTCGCGCTCGCCGGCAACGCCGGCGGCGCTCTGCGCGACGCCTCGGGGTACGCGTTCCTCCGCATCCAGCGCTGGGCGACGCGGTGCGCGGCGGCCCTCGCGCGCGGGGAGGCCCCGCCCGCGCACCCGCGCGAGCCCTGGGTGCGGCGGCAGATGGACAGGATCTTCCTGCAGGCGCTGCGCGCACATCCCGAGCGCTCGGCCGACTACTTCCTGGCGATGGCGACCCGCGTGCCGCCGCGCCGCCTGCTGCGCTTCCTCACCGACCGCGCGTCGGCCGGCGACCTCGCGAGCATCATCCTGAGCCTGCCGCTGCTGCCGTTCCTGGCGCAGCTGCCCGACCGGCGCGAGCGGCTCGTAGCGGCGGCGAGCGCCGCGGTGGCGCAGCGGGTCGCGCGGTGACGGTCGCGGCCGACCCGACCACGCCGGTCGGAGCGCCGTCGGGGGCTCGCGAACCGCGCGCCCGCATCCCGTTCGAGACGCGTCTGTTCCTGCCGCTCGCGCTGCTGACCGCGCTCGCCTTCCTGATCGCCGACCCCGAGCCGCCGCTCGTGGTGCAGATCGCCGCCATCGCGATCCTCGCCGCGGTGCTCGGCATGCCGCACGGTGCGCTCGACCCGCTCATCGCGCGCCGGCTCGGGCTGTGGCGCACGCCGCTGACGTTCGCGGCGTTCAACCTCGGCTACACGGCGGTCGCGGCGGCGGTCGTCAGCCTGTGGCTGCTGACACCCGTGCCGAGCCTCGTCGCGTTCCTACTCATCTCGGCCGCCCACTTCGGCAGCGACTGGAACCGCGCGCGCCCGCTCGCCCTCCGCTTCCTCACCGGCGCGGCCCTGCTCAGCCTGCCGTCGCTGCGCGATCAGGATGCGGTGGCCGACCTCTACGTCACCCTCGCGGGCGACGGCGCGCGTGCGGTGGCCGCCGCGCAGGCCGCGCTCGGGCCCGTGCTACTCGTCGGCCTGGCGGTCGCCGCGGTCATCGCCGCCCGCCGCGCGCCGCACGAGGCGTTCGAGCTGCTCGGCGCGGCCGCTCTCGCCCTGCTGGCTCCGCCGCTGATGTTCTTCATCGTCTACTTCTGCGCCCTGCACAGCGCCCGGCACCTGCGCGGGGGTTTCCGGGAGGAGCACGGCCACGGCCGACGCCTGACGCTGCTCGTGGTCGCCGCGTACACGCTCGCGCCGCTCGCGCTCGCGGCGGTGTTCCTCGTGGATACCGCCGGCACCGCCGCCCTCGACGAGCAGCTGCTCCGCGTGGTGTTCATCGGGCTGGCGGCCCTGACCGTGCCCCACATGGCACTCGTCACCCTGGGCGACCGCGCCCTGCGGTCTTCCCAGGTTTGACGCTCCCTAAGCCGTCGGTGGGCCTGGGTCGAGGTCTTCATGACCGTCCGGCTTGAAGAGTTCTAAGTGGCGCCTTTCGCAGCAGGCCGTGGCGCTGTGGCGAAGGGGCAGGCCCTATCCAAAACAAGAACTCTCGATAATGATGAGACATACTCTCCCAACGACCCCGAAAGCCCTCGAATGACGAAGACCTCACTCGCGCTGAAGACACTCCACGCAAAGCCTCGCAAGAAGGATTACGAAGGGGGTAACGAGAACGTTGATGGTCATCATCTGATGTCGCACTTCGGCGCGTTCCTGAGCCATGCCCGCTCAAACCCGATTGTGGACAGCGCGAGGAGTCGGTATCTGCAGGTGAAGGATGTCGTGCCTCGCGGCTACTCGATCACTGTAATCACCGAGTCGGGACTTTTCGGGGAGCCCGGCAGCACCTACAACGTCAAGACCCATGAGAAGACTCACGAGAAGTCAGAGGATGAGGCCCCGACCACCGAATCTCGGTTGACTGTTTGGGCCCCTCCGGGCGCCACTCGACTGGCTATTGCACTTGAGTACAAGTCGGGGTCAGTGAGCGGAGGCGGATTGGTCACATCGTTTCGTGAGGTGATGTCCGAGCGTCACCCGGAGTTTTGGTTCCCCTACGAGACCGTCCTTGAACAGTCAGCATGGTCGGCCTCTGGGCAGCTGCTCGAAGTTTCTGTAGTGCAACACACCCAGCCCTTGAACTACTCAACTGGACTAGACCCCGACCGCACGGACGAGTTCGTCCGCGGTAGCGTGATCCATACGGCAGTCCCTCCTCGTGGGACACGCTACTGGCCTCAGGAAATCTGGGATCGACTTCGAAATCGCCAGATTGAGGCCGCATCGTTCATCGGGCTCCGACGGGGCGAGGGGGACCTACAGGACCCCGACGAAGACGTGTACGTAACGGTGGAACGAGACGGTCGCCAGAAGAAATTCGCTTTGGGTACCGACGGAGTTCCCTCTGTCCGTGCACTTCTCACAGACCACGGCCAGCCCCCCCTGGATATCCCCAGCTTTCACCGAGAAGTCGATGAGCAGGTCAAGACGTTTTACAAAGGGCTCCAGAAGAGCTGGGATCCCAACTGGGTGAACAGCGAGGCTGCGCAGCAATGGGTTGCGCATGAGTGGAAGGCCTAACCATTGCGCTTTTTGCTAGAAGGGGTCTTGGGCGTCATCTGGCCTACCCGCGGTCGCGTGCGCCAAATCTCCTATCTGTACTTCACGTTGCTGATTGCCGTTCCCGTCATCGGCGGAGTGGCAGCGGGATTTCTGTCAACTGCGGAGATTGTCCAGTTCAGGGACCCGGCTGTTATCGCCTCAAGCTTTGGAGTCCTTGGGGGGCTCTTGTTCGCCCACGCCATCTTCGTGTTTCAACTCCGAGTGAGCTACGACGCGACTAACGATGAGGCGACGGGACCGGACACTCCCATGGAAGATTTGCGAGTCCGACCGTTGATCGACGAGATGTTTGCTGGTGTCTTGTACGCCTCGCTCGTGGCGTTGGCCCTGACCCTGATCACAGGAGCGGTCGCAGCGGTGCAGGATCCAACCGCTGTCGTCAGCCCTGTCCTTTTCGGCATAACGGTGGGAATTGGTCTTCACCTGTTCGGATGCGTCTTGCACGTACTCTCTGCAACGACCACCGCTTATGAGAACCTAAAGCGGCGGGGCAAGTAGCCAAAAGCGCATTCTCCGACATCACTTCGGAACGGAGAATCAGGAAGCTCTCGCACCCGAATTGAGATGAGCTAGGCGGTAAAGTCCTCCTCAAGCGCCAATTGTCGCCTCTCAAAGCCCCCTCGAACCTGGACGTGGTGCCCTACCGAAGAGGCCAGCAAGACGCGATCGATGATCCGCGTGAAGAACTGTTCGGGTCTGATGTCGACCGGGACCTGTCCAAGTTCGACTTTGACCTCTGGATCTTCATCGGTCCAACTGACTAGCGCCAACCCGGTCGCGGTATAGCCGTTGCCGTCGCCGATATCCCGAAGCTTCCGCATCATGTCAACGGTGCGCTCGAACGCGGCGGGCTCATCTCGCAGGACTGTCGAGCGTTGAACGAAGAAGAAGCCAACCGCCGCCAACGGATACCGACTACGCAGGTTCCCCGCGTCGCCGTACGCTTCTTCAAACCTGTTCGAGAGGTTCTTCCCGAAGGACGAGACCTGCGTCTTCGTTGAAATCAGAAGCTCTGGTCCACGATCCCAACGGGAGATCGAAACATCTACCTGCTTCTCGTAGGCCCGTCCGAGGTACTTCGCGTCGGTGGGTGCCACCACGGACATCGTTTCCAGCTTTTGACGCACCTCATCGGCCAATGCTCGCGGAAGCTTCTCGAGAAGGAGAGCCACCTCGCGAGGCAGAACTCTCGGTCGGGACGCCCGCGGCCACACCTCATCCGGTCCAAATCCTGCCCGGCGCAACTCATGAGCCAGCCACGAGTCGACACCATTGGCGAGCGCACCGCTGGCCGAACCCTTCTCACCACGAACCGGAATAGTCAGGAGCCGTTCCAGCAACTCAAAGTCAGGCGAGTAAAACGGCTCCTCACCTCGACCGTGAAGCCACGGGTCGGTCATCGAAGCGGACGCGAGCTCAGCGTCGAAGGCACTGAACGAATCCGGTCTGCTCTCCATCAGTCCTCGCTCCTATTGCGGCTCTTCCCACGTAAGGCACGTCGTGCTGCGAGCGCAATGCGGTCCGACCTCAGTGCCTTCAGTTCACGTTCCGACACCAATCCGTCCAAGACCACTTCATCCACAAGTCGGATCGCTACCTCGAGCTGGCGTTCGCGAAGCAATACTTCGACTTGGGGCTTGAGCGTCCGGAGTGCCTTCCGGTTGTGCTCCAGAGCCATCAACGAGGGCATCCACCACTTGTCTGCCTCTCTGGGCTCAAGTTTGAGGATTCCGCCGCCGTAGGAGCGGCCGACGAGCTCCGCGGACAAGACGGTCATCGTGTTTAGCGACGCGACAGGAAGCACATCATTCGCCAATTCGCGTGTGTGGCCGTTCAAATAGACCCCGTGCACGCTGTTGAGGTGACGTGCGCCTGCGCGATTCGTCGTGAGCCTTGCAGTATCTGCGTTCATGTAGGTCAGGAAGAGATCCGGTACAGCCAGAAGGGGGACCCGCCACCACGGCTTCCTCACTCGGCACTTGTAGGCCAAGTCGATTCCAGTGGCTGAGCCAGAGGAAATGTAGCTGAGTGTCGCCTCCGCCGGTCTATGACTTGGGCTGAGCAACCAGGTCGACTGGCCTTCAGCGCCGAGTCGATCTAGGGCAGCAGATGTGAACTCCAGCCCGCGGAGATGTGCGCTGCCGGGTGGACTTATCCGAACCAGATCTCGTCGCGGGATCCCTAGGTCCGCAACCCGCGCGGGCGAGAGGGCAAAATATCGGTTGGCCCCAGTGACAGCACCAAGAGATGTGTCCCCATACTCAGCAAGCGGGACGAACGCCTCAGCGTTGCGGAGGGCACCCATCGCTCTGAGCGTCAGATCGTTGAGCGCGAGCGGCGACCATCTGTCGGAAAGATCAACAGGCGCCCACGTCGAACCTTGCCTAAGAGATCCCAAGCTCATGGCGTTCCGTGTCTGACGGAGTACAGCGCTCCCGCGGGGAGTTTGGCCCCAACCCTCGGCCTTCACCAAGACTGTGTCCGCCTCGGCATCCGGAAAAACTTGCTCGTCGAAGACCACCAGCTCAACGCGGGCGAATCGCTCGAGCAGGAATCGCCGGACTGGCGCTGCGTAATTGACGCTCAGGAGTTCGGCTGGCAACACAAGTGCAAGACGCCCACCCGGCTTCAGGAAACCGGCAGAGTGCGCGACAAATGCAGCCCAGCTTGAAGAGAGCCCCGAGAGAGCCACCCCTTGTTGGAGTGCCGCAAAGCGAGCGCGATCTCGCTGCTCGCCCGTCCAGTCCTGATATCGGATGAAGGGTGGATTCCCGATAACGGCGTCATACCTGCCTTCAGCCTCGACGAGGAAGAAGTCGCTGACCTTGATGCGCGCATCACCACCAGCCGCACAAACCGCGACAGCAGCTTCCGCCGCGCTAGGAGGATGAATCTCGACACCATCGAGGGACGGCCGAGGCGCGCCCAGCTCCTGGAGCCGCCTTACCGCGGCAGTCAGGAAAGCCGCGTCCCCCGTGCTCGGCTCGAGGACGCTGTCGTCAGGAGATCGGATTGCCCACTCGACCAGATGCCGAGTGATTCCGTCCGGAGTGAAGAACGCTCCACGCGCCTTCCTCAGCGCGGCGGTGTCCGCCGCCTCGATCTCCGCATCTTCAAGGAACACAAGGTCACACTATGCGGGACTGAACCGACATCGGTGGGACCGCTCCGGCAGTGCGGCGATTTGCCGATCCCGCTCACCCCACCCGGTGCTCGTGCACCGCTGAGCTCAGCGTCACCCCGTTGAGGTCGAGGTAGAGCTGCCCCTCGGTCACCGAGACCGTAATGTCGTTGCGCCGCTCGAGCACCGCGACGGCGGCGTCGATGAATCCCGGGTCGAAGCTGTAGAGGGCGAGGTACTCGGCGCGGTGGATGCGCTTTCCGGCCCAGAGGGCGAGCACCTTGGCGGGGTCGCGGTGCGTGTAGACGACGGTGCGCTCGGCCTGCTTGCTTCCGTGGTGCAGGCGCTCCGCATCCGGGGCCCCGATCTCGACCCAGGCCCGCAGCAGGCCGGTCGCGTCGCGCACGATGATGGCGGGCTCGTCGGTCGACGAGAGGCCCTCGCTGAACGCGATGCCGTCGGTGTGCTCGAGGCAGTAGGCGAGCACGCGCGTGAGCATGTAGGCGTCGGTCTCGCTCGGGTGCCGCGCGACGCGCAGGCTCAGCTCGTCGTAGACGCCGCGGTCGACGTCGGCGAGCGACCCCGTGAAGGTGTGCACCACTGCGCCGGCTGCCATGACGCCCGAGCCTAGCCGGGCACCCTGCGTCGCGATCGCGGGCCGACTCCGGCGCACGGCGGCGCGCGTGATGCATCAGCACCAGAAAGAAGATCTGGTGCGCGAGGGGGGAGTTGAACCCCCACGCCCTTTCGGGCACTGGCACCTGAAGCCAGCGCGTCTGCCTATTCCGCCACTCGCGCGCGACGGGGCGAACCCCGTCAACCCAGCGAGATTATCACAGCGGGGCCGGGCGGCTGTGCGGTGGCCGCAACGCGGGCCGACTACCATCAGAGGGTCATCGGCCGAGGGAGGGCGCAGGTGGGGCTTCTCGACAGCTTCGAGCGCGGCCTCGAGCGCGCCGTCGGCGGCGCCTTCGCGAAGACCTTCAAGAGCGGGGTGCAGCCGCTCGAGATCTCGGCCGCGCTGCGGCGCGAGCTCGACACGAAGGCGGCGGTCGTCTCGCGCGACCGCATCCTCGTCCCGAACGAGCTGCACGTGGCGCTCTCCCCCGCCGACCACGCGCGCATGGATGCTCTCGGCGAGTCGCTGATCGACGAGCTGACGCAGCTGCTGCAGCAGCACGCGACCGCGCAGCGCTACTCCTTCCCCGGCGGCATCAGCATCAGCCTCGAGGCCGACCACTCCCTCGCCGAGGGGGTCGTCGCAGTGTCGTCGCAGACGGTCAAGGGCTCCGTGGTGTGGAGCCCCGTGCTCGACATCGACGGCGTGCGGCACCCGCTCACCCGGTCGCGCACGGTGATCGGCCGCGGCAGCGAGGCCGACATCACGCTCGACGACACCGGCACGAGCCGCAAGCACCTCGAGATCCTGTGGGACGGCGAGCGGGCGCAGGTCACCGACCTCGGCTCGACGAACGGCACGCGCCTCAACGGTGAGCCGGTGAGCCGCGCGGTGCTGCCGCCGGATAGCGTGATCGAGCTGGGGCGCACGCGCATCCTGTTCCGCGTGCTGGCTCAGCGCGGCGACGTCGCCGACCCCCGCACCCGACGACCCGGAGGAGGCCGATGAGCGAGCTGACGCTCCTGGTGCTCCGCATCGGGTTCCTGATCCTGATGTGGGCGTTCGTGTTCGCGATCGTCTACGCGCTGCGCTCCGACCTGTTCGGCACGAAGGTGCGCCGGCTCCCCACCGCGAGCGCGGCGAGCGCCAGCGCCGCGGCGGCGTTCGCGACGCCCAGCGCGGCCTCCGCGGCGAGCGCCGACCCGACCAGCCCGGTCGCGGCCCCCGACCCCAGCGCCCCCGCCCGCCGGCTCGTCATCACCTCCGGCGCGAAGGAGGGGCTCGAGCTGCCTCTCGACGACGACCAGCTGACCATCGGCCGCTCCGCCGACTCGGGGCTGATCATCCGCGACGACTACACCTCGACCAACCACGCGCGGCTCACCCTGCGCGACGGGGTCTGGACGATCGACGACCTCGGCTCGACGAACGGCACCTTCGTCAAGGGCAAGAAGATCGCACGACCAACCCCGGTTCCGCTCGGCACCCCGGTGAGCATCGGCACGACGACGTTCGAGCTGCGGCGGTAGGCGCATGACGACGCTCTCGGCAGCGGCCTCGCACGTCGGCAAGGTGCGCGCCAACAACCAGGATTCGGGCTACGCCGGAGAGCACCTGTTCGTCGTCGCCGACGGGATGGGCGGCCACGCGGGCGGCGACGTCGCCAGTGCGCTCGCCATCCAGTCGATCGCTCACATCGACCGGCCCTTCGACACCGCCTCCGACGCTGCCGCGGCCCTGCGTGACGCCCTGCTGGAGGCGAACCAGGAGCTCGCCGAGACCGTCTTCGAGCATCCGGAGCTCGCCGGGATGGGCACTACCGTGAGCGGCTTCGTGCGCGTCGGCGACCGCCTCGCCCTCGCGCACATCGGCGACAGCCGGGTCTACCGCTGGCGCGACGGCACGCTCACCCAGATGACGAAGGACCACACCTTCGTGCAGCGGCTCGTCGACAGCGGCCGCATCACCGCCGAGGAGGCCGCCGTGCATCCGCGGCGCTCGGTGCTCATGCGGGTGCTCGGCGACGTCGAGCTCTCGCCCGAGATCGACGTCGAGGTGCTCGAGACGCGACCCGGCGACCGCTGGGTGCTCTGCTCCGATGGCCTGAGCGGCTTTGTCGAGGAGGACCGCATCGGCGAGCTGCTCGACGAGAACCCCGACGCCGGCGCGGCCGTCGAGGCGCTCATCGACGAGAGCCTCGATCACGGCGCGCCCGACAACGTGACGGTCATCGTCGTCGGCGTCGACGACACCCCCTCGAGCAGCGCGGGCCTGCCGCAGACGGTCGGCTCGGCCTCGCGACCGCTCAGCTACGTCTCGCCGACCCAGCGCCGCTCGGCGCGTCTGCCCGCGCTGCTGCTGCACCCGCTCACCCCCGTGACCGATCCGGAAGACGAGTACTTCGAGCCCGAGTCGGAGGAGCTGCTCGCCGAGCTGCTCGCCGAGAACAAGCGCCGCAAGGTGCGGCGGCGCATCACGTGGTCGGTCGGGCTCGTGCTCATCGCATCCCTCATCGTCGGTGCGCTCGTCGCCGGATACCAGTGGACGCAGTCGCGCTACTTCGTCGGCGTCTCCAACGGCCAGGTGGCGGTGTTCCAGGGCGTCCAGCAGGGATTCGGCCCCTTCCCGCTGTCGAGCGTGTACTTCGAGAGCGACATCGACATCGACGACCTCTCGCCGTTCAGCCGCGAGCGGGTTGAGTCGACCATCAACGCCCGCGACCTGCCCGAGGCGCTCTCGATCATCGATCGGTTGCAGGATGAGCTCGACTAGGCCCGCCGACCCCCGCGTGGGCGCGACCGTCGACCTCGGCGCCCCCCGGGCCACCATGACCGAGTCGATCACCATCCGGCTGCGCACTCCCGCGAAGCTGCGCAACCTCGAGCTGCTGCTGCTCCTGTTCGCGATCGGGGTGACCGGCGCCGCCGTCGCGCTCGTGCAGCTCGGTGCCATCGGCGAGCTGGACGGCACGATCATCGGCTACGGGGCCGGTCTCGGGATGCTCGCCCTCGGCATGCACGTCGTGCTGCGGGTCACCGCGCCCGACGCCGACCCGTTCATCCTCCCCATCGCCGTGACTCTCAACGGGCTCGGCGTGGCCATGATCTACCGGCTCGATATCGCCGAGGGCTTGACCGGGTGGGAGAGCTACGGCATCCGCCAGATGGCGTGGACGGCGATCGCCATGGCCATTGCCATCGCCACCCTCCTCATCGTGCGCAACCACCGCATCCTGGCCCGCTACCGCTATCTGGCGATGCTCGCCGGCATCGGCCTGCTCCTGCTGCCGATGCTGCCGGGCATCGGGCAGACGATCAACGGGGCCCGGCTCTGGGTCGACCTCGGCATCTTCTCCTTCCAGCCCGGAGAGATCGGCAAGATCGCCCTCGCCGTCTTCTTCGCGGGATATCTGGTGACCGCACGCGAGTCGCTGTCGATGGTCGGTCGCACGGTGCTGGGCATGCGACTGCCGCGCGGGCGCGACCTCGGCCCGATCCTCATCGTCTGGGTGGCGGCCATGGCCGTGCTGGTCTTCCAGCGCGACCTGGGAACCTCTCTGCTCTACTTCGGCCTCTTCCTCGTGATGCTCTACGTCGCGACGGCCCGGCTCAGCTGGGTGGTGCTCGGGCTGTCGCTGTTCATCGGCGGGGCCCTGATCGCCAGTCAGACCCTCAGCTACGTGGGCGGCCGCTTCGCCGGCTGGCTCGGCGCCTTCGAGCAGGAGAACTACGAGGCCATCGGCGGCAGCTTCCAGCTCGTGCAGGGGATGTTCGGTCTCGCGAACGGCGGCCTCATCGGTACCGGGCTCGGGCAGGGCAGCCCCGACATCGTGCCGCTCGCGGAGAGCGACTTCATCATCGCCAGCCTCGGGGAGGAGCTCGGGCTGGTCGGCCTGTTCGCCATTCTCGGCCTGTACGTGCTGCTCGTCGCCCGCGGCTTCCGCATCGGGTTCAACGGCACCGACGACTTCGGGCGCCTCCTCGCCGTCGGCCTCGCGTTCATCGTCGCGTTGCAGGTGTTCGTCGTCATCGGCGGGGTGACGCGGGTGATCCCGCTCACCGGACTCACCACGCCGTTCCTCGCGGCGGGCGGCTCGTCCCTCGTCGCGAACTGGATCATCGTCGCCCTCCTGCTGCGCCTCAGCGACACGGTGCGCAACCAGCCCCACCTGGTGGTGGAGGACTGATGAACAAGGAGCTGCGGCGCGTCAGCGTGGTCACCCTCGCCATGTTCCTGGCGCTGTTCGTGTCGACGAGCGTGATCCAGGTGTTCGCCGTCGACGAGCTGCGGGCCGACCCGCGCAACGTGCGCACCCTGTACGCGAGCTACTCCGCCGAGCGCGGGCCGATCCTCGTCGACGGCCGGCCGATCGCCGAATCGGTCGAAGCCCCCGAGTCGGTCTTCGCCTTCCTCCGGGTCTACTCGGAGCCCGGGCTCTACGCGCCGGTGACCGGCTACTTCACCCTCAACCAGGGCAACACCGGCATCGAAGGGGCCTACAACGACTTCCTGACCGGCACCGCCAACGAGCAGTTCCTCGATCAGCTCGGCGCCCTCGTCACCGGCCAGCGCCCGCGCGGCGCCGCCGTGGAGCTGACCATCGACCCCGTCGTGCAGCAGGCCGCGCGCGAGGCGATGGGCGACCTGAAGGGCGCGGTCGTCGCCATCGAGCCCTCCACCGGTCGCATTCTGGCGATGGTCTCCACGCCGTCGTTCGACCCGAACCGGCTGTCGGCGCACGACACCGCGAGCGTCATCGAGGCCTATGAGCAGCTGCTCAACGACCCCGATGACCCGCTGATCAATCGCACGATCAGCGGTGACCAGTACTTCCCCGGCTCGACGTTCAAGGTGCTCGTCGCCGCCGCCGCGATCGATTCGGGCCGGTTCACCGCCGAGTCCACCTTCCCGAACCCCGCCACCCTCGAGCTGCCGTTGAGTGATGCCGTGGTCCGCAACGCCACCCGGGGGCCCTGCGGCTCGGGCAGCACCGTGACCATCGCAACGGCTCTGCGCCTCAGCTGCAACATCCCGTTCGCCGAGCTCGGCCTGGCCCTGGGCGAGGAGACCCTCGCCGAATACGCGGACCGATTCGGCTTCGGCGCGGAGCTGCAGGTGCCGATGGCGGTGACGCCCTCGCGGTTCCCGCGCGGCCTCGACGACGCCCAGCTGATGCTCTCGTCGTTCGGACAGTTCGACGTGCGCGTGACCCCCCTGCAGATGGCCATGGTCAACGCCGCGATCGCCAATGGAGGCAACCTGATGCAGCCCACCCTGCTCGACCGGATCATCGCGCCCGACCTGTCGATCATCCAGCAGCCGGAGCCGACTCTCCTGGGCCAGCCCGTCTCGCGCGCCACGGCCGAGACCGTGACCCGACTGATGGTCGACGCAGTGGCCAACGGTGTCGCGGGGAATGCCAGAATAGAAGGCGTCGACGTGGCCGGGAAGACCGGCACGGCCGAGAACGGCGGTGACGCGCCGTTCACGCTGTGGTTCACGGGTTTCGCTCCGGCCGACAACCCGCGGGTCGCCGTGGCGGTGGTCATCGAAGACGGAGGAGGGCTCGGCCAATCCGGGTCGAGCAACCAGATCGCGGCCCCCATCGGCAAGCGAGTACTTGAGGCGGTGCTGAGCAGATGAGACCGACCAGCGGGCTCACCTTTGGGGGGCGCTACCAGCTCCTCTCCCGGATCGCCATCGGCGGCATGGGCGAGGTCTGGCAGGCGACCGATCTCGTCATCGGCCGCACCGTCGCCATCAAGATCCTCAAGGACGAGTACATGGGCGACCCGGGGTTCCTCGAGCGCTTCCGCGCCGAGGCTCGCCACGCGGCGCTCGTCAACCACGAGGGCATCGCCAACGTCTACGACTACGGCGAGGAGGAGGGCAGCGCCTACCTCGTGATGGAGCTCGTACCCGGGGAGGCGCTCTCAACGATCCTCGAGCGCGAGCGGGTGCTGCCCGCCGACCAGGTACTCGACATCGTCGCGCAGACCGCGTCGGCGTTGCACGCGGCCCACCAGGCGGGTCTCGTCCACCGCGACATCAAGCCCGGCAACCTCCTGATCACGCCCGACCGCCGGGTGAAGATCACCGACTTCGGGATCGCCCGCATCGCCGACCAGGTGCCCCTGACCGCGACCGGCCAGGTGATGGGGACAGTGCAGTACCTGTCGCCGGAGCAGGCGAGCGGGCATCCGGCCTCGCCGTCGACCGACATCTACTCGCTCGGCATCGTCGCGTACGAGGCGCTCGCCGGGCGCCGCCCGTTCACGGGCGAGTCGCAGGTCGCGATCGCGATGGCGCAGATCAACGAGGCGCCGCCCGAGCTGCCGGTGACCGTCGCCGAGCCGGTGCGCAATCTGGTGTTCGCCGCCATCGCGAAGAAGCCCGCAGAGCGGCCCGCCTCGGCGCAGGCATTCGCTCGAGCCGCGCAGGCGCTGCGTCGCGGGGACGTGGGCGGCGCCGCCGCGATCGTTCCTGCCATCTTGACCGGCGGCGCGACCGCCGCGACCGCGGTGCTGCCCGGCAACGAGGACACCACGCGCGTGCTGCCGAGCGTGGGCCCGGTTCCGACGCCCGCGATGCCGACCGACACCCGCCGGAGTCCGTGGACCTGGCCGCTGGTAGCCCTGATCGGCATCCTGGTGGTGCTCCTCATCGGCGCCCTCATCGCCGTCTTCGCCCAGCCCAACCCCGGGCCGGACCCCGAACCGAGCGACACGCCGTCGGCCGAGCCGACGGAGAGCAACACCCCGTCGCCGACCCCGACGGTCGAGACGGTCGCGATCGTCGAGTCGGAGTGGATCGGCAAGACCCGCACCGCCATCGAGGCTCTCGCGGCCGAGCTCGGCCTGCGGCTCGATCCGGTCGTGCGCAACATCGCCCCGTCGAAGGAGCAGGAGGGTCTCTCGTACGAGATCAACCCGCGCGGCGGCAGCACGGTGTTGCCCAACGCCGTCATCACGGTGTTCTTCTACGCGCCGATCCCGGTACCCGAACGACCGTCGAACCTCGCGATCGACCCGGGCAGCGGTCCGTACCCCGGCTCCAGCAACGTCGTGCTGAGCTGGCCGGCGTACACCTCCTGCCCGGCAGGCTTCCCGCTGACCGGCTACGACTTCACGATCGTCGGCGGATCGCCCGGCTCGTCCCTGCCGCTCGCGGCGTCGGCGACCGAGCTGCCCGTGACCCTCACCGCCAGCGGGCAGCTGCGCGTCACCTACGTGGCGATCTGCTCGACCCTGCGGTCCGAGCGGTCGAACGAGCTCGCCATCCCGATCGGCTAGATCCGAATCGAGCGGCCCTCACCCGCCTAGACTGACCACCACAGCAGAGCACCACGGCTGCACGGCACCACCGCAGCGCAGCATCCCTTCACCGAGGAGACCGAGGCACCGATGGACGAGGTCGCGCACGGCGCACGACTCATCGCCGGACGATACGAGCTGGGCCGCCTGATCGGCACCGGCGGGATGTCCGACGTCCACCTCGCTACCGATGCCAAGCTCGGTCGCCGCGTGGCGGTGAAGCTGCTGCGCTCAAGCCTGGCGTCCGAGCCGGTGTTCCGCACCCGATTCCGGCAGGAGGCGCAGTCCGCCGCCCGCATGGCGCACCCCACGATCGTGCGGGTATTCGACGCCGGCGAGGAGGTCGCGACCGAGGCCGACGGCACGGAGAAGATCGTTCCGTACATCGTCATGGAGTACATCGAGGGCCGCCTGCTGAAGGACATGATCGCCGAGGGGCCGCTGCCCGCGGACGAGGCGATCCGCATCACGGAGGGCATCCTGACCGCCCTCGAGTACTCGCACCGGGCAGGCGTCGTGCACCGCGACATCAAGCCGGGCAACGTCATGGTGACGTCGTCGGGCCAAGTGAAGGTCATGGACTTCGGCATCGCGCGAGCCCTCTCCGACTCCGCCGCGACGGTCGCCCAGACCAGCACGATCCTCGGAACGGCGCAGTACTTCTCGCCGGAGCAGGCGCGCGGCGAGACGGTGGATGCTCGCACCGACCTCTACGCCGCCGGCGTCGTGCTCTTCGAGCTGCTCACCGGTCGTCCGCCGTTCCAGGGCGAGTCGGCCGTCGCGGTCGCCTACCAGCACGTCAGCGAGCAGCCGGTGGCACCCAGCACCCTGAACCCCGCGCTGAACCCGGCCGTCGATGCCGTCGTGCTGCGCGCCCTGACGAAGGACCGCTTCGCGCGATTCCAGACGGCGAGCGAGTTCCACACGGCGCTCCGGGCCGCGGCCGCCGGGGAGGCTCCCCCGCCGCCCGCCGCACCCGCCGCCGACTTCACCTCCACCCTGTTCGGTGTCGACCCGCGGGCGACCGCCGACACCGAGGCGGCGATGCGGCAGTTGAGCGTCGACGACGATGAGCGCCGCAGCCGCACCCAGTCGCGGCCCCCGGTCGCCTGGATCTGGGCCGGCATCGCCGTGGTCGGTGTCGTCATCGCCGCCGTGCTGTTCTGGGCGGTCAACCTCGAGAGCAGGCCCATCGCCCAGGGCACCGCCGTCGCCGTGCCCAACATCGTCGGCCTCGACTACGAGGAGGGGGCGCAGATCCTCCTCGACGCCGAGCTCCAACCACAGCCCACGACCGAGGTCAGCGCGACCGTTCCCGAGGGCCAGATCATCAGCACCGATCCGCGGGCGGGCATCACGGTCGCCCCCGGTCAGGTGGTCGGCGTCGTCGTCTCGGCCGGCCCGCAGCGCATCAGCGTGCCCAGCCTCACCCTGCTCACCCTCGAGGAGGCGGAGCAGGCGCTCCTCGAGCGTGGACTCACCCTCGGCACGGTCACCGCGGAGAACTCGGCTTCGGTCGCGCGCGATATCGTCATCCGCTCCGATCCGGATACGGGGTCCGAGCTGCGCGAGGGCGACACCGTCAACCTCGTGATCTCGACGGGCCGCGTGACCGTGCCCGATGTGCGCAACCTGTCGATCGGTGAAGCCTCGTCGCAGCTGACCGCACTGGGCCTGCAGATCACCGTGGAGGGCGACGCGTCGTGCAGCGGCCAGAAGGTGACCGCGCAGTCCCTGCCGCCGGGCGACCAGCCGCAGGGCTCGGCCGTCACGCTGCGCTACTGCAGTGGGCTCGAAGGGTCCTCCGGCGAGGGGTGATCCGCTGCCGCGCGGTAGAGGTGCTGTGACGGAGTCTCAGGTCGGCATCGCCGAGCCCCGCCGCGAGGTCAATCGCGCGGCGTGATCGCGACGAGCGGGCTGAGCCCGACGGCCGTCTCCGCCGCGCTGGGCAGGCCGGCCTCGGCCAGCCAGTTGCCCAGCATCCGGTAGCCGCCCTCGGTCAGCACCGATTCGGGGTGGAACTGCACGCCGTGCATCGGTGCCGAGCGGTGCCGCACGCCCATGATGATCCCGCCCTCGGTGCGCGCGGTGACGACGAGCTCGTCGGGCACCGTTCCGTCGACGATGGCGAGGCTGTGGTAGCGCGTGGCGCGGAAACTCTCGGGCACACCATCGAAGAACGCGGTGCCGTCGTGCTGCACCTGCGAGGTCTTGCCGTGCATGAGCTCATCGGCGTGGCTCACCGTCGCGCCGAGAGCTTCGGCGATGGCCTGGTGGCCGAGACAGACCCCGAGCAGCGGCGTGCGGGCGGCGAGCGCCGCCCGCACGACGGCGATCGAGATGCCGGCCGACGCCGGATTCCCCGGACCGGGCGAGACGAGCACTGCGTCGTATTCGGCGATGAGCGCGGCAGCTTCCGCGGCCGGGACGGCGTCGTTGCGGATCACCGTGGTCTCGGCGCCGAGCTGCTGCAGGTAGCCGTCGAGGGTGTAGACGAAGCTGTCGTAGTTGTCGATCACGAGCACGCGCACGTCACGGTCCTCCGACGGATGAGTCCTGCGGCAGCAGGAGATCGGCAGCCCAGGGGAACACCCACTGGACGAGGGCCGCGATGACCACCGCGGCGAGCAGGATCAGAATGAGCACCCGCACCCAGACAGGCCCAGGGAGGATGCGCCACAGCGCTGCGTACATCAGACCGCCCCTCTGGGGCCCATGGGGCTCATCGCCCGGCCTCGACGAGCGATGAGATCTCGGGCGGCGGGCCGACGGCGCGCGGGTACCACGTCTCGAACGCCGCGTAGGCGATGATCCGCTCTGCTGTCGACCAGGGAGGGTTGCAGCTGGTGAGGGTCAGCACCCGATCGGTCGGCGCGACGCCGGGAGCCGCCGGAACCGGCTCGAGCACGTCGACACCTGAGGGCCACACGTACTCGAGCCCGCGGAAGCCGTACTGGTACCAGCCGTCGACCGTCTCGACATAGATCTTGTCGCCCAGGCGGAACGTGTCGATGTCGCCGAAGGCGCTGCCGTACGTCCAGCGGTGTCCGGCGAGGGCGAAGTTGCCGACCTCGCCCGGCATCTGCGTGCCGATGTAGTGACCGACTCCGACAGTCCAGCTGTTCAGCACCGTCTCGACGTCGACGCCCTGGGCGATCGAGCGCTTCCACTCGGCGCCGAAACGCGGAACGATGAGGGCCCCGAAGACCTCTCCCTCGCGGGTCGGCTCGGGGGTGACGACCGGCTCGCCCGGATCGGCCGGGCGCTCGGCCGTTCCCTCCCCGCGCTCCCAGCGGGTCTGCAGCTCCTCCTGGACCTCCTCGGCGGCGACCTGCTGGTTGGAGCCGACGACGACATCGTTCAGCCAGAGGTACCAGCCGAGGAAGAGCATGACGACGACACCGGCAGTGATGAGGAGCTCGCCGAGCACCCCGGTCACCGTGATGCGGGCAGGTGGGCGAGGAGCCGCGGCCGCCCGCCGGCCGCGGCGGCGCTCCGGAACGGCCTGCTCGGCCGTCGCGGGCGCGGCGCTTGCCTCGGCGGAGGGCTCCTGCTCGGTCACGGCTCGATTCTAGCCGCAGGTTCCGGGGGGGCCCTGCGGTTAGACTGCTTCGCATGGCCCGTACGACGACGCGCAACGCCGAGAACCCCGAGACGCCGCGGGGTGCTGACGCCCCAAATCCGGTCTGGTTCAAGCCGATCATGTTCGGCTTCATGCTCGTCGGCCTGATCTGGATCCTCGTGTACTACATCAGCCAGGCGTCCTGGCCGGTGCCGAGCCTCGGGCCGTGGAACATCATGGTCGGCTTCGGGATCATGTTCATCGGCTTTCTGATGACGATCCGGTGGCGCTGACGCTCGGCACAGGGCGCGACGATTCTTCGAATTACACGGGTGTGATTATCCCCACTGTGGACACCCCTGTGGATAAGTCGTGGAGAGCGCCCGCGGCGCTCAGCCGATGACGAGGCGCAGCACGGTCGCCGCGACGAGCAGCGCACCGATGCCCGCGAGCAGCCAGGCCTGCTTCCGCTGCTGATCCGTGCGCCGGGTTCGGAGCATGATGGCGGCGCACGCCGCCCCCACGAGCAGGCCCCCGACGTGCGACTGCCACGAGACGCCCGGGATCAGGAACCCGAGCGCCAGATTGATGGCGATGATCACGACCAGCTGGATGTTCCGGCCGCCCAGCCGGCGCTGGATGACGAAGAACGCGCCGAGAAGACCGAAGATGGCGCCGGATGCTCCCACCACGATGCTGAGCGGCGCGAGCCACAGCACCGCGACTGAGCCGCCGAGGGCGGAGAGCACGTACACCGCCGCGAACCGCGCGCGCCCGATCAGGCTCTCGAGCAGCGGACCGAGCACCCACAGCGAGTACATGTTGAACATGATGTGGAAGATCGAACTGTCACTGTGCACGAGCGCGACGGTGAGCATCCGCCACGGTTCGATCGCGGTGAGCGGCGGAAAGTAGGCGAGTGCCGCGGTGACGGCACCCTGCGTCACCCACTGCAGCACGAAGACCGCGAGGGTGACCGCCAAGATGCTGTAGCTGACCACCGGAGCACGGCTGCCCGGGCGGAACGCCCGCACGACGGCCGGAGCCCGGCGCGGCAGGGAAGCCCGCGCGGCGGCGACGCACTCCGGGCACTGGACACCCACAGCCGCGGGCGTCCAGCACTCGGGGCAGACGGCGCGGTCGCAGCGCTGGCAGCGCACGCCGCTCGCCCGATCAGGGTGGCGATAGCAGCTTCCCGCGCCGGTCCCGGATCGGGGCTCGCCCGCCGCCGGATCGGTCACGCGACCTCGACGACCTCGATGCTCGTGATGACGACATCATGCAGCGGCTTGTCGTTCGCGTTCGTCGGCACCGCCTCGATCGCCTTCACGACGGCCTTCGAGTCGTCGTCGGCGACGGCACCGAAGATGGTGTGGTTGCCGTTGAGCCACGGCGTCGCGACGGTCGTGATGAAGAACTGCGAGCCGTTGGTGCCGCGGCCGCCGCGCTTGCCCGCGTTGGCCATGGCGAGCAGGAAGGGCTCGCTGAACTGCAGCTCGGGGTGGATCTCGTCGTCGAACTCGTAGCCGGGGCCGCCGATGCCCTGCCCGAGCGGGTCACCGCCCTGGAGCATGAAGTCCTTGATGATGCGGTGGAAGATCACGCCGTTGTACAGCGGCTCGGTCGTCGCCTGCCCGGTGCGCGGGTGCGTCCACTCCAGCGTGCCGGTGGCGAGGCCGACGAAGTTGCGCACGGTCTTGGGGGCGTGGTTGCCGTAGAGGTTGACGACGATGTCGCCGTGGTTGGTGTGGATGGTGGCGACAGCGGTGTGGATCGACATGCCGCCCATTCTGGCATGGAGGCTGCTGGCGGCTGGCTGAGCATCGGCGGCGCATCTGTTGGGCGCGGGGTCGGGGAGTGCCAGGATGGGGGTGTCGACCACTGACGATGCAGGAGGGTCACCATGGAACTGTCACGCAAGCGCCAACGCGAGCTCAAGAAGCTGCGCCGCGAGGCCGAGAACGTCTGGGACGAGCAGCGCGAGGTTCTCGAGCGTGCCGCGGGAATTCTGCGCGATGCCAGTCGGCAGGCCGCCTCGGTCGCCCGGGATGACGTCGCCCCGCGCGTTCGGCAGACCTATGAGAAGCGCATCGTCCCCGGCGTGGAAGCCGGTGTCGACTCCGTGCGGCACGCCGCGTCGGCGACGCGCGACCGCTTCGTCGACGACGTCCTTCCCGCGGTCACCGGCGCGATCGGCTCCGCGATCGCGGTGCTCGATGTCGCGCGCGACAAGCGCATCCGGGATGCTCTCCGCCAGGTCTCCTCGACCGGCCGCGAGCTCGCCACGCGCGGGAGTCAGCGCGTGGGCATCGTCGAGGTCAAGTCTCAGCCCGGGCCGGGCCGGTACATCCTGATCGGCCTCGGCGTGGTGGCGACCGCCGCGATCGCCTACGCCGCCTGGCAGACGCTGCGCACCGACGACGACCTCTGGGTCGAGGAGGAGATCGCCGCGCCGGAGGCGTGAGCCGCCCCCGTCACAGGTCGAGCACGAGCTCGGGCGTGCGCGCCCGCGAGACGCATGGGTAGAAGACCCCGACCTCGTCCTTGTCGGCATCCGGCATGACGGAGTCGAGGTGGAGCGGCGTGCCGCGGAGCACCCGCGTCTCGCACGTGCCGCACACGCCGGTGCCGCACGAGGTCGCGACCGGCAGGCCCGCCCCCTGCAGGGCGGCGAGAATGCTCTCCTCCGCCGCGACCTCGACGCGCGTCCCCGAGCGCTGCGCGACGACCGTGACGGCCACTCGTTCGACACCGACGGAACGGTCGGTCGCGATGAAGCGCTCCGTGTGGCAGCGGTCGCGCGGGGTCGCCTGCTCGACGGCATCGAGCAGCGTGCTGCTGCCGCAGGAGTAGACGGCGGTCTCCGGCCCGGTCGCCGCGATGACCCGCGCGAGGTCGAGGCGCTCGCTGCGCTCATCGCCCGCGACGACCTGCACGCGATCGCCGTACCGCTGCTCGAGCTCGGCGGCGAAGGCGAGCTGGCTCCGGGTGCGACCCAGGTAGAGCAGGCGCCAGGTACGCGTCGGCGGCAGGGCCTCGATCATCGCGCGGATCGGCGTGATGCCGATGCCGCCCGCGATAAACAGGTAGTCGTGCGCCGCCTCCAGGGGGAAGTGGTTGCGCGGCCCGATCACGTCGAGCTCGTCGCCGAGCTGGGCGATGTCGTGCAGCCAGGCGCTGCCGACACCAGTCGGCTCGGCCCTCAGCACGGCGATGTCGACGTGGTCGCGATCGGCGGGGTCGCTGCACAGCGAGTACTGGCGCTCGATGCCGATCGGCAGACGGAGCGTGATGTGCGCCCCGGCGTACCAGGGATCGATGGGCCGGCCGTCGACCCGGGCGAACCGCAGGCGCACGACGCCGTCGGCGACCGGGTGCTTCGCGATGATGCGCATCCTGGTGACCGCCAGCGGGTCGCCGGGGTTCGCCTCGGCGAGGGAGGGGACGACACCGGCTCCCCCCGGTGCCGGAGCCGAGCTCGAAGCGGCCGCGGCGCGGGACCGGCGCGCCATGACCACGCGGACCGCCAGGGCGAGCAGGCTCGCCGTGACGATGACGGTCGCCACCAGCTGATACCAGACGGCCCCGGCGTCGGTGCCGGCGAGCGTACCGTGGACCGCGACGGCGAGCACCGCGACGTAGCTGAGGTAGTGCACGGCCTTCCAGAAACGGCGAGGCAGCCGGTTCATCACCAGCGAGGTGAGCTGCACGGCGAGCAGGACGTAGAACGACAGGATGCCGAGGGCCACGGGAACGGGCCGGTACTCGGCGACAAGCGGGACCAGCAGCTGGTCGAGGGGCATCGCGAGCCACGGGTCGAGCATGAGCGAGACCAAGTGGATGCCCGTGAGCACGAGGGCCAAACCACCGAGATAGCGGTGGAGGCCCTGCAGCCACGCCGGGTTGTCCGCCCCCCGGAAGACGCGGGTCGACAGCAGGATTCCCCAGAGGACGGCGACCGTCATCACGATCCAGGCGAGCACCGCGCTCGCGCGGGTGACGTACCACCAGAAGTGCGGGTCGTTCATGCGTAATCGCTCCAGTTCGGGGTCGTGCGCTCGACGCCGTCGGCATCGATGGTGAGGGCCGCGGCACCACGGGTGGGGAGCCAGGCGAGGTAGTCGTCGAGGGGGCGGAGGACGCCGGGCTTGGTGAGGGCCTCCGCGCGCGCCGCCGTGGCGGCGATGACCGTGACGGTCTGGGTGCTCGTGCGGGTGCTGCGCAGGGTGGCCGGGTCGATGAGGTGGTGGGCGTCCGCGCCGTCCACCCCGAGCCAGCGGCGCTTGCGCTGACTGGAGGTCGCGATGCCGCCGTCGCCCAGGCGCACGGTCGTGCGCGTGCTCGCGAGGTCGAACGGGTCCTCGACCCGGACACGCCAGGCGATGCCGTCTGGTGCGGTGCCGCGCACCCGCACATCGCCGCCGACCTCGATGAGACAGCCGGCCACCCCCAGCGCCATCAGCTCATCGGCGATCAGGTCGGCGGCCAGGCCCTTGCCGATGCCGCCGGAATCGAGCGTCGTGCCGACCGGCAGGGTCACCGTCGCGCCATCGAGCCGCATGGCGTCGAGGTCGGCGCGGTCGCGGGCGGAGGGAGGAAGGGCGGTGGACCGGCTCCCGTCGACGAGCGACCGGCCGTAGCCCCCGGCCACGAGCGCAGGCAGGAGACCGGGGTCGAAGTCGCGATCGGTCTCGTGCCAGGCGGCCCGCATCGCATCGAGGAGCACGATCGTGTCGGCGTGCACCCTGGTCGGCCGCCCCTCGGCGGTGTTGACGCGGGTGAGGTCGCTGTCCGGGAGGAAGCGGCTCCAACGCTGCTCGAGCTCGACAAGGCGGCGCTCGGCACGAGCGACCGCTTGGATGCCGAGGTCCTCGTCGACATCCGCACCCTCGGGAGCGAGGACGATGCGGAGGCGGGCGCCCCCGCCCATCGCGCGGACCGCGCGATCGATGATGCGCGACGGCGCCTCGGTGGTCGGCATGCGGACGATCAGCCGCCGGAGCCGGCGGTGGTGCCGTCGGCGGGAGGTGCGGGTGCCGGGGCAGGCGCCGCCGGGGCAGGCGCCGGTGCCGGACGGGCGGGCGCGGCCGGCGCGGGCGCAGCCGTACCGGCGCCCGAACGCGGGCTCGTGCTGCCGCTCGACGTGCTGCTCGGTGCGGCAGGTGCCGCGACGGGCTCGGGAAGCAGGCCCGCATCGAGCACCCGCACGGCCAGCGCCCGGGCGGGGACGCTCGCGGGCGCCGCGTCGACGACCGCGGCCGCGGCAGCCTGTTGCTCGGCGTGCGCCGCTGAGATCTGGAAGCCGGTCACCATGCCGATGAGGGCGATCGCGGTGCCGGCTCCCGTGAGGGAGCGCGCCACCGCGGCCGGGTGGGTGTTAGTCGTCATCGTCCGTCTCGTCCTCGGACTCGTGGCTCTCGTCGTCCGACTCGTCATCCTCGGACTCGTGGCTCTCGTCCTCGTACTCATCATCGTCGTCGTCGTCGTCGTACGAACCGGCGGAATTGCCCGCCGTCGGCGGAGCGGGCTGGACCGGGACCGCGGGGGTCTCAGTCGAGGTGCCGTCGTCGCCCTGGCCGGGGATGGTGCCGCTCTCCGCGTCGGCGAGACGCTGCCGGTACTCCTCCGGGATGTCGCTGCCCTTGGGCGCGACGGGGACGAGAACCGGGGTGGCCGTCCCGATGACGGAGGGCTCGCTCGACGCGGAGCTGAGCACGGACTGGTTCGCGGCGTAGGCGCCGCTCGCGGCACCGAGAACGGCGACGATGGACAGGGCCGTGATGATCTGGTTCTTCATGCTTCGACCGTACGGAGTTGTCGTTTCAGGAGCGCCCGCCGGATATCCAAGATTCATCCAAGATGGCGATCGACCCGAGGGGATCCGTGCGAGCCGGACGGGACGGGTGCAGGATGAGCGCATGCATGTTGTGGTGATCGAGGATGACGACGCCGTCGCCGACGGCATCGTCGATGGTCTCTCCGACCGCTCGATCACCACGACGCGCGTCGCGACGGGCACCGAGGGCATCGCCGCCGTGGCGAGCCTCCAGCCCGATCTCGTCGTGCTCGACCTCGGGCTTCCCGACATGGACGGCACCGAGGTCTGCCGCCGGTTGCGCGCGACGAGCGCCGTCCCGATCATCATCGTCAGCGCCCGCGACGAGGAGGTCGACCGCGTGGTCGCACTCGAGATCGGTGCCGATGACTACGTGGTGAAGCCGTTCGGAATGCGCGAGCTCGTGGCCCGCATCCATGCCGTCACCCGCCGGACGGTCCAGGATGCCGCCGCGAGCCCCCCCTCCGCGGAATCAACCAGCCGCCTCGTGGTCGACAGCCGGGCGCGGCGCGTGCTGCTCGACGATGTCGAGGTTCACCTGACGCCCCGCGAGTTCGACGTGCTCGAGTACCTCGACAGCGACCGCGGCGCCGTCTTCCGGCGGGCGGACATCCTGCGCGACGTCTGGGACACCACCTGGTTCGGCACGGCGAAGACGCTGGATGCGCACATCGCGGCGATCCGCAAGAAGCTCGGTGACCCGCGCTGGATCGAGGCTGTCCGCGGCGTGGGCTTCAAGCTAGTCGAGCCCTGATGCGCTGGCGGTTCATGGGCATGGTGATGGTGATCACCGCGCTCGTGCTGCTCGTGCAGACCGTACCCCTCGCCCAGTACCTGCGCGCGGTCGAGACCGATCGCCTCATCACCGGCCTCGAGCGCGATGCGTTCGTGCTGGCGGGTCGCGCGGAGGAGGCGCTGGAGGCGCTCGAACCGGCCGAGGTGGCCGGCATCGCCGCGATCGCCCAGGAGTACCGCGCATCGGGCGGGGGCCGCGTGGTCATCACGGATATCGACGGCACTGCTGTCGTGACGAGCGACGACGACCAGTCAGCGGTCGGCGGTGACTACTCGACCCGACCGGAGATCGCGCAGGCCCTCGCCGGCACGATCGCGACCGGGTCGCGCTTCTCGACGACCCTCGACGAACAGCTGGTCTACGTGGCCGTGCCGGTGATCAGCGGTCAGGACATCGTCGGCGCCGTGCGCTTGACGTACCCCGCAGCAGTCGTCGACGAGGAGGTCGCCGAACGGCTCAGCGTGATCGGCATCGTCGCCCTGCTGACGCTCCTGATGGCCGGCATCGCGGGGGTGATCTTCTCGGGCACGGTGACGCGACCCCTGCGCGTGCTCACGGCCGCGAGCGAGCGGCTCGCCGGGGGCGACCTGGATGCGCGGGCCGACACCGGTCGAGGAGCCCCCGAGCTCATGCAGCTGTCATCGACCTTCAACCGGATGGCTGATCGTCTCTCCGCGCTGATCGACGAGCAGCGGGCCTTCGCCGCCGACGCTTCGCACCAGCTGCGGACCCCCCTCACCGCGCTGCGCCTCAAGCTGGAGCGCGCGCACGACCTGCTCGAGTCCGACCCGTCGGGTGCCGCCGAACGGCTGGTCGCGGCCGAGCGCGAGACCGACCGGCTGGTCACCATCGTCGAGGGGCTGCTGGCCCTCGGTCGAGCGGGGGCACCCACGGTGCGCCCCGCGCCGACCGACCTCGGAGCAGTGGCTCGTACGCGCGTTGAGCAGTGGGAGGCTCTCGCCGCCGAGTCGGGTGTCGAGGTGCGCGTCGAGGGTGCGCCGAGCGCCGGGGTGCTCGCGATCCCGACCGCGGTCGAGCAAATCATCGACAACCTGCTCGACAACGCCCTCGCCGTCTCGGCCGAGGGAACCGTCGTGCGGGTTCTGGTGACGGGCGGTGAGCGGCCGTCCGTCAGCATCATCGACGAGGGGCCCGGGATGTCCGACGAAGAGCTCGCCCGCGCCTTCGACCGCTTCTGGCGAGGGTCGACGACGACCCCCGGCACGGGGCTCGGCCTCGCCATCGTCGCCGAGCTCGCGCGCGCGAGCGGAGCGGAGGCGACCCTGAGGCGCGGCGACCCGCGCGGTCTCGTCGCCACCGTCGAGTTCGCCGGCACCCACCTCGACCCCTGACGCGGCAGAGCGAAGGTGCTCGTCTCGCGGAAGCGGCATCGCGCCGCGGGAGCGGGCTCGCAGAACTCGATCCGAGACGCGAAGCGAGACGACCACGCTCGTCTCGCGGAAGCGGCATCGCGCCGCAGGAGCGGGCTCGCAGAACTCGATCCGAGACGCGAAGCGAGACGACCACGCTCGTCTCGCGGAAGCGGCATCGCGCCGCAGGAGCGGGCTCGCAGAACTCGATCCGAGACGCGAAGCGAGACGACCACGCTCGTCTCGCGGAAGCGGCATCGCGCCGCAGGAGCGGGCTCGCAGAACTCGATCCGAGACGCGAAGCGAGACGACCACGCTCGTCTCGCGGAAGCGGCATCGCGCCGCAGGAGCGGCGGCGCGATCAGAAAAACCGTGGAGCCTAGGGGAATCGAACCCCTGACCTCCTGCTTGCAAAGCAGGCGCTCTACCAATTGAGCTAAGGCCCCGCATCCCCCAGATTACCCGCACGCCGCGTCGCGGAGACGGGAAGAAGGAGGGATCGGGACGTCACGCCGCAGAATCGGCGGCGTGACAATCAATACCGTGGGGATACCAGGACTTGAACCTGGGACCTCTTCGTTATCAGCGAAGCGCTCTAACCGCCTGAGCTATATCCCCGTAGACCGGATGCCACTGTACAGCACCCGGTCGGGCTCTCCCAATTCGGGAGGAGCGCCCGATCAGTTGTTGGTGAAGCCGACGAGCAGGCCGCCGGTCACGCGCACCATCAGGTTGTAGAGGAGGGCGCTGATCGCGCCGATGGCGGTGCCGCCCACGACATTGAGGATGGCGACGATGGTCGCGAACAGCATCACCTGCCCGAGCGAGAACAGGCTCACGAGACCGGCGTCCTCCCCGAGGATGGCGCTGAAGACCGAGTCGACCTTGGCGATGACGCCCTGCGCGTTGAGCACGATCCACACGAACAGGGTGGCGACCATCAGCAGGATGGCGCCGCAGATCGAGACGAGGAACGAGAGCTTCACCGCCGACCAGAAGTCGATGTAGACGAGCTTCAGGCGAACCTGCTTGGTCGGGGCCTGGCGCTGCGACTTGCGCTGCAGCTTCTCGGCGACTGTGCTCACGGGTTGTCGTCCTTTCCGCCCGCCGCGGCGTCGGGTGCCGCGGTGGTGTCTTTGTCGCCCTCCGCCGCATCGGCGGGAGCAGTGTCGTCATCGGCGAGGTTGCGCTCGCTGTTGCGGGCGATCGCGATGATGCGGTCATCGTCGTCGGGCCGAGCGAAGACGACCCCCATGGTGTCGCGGCCCTTGGCCGGGACCTCGGCCACGGAGGAGCGTACCACTTTGCCGTTTTCCATCACCACGAGCACCTCGTCGTCGTCGCCGACGATCAACCCGCCGGCGAGCGCGCCGCGGTCGTCGCTGAGCTTGGCGACCTTGATACCGAGGCCTCCCCGCTGCTGCACCCGGTACTGGTCGGCGGCTGTGCGCTTGGCGAACCCGCCCTCGGTGACGACGAAGACGTAGCCGCCCTCGGTGACGACATCGGCCGACAGCAGCTCGTCGCCGGCGCGGAACTTCATTCCGGTCACGCCACTCGTCGAGCGGCCCATCGGGCGCAGAGCCGCGTCGTCAGCGGTGAACCGCAGCGACATTCCCTGGCGTGAGATCAGCAGCAGGTCGTCGGAGTCGTCGGCGAGCATGGCCGAGACGAGTTCGTCGCCCTCGCGCAGGTTGATGGCGATGATGCCGCCCGTGCGGTTGGTGTCGTACTCGGTGAGCGCGGTCTTCTTGACGAGGCCGTTGCGCGTGGCGAGCACGAGGTGCTGCGCGACCGAGTAGTCGCGGATGTCCAGGATCTGCGCGATCTCCTCCTCCGGCTGCAGCGCGAGGAGGTTGGCGACGTGCTGCCCCTTCGCATCGCGGCCGGCCTCCTGCACCTCGTACGCCTTGAGCCGGTAGACCCGGCCAGTGGTGGTGAAGAACAGCAGCCAGTGGTGCGTCGTCGTGACGAAGAAGTGCTCGACCACGTCGTCCGCGCGGAGCTGGGCACCCTTGACGCCCTTGCCGCCGCGGTGCTGCGAGCGGTAGTTGTCGCTGCGCGTCCGCTTGATGTAGCCGCCTCGGGTGACGGTGACGACCATCTCCTCCTCGGGGATCAGGTCCTCCATGCTCATGTCGCCATCGAAGCCGAACATGATCTCGGTGCGCCGGTCGTCGCCGTACTTGTCGACGATCTCGGTGAGCTCCTCCGAGACGATCGAGCGCTGGCGCTCGGGGCTGGCGAGAATCTGCTGGTAGTCGGCGATGAGGCGCTCGAGCTCCTCCGCCTGCTCCTGGATCTTCTGGCGTTCGAGAGCGGCCAGGCGGCGCAGCTGCAGGTTCAGGATGGCCGTCGCCTGCAGCTCGTCGACGTCGAGCAGCGCGATCAGTCCGTCGCGGGCCTCCTCGACGGTGGGCGAGCGACGGATCAGCGCGATGACCTCGTCAAGGGCATCCAGCGCCTTCAGGTAGCCGCGCAGGATGTGGGCATCGGCCTCGGCCTTCTTGAGCCGGAAGGCGGTGCGCCGCACGATGACGTCGATCTGGTGCGCGGTCCAGTACGTGATGAAGCCGTCGATCGGCAGTGTGCGCGGCACGCCGTCGACGATGGCGAGCATATTCGCACCGAAGTTGTCCTGCAGCTGGGTGTGCTTGTACAGGTTGTTGAGCACAACCTTGGCGACCGCGTCGCGCTTGAGGACGATCACGAGACGCTGGCCGGTGCGGCCCGACGACTCGTCACGGATGTCGGCGATGCCGCCGAGCTTGCCCTCCTTGACGAGGTCGGCGATCTTGATCGCCAGGTTGTCAGGGTTGACCTGGTACGGCAGCTCGGTGATGACCAGGCAGGTGCGGTTCTGGATCTCCTCGACCGTGACGACCGCGCGCATCGTGATCGACCCGCGGCCGGTGCGGTACGCATCCTGGATGCCCTTGATGCCGAGGATCTGTGCGCCGGTCGGGAAGTCGGGACCCTTCACCCGCTGAAGGATCGCCTCGAGGAGCTCCTCGCGATCGGCCTCCGGGTGCTCGAGGTGCCAGAGCGCGGCCGACGCCACCTCTCGCAGGTTGTGCGGCGGGATGTTCGTGGCCATGCCGACCGCGATGCCGACCGAGCCGTTGACGAGGAGGTTCGGGAACCGCGAGGGCAGGATGCTGGGCTCCTGCGTTCGACCGTCGTAGTTGTCCTGGAAGTCGACGGTGTCTTCCTCGATGTCGCGCACCATCTCCATGGCGAGCGGGGCCATCTTGGTCTCGGTGTACCGCGGGGCCGCGGCGCCGTCGTTGCCGGGAGAGCCGAAGTTGCCCTGGCCGGCGGCCAGCGGATACCGCATCGACCACGGCTGCACGAGGCGGACGAGGGCGTCGTAGATCGCCGAGTCGCCGTGCGGGTGGAACTGCCCCATGACGTCGCCGACGACGCGCGAGCACTTCGAGTACGCCTTGTCAGGACGGTAGCCGCCGTCGAACATCGCGTAGATGACGCGGCGGTGCACGGGCTTGAGCCCGTCGCGCACGTCGGGCAGGGCGCGACCGACGATGACGCTCATCGCATAGTCGAGGTACGACCGCTGCATCTCGAGCTGCAGGTCGACCTGGTTCACCTTGCCGCCCGGGCCGTGCTCGGAGGTCTCGGTGCCGGTCGTCTCGTCTGCCATCGGATGCCCTTCAGTGGTGGAGTGCGGGTGCGCGGTCGCTGTCGACTAGATGTCGAGGAAGCGCACATCCTTCGCGTTCTGCTGGATGAACGTGCGGCGCAATTCGACGTCGTCGCCCATCAGGGTCGAGAAGACGCTGTCGGCCATCGCCGCGTCATCAAGCGTGACTTGAAGGAGCGTGCGGGACTCCGGGTTCATCGTGGTGTCCCACAGCTCCTGATGGTTCATCTCGCCCAGACCCTTGTAGCGCTGGATCCCGTTGTCCTTGGGGATGCGCTTGCCGGCTGCGAGGCCCGCCTCGAGCAGCGCATCGCGCTCGCGATCGCTGTAGACGTACTCGTGGTCGGCGTTCGACCACTTGAGCCGGTACAGCGGCGGCTGCGCGAGGTACACGTAGCCGAGGTCGATCAGTGGCCGCATGTAGCGGAACAGCAGGGTGAGAAGCAGCGTCGTGATGTGCTGGCCGTCGACATCGGCATCGGCCATCAGCACGATCTTGTGGTACCGCACCTTGTCCGGGTCGAAGTCCTCCCCGATGCCGGCGCCGAAGGCGGTGATCATCGCCTGGACCTCGGCGTTGCCGAGGGCGCGGTCGAGTCGCGCCTTCTCGACGTTGAGGATCTTGCCGCGCAACGGCAGGATCGCCTGCGTCTCGGGATTGCGGCCCTGGACCGCCGAGCCGCCGGCCGAGTCGCCCTCGACGATGAAGATCTCGCTGAGCGAGGGATCCTTCGACTGGCAATCCTTGAGCTTTCCGGGCATGCCGCCCGACTCCAGCAGGCCCTTGCGCCGGGTCTGCTCGCGCGCCTTGCGTGCGGCGATGCGCGCCGCCGAGGCCTGCAGCGCCTTGCGGATGACGTCCTTCGCCTGCGCGGGGTTCCGGTCGAACCAGTCGGCGAGGTGCTCGCCAGCGACCTTCTGCACGAACGACTTCGCCTCGGTGTTTCCGAGCTTGGTCTTGGTCTGCCCCTCGAACTGCGGCTCGCCGAGCTTGATCGAGATCACCGCGGTGAGGCCTTCGCGCACGTCGTCGCCGGAGAGGTTCTCGTCCTTCTCCTTGAGGATGCCCTTGTCGCGCGCGTACTTGTTGACCAGTGTGGTCAGCGCGGCACGGAAGCCCTCCTCGTGAGTACCACCCTCGTGCGTGTTGATCGTGTTCGCGTAGGTGTGCACCGACTCGGAGTACGCGGTCGTCCACTGCATGGCGACCTCGAGCGCGATGCGGCGCTCCGGGTCCTCCGACTCGAACGAGATGATCTCGGGATGCACGACCTCGATCTTCTTCGCCGAGTTCAGGTACTCGACATAGTCGACAAGGCCTTTCTCGTAGAGGAACTCCTCGTGCCGGGCGCCCTCATCGGTCAGCGCCTCAGGACGCTCGTCGGTGATGGTGATGCGCAGGCCCTTGTTGAGGAAGGCCATCTGCTGGAAGCGGGTGCGCAGTGTATCGTAGTCGAACTCGACGGTTTCGAAGATCTCGCTGTTCGGCCAGAACGCGATGGTCGTGCCGGTCTCGGTGGTGGGCTCGCCCTTCGCGAGGGGAGCATCCGGAACACCGTGGCGGTAGCTCTGCGTGTAGACGTTGCCCTGTCGACGTACCGCGACCTCGAGCCGCTCGGAGAGCGCGTTGACGACGGAGCTGCCGACGCCGTGCAGACCACCCGAGACCGCGTACCCGCCGCCGCCGAATTTGCCGCCCGCGTGGAGGATGGTGAGCACGACCTCGACGGTCGACTTCTTCTCGACGGGGTGCTCATCGACCGGGATGCCGCGACCGTTGTCGATGACCCGGACTCCCCCATCGGCGAGGAGGGTGACATGGATGGTGTCGCAGTGCCCGGCGAGCGCCTCATCGACGGAGTTGTCGACGATCTCGTAGACGAGGTGGTGCAGACCGCGCGGGCCGGTCGAGCCGATGTACATGCCGGGCCGCTTGCGCACCGCTTCGAGGCCCTCGAGAACCTGGATATCTCCGGCCCCGTAGGAGGCCTCGTTCTTCGCAGACGTGCCGTCGGGGGTGGAGGAGGACATGGTCATTGGATGGGCGCTCCTGCCGGGTCGATCGCTGGTGGCAGATCAGGGGGCTGAACAACGCCCCGAACTGGCGGGTCCATCCTAGCAACGGAATGCCTTCAGGAGGCTTCAGAATGGCCCTCTGGGGAGATTTCTGGACGACGGTGGACTGATTTGCGGTTGTGGCTCCGCTCGTTCAGCCGTAGGTATCTCGGGGGCCTCGACCGGGTACCGATCGCGGACCGCGTTTCCAGCTCGGCGCACCGGGCCCGATGAACCGCACGGAGGACACCTCCGCGTCAGGGAACCGCTGCAGGATCATCGTCAGGATCTCCGCGCGCATCAGCCTCAGCTGGGTGGCCCAGGCTGTCGAGTCGCACTGCACCATGAGCACGCCCTCCTCGATGCCGACGGGTTCGCTGTGCGCGGCCGTGTCGGAGCCGACGAGCTCGGGCCAGGCCACGAGGAGCTCGCCCCGGGCGAGCGGGGAGCTCCAGCCGAGCGAGCGGGTCACCGCATCGATGACGTCGCCGAGGCCCGCCGGGTCGCGGCCGTTCTCGAAGGGGGCGGTGCCGTCGAGCGACCGTGCGGCTCGACGCCGGCCATCCTTCGACCGCAAGGCAGGGTCTCCCAGCAAGCCGCGCAGACGGCGATAGACGGCGCTCGACTCCGACTCCGCGTTCGCCGCCGACTCCGCGGGCGACGTCATGTCATCGCTCCCAGTCACGCGCCGTCCTCCACGATCTCTCCGGCGCGGATCCCCACCCGGGCCGCCGCCAGCCTCGCGGGAACATCCGCGCCGACGGCCGCCGTGATCAGCACTTGCTCGTATCCGCCCACCGCGTCGGCGAGACGCTCGCGCCGTCCGTGGTCAAGCTCGGCGAACACGTCGTCGAGGATGACCACCGGGTCACCAGCCACCTCATCAGCGCGGAGCACTTCAGCAGTGGCGAGTTTGAGCGCCAGTGCGTAGGACCAGCTCTCGCCGTGGCTCGCATACCCCCGCGCGGGCAAGCCGTTCAACTCGAGCACGAGATCATCGCGATGCGGGCCCACGAGGGTCACCGCCCGGTCGAGCTCGTCCCGTCGCCGTGAGGCGACCGCGGCGCGAAACGCTTCGGCCAGAGTGGTCGGATCATCCACCGTCTCGGGAGGGAAGTCTTCATCGGCGGATCCATGGATGCTGAGCCGCAGCGCGATCCGCGTGCGATGCTCATCCCCCGCGACCGCGGAGTACGCCGCACCCACGTGCGGCCGCAATTGCGCGACCGCGTCGGCCCGCGCGGTGATGATCTGAGTGCCGAGGTCGACGAGTCGTTCATCCCACACATCGAGGGTCGTGAGCTGATCGGGCCGGAGCCGCGAGGACCGGGCCGACTTGAGCAGCGAGTTGCGCTGCCGGACGACGCGCTCGTAGTCGGACATGACGCCGGCCATGCGCGGCGAGCGCTGCGCGACGAGAGTGTCGAGGAAGGCACGTCGGACACCGGGATCGCCACGGACGATGGCGAGATCCTCCGGTGCGAACAGCACGCTGCGCAGGTAGCGCGGCAGATCCCGCATGCGGATCGCGGATCCGTTGACCTGTGCACGATTGGGTGCGCCGCGGTTGAGCTGCAGCTCGATCACGAGGGCCCGCTCATCGTGCTGCACGCGCACCCGGACGACTGCGGACTCCGCACCGAAACGGATCAGGGGCTGGTCGCCGGAGACCCGGTGCGACGAGGCCGACCCGGCATAGGCGATTGCCTCGACGAGGTTCGTCTTGCCCTGGCCGTTGCGGCCGATGAAGAGCACCGGGCCGGCCTGCAGGGCGAGGTCGACCTGGGCGTAGTTGCGGAAGTCGACGAGCTGCAGGTGGGTGACGTGCACGCCCGTCAGCGCAGCAGCAGGTTCGGCTGCAGCAGGTAGCGGTAGTTGTCGGAGCCCGGCTGGTCCTTCGACGACTGGCTCGTGATCAGGACGGGACCCGGCTTGTTCGGGTTGTCGGTCTTCGTGAAGCCGATGCGCACGAACTCGCTGTGCACGGCTGAGAGCCCGTCGATGAGGAACTGCGGCTTGAGCGACACCGTCGTGTCGCCACCGGTCAGGTGGGCGTCGATGGTCTCCGAGGCCTGAGCGTTCTCGGAACCGATCGCTTCGAGGGTGAGACCGTCATCGTTAAAGCTGTACCGCAGCGCCGCATCCCGCTCGAGAACAAGCTGCACGCGACGAGTCGACTCTACGAGCTCAGCCGTGTTCATCACGGCGTAGTTCTCGACGGTCTCGGGGAAGAGACGCTTGACGGGCGGGAAGTTGCCCTTGATGAGAAGCGAGGTGACCGTCTTCTGGTCGGCCGAGAAAGCGATCAGCTCCCGATCTCCTCCGCTGACGATCGTGACCGACACGGTGGCGGCGTGGGCGAAGATTTTGCCGATCTCGGAAAGCGTGCGAGCCGGTACAAGCGCGGTGACACCGTCGACCGAGCCGGTCGACTCCCAATCGATCTCTCGGACCGCGACGCGGTAGCGGTCGGTGGCGACGAGGGAGAGGCGGTTGCCCGTGATCTCGAGCTGCACACCGGTGATGACCGGAGTGACATCGTCGCGCGATGCCGCGACGGCGACCTGCGCGACCGCATCGGCGAAGGCATCACCCGGCAGGACTCCGCTGGATCCGTCGACGACCGGAAGGCTCGGGTACTCCTCGACGGGCATGCTCGAGAGTGTGAATCGGGCCGACCCGCAGCGGACGGCGATCTTGCCCTCATCGGTCGTGAACTCCACCGGTGCATTCGGCAGGCGCGAGGCGATGTCGGCGAGCAGCCGGCCGGAGACGAGAACGGTGCCGTCCTCGGTGACATCGGCGGTGATCGAGGTCTGCGCCGAGACCTCGTAGTCGAAGCTCGAGAGCGTGACCGTCGAACCCTCGGCGCGGAGCAGAACTCCGCTGAGGATCGGCAGCGTCGTGCGCTGAGGAAGAAGCTTGACGGCGAACGACACCGCTTCGCTGAAGACGTCGCGATTCACCTGGAACTTCACGCTGGTCCCTCTCATCGACACGGCCCCGGGCGGGGCCTTCCATACTGGCACAGCGCCGAGCCGGGGGCGATGGCGCGCTCGTCTCCTCAGGTTATCGACCGGATGCTTAACCAAGAGAGAAGAAGAACAGCATCATTAACCGCTGTTCACACTGTGGAGAACCGCCCTCCACGCCCGGGATCATGAGGAACTACAGCCGTGGAAGATGTGGAAACGCTGCGGGGAGATCTGGTCGAGGCTCGGGAGGGCTGTGGGGGAGAACTCGCCGTCGCTCACATCGAGCGGATGCTCGTCAACATGTCATCCCCACCGTCGACGGAAGTTATCCACAGGCTGTCCCCAGTGTGCGAAACGTGCAGTGAAACTGGACGAACGCTGTGCGCGACCGGAATCGGGCGCCGGCAGTTCAGCTGTAGCGCTGGTTCTGCTTGATGCGGCTGGTGAGCTCGGTGACCTGGTTGTAGATCGAGCGGCGCTCCTTCATGAGTTCGCTGATCTTCTTGTTCGCGTACATCACCGTCGTGTGATCGCGATTGCCGAACAGCTTGCCGATCTGCGGCAGCGACATGTTCGTCAGTTCACGGCAGAGGTACATCGCGATCTGTCGAGCGGTCGCGATTGCCTGCGATCGCGAGGAGCCGTACAGGTCATCGACGGTGAACTTGAAGTAGGCCGCGGTGTGATTGATGATGTTGACCGGCTCGATCACGTTGTCGCCGTCAAGGCTGATGAGGTCCTTCATCACCGTCTGCACGAGCTGAAGGTCGATGGGCGTGCGGTTCAGGTTCGCGAACGCGGTCACTCGGATCAGGGCACCCTCGAGCTCGCGGATGTTGCTCGAGACCTTCGAGGCGATGTACTCGAGCACGTCATCCCGAACCTGCAGCTTGTCGTTCTGCGCCTTCTTGCGCAGGATCGCGATACGGGTCTCGAGGTCGGGTGCTTGAACGTCGGTGATGAGCCCCCACTCGAAGCGGCTCCGCATGCGGTCCTCGAAGCCGGTGAGGTGCTTCGGGGGCAGGTCGCTGGTGATGACCACCTGCTTGTTGTGATCGTGCAGCGTGTTGAAGGTGTGGAAGAACGCCTCCTGCGTCGAATCCTTGCCCTGCAGGAACTGGATGTCGTCGATCAGCAGGATGTCGATCTCGCGGTAGCGCGACTGGAAGAGGCTCGCACGGTTGTTGGCGATCGAGTTGATGAAGTCGTTCGTGAACTCCTCCGAGCTCACGTACCGAACGCGGATGCCCGGGTAGAGGCTCTCGGCGTAGTGGCCGATCGCGTGCAGGAGGTGGGTCTTGCCCAGCCCCGACTCGCCGTAGATGAAGAGCGGGTTGTACGCCTTCGCCGGCGCTTCGGCCACGGCGACCGCCGCGGCGTGCGCGAAGCGGTTCGACCCGCCGATGACGAAGTTGTCGAAGCTGTATTTCTCGTTGAGCCGGCTGTCGCTGCGGCGGCCCGGGGTCTCGAGGGTTGGGGTCGCCACCGGCTGTTCGATGTACGAGGGGCTCTGCTCGGTGACGTCCGGGCTCGCGTCGAGCACCTCGTTCTGGATCTCCGGGTTCACGACGATCGCGAAGCTCGTCACCGCGTCGTCGGCCACGATCGAGAGCGCGCTGAGCAGGGGCAAACGGATGCGCTGCTCCAGCATCCCCCGCGTCAGCTCGTTCGGCACCTCGAGATAGAAGGTGCCCGCCATGACGCCGCGCGGTTCCACCAGATTGATGAAGCCGTGCAGCTGGGGGGTGATGCGCTCATCTGCGGTGAGCACCGCGCGGACCGACTCCCAGAGCTCCTGCGGGGACTCGATCTCGGTGGACATGCGGGCTCCTCGGACGTCGGTGGACAGCGGTGTAGATAACTGTAATCCGACCACGGCGCGTCGTTGCCAGGGGCCTCTCCCCAGCATGTGGATAATGCCGTCGGTCATCGTGCGGTTTGACCATGGTGCGGCCGGAGCCTATTGTTAACCGGTTGACTTCTGTCTGCGCCATCTCTGGCGGTCGGGCAGTCCCTTTCGTCGTCGCAGGCCCGCAGGGTCGAGGAGAGAACCATGAGCAAGCGCACCTTCCAGCCGAACAACCGCCGCCGCGCGAAGGTTCACGGCTTCCGTCTGCGCATGCGCACCCGTGCCGGCCGCGCGATCCTCGCCGCGCGTCGTCGCAAGGGTCGCACCGAACTCTCCGCCTGAGCCCCGCGGTGCTCCCACGAGCACATCGCCTCACCCGGGCTGATGACTTCCGTCTCGCTGTTCGACGGGGGCGCCGTTTTCCGACGGCTTCAGCTGTCTGCTACCGCATCGCTGCGGAGGTCGATGGTCCGCTGTTCGGCGTGATCGTCTCGAAGCAGGTCGGCAACGCAGTCGTCCGCAACCGCATCCGCCGTCGTATCCAGGCGATCTGCGCGGAGACCGTCCGCGATGCCGCACCGGGGCAGCTTGTCGTCGTGCGCGCCCTGCCGAGTGCGCGCGAAGCCGAGTGGGATACCCTGCGGGCGGAGATCGGCGGAGCGGTTCGACGGGCGGTGATGGCGGTATGAACGACACGGTCGTCGGCATCCTGCGCACCATCGGACTGATCCCCCGCAACATCGTCATCCTCCTGCTTCGCGTGTACCGAGCAGTGATCTCTCCGCTGTACGGTCAGGTGTGCCGCTACTACCCCAGCTGCTCGGCGTATGGGCTGGGCGCGGTGCAGGAGCACGGCGTGGTGCGCGGCGGCTGGCTCACGGTCCGGCGGCTCGCGCGCTGCCACCCGTGGGCAGATGGCGGGATCGACGACTGGCCCGTCAACGAGACGTCCCCCTACCGCCGTGCGCGGTGGGGCCTCATGGTGATCGATAGAAAGGCGTAGACCCGATGGACTTCTTCGGTCTCATCCTCTGGCCCATCAAGTGGGCGATCGAGGCGATCCTCGTGGGCTTCCACTCGCTCTTCACGGCGCTCGGCCTGCAGAGCGAGGCCGGCCTCACCTGGGTGCTGTCGATCGCCGGCCTCGTTGTGGTGGTCCGCGCCGCGCTGATCCCCCTCTTCGTGCGTCAGATCAAGAGCCAGCGCAAGATGCTCGAGATCGCCCCGGACCTCAAGAAGATCCAGGACAAGTACAAGGGCAAGCGCGACCAGTTCTCCCGCGAGGCGATGTCACGGGAGACGATGGCGCTCTACGGCAAGCACAAGACGAGCCCTTTCGCGTCGTGCCTCCCGATCCTCGTGCAGATGCCGATCTTCTTCGGCCTCTTCTCGGTGCTGAACAACTCCTTCAACAGACTCACCGGTGTCGGCCTCCTCAACGAGCAGCTGTCGCAGGAGTTCGGACGGGCGACCCTCTTCGGCATCGCTCCCCTCGGCGCGACGATGGTCAACAACGACGGCAACGCCTGGGTCATCGTGATCGCCGCGATCCTCATCGTGCTGATGACGGCATCGCAGTTCATCACGCAGCTGCAGATCATGTCGAAGAACCAGAGTGCCGAGATGAAGGCCTCGCCGATGTACCGGCAGCAGCGCATCCTGCTCTACGTCCTCCCGGTCGTCTTCCTGTTCTCGGGCATCGCCTTCCCGCTCGGCGTGATGTTCTACTGGTTCGTCTCGAACATCTGGACCATGGTCCAGCAGTTCATCGTCATCCGGAACATGCCGACCCCCGGTAGCGAAGCCGCTCTCGCCCGCGAGGCCCGCCTGGCCAAGAAGCGCCAGAAGAAGGGAATCGTCGACGAGGAGATCGAGGGCACCGTGATCGAGGAGCCCAAGAAGACCCAGCGCCAGCAGCCGGTCAGCAAGAACCGTGCGAAGAAGAAGGGCGGTCGCTAGACCATGACCTCCACTCCTGATGCCGTCGTCGACGGCACGACCCTCGAGACCACGGCTGCCCCTGCGGGCGTCGACGAGGGCGACGTGGCCGCGGACTACCTCGAGGAGCTGCTCGACCTGGCCGACCTCGACGGAGATATCGAGATCACGACGACGGCCGGCCGCGTCTACCTCTCCATCGAGGCGGACGAGCCGGATGCTCTCCGCGTGCTCTCCAAGCCCGACACCGTCGCGGCGCTCCAGGAGCTCACCCGGCTGGCGGTGCACGCTCGCACGGGTGAGTTCTCCCGCTTGATCCTGGATATCGCCGGCTCGCGCGATGCCCGTGCCGACGAGCTACAGCGCCTGGTGGATCGGGCCGTCGAGCGCCTCGAGGCCGGGGCCGCGTCGGCTGCCCTCCCCCCGATGTCGAGCTACGAGCGCAAGCTCGTCCACGATCTGGTGGCTGAGCGCGGCTACGTCTCCGAGTCGGAAGGCGAGGGCGCGGACCGCCACACGGTCATCCGCCGTGGCTGAGCCGGGGTGGGGCGTTTCACGTGAAACATCGCCCGGCCCCGAGCCGGAGCCTGCGGCAGCAGCCGAGGTTCTCGGCGCCGCGCTCGAGCTCGGACGCCGGTACGCCGCCGACCTCATCGAGCATGGCGAGCGGCTTGGCCTGATCGGCCCCCTCGAAGTCGGACGTGTGTGGACGCGGCATGTGCTGAACAGTGCCCTCGTCGCCCCCTTCCTGCAGTCGGGAGGCCGCCTGGCCGACATCGGCAGCGGAGCCGGTCTCCCCGGCCTGGTGCTCGCGCTTGTCCGACCTGACGTCGAGGTCACGCTGATCGAGCCGATGGAGCGCCGCACCGACTGGCTCCGCGACGAGTCGGCCCGGCTGGGCTTGACAAACGTGACCGTGCTGCGGGCCCGAGCCGAGGATGCCCGTGACGCCGGACCTTTCGATCAGGTCACCGCGCGGGCGGTCAGCGCTCTCCGCACCCTGATTCCCATCACCGCACCCCTCGTCCGGGCGGGCGGCGAGCTGCTCTTCCTCAAGGGGGCGCGGGTCGACGACGAGATCGCCGCGGCGACGAAGGTACTGCAGAAGCACCGCGTCCGCGATATCGCGGTGCTCGAACTCGGGGTCGGGTTGCTGCCCGAGATCACCCGGCTGTTTCGGGCTACAGTAGGCGGGGCATCCTGAGCCGTCGCCCTGGGCGGCGCGAGCGGAAGGTCCCGGGCGGGCGTCGTCGATCGGCGCCCGTTTCACGTGAAACATTCGAGCAGGAGGCTCACTGGTGACGACCGAGGGCGTGTACGACGAGAGCACCCCGCTGGCCCGCGAGGTCGCGGAGATCACCCGTCGGCGGCTTGCCCTCGAGGGCGCGTCGCTGCCCCTTCCGGCGACAACGCGGGTCTTCACGGTGTCGAACCAGAAGGGCGGTGTCGGCAAGACCACGACGACCGTCAACCTGGCGGCGGCACTGGCGCGCTCGGGCGCCCGCGTGCTCGTCATCGATCTCGACCCGCAGGGCAACGCCTCCACTGCCCTCGGTGTCGAGCATCGCGCCGAGACGCCCAGCGTCTACGACGTGGTCGTCGGCGACTCCCCCCTCGCGGACGTCGTGCAGAAGAGCCCCGAGTTCGAGACCCTCTACTGCGTCCCGGCGACCATCCACCTGGCCGGTGCCGAGATCGAGCTGGTCTCGCTCGTCGCCCGCGAACAGCGCCTCCGCACGGCGCTCGACGCCTTCCTCGCAGCCAGCGGCGAGCCCTTCCACTACGTCTTCATCGACTGTCCGCCGTCGCTGGGCCTGCTCACCATCAACGCGTTCGTCGCCGCGCGCGAGGTGCTCATCCCCATCCAGTGCGAGTACTACGCGCTCGAGGGCCTCAGCCAGCTGCTCAACAGCATCCAGCTCATCGAGCGGCACCTGAATCCGCAGCTGCGGGTGTCGACGATCCTGCTGACCATGTACGACGCCCGTACGAACCTCGCGAACCAGGTCGTGAGTGATGTGCGCGAGCACTTCCCGCAGCAGGTGCTCGAGACGGTCATCCCGCGTTCCGTGCGCATCAGTGAGGCACCGAGCTACGGGCAGAGCGTGATCAGCTACGACGAGGGCTCCCCCGGCTCGCTCTCCTACCTGGAGGCCGCGGCGGAGATCGCTCGACGCGGAGAGGGGGCCTGATGGCGCAGAAGCGCACCGGACTCGGGCGCGGCATCGGCGCGCTCATCCCGACGGGCGAGGGCGAGCGGCCCGTCGATGTCTTCTTCCCGGCTCCGGCACCGACCGAGGGCGAGCAGCTCGCGGCGGTGCCGGGTGCCCGTCTCGCGGCGATCGCGCCGAGCGACATCGTCCCCAACCCGCAGCAGCCGCGCACCGAGTTCCGCGAGGAAGAGCTGCAGGAGCTCGTGCATTCCGTGCGCGAGTTCGGGGTGCTCCAGCCCATCGTCGTGCGGGAGCGGGCCGGAGCCCAGCCCGGTGAGCCCACCTACGAGCTCATCATGGGTGAGCGCCGGCTCCGTGCATCCACCATCGCCGGTCTCGAGGCGATCCCCGCGATCGTCCGCAGCACCGCCGACGAGAACATGCTCCGGGATGCTCTGCTGGAGAACCTCCACCGGGCGCAGCTGAACCCGCTCGAGGAGGCCAGCGCGTACCAGCAGCTGCTCGAGGACTTCGGCATCACGCAGGAGCAGCTCGCCGAGCGGCTCGGGCGCTCGCGGCCGCAGATCACGAACACCCTCCGCCTGCTCAAGCTGCCGGAGCCGGTGCAGGCGCGCGTCGCCGCCGGCGTGCTGACCGCGGGCCACGCCCGTGCCGTCCTCGCCGCCGGGTCGGCGGCGGCGATGCTGAAGCTCGCCGACAAGATCGTCAACGAGGAGCTCTCGGTGCGGCAGGCCGAGGCGGCAGCGGCGCAGATCGCCGGCACGACGTCCGGCACGAAGACGACGAAGCCGTCGGCCGGTTCGCGGCAGGGTCAGCTGAACGAGATCGCCGAGCGTCTCGGCGATCGACTCGACACCCGCGTCACGATCAGCCTGGGGCAGAAGAAGGGGTCGATCGTGATCGACTTCGCCACGGTGGGCGACCTCAATCGGATCCTCGGCGAGCTCGGGGTCGACGGCTTCCGCTGACCGAGGCTGGTCGTTCTCCGGCCGCGCCTCAGCGCACAGCGTCGCGCACAGCGGTCTGGGCCAGTTCGGTGTACGCCCACCCGACGTCGTAGCCAGCGGCCTCGAGCGCGAGCGCGAAGGTCGAGGTCTCGGTGAGTCCGGGCATGACGCTCGCCTCCAGGAACCACGGGGTTCCTGCTCCGTCGATGATGAGGTCGATGCGGCTGATGTGCCGGAGTCCGAGCGCCTCGTGTGCCGCCAGGGCCACCTCGGTCGCGCGCGACGCGACATCCGCCGCCACGCGGGCCGGAGCGTAGAACCGCGTCTCCCCCGCGTTGTAGCGCGCCTCGAAGCCGTACACGCCCGAGAGCGGCTCGATCTCGACGGCAGGCAGAGCCCGCGGACCGTCTCCCGTGTCGATGATGCCGATAGCCACCTCGGTGCCAGTGATGCGCTGCTCGATGAGCGCGACGTCGCAGTACGTGAAGGCGAGCACCATGGCGCGCCGCAGCTCGTCATCCGAGTCGACCAGCGTGACGCCCTGGGCCGAGCCGCCCTGGGCCGGCTTCACGGCCACGGGAGGCGGCAGCTCGCCCCGCACCACGCTCAGCACGCTCTCCGCCCCCAGTTCGCGGAACGCGTCGCGGGTCAGCGCGATCGAGTGCGGCGTGGGCACACCTGCTCGCTCGACGATGGTCTTCGCGCGCGGCTTGTCCCAGGCGAGCCGAGTTGCTCCGGCGGTCGAGCCGACGTAGGGCACCCCCAGGAACTCCAGCAGGCTCCGCAGTGCCCCGTCCTCCCCGCTCGCCCCGTGCAGCGTCGGCCAGACCACGTCGGGCCGATCGGCGAGCAGGGCGGGCAGCAGGGCGGCGTCGGGGTCGAGCAGCCGCACCTCGACGCCGTGGGCGGCGAGTCCGTCGGCCACCCGTCGGCCCGACTTCAGCGAGATGTCGCGCTCGTGGGAGATGCCGCCGGCGAGCACGGCGACGCGGGATGCGAGCGGAGGGGGTGTGGTGGGCACGGGTTCCTCGGGGGTCGGGTCAGCCGAGTCGGATCAGCCGATGTTGGGCGGCGGCGCGGCGACGTGCGGGTCGTAGGCGACCGCCGGGATCGGCCCGGTGGCCGAGAAGGTCTCCAGGAGCTCCTGCTCGCCGCGCACGACGGTGGCCAGGCGGCGGATGCCCTCGCGGATCTCGGCCGGCTGCGGGTAGCAGAACGCGAGCCTCAGGTGCTGCCGGCCCTGGCCGTCGGCGTAGAAGCCGGTGCCCGGCGTGTAGGCGACGAGCTCCTTCACGGCGCGGGGCAGCATCGCCTTCGAGTCGAGTCCCTCGGTGAGTCCGACCCAGACGTAGAAGCCGCCGTTCGGCACCTCCCACGTGAGGTCGGGGAGGTGCTGCTCGAGGGCCTCGAGCATCGCATCCCGCCGCTCGCGGTACAGGCCGCGGAAGACGTCGATCTGGCCCTTCCAGTCGGCGTGCGCGAGGTAGTCGCTGATGATCATCTGATTGAGCGAGCTCGGGCTGAGGATCGAGGCCTCCGCCGCAAGAACGAGTTTCTCTCGGATACCGTGCGGCGCGAGCGCCCATCCGACCCGGAACCCGGGAGCCAGCGTCTTCGAGAACGACCCCAGGTACACGATGCCGTCGTCCTCGACGCTGCGCATCGCGGCGGGGGCCGGTCGGTCGAACCACAGCAGGCCGTAGGGGTTGTCCTCGATGATGAGGATGCCCTCCGACCGCGCGATGTCGATGATGGCCAGGCGGCGCTCGCTCGAGAGCGTCACGCCCGCGGGATTCTGGAAGTTGGGGATCAGGTAGAGCATCTTGATGCTGCGCCCGGCCGCGCGGAGGCTCGCGATGCGCTCGCTGAGAGCGGTGGGGATCATCCCGTCCGCATCCATCGGGATGTGCGCGACCTCGGCCTGATACGACCGGAAGATCCCCATCGCCCCGACGTACGACGGGGATTCGGCCAGCACCACGTCGCCGGGATCGAGGAAGAGCTTGGCGACCAGGTCGAGCGCCTGCTGCGACCCGGTCGTCACGACGACGTCATCGACGCCGGCACGGATGCCCTCCAGCGCCATGACCTCGAGGATCTGCTCGCGGAGCTCGGGGGTCCCCTGTCCGGAGCCGTACTGCAGCGCGGCGGGACCGCGCGTGCTCATCACTCGCTCCATTGAGGCCGCGATGACCGGCAGGGGCAGCGCCGAGACGGCGGGCATGCCGCCGGCGAGCGAGACGACCTCCGGCCGCGAGGCCACGGCGAACAGGGCGCGCACCTCCGAGGCGCTCAGCCCCGCCGTGCGCGAGGCGTACTGCTCGTACCAGGGGTCGAGGGTCGTTCCCTCGGAGGAGATCGTCATGCCGCCGCCTGCGCTCGCTCGTCGGCACAAGAGCTTCGTGCCGCTGCCTCAGTCGGCAGTGGCACTCAGAATACGCGGTCTCAGGCCAGGAACTCGGCGAGATCGGCCTCGAGGGCCGGCTTGGGCTTCGCGCCGATGACGGTCTTGACGACCTCGCCGCCGCGGAACACCTTCATCGCGGGGATCGAGGTGATCTGGTACTTCATCGCGGTCTCGGGGTTGTCGTCGACGTTGAGCTTGACGATCTCGAGCTTGTCGGGGTGTTCGGCCGCGATCGCGTCGAGGATCGGCGAGACGGCCCGGCACGGGCCGCACCACTCGGCCCAGAAGTCGACCATGATCGTCTTTTCGTTCTTCAGAACCTCGGCCTCGAAGGTGGCATCGGTCACGTCGCGGGTGCTCATGGGATCTCCTCGTGTGTGGGTGGTCGGTGGGTCAGACGGCCGCGCTGCCTGCGCGGGCCGAGTCGGCGATGGTCTCGAGGTAGTGCTGAGCATCGAGGGCGGCCACGGTGCCGCTGCCGGCGGCGGTGATCGCCTGCTTGTAGGTCGGGTCGACCACGTCGCCCGCGGCGAAGACGCCCGGCACGCTCGTGCGCGACGAGCGGCCATCCACCGCGATGGTGCCCTGCTCGGTCAGCTCGAGCACGCCGTGCACCAGGTGGGTGCGCGGGTCGGCGCCGATCGCCACGAACACGCCCTGGACATCGAGCGTGCGCTCCTCGCCCGTGACGGTGTCGATGAGGCCGATGCCGGTCACCAGCTCGGCGCCGTAGATGTGCTGGACGCGCGCGTTGGTGATGAACTGGATCTTCTCGTCGGCGCGGGCGCGGTCGAGCATGGCGGCCGAGGCGCGGAAGGTGTCGCTGCGGTGCACGATGTAGACCGTGTCGGCGAAGCGGGTGAGGAAGGTCGCCTCCTCCATTGCCGAGTCGCCGCCGCCGATGACGGCGACCGTCTTCTGGCGGAAGAAGGCGCCGTCGCAGGTGGCGCACCACGAGACGCCGTAGCCGCTCAGGCGCTCTTCGTCGGGCAGACCCAGCTTGCGGTAGGCAGAGCCGGTCGCGTAGATGATCGCGTGCGCCTCGTGGCGGTCGCCATTGCCGAGGGTGACGGCCTTGACCGGGCCCTCGAGCTCGAGCGCGACGACATCGTCGTAGATGATCTCGGCGCCGAACTTCTCGGCCTGCTGCTGCATGCGGGTCATGAGGTCGGGGCCCATGATGCCCTCGGGGAAGCCGGGGAAGTTCTCGACCTCGGTGGTCTTCATCAGTTCGCCGCCGAACTCGACCGAGCTCGCGATGACGAGCGGGGCCAGGTTGGCGCGCGCGGCGTAGATGGCGGCCGTGTATCCGGCCGGGCCGGAGCCGATGATGATGACGTGGCGCATGGTGCTCCTCGGTCTGTCGACGCGCTCGTCCGCGCCGCACGGGGTCGGTTTCCCGACGCTAGGGCCAACCCAGCATAGGCGGCGGCTATTCCGCTCGGGTTAACGACCGCGGAAGCGCCCGAGAAGCGTGAGCGCCCGGGTGAGCTCGGGCGACCGGGTGAGCCACAGGACCCCGACGAACACGGCGACCATCGGAAGCCCGATGAGCAGGATGCTGATGCCAGCGGTCACGACGGTGTCGCGGGCGAACCCCCCGGCCGTGAAGGCGCCGAGACTGGCGGCGACCCCGAGGCCGACGCCGAGGGCCGCCATGCCGGCCAGCAGCGCGATGCCCACCTGCACCGCGATGCCGCGGACGTCGAGCCCGCCGAGCCGCCGCCGCAGGGCGACGCCCCCGAGGATCATCTGGAAGAACGAGCCGGCGGAGGTGACCAGGGCGATCGCCGGGACGATCGACGCGGTGGGCAGCACCGATGCCGCCAGCGCTCCGAGGACGAAGAAGATCGTGTACGCCACCTGCAGCCAGAACACCGTGCGGGTGTCGTCCAGTGCGTAGAACACCCGCATCATCACGAAGTAGACGCTGAACGGTGCGAGCCCGATGACAAAGCACACGAGGACGATCGCGATGGGGTCGACCGCGGCGGCATCGAAGATGCGCCCGAACGGCACCGCCACGGCGATGAGCCCGGCGGTGGCGAGCGTCATGAAGAGAGCCGTGATGCGGATCGAGGTCTCGGTATCGGCGCGCACGGCCGCCGTGTCGCCATCCCGCGCGTGGGTGCTCATCTGGGTGAGGTACGCGGTGACGAGCGAGACGACGATCACCGAGTGGGGAAGCATGAACAGCAGCCAGGCCGTGCGCATCACCATCAGCGACGCCGTGTCCTCCGTGGCGGCGATCGAGGCGACGTAGGTCTGCACGAGCCCGCCGACCTGCATCACGAGGATCATCGCGAACACCCAGCCCGCCGCGCGTCCTGTCGCGCGCAGTCCGGCCCCCCGCCAGCGGAAGTCCGGCCGGTACCGCAGCCCCGCACGACGCCAGAACAGGACGAGCACGAAGGCCTGCGCGGCGACACCCAGTGTCGCCGAGCCACCGAGCACGGCGACCATCTCTGGGCTCCAGGCCTCCGCGACACCCGGATCCGCGTCGAACATCAGCCGGAACGCGATCAGACCGGCGATGGCGACGAGGTTGTTGATCGCCGGCGCCCAGGTGAACGGGCCGAACACCCGGCGGGCGTTCAGCACCTCGCCGAACAGCGTGTAGAGCGCGTAGAACAGCACCTGCGGCATGCACCAGTAGGCGAACGCGATCGCGAGCTCGACCTCGGCGGGCGAGAAGCCCCGCTGCCCGGTCTCGTCAGCCGCCGTGTACAGGTCGACGAGCAGTGGGGAGGCGAGGGTCGCCAGGGCTCCGGCGACGAGGAAGACGACGACGCCGATCGTGATGAGCCGGTTGATGAACAGTTGTCCGCCGTCGTCGTTGACGCTCGCGCGCACGATCTGCGGAACCAGCACCGCGCTGAGGATGCCGCCGGCGACGACCGCGTAGATCGCGTTGGGCAGCGAGTTCGCGAGCGCGAAGGCGTTCGCTCCCGCGCCGAGGGCGCCGATGGTCGACGTCAGCAGCACCGCCGAGATGAATCCCAGGATGCGTGACACCACCGTGCCGGAGGCGAGGACGACGCTCGCTCGCCCGATGCTGCCGCTCTGGCTCATCGCTCCGTCCCGTTCGACTCGGCCGTGCTCGTCTCCAGCGTGCTCGTCTCCGCCCTGCCCGTCTCTCCCGCGCTCTGCTGACGGCGCTTGCGGATGTCCCGGCTGATCCCGACCACGAGCAGCACGACGACGGCGATTCCCACGGTGATCGTGCCGGCCGTCTCCCATCCGGCGAGCAGGTTCAGCGAGACCCGCGTCGGCTCGCTGATCCGCGTGCCGGAGCCGTCCTGCACGGTCACGGTGATGTCGACCCGGCCATTCGTGAGCGACTCGACCGGCACCACGGCCCGTGTCTGCGATCGCGGCTCGACGAGCACCTCGACGCGCGGGTCGAGCACGCGCAGCTGCGTGGTGTCAGGCTCGACCCGCACGAACACCCGCACGGGGACGTCGAGATCGTTCTGCACCGTCACCGGCAGCGAGGCGCGATCGGCCAGGAGGGTGATCGCGCTGCTCTCGGCAACGCGGATGCCCGAGCGCAGCCGCGCGGAGGCCTCCACGAACGCGGTGAGCGCGTCGACCGAGCGGTCGCCCCAGCCCTGTGAGAGGGCGGCGAGCAGCTCGAGCCGTCGCACGTCAGTGATCGCGGTTGGCTCGACGGCGACCGCCGCGAACGCGCGATCGGCCGATTCCGCGGCGAGCGCTGCCTCGATCGCGTCCGCGCGAGCGCCGCTCGCGGCCGCTCCCGTGATCGCGGCGTCGGCCGACGGTTCCGCGACAGCCTCGGCCAGCGTGCCGGCGGTCGACCACGGCAGCGACACCGTGCGACCGATCGTGTCGATCAGACGGTCGCTCGAGGGCAGAACATCGCGACTGAGCGGGATCACGGCGACGCTCTGGGGGTCGGCGGCCGCCTGCGCGGCGAGCAGCGCCGATACCTGCGCGACGGCGCGGTCGAACCGCTGCTGCGACATCGCCGTGCTCGCGTCGCGAGCGACCGCTCCGAGGGCGGCATCGGCCCGGATCAGGCGCAGCCCAGCCGCGGTCTGCGAGACCTCGCGACCCTCGAGGGCGGTGCTCGGGGCGATGACGGTGCGCGCGCCCGCATCCGCGATGCCGGACAGCAGGTCGGCGCTCAGGCCGTCACCCGCCCAGAGCAGCTCGTCGAAGGTCGTCGGCCACTCCGCCGCCGTGGCGAGATCGAGCGCGGAGGGCGATGGCTCAGGGTCATCGCTCGCCCCCTCGCCGTCGGTCGGCGCGACCGCTCCGGCCCCCTCGGGCTCGGGCACGCGGCCGCCGACGGCGAGCACCCCGAGCGCATCCGCGTCGGCCCACGGAAGCAGGGTCGTCTCGTTGGGCATGGCGGCGAGCCGCTCGAGGAACGCCAGGGCGCTCGCGGGGGCGTCCGCGCCCAGCAGCCGGATCGAGGCCACCACCCGCGGGTCGATCGCGACCAGCACGGGTCGCCCGGCGACGGCGTCGAGCTGCCGGTGCAGGTCGCCGGCCTCCGCGGTCAGTGCGGCCAGGGTCTCGGCGTCGAGCAGCCCGTCGGCGATGCCGGGGGTGCTGATGGGCGCGATGAACACGGTGCGGGCGCTCGGCGGCGTGGAGCCCGTCGGAACCCAGACCACGGCGGTGCGGTCGGCCGCGATGAGCTCATCGCCGGCGGTCGCCCGCACGACGGCGAGCCGCGCTCCGAAAGCGCCGCTCGCAGCGGGGCGGGATGCGGGAACGATCAGGTCGAGCACCGCGCTCGCACCGGGCTCGATCGGCGAGATCGTCGCCGTGCTCGCGGTCCGGGCATCCGACTCGATGGTGGAGCCTGCCAGCCACTGCTCGACGCGATCCGGTGCGGACGGCCGCGCGCCCTCGATCGCGAGGGCGAGCGCGAGCTCGGGCGTGGCCTCCTGCCCCGTGTTGGTCACGGTAACCCGCACGCTGAGGGGCTCACCCGGACGAGCGATGCCACTCGCGCTGGGCGCGGCGAGCAGGGTGATCCGCGTCTCCGTCGCGGTCGTCGTTGCGGCCGCGGCCAGGCCCGCCGGGGCGAGCAGAGGAGTCGAGGTGAGAGCCGCGCTCAGCGCCAGGAGTCCGACCACCAGGGGCCCGCGCAGCCCGCGCCGCCCTCCAGGGCGCCGATGGCCGGCGGCGTGGTCGAGCGTGCCGGGCGCGCGACGACCCCCTCGTACCCGCTCGGCCGACATACCGGGAAGTCTAGACTCTGGTGACTATGGAGAGCGTGGCTGCGGCCGTCACCAGCCTGCGCGAGCTCGCCTCCGCCGAGCCCCTCGCCACCCTCGCCGCGCGCTTCGCCGCGGCCGGGCACGAGCTGGCGCTCGTCGGCGGGCCGGTGCGCGACGCCTTCCTCGGCCGTCCCCTGAACGACCTCGACCTCACCACATCGGCACGGCCCGACGACATCGTGCGGATCGTGCGGCCCGTCGCCGACGCGCACTGGGACATCGGGCGCGCCTTCGGCACGATCGGGGCGCGGCTCGGCGACCACACGGTCGAGATCACCACCTACCGCTCCGACGCCTACTCGCCCGAATCGCGCAAGCCCGAGGTGGCGTTCGGCGACACCCTCGAGGGCGATCTGGTGCGGCGCGACTTCACGATGAACGCGCTTGCCCTCCGACTGCCGTCGCTCACCCTGGTCGACCCCTCGGGCGGCCTCGACGACCTGTTCGCCCGCCGGCTGATGACGCCCACGCGGCCCGAGCAGTCCTTCGGCGACGACCCCCTGCGCATGCTGCGGGCCGTCCGGTTCGCGGCGCAGCTCGATGTCGACGTCGACCCGGCCGTGCTCGAGGCGATGGTCGGGATGCGCGACCGGCTGTCGATCGTCTCCGCCGAGCGCATCCGCGACGAGCTGGTGAAGCTGCTCCTGACCCCGGCTCCGCGGCGCGGGCTCGAGCTGCTCGTCCAGACGGGTCTCGCCGAGCATGTGCTGCCCGAGCTGCCGGCCCTGCGGCTCGAGATCGATGAGCACGCGCACCACAAGGACGTCTACGAGCACTCGCTCACGGTGCTCGATCAGGCCATCGCCCTCGAGGGCGAGCGCCACCCCGACGCCGCTCCCGACGCGGTGCTGCGGCTCGCCGCCCTGCTGCACGACATCGGCAAGCCCGCGACGAAGAAGGTCGAGGCGAACGGCGCGGTCACCTTCCACCACCACGACCTCGTCGGCGCGAAGCTCGCCCGCAAGCGCCTCACGGCACTCCGGTTCGACAAGGAGACCATCGGCGCGGTCAGCCGCCTCATCGAGCTGCACCTGCGCTTCTTCGGCTATGCGGATGCTCCCTGGACGGACTCGGGGGTGCGACGCTACGTGCGCGACGCGGATGAGCTGCTCGAGCGCCTGCACATCCTCACCCGGGCCGATGTCACCACCCGCAATCGTCGCAAGGAGGCACGGCTGCGCGGTGCCTACGACGAGCTCGAGCAGCGCATCGCCGTGCTCGCCGAGCAGGAGGAGCTGGCGGCGATCCGCCCCGACCTCGACGGCGAGCAGATCATGGCGATCCTCGGGCTCCGGCCGGGCCCGGTCGTCGGCGAGGCCTACCGCTTCCTGCTCGAGGCGCGTCTCGACGAGGGGCCGCTCGGCGCGGAGGAGGCCGAGCGCCGGCTGCGCGCCTGGCACGCCGAGCGGGGATGACCGGACCGATGGTTTGAGTCGGCCTCCGCATCCGACTAGACTCTGCAGGTTGCCCCGCCTCGCGCGGCGGCGACCGATGCCATAACCCTCCTGCTGCAGACCGTCTGCAGCCGTTCGAGTCCGAAGGAGGTGGGTGAGTCATGCATCAGTACGAATTGATGGTCATCCTCGACCCCGAGATCGACGAGCGCACTGTCGCTCCGAGCCTGGACAAGTTCCTCGGCGTGATCCGGAATGACGGCGGCACCATCGAGAACGTCGACATCTGGGGCCGTCGCCGGCTCGCGTACGAGATCAACAAGAAGAACGAGGGCATCTACGCCGTCGTCAACTTCACAGCGACCTCGGCCGCGACCCAGGAGCTCGACCGCCAGTTGAAGCTCAGCGAGGCCGTCATGCGCACCAAGGTGCTCCGCACCGAGGAGGCCGTGGCCCGCGCCGCGTCGATCGAGGCGGAGAACACCGCGCGCGCCGAGGCCAAGGCCAAGCGCGCGGCGGCCGCCGCGACGAAGGCCGCGGAGTAGTCGTGGCCGGCGAGACCATCATCACCGTTGTCGGCAACCTGACTGCCGACCCCGAGCTCCGCTACACGCAGAGCGGACTCGCCGTCGCGAACTTCACCATCGCCTCGACCCCCCGCTCGTTCGACCGCGCGTCGAACGAGTGGAAGGACGGCGAGGCGCTGTTCCTCCGCGCGAGCGTCTGGCGCGAGTTCGCCGAGCACGTCGCGAGCTCGCTGACCAAGGGCAGCCGCGTCATCGCGCAGGGCCGCCTGAAGCAGCGCTCGTACGAGACGAAGGAAGGCGAGAAGCGCACCACCATCGAGCTCGAGGTCGACGAGATCGGCCCGAGCCTGCGGTACGCGACCGCCCAGGTGACCCGCAGCGCGAGCGGCGCGGGCAACGCCATGGGCGGCGGCCGCGGTGGCGCTCCGATCGCCGACGAGCCGTGGGGCGCTCCGGCTGCTCCGGCGGCCTCGGGCGGCGACGTCTGGAACACGCCCGGCTCGTTCTCGGACGACACCCCGTTCTGATCCGGTGAGCCCCCGGAGAGGGGCGCTCCCGGATCGATTCCGCATCACATCACGTAAAGGACAACCACATGGCTGGCAAGAGCAGCGGCGACCGCCGCAAGCCGCGCGGCGGGAAGGGCGCGAAGAACGCCGCCCCCGCGAAGGCGATCCGCGTCGGCGTCATCGACTACAAGGACGTCGCGACGCTTCGCAAGTTCATCTCGGAGCGCGGGAAGATCCGCGCCCGTCGCATCACCGGTGTCTCCGTGCAGGAGCAGCGCCTCATCGCCCGCGCCGTCAAGAACGCGCGCGAGATGGCCCTGCTGCCGTACGCCGGCGCAGGACGATAGGGGAAGCGCATCATGTCGAAGGTCATCCTCACGCAGGACGTCACGGGGCTCGGCGCTCCCGGTGATGTCGTCGAGGTCAAGAACGGGTACGCCCGCAACTACCTCATCCCCCAGGGCTTCGCCGTCTCGTGGACCCGCGGTGGCGAGAAGCAGGTCGAGTCGATCAAGGCCGCCCGCGCCGCGCGCGAGCACGCCACGATCGAGGAGGCCATGGACCTCAAGGCGCGCCTCGAGGCCAACCCCGTCACCCTGGCCGTCAAGGCCGGTGCCGAGGGCCGCCTGTTCGGCTCGGTTAAGACCGGCGACATCGCCGACGCGGTCGCGGCCGCGGGTCTCGGCCCGGTCGACAAGCGCCTCATCGAGCTCGTCGCGCCCATCAAGGGTCTCGGCAAGCACGAGGCGATCCTGAAGCTGCGCGACGGCATCGTCGCGACCATCACGGTCTCGGTCGTCGCGGCCAAGTAGTCCTCGCGACACCCGGAGAAGGGGTATCCGCGCCACGGCGCGGATACCCCTTTCTGTTGCCGTCTGTCAAGGGGTAGACCGCCCATCCGTCCACATCCCCGTCCCCAGCGGGGGAAGCTTCACCCTCCACTTGAAGCCTGTTTCTCCACACACCGTGCGAAAAGAGAAATCCCTGATCAAGGCAGACATCCCCGCGGAAGTTCGCCGTGATCCCACAGCGGTCTCCACAGCTTCCCCACATCGGCCCCGGCGTTTCTCCGCAGCATTCCACAGCGCTGTCCACAGGCCCGACTTGAGGGCTCGGGGCACCGCTTCCTAGGGTGGGGCGTCGCCCAGCGGCGGGTGGCCCCGAGACCCGGCAGCCCCGTCGTCGGAGGTCGGCGGTAGACCGGTCGGAGCATCCACCGGCGGCATCGGAGAGGGGAGTCGATCATGTCCATCGCGCACATCTCGGCCGCCCCGTCCCCGGCCGGCGAGGGTCGCGGTGCCGAGCGCGTCCCGCCTCACGACCTGCTCGCCGAGCAAAGCGCCCTCGGCGGCATGCTGCTCAGCAAGGACGCCGTCGCCGACGTCGTCGAGACCGTCCGCGGCGTCGACTTCTACATCCCGAAGCACGAGGTGATCTTCGACGCGATCCTCACGCTCTACTCGCACGGCGAGCCGACCGACGTCATCGCCGTCACCGACGAGCTGACGAAGTCGGGCTCACTGTCGCGAGCCGGCGGCGCAGACTACCTGCACACCCTGACCGCGATCGTGCCCACGGCCGCCAACGCCGGCTACTACGCCTCGCTTGTCGCCGAGAAGGCCGTGCTGCGCCGCTTGGTCGAAGCGGGCACCCGCATCGTGCAGATGGGCTACGCCTCCGAGGGCGAGGTCACCGACCTCGTCAACAACGCCCAGCGCGAGATCTACGACGTGGCGGGCGGCGTCGAGTCCGAGGACTACATCCCTCTCACCGAGGCGGTCACCGTCGCGATCGACGAGATCGAAGCCGCGAAGGGCCGTGACGGCTCGATGACGGGCGTGCCCACCGGCTTCGCCGACCTCGATGAGCTCACCAACGGGCTCCACGCCGGTCAGCTGATCCTCGTCGCCGCGCGCCCCGCGCTCGGCAAGTCGACCCTCGCTCTCGACTTCGCGCGCGGCGCCGCCATCAAGCACGACCTGCCGACGATCATCTTCTCGCTCGAGATGGGCCGCAGCGAGATCGCGATGCGCCTGCTCTCCGCCGAGGCGTCGGTGCCGCTCCAGGCGATGCGCAAGGGCACGGTCGACCAGCGCGACTGGACCACCATCGCGGCCACGCGGGGGCGCATCAACGATGCCCCGCTGTACATCGACGACAGTCCCAACATGACCCTCGTGGAGATCCGGGCGAAGTGCCGCCGGCTCAAGCAGAAGGTCGGGCTGAAGATGGTCATCATCGACTACCTCCAGCTCATGACCAGCGGCAAGCGCGTCGAGAGCCGTCAGCAGGAGGTCAGCGAGTTCTCGCGGGCGCTGAAGCTCATGGCCAAGGAGCTCCAGGTGCCGGTCGTCGCCCTCTCGCAGCTCAACCGCGGTCCGGAGCAGCGTGCCGACAAGATGCCCGCCCTCAGCGACCTGCGCGAGTCGGGTTCGCTGGAGCAGGACGCCGACATGGTGATCCTGCTGCACCGCGACAGCGCCTATGAGAAGGAGAGCGCCCGCCCCGGCGAGGCCGACCTCATCGTGGCCAAGCACCGCAACGGTCCGACCAAGACCATCACGGTCGCCTTCCAGGGCCACCTGTCGCGCTTCGCCGACATGCCCCGCATGTAGGCAGCCCACCCGGGGGTCGCGCGATCGATCCCGGTCGCAGGAGGCTCACACCCGCGCGCCCGTAGGATGGAGCCGTGACATCCACCGCCTCCGAGGCGCCCGCGCTGAGCGGCCTCTGGCTCGCCCCCGTGCTCCGCGCACTGCCCGCCGTGGCTGCGGGCCTCGCCATCACCTTCACCGCCGACCACTCCCCCGCGATCGGTCTGATCATGCTGAGCGTGTTCGGCCTCGGTTCCGCCACGATCCTGCTCGGCACCGTGCTCCGCCTGCCGCGCACCCAGGCGCTCGGCGGCCTGCACCGCACGCTCGCGGTCATCGCAGCGGTGGTCGGCGCTCTCGCCGTCGTCGTGCTGCTGACCGGCGCCGCGGGGCTGCCGCTGTTCCTCCTGCTCGTCGGCGGCTACGCGGTGCTGGCCGGGGCGCTCGAGCTGGTCTGGGGCCTGCGGCACCGCGGTCGCGACGCGTTCGCCCGCGACGCGATCGTCATCGGCACCGGAACCCTCGCGCTCGCGCTCGTGCTCGCCTTCGTCGGCGACGCGGTCAGCGCGGTCGGCTTCTTCGGTGCCTACGCCGTCATCATCGGCGTCTACCTCGTCATCGCCGGCTTCAGCCTGAAGTGGTCGGCGCCCGTCCCAGAGAGCCCCGCGCCATGACCGAACCCTCCGCCCGTATCACGCTGCGCCCTTCCGAGCTCGTCGCGCTCGCGGCCCTGGTCGCGGTCTTCATCGGCCTGATCACGCTCATGGTCACGCGCGACCTCCTGATCGCGCTGATCGCCTTCGGGGGCGCCTTCGTGCTCGACCTGGTGGTTCTCGCGATGCTCATGCTGGCGATCACGCCGAACAAACCGGCCGACGGCGAGCGCCAGCCCGACACGCTGAACGATTGAGCCGCTCGGCTCACTCCCGCCGCGCGGCCGGGCTCAGTCGCCCTCGATGAACCCCACGAGGCGGGATGCGGCGCCCACGTACCCCGCGGGCGTCAGGGCGAGCAGCCGCCGCTTGGCGTCGTCACCGATGTCGAGCCCCTCGACGAAGGCGCGGAGGGCGTCCGGCCCCACCCGGTGACCCCGGGTGAGCTCCTTGAGCATCGCGTACGGGTCGGCGATCGAACTGCGTCCGGCCGTGATCTCCGCGCGCACGACGGTCTGGATCGCCTCGCCGAGGACCTCCCAGTTGGCGTCGAGGTCGCGAGCGAGCGCCTCCTCGTCGATGGCGATCTCTCCGAGTCCCTTCTCGATGTTGTCGAGGGCGAGCAGCGAATGCCCGAGGGCGACACCGATGTTGCGCTGAGTCGTCGAGTCGGTGAGGTCGCGCTGCAGGCGGGAGGTCACGAGGGTCGCCGCGAGCGAGTCGAGCAGCGCGCTCGCGAGCTCGAGGTTCGCCTCGGCGTTCTCGAAGCGGATCGGGTTGATCTTGTGCGGCATGGTCGACGACCCGGTGGCCCCCGGCTGCGGGATCTGCCGGAAGTAGCCCATCGAGATGTAGGTCCAGACGTCGGTGCAGAGGTTGTGCAGCACCCGGCCCACGTGGCTGATGCGCTGGTACAGCTGCGCTTGCCAGTCGTGCGACTCGATCTGGGTGGTCAGGGGGTTCCACGTGAGGCCCAGCCCGGTGACGAAGTCGCGCGACGCGGCGATCCAGTCATGATCGGGGTCGGCGGCGAGGTGGGCCGAGAAGGTTCCGGTCGCGCCGGAGAACTTGCCGCGGTACTCGACCTCGTCGACCGTGGCGAGAAGCAGCTCGAGCCGGTGCACCGTCACGGCCAGCTCCTTGCCCATGGTGGTGGGGGTGGCGGGCTGACCATGCGTGTGCGCGAGCATCGGCACGGCGCGCAGGTCGACGGCCAGGCCGTGGAGCGTCTCGATCACCGACCGCGCGCGCGGCATCCAGACATCGCGCACGGCCGCGCGGATCGTGATCGCGTACGCGAGGTTGTTGATGTCCTCGCTCGTGCAGGCGAAGTGGGTGAGCTCGGCGAGCTCGGTGAGCCCGAGCGCGGCGAGCTTGTCGCGCACGAAGTACTCGACCGCCTTGACGTCGTGGCGCGTGATCGCCTCGCGCCGAGCGAGGTCGGCGACATCGTCGTCGCCGAAGTCGGTGACGATCGCCCGCAGCTGCCGGGTCTCCTCCGCGGTCAGGGGTCGCGCTCCGAACAGCTCGTGCTCGGTGAGGTGGATCAGCCACTCGACCTCGACCTGGACGCGCGCGCGATTGAGCCCGGCCTCGCTGAGGTGCTCGCCGAGCGCCGCGACCTGCCGCTGGTAGCGGCCGTCGAGGGGGCTGAGGGGCTGGGTGCTGAGCGGGCTCATGAGGTGACTCCCTGTCGGATACCGGGTTCGAGCTGACGGAACAGAGCGGCGCACGATCGTTCGATCATGGCGAGCACGCCGTCGAACATCGCGGTGTCGGAGTAGTACGGGTCGGGCACGTCGAGGGCGCCGCCGGCGTCGGGATCGAAGCTCAGCAGCAGGTGCACCTTCGCGCGCGCATCCTCATCGGGGGCCCATGACTTCAGGATGCGCTCGTGGGTGCGGTCGAAGGCGATGACGAGGTCGAGGTTCTCGAACCACGAGACATCGAACTGCCGCGCGCGGTGGCCGACGCCGCTGTAGCCGCGCGCCCGGAGGGCGGCAGTGGTGCGCGGATCGCTGCTCTCGCCCACGTGCCACTCGCCGGTTCCGGCCGACTGGACGCTGACGTACTTCTCCCAGCCGCGGGCGCGGATCAGCGCGCGGAACACGACCTCGGCCATCGGTGACCGGCAGATGTTGCCGGTGCAGACGAAGCAGATGCGGAAGACGCCGGGCTCGGGGCGCTCCCGGTCGAAGGTCATGCCCCCATTGTGGCCCAGGAGCACCTCCTCCACAGCCCGGGCCCGCCCCGGCCGCCTCCCCGCGCGCCTGCATGCGACCTGCCTGGCGCCGCGGGCGCGTCACGATGCGGGGTGCCGGATGCCCGGCCTCTGCCGAGAGGACCCCGCCGTGACCCATCCTTCGCCCCCCGCACCGTCCGCATCGGCCGGTGCGGCCATTGACGCCGCCGCCGCCGCTCTGGCGCGGCAGGCGGCGACGGTGCAGGGGCTCATCCGGTCGCTCGATCAGATCGTTGCGGCGCTGCGCGCCGCTCGGGTGGCGGGCGCGTGGTGGGGGCCGGCTCGGGAGGCGCTCCACGTGGCGCTGGACCTCGAGCGCCAGCGCTTGGAGCGGGAGGGGTGGCGGCTCGAGAGCGTCGAGATCCAGCTGCGCCACGAGCAGCGGCTCCTGGAGGAGAGCGTGCCGGTCGGGTTCCTGCCGTGAGTGATCGTGGGCACGATGACGCCGGGAGCAGCCTCACCGTCGGCGTGGGCGTCGGGATCGCGATCGAGGAGCTCGAGCGGCTCGCTCGTCTCGCGGAGGGCAGCGCGGAGGGGGCGGCGCAGATCGCCCTCCGGCTGCCGCCGCTGCGCACCGGGTCGAGCCCGGGTCGGGATGCCGATCTCTGGCAGGCCCAGAGCTCGCTGCAGCGCTCGGCCGACCGGCTCAGCGATCTCGCCCGGGCGCTGCGCACGGCGGCCGCGCTCTACGACAACGCCGACCGCGAGGCCGCCCGCGCCATCGAGGTCGTCGCCTCCCACGCGGCCGCCGGGGCGGGGCTCGTGCTCGCCCGGCTCGGCCTCCTCGTCGCCCCCGCACTGCTCACCGCGACCGCCGCGGTCGCGGCGGGCGCGGCGCTGCTCACCCCGGAGGCGCGGCGCCTCCTCGCCGATCGCGCGACCGTCCTCCTCAGCGACCCCCGGGTCGTCGAGGTGCTCCGGGCCGGGCTGAGCCTCGTCGACGACGCGCTGCTCGGCGCGCTCGGCATTCCTCCCGCGGCCGTCGCGGCGCTCGGCGAGGGCGGCCTGGGGGTCGTGCGGCTCGACGGTGCGGCAGCGCTCGTCGGCATCGCGGCCGCCGTCGCGGGCGCGCGCGGCACGGCACCCGTGCTCATCGACCGGGTCGGCGGCGACCGTCGACGCGGCGGCGAATCCACGGCCGTCGCCCCGCCCGGGTCGCTCGCCGATCGCATCGGTCGCCTTCCTGACGCGGAAGCGCCGATCGTCATCGAGCGCTACACCCTGCCCGACGGGGCGCCCCATGTCGAGGTGTACATCGCCGGCACGGACGCGCACGCGGCCCTCGGCGGCGAGCAGCCCTGGGACATGGCCAGCAACATCGCCCTCGTCGCCGAGCAGGAGGCCTCCTCGCTCCAGGCCGTCCGGGCGGCGCTCGCCGCGGAGGGGGTCACGCCGGGCACCTCGATCGTCTTCACCGGCTACTCGCAGGGCGGCGCCATCGCCACCCTGCTCGCCGAGTCGGGGGACTACGCCACGGCAGGGCTCGTCACGATCGGGGCGCCCACGGGCGGCATCCCGGTCACTGGCGCGTACCCGGCGATCGTCATCGAGCATCGTGACGATCTCGTGCCCGTGCTGTCCGGGCTCCGACGCGAGACGACCGCGGTCATCGTGCGGGCGGATGCGCTGCCGGACGTCGTACCGCCCGGTGAGGCCCTGCCCGCCCATGATCGCGACCGCTACCGCGCGACCGCTGAGCGCGCCGACCAGCTCGACGCGCCCTCGCTGACCGACGCGCTCGCGCGGCTTCCCGTGCCCGAGGGCGCGGGGGTGCGCACGGCCTACACCGCGCGCCGGATCACCGTCGACTGACGAGAGCTGCCCGTCGGCCCGCGGGGAGGGAGCTCAGACCCGCTTGCGCCCGACGACGGGGCGCAGCAGCACGCCGATCAGCCAGTTGAGCAGGCCGAGCACGATGGCGCCCAGCACACCCCACCAGAAGCCGTCGACCGTGAGACCGAAGCCGAGCAGGCTCGAGATCCAGGCCACGAGCAGTAGCAGCAGCCCGTTCACGACCAGGGCGATGAGGCCGAGCGTGAGCAGATAGATCGGCAAGGCCACGATGCGGATCGCGTTGCCGATCACCGAGTTCACGATGCCGAAGATGGCCGCCACGATCAGGTAGGTCAGGGCGAGCGCCACCTGGTCGTCCGCCGAGCCGTACGAGACGACCTTCACCCCCTCGACGATGATCGTCGTGAGCCAGAGCGCAATGCTGGTGATGATCACGCGGATCAGGAAGCGTCCCATGGCTCCACTATGCCGAGCGGGAGGGGCCTCCGGCAATCCGAGCACCACCGGGTGCACCTGCTTGCCGACGTAGGCTGAACGGGTGACCGACACCGCGCCCCCCGTCCGGCTGCGCCCCGAGATCGTCTCGCTGCCGGCCTACAAGCAGGGTCGCCCTGCCGCGCCCGATGCGTTCAAACTCTCGAGCAACGAGAATCCCTTCCCCCCGCATCCGGCTGTGCTGGCCGCCATTCGCGACCTCGACATCAACCGCTACCCGGATGCCACGGCGCTGGTCGTCCGCGAGCGCCTGGCCGCGCGGCACGGCGTCACGCCCGACGAGATCATCGTGGGCGCCGGGTCGGTCGCGCTGCTCGCTCAGCTGATCAGCGCCGCCGCCGGCACCGGCGACGAGGTCGTCTACGCCTGGCGCAGCTTCGAGGCCTACCCCGGCCTGGTCACCGTCGCCGGGGCGACGAGCGTGCGTGTGCCGTTGACCCCGGATGCCCGCCACGACCTGCCCGCGATGGCCGCCGCGGTGACCGACCGCACCCGGGCGATCATCGTCTGCACGCCCAACAACCCGACGGGCCCGATCGTCACGGCCGCGGAGTTCGCCGCCTTCATGGCGACCGTGCCCGCCGACCGCCTCGTGATCCTCGACGAGGCCTACGCCGAGTTCGTCGACGACCCGGCCGCGGTCGACGGCGCGACCCTCGTGCGGCGCTTCCCGAACCTCGTCATTCTGCGCACGTTCTCGAAGGCGTACGGCCTCGCCGGCTTGCGCGTCGGCTACGCGATCGGCCCGACTGCCGTGCTCGACGCCGCGCGCAGCACGGCGATCCCGCTCGCCGTGACCGCCGCCGCGCAGCACGCCGTGCTCGCCGCGATGGACGTCGAGGACGAGCTGCTGGCGCGCGTGCGCGAGTTGGCCGCGCGCCGCGACGCCGTGCAGGCCGCGCTGCGCGAGCAGGGCTGGGAGCTGCCGGTGTCGCAGGGCAACTTCGTCTGGCTGCCGACCGGGCCGGCCACGGCCGCCGCGGGCGAGGCCTTCGCCGCGGCCGGGATCGTCGCACGGGTGTTCCCACCGGAGGGCATCCGCATCTCGATCGGCGAAGCCGAATCTGTCGAGACCCTGGTGCGGGTCGCGGCCGAGGTTGTCCGAACCCTCTGACCGGGCCCCCCGGGCCCGGCCCTAGAGTGGAACGCATGTCGTACACCCCGGAGACGCTGCAGCTGCTCGCGCCCGACGGAACCCGGGTCGTCAGCGATGCCACCGAGGCCTACCTGCCGTACGTGGATGCTCTCACCGAGCAGCAGCTGCGCGAGTTCTACCGCACGATGCGGGTGATCCGCCGCTTCGACATCGAGGCCGGCAACCTGCAGCGCCAGGGGCAGCTCGCCCTCTGGATTCCGAGCCTCGGCCAGGAGGCCGCGCAGGTCGGCTCGGGCTTCGCCGCACGCGCGCACGACCACATCTTCCCCGCGTACCGCGAGCACGCCGTCGGCCATATCCGCGGTCTCGACGTGGTGCAGATCATCAAGATGCTGCGGGGCCTCACGCACGGGGGCTGGAACCCCGCCGAGACCGGCAACTTCCACCTCTACACGCTCGTCATCGGCTCGCAGTCGCTGCATGCCACCGGCTACGCGATGGGCGTGCGCTTCGACGGTCTCGTCGGAACAGGTGACCCCGAGAAGGACACCGCGGTGCTCGTGTACTTCGGTGACGGCGCGACCAGCCAGGGCGACGTCAACGAGGCCTTCGTCTTCGCGCAGAGCTACCAGACTCCGCAGGTGTTCTTCCTGCAGAACAACCACTGGGCGATCTCGGTGCCGGTGCGCGTGCAGTCGCGCACGCCGCTGTTCCACCGGCCGCGCGGGTTCGGCATCCCCAGCCAGCAGATCGACGGCAATGACGTGCTCATGAGCTACGCCGCGACGGCGGCGAGCCTCGATGCCGCCCGCGCCGGCGAAGGGCCCCAGTTCATCGAGGCCCTCACCTACCGCATGGGCGCCCACACGACGAGCGACGACCCGACGAAGTACCGCGACGACGACGAGCTGCACTACTGGCAGGAGCGCGACCCGATCGCGCGCTTCGAGGCCTACCTGCGCGGCCTCGGCGAGAGCGAGGCGTTCTTCACCGAGGTGGCGGAGGAGGCCGAGCAGTTCGCCGCCGAAGCTCGCGCTCGCACCCTCGCCCTCGAGCCGCCGTCGGCCGAGTCGATGTTCGCCCATGTCTACAGCGAGCCGCACCCGGTGATGGATGCGCAGCGCCAGGCGCTGGCCGACTTCGAGGCCTCGTTCGAGGGAGGTGCGTGATGGCGATCGAGACTCTGACGATGGCCAAAGCCCTCACCATGGGCCTCGCCGCCGCGATGACGGCCGACGAGAAGGTCGTGCTGATGGGCGAGGACATCGGCCCGCTCGGCGGTGTCTTCCGGGTGACGGAGGGGCTGCAGAAGCAGTTCGGCGTCCACCGCGTGCTCGACACCCCGCTCGCCGAGTCGGGCATCGTCGGCACCGCGATCGGCCTGGCGATGCGCGGGTACCGGCCCGTCGTCGAGATCCAGTTCGATGGCTTCATCTTCCCGGCCTTCGACCAGATCACGACCCAGCTGGCGAAGCTCACCGCGCGGCACGAGGGTGCCATGCAGCTGCCCGTCGTCATCCGTGTTCCCTACGGCGGCCACATCGGTGCGGTCGAGCACCACCAGGAGAGCCCCGAGGCGTACTTCGCCCACACGGCGGGCCTGCGCCTGGTGAGCCCGGCGACCCCGCACGACGCCTACTGGATGATCCAGCAGGCGATCACCAGCACCGACCCGGTCATGTTCTTCGAGCCGAAGAGCCGCTACTGGCCGAAGGGCGACGTCGATCTCGCCGCGTCCGGAGCCGCCCTGCACGAGTCGCGCATCGTGCGCGCCGGCACCGACGTGACCGTCGTCGGACACGGCGCGATGGTGAGCATGCTGCTCGACGCCGCCGAGCTCGCCGCCGCGGAGGGCACGAGCATCGAGGTCGTCGACCTGCGCTCGCTCTCGCCGATCGACTACGCGCCGCTGCTCGACTCGGTGCACCGCACCGGGCGGCTCGTCGTCGCCCAGGAGGCGCCCGGCTCGGTCAGCATTGGCTCGGAGATCGCGGCGACCGTCACCGAGAAGGCCTTCTACTCGCTCGAGGCGCCCGTGCTGCGCGTCTCCGGCTACGACACCCCCTTCCCGCCCGCGAAGCTCGAGGGCGTCTACTTGCCCGACGTCGACCGCATCCTGCACGCGGTCGACCGCGCGCTGGCATACTGACCGCAGCCGACCCTGGAGGAATCGTGAGCGTCTCCGAGTTCCCGCTCCCCGACGTCGGGGAGGGCCTGACCGAGGCCGAGATCGTGTCGTGGCGCGTCAAGCCCGGCGACGCGGTCGCCATCAACCAGGTCATCGTCGAGATCGAGACCGCCAAGTCGCTCGTCGAGCTGCCCTCGCCGTTCGCCGGCACCGTTGACGCTCTGCTGGTCGAGGAGGGCCAGACCGTCGAGGTCGGCACCCCGATCATCGCGGTGCGCGGCGAGGGGCCGGATGCTGCGGCTGACGACCCCGTCGCCTCCAGTGCGGCCGACACCGCCACGACGACCGCGCACGAGTCGGAGCAGCCGGCGTCGAACGCCGTGCTCGTCGGCTACGGCGCGAAGGGCCACGTCGCCTCGCGCCGCACCCGCGGTCGCGGAGCCGCGGCCGCGCCGTCGCCCGCCGCGGGCCCCGCATCCGCCGCCCCCGCCGCATCGTCGGTCGCGGCGGCGCCGCGCCCGACCTCGGTGCCCGTCGCGCAGTCGTTGCCCGTGATCGCGAAGCCGCCGATCCGCAAGCTGGCCAAAGACCTGGATGTCGACCTGACCCAGGTGACCGCCACGGGCCTCGCCGGCGAGATCACGCGCGACGACGTGATCCGCCACGCGCAGCAGGCGAGCGTGTTCCGCAACATCCAGACGCCGGCGTGGCCGAGCGAGCGGGAGGACCGGATCCCGGTCAAGGGCGTGCGCAAGGCGATCGCCGCGGGCATGGTGAAGAGCGCGTTCAGCGCCCCGCACGTGAGCGTGTTCGTCGACGTCGACGCGACGCGCACGATGGAGTTTGTCAAGCGCCTCAAGGCGAGCCCCGACTTCGCCGGAATCAAGGTGTCGCCGCTGCTGATCATGGCGAAGGCGATGATGTGGGCGGTGCGCCGCAACCCGACGGTGAACTCGACCTGGACCGACACCGAGATCATCGTGCACCACTACGTGAACTTCGGATTCGCCGCCGCCACCCCGCGCGGGCTCGTCGTGCCGAACATCAAGAACGCGCAGGACCTGAGCCTGCGCGAGCTCGCCCAGGCGATCGAGGCGATGACGATCACCGCGCGCGACGGCAAGCTGCAGCCCGCCGACATGGCCGACGGCACGATCACGATCACCAACATCGGCGTCTTCGGCATGGACACCGGCACGCCGATCCTCAACCCCGGCGAGGTCGCGATCGTCGCCCTCGGCACGATCAAGCAGAAGCCGTGGGTGGTCGACGGCGAGGTGCGTCCGCGCTTCGTGACGACGCTCGGCGGCTCGTTCGACCACCGCGTGGTCGACGGCGACGTCGCCAGCCGCTTCCTCGCCGACGTCGCGTCGGTTATCGAGGAGCCGGCGCTACTGCTCGACTAGTCGGGCATGATCGTGTGATGGATGCTCATCGCACTCCTCGCCGAGCGACGATCGTGGCCTTCGTGGTCGCGCTCTCGGCCGCCCTGCTCGCGATCAGCGGCGCGTTCGTGCTCGCCGTGCTCGTGCCCGACGCGACCGACCCCGCGGGGTGGGGCACGGGCCCGGCCATCCTCTTCGCAACGGCGATGCTCACGGGGTTTCTCGCCTCTCTCATCGCGGCGCTTCTCGGCGGTCGCCTGGTCGCGGGTGCCGTCGGTCGCCCCGGGCCGTCGGGCGACGCGCTGATCCTGGCCGTCTTCGCGGTCATCGGCACCGGCGCGATCGCCCTCTGGACGTTCGGCGTCGGTATCGGTCTCGACCCGCGGCCACCCTGGCTCGACCCGCTCGGAACCGTCGCCACCGTCATCGCACTGGCGGGCGCGCTCGTCACCGCGGTGATCATCAGCGATCGACCTCGGCGCGGTTCTCCGGCTCGAGGATGACGACGGGGATCTCGCGTCGCGTGCGCCGCTGGTACTGCGCGTAGCCCCCGTAGGCGCGGACGGCCTCCGGCCACCAGCGGGCCCGCTCGTCCGGGTCGGCGGTGCGGGCTCGGTAGGGGCGCGGATGCTCGCCCGGTGCCGCGACGAGCACGCGCGGCTCGGCCACGAGGTTGAGGTACCACGCGGGCTGCAGGTCGTCGCCGCCGCGACTCGCGATCACGATCAGACGCTCGCCGCTCTGCCCGCCGGGCAGGGGCTCGCGGGCCGGCACGGTGAGCAGCGCGGTGCGGGGAAGCCCCGAGCTGTGTCCGGTCGTGGTCAGCTCGATCACGGGCATGGTGCCGAGCCGACGGCCGAGGCGGTTGCCGGTCAGGCGCAGCACGGCGTGGTGCAGGGCCGTGATGGTGAGCATCGTGCGGCGGTTCGACATGCGGGCGACGGTAGCGGAGCATCCTGAATCGGGATGCCGAAGCGCGACGGGCGGACGACGACAGGGCTTATTGAGAACCGTTTTGACAATCGTTCTCGATAAGACGTACGATCGGAGCATGACCTCGACCCGCCGCGCCCTTCCCGCTCTGCTCGTCGCCTCCGCCGCCGGCCTCGCCCTCACCGGGTGCGCCGCGCCCGCACCCGCCGACGAGGCCACGGGCCTCTCCGTCGTCGCCTCGACCAACGTCTACGGCGACGTCGCCGCCGCGATCGCCGGTGACGCCGCGACCGTGACGAGCATCATCGACTCCCCCACGATCGACCCGCACAGCTACGAGGCGAGCGCGCAGGACCAGCTCGTGATCTCGACCGCCGACCTCATCATCGAGAACGGCGGCGGGTACGACCCGTTCGTCGACGTGCTCGTCGAGGGCTCGGGCACCGAGGCCGTTGTGATCAGCGCCGTCGTCGTCGGCGGACTGCTCGAGGAGGGTGAGGACGCCCACAGCCACAGCGAGGAGGAGGCGCACGCCGAGGAGGAGTCGCACGCCGACGAGGCCCACTCGGGGGAGGAGGCCCACAGCGAGGACGACGGCCACGGCCACCTCGAGGGCACCAACGAGCACGTCTGGTACGACATCCACGTGATGGAGGACGTCGCCGCGGCGATCGCCACCGAGCTCGCCGCGCTTGACCCGGAGAACGCGACGGTCTTCGAGCAGAACCTCACGGCGTTCCAGGAGCGACTCGAGGGGCTCGAGGCACTCCTGGAGGAGACCGCCGCCACACTCGGCGGCGGTGTCGTCGCCAAGACCGAGACCGTGCCCGCCTACCTGCTCGCCGAGCTCGGATTCGACGACGCGACGCCCGACGCGTTCACCGAGGCGATCGAGGAGGGCGCGGACGTTCCCCCGCTCGCGCTGCAGCAGGTGCTCGACCTCATCGACTCGGGCGAGGTGCGCTTGCTCGGCTACAACGAGCAGACCGCGAGCCCCGAGACCGAGCGGGTGCGCGCCGCGGCCGAAGCGGCGGGCATCCCGGTGGTCTCGTTCGTCGAAACCCTCCCGGAGGGGGAAGACTACATCTCGTGGATGCGCCTGAACATCGAAGCGGTCGCCGCGGCGCTCGCCGCGTGACGAACGCTTCACCGGAGAGCGGCCCCGCCGCGGAAGCCCAGCCCGTGCTGAGCGTCCGCGGCGGGGCCCTCCGTGTGCGCGATCGCGTGCTCTGGAGCGGCCTCGACCTCGACGTGCGCGCCGGCGAGTTCATCGCTGTGCTGGGCGGCAACGGCACCGGCAAGACCAGCCTCCTGCGGGCCATGCTCGGTGAGCGGCGGCTCGACGAGGGCACGGTGCTCGTCGACGGTCACGCCGCGCACCGCGGCCATCGCCGCATCGGGTACATCCCGCAGCAGAAGATCGCCGCGCCCGGCACGCCCCTGCGCGGGCGCGACCTCGTGGCGCTCGGCGTCAACGGCACCCGCTGGGGTCCGCCGATCTCGACGCGGGCTGATCGCCAACGAGTGGATGCTCTGCTCGAGGCGGTCGGGGCGCAGGCGTTCGCCGACCGTCCGCTCGGCAGCCTCTCGGGCGGCGAGCAGCAGCGCCTGCGGGTCGCCCAGTCTCTCGCCGACGACCCGACCCTGCTGCTGTGCGACGAACCGCTGATGAGCCTCGACCTCAACCACCAGCGGGCCGTGAGCGAGCTCATCGACGCGCGTCGGCGCGAGCACGGCACGGCGGTCGTCTTCGTGACTCACGACATCAACCCCGTGCTCGGCATGGTCGATCGCGTGCTGTACCTCGCCCAGGGGCGATTCACCGTCGGCAGGCCCGACGAGGTGCTGCGCGACGACGTGCTCTCGCGCCTCTACGGCACTCCCGTCGAGGTGTTCCGCTCGCGCGGCCGCGTGATCGTCGTGGGCGTGCCCGAGACCGAGCACCACCACGAGGTGATCGCGTGATCACCGTCGACCCCGGTACCTATGTGCAGCTGCTCGCGCTCGTGCAGAACTCGATCATCGCCGCCGCGGTGCTCGGCATCGTCGGCGGACTCGTCGGCGTCTTCGTCATGCAGCGCGACATGGCGTTCGCCGTGCATGGCATCAGTGAGCTGTCGTTCGCCGGGGCTGCCGCCGCGCTGCTGCTCGGCCTCAACGTCGTGGGCGGCTCGATCGTCGGCTCGCTCGTCGCCGCCGCGCTCATCGGGGTGCTCGGCGCGAAGGCCCGCGATCGCAACTCGATCATCGGGGTGCTCATGCCCTTCGGGCTCGGGCTGGGCATCCTCTTCCTGGCTCTCTACCCGGGGCGCAGCGGCAACAAGTTCGGGCTGCTCACCGGGCAGATCATCAGCGTCGACCTTCCGCAGCTCGGGCTGCTGATCGGCATCAGCATCGTCGTCCTCGTCGCGCTACTCGTCGTCTGGCGCCCGCTGACCTTCGACAGCCTCGACCCCGAGGTCGCCAGCGCGCGTGGTGTGCCCGGCCGGACATTGAGCATCGTATTCATGACGCTGCTCGGGCTGACGGTCGCGGTGTCGGTGCAGATCATCGGAGCGCTGCTCGTCATGGCCCTCCTCGTCACACCGGCCGCGGCTGCCCTGCGGGTCTCGAGCTCGCCCGTGCTCGTGCCCGTGCTGAGCATGCTGTTCGGCTTCGTCTCCGCCGTCGGGGGCATCCTGCTCGCGATCGGCGGCTCGCTGCCGATCAGCCCGTACATCACGACCATCTCGTTCGCGATCTATATGGTCTGCCGCCTCATCGGTCGCCGCACGGGAGCCCTGCGATGAAGCGCAACACCTGGCAGCGCGAGGCGGTGCGCGCCGCCCTGGCCGATAACGACGGTTTCGTCAGCGCGCAGGCGCTGCACGCGAGCCTCCGCGAGGGCGGGTCGAGCATCGGGCTCGCCACCGTCTACCGCGCGCTCGCCGACCTCGCCGAGGAGGGCGAAGCCGACTCGCTGCAGCAGGACGGCGAGGCGCTCTATCGCGCCTGCACTCCCGGCAGCCATCATCACCACCTCATCTGCCGCGGATGCGGGCTCACCGTTGAGATCGAGGCAGACGCCGTCGAGCAGTGGGCGCGCGACGTCGCCGCCGCGCACGGGTTCACCCGCCCTGAGCACGTCGTCGACGTCTTCGGGCTGTGCGCCGCCTGCGCCGAATTGCAGGCGAACCCCTCGCCGTCGTAGGCTAGGGGTTTGTGTGAGCGGCCATCCGCTCTTCTTGTGCGCTCGTCCGGGCCCGCAGCCTCACCGTGGGCACCACCGGATGTCAGCGTGCCGACAAGTGACCTTGGGTACGGCGATCGCCGTACGGTAGCTGAAATTGGAGGAACCATGGCAGCCGTCTGCCAGGTGACCGGAGCCACTCCCGGCTTTGGGCACAACATCTCGCACTCGCACCGACGCACCAAGCGCCGGTTCGACCCGAACATCCAGAAGAAGACGTACTACGTGCCGTCGCTTCGCCGTAACGTCACGCTGACCCTGTCGGCGAAGGGCATCAAGGTCATCGACGCCCGTGGCATCGAGTCCGTGGTCAAGGACCTCCTGGCCCGTGGGGAGAAGATCTAATGGCGAAGCAGCAGGACGTCCGTCCGATCATCAAGCTGAAGTCCACGGCGGGAACCGGGTACACCTACGTGACCCGCAAGAACCGTCGCAACGACCCCGACCGCCTCGTGCTGAAGAAGTACGACCCGGTGATCCGCAAGCACGTCGAATTCCGCGAGGAGCGCTAAGTCATGGCGAAGAAGAGCAAGATCGCGCGCAACGAGCAGCGCAAGGTTGTCGTCGAGCGGTACGCCGCCAAGCGGCTCGAGCTGAAGAAGGCCCTCGTCGACCCGAACGGCACCGACGAGTCGCGCGAGGCCGCGCGCATCGGCCTGCAGAAGCTGCCCCGCAACGCCTCCCCGGTCCGCGTCCGCTCGCGCGACGCCGTCGACGGCCGCCCCCGCGGTGTGCTGACCAAGTACGGCATCTCGCGTGTGCGGTTCCGCGACATGGCGCACCGCGGCGAGCTGCCCGGCATCACCAAGTCGAGCTGGTAGTTCCGCATCACCACGCGAGGGGCATCCCGGGTTCGGGATGCCCCTCCGTCGTTCCCGGACGACCCGTCCCGCACATCCGCGCATTTCGGGCGCACCGTGCCGAATTGCCCGGAATCCCGCGGGTGTGCTGGTACCGTCGAGGCGGCTCGGGGTCAGAGGACGACTTCGCGCTTCACCACCCACATTGAGGTCCGAGGAGGACACCATGAACCGTTCCGAGCTTGTCGCGGCCATCGCCGCTGAGTCGGGTCTGAGCCAGGCCGACGTCAACCGCGCCATCGACGGCCTCTTCTCGGTCGTCTCGGGCGCCGTCAAGGGCGGCACGAAGGTCGCGATCCCCGGCTGGATCTCCTTCGAGCGCACCCACCGCGACGCGCGCACCGGCCGCAACCCGCAGACCGGCGAGGCCATCCAGATCGCGGCGTCGTACGGCGTCAAGGTCAGCGCCGGCAGCAAGCTGAAGGCCGCCGCCAAGTAGGCAGCCTTCCCCTACGCTCGAGGGCGGCACCCCGGTGACGGGGGGTCGCCCTCCGCGCTTTCCCGGCGGCTGCTGAGCCCCGGTGGGCCGGTGTCGGAGCCCGTGCACAGCACTCTCGCCTAGTCTGGACGGGTGACCACGACCGCCGCGCCCCGACTGCGCACCGAGCCCCTCCCCTGGGGAGTCATCGGGGTCACCGCGCTCGTCGCTGCGGCGTTCATGGCGACCCTCGTGGGGCTCGTGCTCGGCGGTGGCGCGGAGGCGCCGCTGCTCTCCGACCCGGGGCCGGTCGTCCGCTACGGGCTCCCCCTCGCGAAGCTGCTCGGAACACTCGGTGCGGCGGGTGCGATCGGCGCACTACTGCTCGCCCTGCTGGCCCTCGCGCCCGAGCGGCCCGAGTTCGGGCGCGCGCTCGACGTGGCCGCCGCATCCGCCGCGCTCTGGACGCTCGCCTCCGCGGCCTCCGGATTCCTGACCTTCCTCGCCATCTACGCCCAGCCGGTGACCCTCGACCCGCAGTTCGGCGCGCTGCTCTCGAACTTCCTCAGTACCCGTGAGATTGGGCAGGCCTGGCTCGCGACCACCCTCATGGCGGCGGTCGTCACCGTGCTGTGCTTCGCACTGCGGTCGCCCGCGCTGCTCGCCGGGGTGCTGGTCGTCGCCGTCGCAGCCCTCTGGCCCGTCGCGCAGACCGGGCACACGGGCGGAACCGCCGACCACGACGCCGCCGTCACCGCGGTGTACCTGCACAGCGTGTTCGCCGCGCTGTGGGTGGGCGGCCTCGCCACCATCGTGCTCATCCGGCACGCGCTCGCCGAGCGCCTGCCCGTGGTGCTCGCCCGCTACTCGACGATCGCGCTCGTGGCCTTCATCGTCGTCGCGAGCTCGGGGCTCGTCAGTGCGCAGCTGCGCATGGGCGGCGTCGAGGCGCTCGCGACGCCGTACGGGCTGCTTGTCGCCGCCAAGGTGCTCGCCCTCATCGGGTTGGGAGCGTTCGGGGCGGCGTATCGTCGCTCGATCATCCGCCGTCTGACGGCCTCGATGGAGGCCGGAGCCGCGGCTCCGCGGAGTGCGTTCTGGGTCATCGTCAGCGCCGAGCTCGCCCTCATGGGCGCCGCGTCGGGCCTCGCGGCGGCACTTGCCCGCACCGCCACACCCGTTCCCCAGGTGCCCGTTGATCAGCTGGCCAACCCGACCCCTGCGGAGATCCTCACCGGGGCACCCCTCCCGCCGCCGTACGAGCCCTGGCGCCTGTTCACCGAGTGGGATCTCAACCTGCTCTGGACCCTCATCGCCGCCTTCGGCGCGTTCTTCTACGTGGCGGGCGCGCTCAGGCTGCAGCGGCGCGGCGACCGCTGGCCGATCGCGCGCACCCTCATGTTCGTCGCCGGCATGGCCCTGATCGTGTTCGTCACGAGCAGCGGGCTCGCGGTCTACGAGCGGTACCTGTTCAGCGTGCACATGCTCGGGCACATGATCCTCAGCATGGGAATTCCCGTGCTCATCGTGCTCGCCGCGCCCGTCACGCTCGCCGCACGCGCGATCCACGCCCGTAAGGACGGCTCGCGAGGACCGCGCGAGTGGATCCTCGCCATCGTGCACTCGCGCTTCGCCGGGCTCGTCGGCCATCCGCTGGTCGCCTCGGTGGTCTTCGCCGTCTCGCTGCTGGTGTTCTACTACTCGCCGCTCTTCTCCTGGGCGGTCAGCGACCACATCGGGCACCAGTGGATGGTGTTGCACTTCCTGCTGAGCGGGTACCTGTTCGTCAACGCGCTCATCGGCATCGACCCGGCTCCGTACCGCCCGCCGTACGCGATCCGGCTCATCATCCTCCTCGCCACCATGGCGTTCCACGCGTTCTTCGGGCTCTCGCTCATCACCGGCACCGGCCTTCTGCTGCCGGAGTGGTTCGGCGCGATGGGCCGCGAGTGGGGCCAGACGCCGCTCGCCGACCAGCAGACCGGCGGCGGCATCGCGTGGAGCGTCGGGGAGATCCCGACCCTCCTGCTCGCTCTGCTCGTCATGTGGAGCTGGAGCCGCGCCGACAAGCGCGAGTCGACCCGGCTCGACCGCAAGGCCGACCGCGACGGCGACGCCGACCTCGAGGCGTGGAACGCGATGCTCGCCGAGCGCGCGGCCGCGAGCGAGCGGGCGACGGCGCAGGGTCGTTCAGCGGCGCAGGGTCGTTCGGCGGCTCAGGGCCGCGCCGGGTCCACCTGAAGCTCGGGCTGACCGCCCGACAGGCGCACCGTTCCGGCGGCCGTGAACGCGACCGACTCCTCGCGCTCGAACACCCGCCCGTCGAACAGTCGCTGCACGCTGAGGGCCACGGTGGCGATGCCGTCGGCGCGCAGACGCCACTCTCCGACGGCGGCGCCCGGCTCGAGCACGACCTCTGCGCGCTCGTCGATCCTCCAGACCGGCGGCTCTGTGACCCGGTTCTCGATGGCGACCCCGAACGGACAGGCCGCCGGCTTCAGCACCGGCTGCGCGGCGCACCCGGCGAGCAACTCGTCGAGCAGCCGGCCGACCTCGCGCTCGAGCAGCATCGAGGGGACGGCGCGCAGCACCACGGGCGACGCCTCCGACCCCGGAGCGTCGGGCAGACCCGTCGCGCGCACCGTCACGGGCTCGGCGAGGAGCAGGGGCTCCGCCAGCCGCACCGTGACCCGGGCCGGCACCAGCACCGCGACCCGGGCGACCTCGCCCGGGCCGGGAGCGGTCACCGCGACCGGGCCGACGACGAGAGCATCGTGCTGGTCGACCCCGACCACGAGCGCGGTCACCGGCGGGTCGACGAAGCGCCAGGCCGGGATCACCCCGGCGGTGGGAGGTGCGGGCTCGAGCAGGAAGGTCGTGCGCGCGGCATCCCGCTGATCGCCGTACTCCGCGGTGACCGCGACGCGTCCGTCACTCCGCGGCGCGGTCGCGATGATGCGGCGGATGCTGGCCGAGCCCTCATCGCCGAGCGGCAGCGGTGCGTCCTCCGCGAGCCCGGCCAGCCGCGCGGCGGTGACGAGGTCATCGCGAGCGAGGGCGTCGAGGTACCGCTCGACGTGGTGCTCCGGCCCGGCCGTCATCGCGAGGGCGGCTCCGATGCCGATCGCGCCGGCCGCCAGGAGGGCGGCCGCACCCCCTCCCCACGCGAGTCGAGCCCGGGACATGCGCCCAGCCTACGCACGGGGCCTCCGCACCCCGTGGCGCCGATGCGAACCTGGACGGGCCCGCGGCTAGGGTGGAGCACGGCCGAGCGAGCGGAGGGTGGTGCGCGTGGCTAGACGCACTGGCGACCGGGCGGCCGCCGAGGGCACGCCCCGCACCGCCCCCGACGGCACCCCGCTCAGTGCTGAGCAGAGCGCGGTGCTCGACCTCATTGACTCCACCCGCGAGCACGTCTTCGTCACCGGTCGCGCCGGCACTGGCAAGTCGACCCTGCTCGAGACGTTCATCGCCTCGACCGAGCGGTCGGTCGTGGTGTGCGCACCGACTGGGGTCGCCGCCCTGAACGTCGGCGGTCAGACGATCCACTCGCTGTTCCGGCTGCCGATCGGGCTCATCGCCGACCATGACCTCGACGACCCGCCCGCCGAGCTGAGGCGCCTGCTGGCCTCCGTCGACACCATCGTCATCGACGAGGTGTCAATGGTGAGCGCCGACCTCATGGACGCGATCGACCGACGCCTGCGCCGTGCCCGCTCGCGCCCGGCCGAGCCGTTCGGCGGAGCGCAGCTGGTCATGTTCGGCGACCCGTACCAGCTCGCACCAGTGCCGGGTCGTGGCGAGGGCGAGCGGGCGTACTACGCCGACCACTACCGCTCGATCTGGTTCTTCGACGCCCGGGTCTGGCAGCAGGCCGACCTGCGCATCATCGAGCTGCAGGCGATCCACCGCCAGCACGACGCCGACTTCCGCGCCATGCTCACCGCGGTGCGGCACGGCACGGTGACGCCTGAGATCGGGTGGGCGCTCAACGAGGCGGGTCAGCGCCCGGCTCCCGAGGGCACGCTGACCCTGGCGACCACCAATGCGACCGTCACTCGCATCAACGCGGATGCCCTCCGCCGCCTGCCCGGAGAACCGAAGACCGCCCGCGCCGACATCGCGGGCGAGTTCGGCCCGCGCGGCGGCTACCCGGCTGATGAGGAGCTGCAGCTGAAGGTCGGAGCGCAGGTGATGTTCTTGCGCAACGACACCAGTGGTGACGGCACGCCGCGCTGGGTCAACGGCACCCTCGGCACGGTCGAGCGCATCGGCCGCACCGTGCACGTCGAGGTCGACGGCGAGAGTCACGAGGTGCTGCCGGCGACCTGGGAGAAGTACCGCTACACCTACTCCAGCGCCACCAAGCGGTTGTCGAAAGATGTGGTGGCCGAGTTCACGCAGTTTCCGCTGCGCCTGGCCTGGGCCGTCACGATCCACAAGTCGCAGGGCTCGACCTACGATCGCGCGATCATCGATCTCGGCCCCCGGGCGTTCGCCCCGGGGCAGACCTACGTCGCCCTCAGTCGATTGCGCGCGCTCGAGGGTCTGCACCTGGTGCGCCCGCTGCGGCCGAGCGACATCATCGTCGATGACGATGTTCGCCGCTTCATGGCCGAGGCCGAACCGGGAATCGGACGGGCCGTCGCTCAGTCGGTGTGACCGGGCATGTCGTGACCGGTCATGTCGTGACCCTCGTGCGAGCCGAACTCGATCGAGGGTGCGGGTGGCGGCGCGTTCTCGGGCAGTGCGGCGCTCGCCGGTGCCGCGGGTAGGGCGGCTGCCACGGCCGGGGCCGCCACGGTGTGCGTGAGAGCGACCGCGGCCGCCAGCGCGACGGCACCGCGGGCCGGGCACACGCGGGCCCCCACCCGCGTGCGCCGAGCATCCGCCCCCGCGGATGCGGCCGCGATGAGACCCAGCAGCGATGCTGCGGCCAGCGGCACGGTGACGAGTGCCGATGCGAGGCTCGGTGCGTCGGCCGTGACGGCGATGAGCAGCAGCATCGCCCACAGCAGCACCGGGGTCACCAGGGCGAGAGAGATCACCTGCGGCGCCGGCAGCCGCCGAGCGCGCATCGCGACCCCCACCGCGATGACGAGCTCGGCGGCTGCGACCAGCCCGAGAACAGCGCCGACGCCCCCATCGGTGGCCGTGACGGCTGCGGCACCATGGATGCTGGCGGCCCCCGCCGCCGGCATCGCCACGAACCATCGGCTCATCGCTGCTCCTGTCTCTCCCCTTGCCTGTACTTCTTCTTCGGAGCACACCGCAGATCGGTTGGGAGAGAAGTTGGCGCGCAGCCCGCTGCGCCGCAGGAGCGGCAGGTCAGCGAGCGGGAGCCGCGAGAAGCGAAGCGCAGCGACCGCGTTCGGTGCGCGGAGCGCGCTGCGCCGCAGGAGCGGCGGCGCTGCCAGAAATCAACACAGAGGGGATGACGGTGTCTGGTTTCAGCACATCGTGGACACCTGTCTCACGACATCGTGGACAGTGACCCACCCTGCGCCGTGATGTCTCACGTCATCGTGGACACCCGGTCAGGGTCGATGGGTGAGCAAACAGGAAGTGCTGATCCTCGCCGTCACCGTGCAGGGCCTGTCCTACCGCGAAGCCGCCCGCATCCACGGGGTGTCGAAATCGCTGGTCCATAAGCTGCATCAGCGGTGGCTCACCGAGGGGGAGGCCGCGTTCACTGCTCGCTCGAGGGCACCGCGGTCGCAGCCTGCCCGCACACCCGACGCGATCCGCGCTCGCGTGCTGCAGTTGCGTGCGCAGCTCACTGCCGACGGCCTGGATGCCGGCGCCGACACAGTCTGCTCACTCCTGGCCGCCGAGCAGGTGACCCTGTCACGGTCGACGATCTGGCGCATCCTGCGCAGCGCCGAGGTGATCGTGCCGCAACCGCAGAAACGTCCCCGTTCCTCCTGGCAACGCTTCACGGCCGAGTAACCCAACGAGCTTTGGCAGTCCGACACCACCCACTGGCGCCTTGCCGACGGGTCAGAGGTGGAGATCATCGGTTGGATCGATGACCACTCCCGTTTCGTCACGCATCTGTCGTGCCACCTGCGCGTCACGGGCCGCACCGTCACTGACACCTTCCAGCAGGCGGCCGCCGTGCACGGGTTCCCCGCGGCAACGTTGACCGACAACGGCAACATCTTCACCACCCGCTTCGCCGGCGGCCTGAAGGCTCGCACCTCTGGCAATGCGTTCGAGACACTGTTGGCCCTGCACGGCATTACCCAGAAGAACGGCAAACCTTACAAGCCCACCACGCAAGGCAAGATCGAACGGTTCTGGCAGACGCTGAAGAAGCGCCTGACCATGCGGCCCGCCAGCAGCCTGGAAGAGCTGCAGCGTGAGCTGGATGAGTTCGTTGACCACTACAACCAGCACCGCCCGCACCGGGCGTTGAACCGACGCACGCCCGCCTTCGCCGGCCACGTCCCGCTGAGTGGTGGTCTTTCGTTTCCACGCGATGATCAGCTGGCTGCAGTCTAGGCGGCCGTGATCTCGGGCAGCATCACCGCGTCCTCGACCGAGCTGGTGGCGGTGAGTTCGGCCATGGACGCTTCGGAAAAGTAACGGCGGTCGCCAGCTTCCCATTCGTCGTGCTGCTCGATCAAAACGGCGCCGGTCAGGCGCAGCAGGCTGGCAGTGTTCGGGAACACTCCGACGACGTCGGTGCGACGTTTGATCTCACGGTTCAGCCGTTCCAGCGGATTCGTCGACCAGATCTGCCGCCAATGCCGGGCGGGGAAGTGCTTGAACGCCAGCACGTCGGCTCGGGCATCGTGGAGCATCTGGGCAGCCTTGGGGTGAACGCGGTCGATCATGCGAGCAACCTCCTCGAACTGCGCGTCAATATGCTCAGCGTCGGGTTGGGCGAAGATCGTGCGGATGATCGAGGCCACCATCTCCTGCCGACCCTTAGGCAGGACGGTGAGCACGTTGCGCATGAAATGCACGCGGCACCGCTGCCAGGCCGCTCCCTGCACCACCACCGCGATAGCTGCTTTCAAACCCGCGTGCGCGTCGGAGATCACCAGCTTCACCCCGGAAAGCCCTCGAGCTTTCAACGATCGCAGGAACGCTTTCCAGAACTCCTCCGTTTCGCTGTCGCCCACGTCAAAGCCGAGCACCTGACGGTGCCCGTCAGCGGTGATCCCGATCGCGACCACAACCGCTTGAGACACCACCCGCCCGTCGATGCGAACCTTGCAATAGGTGGCGTCCAAGAAGACGTAGGGGTAGGCGATCTGAGACAGGGATCGGTCGCGGAATGCCGCAACCGTCGCGTCCAGGCCGGCGCAGATGCGAGACACCTCGGACTTCGAGATGCCCGTGTCGGCGCCGAGCGCCTTGACCAGATCGTCAACCTTGCGGGTGGAGACGCCGTGCAGGTAGGCCTCCATCACCACGGCGAACAGCGCCTGATCGACCCGGCGGCGCCGCTCCAACAACGACGGAAAGAAACTGCCGGCCCGCAGCTTCGGGATCCGCAACTCCAGATCTCCCGCAGTGGTCGACAGGGTGCGCAACCTCGCCCCGTTGCGAGTCGCAACGCGCTCGGCGGTGCGCTCGTAGGGTCCGGCGCCGATCACCGACGCGGCTTCGGCGTCGATCAGTTCTTGGTAGAGCCGTTCGGTCATCTGACGGATGCGGTCGGTGGTGTCGGTGAGTTTCAGCTCGGCGAGCAGCTGAAGCAGGGCAGACTGATTGAGGGCCATCGTGCGATCTCCTGTCGTGAGTAACTTGGTCGTTCTCACTGACCATCGCACGGTGGCCCCTCACGTCAACGACACGACGCTCAGGACCGGAAAGTCCACCACCCCACGGGACTCAGGCCCTTCGCCTACACGCTGATCCCGAAAGCAGCACCGACGCAGCCTGATGACCCAAACATCTGGCGGGTCCGCTACGACACCATCGACGCGCACGGGAAAGTCTCCCTGCGTTTCGGCAACCGCATGATGCACCTCGGCTACGGGCGAGGCTTGGCCCGCACCGCCGTGATCGTCCTCATCCACGGCCTGCACGCCGTCACAATCACCCCCGACGGCGAAGTGCTTGCCGAGCATCTGATCGACCCGAACAAGGGCTACCAAGCCAAGACGTGAAAAACGGGCGAACCCTCCCGCTGGGGGTTCACCCGTCCACGATGTCCTGAGACATCACACCCAGGACTACTACGTCGACTGGACCCTCGCGCGGCGCACGACCGCGGCGATCATGCGCCTGGAAGCCGGCCGCGACCCCCTCAACACCCAGCTGACGGCGCTGATCGGCGAACTGTCCACCCGCAGTCCGCTGTTTCGGCAGGACTGGGCCCGCCAGGACGTGCACCAGCACCGCACCGGGGTCAAGGCGTTCCGGCATCCCGAGGTCGGGTTGGTGGAGGTCGCGTTCGACGTGTTCGAGATGCCCGGCGAGGCCGGCCTGCAGATCGTCACCTACAGCGTCCCGCCCGGCACCGACTCCGCCGACAAGTTCGCCTTCCTCGCCAGCTGGGCCGCCACCACCCACGCCGAGACCACGCCCGTCTCCGCAGAGCCGTCCGAGGCTGTCGAGCCCACCAGTCGAATGGCCGAATAGCCCCCTCGAGCCCCGGGCGGTGTCACGGCCTGGCACCGACCACCACCCGTTCACACGCGCGCTGAGACGCGCATGAAGGAGAACCATGACCACCATCGCCCTTGTCGGAGCTGGCCGCGGCCTGGGAGCTGCCATCGCCCGCACCTTCGGGAAGGAAGGCTTCGACATCGCGCTGCTGTCCCGCAGTCAGGACCGTGTCGACGCCCTCGCCGCCGAGCTCACCGCGGAGGGCTTCACCGCCCGCGGGTATGCCGCGAACGTGCGCGACCCGAAGTCGCTCGTCACCGCGCTGGACCGGGCGGGGCAAGACCTCGGCCCGATCGAGGTGCTGACCTACAGTCCGCTGCCGCAGAAGGAGTTCCTCCGGCCGGTGCTGGAGACCACCGTCGACGACCTGGCCGGGGCGGTGGAGTTCTCCATCTACGGTCCCGTCACCGCCGCCCACCAGGTGCTGCAGGGCATGCGGTTCCTGGGTCGCGGGTCGATCCTGTTCATCAACGGCGGCTCCGGCGCCCGCCCGAACCCGAACGTCGCGGGCACCTCGATCGCGTTCGCCGGAGAATCCGCCTACGCCCGCATGCTCCACGACACCCTGGCCGGCGAGGGCATCCAGGTCGGCCAGCTCATCATCCCCGGCGCCATCACCCCCGGACACGCCACCCACGGCCCCGACGTCCTCGCCGGGAAGCTGTGGCACCTGCACACCCACCCGGACGAGTTCCGGGTCTACGCGGAGCCAATGCCCGAGTAACCACCCCCCACACGACGACAACCGAGCAGGGAGAACCGGACCCCGATGAGAGCAGTTGGCGTCATCCGCTACGGCGGCCCCGAAGCGCTGGAGCAGGTCGAGCTGCCTACCCCCGAGGCTGGGGCCGGGCAGGTGCGGGTCCGGGTGCAGGCCGCTGCGGTGAACCCCGCCGACGTGATGCTGCGCGACGGGTCGCTGGCCGACTGGTACGCGGGGCAGGAGCCCCCGTTCATTCCCGGGATGGACATCGCCGGGGTCATCGACCAGGTCGGCACCGACGTCAGCGACCTGCACCTCGGGCAGCAGGTCGTGGGGATCGTGGACAACCACGGTCAGGTCGGTGGCTACAGCGACTACGTCGTCCTCCCCGCCGCCTCCGTCACCGCTGCCCCGGCCGGCGCGACGCTTGCGGAGGCGGCTTCGTTCCTCATGCCCGCCCTGACTGCACGCACCGCACTGGATCTCCTCGACCTGCCCCGCGGGGCGACGGTGCTGGTCACCGGCGCCGCCGGCGGCGTCGGCCGCTACGCCACCGCCCTGGCCCACGCCGGCGGACTCCGAGTCGTCGCACTCGCCGCCGCGGCCGACGAGGATACGGTGCGTTCACTCGGCGCTGACGTGTTCGTTCCTCGCGCTGCCGATGCCGCTGCCGAGGTTACGGCTGCCGTGCCGGGCGGCGTCGACGCGGTGATCGACACGGCTGCTCTGCACGAGCGCATCGCACCCGCCATCCGCGACGGCGGCACGCTTGCCACGCTCCGCGGCTGGGCAGGCGACGCTCGGCTCGGGGTCATCGTCGTGCCGGTCAACGTGCGCGACCGCGCCACCGACCACCCCGCTATCGTCCGCCTGCGTGAACAGGTCGAGTCGGGGCTGCTTCCACTGGTCGTCGCGGCGACGTATCCTGCCACCGCAGCGGCCCAAGCGCATCGTCACCTCGAGTCCAGAGCCGTGCGGGGGCGGGTGGTGCTGAGCTTCTGAACGTCACGCCCAACGCAACCGCTCGAGCGGCGGCACTGGTCATCCTTCTGGCGCGTCGGTGCGTCGGGTGGGGTGTCGCCGGACCGCGGTGACGACGAGGACAATCGCCAGCGCCAGGGCCAGGACGAACAGGGTCGCGATGAACCAGAGAAAGTCCGAGCCGATGAGGATGTTGCTGAGGACGAAGCGTCCGAACGCGACGAGCACACCGGCCGCCGTCCCGAGGTAGAGCCACAGTGTCCGGCGCGAGAGCAGGGTGATGCCGATACCCAGCAGCAGGATCCCGAAGCCGGCGATGAAGCCGCCCCAGGTGGCGAAGACGATTCCGAGCCAGTCCAGGAACGCCGGGGGCAACGTGGTCGGGTCGATGCCGGTGTGCCGGATGTCCTCGGGCAGCAGCGTGGGACGCAGGAACAGGAAGTACCCGCCGACGCCGAGCGCAAGGGCGCCGAGCACGGTGGTGAGGACACCGCTCAGCATGTCCTTGCGGACAACTTCTCGTGTTTGCATCAGGGACATCCCTTCTCGCCGGTCCTGGGGTTCGCCTCGTGACGGACCGCCGACCTGAACCGTATACCCTATGGGGGTATATTCTCACCGAGACGGTGTCTGGCCTTCGGCAACTGTCGCATACCCCGCATGCGGGCGGGCATCATGGAGATCGGCCCGAGCCGCTGGGCAGGCTCGGGGTAGCAGGACGGGTTCAGAGCCGGTCGAGGATGAACTCCGCGCGCCCGTCCGGCCACGACTGCTCGGCAGGCCTGTCGCCCAGCACCACCGGCGGCCGGTGCTGGGCGACATAGAATCCGACGACGATGACAACGACGCTCTCTGAACTCCGCGGATGACGGTCGTCCTGGTGCTGAACGCGGGTTCCTCCTCGTTGAAGTGGAGGCTGATCGACAGTGTCTCCGAGATACCGGTTCGGGGCGGGATCGTGGAGCGGCTCGGCCACGACCGTGGCGACGGGCAGGAGCACGAGGCGGCGATCCGCGACGTGCTGGCCGAACTGGGTCAGGACCGCATTGCCGTCATCGGGCACCGGGTGGTGCGCGGCGGCAGCCGGTTCGAGTCGGCGACGGTGATCACCGATCAGGTCGAGCAGCAGATAGCGGAGCTCGCGGTGCTTGCGCCGTTGCACAACCCGGTCAACCTCGCTGGCATCCGCGCCGCGCGGAGCACGTTCGGAGGCGTCCCGAATGTCGCGGTGTTCGATACCGCGTTCCATCGCACGCTGCCCGCGGCCGCCGCCTCGTACGCGCTTCCGGCGGATCTCGTTCAGCGGCATGCGCTGCGCCGATACGGATTCCACGGCATCTCCTACCAGTTCGTCTCCGCGCGGGCCGCGGAGATGCTCGGCCGCCCGCTCTCGCAGCTGCGCCTGATCGTCTTCCATCTGGGCAATGGCGCGTCGGCGTGCGCGATCGCTGGCGGCCGTTCGGTGGACACCTCGATGGGCATGACACCGCTGCCGGGCCTGGTGATGGGCACGCGGGCGGGCGACCTGGACCCGGGGGTGCTGATCGCGCTGGGCCGCAGCGGCCTCGGATGGGACCAGCTCGAAACCATACTGACCCGCGAGAGCGGTCTGCGCGCCTTGGCGGGGACCGAGGACATGCGCGACGTGCATGCCGCAGCGGCCGGCGGCGATCCGGCCGCAGCCGGGGCGCTCGAGGTCTACCACCACCGGCTGCGCCACTATCTCGGCGCCTACCTCGCCCAGCTCGGCGGCGCGGACGCGATTGTGTTCACCGGCGGAGTCGGCGAGCACGCCGCTGCGACCCGCGCGGCGGCCGTCGAGGGGATGGAGCGTCTCGGCATCCGCATGGACGCTGACCGCAACGCGGAGGCCGCCGACCATGCCCGGACCGTCTCCGACGTCGACTCGCCGATCGCCGTCCTGGTCGTTCCGACCGACGAGGAGCTCGAGATCGCCCGGCAGTCCCTCGCCGCGCTCTCGGCCTAGCCGGCAGGCAGCAGGCGGTCGAGGATGTACTGGACGCGCTCCGCGGCGGGCAGTACCGGGACCGGCACGACCGGGAACGGCAGCGCTTCATACACCTCGGTGAGCAGCTGGTGGATGCGCTGCTGGGCGGCGGTGTCCTCGGTGCGGGCGTAGTCGGGTGCCAGGGGCAGCAGGTCGAGGATGAACGTTCCGCGGTAGTTCACCTGCTCGAGGGCGGTGATCAGGATCGGGTCGGGTTCGAGGTCGAGGAAGCGGTAGTAGGCCAGGGAGTCGGGGACGGCCCGGTCCAGGAACACGGTCGCGTCGGGATCGAGGGCGGCTTCCTCGGCGAGCTGCATGTCCAGCACGCCGCGCTGGAACTGGCGCTGCTTGGCGCGGACCTCCTCTACGGTGCGCCCGGCGATGCGCTGGAGGTCGAGGTAGTGGCGGGCGTGCTCGATCGTCGTGGTGTAGCCGCGGTCGCGCAGCAGGTTGACGGTGGTGGTCTTGCCCGAGCTGGGGCCGCCGGTGATGACGTACCAGTTGGTCATGTTCGCCCTTTCGATCCGCAGGACTCCGGAATACTCCGCCGCCGAAGTACTCTATACCCCTAGAGGGTATACGATGGGGGTTGGAGGTGGTCGGGATGGCGCACGGATATGTCGATGACAAGCAGGCGCTGCTGGCGCGGTTGCGTCGGGCGGAGGGGCAGGTGCGCGGGATCGCGCGGATGGTCGATGAGGACGTGTACTGCATCGACATCCTCACCCAGGTCTCCGCGGCGACCAAGGCGCTGGAGTCGGTCGCGCTGACGCTGCTGGAGGATCACCTCGCGCACTGCGTCGCGCAGGCGACCGCGCAGGGCGGCCCGATCGCGCAGGAGAAGCTGCGCGAGGCGAACGCCGCGATCGCGCGCCTCGTGCGCTCCTGAAACGTTCACACCACCCACATTCGACAAGGCTCGTGAAGGGAGCACATCATGACCGGACAGGGATTCCAGGACCTCGGACTGCAGGCCACCAACGGCGGCGGGTGCGCGTGTTGCAGCCCCACCTCCCACGCCACCGCAGCCCCGGCGACTGCGGCGGCTGAGTCGGCGGCGGGTGATGTCACAGCGCAGTTCCTGGTGGAGGGGATGACCTGCTCGCACTGCGTGCGCAGCGTCACCGAGGAGGTTTCGGCGATCGACGGCGTCTCCGACGTCGCGGTCGACCTGCACGCCGGCGGCGTCTCGACGGTGACCGTGTCCAGCACGGTGCCGGTGGACGCGGCGCGGGTGCGGGAGGCGGTCGAGGAGGCCGGCTACAGCCTCGCCGGCGCATCATGAGCACCACCACCTCGGATGTCGATCTGGACATCACCGGGATGACCTGCGCGTCGTGCGCGACGCGGGTGGAGCGCAAGCTGAACAAGCTGCCCGGGGTGGCGGCGACGGTCAACTTCGCCACCGAGAAGGCCCGCGTGCACGCCGACTCGCCGGTGGCGGTGGCGGAGCTGATCGCGGCGGTCGAGCAGGCCGGGTACGGGGCATCCGTCCCCGCCCCGCCCGCCGACACCCCCGATGAGAAGACCGCGCCGCAGGATGCGGAGCTGGTGTCGCTGCGGCAGCGGCTGATCGTCTCGGCCGCGCTGGCGGTGCCGGTGGCGGTGCTGTCGATGATCCCGGCGCTGCAGTTCACCTACTGGCAGTGGCTGACCCTGACCCTCGCCGCCCCGGTGGTGGTGTGGGGGGCGTGGCCGTTCCACCGGGCCGCGGCGATCAACGCCCGCCACGGGGCGGCGACGATGGACACCCTGATCAGCGTGGGCGTGCTGGCCGCGTTCGGCTGGTCGCTGTATGCGCTGTTCTTCGGCGGGGCGGGCATGCCGGGGATGCGGATGAGCGTCACCTTCGTCGGCACCCCGCAGGCCGGCGGCCACGAGGTGTATCTGGAGGTCGCCGCGCTGGTGACCGTGTTCATCCTGCTCGGCCGCTACCTGGAGATCCGCGCGAAGCGGCAATCTGGCGAGGCACTGCGCGCGCTGCTGGAGCTCGGCGCGAAAGACGCCGTCGTCCTGCGCACAGGGCTCGAGCAGCGCATCCCCGTCGCCCAGCTGACCCCCGGCGACATCGTCGTGGTGCGCCCCGGCGAGAAGATCCCCGCCGACGGCGTCGTCACCGAGGGCGTCTCGGCGGTGGACGAGTCGATGCTCACCGGCGAGTCCGTCCCGGTCGAGGTCGGCCCCGGCTCCCGAGTGGTGGGCGCGACCGTGAACACCGGCGGCCGCCTGCTGGTGGAGCTCACCCGCGTCGGCGCCGACACGGAGCTGGCCCGGATGGCCAGGCTGGTGGAGGAGGCGCAGACCGGCAAGGCGCAGGTGCAACGCCTGGCCGACCGGGTCTCGGCGATCTTCGTGCCCATCGTGATCGGCCTCGCGGTGGCCGCGTTCATCGTGTGGCTGCTCGTCGGTGCCGGCCCGGAGGTCGCGTTCACCGCCGCGGTGACCACGCTGATCATCGCCTGCCCGTGCGCGCTGGGCCTGGCGACCCCGACCGCGCTGCTGGTCGGCACCGGCCGTGGCGCGCAGCTGGGCATCCTGATCCGCGGACCCCAGGTGCTGGAGCAGACCCGCCGCATCGACACCGTCGTGCTGGACAAGACCGGCACCATCACCGCCGGCACCATGACCGTCACTGCCACCCACCCCGCCGCAGGGACCGACGAGGCCGAGCTGGTGCGAGTCGCCGCGGCGCTCGAGCACGGCTCCGAGCACCCCATCGGCCGCGCCATCACCGCCGCCGCACCCGACCCGCTCGACCCGGTCGAATCGTTCCAGGCGGCGGCCGGGCAGGGCGTGCAGGGCATCGTCGACGGCCGCATGGTCGCCGCCGGCCGCGCCACCTGGATCACCACCCAATGGGCGCTCCCGATCCCCACCGACCTCGCAGACACCATCACCGCGGACGAGGCGTCCGGGGCGACGGTGACCGTGGTGGCGTGGGACGGGCAGGTGCGCGGGGCGATCAGCGTCGCCGACACCATCAAACCCACCAGCGGCGAGGCGATCGCCCGGCTGCGGGACCTCGGGCTGACCCCGATCCTGCTCACCGGCGACAACCCCGGTGCCGCGAAAGCGATCGCCGACCAGGCCGGCATCGAGGACGTCCGCGCCGGGGTCACCCCGGCCGGCAAGCTCGACACCATCCGGGAGCTGCAGTCCGCGGGCCGGGTGGTCGCGATGGTCGGCGACGGCGTGAACGACGCCGCCGCGCTCGCCGCCGCCGATTTGGGGATCGCGATGGGCACCGGCACCGACGCGGCCATCACCGCCGCCGACCTGACCATCGTCTCCGGCGACCTGCTGCTCGTGCCCGACGCGATCCGGCTCGCCCGCCGCACCCTGGGCACGATCAAAGGCAACCTGTTCTGGGCGTTCGCGTACAACGTCGCCGCGATCCCGGTCGCGATGCTCGCCCTGCTCAACCCCATCCTCGCCGCAGCGGCGATGGCGTTCAGCAGCGTGTTCGTCGTCACCAACAGCCTCCGACTGCGCCGCTTCCGCCCCCTGCCCACCCCGACACCCGGCACGGCCCCGGCCGCCCGGGAGCCGGCCCCGATCAGGGCCTGACCCATCCCACGCGAAGGAGGATTGCCATGTCCCACCACCACGATCACGCCGAGCACGACCACCCGCATGACCACGGTCACGAGCCGGATCACGGCGCACACGATCACGGCGCACACGAGCATCACCATCACGAGCCGCCGGCGGGGGCGACGAACCTGGTGACCTGCCCGGTGATGCCCGGCAACCAGGTCGACCCGGCCTGGGCCGAGCAGCGCGGCCTGTTCCGCGACTACCAGGGCACCCGGTACTGGTTCTGCTGCGCCGAGTGCGGGCCGCTGTTCGACGCCGACCCCGCCCGCTACACCGACGCCGCCTAACCCACGCCAGCGCACGCGAAAGGAGCACGGGATGGAGACGGCGGTCGGATTGGTGCAGGCCTACCTGCGCGTCAACGGCTACTTCACCGTCGCCGAATACCCCGTGCTGGACGCCACCGGCCCCGGCGGCCCGCGCACCGTCACCGACCTGGACATCCTCGCGATCCGCCTGCACCATGCCCCCGGCGACGACCCCGACCCGATGCTGGGCGCGCGGCCCGGCGTGCCGGACATGATCGTCGGCGAGGTCAAGGAAGGCACCCCGAAACTGAACCCGGCGATGCGCGACCCGGCGGTGCTGGAGGCCGCGTTCGCCCGGTTCGGCTGCTGCGCCCCCGCCGACGCACCAGCGCTCGTGCAGGAACTGCTCACGGTCGGGCAGGTCACCGCCCCCGAGGGGCATCTGATCCGCACCGTCGCGTTCGGCAACACCGCTCACCCGAACAGGCCCGGCAACTGGCACATCGTCCCGCTGGAGCACATCCTCGACTACCTCCGTGAGCATCTCAGCCGCAACTGGGCCACGGTCGGCCGCACCCAGATCAAGGACGACACCCTCGGGCTGCTCGCCCTGATCGAGAAGGCGCACCGCGCCGGGAACCGCGCCCGATGAGCCCGCTGCAGCGCTCCCGTCCCGGTCCGGGACTTTCGCCTGTGACACGGCATCGGCCGGGTGGGCAGACTGGGCGGGAGCGTTCGAGGGTCGGCGCGGCGGACGACGCCTGGGAGGCTGCTGAGCGGGGAGGTACCCTGGAGGTGGGAAGGAGGTCGGCCGTGAACCACATCCGAGCCCTGGTGCATGCCCCATCCGGGCTGCACCGGCTGCTGCTGACTTTCGCGACCGCCTTCCTGCTGATCGCGGGCCTGCTGGCCATGCACACTCTCACCGGCACGCTCACCCTCGGGCACACCGACACCCCCGCCGCAGCCAGTGAGGGCACCGGCCACGGCACCGAATCCGCGATGGCTTCGGCCATCGCACCAGCGGCGGTCCTCGGCGCTGACCCGGGCATGGTCACGGATGCCTCCGCCGACCATTGTCCGGGGGACTGCGGCGATGCCGGCGGGATGCCGGATCACTCGATGCTGATGATGGCGTGCGTGCTTGCGCTGCTGGCCGCCGTCATCGTGCTGCTGGCCCGCCTCGGCGCCGCGCTGGCGCTGCTGCGCCTGCACGGCCGGAACGTGTTGGCTGCGCTACCGCACCCACGACCACCCTCTCTTATCGTCCTGTCCATCAGTCGAACCTGATTCCCTGCGCTCCCGGCACGATCACCGCACCGGGACGACGCTTCACTCTGCCCACCATGCGGCAGCAGGAATCCGCTGACCACCGTTCGACTGACAGACAAGGTCCCTTACCATGCGTTTCCGTACTCTCGCGCTCACGGCCGGCGCCCTGGCCGCGGCGCTCGTGCTCGTCGGCTGCGCCCCCACCGGCGGCTCCATGCCCGGCATGGACCACGGCCCCGGCGGCATGACCAGCAGCACACCCGAACCCACCGACGACGCGGCGTTCAACGCCGCGGACGAGATGTTCGTCACGATGATGATCCCGCACCACGAGCAGGCCATCCAGATGGCCGATCAGATCCTCGCCAAGGACGGCATCGATGAGCGGGTCGTGGCCCTCGCTCAGCAGATCAAGGCCGCCCAGGACCCCGAGATCCAGACCATGAAGGGCTGGCTGCAGGACTGGGGCATCCCCTACGACGACTCCATGTCCGGCATGGGCGGCATGGAGGGGATGGATCACGGCGACGGCATGATGTCCGACGACGACATGGCGGCCCTGGACGCTGCCACCGGTGTCGAGGCGACCCGCCTGTTCCTGGAGGGCATGATCACCCACCACCAGGGTGCCGTCACGATGGCGCAGATGGTGCTGGACAACGGGCAGAACCCGGATGTCGCCGCCCTGGCGCAGCAGATCATCGACGGACAGACCGCCGAGATTACCACCATGCAGGACATCCTCGCCACCCTCTGACCCCGGACCCCTCGGACGGCGCCGACCCCCTGGACCGGCTCCGTCCGAGGCCCGGCGACCCGCCCGACGCGCCGCTGGGCACAGCGAACGCGGTCGACCCGTCGAAAGGCCCCGTCATGACTTCCCGCACACTCGCCGCCTGTTTCGTGGCCATCTTCCTCGCCCTGGTCATCCTGTCCACGGCGACCATCCTCCTCATCCAGGCGACCGCATGAACCCCGCACGCACGATCACGACACTGACCGTCGCCGCCGCGGCGGCGCTACTCCTGACCGGCTGCACCAGCCCGGCCCTTCCCGCGCCCACGGCCGCGGCGCCGACGCTGCGGGACTTCGGCCATGTGCACGGCATCGTCGACGCCGGCGACGGCACCGTCCTGCTGGGCACCCACACCGGGCTCTACACGCTCACCGAGGACGGCACCGCCACCGGGCCGGTCGGCGGCGCCGACTTCGACGCGATGAGCCTGACCGGCGCCGGCGACACGCTGTACGCCTCCGGGCATCCGGGGCCGGACACGCCCGCGGAGCTCGGCGCCCCGAACCTGGGCATCATCCGCAGCACCGACGCGGGGCTCTCCTGGGAGCCGGTCGCGTTCACCGGGCTGGAGGACTTCCATGTCCTGACCGCGACCGCCGACGGCACCCTGCACGGGGTCGGATCCAGTTCGATCACCGTGCGCACCAGCACGGATCGCGGCGTGACCTGGAGCGCCGGCGCCGAGCTCGCCCCCAACGACCTGGCCGGCGCCGCTGACGGTTCGCTGTATGCCACGACGCAGGACGGACTGCAGCGCAGTGAGGACGGCGGCGTGACCTTCACCCCGGTGGCGGACGCACCGCTGCTGTACCTGGTGGAGGCCGACCTAGGCGGCGGCCTCGTCGGCGTCGATACCGACGGCACGCTCTGGGCCTTCGACGGCACCACGTGGGAGCGCTTCGGGGCCGTCGCCGGCACGGTGCAGGCGCTCGGGGTCAGCAGCGACGGCGCGGTCGTGCTCGTCGACGACCGCGGCGTCGTCTGGGTTCGCGGCGCCGAGGCCACCGTCGTGCTCCCGACCGAGGCGACATCATGACCACCACGCCGGGCAACCGCACCGCACACCAACCCTCAGGAGCACAACCATGACCACCACACCCGCACCGGCCCGCTGGGCATACCGCACCACCGCCGTCACCCCGGAACGACTGGAGGAGGTGGATGCGTGGTGGCGGGCGGCGAACTACCTGAGCATCGGGCAGATCTACCTGCTCGACAACCCGCTGCTGCGCGACCCGCTCACCGCGGAGCACATCAAGCCTCGACTACTGGGGCACTGGGGCACCACCCCGGGCCTGAACTTCCTGTACGCCCACCTCAACCGGGCGATCACCGACCGGGATCTGAACACCCTGTACGTGACCGGGCCGGGGCACGGCGGGCCGGGCATGGTCGCCAACGCCTACCTGGACGGCACCTACACGGAGCTGTACCCGCGGATCGACCGCACCGAGGAGGGGCTCAAGGCGCTGTTCCGGCAGTTCTCCTTCCCCGGCGGCATCCCCTCGCACGCGTCCCCGGACACGCCCGGGTCGATCAACGAGGGCGGCGAGCTCGGCTATTCCCTCGTCCACGCCTACGGCGCCGCGTTCGACAACCCGGACCTGCTGGTCGCGTGCGTGATCGGCGACGGGGAGGCCGAGACCGGGCCGCTGGCGACCGCGTGGCACGGCAACAAGTTCCTCAACCCAGCCGCGGACGGGGTGGTGCTACCGATCCTGCACCTGAACGGGTACAAGATCGCCAACCCGACGGTGCTGTCCCGCATCCCCGAGGACGAGCTGGTCGCGCTGCTGCGCGGCTACGGGCATGAGCCGTTCGTGGTCACGGTCGGCTTCGACGGCGAGGACCCGCGGGAGTCCCACGCCCGGTTCGCCGGCGTGCTGGACGAGGTGCTGGACCGGATCGCGGACATCAAGACCGCCGCGGCGGCCGGCACCCTGGAAGGCCGGCCGGCGTGGCCAGCGATCGTGCTGCGCAGCCCGAAAGGCTGGACCTGCCCGCCGGTGATCGACGGGCTCCCCGTGGAGGGCACCTGGCGGTCCCACCAGGTGCCGCTCGCCGAGGTCCGCGACACCCCCGAGCACCTGCAGCTCCTCCAGGACTGGCTGGCCTCCTACCGGCCCGACGAGCTCTTCGACGCCGACGGCGCCCCGTTCCCCGCCACGGTCGCCGCCGCCCCGGCCGGAGCGCGGCGGATGAGCGCTAACCCGGTCGCGAACGGCGGGCAGCTGACCGTCCCGCTGCGCCTGGGCGACTTCCGCGACCACGCCCACCCGGTCGACCCCGAGGCGCGAGGCACGGGAACGGCGGAGGCGACCCGGATGCTCGGCGAATGGCTCGCCGACGTGATCCGGCACAACCCGAACAACTTCCGCATCTTCGGCCCCGACGAGACCGCCTCCAACCGGCTCGCCCCGCCCGTGTTCGAGGCCACCGGCAAGCAGTGGAACGCGACCGTGCTGCCGGTGGACGAGCATCTGGCGCCGACCGGGCGGGTGATGGAGGTGCTCAGCGAGCACCAGTGCCAGGGCTGGCTCGAGGGCTACGTCCTCACGGGCCGGCATGGGCTGTTCAACTGCTACGAGGCGTTCACCCACATCGTCGACTCGATGTTCAACCAGCACGCCAAATGGCTCGAAGCCGCCCGCGACGTGGCCTGGCGGGACCCGATCCCGAGCTTCAACTACCTGCTGTCCAGTCACGTGTGGCGGCAGGATCACAACGGGTTCTCCCACCAGGACCCGGGGTTCATCGACCTCGCCCTGAACAAGAGCCCCGACATCGTCCGCGTCTACCTCCCGTTCGACGCGAACACGCTGCTGTCCACCTACGACCACTGCCTGCGCTCCACCGGCTACATCAACGTCGTCGTCGCCGGAAAGCAGCCCGCCCCGCAGTGGCTCACCATGGACGAGGCGATCGAGCACTGCACCCGGGGCCTGGGCATCCTGCCCTGGGCCGGCACCGAGACCGAGGGCGCCGAGCCGGACGTGGTGCTCGCCGCCGCCGGCGACGTGCCCACCCTCGAGGTGCTCGCCGCGGCCGCGTTGCTGCGCGAGCACATCCCTGACCTGTCCGTGCGGGTCGTGAACGTGGTCGACCTGACCCGTCTGCAATCCGAGGACCAGCACCCGCACGGCCTGCCGGACCGGGAGTTCGACGCGATCTTCACCCCCGACAAGCCGGTGATCTTCGCCTACCACGGCTACCCGTGGCTGATCCACCGTCTCACCTACAAGCGCGCCGGGCACCAGAACCTGCACGTCCACGGCTTCGTGGAGAAGGGCACCACCACGACCCCGTTCGACATGGTCATGCTCAACGACCTCGACCGCTACCGGCTCGCGATCGACGTCCTCGACCACGTCCCGGGCCTTGCCGCGACCCACGCGCAGCTGCGGCAGGAACTCGTCGACGCCCGCCTGCGCGCCCGCGCCCACACCCGCGAGCACGGCACCGACATCCCCGCCGTCGCCGACTGGCGCTGGCCCCACCCCGACACCGACCCGAACCGCCCCTCCACCGCGAAGGAAATCCGATGACCGACACCAAGACCGTGACCCTGCAGGTCAGCGGCATGATCCGCGCGACCTCCAAGAACGTCACCGAAGCCCACCTCGCCCGCCAGCCGGGCGTCCTGTCCGTTGACGCGAACCCGGTCTCCCAGACCGCGACCGTCACCTACGACCCGCAGACCACCTCGGTCGCGCACCTGCAGAAGTGGGTGATCGAATGCGGCTACCACTGCGCCGGGCAGTCCGTCCCGGACCACATCTGCGACCCCGCCCACGAACCTCACGAGCACGCCGACCACCACGACCACGCCGAGCACGAGGGACGCGCGGTCTCCACCGGTCATGACACCCCGGCGGGGCACGAGCACCCGCACCCGCACCCGGCAGCGGACCACGCGGACCACTCCGCCATGGACGCCGGCGCGCATGCCGGTCACGCTCCGGCCACCGAGGGCGGACACGATCACGGGGCTCAGCCGGCCGGCCGCAGCGCGCAGGATGTGATGGGCCACGGCGGGCATCACGGCGGCATGTCGATGGCGGCGATGATCCGCGACATGCGCAACCGGTTCCTGTTCGCGCTGATCATGTCGATCCCGATCACCCTGTTCTCCCCGATCGGGCGGGAAGTTCTGGGCTTCACGGTGCCTGCACCGTTCGGGCTGCGGGATGACGTGATCTCCCTGATCCTGTCCCTGCCCGTGATGTTCTACTCGGCCTGGATCTTCTTCGACGGTGCGTTCAGAGCCCTGAGGGCGCGAACGCTGGACATGATGGTGCTCGTTGCCGTCGGCGTCGGAGCCGGCTGGATCTACAGCTTCATCGTCACCCTCACAGGAGGCGGCGAGGTGTTCTACGAAGCCGCCACCGTGCTGGCCACCTTCGTGCTGCTCGGCCACTGGGTGGAAATGCGTGCTCGCGGGGGAGCGAACGACGCGATCCGCCGCCTGTTGGAACTCGCTCCCGCTCGTGCCATCGTGATCCGCGACGGGCAAGAGCTCGAGGTATCCACCTCCGAGATCATCCCCGGTGACCTGATGCTCGTACGTCCCGGCGCGAAGGTCCCCACCGACGGGGAGGTCGAAGACGGCGAGTCCGAGGTCGACGAGTCGATGGTCACCGGCGAGAGCATGCCAGTGGAGAAAGCGCCTGGGTCCATGGTTATCGGCGCGACCGTGAACACCGTCGGCACCCTCCGGGTGCGCGCCACCAAGGTCGGCGCCGACACCGCATTGGCCCAGATCGTCAAGCTGGTGCAGGAGGCGCAGAACTCCAAAGCCCCTGGCCAGCAGCTCGCGGACCGCGCCGCGTACTGGTTGGTGCTGGTCGCCCTGATCGGCGGAAGCGCGACCTTCCTGGCCTGGTGGCTGACCGGCGCGCCCGTGCCGACCGCGATCCTGTTCGCGATCACCGTCGTCGTCATCACCTGCCCTGATGCGCTCGGTCTGGCTACCCCCACCGCGATCATGGTCGGCACCGGGCTCGGCGCCCGACGGGGAGTGCTGTTCAAGAACGCTACCGGCATCGAGACCGCCGCCCGCATCGACACCGTCGTCCTCGACAAGACCGGTACCCTCACCAAGGGAGAACCAGAGGTCACCGACTATCTGCCCGTCGGCGAGGACGACCTTGAGCTGCTCGCGCTGGTGGCCGCCGTCGAACGCGAGTCCGAGCACCCCCTCGCGAAGGCAGTCGTCGCCTACGCCGACGCCCGGAACATCCCGCGACGCGCCGCTTCCGCCTTCCGCAACGTCGCGGGGAAGGGGGCGATCGCCACCGTCGATGGCCGGGAGGTGGCCCTTGGCAACATGCGCCTGATGGCGCAGGAGGGCATCGACATCTCCCCGGTCAAGGACGCCCAGAAGTCCCTCGCCGAGAGCGGGCGCACGGCGATCATGTTCGCCGTCGACGGGGAGGTCGCCGGCGTCATCGCACTCGCCGACGCCCCCCGCGAGACCGCCAGAGCCGCTATCGACGCCCTCCATGAGTCCGGCATTGAGGTGGTGATGCTCACCGGCGACAACCACCCGACCGCCGAGCGCATCGCATCCCTGCTGGGCATCGACACGGTGATCGCCGAGGTGCTGCCAGAGGACAAGAGCGCGAAGATCGCCGAACTGCAGCGGGCTGGGAAGAAGGTGGCCATGGTCGGTGACGGCGTCAACGACGCCCCTGCCCTCGCCCAGGCCGACCTCGGCATCGCCATCGGCGCTGGCACGGATGTCGCCATCGAGACCGCTGACGTGGTGCTGATGCGTTCGGATCCTCAGGATGTCGCGGTCGCGCTGCGGATCGGGAAGGGAACACTGCGGAAGATGCGGCAGAACCTCGGCTGGGCCATCGGCTACAACGCCATCGCCCTGCCCATCGCCGCCGGCGTGTTCTACCCCGCGTTCGGGATCATGCTCTCCCCGGAGATCGCCGCCATCAGCATGTCCGGCTCCAGCGTGATCGTCGCCGTCAACGCGCTCCTGCTCAAGCGGCTCCGGCTGCCCGCCCAGCAGGCCCCCGCGGCCCCGGCAGAGGCGAGCAGCCTCGCCCCGGCGTCGACGCCCGGCGGCGCCTCATGACCGGACGCGAGGCGCCGCGATGACTCCGCGGTCGGCAGAGCGCGGGACTCACCACCTCGATGCCGTCTACGACGCGGTGCTGTTCGACATGGACGGCGTGGTCACGAACACCGCCGCGATCCATGCCGCCGCGTGGAAGCAGCTGTTCGACGAGGTGCTGCGAGACCCGCGTGTGCAGGTGGACGACCCCGAGACGACCTTCGACCCGGTCGCCGACTACCGCCGCTATGTGGATGGGCGAACCCGCGAGGACGGGGTATCGGCGTACCTGACGGCCCGTGGGATCGCCCTGGATGCCGGAGATCCCGGAGACCCACCAACGGCGTGGACGATCGCGGGGCTCGCGGCGCGCAAGAACGAGCTGTTCCTGGCGGAGCTGGGCACCCGCGGGCTGCGCGTCTATCCGGGCACCGTGGCGCTGCTGCATCGCCTGCGGAGCGCGGCCGTTCCGGTCGGGCTGGTCACCGCGAGCCGGAACGCGCAGCAGATGCTCGCCGCCGCAGGACTGGCCGGCTGCTTCGACACCGTGGTGGACGGCCGGATCGCGCTCTCGCATCACCTGAAAGGCAAGCCGGATCCCGCCATGTTCGTCGAGGCAGCCCGGCGACTGGGTGTCGCTGCGGCCCGCACCGCGGTCGTCGAGGACTCGGTCGCCGGCGTGGCGGCCGGGAGGCGCGGAGGGTTCGGCTTCGTCGTCGGCATCGACCGCGCCGGAGCGCGGGAGCAGCTCGAGGCCGCGGGCGCCGACCTCGTCCTGGCCGATGTCGCCGAGCTCGACCTGGGCGTCTCCACCACGGATCCGTGGCGGCTGGTCTACGATGGCTTCGACCCCGCGCACGAAGGGCACCGGGAGGCGCTCACCGCGCTGGGCAACGGCTACCTGGCCACCCGGGGCGCCCGGCCCGAGCACCACGACGACGGCATCCACTATCCCGGCACCTACCTCGCGGGGGTGTACAACCGGCTGGCGAGCACCATCCACGGGCGCGAGCTCGAGGAGGAGCATCTCGTCAACACTCCCAACTGGCTTCCGGTGGACCTCCGCCTCGGAGACGGGCCGTGGCTGTCCACCGGCCAGGTCGTGACGCACAGCGAACGACGCGAGCTCGACCTGCGCCGCGGCCTGGTCGTCCGCCGCGCGGTCCTCACCGGTCCGAACGGGGATCGACTCGACTTCGTGCAGACGACGTTCACCTCCCTGGACGAGCCTCACCTGGCCGTGCTGGAAACCACGCTCACCGCCCCCGACTGGAGCGGCACGGTCACCCTCCGCGCCGGGATCGACGCCGGGGTGCGCAACAGCAACGTGGCCGCGTATCTCGGATCGGACGCCACCCACCTCACGCAGCCGACGTTCCGCCAGGTCGGCGACACCACCCTCTGCGAGGTGTGGACCCGGCAGAGCCGGGTCCACATCGCCACCGCCGTCCGCTCGACCCTCACCGGAACCGACGGCGCGACCGATCACCGCATCGACACGCCATCGCCGCACACCCGGGAGCTGCGCATCCCTCTGGAGCAGGGTCGACCGGTCACCCTCACCAAGACGGCCGCGATCTACACCTCCCACGATCGGGCCATCAGCGAGCCGGGTGGTGCCGCCCTGACCCTGCTCACCGTACGCGGTGGCGACGTCGAGGCGCTGCGGGAACGCCACGCGGCGGCGTGGCGGCGACTCTGGGAACGCTTCGCGGTCACCCTGGACGCCGACACGCACAGCCGACTCATCCTGAACCTGCACGTCTTCCACCTGCTCCAGACCCTCTCGCCGCACACCGTCGAGCTCGACGCCGGGGTGCCCGCCCGCGGCCTGCACGGCGAGGGGTATCGGGGGCACGTCTTCTGGGACGAGGTGTTCGTCCTGCCCGTGATCGCTCTGCGCACGCCCGAGATCAGCCGGGCGCTGATCGACTACCGCTGGCGGCGACTGGACGCCGCCCGCGCCGCGGCGACCGCCGCCGGACTCCGCGGAGCCCTCTTCCCCTGGCAGAGCGGCAGCGACGGTCGCGAGGAGACGCCCGAGGCGCTCTACAACCCGCGCTCCGGTCGGTGGATGCCGGACAACTCCTACCGTCAACGCCACGTCGGCCTCGCCATCGCCTACAACGCCTGGCAGCACTACCAGGCCACCGGCGACCTCGAGTGGCTCGCCGAACGCGGCGGCGAGCTCATCATCGAGGTCACCCGCCTGTTCGCCTCGCTCGCCGAGCACGACAGCGCCACCGACCGCTTCCACATCGCCGGGGTGATGGGACCCGACGAGTTCCATGACGGCGCCGCGGACTCTCCCGGCAGCGGCCTGCGCGACAACACGTACACCAACGTCCTCGTCTCGTGGGTCGCCACGAGAGCGGCCCAGACACTCGCCCTGCTCAACGGGCACAGCGGCGAGATCCTCCGCGACCGGCTCCGCGTCACCGACGAGGAGGTCGAGGGATGGGCCCGGCTCAGCACACGACTGGCGGTGGGGTTCCACCGCGACGGCATCCTCACCCAGTTCGACGGCTATGAGAGCCTGCGGGAGCTGGACTGGGACCACTACCGCGAGGAGTACGGGAACATCGGCCGGCTCGATCTCATCCTCGAGTCCGAGAACGACAGCACCAACCGGTACAAGCTCGCCAAGCAGCCCGACGTCGTCATGCTGGTCTACCTGCTCGGTCACGACGGGCTCCGGGCGCAGCTCGCCACGCTCGGCTACCCGTTCTCCGAGCAGGACCTGACCCGCACGGTCGAGTACTACCTCGCGCGCACCGCCAACGGGTCGACGCTCAGCCGAGTCGTGAACGCCTCCGTCCTGGCCGGCATCGACCCGTCCCGCTCCTGGATCGCGTTCCGCGAGGCGCTGATCGCCGATCTCGACGACTCCCAGGGCGGCACCACCCGCGAAGGGATCCACCTCGGCGCGATGGCCGGCACCATCGACCTGCCCGTCCGCTCCTTCGCCGGCATGGCCCTCGGTGACGACGAGCTCGTCTTCGCCCCCCGACTGCCGCCGAACCTCACCCGGGTCGGGTTCCAGATCCGATACCGCGGCCACCTCGTCGACGTGATGCTCCGTGACCGCAGCCTGGAGCTTCGCGTGCACGCCGGCTCAGCACCCGCGATCCACGTGCGCGTCGGCGCGGTCGCCGTGCCGATCTCGGCCGGACAGACCAAGACGTTCGCGATCGGCCCGGGCACCTCGGCCCGCGACGCGACCAACCGCGGAGGAGGCCTCGACTGATGAGCACGCATCGGAGCCGGTATCGGCGCATCGCCACCATCCTCGAGCACCACGGACTCGGGCTCGGCCTCGGGCTGCTCGGACTGGAGAAGTGGATTCCCTTCAACAAAGGCGTTCTCGGGCATGCGCGCCGGGACGAGCCCTACACCAGTCCGGAACACCTCCGACTCGCCCTCGAGGAGCTCGGACCGACCTTCATCAAACTCGGCCAGCTGCTGTCCACCCGCAACGACCTGCTGCCCGCCGCTTACCTCGCCGAGTTGGTCAAGCTTCAGGACGCCGCGCCGCCCGAGGCCTGGGAGCCGATGAAAGCGGTGATCCGCGAGGAGCTCGGCGCCGACCCCGAACAGCTCTTCGCACAGTTCGACCCGCAACCGCTGGCCGCCGCGTCGATCGGGCAGGCATACGCCGCGACCCTTCACGACGGCACCCAGGTCGTCGTGAAGGTCCGCCGCCCCGGAGCGGTCGCCCAGATCCACGAAGACCTGGAGATCCTGCAGAACCTCGCCGAGCGCGCCGACAAGCGGTGGGATGCCGCCCGCCAGTACAACCTGCCGGGCATCGTCGAGGAGTTCTCCCGCACGCTGCGCGCCGAGCTCGACTATCTGCAGGAGGGCCGGAACGCGGAGCGGTTCGCCGCCGACTTCGCCGACTCACCCGACGTCGCCGTCCCTCAGGTGTTCTGGGAGACGACCACGTCACGCGTGCTGACCCTGGAACGGATGCACGGCATCCGAGTCGACGACCTGCCCGCTCTGGACGCGGCCGGCATCGACCGGAACCAGCTGGCCAGGCGAGGCGCAGACCTCATCCTCACCATGGTGTTCGAGAACCGCTTCTTCCACGCCGACCCGCACCCGGGCAACCTGTTCATCCAAACCGACGGATCCATCGCCCTCATCGACTTCGGCATGGTCGGCCAACTCGACGAAGAGGTCACCGAGCAGCTCTCCGACGTGCTGCTCGCCTTCACCCGCGGAGACTCCAACGCGCTCGCCACCGCCCTGCTCGCGCTCTCGATCACCAAGAACACCTCCGACCGCGGCGAGCTCGGCCGCTCCCTGGACGTCTTCGTGTCGCGGTATCTCGGACGCCCCCTGTCCGACATTAACCTCAGCCACCTGCTCGGAGAGCTGCTCGCCCTGCTGCGACACCACCACCTCCAGCTGCCGCAGCAGACCGCTCTGCTGTTCAAGGTCCTGATGATGGGCGAGGCACTGGCGGCACGGCTCGACCCCGAGTTCGAGATGCTGCAGGCGCTCACCCCCTTCTCGGAGCGGATCGTGCAGCGACAGTTCTCCCTCCCCGCCCTGGCGAAACGCTGGGCACAGGCATCCGCGGATGCCGGAGCACTGCTGCTCGAGCTGCCCGGAACACTCAAGCAGCTCCGGCGGGTGCTGGAGAACGGCGGCCTCGAGGTGCACCTGCGCGCGGCCGAACTGGAACCGCTCGTGGGACGGGCTGAACGGATCGGCAATCGCCTGATCGCCGGCATGATCACCGCCGCCCTGATCAGCGGCATCGGCGAACTCGTCAGCGGGAACACGAGATGGCGCTCGCGGGAAGGCGTCATGATCGGCGCCGGCGCGAGCGTGGTCACCGCACTCGGCGGCTACCTGCTCTGGACCACGCGGCGACGGCGATGACCGCCGCGGCTCCCATCCCTCATCAGAAAGGCACGCACATGAACACCATTCGAGTCGGCGTCAACGGCTACGGCGTCATCGGCAAGCGCGTCGCCGACGCGGTCCTGCTGCAGTCGGACATGGACCTGGTCGGCGTCGCGGACATCGCCACCGACTGGCGGATCAAGTCCGCAGCGAACCGCCTGCCCGTGTTCGCCTCCACCATCGAGGCGCAGCAGGCCATGCGGGGCGCCGACGTGCCCGCACAGGGAGTGCTCGACGACCTTCTCGCGCAGTGCGACGTCGTCGTCGACACCACCCCCAAGGATGTGGCAGCGGGAAACCTGGAGCGCTACCGCGCCCTCGGCGTCAAGGCAGTGCTCCAAGGGGGCGAGTCCCACTCCACCACCGGCCACTCCTTCGTCGCCCAAGCCAACTACGCCAGCGCCATCGGCAGGGACAGCACCCGGGTGGTCTCCTGCAACACCACCAGCATCGTGCGGATCCTCGGCGCGCTGGATGCGGCCGGACTCCTGCTGCGCGCCCGCGGGGTGCTCATCCGCCGCGCCACCGACCCGTGGGAATCGCACCTCGGCGGGATCATGAACACGATGGTCCCAGAACCGACCATCCCCTCTCATCAGGGCCCCGACGCACAGACCGTGCTCCCCGGACTCGATGTCGTCACCATCGCCGCCAAAGGCGCCCACACGCAGACCCACAGCCACTACTGGACGCTGCAACTGACCCGGGAGGCGACCCGCGACGAGGTGCTGGACGCCCTGCGCGCCGCGCCCCGCATCGCGTTCATCCGGATGTCCGACGGCCTGGTCGCCCTCAACTCCACCGTCGAGCTGATGCGCGATCTCGGCCGCCCCCGGGGAGACATGTGGGAGGTCGCCGTGTGGGAGGACCTGGTCACCGTGAACGGCAGCGAGGCCTACCTCGCCTACCAGGTCTACAACGAGGCCATCGTCGTGCCCGAGACGATCGACGCGATCCGCGCGCTGACGGGCACCGTCCCCGACGCCGCGACCTCGATCCGCCTCACCGACGAGAGCCTCGGCATGCGCCAGGACTTCCTCACACCGGCGGAGGAGCCCGACCATGACCGGTGACCACCAACCGCCCGCCGACCATCCCGGCGAAGGCGACCCGCGGCGACGGATGCCTGTGACGGCGTGGCTGATCATCGGGATCTCCGTGCTCGGGATCGCGATCTACCTGTTCATCGACCACCTTCCCCACGTCGTCGCAGTGCTGCCCTACGTCGCGATCATCGGCATGGCCGCCATGCACCTGTTCGGCCACCGCCACCACACCGGCGCCCACGACTCGAATCATCGACGCCACGGGGGCGACAGCGGGACCGACACGCGAGAGTCGTCGTGAACACCGTCGTCCGCCCCCTCGCGGACGCCAGCCGGCACGGGCACCCCCGACCGCTGCGGATGCTGTGGGTCACGCTCGCCTGGGGGTCGTGCTTCGTCGCGATCACCGTCGGCCTGCAAGACGCCCCGCCGCTGTGGCTCGCGGCACTGCGAGCCCTCATCGCCGGGGTCGCGCTCGCAACCGTCGCCGGCATCCAGCGGGCACCTCTTCCCCGCGACCCGAAGACATGGGCACTGATCGGCTGCCTCGGACTGGTGAACATCGCCCTGGCATTCGCGACGATGTTCGTCGCCGCCACCGGACTGTCGACCGGGATTGCCTCGGTGCTCGCCAACGCGCAGCCAATCCTGATCCTGCTGCCCGCGTGGTGGCTCTACCGCGAGCGTCCCACCCCGGCCGCGATCGCCGCGATCGGCCTGGGCTTCACCGGCCTACTCATCATCGTCCTTCCCTCCGGGCTCGGCACCGGAGCGTGGCTCTCACTGACCTCCGCCGCCGCGATCACCGCAGGCACCCTCATCGGACGGATCGTGCACGCAGACGTCCGAATCGTGGCGGCAGCTCAGCTGCTCATCGGAGGTGCGATCCTCGCCGGCACCGCAGCCGTCACAGAAGGGCCGCCCACGATCGACTGGAACATCCAGTTCATCCTCACCCTGCTGTTCCTATCACTGGTCGGCACCGCCGCCACCACGGTCGCCTGGTTCACCGAGATCGGACGTGCCCGGCTCGACCTCCTCGCCGCGTGGACGCTGCTCGTGCCGGTCTTCGCTACCCTGCTGTCGCTGCTGATCCTGCGCGAGGACCCGGGCCTGTGGGGCTGGATCGGGACCGTGATCGTGCTGATCGCAATGGCGTTGCTCGCCATCGGATCCAGGCGCTCAGAGCCCTCGGCCGTCACGGCAACCGGCAATCGTGCCCCACGAGCCTCCGCCGATCATGCGACGTCCGACCCGGACGGCCTCCCTGACGAAAACCACGGCCCGCGCTCCCGGCCGGAAAGGAAACAACGATGAACCCGTCGCCCGCCCCACGCCCCCGCTTCCTCCTAACTCGGCGAGGGTTCCTCGGCGTCAGCATTGGCGCCGTCGCGACGGTCGCGCTGGCATCCTGCGCGCCGGCGGCGAACTGGGTGCAGCCCGACGGCGCCCAGGTCCAAGGCGCCGAGCGGCGCCGCGGCGGCACCGGGAAGGTCACCACCGCGACCCTCACCGCCGCCCCGACCGTGCTGGACCTAGCCGGGGCGACCGCGCCGACCTGGGCGTTCGGGTCTGTTCCGGCGCCCGTGATCCGTCTCGGCGCCGGAGACACTCTGAAGGCCACCGTCCGGAACCAGCTCGAGGCGGACACCTCCGTGCACTGGCACGGGCTCGCGCTGCGCAACGACATGGACGGCGTCCCGCCGGTCACCCAGCAGCCCATCAAGGCCGGGGCCAGTTTCGACTACGAGTTCATCGCGCCCGATCCCGGCACCTACTGGTTCCACCCCCACGTCGGCGTGCAGCTGGACCGTGGCCTGTACGGGGCGCTGATCGTCGAGGACCCCGCCGAGCCCGGCGGGTACGAGGACGAGTGGGTCATCATCCTCGACGACTGGCTCGACGGCGTCACCGCCACCCCCGACGACGTCCTTGACGAGCTGTCCGCCGGGATGGGCGACATGGGCGGGATGGGCGACATGTTCATGCGGATGGGCAACACCCTCATGGGCGCCACCTCCGACCTGCTCGGCGGCGACGCCGGCGACGTCTACTATCCCCTCTACCTCGTCAACGGGAAGCCCCCCGCCGACCCGACCCAGTTCACCGGGCGGGCCGGCGAGAAGGTGCGGCTGCGGATCATCAACGTCGGCAGCGACACCGCGTTCCGCCTCGCCATCGGCGGTCACACGCTCACCATCACCCATACCGACGGATTCCCCGTGGAACCGGTCGAAGTCGACAGCATCCTCATCGGCATGGGCGAACGCTACGACGCGATCATCACCCTGGATGACGGCGCGTTCCCCCTCATCGCTCAGGCCGAGGGCAAACGCGATCGCGGTTTCGCCGTCATCCGCACCGGCAGCACCGCGGCAGCACCGACGGCCGATGTGAGCATCCCGGAGCTCACTAGCAGCCGGATCGGGACCGCACGGCTACTGACGGCAGAAAGCAGCGTTGCGCTGTCCCCACGGCAGCCTGATCGGACCGTGGCGATCACTCTCACCGGAGATATGGCCGACTACGACTGGGGCATCGACGGGCGACGGTTTGACATGAATCAGCCCCTCGACGGCGCGCACGAGATCCGCGAAGGCGAACGCGTCCGGTTCACGATCACTAACGACACCGCGATGTGGCACCCATTCCATCTACACGGTCACACCTACCAGCACGAAGGCGGCGGCCCGCGGAAAGACACCTCGATCATCCTGCCCAAGCAGACCCTCACCGTCGACTTCGACGCTGACAACCCAGGCCTCTGGGTCGCCCACTGCCACAACATCTACCACGCCGAGTCCGGCATGACGACGGTCATCGGATACCGGCAGTGACCAGCGACGTGGAGAACGAAGGAAGGCTCGCGGTCGGTACCGACGATAGCTCCGGAACCCACATCGCCTATCACCAACCCATCATGATCCTCGACGAGTTCGACGCGGTCTGCGGTATCGCTGCGACGGTCCTGCCTCGACCGTACGAGGCGACGCGATCTTGACAACTCACGCCACGCTTCGATGACACAACACTTAGGCGACTCCGCGGGCTGGAGACAGTCCTCCCGGCGCCTCGGCCCTAACCTCATCTTGCTTGCACACGACCTTGGCGTTTCTGTGTCTTTGCAGGAATGGACGCGCCGTCGACGGTTCTCACTTGCGGACGCGCGACCGCAGGCTGCTCTGGCATCTCGCATTGAATCGAGTGCGCCCGTTGTCTACTTCGCCGAGGTTGCGGACGCGCTTCGGTGGTTTCGGGGCGCGGACTCTTCAATCGCGTACACGTGGGCGCTCGAAGACGGTCGCGGCATCCATGTGGCGGAGAGCAGCTGGGCATTCCCGACGATCGTGATGGCCGAGCGGGATGCTCGGACCATCCAAGAGTTTGCCGAAGACCTGACGCTGCACTTCATCACGACGGAGGAGCGTCACACCTTGTGGAACGCGGAACGAGACAGAAGGCCAGTCCTGCATTCTCCCGAACCGTACTCCAACCGTGAAGATGCTCTCCGGGCAGCGACTGTGGCAGTGGGCCTACTACCCGTTGCGTCTGTCGCGGCCCATGCCATTGCCGCCGACGAGCAGCGACGCTGAGGAGTCCAACCGGAGCCCGCTCCAGGGTGCGCATCTCTCCTCTCGTCCCTCGAGCAGGGCGCGGGAAAAGGTTCCTGCTTGTGCAACGGTGAGCCCGGTGACCAGCCAAGATCCGTGTTCGCGATGGTGACCACCGGTAGCTAAGCTGCTCTTTTTGCGATCTCGGACGTCGCGACGCACCTCATGTCCGGAGGTCGTGCGAGTGACGATGTCGATGCGGGTGATGTCCGCCGGGGCGGCGTACCGCTACCTGTTGAAGTCGGTGGCCGTCGGCGATGGCAGCCGCGACATGACCGCTCCGCTGATCCGCTACTACACGGCCAAGGGTACCCCGCCCGGCCGGTGGTTCGGCTCCGGGGTGCCCGCACTCGGCATCCCGGGCACTCGTGTCGTCGAGGGCCAGGAGGTCACCGAGGAGCAACTGCGGCGCCTGCTCGGTGAGGGGCGCGACCCGCTGACCGGTGCCCCGCTCGGCCGGGCGCACCGCGACTTCGCCACCGATGCAAACGGCGCCCGCCGTCGCGCCGTCGCGGGCTACGATCACACGTTCTCGCTGCCGAAGTCGCTGAGCGCCCTGTGGGCGGTCGCCGACGCCGGTACCCAGGCGCTGATCGCGACCGCCCATCACGAGACTATCCGCGACATGCTCGCCATCATCGAGCGCGACATCGCGGCGACCAGGACGGGGTCGAAAGGTCCCGACGGCGCGGCAGCACAGATCCCGGTGCGCGGCGTCGTGGCGACCGCCTTCGACCACTACGAATCCCGCGCCTCCGACCCCCACCTGCATACCCACGTTGTGATCGCCAACCGGGCGCAGGGTCCAGACGGACGGTGGCGTACCCTCGATGGCCGACCGATCCACGCTGCCGTGGTTGCGCTGTCGGAGACCTACACCGGCATGCTCATGGACCGGGTGCACCGCGAGCTCGGGGCGGTGTGGGAGCAGCGGGACCGGGGCGAGCGGCGAACTCCGGCCTGGGAGATCAAGGGGGTCCCGGAGGAGCTGATCGCGGAGTTCTCCTCCCGATCGCACGACATCGACGCCGAGCACGAGCGCCTGATCGCCGCCTACAAGGCCGAACACGGCCGCCGCCCGTCCCGGCAGACCATCATCCGGCTGCGGCAGCAGGCGACCATCAGCACGCGGCCGTCCAAGACCCTGCACTCGCTGGCCGAGCTGACCCGGCAGTGGCGTACCCGCGCGACCAGCATCCTCGGACGCGACGCGACCAGGTGGGCGGTGGGCCTCGCCGGCGCACCTCACCCGGTGCGCACGCTGCGTGCCGACGACTGGACCACGGTCGATATCAACACCGTCGCCCGTGCGGTGCTCCAGGCTGTGGGCGAGAAGCGGTCGACCTGGCGGCGGTGGAACCTCATTGCCGAGGCGGCCCGGCAGATCGTCGAGCACCGCTTCGCCTCAGCCCTCGATCGCGATGCGGTGCTGCAGCGGGTCGCCGATGCCGCCGAGGCCGGCTCGCTCCGGCTCACCCCGCCCGAGCTGGCCCCGACTCCGCCGGCGTTCATCCGGCCGGACGGGTCGAGCATGTTCCGCCCTGTCGGATCGGTCGTGTTCAGCAGCGAGCGGATGCTCGGCGCCGAGGAGACGCTGCTGCGCGCCTCCCGCACCCGCGGCGGACCGATCCTGACCGAGGCGGCGATCCTGCGTGCCGCACGCCGCCGCGACGAGCGCGGTCGCCGTCTGGCCGACGACCAGCTCACCGCCTTGGCCCGCATCGGGGGCTCCGGCCTTGTGTTGGACCTGCTGGTCGGCCCGGCCGGGACCGGCAAGACGACCATGCTCTCGGCGTTGCGCCGCGCCTGGGAACAGGTGCACGGCCGCGGCTCGGTGATGGGCCTCGCCCCCACCGCGGCGGCGGCCGATGTGCTCGGGCAGGAGCTGGGGGTGACGGCTGAGAACACGATCAAGTTCCTCTACGAGACCGACCAGGCCACGGACCGCCGTGCCGAGCTCGAGGCGCTGACTCGGCTGCTGCGCGGGGTGAGCGCGGTCGGCGGCCCGGCCGACGTCTGGGAGGCGAGGCTGCGGGCGGCATCCCCGCGGGTCGCGGACGCGGCGAAGAAGGCCGGGCTGCTGGATCCCGGCCGCAGCTCCAAGTCGCTCGAGCGCATGATCCGCAACCGCCTGGACACGCTCCGCAACCGGATCGGCCAGTGGCAGCTCCAGCCGGGGCAGCTGCTCATCGTCGACGAGGCTGCGATGGTCGGAACCTTCGCGCTGGAACGGCTCGCTCTCGAGGTGCACCGGGCGCGTGCGAAGCTGCTGCTGGTCGGTGACGCCGCGCAGATGCAGCCCATCGACTCCGGCGGCGCGTTCGGCATGCTCGCTAACGAGCGCGACGACACACCTACGCTCGTGGACGTGCGACGGTTTGCCGCCGAATGGGAGCGGGACGCCTCGCTGCGACTCCGCCTGGGTGATGAAGCCGTGTTGCAGGACTACGCCGAGCACGATCGGATCGTCTCCGGCGGCTACGAGCAGATGGTCGAGGCGGCCTATGCCGCCTGGCGTGCGGACGTGGCAGCCGGACGCCGCTCGATCCTCGTCACCGAGACCCTGCAGGCGGTCACCGAGCTCAACGAGCGCGCTCGCTACGATCGCGTCACCGCAGGCAAGGTCACCGCTGGCGGGCTGCGGCTGCACGACGGCACCACGGTCGGCGCCGGCGATCTCATCATCACCCGCAAGATCGAGCGTCGCCTGACCACCGGCCGTGGCTGGGTGAAGAACAACGACAGATGGGTCGTCACCGCGACCCATCTCGACGGCTCCCTCACGGCCCGCCGCACCACCCGCCGCAGAGTCGGCTGGGTGCGGCTGCCGGCCTGGTATGTGGCCGCGCACGTCGACCTCGGCTACGCCGTCACCGTGCAGCGCGCCCAGGGGCTCACCGTCGACACCTCGCACGCGCTGGTCGCCTCTCAGGCCATGACCCGTGAGGCGCTCTACGTCGCCCTCACCCGCGGCCAGCATGCCAACATCGCCTACGTCGCCGTCGACGAGGCCCACCTCGAGGAGCACCAGCGCCGCCCGGAGCACGTCATGCCCGACGCTCTGGCGGTGCTGAACCGGATCCTGCACAACACCGGCGCCGAGCTGTCCGCCAGGGATACGCTCGCCGCCGAACACGAGCGGTGGGCCGGGATCGCCCAGCTCGCGGCCGAGTACGACACCATCGACGCCGACGCCGGCCGCCACCGCTGGGTCGCACTCTTGACCGCATCCGGGTTGACCGAGCAGCAGCTCGATGACGTCCTGGCCTCCGACTCGGCCGGGCCGCTGTTCGCCGAGTTCCGCCGTGCCGAAGCCGATCGCGTCGATCTCGCCGCCGCCCTGCCCGTCCTCGTCGCCCAGCGATCGCTCTATGACGTGGAGGACATCGGTGCGGTCCTGCTGCACCGCTTCACCAACAGTGAGCTGCCGCGCGCCAAGGGCGTTCCGCGTCTCATCGCCGGTCTCATCCCCGAAGCCGCCGTCCCGGCTGACGACGCCACCCGGGCGGCGCTGACCGAGCGTGCCAGGCTAATCACGAAACGGGCGCGCTCCCTCGCCGAGACCGCCATCACGACCCGACAGCCCTGGACTACACAGCTCGGCCCCGCACCCGACGACCCGACCCGACGTGAGGCGTGGCTGCGCTTGGCGACGACCGTCGCCGCCTACCGCGACCGGCACAGTGTCACCGACTCGGTTCCGCTCGGAAGCGAGACGCCGGAGGACTGGCCACGCACCCGGGACCGTGACCTCGCCCGCCGGGCCTTGACCCGCGCCGCCCAGCTCACCGCCGAGGCGCATGCCCGGTCCGAGCGGGACGCTCCGACCCTGGCTGGCCTCGCCGCGTCGGCCCTCTGACAGTTGCCCACAGGCACTCCCTCGCGCCGAAGTTATCCACAGCACGCGGGCGACAGCGCCGCCGCCGACGCCTACCGTGAGGGAGGCCAGCCACAAACCCGAGAGGAGCCGTCCGATGATCATCGCCGTCCTGATCCTGATCTACTTGTTCCTCCGGCTCGTTCCCCCGGTCGCATGGTTCTGTCAGACCTTCTTCCCGAGCAACATCGTGCTCAACCACTTCCGCCAGCGCGACCGCCTGAGGTGGGGCGTGCCCGTCGGGCTCGCCGGGGTCGCCGTCTACTACCCTCTCTTCTTGATCCTGTCCGCCGAGAACCAGCAGTGGGGCTGGCTGGACTGGCTACGCATCCTGCTCGGCATGTTCTCGGTGATCAGCCTGGCCAAGTTCGCCCTCTTCGTCCCGTTCAGCATCGTGCTCCTGGTCGGCCACAGCGTCCGCGAGGCGATCCTGATGTGGCGGGTCCGTCGCCAATGGCGCCGCGAGGCGAAGGCCGCCGGCAACCCGACACCGGACTACACCGCCGAGCAGCGGGAGCAGCTGCGCGCCTCGGCCCGGCAGGCCCTCGCCACCCGCTGAACCGCCCCCAGCATGCCGAGTTCCTGAGCGGCTGATCCGCGCCCGAGGCGCGGCGGGCACTTGTGTCGCACACGACACGGGAGCCCCTCCATGTCCGCCACCCACCCGGCACCGTTCGGCCGCACGGCGCGCAGCGCGGATGAGATCCTCGCCGATGCGCGCGCCGCCACGGATTTCTGGGCCGGCCTCGAGCACCTCGACGCCGCTCGGCGAAACGCCATCCTCCGCGAAGCCGAACCCTCCCGGCAGATCGACGTTCCGATGAGTTCGCCGCCGCCGGCCGCAGCCCTGCTGCCGCCGCCGCGGCTGGGCCGACAAGAGCACGCCCGAGAGCACGCCCTGGAGCGCCGCCGGCTGCAGCTCTGGCTCGAGCGCGCCACGCACCCCACCCACCAGCTGCTGAGCCGCCTGCGCGCGGAGCGTGATGCCATCCGCACCGAGGCCAGCGAACCCCGGCGGCCGCGGGTCCGCTACGTGCGCGGCGAGATCAATCCCGTCGGCATGAGCTACCAGCGGGCGCCGGACATCGCGATCGCCTGCCTCGATCGCGAAGCCGAGCTCGCGGGCGAGCCTATGGCGACCCGCGCCCGCGTCGTCGACGGACTCCCCGCGCTGGGCCTCGGGAGCTGAACCGGACGACGCCCGCCGCGTGGCCATGCGCGAGCCGGCGTTAAGGCAGGGGCGCCGACACACGGGCCTGCTTCCAGCCGCTCTTCCAGGCGCCGGGAGGCGCCCGCCAGGGCAGAGGACGGCTGCGACCCTCGGGTGCTGCGGCGGCGCTCGACAAGGAACCGCGTTGTCGAGACGTCATGATCCATCGTGACATGGTGGCTGCGCGCCGCATGCAGCACTGCTGCCCGCACCCCAACGGCGCGGGCAGCAGTGCTGTTGCGTTACCAGGTGCTCAGGGTGTGTCGGAGGAGCCGAGGTCAAGCCCGTCGATGTCCTCCAAGCCGCCGTACTCGAGGTCCTCCTCGCGGACGTAGCCGTTGCGCTCACGGAGGATCGCCAGACGTCGACCGAAGACGAGAGCGGCGGCGCCAGCGAGCAGGAACACGCCGCCGGCGATCCCCACCGGCCAGATCCAGTCGCCGGTCCCGGTGTAGGCCAGCTTGTCGGTCGGCGGCTGCGGCGGGGGCGGCGCGGGGACATCGGTCACCGTCGTCGTCTCGCCGGGTGCTCCGCACAGGCCGCGGCTGAGGATCTCGCCTTCGGAGTCGCGGACGGTCTCGATCCAGTAGTAGGTGCCGACGTGCTCGAACACGACCGGCTCGGAGAGGTAGTCGCCAGGCCCGTCGAGCGGGATCGGCTCGCCGGCGTAGACGAGCTCCTCCGCCGTGCAGACCGGGGCGTCGCCGTGCTGCCGGTACGCCTCGAACGCCATGGTGGCTCCCTCCGGCACCGTGCCGGAGACGATCGCGGTGTCGGTGGCCGGTTCGCCGAGCACCACGGTCGGGGTCGCGAGGGTCGTCACCGTCAGCTCCACGGGCTGCTCGGTCACCACGGTCGTCTCCCCGGGCGCCCCGCAGCTGCCCTCGACGAGCACCTCGCCGTCGGCGTCGTAGAGCGTCTCGATCCAGTGGACGCTGCCCGCCGCATCGACGCTTGTCGACCCGGACCTGTAGACGCCCGGCTGGGTGACCGGGATCGGGTCGGAGACGTAGAACGCCTCCTCGCAGACCGCCGCCTCGCCGTCGGGCACCGGGCCGTAAGCACGGAACACCAGCGTCGCGCCGTCCGGGATCGTGCCCTGCACGAGCGCCATGTCGTCGAACGGCTCACCGACCAGCGCGGCCGGGGTGGCCTGCGTGATGACCGTCGGCGGTGTCGCCGGCGGGGTGGCCGGGGGCACGTAGAACCGCTCGAGGATGTCGGCCGGGCTTGAAGTGTAGGGCTGGACGCGGTCGTCGCCGGCGAAGCTGGTGACGACGACGTAGTAGCCCGCCTCGGTCGGAGTGATCCGGTCGCCGTCCTCGTAGCCGAGCCGGTAGACGCCGTTTCTGGCGGGCGTGGTGATGCTGGTCAGCACCGGCGCGTCCGACAGATCCAGATCGTCGGTGAGCACCGCGTCCGTGTCGAACGGGCCGTACACGGTGTGCACGAGCTCGTCGACGTCGGCCAGCCAGTAGCCGTCGCCGTGGAAGTCGCCGTGGTCGGCCGGGAACCCGGAGACCGTGACGATGTCGAACGCCCTGCCGCCGGGGTGCACGTTGTACTCGCGCAACTCGGAGGTGGTGTGGATCGGCCAGCGCACCGAGGTCGATTCGGTCGGCACGCCGTAGTCGTCCGACCAGCCGGAGGCGAGGTAGTCGCGCACCCACTCCGGCTGGGATGACTTCTTGACCTCCCACACCCACGTCACGAACCCGGCCGCCGGGGCGGTGACGACGGGGGAGATGTAGCTCCCCGGTCCGGTCGCCGTCACCGTGACGGTGCCGATCGGCACCGCGTCGAGATCCACGGCCGCGTTCTGAGTCGGCGGTCGGGTGCCCGGCACCTGGTAGAGGGTGCCCTCGAGGACCACCGGGATCGGCTGCCCGTCGACCTTCAGCCACGGGCCGTTCACGCTCGAGACCACGAGCCGGTCCGTCAGCGGGTCCCCCGGGACGACGAGGCGCTGCTGCGCGGTCGAGACCGCCTTCGGCTGGAACGGGACCACGCTCGTCTCGGTCACCTGCCCGAATCGGTCCGTGTAGGAGCCGATGAGGTAGCGGCCGAGCTCGCCCTGCGCGTCCTTGTCGATCTCCCACACCCAGGTGTAGAACCCGGACGAGGGCGCGGTGATCGAGCCGGCAGAGGTGTAGTCGCCGGCGCCGGCGAGGGTGAGCTCCTCCACGCCGGCGACGGGCGCGCCGATCGGCGGGGAGTCCGCCTCGGCGGGCTGCTCGTCGAAGGGTCCGAAGAGCGTCCCGGCCGCGGTGATCGGGATCCGGGCGCCATCGAGGATCGTCCAGGTGCCCTTGGTCACGGACACCGTCAGCTGGTCCACGAAGGGGTCGCCCTCAGCGACGAACCGCGAGGCGACCTGCGTGCCGATCACGGGCTGGAAGTCGAGGTCGATCCGCGGCGTCTGCGCGGAGGCGGAGAGGCTCCCGGGCGACCCAGCGACCGCCGCAATCGTGCGCTGCTCGCCGGCGCCGGCCATGTACAGGTCGACCTTCGCCCCGTAGCCCTCGGCCGCGACCGACATCGACGCGCCGATCTCATACCAGGGCGCCCCGTCGGCCGGCGTGCCGGTGATCCCGAACTGGCCCGCCCCCAGCGTGCGCGAGGTCGTGCCGTTGTCGAAGACCGCGCCGGACAGGTTCGCGGTGCCCTGCAGATGCGAGGGGTGCGCCGCCACGGTCAGCGTGCCCGTGTACTGATCCACCATCTCGATCGACAGCGACAGCGACGGGTCCGTCACCGCGTACGCGGGCGCCTCCGCCCGCATCTGCGCCAGCAGCCCCAGGATCGTCGATCGGGCCCCGCTCGGTGCCCGGGCGATGTAGTAGGCGTCCCCGCTCATCCCATGACTGTTGTAGGTCCCGGCATCGGCGATCGACCACACGAACATCGCCACGGCCGACGTCACGTTCGGATCCCCGGACTGCCCCCATCGGGCCATGACGTAGTTCAGCTCGGCCAGCTGCTGGCGCGACAGCGAGTCCAGCGAGGTCACGGTGTGCGGTCCCGACGTCGGGGACAACGGCACGTCCAGCCCGAGGTCGATGCAGTACACCTGGCGGCCGTCATCGGCCTGGTAGGCGCCCAGCCAGCCCTGACCGATGTCATAGCCCACACCGCGACTGCCGGCCTGCGCCGGCTGCGTGGCGACGAACAGACCGCTGAACGCCAGCAGCAGCGCGACCACCACCGACAGCACCGCGCGCAGGCGGGTCCTCCGCGGCGGATCGCCGACCCCGGCCGGCCCGGGCAAGATTGCAGACGACATGGACTCTCCTCCTGTGAGTGGGTTAGGCGGCGAGTGCCGCCAGGAGAGGAGGTGGGAGTCTGGCCTCGGGTGCCGATCAGATAGCGTCTGCGAACCGGCGGCGGTGCGGGTGATTCACCCGAACCGGCCGAGGGGGCAACGGCTAGCGGCCAGGACCGCAAGGCATACAGCCGACGAGGGGTGATCCGGCGAGAGCCGCCGCCGCCTGCCTCGAAGGAGCCCTGCGGAGAACCGCTGACGCGAGGGCTCTGACGCGCGCACTTGACCCCACGTCGAGCATGCCCGAGACATCACATGGAGGGGACGACGGGAATCGAACCCGCGTTGGCTGCTTGGGAAGCAGCCGTCCTACCATTGAACGACGTCCCCGAGTAGGTGTCCCCTAGCCTACCGGACGGCGGCCAATCTCTGGGCCGGCTCGTTACGACGGCACGCTCCGACGCTCCAGTGATCCGCTCAGCGCAACGAGCGACTCGGCGCCGATGACCTTCTCCTCAGCACCGGTGTAGTGCCTGGTGGTGGTCCGCTTGCTCTCGTGGGCGGGGACTTCCTGGGCCGTGTCCGCGCCGAGGGCAGCGGCGGCCGACTTCCGCATCGAGCGGTAGACGAACATGTCCTGGGGCACGCCGAGGGCGTCGAGCTCAGCCTCGTGCGCCTTGCGGAACTGCCGAGCCAACGACTGCGGCCGCTCCGGGTACATTCCCTTCCCGGCTCGCGTCACGAACAGCAGATCACCGCGAGAGTCAGCCATCCGCCTCTTGAGCACGGCGTGCACGTCGTCGCTCGCAACCTCGATCAGCCGCTCCTGATTCTTTCCCTTCAGCTCGGACTGTCGGTAGAGACCTCTCTCCTTGGTATGCGTCATCGTGCCGTTGATGGAGACGTGCTCGGTCAATGCGCCGGCCTTGTTCGGCCGGAGGACGACATCCTCCCGCCTGATCGCCAACGCTTCGGAGAGCCGGATGGTCAGTCGGTTGGTGAGGATGAGCAGATCTGCGAGCAGGCGCACGTCGGGTCGCGCCCCGGGCTTGCTCCCGCGGTCCTCCTCCCAGGCGAGTACGAGCTGGATGATGACGGCGAGGTCGTCGTCGCTCAGCACGATCAGCTTCGAGGCCGGGCGGTGGAGGGCGAGCATCTTGATCGACGGCACCGGGCTCGCTCCAGGCGCGACGACCCCATGCAGGATCGCGAGGTCGAACATCCCGGCGAGCACGCTGCGGGCCATCAGGGCCTCGTGGTTCGACTTCGTGCGCGCAACCTCGTGGAGGAAGTTGTAGATGCGCGCTGGCGTCAGCGAGGCGATCCGCACCTCCCAGAGTAGGGGCTTGATGGTGCTGTGGAGCGTCCCCTCGTAGCGGTCGATCGACTGCGGCTTGATCTTGCCCGGCTGCGGGTCGTCCTCGTCCCACTGCCGATTCTTGCGGAGGTCCAGCAACCATTCGACGGCGAGCTGCTCGATAGTCCCCGCAGGGTCGACCTGCTGGAATACGCCGCCCCAGATGACGTGGGCCTTGCGCTCCAGGTCATCATGTGCAATCTCGGGAGACGCGCCCCACCCTTGGATGTGGTGCGCACGCCCTACGCCGTCTCGGATGATGGTGTCGGCGCGGAATCGCTCGCCGTACTGCTGGATGTTGACCTTGCCGAGCTCGCCCGGCTGCTTCTTGGGCCTGGGCATCACGACCCCCGTCGCTGGGCGATGAGCCAGTCCCGCACGTCCGCGGGGAAGTAGCGGACGCGGTTACCGGCGATCTTGACGTAGACCGGTCCTCCGGCCTTGCTCGACCTCCACACGTCGAGGGTGTGCCGGGTGAGTCCGAGGAAGGCGGCCGTCTCCTCGACCGTCCACATGATCGGTGCGCCGTCGGCGGTCAGGTCGAGCCGGGTCGGATCGAGCGGTGCCGGCTCGCCGCCGGCGGGGGTCGTGCGCTGTGCCATGCGCCCCAGGTGCGCGCGACGTGCAGACAGTTCCGGTCGAGTAGAACGTCGGGCACGTCTGGAGGCAGAACGGTGACGTCGGAGGGCCGATTCAGGGCCGAAATCGGGGTTTCTCCGTCGAAAATCCGTCGAATGCAGTGCCATCAGTGGCCTCCAGTGAAGTCGGAGACACCACTGGAGCCTTGCGATTGCAGGGCTCAGGCGGATTGGGCCAGAGGAGGGGTGGAGTTGGGGTGATGAAGCTGGAGTTCTGCCATTGAACTACATCCCCATGCGGCACCGGGGCGCCACGGCCCCAGTGTAGCGAACGCGCTCGCTAGGCTGGCCGCATGCTGCTGAGCGACCGTGACATCCGGGCCGAGCTGACTTCCGGCCGCATCGGCCTCGACCCGCTCGATCTCGCCATGGTGCAGCCCTCGAGCGTCGACGTGCGGCTCGATTCGCTGTTCCGGCTCTTCGACAACCACAAGTACCCGTTCATCGACCCCTCGCTCGATCAGCCTGAGCTGACCCGACTGGTCGAGGCGAAGCCGGGAGAGCCGTTCATCCTGCACCCGGGTGAGTTCGTCCTGGGTGCCACGCTCGAGCAGGTGACGCTGCCCGACGACGTGGCGGCGCGGCTCGAGGGCAAGAGCTCGTTGGGCCGCCTCGGCCTGCTGACGCACTCGACGGCGGGCTTCATCGATCCGGGCTTCACCGGTCACGTGACCCTGGAGCTCAGCAACGTGGCAACGCTGCCGATCATGCTCTGGCCGGGCATGAAGATCGGGCAGCTGTGCTTCTTCCGCCTCAGCTCGCCGGCCGAGCATCCGTACGGCACCGGCGACTACCTGAACCGCTACCAGGGCCAGCGGGGGCCGACGGCGTCGCGCTCATGGCAGAACTTCCACCGCACCGAGGTGCCACCGCACGGCAACGACGGGCACTAACCCGCACCCTCGTGAAGCCGACTACTCCTTCTCGACGAGCGCGGCGATGCGCTCGATGAGGTCGCGCGAGCTGAACGGCTTCACGATGTAGTCGTCGGCTCCGGCCGAGTACGCACGGTCGATGTCGCTCTGCTGCGACTTCGCGGTGAGCATGAGCACCTTGACGGCGTGGTCGGGGTCGTCGGCCCGCAACTGCTCGAGAACCTCGATGCCGCTGACGCGGGGCATCATCCAGTCGAGCACGATAACGGCCGGGCGGCGTTCGCGCAGGATGTCGATGGCGGTCTCGCCGTCGGTGGCGCTCTCGACCGCGTGCCCGGCGGCGCGCACTCGGTTCTCCAAGAGCAGCAGCACGTCGGGTTCGTCCTCGACGATCAACACCTCAGCCATCACACCCCCAATCATCCTCGGCTGCGGCTAGTCTCTCACGCAGCACCGCTTTCGAACCATGCCGGGCCCGAGTCCGCGGAAGGAGTTCGACGTGAGCATCATGCAGCGGCTCGCTTCGTTGCCAGACAACGTCCGGCGCGCGACGATCGCCCTGCTCCTCCTCGCGACCGTCCCGACCGCCTACCTGGCCGTCGCCTTCAGTGTTGCCGACCCCCTGCTCGCCGCCTGGTGGCCCGCGGCCGGGCTCTCGGTGATGGCCGGGATGCTCGCGCGCGGCCGCGGACGGTGGGTGGTCATCCTGCTCGTCGCTCTGGCGACCGGCAGCGGCAACCTGCTCGCCGGGCGCGACCCCCTCTTCGCCTTCCTGCTCGGGCTCGGCAACAGCGTCGAGGTCATGGTGATCGCCGCGCTGCTCGCACCGGCGGGTGCCGCGCTGCGGATCGCCTCTCTGCGCACGGCCTCGCGCTTCATCGTCGTGGCGCTCATCGGCGCCATCGGGGCGGGCGTGGCTCTGGGTGCCGTCGCCACCGTCTTCCTGCAGCGGCCGTTCGTCGAGGCGGCTGTTCAACTCACCGCCTCTCATGCGTCGGCGACCCTCGTGACGCTGCCGCTCGTGCTGGTTCCCCTCGTCGACGGCCGCCCGATGCGGGCTCTCGAGGTCGCGGTGCAGTCGCTGGCGCTGGGCGGCCTGGTCGCGGTGGTCTTCTGGCCGGGCAACGACTGGCCGACGGCATTCGTGCCGGTCGTCGCCCTCCTCTGGGCGGCACTGCGGTTCTCGCTCATCGTCACCGCGCTGCAGCTCGCGGTCACGGCGATCGCGGTCATTGTGCTCACAACGCTCGGCGGCGGTCCGTTCGCCGCGGTGAGTGATGACATGCGTGCGCCCGTCGTGCTGATCCAGATCTTCCTCCTCGTCTATGCGACCAGCGCTCTGCTCATCGCGGGGGCGCGCAGCGACTGGTTCCAACTGATCCGGCGGCTCAAGGCGCAGGAGGAGGCGCTCCGGCAGGGCATCGTGACGGCCGATGCGGGCATCGTGATCCTCGACCGCTCGCTCGATGAGCCGCATCCGGTGGCCATCAATCCTCGGGCCCGGGAGATCCTGCAGGGCGAGCTGCCGCCCTACGCGATCCCCACCCTCGACGCTGCGATCGCTGCCGGCGCGACCACCCGCGTCGAGTTCGAGCGGGCGGGGCATGCCTTCGAGGCGGTGCTTGCCGGCACGGGGTCGGCGGGCGGCGCCGATCTGATCTCGATCGTCATCATCGATGTGACCGAGCGCGAGGAGCGCGAACGGCAGGCGCGGGAGCTCTCGGAGGAGCTAAGCCGCCTGAACGCGCAGAAGGACGACTTCATCGCTGCGGTCAGCCACGAGCTGCGGACGCCGGTGACGAGCATCATCGGCTTCAGCGAAGACCTGGATGACGGTCGGCTGCCGCCCGAGCTCGCGGCCTCGGGTTCGATCATCGCCCGCAACGCCCGCCGCCTCGCCGATGTGATCGAGGATGTCCTCGAGCTCAGCCGCCTGAGCGCGCTCGGTGGCCCGCTTCCCCCGCCCGCCGACGTTGACCTCGTGCGTTTGGCCCACGAGTGCGCCGGCGACGCCCAGGGCCTGGCGCTCGGTCGGCGGGTTCGGGTCGACGTCGCCGACGACGCACCGGCGTCGCTGGTCGTGCGCTCCCGCGAACGCGACCTGGTGCGGGTGTGCGCCAATCTCCTCTCCAATGCGGTGAAGTTCTCGCCCGACGACGCGGTCATCGAGGTGGCGCTCGCTCCCGCGGACGACGGGGGTGCGATCGTGCGCGTCATCGATCATGGTGTGGGCATCCCGGAGGAATTCCGCGACATGGTCTGGGAGCGGTTCACCCGCGCGCCGGTCGAGTCCCACCGGCTCGTGCCCGGTACCGGGCTCGGCCTCCCGATCGTCAAGGCCCTCCTGGAGTCGCGGCTCGGCGGGTCGGCCCGCCTGCTCGAAACCCCGGGCGGCGGAACGACCGTCGAAGTGGTGCTCCCCGCGGCCGCTCCGGCCGTATCATCGGCTCACACGGTCGTCTGACCGCCTCCCCGAGCGAGGATCACCCATGGACGAACGGGGCATCGCCGCCCGCATCCACGACCTGCCCCCATGGCAACGGCGGGCGGTCATCGCCCTTCTCCTCCTGGGCATGGTCATGTTGTCCTGGGTCGGCCTCAACGCCGTGACTCCGGATATTCCCATCGCGCTCTGGTGGCCGGCGGCAGCCTTCGCCGTCGTGGCCGTGGTGGCCAGTCGTGGGCGCCGCCTCGGGGTCACGATCCTTGTCGCCGTCATCTTCACCCTCCTCAATGACAGTGTCGGCCGACCCCTCGGGCTGAGTACCGCCTACGGCGTTGCCAACGCAATCGAGGCAGCGGTGGTGTGCTGGTGGCTCACGCGGCATCGCCCCTTCCCGCGCATGGTCACCCTCCCCGAGGCGGGCCGCTTCCTCGTGGCGGCCGGTATGGGAGCTGCGGTGATCGCCGTCCTCGCCGGAAGCGCAGCCGCCGTCTTCGTCGGAGCCGACCTCCTCGTGATCGTGCCGTCTCTGTTCACCTCCCACGCGAGCGCGATCTTCGCGATCGTGCCGCTCTTCCTCGTGCCGCTCACCGTGCCCCTCCGGGCGCCGGTGTGGGAGCCGATCGTGCAGTCGATCGCCCTGGTGCTCCTGACCTTCGTCGTCTTCGCTCCGGCGGCCGCTCTCGCTCTGACCTTCTTCATCATCACGACCCTGATGTGGGGGGCGTTCCGCCTCCCGCCGCTGGCGCCGGCGATCCAGACGATCCTTCTCGCCTTCGTCGCCACCCTTGCGACCTCGGTCAACGTCGGGCCGTTCGCCGAGCTCGTCGACCATGACTTCCGCGGGGCGATCATCGCCCTCCAGCTGTTCATCATGACTCACGCCGCCGCCGGCGTCTTCGTCGCCGGGCAAGCCCACGACTGGACGGCCACGACCGAGGCCCTGGCCGATCGCGAGCGCGACGCGCAGCGGGTCGCGGAGGATCTCCGACGCCTCAACCAGCAGAAGGACGACTTCATCTCCGCCGTCAGCCACGAGCTGCGCACGCCCGTGACGAGCATCATCGGGTTCTCGGAGACCCTGCTCGAGGGCGACCCGGATCCGGAGGTGAAGCAAGCGGGCCAGGTGATCTACCGCAACGCCCGACGTCTCGCCGATGTCATCGAGGATGTGCTGGAGCTCAGCCGCCTGAGCACCCAGCGCGCGAGCAGCCGTACGGCGGAGACGGTCGACCTCGCGCGTCTGCTGCGGCACTGCATCGAGGACACCGTCGGCATCGTGCCGGCCGACCGCCAGGTGCACGTCGAACTCGTCGGCGCTGAGCACCCCGTGCTGGTGGAAGCGGTCGAGCAGGACATCGTGCGGGTCTGCTCGAACATCCTCTCGAATGCCATCAAGTTCAGTCCTGCGGGCGGCGCGGTCTCCGTCGTGGTGACCGGCCATTCCGCTGATGTTCAGATCACCATCACCGATGAGGGGCCGGGCATCCCGCTGGAGGAGCAGGAGGCGATCTGGAGTCGCTTCTACCGGGTGCAGTCGCCCGCGCATCGCGCAGTGCCGGGGACCGGCCTCGGGCTGCCGATCGTCCGCAGCCTGATGGAAGGCCGGATCGGGGGGACGGTCGCCCTGAGTTCGGACGGCGTTCGCGGCACGACGGTCACGGTTCGCATCCCCCGGACGCCGCCGCCGACCGCGGCGCTTCAGCTGCCGGTCGACTCCGCGGTGTAGCCGCCCTGCCAGGCCGCCAGCTGCCAGCCCAGCCAGGGGCTGAAGGCGAAGGGCGCCGCAGCGACGGCCGACCGCAGCTCGACCGGGTCGAGCCAGGCCCATTCGGCGACCTCGTCGGCGGCCGGCCGCGGGTCGTCGGACGCGCGAGCGGTGTAGACCGGGCAGACCTCGTTCTCGACGACCCCGGAGGCGTCGATGGCGCGGTATCGGAAGTCGGGCAGTGCGACGCGGACGTCGGTGAGCGCCAGACCCAGTTCCCGCTCGGCACGGCGTGCGATCGCCTCCACCGTGTCCTCCCCCGGGGCGGGGTGCCCGCAGAACGAGTTGGTCCAGACTCCGGGCCAGGTCTTCTTGCTCAGGGCCCGGCGGGTCACCAGAACCCGCCCCTGCGGATCGAACACGTGGCACGAGAACGCCAGATGCAGGGGAGTGTCTGCCGTGTGGACGGTCGCCTTCGGCGCCTCGCCGATCACGGTGCCGTCATCGGCGAGCAGGACGACGGTTTCGGGGGTTTCGCTCATGGGCCGGGGTAGTCTGCTCGGGTGAGTAGGAACGATCATTCGACGGTCGCGGGGTCGCGGGCGGCGATGGTCGACGCTGTGCTGGAGCGCTTCTTCAGCCTATCCAAGAAGCGGGCCGCCCCCCTGGGCGCGCACTACGAGCACCTCTGGGGCCTGCTCGAGCGCAACACGCAGGGCGGCAAGCGGTTCCGGCCGCGCATGGTCATGGCCGCCTACGCGGGTCTCGGGGGCACCGACATGGATGCGGCCGCCTACGTCGGCGCGAGCTTCGAGCTGCTGCACACCGCCCTCATCGTGCACGACGACGTGATCGATCGCGATTTCGTGCGGAGGGGCATCCCGAACATCTCGGGCGCCTACCGCGACCACGCCGTCGACCGCGGCGTGGCGGTCGATATCGCCGAGCACCGCGGGGTCTCGGCGGCCGTCATCGCGGGCGACCTCGCCCTCTTCAACGCCTACCGCCTGATCGACCGCAGCGGCGTGGGCTCGCCCATGCGCGAGCGCCTGCTGGATGTTCTCGACGAGGCCATGTTCGCGAGCGCGGCAGGCGAGCTCATCGACGTCGACTTCTCGATCGACCCCGACATGCCGCTCGTCGACGACATCGTCACGATGGAGCGTCTCAAGACCGCGGTCTACTCGTTCGAGACGCCGCTGCAGGCGGGGGCGATCCTCGCCGGAGCGAGCGAGGACACGGTGCGCACGCTCGGCGACTTCGGTCGTGAGATCGGCATCGCGTACCAGATCGTCGACGACGTGCTCGGCGTCTTCGGCGAGGAGGAGGCGACGGGCAAGACGACCATCGGTGACCTGCGCGAGGGCAAGCGCACCGTCATGATCGCCTTCGCCTGCTCGACCCCGGCCTGGGCCCGGCTCTGCGACCTCATCGGCAAGGTCGATCTGAGTCTCGACGAGGCGGACGAGGCGCGCTCGCTCCTCATCGCGTGCGGCGCCCGCGCCTTCGCCGACGATCTGGCCCGGGGCTACGCCAACCGTGCGCTGGCCCGGCTCGCCGAACCCCACATTCCCGCCTCCCTGCGCGACGAGCTCCATCCTGTCGCCGAGACCGTGCTGAAACGGGTGCGATGAATCGCTTGAGCCTGTACGACCGCGTCGCCGACGAGACCGCCGCGGTGGTCATCCGCCGCTACTCGACCTCCTTCGGGCTCGCCTCGCGCCTGCTCGAGCCGGCGGTGCGGCAGCACGTCGAGAACATCTACGCGCTCGTGCGGGTCGCTGACGAGATCGTCGACGGCGGGGTCGCCGAGGCCGGTCTCGACGCGGTGCACGCGGCGCGGTATCTGAACGAGTTCGAGGCGGAGACGAACGCGGCCATGCAGTCGGGCTACTCGACCAACCTCGTCGTGCACGCCTTCGCCCGCACGGCGCGCGAGGTCGGCTTCGGGGAGGAGCTCACCGAGCCGTTCTTCCACTCGATGCGCATGGACCTCACCGACACCGAGCACGACCAGCAGAGCTTCGACCGCTACGTCTACGGCTCGGCGGAAGTCGTCGGGCTCATGTGCCTGCGGGCGTTCGTTCAGGGTGTCGACATGAGCGCCGAGCAGAATGAGCGCATGGTCGCCGGGGCACGCGCGCTCGGAGCCGCCTTCCAGAAGGTGAATTTCCTGCGCGACCTCTCGGCCGACTTCGAGACGCTCGGGCGCAGCTACTTCCCGGGGGTCAACGTCGATTCGTTCACGGAGGAGGACAAGGTGCGGCTGCTCGACGACATCGACGCCGATCTGCGCACCTCCGCCGCGGTGATCCCCGACCTGCCCAAGGGAAGCCGCCGCGCCGTCGCGCTCGCCCAGGGCCTCTTCGCCGAGCTGTCGGTGCGCCTGCGCCGCACCCCGGCGACCGAGCTCATCCGCGCCCGCGTCCGCGTGCCCGACCCGGTGAAGGCCCGCATCGCCCTCGGCGCCCTCGCCGGCCGCACCCCCCGCCCGCGCGCCGCTCGCACCAGCGCTGCGCGCCCTGCATCGATCGGAGCCTGATCATGAGCCGCGTCGTCGTCATCGGCGGAGGCATCGCCGGTCTCTCGAGCGCCGCCCTGCTCGCCCGCGACGGGCACGAGGTGACCCTCGTCGAGAAGCGCGACGAGCTGGGTGGCCGCGCCGGATCGTGGGAGAAGGACGGCTTCCGGTTCGATATGGGCCCCTCGTGGTACCTCATGCCGGAGGTCTTCGACCACTTCTTCAAGCTGTGCGGCACGAGCGCCGCCGAGCAGCTCGAGCTCGTGCAGCTCGACCCCGGCTACCGGGTCATCACGCAGGGCTTCGACACCCCGACCGACATCGCCGCCTCGCGCGAGGAGAACATCGCGCTGTTCGAGTCGATCGAGCCGGGCGCCGGAGCGAAGCTCGAGCGCTACCTCGATTCGGCGGTCGACACCTACGAGATGGCCAAGAAGCGCTTCCTCTACACGAGCTTCGCCTCGTACGGCCCGCTGCTGCGCGGCGACGTGCTGAAGCGCTCGGCGAAGCTCGTGAAGATGCTCTTCCAGAGCCTCGACGACTACGTCGGGCGCCGCTTCCGCGACCTGCGCCTGCGGCAGATCCTGGGCTACCCCGCGGTCTTCCTCGGCTCGTCGCCCTTCCTCACGCCGGCGATGTACCACCTCATGTCGCACCTCGACATGACCGACGGCGTGCTCTACCCGATGGGCGGCTTCACGAAGCTGATCGAGCGCATCGCTGCGGTCACCGAGCAGCAGGGGGTGAGCATCCGCACCGCCTCGCCCGTCGCGCGCATCGTCGTCGACCCGACTTCGAAGCAGGTCACCGGGGTCGAGCTGGCTGACGGCACGGCCATCGAGGCCGACATCGTGGTCTCGGCGGCCGACCTGCACCACAGCGAGACGCAGCTGCTGCCGCGCGAGCTGCAGACCTACCCACAGGAGTACTGGGACAAGAAGACCGCCGGCCCCAGCGCGATTCTGCTGTACCTCGGCGTGAAGGGCGAGCTGCCGCAGCTCGAGCACCACACGCTGCTGTTCACCGCGAACTGGCGCGAGAACTTCGAGGCGATCTTCGGCCCGCAGCCGGCGCTGCCCGACCCGGCCTCGCTCTACATCTGCAAGCCGAGCGGCGTCGACCCCTCGGTCGCGCCCGAGGGCCACGAGAACGTCTTCGTGCTCGTGCCGGCCCCGCCGCACCTGAGCTTCGGCCGCGGCGACGTCGACGGCGACGGCGACACCCCGCTGGAGGTCTACGCCGACCGCATCATCGCGCAGATCGCCGACTGGGCGAAGATTCCCGACCTCGCTGATCGCATCGTCGTTCGGCGCACCTACGGCCCCGGCAACTTCAACGACGACCTCAACGCCTGGCGCGGCACCGCGCTCGGGCCGGCGCACATCCTCTCGCAGAGCGCGTTCTTCCGGGCCGGCAACGTCTCGAAGAAGGTGAAGGGCCTCTACTACGCGGGGGGCTCGACGATCCCCGGCATCGGCCTGCCGATGTGCCTCATCAGCGCCGAGATCCTCGTCAAGCGCCTGCGGGGCGACACCTCGACCGAGGCTCTGCCCGAGCCGCTCGAGCCGACCGTGCGCTCCGGCGCTCCGGCCGCCGCCTGAGCCCGGAGGCGCCGTGGAACTGGTCAACTTCGCCTATCTGGGCGCGCTGCTGATCTCGATCACCGGCATGATGGTGCTCGATCGGCGGTTCCGACTGTTCTTCTGGCGCGACGCCCGTCGCGCGGCGATCGTGCTGCCGCTCGGGGTGATCTTCTTCCTGATCTGGGATGTCGGGGGCATCGTGCTCGGCATCTTCTTCCGCGGAGTCACCGACTTCATGACGGGGGTGCTGGTCGGGCCGGAGCTTCCGCTCGAGGAGGTCTTCTTCCTCACGCTGCTCTGCTACAACACGATGATCGCGTACACGGCGGCCGGCGACCTGCTCGATCGGCGGGCCGCGCGCCGGTCATCCGGCGGCCCTGCCGGTGCCGCGGCGGCGACGGATGCGGAGGCGGGCGCATGACGTACCTGCTGCTCAACGCGCCGTTCCTGGCTGTCGTCGGTGTGGTCGCCGTCGCGGCGGTGCTCGCCCGGCGCTCGCCGCGCTGGAAGGCCGTCGGCCTCGCGGCGATCCTCATGCTGACCCTCACCGCGATCTTCGACAACGTGATCATCGGCACCGGCATCGTCGCCTACGACGACAGCTTCATCAGCGGGGTGCGCATCGGCATCGCGCCGATCGAGGACTTCGCGTACACGGTCGCCGCGCTCGTGCTGCTGCCCTCGGTGTGGGAGCTGCTGCGGCGCGCGCCGACCCAGCATGATGGGGAGCCGTGAGGACCCTCGGTCAGCTGCTCGTCAGCTCGCGCCCCCTGAGCTGGATCAACACCGCCTTCCCGTTCGCCGCGGCGTACCTGCTGACGACCGGGCGCCTCGACCTCGCGTTCTGGGTCGGCACCCTCTACTTCCTGATTCCGTACAACCTCGCGATGTACGGCATCAACGACGTCTTCGACTACGAGAGCGACCTGCGCAACCCGCGCAAGGGCGGCGTGGAGGGCGCGCTGCTCGATCCGAGCATCCACCGCACCACGCTGTGGGCGGCGGTGATCTCGAACGTGCCGTTCCTCGTGGTGCTCGTGGTGCTCGGGTCGCCGTTGTCGTGGCTCGTGCTCGCGGTCAGCGTGTTCGCGGTCATCGCCTACTCGGCGAAGGGCCTGCGCTTCAAGGAGAAGCCGGTGCTCGACTCGATCACCTCGTCGACGCACTTCGTGAGCCCCGCGGTGTACGGCCTCGTGCTCGCGGGTGTGACGTGGACCCCGGCGCTCTGGCTGATCCTCGTCGCGTTCTTCCTGTGGGGCATGGCCTCACACGCCTTCGGGGCGGTGCAGGACGTCATCGCCGACCGCGAGGGCGGCCTCGCGTCGATCGCGACCGTGCTCGGTGCGCGGCTCACGACCCGGCTCTCGGTCGCGGCCTATGCGCTCGCTGGCGTGCTCGTGCTAGGCACCGATTGGCCGGGCCCGCTCGCGATCGCGGCCGCGCTGCCCTATGTGGCGATCACCGCGCGGTTCTGGATGATCACCGACGAGACGGCCGAGACGGCCAACCGCGGGTGGAAGCGCTTCCTGCTGCTCAACTTCATCGCGGGCGCGATCGTCACGATGCTGATGATCTACTGGGCGATCAACCGCTGACGCCCCGGCGCCGGGTCGCGGGGCTCAGACGCCGCCGGCGAGACCGATCGCCACGAGCAGCAGCACCGGGGCGAGCCCGAGCAGGATGCTCACGCCGAGGGCGAGCGACGCGATCGCTCGACCGCCGAGCCGCGGAGCGACCCGCAGCGCGAGGCTCGCGGCCACCGCGGTGCCAATACCGATGACGGCCGAGATCACGAGCGCCACGACCACCAGCGCGATCTGCGGCACCCCCGGGAGGGTGAGGGTGTTCGTCGCGACGAGCGTCTGCAGGCCGAAGCCGAGCAGGATCGCCGCGATGCCCGCGCGGGCGACATGGGCCGCGCGGTTCGGGCCGGGCCGCAGAGCGCGGGTGAGCTCGGGCGTGAACGCCGAGAAGGGCTCGGGCTCGCGATGGGCGCGCCCGCGCCACGCCGAGCCGTCCCACCACTGCTCGTAGCCGGGTCGCTCGAGCAGGGGCTGCCAGCCGGCCGCGGTGCGATCGGGGTCGGTGTCAGTGTCGCGGTCGGGGTCGCGGTCGTGCGGCTGCGCGGTGCTCACAGCTCGTAACGGTAGCCGAGCTCAGCCGGGTACTCGCCGCGCGCGGTGAGCTGCTCGGCCGCGCGGGCGAGGTGCGCGAGGGTGAGGCCGAGCAACTGCGGGCCGAACGAGATGCGCCCGACGCCGAGCTCGGCCAGGCGGGCGAGCGGGATGCCGCCCGGCCGGGCGAACACCGCGATCGGCGCACGCACCGCCGCGACCGCATCGGCGACGAGCTGCTCGGTGGTGAGGCCCAGCATGAAGATGCTCGTCGCGCCCGCGTCGACGTAGGCATTCGCCCGGTCGATCGCCTCGGCCCAGGCGTCTGGCTGGGCGGCCAGGGTGTCGGTGCGCGCGTTGATGGCGAGCGGAACGGCGGCCGCCTCGGCCGCGGCGCGCGCGGCGGCCACGCGGGCCGCGGCCTCCGCGAGGGGGCGCCGCGGCCCGGTCGCGCCTGCCAGGGAGTCTTCGAGGTTGAGCCCGGCGCCGCCGCGCTCGATGAGCCGTGCGACATTCGCCTGAACGCCGGCGGCATCCGGGGCGTATCCCCGCTCGAAGTCGACGCTCACCGGCAGTGCGGTCGCGGCGGTGATGCGGCCCGCCGCGTCGAGCGCCTGGTCGACGGTCATGCCCTCGCCGTCCTCCACGCCGAGGGCATAGGCGACCGAGTGACTCGCCGTCGCGAGCGCCCGCACCCCGTGGGTGCGGGCGACGATGCGGGCCGTCATGGCGTCCCACACGTTCACGACGATGAGCGGATCACCCGGCACGTGCAGGGCGGCGAGGGCCGCGGCCTTCTCGGCGGTCGAGGGCTGCGGGGCAGGCGGCGTCAGCGCGGGGGTCATGCCTCCACTGTGGCACGCTCGGCGCAGCGACCGTGATGCCCGTGCCCGTGGTGGCCTTTGTGGCCGTGGCCGTGGCCGCGCCCCTGCCCATGCCAGCGCCCGTGATGCCCGCCGTGCCCGCGAGCCTCATCCCCAGCCTGGCTCTCGTCCCAGCCCAGGTTGCGGGCCATGGCCTCGAGGGTCGCCATCGTCGTGGCGTAGTCTTCGTCGCTGATCCCCTCGCGCGCGACGTCGTCGAGGCGGCGCCACTGCTCGCGGGCGAGCATCCGCTTCCGGCGGGCGATGCGGCCCAGCCAGGTGCGCGGCGTGGCCTCGCGGCGGGGAGTGTTCTCGGGCTGCGGGGTGTCGTTGGTGGTGTCGGTGGTCATGGTGTCTCCTTCAGACAGGTTATATGTCACTGTGCAACTAATGCACCATGACATGTATTCCCCCGGGATGCAACCTCGCGCCGTTCGCCCTGCGCGATCGATGTACCGTGACATCCATGGATGCTCCGCCTCCCGCCGCCGACCGCATCGAGCCCGACCCCGCCGCCGACCCGGTCGCGGCCATCGAGCGCGCGATCGCCGAGCTGCGCCGCTCGGGCCCGCGGGTCCGCCCGAAGCCGGAGCCGCGAGAACACCCGTGGCACGGGCGCGGTCGGCACGAGCATCCCTTCTCGACGATGGCGCGCTACCGCCTGCTGTCGCAGCTCGACCGCCTGGGCGATGGGGCGAGCGTGAGCGACCTCGCCGCCGCGATCGGCGTCGACCAGCCGCGGGCCAGCCGCGTCATCGCCGACTGCGCGGCACGGGGGCTCGTCGCGCGCGCGACCGACCCGGCTGACGCGCGGCGCACGCTCGTGACGCTCACCGACGCCGGCCGCGCCGTGCTCGACGAGCGCCGCCGCGACCGGCGAGCCGCGGTCGAGCGCTCGCTCGAGGGGTTCACCGCCGAGGAGCGCGCCCAGCTCGCCGCACTGCTGGCCCGCTTCGTGGCAGGGTCCCGCTCCGACTAAGTGCGTCCGCACTGTTCATCCCCAGGCGGGGCTCTCTCAAGCGATCTTCGCGTGCTCTCCCGGCTTGACAAACAGCATCAGCACGAATCCGACCGCCAAGATCACCACGATGCCGAGTACGCCGAAGATCGTGGCTCCGAAGAGCGTGATGAAGAGAGCCCAGAGCGCCGGTGACAGGAAGCTCGCTGCGCGCCCGGTCGTCGCATAGAGCCCGAAGATCTCGCCCTCGCGGCCAGGCGGGGTCACGCGCGCAAGCAACGAACGACTCGCTGCTTGCACAGGCCCGACGAAGATCGTCAGAGCGAGGCCGAAGATCCAGAACACGATCGTGCCGAGGGGCGCGAGCAAGAAGACCAGAAGGCCGGCGATCACGAGTCCGCCGAGTGCGGCCAGGATCACGGTTCGCGCACCGAATCGGTCATCCATGCGCCCGGCGGCAATCGTTGACACACCCGCGACGAGGTTCGCGGCGATGCCAAAGATGATCACCTCAGTGTCGGAGAACCCGAAAGCGACTGCGGCGAGAATCGCGCCGAATGCGAAAACACCGGCGAGGCCGTCGCGGTAGACAGCAGCGGCGAGAAGGAACCAGAACGTCTGGCGGCTCTCGCGGTAGAGCCGACCAATGTCCTTGACGAGAACGGCATACGAGCGGAAGAAGCTCACGCGCTCTCGACCGGGCGCCGGCGGCACTTCGGGAACGTTGAGGAAGATCGGGATTGAGAACAGGACGATCCAGATGGCACAGCCGAGCGCGATAACGCGGAAGGGAAGACCATTCTCCGCGGGGAGTCCGAAGAAGTCGAACGAGTCGGCGATGACCACGATGACCATCGCGATGATGCCGCCGAGGTACCCGAAGCCCCACCCGAGTCCGCTCACCCTGCCGACCGTTCTCGGCGTGGAGACTTGGTTGAGCATGGCGTTGTAGTTGACGCCCGCGATCTCGCTGAAGACCGAGCCAGCGGCGATGAGAGATGCGCCAAGCCAGAACCAGGCGGGTGCAGCCTCGACGAAGTACAACCCAGCGGTCGACAGGACGAGCAGGCCCGTGCCGATTCCCAGCCACAGCTTGCGATTCCCAGCAGCGTCCGCCCGCTGTCCGAGTACGGGTGCCACGAGCGCGATCAGGATGCCGGCGATAAGGCCGGCGAATCCGATGCCAGCCGCAAGCTGGTCGAGCGCGCTTCTGAAGGCAGGATCGTCTTCGCCGAGCGCGACGATCTCGGGGTCAATGAATGATTCGCTCGTCAGGTAGAGCGCAGCGAAGACGAAAGTGAGGATGACGGTGTTGAAGGGTTGGGTCGCCCAGTCCCACAGAGCCCACGACCACACTTGTTTGCGGGGAACGACCTTGTCGTCGAGTTCCGAGGGAACGGCAGCGACCGCTCCGGTACGAGCGATCGTGGGGGGAACCGGGACCTGGCCGACCTCGTCGTCCGCCTGCTTGTCAGTCATGCGCTCACGCTATCTCGCAGGGGTGAACGGCGGGTAGCGCGAATCGGTGTCGATTTCGCCGGGCGCCAGGGTTCGCCGGGCGCCAGCGGGGCGACCCTGAGAGTTGAGCCAGAGCGACGCAGGTTTTTGCCGCTCGACTTGACAGCCCGCATCCGGAATCTCAAACTTGATACAGCGCGACTCAACCTTTCGCGCACGCACGCTTCACACCCATTACCGGAAGGAGCACCACCATGGCCCGTGCCGTCGGCATCGACCTCGGAACCACCAACTCCGTCGTCTCCGTTCTCGAGGGCGGCGAGCCCACCGTCATCACCAACGCCGAGGGCTTCCGCACCACACCCTCGGTCGTCGCGTTCACGAAAGACGGCGAGGTGCTCGTCGGCGAGACCGCGAAGCGCCAGGCCGTCACCAACGTCGACCGGACCATCGCGAGCGTCAAGCGCCACATGGGCACCGACTGGAAGAAGGAGATCGACGGCAAGAAGTACACCCCGCAGGAGATCAGCGCGCGCATCCTCGCGAAGCTGAAGCGGGATGCGGAGCAGTACCTGGGCGAGAGCGTCACCGACGCCGTCATCACCGTGCCCGCCTACTTCAACGACGCCGAGCGCCAGGCCACCAAGGAGGCCGGCGAGATCGCGGGCCTCAACGTGCTGCGCATCATCAACGAGCCGACCGCGGCGGCCCTCGCCTACGGGCTCGACAAGGGCAAGGAGGACGAGCTGATCCTCGTCTTCGACCTCGGTGGCGGCACCTTCGATGTCAGCCTGCTCGAGGTGGGCAAAGACGAAGACTTCAGCACCATCCAGGTGAAGGCCACCGCGGGCGACAACCGCCTCGGCGGTGACGACTGGGACGACCGCGTCGTCTCGTACCTGATCCAGCGCTTCAAGGAGACCACCGGCGTCGACGTCAGCAACGACAAGATCGCCAAGCAGCGTCTCAAGGAGGCTGCGGAGCAGGCGAAGAAGGAGCTCTCGAGCTCGACCTCGACGAGCATCCAGCTGCCCTACCTGTCGCTGACCGAGAACGGCCCCGCCAACCTCGACGAGACCCTCACCCGCGCCAAGTTCGAGGAGCTCACGAGCGACCTGCTCGAGCGCACCAAGAAGCCCTTCGAGGACGTCATCCGCGAGGCCGGCGTCAAGGTCGGCGACATCGCGCACGTCGTGCTCGTCGGCGGCTCGACCCGCATGCCCGCCGTCACCGAGCTCGTCAAGAAGCTGACCGGCGGCCGCGAGCCCAACAAGGGCGTCAACCCCGACGAGGTCGTCGCCGTGGGCGCGGCCCTGCAGGCCGGGGTGCTGAAGGGCGAGCGCAAGGATGTTCTGCTCATCGACGTCACCCCCCTGAGCCTCGGCATCGAGACCAAGGGCGGCATCATGACCAAGCTCATCGAGCGCAACACGGCCATTCCGACCAAGCGCAGCGAGACCTTCACGACGGCCGACGACAACCAGCCCTCGGTCGCCATCCAGGTCTTCCAGGGCGAGCGCGAGTTCACGCGCGACAACAAGAACCTTGGCACCTTCGAGCTCACGGGCATCGCTCCCGCTCCGCGGGGCATCCCGCAGATCGAGGTCACCTTCGACATCGACGCGAACGGCATCGTGCACGTCTCGGCGAAGGACAAGGGCACCGGCAAGGAGCAGTCGATGACCATCACGGGCGGCTCGTCGCTCGCGAAGGAGGACATCGAGCGCATGGTGCGCGAGGCCGAGGAGCACGCTGCCGAAGACAAGGAGCGTCGCGAGAAGGCCGAGATCCGCAACAACTCCGAGCAGCTCGTCTACTCGATCGAGAAGCTCATCAAGGAGAACGAGGACAAGCTGCCCGACGACGTCAAGGGCGAGGTGCAGGCCGACGTCGACGCTCTCAAGGCTGCGCTCGCCGGTGAGGACGACGCCGCGGTGAAGACCGCCTTCGACGCCCTCAACGCCTCGCAGACCAAGCTGGGCGAGGCGATCTACGCCGCGTCGCAGATGGACCCGACCCCCTCGGCCGACCAGCAGACCCCGGCCGCCGCGGACGAGGACGTCGTCGACGCTGAGATCGTCGAGGATGAGGACTCCCCGAACACCGGCGACTCCGCGGACAAGGACGCGAAGTAGTCATGGCGAAGAAGCGCGACGACGACGAGCACGAGCCCGTCGTCAAGGACAAGCGCCGCATCGACCCCGAGACGGGCGAGCCGCGCGCGGTCGACGACGAGTCGGCCGCCGCGGCGCCCGCCGAGGGGCCGGCCGACGGCGCGTCGGATGCGGAGCCCGCGCTCGACGACGCGTCGAGCCTCGACGCCGACATCGACCACATCCTCTCCGAGGCCGGGCAGCGCGAGATCGAGGAGTACCGCGACCGCGCTGCCCGCGCCGAGGCCGAGCTGGCGAACTTCCGCACCCGGGTGGAGCGCGACCGGCAGGCGAACCGCGAGGCGGTCATCGCCGAGGTCGTGCGGTCGCTGCTGCCCGCGATCGATGACCTCGACCGCGCCGCCGCGCACGGCGACCTCGAGGGCAGCCCCCTCGAGCTCGTCGCGCAGAAGCTGCAGCAGGCCTTCGAGCGCTACGGCCTGCGCCGGGTCGGTGCGGTGGGCGAGGTGTTCGACCCGAGCATCCACGAGGCCATCGCCCAGCTGCCCAGCCCTGACGCCACCGAGCAGACCGTGGCCGACGTCGTCGAGATCGGGTGGGCTCTGGGCGAGCGGCTGGTGCGGCCGGCGAAGGTCGCGGTCGCAGTTCCGCAGGGCTAGGAGGCGGCATGGCGAGCCAGGACTGGTTCGAGAAAGACTTCTACGCCGTGCTCGGCGTCAGCAAGGACGTCTCGGATGCCGAGCTGAAGAAGGCCTACCGCAAGCTCGCCCGGCAGTACCACCCCGACGCGAACCCGGGCGACCCGAAGGCTGAAGCGCGGTTCAAGGAGATCAGCGAGGCGCACGCCGTGCTCTCCGACCCCCAGCAGCGGGCCGAGTACGACCAGCTGCGGGCCATGGGCTCGGGAGCGCGCTTCACGGCCGGCGGTGCGCCGGGCGGCTTCGAGGACGTCTTCGGCGGGATGTTCGGCGGGGGCTACCCGCCGGGCGGCGCTCGCCGCGGCGCGACGCCGGGCGACCTCGGCGACATCTTCGGCGGGCTGTTCGGCGGCGGCGCCCCGGGCGGCGGTCGACGGTTCGGGGGCCCCACGAAGGGTCGCGATCACGTCGCGACCGTGGCCCTCGACTTCATGACCGCCGTGCGCGGCGACACCGTGAAGCTCGAGCGCCCGGGCGGGGGCAAGCCGATCCAGGTGAAGATCCCCGCCGGTGTGGCCGACGGGCAGAAGATCCGGCTGCGTGGCAAGGGTGAGCCGAGCCCCGACGGCGGCGAGGCCGGCGACCTGGTGCTGACGGTGCAGGTGCGCCCGCATCCCGTGTTCACGCGCGACGGCCTGAATCTGCGACTGGATGTTCCCGTCACGTTCGTCGAGGCCGCTCTCGGTGCCACCATCGAGGTGCCGACGCTCGGCGGCGAGACCGTCAAGCTGAAGGTCGCCGCTGGCACGCCCAGCGGTCGCGTGCTGCGCGTCAAGGGTCGCGGAGTCACCACCGCCAAGGGCACCGGCGACCTGCTCGCCACCGTGCAGGTGGTTGTGCCCTCGCGCCTCAGCGCCGACGCCGCCAAGAAGCTCGAGCAGTTCGCCGCGGCGCTGCCCGACGAGAACCCCCGTGACGAGCTGATCGCGCGCGCGCAGGGATGACGGCCATGGACGAGAACAGCCCGATCTTCGCGATCGCCGTCGCGGCCGAGCTCGCGGGCATGCACCCGCAGACGCTCCGGCAGTACGACCGGCTCGGGCTGGTCTCGCCCACCCGCACGGCTGGCCAGAGCCGGCGCTACTCGATGCGCGACGTCGTGCAGCTGCGCGAGATCGCGCGGCTCAGCGCCGAGGGGCTCAACCTCGAGGGCATCCGGCGCATCCTCGAGCTCGAGAACGAGGTCGTCGCACTGCGCGCCCGGGTGCGCGAGCTCGAGACGGCGCTCGCCGACGAGCTGCTCACCCGCCCCGGTCGCCGCGTCTTCGCCGCCGGAGTCGAGGGCGAGGTCGTGTCGATCAAGGCCGGCACGCGCGTGCAGAAGCCGAACCAGCTCGTCGTCTGGCGACCCCTGCGCCGCGGGTAGGCATGCCGCGCCCGGTTCGTCACCGAGTTCTAGCTGTAACGACCCGTGAGGTTGTGAACGCGGCAAGCGGGCGTGTGACCGTCGAGGGCGCTGTGGGGTCGTCGGCGATTGTATTCCTCGAGCCAGTCAGCATAGGTCGCTGATCGGGCCTCGTTCGAGGTGTAGTTCGCTGCGTAAGCCCACTCGGCGGCCAGTGTGCGGTTGAAGCGCTCGACCTTGCCGTTAGTTTGCGGTCGATAGGGGCGGGTGCGGATGTGTCGGGCCTGTCCGACAGCGGCGGCGAAGTCACGGGATCGGTAGCAGGCGCCGTTATCGGTCATGACCGCCTTGACCTCGAAGCCGGCATCGGCGAAGAACTGGCGAGCACGAACCCAGAACGCGGCCGCGGTCTCTTTGCGCTCATCCGGAAGTTCTTCGGAATAGGCCAACCTTGTGCATCCATCGACGGCGTGATGCAGGAACGTGTAGCCGCGCGATGACGAGGCTCCGCGTCGGGCAGCGCGATCCCGGGCAGCACCGGCACGACGGTCTTGGGGTGACCCGCGACCATGAACATGCCACCCTCCACCGTCCGGGATACGACCGAGCTTCTTGATGTCAACGTGGACGATGTCCCCAGGGGCAGCCGCTTCGAACCGGACCGGTTGCTGCTTCCGAATCGGCAAGCCGGTGTTGCGGTCCAGGTGCGACAGCCGAGGCATTCGATAGCGGGCCAGCACTCGACCGACCGTCGAGGGGTTGAGCCCCAGATGCCACGCGATCCGACGCGCATCCCAGCGGCGCGTGAATCGCAACGCAATGATCCGTCGCTCCGTGCGCTGACTGAGGCGTCGGGGCGAGTGACGGGGTCGCGAGCTGCGGTCGGTCATCGGCTGGCCTGCTCGATATCGATCGGCCCACTTCTTCGCTGTTGCTGGCGAGCATTGAAACCGCTCCCCGACTCGAGCAAGACTCCACCCGTCGATGACGACGGCGCGAGCGACACGCAGACGCCCTTTCGGTGTCAGATCGGCATTAGCGTGAACCACGAAGACCTCCGGTCTCGATGAGAGTTGTCAGATACCCACATCGTTCCGGAGGTCTTCGCTACTTCACACGTTCACAACGTCCCGGGTCGTTACATCTAGCCGGCCGGCTGCTCCTGCGCCTCACTCGGCTCACCCGCGGTCGCGCGCGGCAGCACCACGAGCAGCCGTGCGCCGCCCAGATCGGAGCGTTCGACCCCGATGGTGCCGTCCAGCAGGTCAACGAGCGCCCGCACGATCGACAGGCCCAGGCCGGTGCCGGGCGCCTGCAGCTTCTGGGGGTCGGCCGAGCGGAAGAACCTCTCGAACACGCGCGGGGCATCCTCCTCGGATATTCCGGGGCCGGAGTCGTCGACCGCGAGATGCACCTCCGTTGCGTCACCGGCGATCGACACGCGAACATGACCCCCTGCGGGGGTGAACTTGATCGCGTTCGCCACGAGGTTGGTGGCGATCCGGCCGAACGTGGTGGCGTTGCCGGTCACCAGCGACGGTTCGGCGGGTGAGACCAGCTCGATGGTCACCCCCCGGTCGCGCGCCGACGGCGACTGGTCGGCGACGGCCTCGGCGGCGATGGTGGACAGTTCGATGGTTCCGCGCTCGTGCGCAGGGTTCCGCGCGGTCATCCGGCCGAGTTCGAGCAACTCCTCGACCATCGCCCCGAGACGGTTCGCGTTGCGCAGGATGATCGTCGTGAACTCCTTCTGCCGCGCTGTCGCCGTCTCGTCGAGCTCCTCGGCAAAACCGACGATGCTCGTGATCGGCGTGCGAAGCTCGTGACTGACGGAGGAGACGAAGTCATCCTTCTGCTGCGCGAGGGCACGCAACTCATCGGCGACTCGTCGCTCCCGTTCGACGGCGTGCGCCATCGCGGTCTGAGCGGCGACGAAGTCACTGATGTCCACGAGTTGGATGCCGAGCACGTCGTCGCTGTCCTCGGCGGGCAGGCGGCGCCCATAGACCTGCAGCGTACGGCCGTCGTCGAGCAGGACCTCGGTGCTCACGTCATCGGTGCCGCTCTCGAGCCAGGCGGCGACGAAGGGGTCGAACCAGGTCGGGTCGATGAATGACTCCGCCATCGCGTTCGCTTTGACGATCCGGACATCGCCGCTGGGCAGCACGCGCGCGAAGGTCGAGCCCAGCTGCGAGCCGACGAACCCCCCGCGCAAGAGTGATGCTCGGCGCAGGTTCTCGGCGCGCAGCTCGGCCCGCTCGCTGCGCACCGTGATGATGAACTGGATCGTGATGGCGATCGACAGGAGGTACACCTGCACGAGCAGCGCCGCAGGGAGTCCGGGTCCTTCATGCGCATAAGGGCCGCCGCCCAGCACGGTGAGAACCGAACCGACGGCCCCCAGCACCACGAGCTCTGCCGTCGCCACGATCGGGGGAAAGCGAACAGCCGCCCAGCCGAAGAACGGGAACAGGAGCGCGCCGATTGCTTCACTCTGGAAGGGGGCGAACACGAGGAGGGTGACCGTTCCCGTGAGAGCGGCCTGGATGACGAGCTCGACCCGTTGCTTCGAGAGCCCGCGGGGCATCGGGACGAGCACCAGTGGCACGATCAGGAGCAGCGCAGAGAGGTGCGAGGGCACCAGGGAGGCGAAGGTCAGCAGCGGGTCGGCACCGACGAGCAGCACGAAGGAGGCCGCTCCGATCAGGCCGACGGTCGTCGCCGCGGCGATGCTCGCGGCGATGAAGCGGAGCAACCCGAGAGTGGTGGAGAGCAGGGCGCCCCGGCCCTGGGGTCCGAGCACGAGCAGGAAGACCAGCAGCTCGGCGACGAGGATGATCATGGCCCAGAGCGCGAAGACCGGTGGGCGCCCGATGAACAGGTTCGAGCCCGCCGCAACGATGGCGACGAGCACGAAGACCTGCCAGCGCGGACCGCGGTACAGCAGCGCGAGGAGAGCGCTCGTGCCGGCCGCGGGCCACCAGATCGCCGCCGTTCCTCCCGCGGGCGTGAGGTAGAGGGCGGCGAGGCCGAGCGCGAACGTCACCGTGGCGAGGCCGATGATGACGCCCAGGTACACCGGTCGCGGGGCATCCCGCAGGCGCTGGATGAGGCTGACCACGCTGAGCACAGCCGCGTCGTGGTGCAGCTGGTCGCGTTGACGAACCGAGTTCACACGGCTGAGACTAGACCCAGCGAAGCGATCGGGGAGGGTGGCGTGGCGCGCGTACTCGTGTGTGAGGATGAGCCAGATATTCTCGCGCTCATCGCGACTCGACTCGAGCGCGAGGGCTACGACGTGATCACCGCCGCGGACGGCGACGAGGGCCTGAGGAAGGCTCTCGAACACCGTCCCGAACTTCTCCTCCTCGATTGGATGATGCCGGGGTTGAGCGGACTGGAGGTCTGCACCGCACTACGTGCTCATCCCGAGGCCAGCCGCACTCGCGTGCTCATGCTGACCGCGCGGGCCCAGCAGAGCGACATCGACGCGGCCTTCGCCGCCGGAGTCGACGACTTCATCATCAAGCCCTTCCGGTCAGGCGAGCTGCAGCAGCGCGTCGCCGACCTGCTCGCGCGCACCTAGGCTGGCCGGGTGCCCGACCCGGTGAGCTCCGCCCCCCTCGAGGCGACGCTCGCTGCCCTGCGCCGCGCTCCCGACCTCGAGGCGCCCGAGCTGCGCGCCTGGGATGCCGCAGACCGCTACCTGCTCGACACCGCGACGACGGTGATCGAGGGTGCTCCCGACCGGCCGGTCGCCGTCATCGATGACACGCACGGAGCACTCGCCCTCGGAGCCCTCACTCTCGGCACCTCGGTGGTCCGCGTGCATCAGGACTCCCTCGTCGCCCGGAACGCGCTCGAGCGCAACGCCGCGCGCCTCGCCCCCGCGGCCCCGATCGATCATCACGAACTCGACACGGTGGCGACGGATGCTGGGCTCCTGCTGCTCCGCCTGCCGCGCTCGCTCGCCCGCCTCGACGCCGTCGCCCGCCTCCTCGCCGCGCGGGCGACCGACGACGCCGTGCTCATCGCCGGCAACATGGTCAAGCACATGACGCCGGCCCAGAACGAGGTGCTCCGGGGCAGCTTCGCCCGCGTCGACGTGTCGCTCGCTCGGGGGAAGGCGCGGCTGCTGACGGCACGCGGGCCGATCCGACGCCAGCCCCTCGAGCCCGCGCGGGGGTACGACCCCGAACACGCGCTGCACGTGGTCGCGCTGCCGGGCGTTTTCGCGGGAGCATCCGTCGATATCGGCACCCGGGCGCTGCTGGCGACCTTCGACACCCTCTCTCCGTTCACGACCGCGATCGACCTGGCGTGCGGGTCGGGGCTGCTCGCCAGCGCGCTCGCCCGTCGCACCCCCGGGGCCCGGGTGATCGCGAGCGACGTGTCGGCGATCGCCGTCGCCAGCGCGAGCCTCACCGCCGAGGCCAACGGCGTGCGCATCCATGCGGTGCACGACGACGGTCTCGCGCGGCAGCCCGACGCGAGCGCCGACCTGGTCGTGCTCAACCCGCCGTTCCACGTGGGCGCCGCGGTGCACACCGGGCTCGCCCTACGGCTCTTCGCCGAGGCGGCGCGCGTGCTGCGCCCGGGCGGCGAGCTGCGCGCGGTCTGGAACAGCCACCTCGACTACCGGCCCGCGCTGGAGCGCCTCGTCGGCCCGACCCGGCAGCTGGCCCGCACGGCGAAGTTCACGGTCACCGCCTCGCGCGCCGCTGCCCGCGAGGGCGCCCCGGGCGGACGCCCTCAGTAGGCTGGCGCCGTGCCGCTCGCCCGCCTCCTGATCGCGACCAGTCGTCTGCGCCCCGGCATGGACGGCGGCTCCACGATCGCCACCCTGCAGCGTGCCCGCATGCTCGCCGACGGCGGGTTCCCGGTCACGCTGCTCACCGTCGATCTGATCCCTGACAACACGGCCGACCGCGAGGGGTTCGTGCAGATCGGCCTCGCCGACGAGCGCACCGAGCTGCGCAACCTGCTGCAGGAGGTGCGGCACCGCCCGGAGATTCTGCGCGGGGCGGCACTCGATTCCGCCACCGCGCCTGCACCGGCGCCCGCCCTGCTTGATGCCGAGGCGCTCCATCCCGACCCGCTCGAGCTCGACGGGCACGGCCGGCCCTGGCGTCAGCTGGTGCGTGATGCAGCCGGCGCCGTCGTCCACACCGACTTCTTCGACGAGCAGGGCCGGCCGCTCTTCCGGCTTCCGTACCTGCAGCGCCCCGACTGGTGGCGCGCCGCCGTCCGCATCCCGGTGTTCGATGAGCGCGGCGCGCCGCTCGGCACTCTCGACGGCTTCCGGGGGCTGTACCGCGCGTGGTGGGGCGAGGTGGTGCGCGAGGCGCGGGATGCGGAGCCGCGGCTCCCCGTCGTCGCGATCGCCGAGGCGCGCCAGGTCGGCGAGCTGCTCGCGGGCATCCCGGGCCTGCCCGTCGTGCACACGGTGCACAGCGCGCACACGCTGGCCCCGCACGCCTGGGACAGCCCGATGGACCCGGTGTGGGAGGGCTGGCTCGACACCCTGCCGCGCTACGACGCGGTCGTCTGGCTGACCGAGCGGCAGCGGGCGGACGTGGTGCGGCGTCGCGGGCGCGAGGAGGCGCCCGGCTGGGTGATCCCGCACCCTGCCCTGGTGCCCGCCGACGCGACGGCCGGTGCGGGGGGTCGCGACCCGCTGCGGGCGATCACGATCGCGCGGCTGGCGCCGGTGAAGCGCCTCGACCAGCTGGTCGAGGCGTGGGCGCTCGTGGTCGAGCGGCACCCCGGTGCTCGGCTCGATGTCTACGGAGAGGGTCCGCTGCGCCCGGCGCTCGAGCAGCGCATCGCCGAGCTCGGACTCACCGGCTCGATCACGCTGCACGGGCACCGCGACGGTGCCGCCGAGGAGGCGCGGACGGCGGCGGTCATGGTGCTGACCAGCGCGTACGAGGGCCAGTCGCTGGTGATCGCCGAGGCGATGGCGCGAGGCTGCCCGGCGGTCGCGTACGACATCGCCTACGGGCCGGCCGAGATGATCACGGACGGCGTCTCGGGCCGACTTGTGCCGTCGGGCGATGTCGCGGCGCTCGCCGAGGCGATCGCCGAGCACCTCGGCGACCCGGCCCTGCTCGCCGAGCGATCGCGGGCCGCGCTCGCCTGGGCGTGCGAGGCGGGCCCGGCTCGCGCGCTCGAGCGCTGGCGCGCTCTCATCGGCGCCGTCGCGGCGCCGTCGACCCGGCAGTCGTCCACCCCGTAGCCGTCGACCCCGTCGCTCACGACCCGCACGGTCTCGCCCCGTTCGCCCTCGGCGGAGCCTCCCGGGGCCGCCTGACCTGGCGCACTCAGGTTCATCGTCGTAAACTTGAGTCAGACCGACTCAGGTTTGACTCAGGAGTGCACACGATGGCCAACATGCAGGGCGCCCCCTCCAGCCAGGAGCCCCAGAAGTCTGCCCTCGAGCAGTACGGCATCAACCTCACCGAGATCGCCCGCTCGGGCAAGCTCGACCCCGTCATCGGTCGCGATGCGGAGATCCGGCGGGTGACTCAGGTGCTCAGCCGCCGCACCAAGAACAACCCCGTGCTGATCGGCGAGCCCGGCGTGGGCAAGACCGCCGTCGTCGAGGGTCTCGCCCAGCGCATCGTCGCGGGCGACGTGCCCGATTCGCTCAAGGACAAGCAGCTGGTCGGTCTCGACATCGCCGCCCTCATCGCCGGGGCGAAGTACCGCGGAGAGTTCGAGGAGCGTCTCAAGGCCGTGCTCAAGGAGATCGACGAGTCGAACGGCCAGGTCATCACCTTCATCGACGAGCTGCACACCCTCATGGGCGCCGGCGGCGGCGAGGGATCGGTCGCGGCCGCGAACATGCTGAAGCCCATGCTCGCCCGCGGCGAGCTGCGCCTGATCGGCGCGACCACGCTCAACGAGTACCGCGAGTTCATCGAGAAGGATGCCGCGCTCGAGCGCCGCTTCCAGCAGGTCTACGTCGGCGAGCCGAGCGTCGAGGACACGGTGGCGATCCTCCGCGGCCTCAAGGAGCGCTACGAGGCCCACCACAAGGTCGCCATCGCCGACAGCGCCCTCGTCGCAGCGGCCACGCTCAGCAACCGCTACATCACAAGCCGCCAGCTTCCCGACAAGGCGATCGACCTCGTCGACGAGGCCGCCAGCCGGCTGAAGATGGAGATCGAGTCGAGCCCGGTCGAGCTCGACGAGCTCAAGCGCGCCGTCACCCGCCTCGAGATCGAGGAGCTCGCCCTCAAGAAGGAGAAGGACGACGCCTCGAAGGCGCGCCTCACGAAACTGCGCGAGGAGCTCGCCGAGAAGACCGCCCAGCGGGATGCTCTCGAGAAGCGCTGGGCCGCCGAGAAGTCGGGCCTGACCGCGGTCGGCGACCTCAAGACGCGCCTCAACGACGCGCGCATCGAGCTCGACCGCGCCATGCGCGAGGGCGACTACCAGACCGCGTCGAAGCTCAACTACGAGGTGATCCCGGGCATCGAGAAGCAGCTGGCCGAGGCGGAGACGGCTGAGAGCGGCCCGCGCATGGTCAACGACCAGGTGACCGACGATGACATCGCCGCGGTCGTGGCGGCCTGGACGGGAATCCCGGTCGACAAGCTGACGCAGGGCGAGACCGAGAAGCTGCTGACGCTGGAGGCCGAGCTCGGCAAGCGCATTATCGGCCAGAAGGATGCCGTGACCGCGGTCAGCGAGGCCGTGCGCCGCACGCGCGCGGGCATCAGCGACCCCGACCGCCCCACCGGTTCGTTCCTCTTCCTCGGGCCGACCGGCGTCGGTAAGACCGAGCTCGCGAAGGCGCTCGCCGACTACCTGTTCGACGACGAGAAGTCGATGGTGCGCATCGACATGAGCGAGTACGGCGAGAAGTTCAGCGTCTCGCGGCTCATCGGCGCGCCCCCCGGCTACGTCGGCTACGAGCAGGGCGGCCAGCTCACCGAGGCCGTGCGCCGTCGCCCCTACTCGGTGATCCTGCTCGACGAGGTCGAGAAGGCGCACCCCGAGGTCTTCGACCTGCTGCTGCAGGTGCTCGATGACGGCCGCCTCACCGACGGCCAGGGCCGCACGGTCGACTTCCGCAACACGATCCTCATCCTCACCTCGAACCTCGGCTCGCAGCTGCTCATCGACCCCTCCCTCGACTGGGAGGCGAAGGTCGCGGGCGTCAACGAGGTCGTGCGGCAGGCCTTCAAGCCCGAGTTCGTCAACCGGCTCGACGACATCGTGGTGTTCTCGCCGCTGTCGACCGACGACCTGGGCCAGATCGTCTCGCTGCAGATCGACCGCCTCGAGCGCCGGCTCGCCGAGCGTCGTCTGCAGCTGGCGGTGACGCCGGATGCCCGCACCTGGCTCGCCGAGCGCGGCTACGACCCCGTGTACGGCGCGCGCCCGCTGCGGCGGCTCATGCAGCACGAGATCGACGACGCGCTCGCCCGCGCCATCCTCGCCGGCACGATCAGCGACGGCGACGTGGTGCGTGTGCAGGTGTCGCCCGACGGCGACGACCTGATCGTCGAGCGCATGGCCGACGCGCCCGTCGCGGGCATGGGCGACCTCGAGGCCGACCTCCAGCCCTAGACCGTCACGGCGCGAGCGCGGCCCGCACGGCGAGTGCGATCACGAGCGCACCGCCGACCAGCGCGGTGACGCGCGCGCCCGTCGGCCCGGTCAGCACTCGGCCGACGAGAGACCCCGCGGTCGTCAGCAGCAGCTGCCAGCTGAGCGATGCGGCGAAGGCAGCGAGCACGAACACGATGCGCTCGACGGGGGCGGCATCCACGGCCAGCGTCGAGCTGCCAACGAGCGCGGCGAAGTAGATGACCGTGACCGGGTTGACGAGCGTGAGGGCGCCGACGGTCACGAACAGGCGGCGGAAGGTCGTCGTGCGCACCCGCGGCGTCGCGCGCGCATCCGTGGCGTCGTCGACCGGCGGGGGCGCCGTGTCGTCGAGGGTCGCGGCGGCCACGGGAGCAGTGCGTCGTCGGAAGGCCGGCCGAGCGAGCATGACCCCGAGCACGACGAGCACAGCCACGGAGATCCAGCGCAGCGGTTCTTCAACGGTCGCGATGATCGGCGCGATGACCGCGCCGGCCGTCACGGCGACGGTCGCGTACAGGCCGTCGACGGTGGCCGCGCCGAGCGCGCCGCCCGCCGCCACGCGGGCGCCGTGCTGCGCGCCGAGCGTGATGAGCAGGGCCGCGATCGCCCCGACGGGAATCGCGATGGCATAGCCGGCGAGCACGCCGGCGACGAGTGCGTCGAGCACAGGGTTCCTCTCGATCAGACCGCGTCGTGCCGAGGCGCGCGCGAACGACGGACGACCGAGACTACTGCAGGGCCGGGATGACCTCGCGCTCGAACAGCTCGATGCCGCTCGTGTCGTAGGCGGCCTCGGCGAAGTAGGTGATCGCGTAGGTCATGCCGAGCCCCTGCATGGCCTGCAGCTTCTCGACGATCTGCTCGGGAGTGCCCGCGAGCCCCGAGCCGTTGCGCAGGTCGGCCACGGCCTTCGTCGCGCGCTCGGCGCCGATGAAACGGGTCAGTCGCGCCTCGATCGCGGCGATGCGGTCGGCCACCTCGGCCTCGTCGCGGCCGACGACCACGTTGTAGTTCGACGAGCGGGTGATCGCGTCGAAGCTCGTGCCGAGCCGCTCGCAGTGCCCGCGGAGGATCTCGCTCTTCGCCGCGAACTCCTCCGCCGTGCCGCCGAAGTTCGTGTACCGCCCGTACTGCGCGGCGATGCGCAGGGTCACCTTCTCGCCGCCGCCGGCGATCCAGAGCGGGATGCCCTCCTTCTGCACCGGCAGCGGCCGAACGATCGCGCCGTCGACCTGGAAGTACCGGCCATCGAGTGTCGCCGTGCCCTGCGACCAGGCCTGCCGCATGATCTGCACGCCCTCGTCGAGCGCGCGCAGGCGGTCGCCGATCTCGGGGAAGCCGTAGCCGTAGGCCCGCCACTCGTGCTCGTACCAGCCGCCGCCGATGCCCATCTCGACGCGGCCCCCCGACACGTGGTCGACGGTCGCGGCGACCTTCGCGAGGTAGGCGGGGTTGCGGTAGCCCATGCACGTGCACATCTGGCCGAGGCGCACGCGCTCGGTGACGGCGCCGAACGCCGACATCAGGGTCCAGGCCTCGTGCGTCGCCTCGTCGCTCGGCACCGGCACGGTGTGGAAGTGGTCGTAGACCCAGATCGACTCCCACGGTCCGCGGTCGGCATGCTGCGCGAGGCGCTTCATCACCCCCCACTGCTCGCTCGGGTCGATCTCGACGAGGTCGTGGCGCCAGCCCTGGGGGATGAAGAGTCCGAATCGCATGGGCCCTACGCTACGCGCGCGGCGGCTCCGTTCGGGCGGCCCGCTTCTGACCCGCCGTTCGCGCGCGGGCCGCGGCCCGCTTCGCCAGCTCGACCCCCTGCTGATTGAGCTTCTTCGCCCGCTCGCTCTCGGTGCCCAGGATGGCGAGGCCCCCGAGGGCGATGAGGGTTCCGGGCCCCGGAAGCGGCATGAGCACCACCCCCAGGCCCACCGTGGTGCCGCCCACGACCTTCACGCCCGTGCGGTAGGCCTGGTCGAGTTTCGGGTTGCGGCGGATCGCCTCGCGCGCCGATCGGGCCGCCGTGCGCGGTCGCGTGATGCGGGGCGCGGCACCCGCGGCCTCGTACCCGGGGTCGCCGGGCTGCAGGATGCGCGGGTCGGGGCTGTTCACCCCTCCAGCGTGCGCGGCACGGCTTGGCAGGTGCTGAGGGCGCGGCGAGCATCCCGCCCCGACGCTCGGAGACTCAGTCGGCGTCGGGCACCCACTGCAGGATGTCGCCCGGCTGGCAGTCGAGCACCCGGCAGATAGCGTCGAGCGTGGTGAAGCGCACGGCCTTCGCTCGCCCGTTCTTCAGCACCGCGACGTTCGCCGGCGTGATGCCGATGCGGTCGGCGAACTCGCCCACGCTGAGGCGGCGCTCGGCGAGTAGACGGTCGATGCTGATGACGATCGCCATCAGACGACCTCGCGCAGCTCGGCGTCGAGCGTCACGGCCTGCCGCAGCAGCGCCCGCATGACGACCAGCAGGAGGGTCGTGGTGGCTCCGCCGATGATCGTGACGATCATCAGGATGCTGAGCGCGGGCGGCCCGCCGGTGCCGACGACGGCGAGCACGATGAACGTCAGCAGCACGATCGTCGTGGCCAGGGCGCCGCACAGCACGAGCCCATTGACCCAGGGCAGCGCCGCGCGATCGAAGATGCGGCCGCGATGCACGAAGCCGACGAGCCGCCCGGTGACGACGAGCGCCAGTTGCACGCAGATGCCGGCGCCGACCGCCGCGACGGCGAGCGGCACGGCGAGGAAGCCGAACTCGGGAGCTTCGCGCGCCCACTCGGCGGCGAGCACCGGCAGGGCGCCGACCTGCAGGGCGAGCACGAGCAGCCCGATCAGGGTCAGCAGGGTGAGGAGGGGAAGGCGCGTCCAGCGGGGCACAGGAGATCCGATCTATCGAGGAACGAGAGAAAACTATCGTTCTTCGATAGATGGGTCAATCGTTGCGGGCGCGCTTCGCCGCCGCTACCGCGTGAGCTCCTCGCGGATGACCTGCAGGAACGCGTCGATGTCGGCCTCGGTGGTGTCGAAGGCGCACATCCAGCGCACCTCGCCGCGTGCGCGATCCCAGTCGTAGAAGCGCACGCGCTCGCGGATCCGGTCGGCGGCGTCGTTGCTGAGCAGCGCGAACACGGCGTTGGCCTGCGTCTGCTGGCTGAAGCCGAGCGAGCCGGCGGGCAGCGAGCCGTCGGCGAGCATCCCCTCGAGGCCCGCCCGCAGCCGGGCGGCCATGGCGTTCGCGTGCGTGGCCGAGCGGATGCCCAGCCCCTCGTCGAACAGGGTGAGCAGCTGCGCCGAGAGGAAGCGCATCTTGCTCGCCAGCTGCATGTACATCTTGCGCAGGTAGATGAGCCCCTCGACGCGCTCGGGGTTGAGCACGACGATGGCCTCCGCGCCGAGCAGGCCGTTCTTGGTGCCGCCGAGCGACAGGATGTCGACCCCCGCGTCGACCGTGAACTCCCGCATGCTGGTGCCGAGGGCTGCGGCGGCGTTCCAGACCCGGGCGCCGTCGAGGTGCAGGGCCATCCCGTGCGCGTGCGCGTAGTCGGCGATCGCGCGCACCTCGTCGGGCGTGTACAGCGTGCCGAGCTCGGTGGTGTTCGTGATGCTGACGGCGAGCGGCTGCGCGCGGTGCTCGTCGCCCCAGCCGAAGGCCTCGGTGGCGACCAGCTCGGGGGTGAGCTTGCCGTCGGGCGTCGGCACGGTGAACAGCTTCAGGCTGCTGACGCGCTCCGGCGCCCCGCCCTCGTCGGTGTGGATGTGCGCGGTGCCGCTCGCGATCACCGCACCCCAGCGCGGCATGAGCGCGGTGAGCGCGAGCACGTTCGCGCCCGTGCCGTTGAAGACGGGGAACACCTCGGCCTGGTCTCCGAACTCGGCCTTCACGACTTCGGTGAGGCGGGCCGTGTACTGGTCCTCCCCGTACGAGATCTGGTGGCCGCCGTTGGCGTCGGCGATGGCGGCGAGCACCTCGGGGTGCACGCCCGCGTAGTTGTCGCTGGCGAAGCCGCGGAAGCTGGTGTCATGGATGCGCGTCACGGAGATCATTCTCCCTGGTCGGTGGCGGGCTCGGTGGCTGACTCGGAGGCCGACTCGGTGGCGCGACTCAGGTCGATGAGGGCGCCGTTGAGCTCCTCGGTCGGCAGGCTCCACAGCCCGGCGCACGCGGTGGCGAGCAGCTCGGTCACTCCCGCGTCGTCGAGCGCGCCGACGATGAAGGTCACCGCCGCGGCCGGCTCGTGCTTCGCCCGCCAGGTGCCCGCGATCGCCTGCACCCACATCTCGGCCGCCGCCTTGAGCGTGACGTAGTTGGCCATGCCCCACGTCGGTGCGGCGACGGATGCGGAGCTCACGATCGCCAGTCGCCCCGCGCCCGACGCCGCCAGGTCGGTGCGCAGCTCGCGGCTGAGCACCCGCAGAGTGCTGAGAACGCGGCGCTCGAGCCACGCGAAGTCGTCGAACCCCGAGCCGCCGCGCCAGCCGCCGACGAGGTGCAGCGCGCCGTCGATGCTCGGCCGACGCGAGCGCAGCTCGCGCGCCCACGCGGCGACCGCCGAGGGGTCGGCCAGGTCGACGACCGCGGCCTCCGCCGCGTCAACGCCGACCAGGGACTCGGCGCGGGATCCGACGGCGACGACGTGCGCGCCCGCGGCGGTGAGGGCCGCGCAGACCGCCCGCCCGCCGACGCCGCCGGCTCCGGCGACGACGACCGTGCGGTCAGCGAGGGGAGACGTCACGCGTCGCGACCGGTGATGCCCGCGGTCGACTCGATGACGCTCGCCATCTTCTTGCTGAGCGCTTCGTAGAACATCGAGAGCGGAAACTCGTCGTCGAGCACGAGGTCGGTGTAGCCCTTGAGCGGGCCGGCGAGAACGTCGTCGCTGAGGCCTCGAGCCCAGTTCGAGGCGGGGTGCGGGGTCAGGGTGCTCGAGACGAGCTCGTAGGCCTTGAGCCAGTGCACCGCCTTCGGTCGGTCGATCGAGGCCCAGTACAGCTCGTTGATCGCGTTCGAGAGCTCGACGACGACGTCGGGCACGGCATCCCAGTCGATCGCGAGCTGGGTGTCGGTCCAGTGCAGCACACCCTTCTGGTGCATCCACGCGAACAGCAGCTGACCGCCCACCCCGTCGTAGTTGCGCACCCGGCTGCCGGTCAGCGCGAACCGGAAGATGCGGTCGAAAATCACGGCGTACTGCACGAGCCGGGCGTGCTGGCGGGTGATGTCGTCGGTGCCCTCGGCCCGCCACAGGGTGACGGCCTCGCGGAAGGCGGTCAGGTCGCAGCGCAGCTCCTCGAGCGTGTAGAGGAAGTACGGCATGCGCTGCTTGATCATGAACGGGTCGAACGGCAGGTCGCCGCGCATGTGGGCCCGGTCGTGGATCATGTCCCACATCACGAAGGTGCGCTCGGCGAGCTGCTGGTCGTCGAGCAGCTGCTGCGCGTCGGCCGGCAGGTCGAGCTTGGTGATCTCGGCCGCGGCGCGCACGACGCGGCGGTAGCGCGCAGCCTCGCGGTCGGCGAAGATCGCACCCCAGGTGAACACCGGCAGTTGAGCGGGGGTGCCCTCGGGCGCACCCGCCGGAACCCGCGGCGTGACGGCGACCGACTCGGGGAAGAGCACGGCCGAGTTGGTGTCGTAGCCCGGGGTGAAGTCGGCGAAGCGCAGGCCCAGGTAGAGGGCGTTGCCGTACGCCGTGCGCTCGAGCTCGGCGACGAAGTCGGGCCAGATCACCTCGAACACGACGGCCTCGACGAGCCGGTCGGTCGAGCCGTTCTGGGTGTACATGGGGAAGACGACGAGGTGCGCGACACCATCGCGGCGCTGCTCGGCCGGGCGGAAGGCGTCGAGCGCGTCGTAGAAGTCGGGCACACCGAAGCCGCCGTCGCGCCAGGCCTCGAAATCGCGGGCGGCGGCGAGCAGGTAGGCGGTGTCGTGCTGGATGAGCGGGGCGAAGTGACGCAGCGCCTCGACGATGAGGCCGACCTGGCGGGCGGCCTCGGCGTGGGCATCCGCGTCGGGGATCGAGCCGTCTTTGATCTGGTGCGCACGGATGGCCTCGGCGGCGGTCTTGAGCCGCAGCCACTGGGGGTCGGCGACGATCTCGGCGGCGCTGATCTCTCGAGCGCTGATCTCGTGAGCGTTGATCTCGTGAGCGCTGGGGCCCGTGAGCGCGGCGTCTTCGACGACCTCGGGCTCTCCGATGATGGCGCGGCCGGGGGCGGCGGTGATGTCGGTCATGGGTCCCTCCTTCGTCGACTCTCGCGTGGGGCTGCAGACCCTTCGAGCCTAGGCAGAGGGCCGCCCAACGTGGTTGTGAACGGCGCACGATCGTTGCGTAGACGCACGATTCTGCGACGCAATTCTCAGCTCTGGGACACCCCCGCGCAGCGGATGCTCGCCTCGGCGAATGCGCCGCGGAGCGTGTTAGCGTCGCCCGGGGCGGTCGGTCGGCCGTCGCCGCGCGAGAACCGAGGCAGGGAGGGACCCGGCGATGCCGAGCTGGCCGATCGTGGCGCGCCCCGCCGTCGTGGATGCTCTCGCCGAGGGCCTCGCCCGGCGACCCGCGCGCTCGCACCTTCTGCGCGGGCCGAGCGGCGTCGGCAAGACGACCGTGGCCGCGGCGGTCGCCGCGACGCTCGGAGCGCAGGGACGAACGATCGTGCCGGTGGTCGCCCTCGCCGAGCTCAGCGAGGTGCCGCTCGGTGCCCTCGCTCCACTGCTCTCGGCCCCGGTCGAGGGGGCGAGCGATGTGGCGGCCCGCCTGAGCGAGCTCGTGGCGAACGTGGGCCGGCATGCCGACAGCTACCTGATCATCGTCGACGACGCGCCTCTGCTCGATGAGGCCTCCGCCGCCGCGCTGTACCAGCTCGTGCGGGTCTTCGGGGTGCCGGCGCTGCTGACCGCCCGCGACGAGCACGCGCTCGAGGGCGCCGTCGCGCGACTGCTGCACGAGGACCTCGTGACCGTGATCGATCTCGACGGGCTCACCCTCGACGAGACGCGCACGGTGCTGCGCCGCCACCTGGGGGCCGATCCGCGCCCGGAGTCGCTGCAGCGGCTGTACACGACGACCGCGGGCAATCCCCTCTTCCTGCGCGAGCTCACCCTCGCGGCGCAGCGCTCCGACCGGGTGGCCAGAGGGCCCTACGGTCTCGAGATCGACCCCGCGCGACTGCCCGCTCATGTGCTCGACACGGTCGCCGGGCGGCTCGCCGACCTCGATCCGGGCGAGCGGCGCATCGCCGAGCTCGTGGCCGTGGCCCAGCCGTGGCCGCGGGCGGCGGTCGCGGCGGAGGAGCGGGCGATCGTCGACGACCTCCTCGACGCGGGTGTTCTCGCACCGGCCGCGCCCGAGGCGGCGGGGTACCTGCACCTCGCGCATCCGATCTACGCCGAGGCGCTGCTCGGCTCGCTGGGGTCGCAGCAGCGGGCGGAGAGGCGTCGGGAGGCGGCCCAGCGGCTCCTCGCGCTGGAGGATGATCCGCTGCGCTTCACCGGCGTGTGCCTGCTGAGCGATGCCGGTGGGCCAGTGGCGGCGGACGATCTGGTGTGGGCCGCCGAGTACGCCCACCGCGTCGGCGACCATGCGCGGGCCGTGCGCGCGGCCGACGAGGTCATGGCCCTCGAGGGCACGGCGGTCTCGCCGACGATCACGGCGCACGCCGCGCTCATCACGGCGAGCGCACTGAGTGCGTTGGGCGGCGACCCCGGCCAGACAGAGGCCGCTTTCGCCCGCGCAGCGGAGCTCGCGGTCGACGCCGACGGCAGAGCGGCGGTCGAGGTGCGCTGGGGGCAGCACACCGCGCTGCGCGAGCTCGACCCCGCGCGCGCCGCGCGCCGTGCCACGGAGCTGCTGCCGCAGCTGGGCTCGGCCGCCGCTCTGCTGACCCCCGACCTCGCCAAGTGGCGCCTCATGGCCGGCGACGCGGCCGCGCTCGAGACGCCCCTCGCCGATCAGACCGCATCCGACTCGGGCGCCGCCCTCAACGCCGCCATCGGCATGGCGATGATGGCGACGATGGCAGGGCGGGTCGCCGACGCTCGGCGCGCGGTCGATGCGGGCCGCCCGCTCGCCGATCGTTTCGCCGCCGTGCAGCCGTTCGCCGGGGGTCTGCTCGACCTCTCGGCGTTCCTCGTGCACGTCGCCGACGGAGACATCGCGGCCGCACGCGCCTTCGCCGAGCAGCGGCGTCGCGAGCCCTTTGCCGACTCCGCCGGCGTCTGGTCGTACGCGCTGGCGATCGTGCACCTGCATGGCGGCCGACCCGACGACGCTCTTCCTCTCGCGCTGCTCGCCGTCGACCAGCTGCGCTGGCGCGACTTCACCGGCCTGCTCGGCCCGGCGATCGCCCTCGCCGCCACCGTGCACGCGCAGCGCGGCGAGGTCGACGCGGCGCGCTCCCTGCTCGCTTCGCTGCAACCGGCGCAGCGCGACGACGTGAAGGTGGTGCTGCAGGCGGCCGAAGCCGAGGCGTGGCTCGCCGTCGTCACCGACGACGACGCGGCGGTCGCCATCGGTGCGCTCGCGGCGGCCGTGGCCCGCGGGGTCGAGCTGGGGCACCTCCTGCTCGCGGCGCTGACCGCCTCTGTCGCCGTGCGTCTCGGCGGCAGCGCTGCGGTGCGCCCGCTGCTCGACGCCTCGGCGGCGGCCTCCGGCTCGCCGCTCATCGAACGGGTGGCCGGCCTCGCGGCTGCCCTCGACCAGGGCGATGCCGCACGCGTCATCGCCCTGGTCGAGCCGCTCGTCGCCGGAGGACTGGTCGCGGTGGCGCACGCCGCGCTCGAGAGCGCCGCGACCCTCGCCGACGGCGACCGCATGCTCGAACGGCGTGCGCGCGTGCGGGCCGCCGAGCTGGGCCTCACCGTGACGCGCGTGCGCAGCATCCGCTCGCCGCGCAGCGAGGCGGGCCTGACCGAGCGCGAGTGGATCATCGCCCAGGCGGCGGCCCGCCGTGAGCGCAGCCGCGAGATCGCCGAGCGGCTCGGAGTCTCGGTGCGCACGGTCGACAACCACCTGGCGAGCGTCTACCGCAAGCTCGGCATCAGCGGGCGGGCCGAGCTGGAGGCGGAGCTGCGCGAGCGCTCGTGAGCGGGGTGGCGGCTCGCGCCGGGCGCGGCGCGTCAGCGGGGCGGGTTAACGAGCTGCGCGGGCGGTCTCGACCGGTGGTCGATTCCGCCCGCGCCCCCGGGTCGGTGCCGCCCTACTGGGTGACGGGCGTGACGGTGTACTGCATGGTCGCAGTGCCGTCGTCGTTCTGGGCGCCGAGGATGCCGACGTTCCAGGTGGTGTTCTCGTAGATGCGCGTGATGGCGCCCTCGCCCAGGTCGAGCGTCGAGATCTCGGCATAGCCGGCGAGCAGCATCTCGTCGAAGGCGCGCTGCACCTCGTCGTAGCTCGCGACGTTGATGATCACGCTGAAGACCCCGCCGGCCGACGACGAGAGCACGATGTCGCCGTCGGGGGTCGGAACCTCGGCCGGCCAGTCGGCGGGGAGGCTCGCGCCCCCGCTGCCGTCGACGTCGACGTCGACGCCCGTCTGGTCCTCGATGATCTGCTCGACGCCGCCCTCGACGATGCCCTCGGTGAGCTGCTCGAGTGGGTTGCCGAAGCAGCCGGTGAGGGTGAGCGCGAGGCCCACCCCGAGAGCGGCGACGGCGGGAACGGTGCGGCGCATGATGCCTCCAGGTGCGGTCGGGTCGGCGCGCGGCGCGCACCGGTGCTGTACGACCAGTGTGCTCCCGCGGCCGAATCGATGCCATGAGTAGTCACTACTTGCCAGACACTGTCTTCATGGCAGGCGTGCTGATCGGCTTCGCGATCATCGGGGCGGTGATCGCCGTCGGCTACCTCGTGGGGCGCCTTGGCATCCTCGGCCCGCATGCCGACTTCGTGCTCAGTCGCTTCGCCTTCTTCGTGCTCTCGCCCGCCCTGCTGTTCACGGTGCTGGCCGAGGCTGATGCACGGCAGCTGTTCTCCTCACTCCTGCCGGTGTCGGCGGCCGCCGCCCTCGCCTGCATGGCTGTCTTCGCGCTGATCGCGCGGCTGCTGTGGCGGCGGGCCGTGCCCGAGACCACGATCGGGGCCCTCTCCTCCGGCTACGCCAACGCCAACAACATCGGCCTGCCGATCGCCGCCTACGTGCTCGGCGACCCCGCCTTCGCCGCGCCCCTGATCCTCCTGCAGCTGGTGATCTTCACCCCGATCGCCCTGACCATCCTCGACGTCTCGACCAGCGGAACGCTCTCCGTCGGGAGGGTGCTGAGCCAGCCGGTGCGCAACCCGCTCATCATCGGGTCGGCACTGGGCCTGGTGCTCTCGGTCACCGGCATCGAGCTGCCCGCCCCCGTCATGGAGCCCTTCCACCTCATCGGGGCGGCTGCAGTCCCCACCGTCCTGCTGCTGTTCGGCATGTCCCTGCACGGGCGGCGCATTCTCCAGCCCGGCTCGGGACGCCGCGACATCCTCGTGGCCGTGGTGCTCAAGATCGTCGTCATGCCGACCCTCGCCTGGGCCATCGGGGGCTTCGTCATCGGCCTCGAGGGCCTGCCGCTGTTCGCCGTCGTCGTGCTCGCCGCCCTGCCGACCGCTCAGAACGTGTTCAACTACGCGCTGCGGTTCGAGCGCGCTGTGCCGGTGGCCCGGGATGCCGTGCTCATCACGACTGTGCTCAGCGTTCCCGCGCTCATCGTGATCGCCGCGCTGCTCGCGCCGCGCTAGGGCTCGAGCCCGTCATCCGTTCGCGCCGCCTCCCGGCGCTTTGCCCGCTCGCGCCGCACGATGCGCAGGATGCGCCAGGCGATGATCGCCGCGAGCACGATGATCGCGGTGATCAGCACGCCGCGGCTGTACCGCGAGGCGATGTCCTCGACGATGGTCCAGTTCTCGCCGAGCACGAAGCCGAGCACGACGAAGAGCGTGTTCCAGAGGCCGCTGCCGAGCGTGGTCAGCAGCACGAAGAGCCACAGCCGCATGCGGTCGACACCCGCCGGGATCGAGATCAGGCTGCGCACGATGGGGATGAACCGGCCGAAGAACACGGCCGCCGGCCCGAAGCGGTGGAACCAGGCCATGGCCTTCTCCACATCCTCGGAGCTCATCAGGGGGATGCGGTCTGCCCAGCGCGCGAGCCGCTCGGCACCGAGCCCGCGGCCCAGCGCGTACAGCAGCAGAGCACCCACCAGGGAGCCTGCCGTCGTCGTGAGGATCACCGAGATCAGGTCGAACGAGCCGCGACTGGCCGTGAAGCCGGCGAGCGGCAGGATCAGCTCGCTCGGGATCGGCGGGAAGAGGCTCTCGATCGCGACCAGCAGTGCGGCACCCCAGACGCCCAGGGTCTCCATGATGCTGATGGCCCACTCATCGATGCTCACGGGTCTCGACCCTACCGGGGCGCGCCCCGCTCTGCCGCGGGCTCGGCGCTAGAAGATCATCGGGCGGTCATCGTCATCGCCCTCGACGGCGAGGGCGACGACGACGGGAACGTGGTCGCTCGGGGCGTCGCCCTTGCGCTGCTCGCGCTCGATGCGGGCATCCACCACCCGGTCGGCGAAGCCCGGCGAGCCGAGGATGAAGTCGATGCGCATGCCCTCGTCGCGGGGGAACCGCAGCTGCTTGTAGTCCCAGAAGGTGTAGCCCTCGGGCACGAGCGGTCGCACCACGTCGCTCAGCCCGGCCTCCTCGAGGGCGGCGAAGGCCGCGCGCTCGGCGGGCGAGATATGGGTCGAGGCGCCGGGAACGAAGCTGGGGTCGCCCATGTCGGCGTCGAGCGGGGCCACGTTGAAGTCGCCCACCAGGGCGAGGGGCGCTCCGGGGTTCGCAGCCATCCAGTCGCCGGCGTCGGCGGCGAGGGTGCGGAGGAACCGCAGCTTGTAGTCCATGTGCGGGTCATCGAGCGCGCGGCCGTTGGGCACGTAGAGGCTCCAGATGCGCACGTCGTCGATCGTCGCGCCGATCGCGCGCGCTTCCAGCGGGGCGTCCGGACCTTCGTGCCCCTTCGCGAAGCCGGGCTGCCCGCGGAAACCGATCTCGACGTCGGTCATCGGCAGGCGGCTGGCGATGGCCACGCCGTTCCACTGGTTGAGGCCGTGCAGCACCACCTCGTAGCCGGCCTCCTCGAAGGGCTCCATCGGGAACTGCGCGGGCGTGCACTTGATCTCCTGCATCGCGAGCACGTCGACGTCGGCGTTCACGAGCCAGTCGACGACCCGGCCGTACCGGGTGCGGATGGAGTTGACGTTCCAGGTCGCGATGCGCATGGCATCAGCCTACGAACTACAGTGAAGCCGTGACCGACGCTCGTTCTCAGCTCATCCAGCTCATCCGCGATGAGGCCGTGTTCCACGGCGACTTCACCCTCACGAGCGGCGCGAAGGCTACCTACTACATCGACCTCCGCACGCTCAGCCTCGACCACCGCGCGGCTCCGCTCATCGGCCGAGTCATGACCGAGCTGATCGACGACCTGCCCGACATCGCCGCCGTCGGCGGACTGACGATGGGCGCCGACCCGATCGCCTCCGCCGTGCTGCACCAGGCGCCCGCGCTCGGCCGCAGCTACGACGCCTTCGTCGTGCGCAAGGCGCCGAAGGACCACGGCCGCGGCAAGCAGGTCGAGGGCCCCGACGTCGAGGGCAAGCGGGTCGTCGTGCTCGAGGACACCTCCACCACCGGCGGCTCGCCGCTGACCGCGGCTCGCGCCCTCGAGGCGGCCGGTGCGATCGTCGTCGCTGTCGCGGTCGTCGTCGACCGGGCGACGGATGCTCGCCGCGTGATCGAGGAGGCCGGGTACGAGTACCGCGCCGCCATCGGCCTGCACGATCTCGGACTCGCATGACGGACGAGCGCGACCGCGAGCCGGGGCAGGAACCGGACGACGCGACCGGCAGCTTCGACGCCGACGCCTGGTTCCGCGCGCAGTTCGGCGGCGCGCCGGAGCCCGCCGTACCGCCGCCGACGGCTGCGCCTGTGCCGCCCGGGCCTGTGCCGCCCGGGCCCGTGCCGCCCGCGCTCGTGGAGCCCGTTGCGCCGCCCCTCGCTCCGCCCGCGGCCGTCATCGAGCCCGAGCCCACGCAGCCCGCCGAGGTCGTGCCGCCGGCCGCGGTGCTCGGTGACGCCACGACCGAGCTCCTCCGCGAGCCGGAGACCGGCGCGTCGTTGGACGAGCTGTTCGGCGAGAGCAGCTTCCAGGAGTACGACGACACCCTCATCCCGGCCCCGCCGCGCTCCGAGCGCCGCGCCCGCCGCGGGTCGGGCGGCGACGGCGGGGATGGTGGCGACGGCAATGGCGATGGCGGCGAGCCGGCCGCGCGCGCGCCGCTCGGCCGGACGCAGAAGGTGCTGCTCTGGGTGGCAGGCGGCCTCGCCGCGGTGCTCGCGCTCGTCGCGGTGTTCGTGGTCGGCACCCGCATCCCGCTGCTGCTCGGCCCCGCGCCGGGTGCTGAGCCGATCGCGTCGGCCAGCCCCACGCCCACCGCGTCCGTCGACGCGGGCCGCGTCGGACCCGTGCCGCCCGGCGACTACCGCTGGGACGAGCTGGGCGGCGGCGAGTGCCTGGAGCCGTTCATCGACGCGTGGCAGGACACCGTCACGGTCGTCGACTGCGCGACCCCGCACGGCGGGCAGCTGGTGCTGCGCGCCGAGCTACCTCTCGCGGAGGGGGCTCTGACGGCGGGCCCGTACCCGGGCGAGCCGCTGCTCGCCTCGCAGGCCCTGCAGCTGTGCTCCTCGGCGGGCGTGCTCGACCTCGCTGCCGCCGGAGAGTTCCGCGACATCGTCCTCCAGGCGGCCTTCCCGGTCTCGCCGGAAGAGTGGGATGCCGGCGAGCGGGACTACTTCTGCTTCGTCTCGCGGTCGTCGGGCGAGCCGTTGACGGTGAGCCTTGTCGGCTCGGGCCCCGCGCCGACGGCCCTGCCGACCGCACCGCCCGCGGGCTGACGCGCAGCGGCCCGGGCCGCGGCCACGCGCCAGGAGCTGCCTGCCCGGGGGTGCCGGTTGCCGGCAGCTACAGCTCGGTCTCGGAGGGGGACGCGTCGACGAGCTCGTGCACGCCGGCGAGGATCTCGTCGGGCCGGAAGGGGTAGCGCGCGATCTCGGCCTCGTCGCTGATGCCGGTGAGCACGAGCACGGTGTGCAGGCCGGCCTCGATGCCCGCGACGATGTCGGTATCCATGCGGTCGCCGATCATCGCGGTCACCTCGCTGTGCGCGCCGATGCGGTTCATCGCCGAGCGGAACATCATGGGGTTGGGCTTGCCGACGACGTAGGGCTCCTTGCCCGTCGCCTTCGTGATGAGGGCCGAGATCGCGCCCGTGGCCGGAAGCGGTCCGTCGGCGCTCGGCCCGGTCGCGTCGGGGTTGGTCGCGATGAAGCGCGCGCCCTGCCCGATGAGGCGGATCGCCTTCGTGATCGCCTCGAAGGAGTAGTTGCGGGTCTCGCCGACGACCACGTAGTCGGGGTCGGTCTCGGTCATGATGAAGCCCGCCTCGTGCAGTGCGGTCGTCAACCCGGCCTCGCCGATGACGAAGGCCCGACCGCCGGGGATCTGGCTGGCGCAGAAGTCGGCGGCGGCGAGCGCGCTCGTCCAGATCGCCTCCTCCGGAACATCGAGCCCGCTCGCCGAGAGCCGTGCGGCGAGGTCGCGGGGCGTGAAGATCGAGTTGTTGGTGAGCACCAGGAAGGGGGTGCCGGTGTCACGCCACTGGCGGATCAGCTCGACGGCTCCCGGCAGCGGGGTGTTCTCGTGGACGAGGACGCCGTCCATGTCGGTGAGCCAGCACTGGATCTTGCGTCGGTCGCCCATGGCGCCAGCCTACTGGCTGGGTCCGCGCCCCCTCCGGACTCGGCGCCATAGGTATGATCAATAGGTGGATGCTGTGCTCGCGCCGCGCACGCAGCGGCCGATCGATCTCGTGGCGATGGCGCATGACGCGAGCCACTACCTGCTGCGCCCCGCCGAGGTCGCGCGGCCGGAGAGCGTCGCGCAGGTCGCGGCGCTGCTCGCCGAGGCTACGCGCACCGGCCGCCCGCTGACCTTCCGCTCGGGTGGCACGAGCCTCTCGGGCCAAGGGGTCACCGACCAGCTGCTGGTCGACACGCGGCGCGCGTTCACGGGCATCGAGGTGCTCGACGGCGGCGTGCGGGTGCGCGTGCAGCCCGGCGCGACCGTGCGGCAGGTCAATGCGCGGCTCGCCCGCACGGGTCGCCGCCTCGGCCCCGACCCGGCGAGCGAGATCGCCTGCACGATCGGCGGGGTCATCGCCAACAACTCCAGCGGCATGGCGTGCGGAACCGAGCAGAACACCTACCGCACGCTCGAGTCGATGACGCTCGTGCTGGCGAGCGGGGCCGTGATCGACTCCGCTGCCGCCGATTCAGACGAGCAGCTGCGGCTCGCCGCTCCCGAGCTCTGGGCGGGGCTGGCGGCCCTGCGGGCGCGGGTGCTCGGAGACGGGGAGTCGGTGGCGAGCATCCGCCGCCTGTTCGCGATGAAGAACACGATGGGCTACGGCCTCAACGCCTTCCTCGACCACGAGCGGCCGATCGACCTGCTCGTTCGCCTGCTGATCGGCAGCGAGGGCACGCTCGGCTGGGTCGCCGAAGCCGTGTTCCGCACCGTGCCGGTCGCGCCGCTCGTGACGACAGGGCTGCTGGTGTTCCCGCGGCTCTCCGACGCGACGGCGGCCCTGCCCGCCCTCCTCGACGTCGGGCTCGCGACGATCGAGCTCATGGACGCGACGTCGCTGCGCGTCGCCCAGACCCTCTCCGACGCGCCCGCGACGATCACCGGGCTCACGGTCGACCGCCACGCGGCGCTGCTCGTCGAGGTGCACGCGTCGGCGGATGCGGAGCTCGCCGACGGCACCGCCCGCCTCGAGGCACTCGCCGCCGGGCTGCCGCTCGCCGCCCCGTTCACCCTCACGCGCGAGCCCGCCGCGCGCGCCGCGCTGTGGCACGTGCGCAAGGGCCTCTACCCGGCCGTGGCTGAGGCCCGGCCGAGCGGCACGACCGCGCTGTTGGAGGACATCGCGGTGCCGGTGGCGAACCTGCTGCCGACGTGCGAGGCGCTCGAGGCGCTGTTCGTCCGGCACGGCTACGAGAGCGCCGTGATCTTCGGCCACGCGAAGGACGGCAACGTCCACTTCCTGCTCACCGAGCGCTTCGACACCCCCGAGGGCGTGGCGCGCTACGCGGCGGTGACGGAGGAGATCGTCGCGCTCGTGCTCTCGCAGGGCGGCACCCTCAAGGCCGAGCACGGCACGGGCCGCATCATGGCCCCGTTCGTCGAGCGGCAGTACGGCGCCGAGCTGACGGCGGTGATGCGCGAGCTGAAGCGGCTGTGCGACCCGGCCGGCGTGCTCAGCCCGGGGGTCGTGCTCACCGACGACCCGCAGGCGCACCTGCGGCATCTGAAGACCACGCCGACCGTCGAGGCCGAGGTCGACCGCTGCGTCGAGTGCGGCTACTGCGAGCCGACCTGCCCGAGCCGCACGCTCACCCTCACGCCGCGGCAGCGCATCGTCGTGCGGCGCGAGCTCGCCGCCGCCGAGGCCCGCGGCGACACCGCGCTCGCCGCCGCGCTGCGCGCCGATGAGGGGTACGAGAGCGTGCAGACCTGCGCGGTCGACGGGATGTGCGGCATCGCCTGCCCGGTCAGCATCAATACCGGCGACCTCGTGCGACGCCTGCGCGCCGAGAGCCGTACTCCCGGCCGGGGCGCGTGGAATGCCGCCGCCCACCGCTGGGACGCCACCACCCGCACCGCGGCCGCCGCGCTCACGGTGGCGGATGCCCTCCCCACGCCGCTCGTGCGTGCCGCGAGCTCGGCGGTGCGGGCCGTGCTCGGCGCCGACACCGTTCCCCGCTACGAGGCCGGGCTGCCGCGTGGCGGCCGGCGCCGCTCGTCCGTGCTCGCGGAGTCGTCCGCTGTGCGGTTCGCGCCCCCGGTGGCCGAGGCGGCCGGGGCCGGCACGCTGCCCGCGGCCGTGTACCTGCCGGCGTGCGTCGGGACGATGTTCGGACCGGAGGGCGCGGCGGCCGACGAACACGCCCGCGGTGCGACGGCTGCGTTCCTCACCCTGTGCGAGCGGGCGGGCGTCACGCTGCTCGTGCCCGAGGGCATCGACGGCCTCTGCTGCGGCACCCCCTGGAAGTCGAAGGGCCACCGCGCCGGCGCCGCCGCGATGCGCGACCGCGTGACGGCTGCGCTCGAGGCGCTCGGCCCGGTTGCGGCCGGGCTGCCGATCGTGAGCGACGCCGCCTCCTGCTCGGAAGGCTTCGCCGGGCAGCAGAGCTCGAGCGTCGGCGCTCGCGTGCGCGACGCCGTGACCTTCACCGCCGAGGTGCTGCTGCCGCTCCTCACGGTGCGGCATCGACAGGGTCGTGTCGCCGTGCATCCGACCTGCTCGACCGAGGCGCTCGGCGCGACGAGCGCTCTCGTCGCGATCGCGCGCGCGGTCGCCGGCGAGGCGGTCGTGCCCGACGCGTGGGGATGCTGCGCCTTCGCCGGCGATCGCGGCATGCTGCACCCCGCGCTGACGGCCGCCGCGACCGCCCCCGAGGTCGCCGACCTCGCCCGGCTGGCCGCAGAGGGCGGCGCCTTCGACGCCGCGGTCAGCGCCAACCGCACCTGCGAGCTCGGCATGGCCCGCGCCACGGGCCTGCCGTACACGCACGTGCTCGAGCTGCTCGAGCGGGCGACCCGCCTCTAGGCGACGGGCTGGTCCCGTCGGGCGTCGAGGCCCTCACTCGTCGCTCTGAGCCCCCTCGGCCCCGGGCGTCTCGCGGTGCGCCGCGCGACCCAGCCGGTCGCGCACCGCGACCGCCACCCCGCCGCCGCTCGGCTGCCAGGCGACGACCCGCCGCAGCCCCGCATCGTCGGCCGCGCGCAGCGCGGCGTAGAGTTCGTGGGCGTACGCGTCGACCGTGCGGGGCGCGGCCAGCCGCACCACGCCCTCGGGCGTGCCGTGCTCGTGCAGGGCGATGAAGCCGTCGCCCGGGCGCGGACGCTCGTCGAGGAGGACTGTCGCGTGCGGCGCGTAGTGCGAGGGCAGCGAGCCGCTGACCCGGATCGTCGATCGCTGCTCGCCGAGCGCCAGGCCGGTCGCCGCGGTGATCTGCTCATCGGTGATCGAGCCGGGGCGCAGCACGACCGGCGCGGGGCCGGTGCAGTCGATGATCGTCGACTCGATGCCGACCTGCGAGCGCTCGCCGTCGAGAATCACGTCGGTCGGCAGCAGCATGTCGCCCAGCTCGGCCCGCACGGCGTCGGCGGTCGTCGGCGAGACCCGCCCGAAGCGGTTGGCGCTCGGCGCGGCCACCCCGCGGCCGCCGAGCTGCTCGAACCGCTGCAGCAGGCGGTGCGCGGTGGGGTGGCTCGGAACCCGCACGCCGACCGTCGGCTGGCCGCCGGTCACGGCATCGCTGACGTCGGCTGAGCGCGGAAGGATCAGCGTCATCGGCCCTGGCCAGAAAGCGGCGGCGAGGGCCCGGGCGTACTCCGGCACCTCGGTCGCCAGCGCGTCGAGCAGGCTCGCGTCGCTGACATGCACGATCAGCGGATGATCGGCCGGCCTCCCCTTCGCGGCGAAGATGCGGGCGACCGCCGCGGGGCTGGCGGCGTCGGCCCCGAGCCCGAACACCGTCTCGGTCGGGAAGGCCACCAGGTGCCCCGCGGCGAGGGCACGGGCGGCGGCGTCTTCGGAGTCGCCGAGCTCGGGGTCGCTGGTCACCCCCCGATTATCCCGCGAACGGGGTGATGGGCAGGCCGAGGCGGGCGCTGGCGATGCGGAGGGCATCCGGGTGCTGGTCGATGCTGATGCTGCGCCGCCCGAGCGCGCGGGCGGCCGCGGCCGTCGTGCCGCTGCCGGCGAAGGGGTCGAGCACCCAGTCGCCCTCGCGGCTCGAGGCCTGGATGATGCGGCGCAGCACGCCGAGCGGCTTCTGCGTGGGGTAGCCGGTCTTCTCCGGCCCGGCGGTGGGCACGATGGTGTGCCACCACACGTCGGTCGGTAGCTTGCCGCGGGCCGCCTTCTCGGGCGTGACGAGGCCGGGCGCCATGTACGGCTCGCGGTCGACGGCCTCGCTGTTGAACCAGTAGGCGGCCGGGTTCTTCACGTAGACCAGGATCGTGTCGTGCTTCGTGGGCCAGCGGCTCTTCGCCTTGGCGCCGTAGTCGTAGGCCCAGATGAGCTCATTGAGGAAGCACTCGCGCCCGAACAGCGCGTCGAGCGCGACCTTCGCGTAGTGCGCCTCGCGCCAGTCGAGGTGCAGGTAGAGCGTGCCGTCGTCGCGCAGCACCCGGTGCGCCTCGATCAGGCGCGGGGCGAGGAAGGCCCAGTAGTCGGCGAAGGCGTCGTCGTAGCTCGACAGCGCCTCGACCGTGCGGGTGTAGCTCTCGCCCGAGAAGCCGAGGTAGGTGCCCTCGGGGTCGCGCACGCTGCGGGTCGTGCGGCGCTTCTGCGTGCGGCCCGTGTTGAACGGCGGGTCGAGATAGACCAGCTGCATGCTCGCCTCGGGCAGGGCGCGCAGCACGGCGAGGTTGTCCCCCGCGACGAGCAGGTCAGGCGCGGTCGGCGTCCACAGGGCGTTCAGCGGCTGTGGCGGCGTCGGCGGGCTCATGGCCCGAGGTTAACAGCGGGGCCGGATGCGGGCGCTCACGTCGACGCGGCGAGCGCAGCAGCACGGCCAGCAGCAGCAGGGTGACCCCGATCGCGGCGCCGTAGGCCGGCGTGAACCCGGCGATCAGCAGCGTGACTACTCCGGCGATGCCCAGGATCACCTTGAGGGCGGCCATCCACGGCCCCAGCCCGGCGGGTTCGGCGGGCGCCTCGCCCCGCGCGGATGCCGCGGCGCTCGCCGCCTCCGCAGCTCGGGCGGCGCGTGCCTCGTCGCGCCGGTCGAGCCATGCCACCCCGATGACGATGGGAATCAGCATCAGGGCCACGGCGATCAGGAACGGCGGGCGGCTCTGCCACCAGCCGGCGCTGAGCGGCTCGGGGAAGGGGGCCCCGGCCACCACGAGCACCACGGCGACGAGCACGATCACGGGAACGTGCCACAGGTAGATCTGCATCGCGTTGCGGTTGATCGCGTCGCTGAGCCCCGCGAGCGTCGGCCGCTCGGCGAGGCGCGCGAGCCACGGGCGCAGCCACGCGAAGAGCAGCGTCTGGCCGACACCGAGCACGAGCAGCGCCGCGGTCGGCGGGTTGAGGTTGTCGTACATGTCGGTCGAGTAGCCGACCACGGTGGTGAGGAACAGGAGGCCGCCGAAGGCGGCGAGGCCGGCGAGAGCGAGCATCCACCGCCGGCGCCAGTCGAACCAGCCGTCGGCGAGGCAGAACCCGAGCTGCTGGATGAGCAGCCACACGAACGCGAGGTTGAGGGCCCCGATCAGCGGCTGCACGGTGAGCAGTGCGATGGTGTCGACGATCATGACCGCACCGAGCAGCGTCAGCAGGGTCGCCCACGGCGCGCGCTCGTGCAGGCGGGCCATGAGGGGCACGAGGCCGGAGCATCCGAGATAGACCGCGAGGAACCACAGCGGCTGCCCGATGCGGAAGCCCACGTCGCCGAGAACGTCATCGGGCAGCCCGACCAGGCCCAGGATCGCCAGGGTGATGCCGACCAGGCCGAGCGGCAGCAGGGCGGGCCGGGCGAGCCGAGCGACGCGGTCGCGCACGTACTCGGAGCCAGTCACGCCGCGCCCGCGCTGGCGCCGCCAGGCGAGCAGGCTCGAGAAGCCGCCCATCACGAAGAACAGCGGCATGACCTGCACGAGCCAGGTGCTCCAGGCGAAGATCGGATGCCCGTCGAGCGAGTTCGTGATGGCGAGCCCGCCGCTCTCGACGGTGATGCCGGCCATCATCACGTGCAGGCCGACGACCACGACCAGGCACGCCGCCCTCGTCAGGTCGACGGCTCTGTCGCGTGCGGTGCTGCCCATGGTGGCTTCAGGCTACGCGCGGCGGCGTGCTGCGGGAAGGTGCCGCGCGTGCCCGGATATGCGCCGACCGTACGCTGGGAGCATGACGAACGGCGACGATCCCGGGGGTGCCGCGCGCCCCGAGCCGAGCGTCGAGCTCACGACGCACGGGCTCGGTCCCTGGCCGGGCGACCCCGAATCCTGGCCCGACGACCCGCGCCTCGACCCCGAGCTGCTCGCCCACGGCGACACCCGCAACGTCATCGATCGCTACCGCTACTGGAGCATGGAGGCGATCGTCGCCGACCTCGATGCGCGGCGGCACCCCTTCCACGTCGCGATCGAGAACTGGCAGCACGACCTCAACATCGGCTCGATCGTGCGCAGCGCCAACGCCTTCCTCGCCGCCGAGGTGCACATCGTCGGCCGCCGCCGCTGGAACAAGCGCGGCGCCATGGTCACCGACCGCTACCAGCACGTGCGGCACCACTCCGACATCGGCGAGCTCGTCGCGTTCGCGCGCCACGCGCGTCTGCCGATCGTCGCGGTCGACAACGTGCCGGGGTCGGTGCCGGTGGATGCGGAGCCGCTGCCGCACGCGTGCATCCTGCTCTTCGGCCAGGAGGGCCCCGGTCTCTCGGAGGAGGCGCTCACCGCCGCCGACCGGGTCGTCGAGATCCGGCAGTTCGGGTCGACGCGGTCGATCAACGCGAGCGCCGCGGCCGCGATCGTGATGCACGAGTGGGTGCGGGTGCACGCGAGCCCTTGACGAGCATCCGCCCAGCCGATGGACTGAGCGCATGACGGTGATCACCGATGATCTGCCCGCCCAGTTGATCCACCAGGAGCACGAGGGGTGGGAGGCGATGACCCGCGGAGAGGGCGGCACGCACTCGTACACGGCGATGCTGCCCGACGCGATCATGGTCTTCCCGGGCACGCTGCTCGAGCGCGGCGCGGTCATCGCGGCGCTCGACGGCGTGGTGTGGAGCGACTGCCGCATGAGCGACCAGCGCGTGGTGCGCCTCGGCGATCGCGCGGCACTGCTCGCCTACCGGTTGCGGGGCACGCGCGATGGCGCGCCCGTCGACCTGTGGGCGACGACGACCTACGTCTACAGCGAGGGGCGCTGGCGGGTCGGCGCGCACCAGCAGTCGCCCGCCGGGGACTAGTCAGATGAGCGCCCGCAGGATCATCTGGTTCGCTGCGGTGGTGCTCGTCATCGTCGGGCTGGGGCTTCTGTATCAGGCAGGGCTGCTGGGCAACGTCGCAGTGCCCTAGAACGGCGGTCAGCGCGCGCGGCGGATCCGGATCGGGCCCTTCGCCGTCGACGGGTCGACGACCTTTCCGCCCTGCGTGATCTCGACCTCGCCGGCGGCGACGAGCCGTCGGGCCGCGCGGCGAGCGGGCTCCATCAGCGCGCGCCACGCATCCTCATCGGCGTCGCCCGCGACCGCCCGCGCGGCCTCGCTCGGGCAGATCGTCGCGCCGGCCGCGCGATCGGCGAGCAGGCTCCGGATGCTCTCCTCGAGCGCCCGATCCACGGGCCGCACACCGCGGGCGCGGCAGGCGTCGCTGCACCAGCGCACCGCCTCCCAGTCGCGCGCCCACTTCGCGCGCCACTCGATGCGGCGGCCGCACGAGCCGCAGACCTTCTCGGCGCGCGGGTCAGCGGATCCTTCTGCCCGCGTGTCTCGCTGCCGAACCATGCGGTCAGCCTGCCCGACGAAGCCGACGACTAGCTTCGAGCGCTCGGGTCGCCAGCCCGTCGGCTGCGCGCCAGCAGCAGCCCGACCCCCGCGACGACGAGCACCGTCACTGCGGTGCCGACGAACAGCAGGGTCGCGCCGCCCGCCTCGTAGGCGAGCCCCGAGACACCGGCGGCGATGGTCGCGGCCGCGAGACCGATGCCGCGCAGCAGCCCCTGCGCCGAGCCGGCGCGCGCCGGGTCGACGGCGTGGGCCATCGCGGCGGCCGCGCCGATGAAGGCGAGGGCCTGCCCGGTCGACTCGACGAACCCCATGCCCGTGGCGAGCCAGGGGTTGCCGACGAACCCGTAGAGGGTGACGATCGGCAGCAGGATCAGCAGCCCGCGGGCGTAGGCCGCGACGCCGCCGCGGCGGTCGGCGAGGCGGCCCGCCCACCCGGCGACGAGCACATAGGGCAGGGCGAAGAGAGCGTAGCTCGCCGCCGTCAGCACGGGGTCGGCGCCGATGTCGGCCATGAACCGCGGCCAGATGCCGTCGTAGGCTCCGGTCGGCACCATGACCGCGGCGTACAGCAGCACGATGCCGATGATGCGGGGCGAGCGCAGCAGGTCGAGGCTGGTGCGCGGGGCGCTCGCGCCGAAGCGCAGCGTGCGGTCGGCATCCGTGCCGTCGAAGCCGATGACGCCCGCCGCGATGCCGCCGGTCGGCGGGTGGGGGTCATCGTGGCGGAACCGCGAATCGCCCGCCGTCACGGGAGTGGCCACGTGCGCCGCCTCGAAGAACCCGACGAGCACGGGGATGAGCGCCAGCAGCACGACGACGGCCGACACGGCGAGGATCGCCGACGGCGCGGCGAACGCGAGAGCGATGCCGGATGCGAGGGGCCCCACCGCGATGCCCGCGAGCTCGGCGGCCCCGAGGCGCCCGAGCAGCTCGCCGCTGCGCGCATGGTCGAACCGCACGATGAGGGCGCTCGCGGCGATGACGAAGATGCCGAAGCCGAAGCCGCCGACGGCGCGGCCGGCGATGAGGTGCCAGCCCTCCGTGGCGAGCGCGCTCAGGCCGAGCGAGCCGGCGACCATGACGACGCCGATGACCGCCATGAGGCGGGCGTGGCCGCGGTCGGCGGCGGGGGCGACGAGCAGCTCGGCGACGAGGGCGGCGGCGAAACCGGCCGCGGCGAGGTAGCCGATCTCGGCGGTGCTCACGCCGAGGGTGCCTTGCAGGGCAGGGATGAGCGGGAAGATGACGAACGATGCCGACGACAGGATCACCATCGCGGCGACGACGCTGGGCACGAGCAACCGTCGCTGGCGGTGCGCGCGCTGCTGCGGGGACATGGGGACCTCTCCGAGTTGTTGTCCAACTGGACAATAAGGCTAGCACCGCCTATCCGGATGGACAACAGAACGGTATCGCGGCCTATGCTCGACGCGTGAGCGAGAAGAGGAGCGCCGCGCGCAAGAGCAGCGATGAGCGGCGCGACGAGATCGTGCGCGCCACCCTGCGCCTCGTCGCCGCCAAGGGCTTCGCCGGCGTCACCCTCCGCGAGGTCGCCACCGAGGTCGGCGTCGTGCACGGGCTCATCCGCCACTACTTCGCGAGCCGCGACGAGCTCGTCGCCGCCGCCTTCGACGTCGCCGTCACCCGCGAGCTCGCCGCCGACCAGCAGCAGCTCGACGGGCTCGACCCCATCGCGGCGCTCGCCGGCTGGCTCGCCGCCACCAACGAGAACCACTACCACGTGTGGATCGACGCCTGGAGCGAAGCGCCGCGCACCCCCGCCCTGGCCGCCGCGCTCGCCCGGCATCACGACGACTGCGAGCGCATCCTGACCCGGGTCATCGAGCGGGTGGTGGATGCCGGGCTCGGCGCGAGCGCCGACCCCGCGGCCGACTCGCGCCTGCTCACCGCCGTCGCCGACGGCGTCGCCGTGCAGCACCACGTGGTGGGGGTCATCGGGGTCGACGAGGCCAACGACATCGTGTTCGGGGTCGCCGAGCGCCAGCTCGGGCTCGAGCCGGGCATCCTGGCCCGCGCCAACCCCGTGCCCGCCCGCGGGCAGTGGGCCGACGCCCCCGCTCGATAGTGCGGCGAGGCTCCCCGATAGACTGAGGGGCACGCCCTCACCACCTCTCGAAGGGACACCCATGCCTGCCGTCGTCATCATCGGCGCCCAGTGGGGCGACGAAGGGAAGGGCAAGGCCACCGACCTCCTCGCCGGCCGCATCGACTACGTCGTGAAGTTCAACGGCGGCAACAACGCGGGCCACACGGTCGTCGTCGGCGACGAGAAGTACGCGCTGCACCTGCTGCCGAGCGGCATCCTCACCGAGGGCGTCACGCCCGTGATCGCCAACGGCGTCGTGGTCGACATCGAGGTGCTGTTCGGCGAGCTCGACGCGCTCAGCGCGCGCGGCGTCGACGTCTCGAAGCTGCTCATCAGCGCCAACGCTCACGTCATCACCGGCTACCACCGCACGATGGACAAGGTGACCGAGCGGTTCCTCGGCAAGCGCCAGATCGGCACCACCGGCCGCGGCATCGGCCCGGCCTACGCCGACAAGATCAATCGCATCGGCATCCGCATGCAAGACCTGTTCGACGAGAACATCCTGCGCCAGAAGGTCGAGGGCGCCCTCAACGTCAAGAACCACCTGCTCGTCAAGGTCTACAACCGGCGCGCGATCGGCGTCGACGAGATCGTCGACGAGCTGCTCGGCTACGCCGACCGCCTGCGGCCGATGGTCGTCGACACCGGTCTCGTGCTGCACCAGGCGCTCGAGCGCGGCGAGACCGTGCTGTTCGAGGGCGGCCAGGCGACCATGCTCGATGTCGATCACGGCACCTACCCCTTCGTGACCTCGTCGAACGCGACTGCGGGCGGGGCCGCCACCGGCTCGGGCATCGGGCCCAACCGCATCGACCGCGTCATCGGCATCGTCAAGGCCTACACGACCCGTGTCGGCTCCGGCCCCTTCCCGACCGAGCTCTTCGACGAGTCGGGCGAGTTCCTGCGCAAGACCGGCTTCGAGTTCGGCACCACCACGGGCCGCCCCCGCCGCTGCGGCTGGTACGACGCGCCCATCGCCCGCTACACGGCGCGCGTCAATGGCGTCACCGACTTCGTGATGACCAAGCTCGACGTGCTCACGGGGCTCGAGAGCATCCCGGTCTGCGTCGCCTACGAGGTCGACGGCGTGCGCGTCGACGAGGTTCCCGTTTCGCAGAGCGACTTCCACCACGCGACGCCGATCTACGAGAACCTGCCCGGCTGGTCGGAGGACATCACCGGTGCCCGCACCTTCGACGACCTGCCCAAGAACGCGCAAGACTACGTGCTCGCCATCGAGGCCATGAGCGGCGCGCGCATCTCGGCGATCGGCGTCGGCCCCGGCCGCGACGCGATCGTCGTGCGCCACGACCTGCTCGACTGAGCCGGCCCCGCACCATGGCCGCCGACACCCTGCCGTACACGGTGCTCGAGGGCCACGGCGTGCGCCTCGAGCCCTACGACCCGGCGCACTTGCCGGGGCTGACGGCGGCGCTCGGCCGCGAGGAGGTCTTCGCCGGCGGGTGGGGCGGCGGCCCGGCCGGAGCCTGTACCGGCGAAGCGTTCGCCGCCTGGCTGCCGACCTACCTGCCGCTCGGCCGCGCCCACGTCTACACGGTGCTGACCGTTCCGTCGATCGAGGCCCCGGCGGCGGATGCGGAGCCGACGATCATCGGAACCACAACGATCCTCGACCTCACCCCCGCGACCGAGTCGGCCCACATCGGCTACACCGCCTACACGCCGGACGTCTGGGGCACGGACGTCAACCCCGCCTGCAAGCTGCTGCTGCTCACCCACCTTTTCGAGCACGGCTACGGCCGCGTCAAGCTGCAGGCCGACGTGCGCAACGCGCGGTCGCGGGCCGGCATCGAGAAGCTCGGCGCCCAGTTCGAGGGCGTGGCGCGTCGCGACGCGCCACGCGCCGACGGCTCGTGGCGCGACGGCGCCGTCTACGCGATCACGGTCGACGACTGGCCCGCCGTGCGCGCCGGCCTCGAGCGACGACTGGGCGCGACGGCCTGACGGGGCCGGGTGCACAGCGACGGCGCTAGGCGACCGAGCTGAACCAGGCGGCGCCCACCGTGACACCGAGCGCCGAGGCGCCGACCGCGATGCCGAGACTGAGCGCCCAGTCCGCGGCCGAGGCGCGGTTCTCGCCCGGGGCCGCCGGGGCAGCCATCGACAGCAGGTGGGCGCGCGCGGGGTGGGCCTCCCAGAAGGCGCGGCCCCGGGCATCCACCCGCCCGATCAGCATGCGCTGCGGCGCGGCGGGCAGGATCACCGCGAGCGGGGCGAGCCCCATGACCAGGAAGAGCAGGCCCAGGAACAGGCCGACGCCGTCGCCGCCCAGCAGGAAGGTGCGGAAGAAGACGATGCTGAGGCTCACGAAGAGCCCCGGCCAGGCGTAGAGCCAGGTCGGGGTGCCGAAGCCGCGGGCCAGCCCCGTGCCGATCGCCAGGGCCGCCAGGCCGCCGAGGATGCTCAGCGGCATGAACAGCGCGATCGCGTCGGTGCACTCCACCGCGATCACGTACGGGCCGCCGCGGGCGCAGTACCCGCCGAGCGCGGCGAGCGCGTCGGTCGAGCGGTACAGCAGCGTCAGGGCGGCCGCCGTCGAGAACCAGGCCAGCACCGAGCCGAGCACGCGGAGGGCGGCGGCATCGCGCCAGGTGCGCCGTGCGGGTGCCTCGATCGTCATGGCGCCACTGTAGGGCCGCGCGCGGCCCGGGTCGAGAGCCGTGCACCGGTGCGGAGCGTTACGCTCGACGCATGGATGACGCCGCCCTCGCCCAGCTCGCGGCGCTGCGCCGCAGCATCGACAACATCGACGCCGCGCTGATCCACCTGCTCGCCGAGCGCTTCACCCGCACGCAGGCCGTCGGGCGTCTCAAGGCGGCGTCGGGCATGCCGCCGAGCGACCCGGAGCGCGAGCGTCAGCAGATCGCGCGCCTGCGGGCCCTCGCGATCGACGCGCAGCTCGACCCCGCGTTCGCCGAGAAGTGGTTCAACTTCGTCGTCGCGGAGGTCATCCACCACCACGAGCAGATCGCCACGACGGGCACGGTGCAGACAGCCGACTCTGCGTGAGACGCTCCTCCGACACCTGGATCGCCCTCCAGTTCACGCTCGCCGGCGTGACGTGGGGTGCGAGCTTCCTGTTCATCGCCCTGGCGCTGGAGGGCCTGTCTCCGGTGCAGGTCGCGACCGGCCGCACTCTGTTCGGCGCGATCACGCTCGGTCTGCTCGTGCTCGTCACCCGCGACCGGCTGCCGCGGTCGGCCCGCGTGTGGGGACACCTGGTGGTGCTGTCGATCACGTTCGCGGTCATCCCGTACCAGCTGTTCGCGTGGGCGCAGCAGTACGTGGCCTCGGGTATCGCGAGCATCCTCAACGCCACCACGCCGATCATGACGGCGCTCATCGCGGGCCTCGCGTTCCGCATCGAGAGGCTCTCGCGCGAGCAGGTGCTCGGCATCGTCGTGGGCATCGTCGGGGTCGTCGTGATCGTCGGGCCCTGGCAGGGTCTCGAGCCGGGCTCGGGGGGCATCGCTCCTTACCTCGCCCTGCTCGGCGCGACCGCCTGCTACGGCTTCAGCCTCTCGTACATGCGCCGCTTCCTCGCCGACAGCGGAGTCAGTGCGACCGTGTTCAGCTTCGTCATGATCGGCCTCGCGGCGGGGTGGATGCTGCTGCTGACGCCCGCGATCGGTGCCCAGCCGATGACGCTCACGCCGACCGTGATCATCGCCATCGTGCTGCTCGGAGCCCTCGGCACGGGCCTCGCCTACGCGTGGAACCAGAACGTCGTGCGCGCGTGGGGACCGACCCGCGCCGCGACGGTCACCTACCTGTCGCCGCCCGTCGGCGTGCTGCTGGGCGTGCTCGCCCTCGGCGAGGTGCTCGTCTGGAACGAGCCGGTCGGTGCCCTGCTCGTCATCCTCGGCGTGCTGCTCGCGCAGCGCCGGCTGCGCCTGCCGGCGCGGCGCGTGCGATCAGGCGATGGGTGACGTCGAGAACGGCTGAGCCGATGGCGCTCGCGGCGATGGCCACGATGATGAGCTCGAGCGGGGGCATCCCGAGCTGCAGGAAGTCGGTGGCGAGCGGGATCGCCAGGACGACCCCCAGGCCCGCGTAGGCGGCGACCACCACGAGCCCGGTGATCCAGGTGAACGGCCGCGAGAGGATCACCAGCACCCAGAGCGCGGTGAGCGTGAGGGTGATGACGGCGGTGGTCTGCACGATCGCCGGCTCATGGCCGCCCAGGTAGGCGTAGGCGACGACCGAGATCAGGGTGCCGCCGACGATGAGCCCGGAGGGGATGCAGAAGCGTGCGGCCCGACGCAGGAACCCGGGCCGGTACTTCTGCACGTTGGGCAGCAGCGCGAGCACGAGCGCGGGCAGCCCGATCGTGAGGCCGTCGACGATCGACAGCTGCCGCGGCAGGAAGGGGAACGGCCACAGCAGCAGGCCGAACACGACGGCGAACAGGATGGCGTAGGTGGTCTTCGACAGGAATAGCTTGGCGAGCCGCTCGACGTTGGCGATGACCTGCCGGCCCTCGGCGACGATGCGCGGCAGGCGGCTGAACTGGCCGTCGAGCAGCACCAGGCGCGCGACCGCGCGGGTGGCGGGTGCGCCCGAGCCCATCGCGATCCCCATGTCGGCGTGCTTCAGGGCGAGGGCGTCGTTGACCCCGTCGCCGGTCATCGCCACCGTGTAGCCGAGGCGTTGCAGCGACAGCACCATCGCCTTCTTCTGCTCGGGGGTGACCCGGCCGAACACGGCTTCGCGCGCCATGATCGCGTCGAGCTCGGCGCGCCCCTCCTCGGTCTCGTCGGAGGGCAGGGTTCGGGCGTCGAACCCGTCGCCGACGTGCTCGACGCCGGCCTCGCGCGCGACCGCGGCGACCGTGCGCGGGTCGTCGCCCGAGATGACGCGGATGCTCACCCCCTGCTCGCGGAAGTACCCCAGCGTCTCGTGCGCATCGGGCCGCACCTTCTCGCGGAAGGTCAGCACCGCGGCGGGCGCGAGCCGCGCGGGCAGCCGTGCGGCGGCCGGCTCGGTCTCGGGCAGCGCCTCGGGCGAGTGCGCCAGCACGAGGGTGCGGAGGCCGCTCGCGGCGAGCTCACTCGTGCGCGCGAGCACGGCGCCGACCGCCCGGCGGTCGGCCCCGCCCAGCACGATGTCCGGCGCCCCCAGCACCCAGCTGCCCGCGGCGCGCGGGTCGCGGAACTCGGCCGCGCTCCACTTGCGCGCCGAGCTGAACGGCACGGCTGCCGCCAGTTCGAGGCTCGCCACCGCGGCGAAGCGCTCGCCGAGAGCCTGCGCGGTCGCGTTGGCGTCACGATCGGCGGCGAAGTGGCCGAGCGCCGCATCCCAGCCGGTGGGGGCGCCGAGCGGGGAGTCGAGACGATGTCCATTGACCTCCTCGACGGAGTCGAGGACGAGCCTCCCCTCGGTGAGCGTGCCCGTCTTGTCGAGGCAGAGCATGTCGACGCGGGCGAGGCCCTCGACCGCGGCGAGCTCTTGCACGAGCACCTCGTGCCGGGCGAGCTTCACCGCGCCGACCGCGAGGGCGACGCTCGTCATGAACACCAGCCCCTGCGGGATCATCGCGATGAGGCTCGCCGCCGAGGCGACCGTCGCCTCGCGCCAGGCACCGGTCGCGATCGCGACCTCCCAGCCGCCGACCGCCTGCATCTGCCCGTTGACGACGATGGCGCCGACCGGCAGCAGGGCGATCGTGATCCATCGGATGATGCGCGCGATGCCCGTGCGCAACTCGCTGCGCACGAGCGAGAACTGCTTCGCCTCGGCTGTGATGCGCGCGGCGTACGAGTCGGCGCCGCCCCGGATGACCCGCGCGAGCCCGCTGCCCCCGACGATCGACGAGCCCGAGAGCAGCTCGCGCCCCGGCGCCGCGTCGAGGGCGTCGGCCTCGCCGGTGAGCAGGGACTCGTCGACCTCGAGCCCGTTCGCCTCGAGCACGACGGCGTCGGCGGTGACCTGGTCGCCCGCGGAGAGCACGAGGATGTCGTCGAGCACGACGTCGGCGACGCGCACCTCGTGCATCGACTCGGCGCCCGTGTCGTCGCGGCGCAGCACGCGCGCGAGCGGAGCGTTGAGCACCGCGAGCCGGCTGAGGGTGAGCTTGGCGCGGAACTCCTGCGCCACCCCGATGACGACGTTGGCGATGACGAAGAAGCCGAAGAGGGCATCCTGCCAGTAGCCGAGCACGAGCAGTAGAGCGAAGCTGCCGCCCACGATGAGGTTGAAGAGGGTGAACAGGTTCGCCTGCATGATGCGCCAGAACGACCGACCCGTGTCGCTCGGCATCGCATTGCCCTCGCCGCGGGCCAGGCGCTCGCGCACCTCGGCGAGACTTAGGGCGACCGGGGGCTGAACCCCGGAGGTCGGCGTCGCAGTGTCGGGGGTCGGCGGCGTCGGCAGGCTCACGCGCGCGAGCCTAGCCGCGCAACCCTATGCGCAGGCCTAACCCGTGCTGACTACCGCACTATGCGATCTTCATGCCTAGCGCCCCGGAAGCGAACCTATCTCTTGCGTCGGTTCCCACGAATGAGGTGGAGTACTCAAGAGAGGAAGTCCCGCGAGCGCTGGCGCAAAAGGTAAGCCTGCATTAGACGATCGGATGTGGTTATGGACGAGAGGATCTGGAAAGACCGGGACGACGAACAATCGCCGTCAAGTTTGGGAGTCAGTACCGGAATTCTGACACCGATTGACAAGCCGCGTGTTCCAAGATGGAAGTTCGCGGTCGCGAGTCTCGGCACTCTTGCCCTTGTCTCCACGGTGTCTCAGTACACCGCTGCGTTGGTCTTCGGCATTGCTGAGTACGTGCAGTGGGGGGATCTATCGACTGGCGGAGTTGTTGGTTTCCTGACTGCCGTGATCATGTGGTGGAAGTGCGCTGATTGGGCAACGTGGCGGAAGTGGGTACTCGTTCCTGCCGCATTCCTAGTTCTGATTGCGTTCTTGCTGATCGGCCAAGGTTCCCAGGCGCTCAAGGCTGAGTTGCTCGAGATCGAGCGACAGGAACAGCAGATTTCGTCTTGCATAGAGCTACGAGCCGAGCTCGATCAGTTGACGACCTACCTTGAGGCCAAGTTGTCTCGTTGGGAGAACCGGACCAACACCTATTCGTGGGAAACGGGACCTTTCAATGACGTTTCGGGGGAGCCGATACCGGAATACACGAAGTACGAAGCATTGCTTGCCCAGTACTCGAGCAACTGTTGATTCGGCTTGAGCGTTCGAGCTTGCCCGACACGTTGCCCTACTCACGGGAGTGGCGGTCAGCCCCCGACCAGCGGCCCGAAGCGGGCGGGCAGCGTGTCGCGGTGGGCGTGCCGCAGCTCGGCCAGCGAGAGCGTGAACCGGTCTTGCACCTCGAGGCCGTCGACCTCGGCGTCGGTCACGCCGATGCGCAGCACGGGCACGTCGCGGCCCGCGCACAGGCCGCGGAACTTCACGTCGTCTTCGCGGGCGACCGACACGAGCGCGCGGGCCTGCGATTCGGCGAGCAGCGCGGCGAGAGCATCCACCCCGTCGCGCTCCATGAGCTCGCCGAGCCAGACGCGGGCGCCGATGCCGAAACGCAGCACGCCTTCGGCCAGGGTGGCGAGCAGGCCGCCCTCCGAGAGGTCGTGGGCGCTCGTGACCAGGCCGTCGGAGGCCGCGGCGGCGAGCAGGCCGGCGAGGTTCTTCTCGGCCGCGAGGTCGACGCGCGGCGGGAGGCCGCCGAGGTGGCCGTGCACGACGTCGGCCCACACCGAGCCGTCGAGCTCGTCGCGCGTGATGCCCAGCAGGTAGAGGTTCTCGCCGTCGTCCTGCCAGCCGGAGGGAAGGCGGCGGTCGACGTGGTCGATGACGCCCATGACGGCGACGACGGGGGTCGGGTGGATGGGAACGTCGCCGGTCTGGTTGTAGAACGACACATTGCCGCCCGTGACCGGGATGCCCAGCTCGAGGCAGGCGTCGGCGAGGCCCGTCACCGCGCGCTCGAACTGCCACATGACGTCGGGGTTCTCGGGGCTGCCGAAGTTGAGGCAGTCGGAGACGGCGCGCGGCACCGCGCCGGTGGCGGCGACGTTGCGGTACGCCTCGGCGAGCGCGAGCTGCGCGCCCGTGTAGGGGTCGAGCTGGCAGTAGCGGCCGTTGGCGTCGGTCGCGAGCGCGACCCCGAGACCCGACTGCTCGTCGACGCGGATCATGCCGGCGTCGTCGGGCGTCGCGAGCGCGGTGTTGCCGCCGACGTAGTAGTCGTACTGGTCGGTGATCCAGGCTGTGTCGGCCAGGTTCGGGCCGCCGAGCACGCGCAGGGCCTGCGCCCGAAGTTCGGCGTCGTCGGCGGGTCGGGCGAGCCGGGCGGCCGAGTCGGCCTGCAGCCCGTCTTGCCACGCCGGCCGCGCGTAGGGCCGGTGGTACACGGGGCTGTCGATCGCGACCGTCTTCGGGTCGACGTCGACGATCGTCTCGCCCTGCCAGTGGATGACGAGGCGCCCGGTGTCGGTCACCTCGCCCAGCACACTCGTCTCGACATCCCACTTGGCGGTGACGGCGAGGAAGGCGTCGAGCTTCTCGGGCCGCACGATGGCCATCATGCGCTCCTGGCTCTCCGACATGAGGATCTCCTCCGCCGTCAGCGAGGGGTCGCGCAGCAGCACCTGGTCGAGGTCGACGACCATGCCGCCGTCGCCGTTGCTCGCGAGCTCGCTGGTCGCGCACGAGATGCCGGCGGCGCCCAGATCTTGGACGCCCTCCACGAGCTCGCCCTGGAACAGCTCGAGGCAGCACTCGATGAGCACCTTCTCGGCGAACGGGTCGCCCACCTGCACCGCAGGTCTCTTGGTGGGTCCACCTTCGCTGAAGGTGTCGCTCGCGAGGATGCTCGCGCCGCCGATGCCGTCGCCACCCGTGCGCGCGCCGAACAGCACGACCTTGTTGCCGACGCCGCGCGCATTCGCGAGGTGCAGGTCGTCATGCCGCAGCACGCCCACCGCGAGCGCGTTGACGAGCGGGTTGGCCTGGTAGACCGCGTCGAACACCGTCTCGCCGCCGATGTTGGGCAGGCCGAGGCAGTTGCCGTAGTGGCTGATGCCGCTGACGACGCCGGGCACGACGCGCGCCGTGTCGGCGTGGTCGATGGCGCCGAAGCGGAGGGCATCCATGACCGCGACCGGTCGCGCGCCCATCGAGATGATGTCGCGCACGATGCCGCCCACGCCCGTCGCGGCGCCCTGGAACGGCTCGATGTAGCTCGGGTGGTTGTGGCTCTCGATCTTGAACGTGACGGCCCAGCCCTCGCCGATGTCGACGACGCCGGCGTTCTCGCCCATGCCCACCATGAGGTGCTCGCGCATCTCGTCGCTGACCTTCTGGCCGAACTGGCGCAGGTGCACCTTGCTCGACTTGTACGAGCAGTGCTCGCTCCACATGACGGAGTACATGGCCAGCTCGCCGCTGGTCGGGCGCCGCCCGAGCAGGGCCTTGATCTCGGCGTACTCGTCGGCCTTCAGGCCGAGAGCCTCGAAGGGCTGCACCTTGTCGGGGGTGGCGGCGGCGTTCTCGACGGTGTCCGGAGCGGGACGGCCGGGGGCGGGGTTCGTCACGGCTGCCAGCCTACCGGCGGCCTAGGCTGGTGCCGTCGCCCGCTCACCCGACCACCACCGGAGCCGCCATGACCTCCCGCATGATCTGGATGTACGCCGCCATCGGCATCCTCGTCTTCCTCGGCGCGATGTTCCTGGGGCTGGCGCTCAACGGGTGACCGCGGGATGCTGAGCGCATGATCCCGACGGCACTCCTCGATTTCGTCGACCTCGATGGGGTGCCCGAGCGCGGGCTCGGCTTTCTGCTGCTGCTGACCGTGCTGCTGCTCGCGGTCGCCGCGCTCGTCGTGCTCATCATCGAGCTGATCGTGCGGCTCGTCGCGCCGTCGCAGCCCTGGGCCGCATCCCTGCTGCGCGAGACGCGGCTCGCCCTGCGCCTGCTGCTCGCCGGCGTCGCCGTGCAGATCGCCGTGAGCCTTGCCGCACCCGAGACGCGGTTCTCGGTCGCGCTCGACCGCCTGCTGACGATCGCCGTGATCGGCCTGTTCGCCTGGGTGCTCATCGAGGTGGTCGACCACGCGTTCGACGGTGCGATGGCGCGCTACCCGACCGGCGCCGACGCCACGCGCGGCACGCGCCGCGCCCACACCCAGCTGACCTTCCTGCAGCGCCTCGCGACCGTCACGATCATCGTCGTTGCCGTCAGCGCGGCCCTGCTGACCTTCCCGCAGATGCAGGCGCTCGGCGGCAGCCTGCTCGCCTCTGCCGGGCTTGCGAGCATCATCGCCGGCCTCGCCGCGCAGTCGACGCTGTCGAACGTCTTCGCGGGCGTGCAGCTCGCGTTCTCCGACGCGATCCGCGTCGACGACATCGTCATCGTCGAGGGCGAGTGGGGCCGCATCGAGGAGATCACGCTCACCTACGTGGTGGTGCGCATCTGGGATGACCGGCGCCTGGTCGTGCCGTCGACCCACTTCACCACCACCCCCTTCGAGAACTGGACGCGCACGGGCAGCGAACTCCTCGGCTCGGTCGAACTCGACCTCGACTGGCGGGTCAGCCCGGCGGCGATGCGCGCGCGGCTCGATGCCGTGCTCGACGGCACGCCCCTGTGGGATCGCCGGGTGTCGGTGCTGCAGGTCTCCGACGCGACCGGCGGGCACGTGCGCGTGCGCATCCTCGTCAGCGCAGCGGATGCTGGCTCGCTGTTCGACCTGCGCAACTACGTGCGAGAGCAGCTCGTCGAGTGGGTGCGGCACGAGAGCCCCGGCGCGATGCCGCGCACGCGCGTGCAGGTGGTGGATGCTCCGTCGGGCGGTGAGGGGGAATCCGCATCCGTCGCGACCGGCGATGATCGCACGGCGGCGCGCCAGCTGTTCAGCGGCACCCCGGAGGCGCAGCAGCGCGCGACGCAGATGATGGCGCCGTCGGCCGACCCCGAGGCGCCGAGCCGCGCGGGGGCGTGACGCCGTCGTGCTGACCGGCTAGCTCTTCGGGACCGGCGGGCCCAGGATCAGCAGTACGGTGAACAGCACCACGACCGCGAGCAGGATCAGTGCCGCCAGCAGGTACGGGTGGTTGAGCATCCACCGCACGAGGCGGTCGAACCAGCGCTGATCGCGCGGGTCGTCGGTGGCCTCGCGGCGCCAGTCGCCCTCGAGCCTGCCGGTGCGGTGCGCCCAGATGTCGAACGGGATCGTGGCGTAGGGGATCACCGCGGTCGCGACGGCGAGCACGGCGAGGCCGGGGCTCCAGCGCTGGTTGATCGCGGTGAGCACGGCCGTCGCACCGTAGGTCAGGAAGACGAAGCCGTGGATGCTGCCGCCGATGGTCACGGCGGGGCCCGCGTTCTCCTCGCCGACGACGGCGCGGAAGACGAGGGCCGCGATCAGGATCGTCCACGTGATCGCCTCGGCGATCGCGACGATGCGGTAGAGCGTCTTCGGGGTGAGGCGCGCGGTCGGCGCGGCAGTCGAGGTCACGCCTCTAGCTCAGCACGCTCTGCTTGATCACCGATGTGAAGAAGGTCAGGCCGTCGACGCCCGAGCGCATCGCCTCGGGGGTGTTCGGGCCGAAGCCCGGCTCGACCGCGTGCTCGGGGTGCGGCATGAGGCCGACGACGTTGCCGCGCTCGTTGCGCAGGCCCGCGATGTCGCGCAGCGAGCCATTCGGGTTGACGTCGAGGTAGCGGAACGCGACCAGACCCTCGCCCTCAAGGCGGTCGAGAGTGGCCTCGTCGGCGATGAAGCCGCCCTCGCCGTTCTTGAGCGGGATCGTGATCTCCTGGCCGAGCTCGAAGCCGTTCGTCCAGGCGCTGTCGGTGCTCTCGACGCGCAACCGCTGGTCGCGACGGATGAAGTCGCCGTGGTCGTTGCGGATCAGGCCGCCGGGCAGCAGGTGCGCCTCGACGAGGATCTGGAAGCCGTTGCAGATGCCCAGGACGGGCATCCCGCTGTTCGCCGCATCGACGACCTCGGCCATGATCGGCGAGCGGGCCGCGATGGCGCCACAGCGCAGGTAGTCGCCGTAGCTGAAGCCGCCGGGCAGCACGATGGCGTCGACGCCCTGCAGGTCGTGCGTGCCGTGCCAGAGCGCGACGGGCTCGGCGCCCGCGAGGCGCACCGCGCGCTGGGCGTCGCGGTCGTCGAGCGAGCCGGGGAAGGTGACGACGCCGATGCGCACTAGCGAACCGCCTCCTCGGCGACGTGCACGCTCACGACGTCCTCGATCACGCCGTTGCTCAGCATGTCGGCGGCGAGCTGGCGGGCCGTCTCGAGCATCGCCGCGTCGGCGACGTCGACGTGCAGCTCGAAGCGCTTGCCGATGCGCACATCGCTGATGCCCTCGTGGCCCAGGCGGTGCAGCGCGCCGGCGACGGCCTTGCCGGCCGGGTCGAGCAGTTCGGCCTTGGGCATGACCTCGACGACGATGGTGGGCACGGCAGACTCCCTGGGTGCGTCAGCGGGTGGATGCCTCGAGTCTACTGAGCCTGCACGAGCACGTCGGCGCGGGCGGCTGCGCCCGCCTCAGTCGACGCCGAGCAGCAGGTCGGCGCGGGCGAGCGTGGGCGCGATCAGGGCGGCGTTCGCCTGATCGGGGCCGAGCACCCAGGCCCGCGCGGCCCCGGGGCTCTTGCCGAAGGCGATGTGTCGCGCGACGAGCCGCTCGTGCCGCGTCGCCGCGTCGAGCACGACCCCGACCGTGAGGTCGAGCAGCGGCGCGACCCGCTGCCAGCCCCCCTGCTCGAGCAGCAGGTAGTTGCCCTCCACGACGATGCACCGCAATTCAGGAGTCAGCGCGAGTGCGCCCGGCACCGGCTCTTCGACACGCCGGTCGAAGCCGGGCGCGTGCACGGTCTCTCCTGAGTTGTGGAGATCGCGGAGGCGCTCGAGCAGGGCGACGAAACCCTCGACGTCGAAGGTGTCGGGGGCGCCCATGCGGTCGCGGCGCCCGAGCCGCACGAGCTCGGCCTGCGGCAGGTGAAACCCGTCCATCGGCAGCACCCGCGCGGCCGGCAGGCGGTCGGCGAGCTCGGCGGCCGCGGTCGACTTGCCGGCGCCGGGCTCTCCGACCAGGCCCACGAGCAGCGGGCCGGATGCGGAGCGCGCGGCGAGCATCCCCTCGACGATCCCGGCGAGGGTCGCCAGGTCGACCGGGGCGCGGCCCGCAGCCGCCGACGGGCCGCCGCTCACACCGGGATGCGTGCCGCGATGCCGTGCCGCACGGCGTCGGCGACGATGAAGCGCGCCCACACCGGGTAGCCCGCGGGCCCGGGGTGAAACTCGTCGGAGGCGAAGAAGTCGTCGGGGTAGGGCGGCAGCGGCGGGGTCATGTGGGCGCGCGGGAAGCGCTCGAGCGCGCGCCGGGCGGCGACCTCGAGGGCCTGCGCGTGCAGGGCGAGGGTGCTGCGCAGCGGTTCGGGCAGCAGGCCGTAGTGGTGGAAGGCGGGCAGCGCGCTCATCAGCACGATCGCCTCCGGGTGCCGGGCAGCGATGTCGTGCACGATGTGCCGGACGTCGCGGCGGAAGGCGCGGTGCGAGCGCACCTGCATGGCGTCGTTCGCGCCGAGACTGATCACGACCACGTCGGTCGGGTCGGCGAGCGCGTCGTCGAGGTGGTCGCGGATCACATCGCGCGCCGTCGCGCCGTTGCGCCCGCGGGCGCGCCACCGCACGGGGCGGCCGAGGCGCTCGGTGAGCTCCTCCGCGACGTGGCCGGCGAGGCCGTCGGCCGCGTCGTCGACCCCGACGCCCACCGCCATCGAGTCGCCGAGCACGAGCAGGTGCAGCGGGTCGGTTCCGCCGCCGCCCTCCCACGGGTGAGGCGGCTCGGGCAGCCTCGGCACCGTCGCCCGCAGCTTCACCGTCTGCGGTACGAGCATCGGGGCGAGGGCGAGGGCGACCGCGCGGCTGAGCCGCCGACCACGGAGGGGGCGCGGGCTGGCGGTCATGGGCGCGAGTCTAGGCCCGGGGTCTGCACAGCAGCCCGGTCGGGGTGCCTCAGCGCTCGTCGAGCAGCCGGCCGAAGCCGACGCTCCAGGCATCCTCCACCGCGAAGTCGGCCCAGTCTCTGTAGCCGATGGCGCTCGGGTGGAAGTCGTCGCTCGCGAAGAACCCCTCGGTGTAGGGCGGCGGGGGCGGCGACATGTGGGCCCGCGGCTGAGCGGCGATGAGGGCCCGCGCCGCCGCCTCGAGCGCCTGCGAGTGCCGGTAGAGGCTGCCGCGCAGCGGCTCGGGCAGCAGCGTGAACCGGAAGAACGCCGGCAGCGACGACATGAGCAGCGCCGCGTGCGGATGCGCGTGGAACGTCCGCTCGACGATGCGCCGCACGTCGCGCCGGAACGCGCGCGCCGACCGCAGGGCGAGCGCGTCGTTGGCGCCGATCGTGAGGAAGACCAGGTCGGTCGGGCCAACGAGCGCGTCCGCCAGATACTGCCGCACGAGGTCGCGCGAGGTCGCGCCGTTCGCTCCGGCCGCGCGCCACACCACGGGCCGCCCGGTGCGCGCCGCGATCGCCTCCGCGAGCCGCCCGCCGAGCCCGAGGTCGGCGTGCTCGACCCCGACGCCCGCCGCGGTCGAGTCGCCCAGCACGAGCAGGTGCAGGGGGCGGGATGCCGATGCCGGGTCGGTCTTCGGCTCGAGGGCATCGACGCCGGCCGCCGGGTCGCCCGGCTCGAGCAGCCCGGTCGGCGCGAGCCCGCCGGGCTCGACGCGGCCGCTCCACGGCAGCGGAGCATCCGGAAGCCGCGGTGTCTCGCGCCGCAGCCGACGCCCCTGCGGCAGCAGCACGGGAGCCTGCGCGGCGATGATCGCGCGGCTCAAGCGCAGGGCCGTGGGCGGTGGGGCGTCGTGCACGGGCGCGAGTCTAGGCGTACACGGTCACCCTGGGGTGAGAGCTGCGCGTGCACGAGAAGACTCTGCTTAGGTTCTGACCATGGACATCGAATCGCGAATCGAGCGCGCTCACACCTGGCACGTCGCCGGTCGCAGTCGGGCCGCACTCGACTCGCTTCGCCAACTGGTTCGTGATGTCCCGCAGTCCACGCGGGCACGGCTCGCGCTCGCCGAGCTGTATCGCGACCTCGGCCACGCTGAGCAGGCTGGTCGGTGGAGCGCGCTGACGCCGGAGTGGGCGACCGACCGTGAGCGACGCGCGTTTGCGGTCTTCCTGCAGCAGTGGTCAGTGGATCCGTATCGGGTTCTGTTGCTTCCGCGCTACGAGAAGCTCCCCCGACTTCCTCAACCCCCGCGTCGGCCCAGTGTCAATCGACGTCTCGCGAGCTCCATCGACACTCAGCACGCCGCAATGGTCGGGCCAGAGTGGGTTCGCCAGCCCGCACTGGGGCTGTGGGTCGCGGGGTGGGCCGTTGTATCGATGGCCTTCGTGGTGCTCGTCGTGATGATGCTCACGGCGTGGGCAATCGCGTCACGCGATGCTGCGGAGTCGGCTTTGGCGCGAGACGTCGGGCTGGCCATCACCAGTGTCGGCGTGTTGGTGGGGGCTGCGCTGCTCCTGCCGTCTGAGTTGCTTGCTCGCAACTGGCCGCAGGTGTGCACCCTCATCTTCATCAGCGTCGGCAGCGGGTTCGCTTTCGTCGCTCTGGGGCTTCCCGCTCTCTTTTCCGGCGCATAGGCCGCTAGGCGACAGCCGGGGCGAGCCGCAGCACGGTGCCCCACGGGTCGTCGACCTCGAGAGTGCGACCGTCGTCGCGCACGGCGAGGCCGTGGTGACGCAGCCGCTCGGCCGTCGCGCCGAGCTCGTCGGCGTCGGGTAGCACGATGTCGACCTGCCCCAGCCCGAGGGCGCGCGTGCGCACCCCGGCGCCGCGCGAGCGCCACGTGTTCATCGCCATGTGGTGGTGATACCCGCCGGCGCTCACGAAGATCGCCTGGTCGCCGTACGTCGTGGTGAGGTCGAAACCGAGCCGGTCGACGTAGAAGTCGCGCGCGGTGGCGACATCGCCGACGCTGAGGTGCACGTGCCCGACCGTCGCGGCCGCCGTGCCGTGCGCGGCGAGCGCCTCCTCGGTGAGGTGCTCGCGCAGGAAGCCGTTCGGGTCGAGGAAGAGCGTGCTCATCTCGACGCGCCCGTGCACCCACGACCACTCGGTGCGGTCGCGATCCCAGTACAGCTCGACGCCGTTGTGCTCGGGATCGTCGAAGTAGAAGGCCTGGCTGACGAGGTGGTCGCTCGAGCCGGTGAAGCTGCCCGGGTGCGCCTGGGCCACCGCGTACACGGCCGCGGCCAGCGCAGCCTGCGTCTCGAACAGGATCGCCGTGTGGAACAGCCCCGCCTCGCTCGGGCTCGCATGGCGCAGATCGGGCGCGTGCCGCAGCACGACCAGGGGTCGGGCGGGACGCCCGCGGTCATCGGTACCGGATACGGAGCCCGCGCCGCCCGCGCGCCCGAGCACCACGATCCCGCCCTCGGCACTGAGCACGTCGAGGCCGAGCGTGCCGCCGTAGTACCGCGTCATGAGGTCGAGGTCGGCCACGTCGAGAGTGACGGCGCCCATGGCGGTGTCGGCGGCGAGCCGTGCGGTGTCGGTCATGCGCAAGTCAACCGCTTCGTCTCCCGCCCCATTCCGCGCGACTGCACCATGAGAGTCTCCAGATTGGCCGCGTGATGGTGGTTTGCCCCGGCTGTAGCGCCCGTTTGTGCCAGATCTGGCAAGAACGGGGTTGGGGGGGTCAGCCGCAGAGGCGGGCGATGAGCTCGCGGTAGCGGGCGGCCGTGCGCTCGACGATCTCGGCGGGGAGGGCCGGGGGCTCTCCCGTCTTGTCCCAGTGGGCGGCGAGCCAGTCGCGCACGATCTGCTTGTCGAAGCTGTCCATGCGCGAGGGGCCGCCGGCCGCATAGAGCGACGCGTCCCAGTAGCGCGAGCTGTCGCTCGTGAGCACCTCGTCGGCGAGGGTCAGCGCACCCGTGGCCGGGTCGGTGCCGAACTCGAACTTCGTGTCGGCGAGGATCACCCCGCGCTCGAGGGCGATGTCGCTCGCGCGGCGGAAGATCGCGAGTGACGCATCCCGCAGCGCCTCGGCGATCGGCGCGCTCACGAGCTCAACCGAGCGCTCGAAGCTGATGTTCTCGTCGTGCTCGCCGAGCGGCGCCTTGAACGCGGGTGTGTAGAGCGGTTCGGGTAGGCGGTCGCCATCGGTGAGGCCGGCGGGCAGCGGGATGCCGCACACCGTTCCCGACGCGCGGTACTCGGCCCAGCCCGAGCCGGTGAGGTAGCCGCGCACGACGCACTCGATGGGGTGCATGTCGAGGCGCTTCACGAGCATCGCGCGGTCGGCGACCTCGGCCGGCACCGCGGGCAGCGCGGCACCCGACCCGGCGTCGGCCAGGTGATTGGCGACGGGATGCTCCCCCTCGGCCAGTCGCGCGAACCACCAGTGCGTCAGCTGGGTCAGCAGGGCGCCCTTGCCGGGGATGCCCGGTTCGAGCACGTGGTCGAACGCGCTGACCCGGTCGCTCGCGATGACGAGCATGAGGCTCGGGTGTTCGGGATGCTCGTAGAGGTCGCGCACCTTGCCCGAGTAGACGTGCTGCCAGCCGTGCACGGCGAGGGCATCCGCCATCAGACGACCCGCAGCGCGATGTCGGTGCGGTACTGCCCGCCCTCGAGGCCGATGCGGCCGATCGCCTCGTAGGCGCGAGCGCGGGCCTGCGCGAAGTCGGTTCCGGTGGCGACGACACTGAGCACGCGCCCGCCGGTGGCGACGAAGCCGTCGGTCGAACGGGCGGTGGCGGCGTGCGCGATCGTGACCCCCTCGACGGCGGCGGCCTCGTCGAGCCCGGTGAGGGGCCGGCTGGGCGCCGCGCTCACCGGGTAGCCCTCGCTCGCGAGCACGACGGTCACGGCGACGTCGTCGCTGAACTCGGGATAGGCCCGGCCGGCGAGCTGCCCGGTGCTCGCCGCGAACAGCAGCTCGCTGAGCGGCGTGACGAGACGCGGCAGCACGACCTGGGTCTCGGGGTCGCCGAAACGCGCGTTGAACTCGATGACGCGGATGCCCTGCGCGGTGACGATGAGCCCGCAGTAGAGCAGGCCGATGAAGGGGGTGCCCTCGCTCTCGAGCTGGCGCACCGTCGGCTCGGCGACCGTGCGGATCACCTCGTCGACGAAGCCCTCGGGCGCCCACGGCAGTGGCGAGTACGCGCCCATGCCGCCCGTGTTCGGGCCGGTATCGCCATCGCCGATGCGCTTGTAGTCCTGCGCGGGGCTCAGCGGCACGACGGTGTGGCCGTCGCTGAGCAGGAAGAGGCTGACTTCTTGGCCATCGAGGAACTCCTCGACGAGCACGCCGCCCTGCTGCAGGTAGTGCGCGGCGTGGTCGACCGCGGCCGCGCGGTCGCTCGTGACGATGACGCCCTTGCCGGCGGCGAGCCCGTCGGCCTTCACCACGTAGGGGGCGCCCAGGTCGTCGAGCGCCTGCTCGACCTCGGCGAGGGTGCCGGCGCGCACGGCGCGGCCGGTCGGCACGCCTGCGGCGTCCATGATGCGCTTCGCGAAGGCCTTCGAGCCCTCCAGCTGCGCCGCGGCCTGGCCGGGGCCGAACACGGCGATGCCGCGCCGGCGCACGGCGTCGGCGACGCCCGACACGAGCGGTGCCTCGGGCCCGATGACGACGAGCTCGATGTCGTTGTCGACCGCGTAGTCGGCGACCACGTCGCCGCGGGTCGCATCGAGGGCGACGACGGGCACGGCGGTCGCGATGCCCGCGTTGCCGGGGGCCGCGGTGATCTCGTGGGCGGCTGCGCCGGCGGCATCGCGCTCGCGCAGCAGGGCCGTGATGATGGCGTGCTCGCGCGCGCCCGAGCCGAGGACGAGGATTCTCACCCGGTCAGCCTAGCGAGCGCGGCGTCGTCGGCCCGGGGGAGCGTAGCCTCGGTGCGTGGCGAGAGCGCGCATCGACGAGACCGCGGGGCGGGATGCGGTGCGCACGGTGCTCGCCGCGAGCGAGCATACCGACCGCACGCCACCCGACCGCACCGTGACGGCGCTCGCCGTGCGCTACCTGCTGCAGGTGCTCGCCGAGGCCAGCCCTGGCAAGAGCGTGGAGGTGCGCGTGCCCCCGTTCGGCGCCGTGCAGGCCGTGGAGGGTCCGAAGCACACCCGCGGCACCCCGCCCAACGTCGTCGAGCTCGACCCTGCGACTTTCCTGGCGATCGCGACCGGCAGTCTCGACTGGGCGAGCGCCGTCGCCGCGGGCCGTGTGCACGCCTCGGGCGCCCGCTCCGATCTCTCGGCGCTCTTCCCGCTCGCGTATTGACCGGCCACTCAGCGCGGTGCGCCAGAATGGGGGCGTGACTGAGCCGAGTGGCGCCCCCGAGCCGACGACCGAGCGCGCCACCGTGCAGGTTCGGCGCGCGCCGAAGATCCCCGCCTTCATGGTGGTGGGCGGTCTCATCGGTTTCCTCGCCACCCTCGTCGCGACGAGCCTCTTCCCGGCCGACCCGCTCGTCGGGTTCGCCGCTCTGCTCGGCTACTTCTCGATCTACGGCGTGACGGCGGGCGTGCTGCTCGGCGCGATCATCGGCGTCGTGCTCGACCGCCGCTCGCAGAAGAGCGTGCGCACGGTCGCCGCCGAGCGGCAGGTCGTCGACGCGGCCCCGCTGGAGGGCGAGCTCGAGGACTGAGCGAGCAGACGGAGCGACGAGCCTGAGCCGCGGGCTCCGGACTGCGCCCGCAGCGCGCTCAGCTCAGCTGGTTCTCCTCGACCCACCGCAGGTACTCGGGGGTGACGGTGCCGGTGACGTACTCGCCGGTGAAGCAGCTCATCTCGAGCTCGGTGACGTCGCTGCCCTCGATGATCGCGGCCTGCATGTCCTCGACCTCCTGGTAGATCAGGTGGTCGCTACCGAGCTCGGTGTTGATCTCGGGGATCTTCCGGCCGTGCGCGATGAGTTCGCGCCGCGTCGGCATGTTGATGCCGTAGACGTGCGGGTAGCGCACCGGCGGCGCCGCCGACGTGAAGGTGACCTTGTTGGCGCCGGCGGCCCGTGCCATCTCGACGATCTCGCGCGACGTCGTGCCGCGCACGATCGAGTCGTCGACGATGAGGATGTTCTTGCCGGCGAACTCGGACGACATCGCGTTGAGCTTCTGCTTCACGCTCTTCTTGCGCGTCTCCTGCCCCGGCATGATGAACGTGCGCCCGACGTAGCGGTTCTTGTAGAAGCCCTCGCGGTACGGGATGCCCAGCTTCTGCGCCACCTGCATCGCGGCGGGCCGCGACGAGTCGGGAATCGGCATGACCACGTCGATGTCGCCCATCGGGGTGTAGCGGGCGATGGTGTCGGCGAGCCGGTCGCCCAGGCGCAGCCGCGCCTCGTAGACCGAGATGCCGTTCATGATCGAGTCGGGACGTGCCAGGTACACGTACTCGAACGAGCACGGAACCAGGCGCGGGTTTGCCGCGCACTGGCGCGAGATCATCTCGCCGCCGACGGTGATGAACACCGCCTCGCCGGGGGCGACCTCGCGCACGGTCTCGTATCCGCCCGCCTCGAGCACGAGCGACTCGCTCGCCACCACCCACTCGTACCCTGTGAGGCCCGCGGAGCGGCGCCCGAGCACGAGCGGCCGGATGCCGAACGGGTCGCGGAAGGCGAGCATCCCGTGCCCCGCGATGAGGGCGATCGCGGCGTACGAGCCCTCGACGCGCTCGTGCACGCGGCTGATCGCGGCGAACACCTGGTCGGGGTCGAGGTCGCTGCCGGTGACCTGCGCCTGCAGCTCGTGGGCGAGCACGTTGACGAGCAGCTCGGTGTCGCTCGAGGTGTTGAGGTGCCGACGGTCGATCTCGAACAGCTCGCGCGTGAGCTCGCGCGTGTTCGTGAGGTTGCCGTTGTGCACGAGGATGATGCCGTAGGGCGCGTTCACGTAGAACGGCTGGGCTTCTTCTTCACTGGATGCGGAGCCGCGGGTCGCGTAGCGCACATGCCCGAGCCCCATGGTGCCGAGCAGGCTGCGCATGTCGCGGGTGCGGTAGGCCTCGCGCACCTGGCCCTTGGCCTTCGCCATGTGCAGCACGCGGCCCTCGGCGGTGGCGATTCCCGTCGAGTCTTGCCCGCGATGCTGCAGAAGAGCGAGTGCGTCGTACACCTGCTGGTTGACGGGGCTCGTAGAGACGAGACCGACGATGCCGCACATGCGGGGCGTGCTCCAGACCGTAAGGTTGACGGTGACTGAGGCCAGTCTGACAGACCGCGGAACGGATGAACGAATGACGAACTCCTACGCCGCCGCCGGAGTCGACACCGCCGCGGGAGACCGCGCCGTCGAGCTCATGAAGGCCTCGGTCGCCGCGACCCACGGGCGCGAGGTGCTCGGCGGGGTCGGCGGCTTCGCCGGGCTGTGGGACGCCTCGGCGCTGCGCGACTACCGCCGCCCGCTGCTCGCCACGAGCACCGACGGCGTCGGCACGAAGGTCGCGATCGCGCAGGCCCTCGACATCCACGACACCATCGGGCACGACCTGGTGGCGATGGTCGTCGACGACATCGTCGTGGTCGGCGCGAAGCCGCTCTTCATGACCGACTACATCGCCTGCGGCACGGTGCACCCCGAGCGCATCGCCGCCATCGTGCGCGGCATCGCCGAAGCCTGCGCGGCCACCGGCACCGCGCTCGTCGGTGGCGAGACCGCCGAGCACCCCGGCCTGCTCGGCCCCGACGACTACGACGTCGCGGGTGCCGCGGTCGGCGTCGTCGAGGCTGACGACGTGCTCGGGCCCGAGCGCGTGCAGCACGGCGACGTCGTCATCGCGATGGCGAGCTCGGGCCTGCACAGCAACGGCTTCTCGCTCGTGCGGCACATCCTCGCCACGAAGAAGATCGGGTACCACGACGAGCTGCCCGAGCTGGGCGGCGTCGTCGGCCGTGCGCTGCTCGAGCCGACCGCGCTCTACACCGCGCCGCTGCTCGACGTGCTCGCCGAGCTGCCCGGCGCGGTGCACGCCCTCAGCCACGTCACGGGCGGCGGCATCGCGGCGAACCTCGCGCGCGTGCTGCCCGTCGGATCCTGGGCCGAGCTCGACCGCGGCTCGTGGAGCCCGCCCACCGTCTTCCGGGTGCTCTGCGAGCTGGCGGGCGACTCGCTCGAGTCGACCGAGGGCACGTGGAACCTCGGGGTCGGGATGCTCGCCGTCGTCGCGCACGACAGCGCGAGCTCCGTCATCCGCGCGCTCGAGAGCCGTGGCGTGCCCGCGTGGGTCGCCGGCCGGGTCTCGACGACCGCGCACGACCTCACCGGGTTCGAGCAGGGCGCCAAGGGCGTCGACGGCGGGGCCGTGAAGCTCGTCGGGGCCTACGCGACGTAGTTCGAAGGGGCGGGCAACCCACGACGGCCTGCGGAGGGGAGACCACGTGTGGATCAAGAAAACTGGAGTGATGGGTGTTGTTGCCCTTCCACCCGAGTCGCCGAGTCGGATGGCATTGGGTTCAGTCGAGGCGTGGATCAGGTCGATGCGAGACCATGAGGCGCGGGTGCTTGAGGAACGACTTGACGCGGCGTGGGAGCGATTCGGAGCGGAGTGCGATGAGCGAGCACTCGCTTACAACGTCGAAGAGGAGTCTTTCGCGGCCGTTCCGCTTCCCGTGGCGATAGCTGAGTCAGTTGATCGTGCCGAGCTCAGCGCAGACGGGCTCGCCACCGAGCTTGACAAGGTTGACTTTCGATGGCGCCTCGACGTGATCGGTGCCTTGCAGCAGATGCTCGCAGAGCGACCGTGAGGTCTCGGCTTTCTCAGCGGTTGTCGGAGTTGCGCTGTTCTTCGAGAGTTGCCGTCAGGCTGGGCCCCTCGACAGGGTGAGGCAGATCGTTCAGAGATCGCGTCGGTAGTACCGCGCGACCTTCCACGATCAGTCTCTGCAACGGCGAAAGACCCGCTGCCGGGAGTGAGCCCTTGTTCCTCAACGGATCACCTCCATGCCACGTGATGGCTTACGCGGTCTGCGCTGCTGGGCCCTGCTCGGCGTCGAGGTCGTCGTCCTCGTCATCCTCGTCGTCGACGAGGTGCGCCCACTTGTCTTCGTACTCGTCGGCGTGTGCTGCCGCAGCGAGCTCGCGCTCGAGCTGCGTCAGGTCGGTGTCAGGAGTGAAGTACTTCAGCTCCCGCGCCACCTTGGTGTGCTTCGCCTTCTGTCGGCCGCGCCCCATGCGTGACCCCCTCACAATGTGTCGTCGGGTGAGCTAGGGAGAACCCCAGAATGCCGAGTCGGGACGGTGGAAAAACTGTGCCGAAGTTTAGCACGCACGGGCATATTCGAGTCTCGGGCGGCCTGCCGCATCGCGCCCGCGAGCGGGTAGCGTTGACCGGGTGACGATCCCCGAGCTGACCACCTCCTGCGTGGTCATCGGGGCTGGTCAGGCAGGCCTCTCGGTGGCGTACTTCCTGCGGCGTCTCGGCCTCGAGGCCGGCCAGGAGTTCGTGCTGATCGACCGCGGCCCCGGCACCGGCGGCGCGTGGCAGCACCGCTGGGAGGCGCTGCGTCTCGGCTCGGCGCACCGGGTCAACGATCTGCCCGGCATGGACGAGTTGGGGCTCAGCTTCACGACCGCCGATCACCACGCTCCGGCTCGCGACGTGGTCGCCGACTACTACGCGCGGTACGAGCAGCATTACGGGCTGCAGGTCGTGCGCCCCGCATCCGTGACTCATGTCGAAGACCAGGGGCGCGACCTGCTGGTGCGCCTGACGACCGAGAACGGCCCGCTCGAGCTCGGCACGTCGACGATCGTCAACGCGACGGGTACCTGGGGCTCGCCCTTCGTGCCGTGGTACCCCGGCCGCGATCGGTTCGCGGGGCGGCAGGTGCACACCTCCGACTACACGGCGGCCGAGGAGTTCGCGGGGCAGAACGTCATCATCGTCGGCGCCGGCACGAGCGCGATCGGGTTCATCCTCGAGCTCGAGCCGCACGCGGCGAGCGTCACCTGGGCGACGCGCCGACCGCCCGAGTTCATCGACGAGGTCGACCTGAACCTCGAGGCGCGCGAGCGAGCGGTCGCCGAGCAGGACGACGCGGCGCGGGCCGGGCGGGCCCTGCCGAGCATCGTCTCGGGCACCGGTGTGCCGCGCACGCGTCGCATCCAGGCCGCGATCGATCGTGGGGTGCTCGACTTCCGGCCGATGTTCGCGAGCATCGAGCCCGACGCGGTGGTGTGGGACGACGGCACGCGCCAGCCCGCCGACGCGATCATCTGGGCAACTGGCTTCCGCCCCGAGCTGCGGCACCTCGCGCCGCTTCGCCTGCGCGAGAAGGAGGGCGGCGTGACCGTCGACAGCTACCGCTCGGGCCGCGACCCTCGCGTGTTCTTCGCCGGCTACGGGCCCGCCGCCTCGACGATCGGCGCCAACCGCGCCGGCCGCAACATCGCGCGCCAGGTCGTCGCCCAGCTCAGCAAGATGGGGCGCTAGACCCGTGGATGCGGGGCTCATCCTCGGCCTGACCCTCGCGGTGCTCGGGGTTCTGGTCGTGGTGCTCGGCTCCATCGCCGCGCTCGTGCTCGGCCCGGCGGTGCGGCGCGCGCTCGCCGCCGACGAGCCGGATGGTGGCTCAGGAGACAGCGACGAGCCGGATGGCGGCTCAGGAGACAGCGCCGAGCCGGATGGCGGCTCAGGTGAGGGCGCCGAGCACGGCGATGGCGGCCGCCGCTGACCATGCCTGCGGGCGGCACGACGCTGGGTACGGGATCGGCCGGCCGGTGACGTCGAGGCCGTCGCCGCCGTGCAGCTCGGGCATGCGGTAATCGACCGCTTCGGCGACGCGCAGCAGCCCCTCCGCGAGCGACGCCGCGGCATCGCGGTGCCCCTCGCGCACGAGGCCCTGGATGGCGATGGCCGTGTCGTGCGCCCACACCGAGCCGCCGTGGTAGCTGAACGGCCAGTACCCGGCCGCCTCGGTCGACAGCGTGCGCAGGCCGAAGCCCGAATCGAGGGCGGGGGAGGCCAGCCGCCGGGCGACGAGGGCCGCCTGCTCGGCATCGAGCAGTCCGGTGCCCAGCAGGTGCCCGAGGTTGCTCGTCACCGAGTCGACGGGCTGCTTGTCGGCATCGAGCGCGATCGCCGGGTACGGGCCGAGCTCTCCGACCCGCGCCGGGTCGGTCACCCAGAAGCGCTCGTGGAAGGCGGTGCGCAGGGTGTCGGCCCAGCGCCGCCAGGCGTCGCCCTCGCCGGGCTCGCCGAGAGCATCCAGCACCGCCGCGCCGCCGCGCGCCGCCTCGTAGGCGTAGGCCTGCACCTCGCAGAGGGCGATCGGACCGCGGGCGAGGCGGCCGTCGTGCCACTGCACGCTGTCGCCCGAGTCCTTCCAGCCCTGGTTGGCGAGCCCGCGGCCGGAGCGGTCGATGTACTCGAGCAGCCCGTCGCCGTCGGCGTCGCCGTGGTCGCGCATCCACCCGAGGGCGGCGCGCAGGTGCGGCAGCAGGGCGCGCACCTCCGTCTCGGGCAGGCCCGCGCGCCAGGCGTCGTGCAGCAGACACACCCACAGCGGCGTCGCATCGACCGTGCCGTAGTAGAGCGGAGGCAGCTGCACATCGCCGTCGATCACGAGGGTCTGGCGGCGCAGCTCGTGCATGATCTTGCCCGGCTCTTCGGCCGTGTCGTCGTCGCGCACCGAGCCCTGCAGAGCAGCGAGCACGCGCAGGGTGCTGCCGGCCAGGTCGGTGCCCAGGGGCAGCAGCAGGCGTGCCGCCCAGAGCGAGTCGCGGCCGAAGAGAGTGAAGAACCACGGCGCGCCCGCGGCGAGGAACTGCTCGCCCGGAACGGCCACGGTCTCGAGCCGTAGCGCGTCGAGGTCGTCGAGTGCCCGGGCCACCCAGCGGTGCAGGCGGGCATCGGGATGCTCGACCACGGGCCGCACCCACGGAACCGGCTGCTCAGCCCCCCGCACCGCGGCGATCGCGTCGTGCACGTCGAGGCGCCACCCGACCGAGGCGGAGCCGCGCGCGGGCACGACGAGCCGCGCACGCAGCACGAGCGCGCCGTCGACGTCGCTCACGCTCAGGGTTTCGGTGCTCAGGGTGTCGGTGCGCAGCGTCGCCGTGACGTTCTCGCCCCGCCACTGCGCCCCCTCGTCGCGCACCTCGACCGCGACGCGGGGCGTCGGCGGCAGACCCTGCTTGAGCTGGTCGACGAGGGTGGCGTCGGGCTCGAGGTGCAGCTCGACCGTCGTGTCGATGGGCTGGTCGTGCCGCGTGCTGACGGTGAGGGTCTCGGAGACGCCGGTGGCCTCGACGGTGCGCTCGAGCACGACGCGCACCCCGGGGTCGGGCGTCGGGTCGTCGAGGTGCCGCAGCAGGCCGTGGATGCGCACCCGGTCGGCGGCCGCCTCGTCGGTCTGCAGGTGCTCGGGCTGCTGGCCGCCGATGCTCCAGCGCAGCGCGCGTACGACGCGCACGTCGCTGTGGGCGATGCCGTGGATGGCGGCGGCGCCGATGCTGCCGTCGGAGGCCGACCACACCTGCGTGGGCGCGCGGAGCACGACGAGCTCGTCGTGGAGCAGCGGCTGGAGGGGGTGCGCGGGTGCCGGTGCGGTCACGACAGGGTCTTTCGGTCGAGGATGACGATGCGGCCGGTGTCGACGCGCTCGGCGAGAGGTTCGTCGAGGCTCGCCATGGCGACGGCGATGCGGCCGGTGTCACCCAGCACGGCGCAGTCGTAGACGCCGAGCGGGCCGGCTCCGGGCCCCGTGGCGATCGGCTCGGGGCGGTAGACGATCGCGGGCTCCGCATCCGCCGCCGCGCCGCGGTCGACGCGCGCGAGCGCTCCGGCGAAGGCGAGCGCGACATAGACGGTGCCGTCGGGCGCGATCGAGAGCCCGTCGGGCCCGCTGCCCGCGGCGAACCGCACGACCTCCGCGCCGTCGGCGCCGTGTGATGCCGCCGGCATGACGAACGCCGACACCCGGTCGGCGAAGGTCTCGGCCACGAGCAGCGCGCCCGAGGCGTCGCGTTCGCACCCGTTCGGGAAGACGAAGGTCGCCTCGGTCACGTCTATGCCGCCATCGGGATGCACGCGCACGAGCGGCGATGCCACCGGTTCGTCCGCCTCGGGGTCGAAACCGTACCCGCCCACCCACGCGGTGCCGTCGGGGTCGACGTGCATGTCGTTCGCGGAATGCGACATCACGGCGCTCAGGTCGGCGTGCACGAGCGGCGCACCGGCGGCGCGGCCCGCGGCGTCGAGCGGCACCCGCAGCACACGCCGCTCGAGGCAGTCGACCACGAGCAGGTCGCCCGGGTGCCCGTCGTCGCCGGGGAGCCAGCCGAGGCCGCCCGGCATGGCGGGCCCGCCGGTCGCGGCGTCGATCACCGTTTCGGCCGGGAATCCGGGGGCATCGAGGCGCCACCGCACCACGCGCGAGCGGAACATGTCGCTGAACCAGAGCGCGCCATCGCGCCAGCGCAGGGCTTCGGGAAAGCCGAGACCGTCGAGCATCATGGCGCGCCCCTAGAACGTCATGGTGAGACCGCCGTCGACGGTCAGCACCTGGCCGGTGGTGTACGTATTGGCGCGGGATGTCAGGAACTCGACCGCAGGAGCAATCTCGGCTGGATGGGCCGCGCGGCCGAGGGGCAGCTTGCCGCTCGTCACATACTGCTGACGGAATTCGTCGGTGTCGGTCTCGTCGGTGCCGTCGGGCAGCAGACTCATGCGCGTGCGCACGAAGCCGGGCGCGACCGCGTTGGCGAGCACGCCGTGGCGGGCGAGGTCGAGCGCGGCCGAGCGCGTGGCCGCCTCGAGCCCCGCCTTCGAGACGTCGTAGGCGAGGCAGCCGGGCTGCGCCTGCCGGGCGTGCACGCTCGTGATGGTCACGATGCGCCCGAAGCCCTGCGCCGCCATCCCGGGACTGATCATGCGCATGAGGTCGAGCGGGGCATCGAGGTTGACCGCCCACACCGCGCGCCAGTCGTCGAAGCCGCTGTCGTGGATCGACCCCTGCCGGAAGACGCCGGCGACGCACACGAGAACGTCGGCGCCGCCGAGCTGCGCGAGCGCCGCATCCACCGCACGGGCGCGATCGGCCGGGTCGGCGAGGTCGACGGTGATGATGTCGTCGCCGGCTTCGCGGTCGAGGCCGACGACGGTGTCGCCGCGCTGGCGCAGCCGGTCGGCGATCGCCGCGCCGATGCCGTTGGCCGCTCCGGTGACGATCGTGCGCAGGGCGGGGTCGGTCATGGTGCCTCCGATTCGGGGTGAGGGGCGGGGTCGGGTGCGGGGGTGCCGGGTGCGGATGCCCACGTCACGTCGAGCGCGACGCTCCAGCTGAGCTCGCCGCCGGGCGGCAGCCGCACGATGCCCTCGTCGAGCGCGGTGCCCGCGCCGTGCGGGGTCGAGGTCGGTTCGATGCCGAGGGCGCGCACCTGCCCGTTCCAGGGCGGGTCGGTCGAGACGGCCAGCTCCTCCCAGAGCAGCGCGTGCGGAAGGGCCGCGCCTTGCCACTCGACGACGACCGCGGCGTGCGCTCCGCGCAGCTCGATGCGCTGCGGCGCGAGGTGCTCGAGGGCGACGACCCGGGCGGGGGTCGCCGCGTCGACGACGGCCCAGCGGTCACCGGGGTCGCCCGGCCACCGGTCGCGGCGACCGGTCGGCAGGCCCGCGTAGTCGAGCTCGCGCAGCACCGTGCCCGGCGGCGGCGCGACGGAGAGCGGCGCGGCGAGCAGCGAGCCGCCGAGGATGAGGTGCTCGGCGATGGCGAGCGAGCGCGTCGTCGGCCCGTCGTTGCGCACGCGCATGCCGACGGCCGCACCGCTATCGCTGAGCCGCCAGAGTCGCTCAGCGCTCAGACCATGCCGGTCGGCCCAGCCGAGGGCGATCGCGTCGGGGGCGCGGCTGACCTGCAGCCACGGCGCCTGCGAGGCCGCGCCGTGAAAGCCTTCGGGCACCGCCGCACGCGGGTTGGGCTGCCCCGCTGTCGGATAACACAGTTGCCACCCCCCGCGCCAGCGGCCGACCCAGTCGGCCTCGCTCGGGGCGATCGCGGCCGCTGCCGAGGCGGCGGGCTGCACCGAACTCGCCCACGGCGTCGTCGCGAGCACCGGCCGACCGTCGACGAGCAGGTCGACGAGCACGCCGCCCTCGTCGGGCAGCACCCTCGCCGTGACCCGACCGCGCTCGAGCGTCACGGCGGGCTGCGCGGTCATCCATCGCCCCCGATCACGACGGCGCCGGTCTCAGGAGGCGCTGTCGCGCTGCTCGCTGAGGGCCTTGATGAGGGCGTTCTTGCCGTCGAGCACGACGCGCAGCATGGCGTCGGCCGCCTTCTCGCCGTTGCCGCCGTTGATGGCGTGGAACACGGCCGCGTGCGTCTCGGCGTCTTCGAGGAAGACCTCGTCGTCGGCCGCGGTCGCCTGCTGCACGTTGAACGAGGCGTACATGAAGTCGGCGACGACGCTGCCGAACTGGCGCAGCAGCACGTTGTGCGAGGCGGCGTAGACAGCGAGGTGGAACTCGACGTCGGCGTGGGCGTAGCCCTCGCGGTGGGTCGAGTTGGCGACCATCGCGGCGAGGGCGTCGTCCATGCGCCGCAGGTCGTCCATCGATGCGCGACCGGCCGCGAGGCGTGCGGCGGCCGGTTCCATGATCTGGCGCACCTCGACGAGGTTGCGCATGATCTCGTCACCGCGGCCGACCTCCGTGTGCCAGCGCAGGATGTCGCTGTCGAAGACGTTCCACGCTTCGGGCTGCCGCACCCGGGTGCCGATCTTCTGACGGATGTCGACAAGGCCCTTCGCGGCGAGCACGCGCATGCCCTCCCGCACCGAGGTGCGCGAGACGCCGAAGTGGTCGGTGAGCTCGGCCTCTTTCGGCAGGAGGTCGCCGGGGCGGTACTGCCCACTGATGATCTGGCGGCCGACGCCGTCGATGACTCTGGCCTGGAGGCCTCGCATGGCGTACCCCGCGGCGCGATCGGCATCGGCGACGATCTCTGCCATGCGCGGGCCTCCTGCCTGCTAGACGACTTCACTCACCCTATGGGGCACATCGGGGCTCGTGTAGACGCGCTCGTGGTCGATCGAGATCTCGACGTGACGCAGATACGGTACGAGACCAGCCAGGTCGACGTCGATTCCGAGCCCGGGCGCGTCGGGAGCCCGCACCTCGCCGTTCTCGTCGAGCAGGATGTGATTGCTCGAGATGGCGAGGGCGACGGGCTTCGGCTCGACGGGGTACTCGCAGATGCGGTGGTCGGCGAGGCCCGCGTAGGGCTGCATCGATGCCGAGAGCGCGAGGTGCGACGTGAAGGTGTGGTTGACGTAGGTGACGCCGCGCTGCACGGCATGATCGGCGACCGCCTTCGAGGCGCCGATACCGCCGATGCGTGCCGCGTCGACCTGGATGAAGCGCACCCCGCCGTAGTCGATGAGGTTGGTCGCCATGTGCACCGTGTGGGCGCCTTCTCCGCCGGCGATGCCGACCGTGCGGGCCCGCCCTGCAAGCTGGGAGTGGGCGACGTAGGCGTGCGGCAGGAAGGGCTCTTCGAGCCAGGTCGCGTGCGCCTTCTCGAGCGCCTCGAGCCGCGCGGCGGCCGCCTCGACGTCGTCGCCCCAGATCTGCCCCGCGTCGATGAGCAGCTGCGCGTCATCGCCGAGGCCCTCGCGGGCCGCGGCGACGTGGTCGGCGTCGTCGGCGGCCGTTCCGGTGCCGTAGCTGCCCCAGCCGAACTTCACGGCGCGGAACCCGTTGGCGCGCGCGAGCCGCGCGCGGTCGAGAGTGCCCTGCGGGGTGTCGCCCATGAGCATGGAAGCGTACGGAAGCTTCGCGTACGTGCGCTCGTACCCCAGCAGCTGCCAGACGGGCTGCTCCTTGGCCTTGCCGAGCAGATCCCACAGCGCGATCTCGATGCCCGACCAGGTGTGGCCGGCCTGCAGCAGGTCCATGCTGTTGCGCCCGACGTTGCGGGCGATGCGCAGGATGTCGGCGGGCGAGTCGATGCGCTCGCCGAGAACGGAGTCGGCGACCGGCTGGCACACGCCGTGCGATCGGGGGGTGACGAACGCGGCGATGGACGTCAGCGGCGAGGCCTCGCACTCGCCCCAGCCGATGTGCCCGCCGGCGGTCACGCGCACGAGGAGGGCGTCTTGACTGCCGTCGGCCTCGAGGGTGACCTCGGGCATCGAAGCGTAGAAGAAGTCGACGGAGTCGATGTTCATGGGCCGTGTGCCGCCTTCGCGATGGTCGGATGGTGAGCGCCTGCCGCCGGGGGAGACGCGGGCGGGTCGCCCGTGCTCGCCACCGCGCGGAGCACCGTTACATCATACGTTACACCGACGGTGGGGCCGGAAGTCGGTAACAAATTGGCAACCGTGCTTGCGCATCAGGTGTCTACATATGATGTAATGACCGCATCGAGGTGGCGTGACCACCATGCGAAAGAAACGGACGATGATGTCGCAGACGCTCGAGAGCACCCCGGCTGCCCGCCGTGGCTCGCGCCTGCTGCCGTCCGTACCGCGTTCCCCGAGACCTTCGGCGGGCTCCCCCGCTCGCCCGAAGCTCGCCGCTGACGAGACGGCCCGGCGACGTGCCGTCCTGCTGCGTGCGATTCCCGAAACGGCCGGGAGCACCCGGTCGTGTGCCCAATAGGAAGGACACAGCAATGTCAACACGGAAGGTAGCGGCGATCGTCGCGACCGTCGGCCTGGTCGCCGGTCTTGCGGCCTGCGCCCCGGCTGAGCCGGCCGAAGAGGCCAGCGGCGAGCTGCTCATCTGGGACACCGGAATCCTCGGGCGCACGCTCGAGAACGGCGACCCCGACCTCGAGAACTCGTTCATCGACCAGATGGCGGCGAAGTTCGAAGAGGCCAACCCCGGTGTGAGCATCGAGGTCGTGCAGCAGGGTGGCGACATCACCGCGAACAGTGCACAGTTCCAGGCAGCCGCGATCGCCGGTGACGGCCCCGACATCCGCATCCAGTACGCGGGTGGCCCGACCATCTCGTTCGCCGACTTCTTCACCGACCTCGACCCGCTGCTCGGGCCCGAGGTTCTCGACAACCTTGCCGGTGTCAACGTCAACCGCGAGGGCTTCAAGACCGACGGTCGCCTCCTGGGCATGCCCTACGGTGCGGGCAACCTCTTCACCGTCTTCCAGAACCACGCCGTTCTGGAGGAGGCCGGCCTCGACCCCGCCAACCCGCCCACGACGTGGGAGGAGCTGATGGCGAACGGCCAGCAGGTTGTCGACAACACCGACAAGAACGGCTTCTGGGTCGCGAACCTCGAGGGCTACGTCGGCGCCTGGATGATCTCCGCGCTCGTCGGCGGCCAGCTCGGCGAGTCGGTCTTCACCCAGATGTACGCCGGTGACATCCCCGTCGACGACCCCGCCATGGTGCGCGCCTACGAGGCGTTCGCCGAGTGGGGCGCGAGCGGCCTGACCAACCCTGACGCCGGCCAGGTGTCGAACGGTGAGTCGACCGCGGGCTTCGTCAACGGCAGCAGCGCCTACTACCTCGTCGGCAGCTGGGAGAACAACAACATGCTCGACGCGTTCGGTGAGGACGGCGTGAGCTCGTTCTTCATCCCGACGCTCGAGGGCTCGCCCTACCCGGCCATCGGCGCCGGTGGCCCCGAGATCGCGATCTCGATCTCGGAGACCTCCGAGAACAAGGAGCTCGCCGCGGAGTTCCTCAAGTTCCTGGCCCAGGCCGAGAACCAGGACGTCTTCGTCGAGCTGTACCAGACCCAGGGTTCGAACCACAAGGACGGTGACCCGTCGAAGATCCAGAGCCCGCTGCTGCGTCAGCAGTTCGAGCAGCTGGCGCTGGCGACCGACGGCGTGACCTTCGCGTTCGACTCGGTCATGCCCCAGGCGACGATCGACCTCTTCTACCGCGTGAACGCCGGTGTCTTCCTCGGCACCATCACGCCGGAGGACGCGGTCGCGCAGCTGAAGGCGTCGTACGAATCTGAGATCGCGAACCAGTGACCTCAGCCGCTCTGACCTCGCGCGTGGGTGCCGCTTCGGCGGCGCCCACGGGCGGGGCCCCCCGCAAGCCCGGAGGCATCCGCCGGCGTGACCGTATTGTCGGTCTGCTCGCCGTTCTTCCGGCCTTCCTCATCGTCGTCGGCTTCATGGCCTTCCCCGTCGGATTCGCGCTCTTCATCTCGTTCACGAAGACGAACGGCCTCACCTACGAGTGGCGCGGACTCGACAACTACATCGCGCTCTTCAACGACCCGATCGTCCACCAGGTCTTCCTCAACAACCTGAAGTTCCTCATCTCGGTTCCGCTCGTGATCTTCGCGGCACTCATCGTGTCGGTGCTGCTGTTCGAGCGCGTGCGCGGCTGGAAGTTCTTCCGCGTCATCTTCTTCTTGCCGAACGTGCTCTCCGTCGCCGTCATCGGCATCATGTTCCGCAACGCCTTCGGCTACTACGGCGGGGTGAACCAGGCCCTCGGGTTGTTCGGCATCGAGCCGATCCAGTTCTTCACCAACGGCGGCACCGCGATCGCGATCATCATCCTCGCCCTCGTCTGGGCGGGATTCGGCTACCAGGCCCTGCTGCTGCTCGCCGGCCTCACCTCGATCAACCCCGCCGTCTTCGAGGCGGCCGCGATCGACGGGGCCGGATGGTGGAAGCGTCTCTGGTACATCACCCTGCCCAACATCCGGCGCGTGCTCGGCTTCGTCTTCATCATCAACGTGCTCTACACGTTCTCGTCCCTGTTCGGCTTCGTCTTCGTCATGACGGCGGGCGGCCCGGGCTTCGACACCACCACGATCGACTACCTCGTCTACCTGCGGGCGTTCTCGAGCACGAACCTCGGCTCGGGCGCGGCGCTGGCGGTCATCCTGTTCCTGTTCATCGGCATCCTGACGCTGATCCAGAACAAGGTCTTCAAGCTGCAGGAGGAGGACTGACATGGCCGTCGTCGAAGACGACGTCGTCGTCAGCAAGCGCATCTCATCGAGCCGCACCCAGTGGCCGATCTTCATCGCCCTCGTCGTGGTCGCCGCCACGATCGTGTACCCGCTCTACTTCGTCATCATCACGTCGCTGCGACCGAATGCCGACTACCTGCAGGATCCCTTCGGGCTTCCCGGCATCTGGACGTTCGACAACTACCTGAACCTCTCGACCACGTACGGGGCAGGGCAGGCCTTCCTCAACAGCATGTTCGTCAGCACCGTGTCGGTCGCCATCGTGCTCGTCCTCGCGTCGCTCGCCGGCTTCGCTCTGGCGAAGCTGCCGGTGCCGGGCACGAAGTACATCACGGCGACGTTCGTGTCGGTCATGCTCATCCCCGGCCCGGTGCTGATCATCCCGATCTACCTGATGCTCGCCCGCCTCGACCTGGTCGGCACCTACTGGGGCCTGATCCTGGTCTACGTGGCGACCGGTCTGCCGTTCGCGACGTTCTTCCTGACGCTCTCGTTCCGGGGCATCCCCGACGAGGTCATCGAGGCGGCCCGCATCGACGGCGCCGGCTTCTTCCGCATCATGTGGTCGATCGTCGCGCCGATGGGTTCGAGTGGGGTGGCGACCCTCGCCGTGCTGCAGTTCCTCGGCGTCTGGAACGAGCTGATCTTCGCCTTCATCCTCATCCCCGAGGAGTCGATGCGCTTGCTCACCCCGACGCTCGCGAGCATCGGCGACCGCTTCCTCACCGATCAACCGCTGGTCTCGGCGGGCCTGTTCATCACGGCGTCGATCCCGCTGATCCTGCTGGCCTTCGCGTCGAAGTACATCATGCAGGGCCTGCAGGTCGGCGTCAGCCGCTAGGCGTCACAGACCTCGCGGGGCCGGGCTGCCCGAGCGCCCGGCCTCGCGAGCTGTCGAGGTGACCGGCTCTACCGCTCGCCGTCGAACCAGCCGCGCGCGTGGAAGGTCGCGTCGATGGCGGGGCCGCGGCGCGTGGGGGCGGCCCACTGCACGCCGTTGGCGAGCACGCGGTGGATGCTCGGGTCGTTGTAGACGGGATACTCCTGGTCGCCCGGCGAGAAGTAGAACACGCGCCCGTGCCCGCGGGTCCAGGTGCAGCCCGAGCGGAACACCTCGCCGCCCGAGAACGACGAGATGAAGATGAGCTCCTCCGGTGTGGGGATGTCGAAGAACTCGCCGTACATCTCCTGCGCCTCGATCACGAGCGGGTCGGGCACCCCGGCGGCGATCGGGTGGGTTGGGTCGACCGTCCACACCACCTCGCGGTCGCCGTCGTTGCGCCAGCGCAGCGAGCAGGTCGTGCCCATGAGCTTCTTGAAGATCTTCGAGTAGTGGCCCGAGTGCAGCACGATGATGCCCATGCCGCCGAGCACCGCGTCGTAGAGCCGGTCGACGACGGCGTCGTCGACCTCGGGGTGCGCCTCGTGGCCCCACCACAGCAGAACATCGGTGTCGTCCACGACCGACTGCGGCAGGCCGTGCTCGGGCTCGTCGAGCGTCGCGGTGCGCACGGTGACGGCGTCGCCGAGCAGGCTCGTCAGGCCGGCGGCGATGGCCCCGTGCATCCCCGTCGGATACAACCGAGCGGTGAGCGAGTCGGGGTAGTTCTCGTGCCGGTTCTCGTTCCAGACGGTCACGCGCAGCGGCGCGCCGGCGGCGGGGGCGGTGGCGGTCATCAGCTCTCCAGTCGGATCTCGCGGCCCTCGGCGGCCGAGCGGTAGCAGGCGTCGAGCACCTCGGTGCGGTGCAGGGCGAACTCGCCGCGGTGGTGCTCCCACTGGCCCGACCGCACGTGGTCGAGAAACTCGGCGATGACGATCGGGTGCTCGCCGCCGGGCACGTGCACCTCGGGCGCGATGTCGACCGGGCGGCCGGCGACGTCGCGGTAGATGCGCAGGGTGTCGTCGCTCGCGTAGCGCGGCACGAACACGCGCAGCCCGCCGTCGACGCCGAGCAGCTCGATCGAGATGTCTTCGTCGTCCACCGTGTGGCCGGCCCAGGTGATCTCGAACGCGGCGCTCGAGCCGTCGTCGAAGCGGAACAGCGCGCTCGCGAGATCCTCCACCTCGAACGCGCCGGTATCGGAGGCCATCTGCTCGCTGCGGTCCATCGCGCCGTAGCCGGCCCGGCCCAGCTCGCCGTGCGCGACGGCGCTCACGGCGGCGACCTTGCGCTCGCCGAGCAGGAAGAGCAGCGAGTCGAGCACGTGCGGCCCGAGGTCGATGAGCGCGCCCCCGCCCGCCATGCGCTTGCTCGTGAACCACGAGCGCAGGCCCGGGATGCCCGCCCGCCGCTTCCACGAGGCGCGCGCGTGGTAGATCCGGCCGATGCCGACCTCGTCGAGGTAGCGCTTGGCGTACTGGATGTCGGCGCGGCGGCGGTGGTTGAAGGCCACCTCGAGCACGCGGTCGTGCTCGATCGCCGCGGCGACCATCTCGCGGGCCTGCGCGGTGTCGAGCGCGAGCGGCTTCTCGCAGAAGACGTGCTTGCCGGCGGCGAGCGCGGCCATCGTGATCGGGTGGTGCAGGGCGTTGGGGGTCGCGATGCTGACGATGTCGAGGTCCTCCAGGGTGACGAGGTCCTGCCACTCGGTGAGGAGGTGCGGGATCTCGTACATCGCCCCGAGCGCGTTCAGGCGATCGGTCTCCTTGCCGGCGAGGGCGACGACCTCGACGCCGGGCAGGCTGCCGAAGGCCTCGAGGTGCACCGAGCCCATGCCGAGGCCGACGATGCCGACGCGCAGCGGGCGGGTGCGGAGGGGTGCGGGCCTGGCGGGGGAGGAGGATGCCACGGGCGGATTCTTTCGACGAGAGGGTGGTGGGGAGGGTCGTCGGGGGTGCCGCGCACGACACCCCTTTAGGTATGATGTAAAGCCTACAGGTGAGGATGACCGCATGACCGACGCAGTGCTGCGCGCCCGGCCCGACGAGGGCGGCCGTGTGTCGGTCGCGCTCGCCGAGACCATTCTGAGCGATGCCCCCGCCCTTCTGGTCGAGATCGACCGCCGGCCCGTCGATCGCTGGCGCGAGCCGCAGATCACGACCGACGCCGATCGGGTCACGATCGCGGGCGTGCTGGCCACGGCCGGTCGGGATGTGGAGCACCGGCTGCACGCCACCTGGAGCGCGCGCCGCATCGCCGGCGAGCCCGTGTGGGAGCACGCGCTCGTGCTGCGCAACGACGGCGAGCATCCCGTGACCATCACGCGCATTGACCCGCTGTCGCTCGCCGTCGGCGCCGACTGGCGCACCCACGGGTTCCGCAGCGCGTGGGGCGACGAGTTTCGCCCGCTCGCCGGCCACGCCGGGCATCACCTCGTGCTCGAGAGCCGGTCGGGCCGCAGCTCGCACGGCATGATCCCCTGGCTCGGGCTCGAGCGCGGGCCGGTCGCGACCACGACGCGCCCGGTGCCGGGCGGCGATCAGCCGCGCGCCGCGGTGACCGTCGCGCCCGCCTACAGCGGCAACTGGCACATCCACGCGATGGCCGGAGGGCTTGTCACCGCGGGCATCTCGCCCTGGCAGTTCTTCGTCGAGCTCGCTCCTGGTGAGAGCGTCACCGCCCCGAGCGTCGTGCTGACGATCGCCCCGACGCTGGATTCGGCCGCCGTCGCCCTGCAGCGCGCCGTCGCCGCCGACTGGCTGCCCCGCACCCCCTTCACCGACGCCGTGCCCGTCGAGTGGAACCACTGGTGGCCGTACGAAGACCAGGAGGTCGACGAGCAGGTCATCGCCGAGAACGCGCGCGTCGCGGCCGAGGTCGGCATCGAGGTCGCCACGGTCGACGCGGGCTGGTTCGGCGCCGCCGACCCGACGAGTTACTGGCAGGAGCAGCGCGGCGACTGGGCGAGCGTCAACACCGCGCGGTTCCCCTCGGGCCTCGCCGCGCTCGGGCAGAGCATCCGCGACGCGGGCGTGCTGCCGGGCATGTGGATCGAGGCCGAGGCGGTCGGCGCGCACTCGCTGCTGCGGGCCGCGCGGCCGGAGGCGATGGCGCACAGCGTTGAGGCGCGGCGCGCCGACCCCTCGTACCGCGTGCAGACCGAGTCGCTCGACCCCGACGACCCCACCTTTCTGGGCTACGTCTGCCTGGGCTCGCCCGCGGGTCGCGAGCACGTGCTCGAGTCGATGAGCACGCTCATCACGACGACCGGGGCGCGCTGGATCAAGCTCGATTTCAACATCGACCCCGACGCGGGCTGCACGCGCACCGACCACGGGCACGGCGCGGGCGACGGCCTGCTGCGGCACTACGAGGGCCTCTACGCCGTGCTCGACGCCGTGCGCGAGCGGCACCCCGACATCCTGGTCGAGTCGTGCTCGTCGGGCGGGCTGCGCATCGACCTCGGTCTTGCCCGCCACGTGCACGGCTTCTTCTTGAGCGACCCCGACTACACCGAGCATCACCTGCAGGTGCTGTGGGGCGTGCGGCACCTGCTGCCGCCCATCGGCATCCTGCACTGGTCGTGGTCGCAGTGGCGGGGCGACTACCCGCCGTCGCGGCGCGACTGGGCGACGCTGGGCACCGACGAGTTCGATCGCATGCTGCGCGCGGCCATGGTCCACCGCTTCGGGGTGAGCCTGCGGCTGCCCGAGCTGCGGCCCGAGCTGCTCGAGCGGCTGCGCGAGCACGTCGCGCTGTTCCGCACCGAGCTCGTGCCCTTCGTGCGCGACGGCGTGCTGCAGCCCCTCACCGCGAGCCCCGAGCGCGGCGGGTTCGGCGAGCGCGCGCCGAGCATCCAGGTGAATCACCCCGATGGCCGCGTGCTGCTCGCCGCGTTCGTGCTCGAGGGCGGTGCGCGGCCCGCCGGCGTGCGCCTGCAGGGCCTCGAGCCGAATGCGACCTACCGGGTGCGCGACCTCGCCGACGGCGATGTGCGGCGCATGTCGGGCGTCGAGCTGTTCGAGGATGGCCTCGCTCTGCTCGGCGACGACCCCATCACCTCGTGGCTGCTCATCATCGAGCCCGAGCGCTAGCCCTTCTTCGTCCACCTCCACCACCAGCCCCACCACCAGCAGAGAGCCCCCATGCACAAGGACCATGCCCTCGTCGTCGCCCGCCTCGATCGCTTCGTACGCGATCACCTGCAGCCGGCGCTGTATCGGGATGCTCATCCGCTCTCCGCGACCGCGTGGCAGGTCGAGCGCGAACCCGTGCCCTTCGAGACCGCGGTCGGGCAGCGCTTCGAGCCCGTGCCGCTCGGCTGGCGCTGGGGCCGCGCCTGGTCGACGGTGTGGCTGCGCGTCACGGGCGAGGTGCCCGCCGCCTGGCTGCCCGAGCCGCCCGCTGGCACGCGCATCGAGGTTCTCGTCGACTTCGGCTACAACCGCTCGCGCTCGGGCTTCCAGGCCGAGGGGCTCGCCTACCGGCCCGACGGCACCCTCATCAAGTCGATCGCGCCGCTCAACTCGTGGCTGCCCGTCGCGCCGGGGGAGCGCAGGATCGACGTGCTCATCGAGGCCGCGGCGAACCCCGATGTCGCGGGCGAGTACACCTTCGACCCGACGCCGTACGGGCAGTGGGAGACCGCGCCCGACGAGCCGCTGTACGAGCTGAAGCAGCTCGAGGTGGCCCTGCGCGACGAGACCGTCTGGCACCTGCTGGCCGACATCTGGACCCTGCGGGGGCTCATGGACGAGCTGCCCGAGGGCTCGTCGCGGCGCCACGAGATTCTGCGCGCGCTGGAGGACATGCTCGACGTGCTCGATCCGGAGGGCATCCCGGCGACCGCGCAGGCCGGCCGCGACGCGCTGTCACCCGCGCTCGCGAAGCCCGCCAGTGCGAGCGCCCACCGCATCCTCGCCACCGGCCACGCCCACATCGACTCGGCCTGGCTGTGGCCGCTGCGCGAGACCGTGCGCAAGTGCGCCCGCACGTTCACCAACGTCATGGACTTGATGGACGAGCACCCCGACTTCGTGTTCTCGTGCTCGAGCGCCCAGCAGTACCTCTGGATGAAGGAGCACCACCCGCAGGTGTTCGCCCGCATCCGCGAGAAGGTCGCGGCTGGCCAGTTCGTGCCCGTCGGAGGCATGTGGGTCGAGAGCGACACCAACATGCCGGGTGGCGAGGCGATGGCGCGGCAGTTCATCGCGGGCAAGCGCTTCTTCCTCGACGAGTTCGGGGTCGAGTGCGAGGAGGCCTGGATGCCCGACTCGTTCGGCTACTCGGGCGCCCTGCCGCAGATCGTCGCGGCCGCCGGCTCGCGCTGGTTCCTCACGCAGAAGATCTCGTGGAATCAGATCAACACCATGCCGCACCACACCTTCTGGTGGGAGGGCATCGACGGCACGCGCGTCTTCACGCACTTCCCGCCCGTCGACACCTACATCAGCGAGCTGTCGGGCAAGGAGCTCGCGCACGCCGAGCGCAATTTCAGCGAGAAGGGTCGCGCCACGACCTCGCTCGTGCCCTTCGGCTGGGGCGACGGCGGCGGCGGGCCGACCCGCGAGATGATCCAGGCCGCGCACCGCACCGCGAACCTCGAGGGCTCGCCGCGCGTCACGATCGGCACGGCCCGCGAATTCTTCGAGGATGCCCAGGCCGAGTACCCGCAGGCGCCCGTGTGGAGCGGCGAGATGTATCTCGAGCTGCACCGCGGCGTGTTCACCTCGCAGCTGCGCACCAAGCAGGGCAACCGCCGCAACGAGGCCCTGCTGCGGCAGGCCGAGCTGTGGGCGGCGACGGCCGCCGTCCGCACGCGCGGCAGCGCCTCGCCCTACGTCTACCCGCGCGAGGCGCTCGAGCGCGCGTGGCAGACCGTGCTGCTGCTGCAGTTCCACGACATCCTGCCGGGAAGCTCCATCGCCTGGGTGCACCGCGAGGCCGAGCAGCGGCACGCGGCCGTGACCGAGACGCTCGAGGGCATCATCGGCGAGGCGCTCGCGGCGCTCGCCGGGGAGCCGGCCGACGGCGCGGCCCACGATGTGGTCGTCAACGCATCACCCTTCGCGCGGGAGGGCGTGCCGGCCCTGGGGGCGGCACCGCTCGCGGCATCGCATCCGTCGGTCACCGCGACCGAGGGCCCCGACGGCGCGACGGTGCTCGACAACGGCATCATCCGCGCGGTCGTGGATGCCCGGGGCCACGTGACCTCGCTCATCGCCCACGCCGACGGGCGTGAGGCGATCCCGGTCGGGCAGCCCGCGAACGTGCTGCGCCTGCACCGCGACCTGCCGAACCTGTGGGACGCGTGGGACCTCGACCAGCACTACCAGCGCACGGTCACCGAGCTGCTCGACGCCGACGAGCGCCGGGTGCGGGCATCCGACGACGAGGCGACCGTCATCACCGTGCGCCGCATCGGCGGCGGCGACAAGCCCGTCAGCACGATCGAGCAGCGCCTCATCCTCCGCGCGGGCGCGACGGCGCTCGAGATCGAGAACCGCATCGATTGGCGCGAGCGCGAGAGGATCCTCAAGCTCGCCGTGCCGCTCGACGTGCACGCCGACCGCATCGCGGCCGAGACACAGTTCGGGCACTTGTTCCGCGCCACCCACACCAACACCAGCTGGGACGCCGCGCGGTTCGAGGCCTGCCAGCACCGCTTCGTGCACCTCGCCGAGCCGGGCTACGGCGTCGCGATCGCGAACGATTCGACCTACGGCTACGACGTCGGCCGCGACACCCGCCCCGACGGCGGCACCACGACGACCGTGCGGTTCTCGCTGCTGCGCGCCCCGCTCTTCCCCGACCCCGAGAGCGATCAGGGCGAGCACCTGCTGCGCTTCCGCATCGCGCCCGGAGCCACCATCGGCGACGCGGTCGCGCTCGGCTACGACCTCGCCGTCCCCCTCCGCGGGCTGCGCGCGGCGGCCCCGATCGCTCCGCTCGTGACGAGCAGCGACCCGGCCGTGGTCGTCGAGACGGTCAAGCTCGCGGAGGACGGCTCGGGCGACCTCGTCGTTCGGCTGTACGAGTCGCGCGGCGGCAAGGCCCGCACGACGATCACGCTCGACGGCAGGGCCGCGCGCATCGAGGTGTGTGACCTGCTCGAGCGCGCACTCGAGCCCGATGACGCCGGTTTCGCTCCGGCCGCGCAGGGTGACAGCATCGAGCTGCCCTTCCGTCCGTTCCAGCTGCGCACCCTGCGCTTCCGCGAGGTCAGCGCCGCACGAGAGGTCAGCGCCTGATGACTGCGGATGCTCTGCCGTCCGTTCCCCGCCCCGCCGCCCCGCACCCGCTCGACGACGTGCGCCCCGCGCCGGGCGCGCTCGCGCCGGTGGCGACCGTCGACACCGATGCGCCCGTGCTCAGCCTCGACGGGCTGTGGCGGTTCCGCTGGGCTCCGAGTGCCCGGGCGGCCGAGCTCGACGCGGCGGGTCGTTCGGTCGAGCATCCGGATTTCGATGACAGTGCCTGGGGCGGCATCGCGGTGCCCTCGAGCTTCACGATGCCGGTGCACGATGCGACGGTCGGCGGGCCGCACGGCGCTCCCGCCTATACGAACGTGAAGTACCCCTTCCCGCTCGACCCGCCGAACCCGCCCGACGAGAACCCGATCGGCGACCACCGGCTGCGGTTCTCCGCTGACCCCGCGTTCATCGCGTCGGCCGAGCGGGCGCAGCTGCGCTTCGAGGGCATCGAGGGCGCCGGCGACGTGTGGCTCAACGGCACCTTCGTCGGCTCGACGCGCGGCAGCCGCCTGCCGACCGTGTTCGAGGTCGGCGATCTGCTCGCCGCCTCGAACGTTCTGGTGGTGCGCGTGCACACCTTCAGCGCCGCGTCGTACCTGGAGGACCAGGACGAGTGGTGGAACCCCGGCATCATCCGCTCGGTGACCCTGCGGGCGCGGCCCGCGCACGCGATCGACGACGTGCGCGCGGAGGCGGCGTGGGGGCCGAGCGGCGCGAGCCTGCGGGTCGACGTGCGCGCGGCATCCGACGCCCCGATCACGGCGGAGATCGCGGAACTGGGGCTGACGGTGACGCCCGGTATCGAGGTCGCGGTTCCGGATGCTCAGCCGTGGTCGGCGGAGAGCCCCCAGCTGTACACGCTCCGCGTGTCGAGCGGCCCGGCCGAAGCCGGCGGCGAGACGGTCGAGACCCGCATCGGCTTCCGCACGGTGGCGATCGTCGACGGCGTCTTCCAGGTCAACGGCGCCCCCGTGCAGCTGCGCGGCGTCAACCGCCACGAGCACCACCCCGACTTCGGGCGGGCCGTGCCGTACGAGACGCTCGTGCGCGACCTGCACCTCATGAAGCGGCACAACGTCAACGCCATCCGCACCTCGCACTACCCGCCGCACCCCGACCTGCTCGACCTCGCCGACAAGCTCGGCTTCTGGGTGATCGACGAGTGCGACCTCGAGACGCACGGCTTCGGCGACGTCGGCTGGCGCGAGAACCCCACCGACGGCCCGCAGTGGGAGGCCGCCCTGCGCGACCGCGCCGCGCGCATGGTCGAGCGCGACAAGAACCACCCGAGCATCATCCTGTGGTCGCTCGGCAACGAGGCCGGGGTCGGCCGCAACCTCGCCGCGATGGCCGACGAGATCCGCGGCCGCGACGCCACCCGTCCGCTGCACTACGAGGGCGACCAGGCGAGTGTCGATGTGGACGTGTGGAGCCGCATGTACGCCTCGCACGCCGATGTCGAGCTCATCGGGCAGGGCCTCGAGCCGCCGCTCGGCGACGACCCCTGGGTGAAGCTCGGCCCCGACAACGACCCGGTCGCCCTGCACGAGCGGCGTCGCGGCATGCCGTTCGTGCTGTGCGAGTACGTGCACGCGATGGGCACGGGCCCCGGCGGCATGACCGAGTACCAGGAGCTGTTCGACCGCTACCCGCGCCTGATGGGCGGGTTCGTCTGGGAATGGCTCGAGCACGGCATTCACCGCGCGCTGCCCGGTGGTGGCACGGGCACGTTCTACGGCGGCGACTTCGGCGAGCCCCTGCACGACGGAAACTTCGTCATCGACGGACTCATCGCCGCCGACCGCACGCCGCGCGCGCAACTCGCTGACCTCGCGGCCGTCTTCTCGCCGGTCGTTCTTGATCTGGATGCGGAGGCCGGAGTGCTGCGCGTGCGCAGCCGCCTCGACCACACCGACACCTCTCGGTATGCGTTCCACTTCCGTGTCGAGTCAACCGTGGTCAACGGCGCGGCCGGATGGCTCGTGCTCGAGCCGGTGCCGCCGCGCGAGACCCGCGAGTTCGCACTTGCGGACGATCTGCTCGCGCTCGTGCGTACTCCCGGTGTGGTCGTGACGGTCGAAGCCTCGGAGTCCGACGACACGGCGTGGGCTCCGCGCGGCTGGGTCGTGGCGCGAGCGCAGGTCGTGACCACAGGAGCCGCGGATGTTCGGCCGGTTGAGCTGACGGCGGCGAGCATCCTGTCGCTGAGTGATCTGGTGATCGATGACGCGACCGGTGCGGTTACCGCGCTCGGCTCGCAGGCTGTGGAGGACTGGCGGCTCGAACTCTGGCGCGCGCCGATCGACAACGATCGCGGTGCGGGCTGGGACACGGGCGGGGCGCCGTCGGATGCTGAGCGCTGGGAGTCCCTGGGCCTCGACCGCTTGCGCTCACGCCTGGTGTCGCTCGAGCGCACGCCCGAGCGCGTCGAGGTCGTGACGCGCATCGGCGCGGCCGCGCTCGACTGGAGCCTCACGGCCACGTGGGTCTTCACGGCCGAGTCGGGCGCGCTGCGCCTCGCGGTCGACCTGCAGCCGCACGTGCCCGAGGGCGTCGACCTGCGCTGGGCGCGAGCGGGCGTCTCGTTCGCGCTGCCCGGCCTCGTCGACGAGGTGCGCTGGTTCGGCCGCGGCCCCGGCCCGGCCTACCCCGACACGGGCCAGGCCGCGCACTGGGGCTGGTTCACCCGAACCCTCGACGGCATGCTCGAGCGCACGGTGCGCCCGCAGGAGTCGGGGGCCCGCGCCGATGTGCGCTGGGCCCGGCTGGCCGGCGCGTCGAGTGGCCCCTCGTCGGCGCTTGAGGTCGTCGCCCCGGAGGGCGTGGCGCTGACCGTGCGCCCGTGGTCGACCGAGACCCTCGCCGCGACGACGCACGATCACCTGCTGGTTCGGGATGCCCGCACCCACATCGTGCTCGACCTCGCGCAGCACGGCGCGGGCACAGCCGCCTGCGGGCCGGGCGTACTGCCGCAGTACCAGCTGCACGCGCGCCCGCTGCGCGGGGTGCTGGAGTTCCGCGTCAGCTGAGGTGGGTCGCGTTCGTCGGACATGAGTCGCGACTAGAGGGGCCTGCGTGGACGAAAGACTGAAGGCCTCGGAGATTAAGGCCCTGAAAGCGTTGATAGGTACGAACTCGTGCCATCTCGGGTTGACGCAATTGCAACTTCTGCGTGGGCTACGGCCTGAAGAGGCCTGAAGCCACTTTGCGCATGTGCTTGAGTAAGCCGATCGATAACCACGCCCAATAGCGGACCGGCAGTGCGCAAGGTAGCTCCTACTCCAATCGGGCGCACCGATCCGCCGTGCAGGATCATGTTTCGTTGCCGGTAGAGCCGTCGGAACGAGCTTGTCGTGTATCGCTTCACTCGACCCAAGACCGCGTAAGGATTTCGAACCAGGGCCTGCATTCGCAATTCGGCGCAACGGTCGCGAGCATCCTTGAAGTGAAACGGCGTACCACGCTCGATCCAAGTCAACACCGTGTTGGCAAGAAGCAACTTGGCAGACTTCGTGACCTCGAGTTCCCCCTTCAGGGCTGGATTCGTTGACGAGTTACCCAACACTCGGTACGCAAGGCGGGTGAGTTCAGCGCGAGGCCAACTCGCGGTCACCACTGTTGAGGCGCGATCTGCAGCGATTGCTCTTCCGATCAAGCGATCGGACGAGTCGTGTCCTGTGACAAGGAGAGATTCGATTGCCGCCCACGCGCCGGCGACGGCGCTGGTGCTTCTTGCCGACAAGATCGGCGAGGCAAGTTGAAGTGCATCGTCAAGCGCGGCTGCTATCGCATCGTCTGAGGGCGGAGCGTAGACCGCCTGAGTCAAGTTTGGCATCTCGATTCCCCTTCGGGCCTGCGAGAATCGCATCGGACCCTGACGCGTGTAGAAGTTCGAACCGAACTCGATCCGCCCTGAGCCCCGCCGAAAGCTGGACCGGACTACGACGCGTTGCAGGCGCTCCTCAACCTCTTCTGCCGCTGAGCGTTCGTCGAGCGCCGGGACCTTGAACCACAAGGACCCTACAAAGTTGAGTTCGCTGACCTCGACCCCGGCGTTCTCAAGTCGATGTTTCGTCTCCGCGTGAGATACCCAATTCTCTTGCTTCACAAGCAGTTGCAGATCCGGAGCATTGTGAACCAACACGAAGCCATCAAAAAGCTTGGGCTTCTGGCGAGTGAGTTCGATGTATTCGTCCAGAATGTCTAGCGCGCTCGCCTTGTCTCTGATGAGTTGCTGAGTCTTCTTTCGAAGCCAGTCAGGGCTGTAGCCCGTATCGATAACGTGCGAAGAGATGTGTCTCGATGCTCGTTCCAGGTTGACCAGGTCAGGGTTCATCGCACACTGTTCCCTCCAGTTCTCAAGGTAGGACTTGGACAGGAAACGAATGAGTTCGTCGAATCTCCTGTGCGCTTGGCTTTCAGCCCGGATGGGTGACCGCAGGATTTCGTCCAACTGCTGCCGCACTGCACCAGCGGCGAGCCCGCTGTCTTGTCCGATTCGACTTCGTGTCTCCTGCCTGAACCAATCAACCGAGCCTGACGAAAGCACGCCCTCTGGAACCCAAGCGATCGCTTCCGAGAGTTCCCTAAGCGTCAGGACGGTACCCGGCTCCCAGGCGCGACGATCCCAAGGCGTCCAAGGCTCGATTTGTTCCAAGAGTCGTTCAGGAAGAAGAGTAAGGACTTCGCTCATGGCGATACGGACCTCCTAGGCCTGAGGAACCGGACGATGTACACTTCAGGAAGCGCCTATCGGGCGCACCAACTAGGGGCAGGGAATCTCGCGAATGTGAGGTTCCCTGATTCCTTTTGTAGGCAATGTTGAGGCTACATCTGAACCGGCGATTGCCTGTGGGCGTGAGTTCTTGATTTGAGGTCGGTCGCTGATCAGCTCTTGAGTAGCGGGAGCGCGCCCGGAGCGACTCACACCAAGCCGAACGCCATCTGATCTAGACCTGTCGGCGGACCATTGGAGTACAACCGCGGCGCCTACCAAGGAGTCACCCCAATCGGAGGCTAGCCGCGAGGCCGAGGCCGAGGAGCATGGCTGGGATGCCGAGCGCGAGGTTGAGCAGCACGCTCACCGCGGCCGCGCGGCGCTTGCCGTCAAGGATCAGTTGCAGGGTGTCGACCGACAGCGTGCTGAAGGTCGTGAGGCCGCCGCAGAATCCGGTCAGGATGATGTGCTTCCAGGTCGGGTCGAGGGGCAGGCCCAGCGCGAGCCCGGCGATGAACGACCCTACGACGTTGACCGCGAGCACGCCCCACGGAATGCGGCCGCGGCCCGAGAGACTCCCCGACGTGAGGACCACTGCCGCGAGGTGACGCAGCACGGCGCCGAGGGCTCCGCCCACGGCGACGGCGAGCACCAGCAGCGGGGTCACCGGTCGACGTCCTTGGATTCGGGAGTCTCTCGGTCGCCATCACCCGCGCCGCCCGCTGGCGAGGCGGCAGAGCCGCGCGACCCCAGGCCCCCGAGCCGGGCACCGAGGGTGAGGCCGGACCACGCGGCGAGCATCCCGAGCCCGATGCTCAGCACCACGGTCAGCACCGCACCGACGAGATCGCCCGCCTGGGTCAGCGCGACAACCGAGACCGCGAGCGCCGAGAACGTCGTGAACGACCCCAGGATGCCCGGGCCCAGCCCCGCCCGCACCCACCCCGGCACGCGCGGCCACAGGGCCGCGACCAGCACGCCGAGCGCGAAGGCTCCGAGGGTGTTGACGAGCAGGGTGCTGAGCGCGAACTCGTCGAGATCGTGCGCCAGCGCGAGGTCGATGAGCAGGCGCAGACTCGTGCCGATCAGGCCACCGACGAACACGGCCGCGAGCTCGAGCGCCGAGACCCGCCGCACGCTGACGGAAGGCGCCGAACTCATGGGCAGAGCCTAGCCAGCCCCGGGGCCGCAGCCCGCGCCGCTCATTACACTGAGCGAGTGACCGCCGCCCCCGAGACCCGCCGCCGACGCCGCTGGCCGTGGATCGTCGGCGTCATCGTCGCCCTGCTGCTCGCGATCGTCGCGGCCGTCGCCCTGCCGATCGTGCTGCACAACCCGCAGGGATCGTCGGGCCAGGGCCGCGTGCCCGCCGGCGAGTATCCGACCGAGGTGACCGCCACCGGCGACGACGGCCGCGAGCGCACCCTCAGTGTCGCCGCCGAGAACGGCAACGCTCCCGACCTCAGCGCGGTGCAGGCCGGCGACCGCCTCGTCGTCACCGGCGCTGGCTACGACGGCGACCGTGGACTCTACGTCGCCGTCTGCCGCATCCCCGACGAGCTGGATGCGAAGCCCGGGCCCTGCCTCGGCGGCGTCGGCTCGCAGGAGGTCGAGGAGTTCGAAGAAGGCGTCGTGCAGTGGGCGCCGTCGAACTGGATCAACGAGGCCTTCGCCTGGCGCCTGTTCGGCGCGCGCAGCTTCGACGACACCGCGACCGGCGCATTCACCGCCTACATCGAGGTGCCGGCCGCCGCCGACGAGAACGTCGACTGCACGGTCGAGGCCTGCGGGCTCTACACCCGCAACGACCACACCGCCGCCAGCGACCGCGTGCAAGACCTCTACGTGCCGCTCTCCTGGGCCGAGTAGCCTCACCCCTCTCCGTGGCGTGGGCGGAACGAGCCCACTCGGCCAACCGCCCGCGTCGCGCGATGTGAGGTGATGTTGCGCGGGCCCGCCGGGCCTACCCGGCCGGCCCCTCCCATCGCGCCTTCCAGATCTGCGGATTGACATGAATGCAGCTCACTTCGATCCGCAGATCTGGAAGGGGCCGCGACACGTCGCCGAAGACACCTGGTGCCGACGGCCCGCCGGAGGGTGCGGCGCCGAAGCGCGCACCCGGGCTCAGCGCAGCGTGTCGCGCAGGCTCTCGCGCACCGCGGCGAGCGACCGCTCGAGCTCGTCGACCGTGGCGCGCAGCTCGGCCCCGCGGGCCGCGGCTGCGCGCAGCTCGGTGCGGGCATCCTGCCGGAACTCGGCCAGCAGCACCTCGGCGCGCTGCACCTGGGCGCGGGCATCCGAGCGCTCCTCGGTGATCGTCGAGTGCATCGAGGCGGTCGCATCCCGCACGGCGTCGGCCGCATCACGAGCGGCCGTGGTCGCATCGCGTGCGGTCTCGCGCGCGGCCTCGCGGGCCGCATCCGCCGCCGGGCGCAACTCGTCCCGCGCATCGCGCGCCGCCGCCGCGAGCTCGGCCCGCAGCGTCGACATCGCCTCCGTCACCGACGACCGCACCTCATCGGCGAGCCGGCGCACCGAATCGCCGAGCCCGGCCTCGATGCCGTCGAGCTCGTCACGGCGATCCTCGAGCTCCTGCCGCCCGGCATCGGTCAGGGCGTAGACCGTCTTGCGGCCATCCGACTGCTTCGTCACCAGCCCCTCGGCCTCCAGCTTCGCCAGCCGCGGGTAGATCGTGCCCGCCGACGGCACATAGGTGCCGCCGAACCGGTCTTTCAGCGCCTGGATGATCTCGTAGCCGTGCATCGGCCGCTCACTGAGCACGTGCAGCAGGTACAGCCGCAGGTGCCCGTGGCCGAACACCGCGGGGCTCACGACGAGGCCTCGGCGTCGGCGCTGGCCGCGTCGGCCGACTCCGCGGCGGCGGATGCGGAGCGCTCCGTGTGCACGACCGACACGTCGCCCGACACCGAGTTGGCCTTGAGCTCCGTGAAGGTTCCGGCGAGCTGCCCGTAGCGCCCCGAGTAGGTGCCCTTCACGCCCGTGATCTGCGCGTCGTCGAGCTGCAGCCGGCCGGTGAGGGTGCTGATCACGTACTGCGCGGGAACCCCCGCATCCAGCCGCACCGTCAGGTCGCCCGAGACGCTGCTGTTCTTGATGCGGTCGGGGGTTCCCCGCAGGTCGGCGACGACGTCGGCCGAGACCCCGTCGCAGCTGAACCGTGGGATCTCGCCCGAGACGACGACGTCGCCGCCCACCGTCTGAATGCTGAGGTCGCCGCGGTGGTCGCGCACGCCCACCTCGCCCGTCACGGCGTGCACGGTGAGGTCGCCGACGAGTCCGTCGAGCACGACATCGCCGTTCACGGTGTTGACCGTCGTCGTGCCGTGCACGCCGCTGACCATGGCCTCGGCCGCCACGACGCTGAGCGTCACCGCGGTGACGCGGGGCACGAGGATGCTCACGTCGGCGCGCGCCTTGCCGCTGAAGAGGCGGAAGTTGTCGAAGAAGGTCTCCCACTTCAACTGCGGGTGGTCGACCACGAGGGTGTCGCCCTCGAGCGAGACCTTGAGGTCGCGGCCGGCCACGCTGTGCACGGCCACGCGGGCGCCGGGCTCGTCGTGGGCGACGATGTCGACCTGGCCGCCGATGAGCCCCACCTTGAGGGCGCGCACCAGTTCGAGGTCGATGACGGTGGGTTCGGTGACGATCCACGTCTCCTGGGCCATGACAGTGCTCCTTGCTCAAGCCCGAGGCGGGCATCCGTTCGCGATATATCGCGTTGTTGTGAGAGTCACGATATATCGCGTCTGCCTGCCGCGCAAGGGGCGAGCGGATGCGGCGCTTGACATTGACGCAACGTCAACCTCTACCGTCGAGGGCATGGAGTGGTCCATCCAGCAGCTCGCCCGCCTGTCGGGCGTCACGAGCCGCACCCTGCGGCACTACGACGACCTCGGGCTGCTGCCGCCGACCCGCGTCGGCGCGAACGGCTACCGGTACTACGACCAGGCCGCGCTCGTGCGCCTGCAGCGCATCCTGCTGCTGCGCGAGCTGGGTCTGGGGCTGCCGGCGATCGCCGAGGTGCTCGACGGCCAGACCGATGACGTCGCCGCCCTGGCGACGCACCGCCGGCTGCTCGAGCAGGAGCGCGACCGGGTCGACCGGTTGATCGCGAGCGTGACCACGACCATCGAGCGACTGGAAGGAGGTGAACAACTGATGGCAGAAGAAGCATTCGACGGTTTCGACCACACCGTCTACAAGGAGGAGGTCGAGCAGCGCTGGGGTGCCGACGCCTACGCCCGCAGCGACCGCTGGTGGCGCGGGCTCGGTGCCGAGGGCCAGGCGGCGTTCCGCGCCGAGGCCGCGGCGATCCAGACCGGGTTCGCGGCGGCGCACGCGGCGGGCACACCCGCCGGTGACCCCGCGGTGCAGGCGCTCGCCGCGCGGCACTACGCGTGGGTGCGCGCCGGGTGGGGCGACGTGGCGCCGAGCGCCGAAGCGTACCTCGGGCTCGGCGACATGTACGTCGCCGACCCGCGCTTCGCGAAGCACTACGGCGGCGCCGAGGGCGCGGAGTACGTGCGCGAGGCGATGGGCGTCTACGCGGCGAGCGAGCTCGCGTAGCTAGCTCGGCACCGGAGCCGGCGGACGCGTCGGTTCCGGCACGCGCAGCAGCGGCAGGGTGACGCCGACCATGGGGCCGATGAGCAGCGCGAACGCGATGGTGCCGAAGCCGACGGTGCCGCCGAGCAGCCAGCCGATGGCGAGCACGGTCACCTCGACGCCCGTGCGCACCTTCCAGATCTTCCAGCCGAAGCGCGCGTGCGCGCCGGTCATGAGCCCGTCGCGCGGGCCGGGGCCGAAGCGGGCCCCGATGTAGAGGCCGGTCGCGATTGCCAGCAGCGCGAGCCCGCCGGCGAACATCAGCCACTGCGCCCACAGCTGGTCGGGCGTCTCGATGACCAGCATCGCGAGGTCGAGCACCGGTCCGATCAGCAGCACGTTGAGCACGGTGCCGATACCGGGCTTCTGCTTGATCGGGATCCACAGCAGCAGAACACCGAAGCCGATCAGCACGACGATCAGGCCGATCGACAGTCCCGTCTGCACCTCGAGGCCCTGCGCGAAGACCGTCCACGGGTCGAGGCCGACGTTCGCCTGGATCAGAAGGGCGACGGCGATGCCGTAGAAGAACAGGCCCAGCAGCAGCTGGCCCCAGCGGCGGACGAGGATGCGGCGGGATGCGCCGGCGCTCTCGGCCATGCTGCTCGATGCGCTGCTGCGGGATGTCATGCCGTTCATCCTCCTCGCGCAATTGGCCTTCTCACAAGATGCCAATTCGGGTACCGTGGCCGCATGGCCGCCCTCTCCGCCCGCGCATTGGCCTCTCAGCTGGGCGACTGGCGCCCGCTCGGAGCGACCCCGCTCTACGAGGCGCTCGCCGACCGCATCCGCCTCCTGATCCTCGACGGGCGCGTGACGCTGGGCACACGGATGCCCGCCGAGCGGCTCCTCGCCGACCACGAGCAGCTCAGCCGCACCACGGTCGCCAACGCCTACGCTCGCCTGCGCGAGCTCGGCTACCTGCGCTCGGTCCGCGGATCCGGCAGTGTTGCCCGCCTCCCCGCGCTCGAACCCGGAGCGGCGCCGTTCTCGACCCCGAGCATCGGCGAGCGCCCCGAGCCGGGCGTCGTCGACTTCTCGAAGGCGACCTTGCCGGCGATCCCTCTCGTCGCGGAAGTCGCGCGCGAAGCCGCCGAGCTGCTGCCCGGCTTCTTGCACGAGACCGGGTTCGACGCCTGGGGGCTCCTCGCCGTGCGGCAGGCGATCGCCGACCGCTACACCGCGCGCGGCGTGCCGACGACGGTCGACGAGGTGATGATCACGCTCGGTGCCCAGCACGCGATCGCGCTCGTCGCCCGGACGCTGCTCGCCCGTGGCGACCGTGCCCTCATCGAGTCGCCGAGCTACCCGCACGCCGTCGAGGCCCTCCGCGAGGCGGGTGCCCGGCTGGTCGCCGTGCCGGTCACGACCGATGGCGGCTGGGACACCGAGGCGCTCGACCAGGTGTTTCCCCGCACAGCGCCCGCGCTCGCGTACCTCATGACCGAGTTCCACAATCCGACCGGCCGCACCATGCCGGCCGAGCAGCGCGCCCTGCTGCTCCGCCGCGCGGCCGAAGCCGGCACGGTGCTCGTCGTCGACGAGACGATGGCCGAGCTGGGCTTCGCTCCCGGTGCGGTGCAGCCCCCGCCGTTCGCCGCCGCCGCGCTCGCGCAGCCCTCCGGCCCGCGGGCCGAGGTCGTCACGCTCGGGTCGGTCGGAAAGAGCATCTGGGGCGGCGTGCGCCTCGGCTGGATCCGAGCGGATCGCGACCTCATCACCCGCTTCGCCCACGCTCGTCTCGCCGGTGACCTGGGCTCGCCGATTCTCGAGCAGCTCGTGCTGCTGCGCCTGCTCGAGCAGTACGACCGGCTGCTGGATGCCCGCCGCGCCGATCTCCGCGCCGGCCACGCCCTGCTGACCATCGAGCTGGCGCGTCGCTTCCCGACGTGGATCGTGCCGCCCGTCGACGGCGGCCTCAGCCTCTGGGTGAACCTCGGCCAGCCGGTCAGCTCGCAGCTCGCGCTCGCCGCGCGCGCCGAAGGACTCCTCGTCGGCGCCGGCCCGCGCTTCGCCGTCGACGGAGCGTTCGAGCGGTTCCTCCGTCTGCCGTTCTGCCTGCCGGCCGACACCACACTCGCCGCCCTCGACCTGCTCGAGCGGGCGTGGGCGCGGGTCGGCGGGTCAGCGGGGGCGCCGGTCGCCGGGCCCGACGACGAGGTGCTGAGCGCCGTCGTGTGAGAATGGAGGCCGCCCGCGCATCCTGACCGATCGGTCGGATTCGGGGGGCGCACCCATCGCCCGCTGTGTGAATACTCAGCGTGCGCTGGGATGCTGATCGGCGCTCCGCGCCCTGCCGCGCCGCACTCACACAGCCACCTCGGGCCCTGAGCCCGCCCCACGACCGGAGTCTCCCCGTGCACCTGCTTTCGGTGTTCAGCCTGCGCAACCGAGCGCTCATCGCCCTGGTCACGATCGTCGTGGGCCTGTTCGGCGGCATCGCCCTCACGACCCTGAAGCAGGAGCTGATCCCCTCCGTCGCCTTCCCGCAGGTGATCGTCATCACCCAGTACCCGGGTGCGGCGCCGGAGATCGTCGAGCAGGACGTCTCGACGCCGATCGAGACCGCCGTGCAGGGCATCCCGGGCCTCGATGGCTCGAACGCGACCTCGAGCACTGGCTTCTCGATCGTGTCGGCGAGCTTCGCCTTCGGCACCGACCTGGTGCGCACCGAGCAGCGCGTGCAGCTCGCCATCAACCGCCTCGACCTGCCGAACGACGTCGAGCCGCGCGTGCTCACCGGCTCCATCGACGACTTCCCGATCCTGCAGGTCGCGGTCACGAGCAACCTCACCCCCGGCGAGCTGGAGGCGGCGCTCGAGTCGCAGGCCGTCACCGAGCTGACCGACCTCGACGGCGTGCGCGAAGTCTCGATCCAGGGCGCCGTCGGCGAGCGCGTGACGATCACCCCCGACAAGGAGGAGCTGTTCGCGCGCGGGCTGTCGACCGCCGACATCACCGACGCCCTCGACGCCTACGGCGTGCTGCTGCCCGCGGGCGTGATCACCGAGGACGGCTTCGAGCTGCCCGTCATCTCGGGGGTGCGCATCACGACCGCCGACGAGCTCGCGGCCCTGCCGCTGCTCACCGCCGACGTCGCCGGCACGTCGATCTCCGACGTCGCCACGGTCGAGGTCGAGAACGACCCGGTCACCGGCTACTCGCGCGTCAACGGCGAGCCCGCCCTCACGCTCGCCATCACGAAGACGCCCGCCGGCAACACGGTCGAGGTCTCCCGTGCCGTGCAGGCGGCCCTGCCCGCGATCGCCGACGCGATCGGTTCGGGCACCGAGTTCACCGTCGTCTTCGACCAGGCCCCGTTCATCGAGAAGTCGATCGAGGCGCTGGCGACCGAGGGTCTGCTCGGTCTCGCCTTCGCCGTCATCGTCATCCTGATCTTCCTGCTCTCGGTGCGGTCGACGATCATCACGGCGATCTCGATCCCGACCTCGGTGCTGCTGACGTTCATCGGCATGCAGGTCGCCGGCTACACCCTGAACATCCTCACGCTCGGCGCGATCACGATCGCGGTCGGCCGCGTCGTCGACGACTCGATCGTCGTCGTCGAGAACATCAAGCGGCACCTCGCCCGCGGCGAGGAGAAGACGCAGGCGATCCTCATCGGCGTCAAGGAGGTCGCCGGCGCCATCACCGCCGCCACCGCCACCACGATCGCGGTCTTCCTGCCCGTCGCCCTCGTCGGCGACATCACCGGTGAGCTGTTCCGGCCCTTCGCCCTCACCACCGCGATCGCGCTCGCGGCATCGCTGTTCGTCTCGCTGACGATCGTGCCCGTGCTCTCGTATTGGTTCCTCCGCGCGCCGAAGCCGAAGAACGCCGATGCGGTCGCGAGCGTCGGGGCCGACGAGCAGGCTCGCCCGCTCAGCCTCGAGGAGGAGTCGGCGCGGCCCACGCTGCTCCAGCGCGGCTATCTGCCCGTCATCCGCTGGACCCTCAAGCGGCCCGTCGCGACGCTGCTGCTGGCGGTGCTCGTGCTCGTCGGCACGGGTGCGCTGTCGACCGGCCTGCAGACCAACTTCATCGGCAACTCCGGCCAGAACACGCTCACCGTCGCACAGACCCTGCCCAACGGCTCGAGCCTGGAGGAGCTCGACGCGGCCGCCACCGTCGTCGAGGAGGAGCTGCTCGCGATCGACGGCATCACGACCGTGCAGGCCTCGATCGGCTCCGGTACCGGAACGCTCGCCGCGATCTTCGGTGGCAGCGACATCACCTTCTCGCTGACGACCGACGAGTCGTTCGACCAGGACGAGCTGCAGGCCACCGTGCGCGTGGCGCTCGCCGACCTCACCGACGTGGGCGAGCTGAGCGTGCAGACCCAGCAGGGCCCCGCCTTCGGCGGCAGCGACATCGAGATCGACCTCACGGCGACCAGCCGTGACGACCTCGAGTCGGCCACCGCCGACCTGCTCGAGGCCGTGCGCGACCTCGACGTCACCGCCGAGGCCACGAGCAACCTCGCTGACACGCAGCCCTACCTCGCCATCCAGGTCGACCGCGAGCGCGCTGCCGAACTCGGCCTCAGCGAGATCGCCGTCGGCGGCATCGTCACCGCGGCGATGTTCCCGGCCTCGGTGGGCAGCGTCGTCATCGACGACCGCACCCTGTCGATCTTCCTCCGCGACACGGATGCTCCGACCACGGTCGAGGAGCTGCGCGAGTTCAGCATCCCGACCGCCCTGGGGCCGCAGCCGCTCGAGGAGCTCGCCACCATCGAGCAGGTCGATGGCCCGGCCAGCATCACGACGGTGCGCGGCGTGCGCAGCGCCACGATCACGGTCACCCCGTCGGTGCAGAACATCGGCGCGGCCACCGTCGCGGTGCAGGAGGCCGTCGACAGCGCCGAGCTGCCCGACGGCGTGCAGGCCAGCCTCGGCGGTGTCGCCTCGCAGCAGTCGGAGGCCTTCAGCCAGCTGGGCCTGGCCCTGCTCGCGGCGATCCTCATCGTCTACGTGATCATGGTCGCGACCTTCCGCAGCCTGCGGCAGCCGCTGCTGCTGCTGATCTCGGTGCCGTTCGCGGCGACGGGTGCGATCGGTCTGCAGCTCATCGCCGATATCCCGCTGGGTGTTCCCTCGCTCATCGGCGTGCTCATGCTGGTCGGCATCGTGGTGACCAACGCGATCATGCTCATCGACCTCGTGAACCAGTACCGCGAGCGCGGGCTGAGCGCCTACCAGGCGCTCATCGAGGGCGGCTCGCGCCGTCTGCGGCCGATCCTCATGACCGCCGCGGCGACGATCTTCGCGCTCACCCCGCTGGCGATCGGCATCACCGGCAGCGGCGGGTTCATCTCGCAACCGCTCGCCATCGTCGTCATCGGCGGCCTCATCTCGTCGACCCTGCTGACGCTCGTGGTGCTGCCCGCGCTGTACTACGTCGTCGAGGGCGCCAAGGAGCGCAAGGCCGAGCGCCTCGAGCGCACCGCCGCCCGGCGCGCGGCGAAGGCGGCACGCGCCGCGCAGTAGTCGTCGCGGTCGGTCGGGGGTGTTGCTAGCGTGAGCACACCCCCGACCGAAAGCGATTCGCCATGACCGCTCCCGCCCCCGCCGACGATCGCGGCTCCGCCTCCTCGAGCGCCTCTCCGAGCGCCTCGACGACCGCCTCTCCGAGCGCCTCGACGACCGCCTCGACGACCGTCTCCCCGGGCGTCTTCACGCAGACCTCCGTACAGCTCGCCCCGTACCGCATCCAGTGGCTCGCCCGCATCATGTACGGCAACGTCTTCGAGTTCTTCGTCATCGGCGTGATCATCGTCAATGCGGCGGCGCTCGCTGTGCTGACCTACTCCGACGTCGACCCGCAGGTCGCTGCCGTGGCCCACGCGATCGACCGCGCCGCGCTTGTCTTCTACACGGTCGAGGTGGTCCTGCGGCTCATCTCCTACGGCGCCAAGCCGTGGATGTTCTTCCGCAACCCGTGGAACGTCTTCGACTTCCTCATCGTCGTGCTCATCCCGTTCCTCGACGGCGGCACGGTCATGTTCCGGCTCGTGCGCCTGCTGCGCATCCTGCGCATCTTCCGCTTCCTGCCGGAGGCGCGCATCCTCATGCTGTCGATGATCAAGTCGGTCGCGCCGCTCGCGAGTCTGGCGGTGCTCATCCTCTTCCTGATGTTCATCTACGCCATGGCCGGCGTGTACCTGTTCGGGCAGCAGGCGCCCGACCGCTGGGGCGACATCGGCACCGCGATGATCACGCTCACGGTCATGCTGACCCTCGAGAACTTCCCCGACTCCTTCCTCGGCGGCCTCGCGATCACCCCGTGGGCGCTGCTGTACTTCCTGAGCTACATGTTCTTCATCGTGTTCACGGTGCTGAACATCCTCATCGGCATCGTCATCACCGCCATGGATCAGGCGCGCGAGGAGGTCACCGCCGATCGCGCGAAGGAGGGCCTGCCGACCGCGACGGGCACGATCCGGCTGCCGTCGCCCGCCGATCGCGCCGCCGACGCGGATGCTCGCGCGGCCCGCGCCGAGCTCGACGCCCTGGCGGCCGAGCTCGATGAGGTCGCCGGCGCCGGTACGGCATCCCCCGACCACATCCAGCGCATCCGCGACGAGATCGAGCGCCTGAAGAGCGGCGCGCGCTGATGCGCGGGCGGGCGCTCGGTGCGGGGGTGCTGGCCACCCTCGGTCTGCTGCTGCTGCCCGGCGCCATCATGGCGAACTGGGCGACCACCCAGCTGGCGCAGACCGAGCGCTTCGTCAGCGCGCTGGCCCCGCTCGCCGACGACCCGGTGGTGCAGGAGCGCATCATCGTCGAGGTGACCGCTCTCGTCGACGAGCAGGTCGACATCGATGCGGTCACGGCCGAGCTGCTCGGCGGGCTGGGCGAGGCCCTCGAGCTCGGCCCGCGCGCGCAGGCCGCGCTCGACCTGGTCAGCGCGCCGATCGCCGCCGGGGTGCGCTCGCTCGTCGCTGACGTGGTCGCCGAGGTCGTGCGGTCCGATGCCTTCAGTGCGGCCTGGGAGCGCTCCGTCGCGGTGCTGCACACGCAGAGCATCCGGCTGCTGTCGGGCTCGCCCGACTCGCTCCTCGCCCTCGATCGCGACGGCACGCTGAGCCTTCCGCTCGGGCCGATCGTCGCGGATGTCCGCGAGGCGCTCGTCGAGCAGGGGGTGCCCTTCGCCGCGGCGATCCCCGACATCGATCGTGCCATCGTGCTCGCGGAGGTGCCGAACCTCGCGCTCGCGCGCGTGCTCTTCCAGGTCGGCATGACGGTCGGGCTCTGGCTGCCCTGGATCACCGCCGCCCTGCTGGTCGGTGCCGTGCTGCTCGCCCCGCGTCGACCGCGCACGCTGCGCGCTCTCGGGTTCGTCGGCCTCGGCGTCACCGCGGCGCTCGCCCTCGGCTTCTCGCTCGCCCGCACCGCGATCAGTGCCTACGTCGGCCCCGACTCGTCGGCTTTCGCCGCCGCCGTGTTCGACGCGATGACCGGCTACGCCCTGTCGACCGTGCTCGGTCTCGTCGCGCTGAGCGTCGTCGTGCTCCTCGTCGCCTGGTGGGTCGGCGCGTCCGGTCTCGCGGCGCGCGCCCGCACCGCCGTCGCCGCGGGCCTCGTCTCGGCCCGCGATGCTCTCGGCATCGGTCCAAGCCCGGTCGCCGCGGCCCTGCACGCGAAGCGGGGCTGGGCCCGTGCGGTGCTCGTCGTGCTCGCCGCGCTGCCCGCCCTCCTGCAGCCGCCCCTGTCGGTGCTGAGCGTGCTCGCGAGCGCCCTGCTCGCCGCCGCCCTGCTCGTCGTGCTCGAGCTGCTCGCCGTGCCCTCCCTGCCGCCGGAGCCGGAGCCGGACCCCGCGTCAGAACCCGTGACCGTCGGCGCGACGCCGCGCCGCCGTACGACGGCGGCCCGCGCGGCCGGCGGCGGGACGGGCGCGCCGTGAGGCTCCGCGGCGCACCCCAGTACGCGAGCATCGCCGACGCCGTCGCCGCGGGAGCCCGGTGGCATCGCGCCACTGAGCGCGCCGCGGTTGCGCCCCCCGACGTGCGGGTCTTCGGTGACCTCCCCCTGCCGCTCTCGACCTTCTTCGCCCCCGAGATGCCCGAGCGCGGGGTTCTCGAGCTCGACGGCGCGACGATCGTCGGTTCGGGCGGATGGGTGCTCGACCGGCGTGGTCGAGTGCATCCCGAGCTCACCTGGTTCGGATCCGACGTTCACCTCATCGCTGAAGCCGAGGCGCCGCCGCCGCGCGATCGGCGCGCGCCCCGCATCCGGGGCACCGCGCTCGTACTGATGAGCACCTGGGGCGAGCACTTCGGGCACTTCATCCCCGACGCCCTGGGGCGGCTCGCCGTGGCCCGCGCGGCGGGACTCGACCTCGCGAGCGTCGATGCGGTGGTCGTGCCCGCCCACCGCTCCCCGGAGGGCGAGCGCACCCTCGCCCGCCTCGGGCTCGCGGACGATCGGCTCGTGCGCCTCGAGCGCGGGCAGCAGCTCCGCGTCGACCGGGCGCTCGCCCCCACCCTGCCGGGCCTCCGGCGGCAGTACCTGCCGATGGTGCCGCACCTGCTGCGCGCCGCGCTGGGCGATCCGCCCCGGGGAGGCCGCCGCCTGCTCGTCGTGCGTGACGGCTACGGACGCGAGCCGATCGAGTGGGAGCAGATCGAGGCCCTCGCCGACGCCCGCGGCTTCGAGCGCTACGACCCGATGACGAGCGACGACCAGGCCGCCGACTTCGCGGCCGCCGCGGCCGTCGTCGGGGTCAGTGGGTCCGCGCTCACCGGCATCGCCTCCTGCGCGCCGGGCACGCGGGTGCTGGAGATCTTCAGCGACGCGCACCTGTACGGCTACTACTGCACGCTGGCGGTCGCGGGCGGCCTCGAGTACGGGGCCATCATCGGGCGCTCCGGCGAGCAGGCGCGCGAGATGGGCCCCAACAACGCCGCGTTCTCGCTCGACCTCACCGCGGTGGCAGAGGCGCTCGACTGGGTGATCGCCGGCTGAGCGCCGACCCTCACGAGCCGAGCGGCTTCTCCATGCAGACGCTGAACTCGTCGCCGACGTACGGCCCGAAGTTCGGGATGTGCCGGTACCCGCGCCGCTCGTAGAGCGTGATCGCAGCGAGCTGCTTCGGGCCGGTCTCCAGCTGCAGGGTGCGGATGCCCTGCGCCTCCGCGGCCGCCTCGAGAGCATCCATGACCGTCGTCGCGATGCCCTGACCGCGCCCGGCCTCGTCGACGTACAGCCGCTTCAGCTCGCCCGTGCCGTCGCCCCGATCGACGAGCGCGGCCATGCCGAGCGCGCGGCCCTGCGCGTCGCGCGCGACGAACACGGTGACGCCCGGCGCCCCGAGCTCGTCGAGGTTCAGCATGTAGCAGCTCTCCGGCGGGTACAGGCTGAGCGCGTAGGCGTCGCCCGCCCGCAGCAGGGCCTCCACCTCGGGCTGGCGCGGGTCTTCGACGGTCACGGTGATCACGATGCGCCCAGAATACGGGCTGCACCGGGCCGGGCCGGAGGGTGGTGGGGTACCCTGAGGGGTCGGCTGGAGGCGGGCGGGAGTTCCCGCCATCTGCATTGTGTGCGCCTCAGGGCCGGTGCCCGCCGTCGATCGACGGTACGGGCTCACCTCGAGATGTGACGGCCCCCAGCCATCGGCGGCCTGGGATCGCGGCGCGCGTGCGCCGACGAAGCTTCTTGCGTTACCCCAGAAAGAACCATGCCTCAGAACAAGAAGGGCGGCGCCCCGCGCGCCGGCCAGACCCCCCGCACGCCTGCCCGCTCGACCGGCGGCTCGACCGCCCGCGCCGGAGCCCCCGGCTCGCGCAGCCCTAAGCACCGCGGCTACCGTCCCGACGAGGCCGCGGCCTCCGCGTCGTCGACGGGCAAGAAGCCGCGCTGGAGCCGCGACGAGCGGGTCGAGCGCGGCCTCAGCGCCGAGCGCGGCGGTTCCGGCCGCACCGAGTCGCGCGACGAGCCCCGTGACAGCGACCGCCGCACCGCGGGTCGGGATGCTGCGCCCACGCGCGGCGCCGCGCCGCGATCTGGCGGCGCGCGCGGCGCAGCTCCCCGCGGGTCCACCCGCGGCGGCGCGCCCCGCACCCCCTCGCGCGACGGTGCCGAGCGCACCGGCACGGGTCGGGCCGTGCACCGCCCCGAGTGGCGCCCGAAGACCGGGGCCGCCCGCCCGGCGCGCGACGAGCATCCCGCCCGCGACGCCCGCCCCGCGCGCGACGCCCGGCCGACCCGCGAGCCCCGCCCCGCCCGCCCCGCGCGCGACGCCCGGCCGACCCGCGAGCCCCGCCCCGCCCGCTCGCAGTCCGCCGCTCCCGTGCGCACGCAGCGCGAGCAGGACGCCGCGCGCCCCTCGAGCTTCTACCCCGACCGCGCGGCGACCCCGGCCGCGACCGACGATGTCGTTCTCGAGCGGCTCGCCGCACGGGCCGTCGAGGCCGCCGACGTCGAGGGTGTGACCTTCGCCGACCTCGGGCTCGGCGGCAACATCGTGCGCACGCTCGCCGACCTCGGGGCCGAGCAGCCGTTCCCGATCCAGGCGGCGACGATCCCCGACGTGCTCGCCGGCCGCGACGTGCTCGGCCGCGGTCGCACCGGCTCGGGCAAGACGATCGCCTTCGGCGCCCCGCTCGTCGAGCGTCTGATGCAGAACCGCGGCGGCACGCGCCGCGAGATGGGTCGTGCCCCGCGCGCGCTCATCCTTGCCCCGACCCGCGAGCTCGCCCTGCAGATCGACGCGACCGTGCAGCCGATCGCCCGCAGCGTGGGTCTGTTCACGACGCAGATCTACGGCGGTGTGCCCCAGGGCCGCCAGGTCGGAGCCCTGCAGCGCGGCGTCGACATCATCATCGGCACCCCCGGTCGCATCGAGGACCTCGTGGAGCAGCGCCGGCTCGACCTCAGCCAGATCGAGGTCGTCGTGCTCGACGAGGCCGACCACATGTGCGAGCTCGGGTTCCTCGAGCCGGTGCAGCGCATCATCCGCCGCACGCGCGCCGGGGGGCAGCGCCTGCTGTTCTCGGCGACCCTCGACACCGGGGTCGCGAGCCTCGTCGACGAGTTCCTGACCGAACCCGCCGTCTACGAGGTCGCGGGCGAGGACCAGCAGTCGTCGACCATCGAGCACCGCGTGCTGCTCGTCGAGCAGCGCGAGAAGCGCGCCGTCATCGAGCAGCTCGTCGCCGGCCCGGGCAAGACGCTCGTCTTCGCCCGCACCCGCGCCTTCGCTGAGGAGCTCGCCGATCAGCTCGACGACGCGGGCATCGCCGCGGTCAGCCTGCACGGCGACCTCAACCAGGCCCGCCGCACCCGCAACCTCGAGAAGCTCACGAGCGGGCGCGTGCGCGTGCTCGTGGCGACGGATGTCGCGGCCCGGGGCATCCACGTCGACGACATCTCGCTCGTGGTGCAGGCCGACGCCCCCGACGAGTACAAGACGTACCTGCACCGCGCGGGGCGCACCGGCCGTGCCGGCAAGCCCGGCACCGTCGTCACCCTCATCACGCGCCCGCGCGCCCGCCGCTTTGGCGAGCTGCTCGAGCGCGCCGAGATCGAGGCCGAGACGACTGCTGTGCGCGCGGGCGACCGCCTGCTCGACGATCTCGCCGCCCTCTAGCCCGTTTCTCGGAGCAACGACGGGCGGTGCGGGATGCGGGCTCAGGCCGCGGCGAGCATCGCGCTCGCGGCCAGGGCGAGCGCGAGCCCGACCCACTGCAGCCGCGCGATGCGCTCGCGCAGCACGAGCGCGGCGAGCAGGATCGTGCCGGCCGGGTAGAGCGCGGTCAGCACGGACACGATCGTGAGGTCGCCGACCCGCAGGCCGATGAGCACGATGATGTTGGCGAGCGCGTCGAGCACGCCGCAGCCGACGGCGAGCCAGAAGCCGCCCCGCCAGCCGCCGCGCAGGGCGGCCGCACTCGCCCGGAGCAGTCCGCCGCGCGCAGTCCCGCCGGAGCCGGGTGCGGCCGGGATACCCGAGCCCATCCTCCCCGTCGCGTGCGCGTCGCCGAGCCCGTGCGGCGCGCCGTGCGCGCCGTCGAGCACCGCGAGCGGTGCATCCGCCGCCCGCACGTGCCGCGCAGCGGCGATGATGGCGAGCGCGACGATGAGCGTGATCATGATCGTGGCGTTGACCGTGCGGTTGGCGACGAGCGGCACCAGCCCCGAGTCGTCGGGCGTCTGGTCGACGAGAATGTAGAACGCTCCGATGAGCGTGCCCGAGGCGGTTGCCATGACGAGCCCCGCCGCCGTCGGCCGCACGGCCTCCTTCGACGGCACGAAGCCGACGAGCACGACGGCGATGAGCGCGAGGCCGAACGCCGGGTATGCGATGGCTCCCAGCTGCGAACCGGTGGCGAGCCCCCAGGTGAGCGGCACGATCGCCGAGGTCACGGCGGTCAGCGGCGACAGGATGCTCATCGGCCCGATCGCCAGGCACGCGTAGAGCAGCGCGATGGCGGCGGCCCCCGTGATGCCCGAGATGCCGCCCCACAGCACGGCCTCCCACGACCAGCGCCCGGGAATCACGAGGGTCGCCGCGAACAGCAGCACGACGCCCGAGAGCGCCCCGACGGCGGTCACCCGCAGGGCCGAGATGCGGCGCGCGGAGAGTCCGCCGAGGAAGTCGGCGGCGCCGTAGACGAGGGCGCCGGCGAGCCCGAGGACCACTGTGAGCACGACGTGCACCTCCGCGCTCGATCATGCCAGGTCGGCGACGGTGAACAGTGCGCGACGCTTCGCTGACGTTTCATCGTCCACTCATGCGAGCACTCGACGGGCGGGGGCGGTGTCGTCTAGAGTCGGCCGCGTGACCCCCGAACGGGGGTAAACAGATGTGTCTACATCTGACATCGTTTCACGAGGGGGGACTCTTCGTCATGCCGTTTTCCACACCACCGAGGCTCGGCGGTGACGCGCATCGCGCTGCCGCCCGCCGCACCACCGCGCTCGGCACCGCTGTCGCCGTCGCGCTCGGTCTCGTCACGCTGACGGCCGCTCCGGCCTCGGCCGAGCCGATCGCGATCTCCGACGCACCGGTCGAGATCGACATCCTCACCATCAACGACCTGCACGGTCGGCTCGAGGCCGCTCCGCCGGCCGCCGGTGCCGCCGTTCTCGGCGGGCTGGTCGAGGCGACGCGCGCCGCGAACCCGAATACCCTGTTCATCTCGGCGGGCGACAGCATCGGGGCGTCCACCTTCACCTCGTTCATCCAGAACGACGAGCCGACCCTCGACGTCCTCAACGCGATGGGTCTCGACCTGAGCACGCTCGGCAACCACGAGTTCGATCAGGGGCGGGCGGATGTCGATGACCGGGTCATCCCGAATTCCGACTTCCCCTACCTCGGCGCGAACATCTACGAGAAGGGAACGCAGACCCCGGCCTACCAGGAGTACGAGGTGATCGAGGTCGACGGTGTCGACATCGGCTTCATCGGCGTGCTGACCGAGAGCATGCCGTCGCTGGTGAGCCCGGATGGCATCGCGACGCTCGACTTCGGCGACATGACCGCCGCGGCCGTGCGGGTGGCCGACCAGTTGCAGGACGGCGTCGCCGCCAATGGGGAGGCCGACGTGGTCATCCTCGTCGTGCACGAGGGCGCTCCCTCGACGACCCTCGAGGCGGCCACGGGCGACAGCGAGTTCGGCGATCTGATCCGCGGCGTGCTCGGCAAGGTCGACGCGGTCGTGTCGGGCCACACCCACCTGCAGTACGACCTCGAGGTTCCCGTCCCGGGCACCGATGAGGTGATGCCGCTGATCCAGGGCGGCCAGTACGGTGAGGCCTACGGGCACCTCGAGCTGACGGTCGACCCGGCGTCGAGCGAGCTGCTCAGCATCACGGCCGGCGTGAAGCCGCTCGTGGGGGCCGCGCAGCCCGACCCGGAGATCGCCGCCATCGTGGCGGAGGCGGTCGCGTTCGCGGCCGTCGCCGGCAACGCCAGCCTGGGGGAGATCACCGACGACTTCCTCCGCGGCATCGACTTCACGGGCCAGAACGGCGCCGTGAACGAGAACCGCGGGGCGGAGTCGACGCTCGGCAACGTGGTCGCCGACGCCCAGCTGTGGGCGACGCGCGACCTCGGCACCGAGATCGCCCTCATGAACCCGGGCGGTCTGCGCGCCAACCTGCTGTTCGCGTCCAGCGGCGCGCAGGATCCGGCGGGCAACCTCACCTTCCGGGAGGCGGCCAACGTGCAGCCATTCGCCAACACGCTGTTCACCATGACGCTCACGGGCGCCCAGCTGCGCTCGGTGCTCGAGCAGCAGTGGCAGCCGGCGGGCAGCAGCCGACCCTTCCTGAAGCTCGGTGTCTCGTCGACCTTCGCGTACGACTACGACCCGACGCGGCCCGCGGGCGAGCGCATCGGCACGATGCTGCTCAACGGCGAGCCGGTGACGGCGGGCCAGCAGGTGCGCGTGGTGGTGAACTCGTTCCTCGCGGCGGGAGGCGACAACTTCGCCACCCTCGCGCAGGGAACGCAGCGCGCCGACTCCGGCCGCATCGACCTGCAGGCGTTCGTGGACTACGTCGGCGCCTTCTCGCCGATCAGCCCCGATCTCGCCCAGCGGTCGGTGGGGCTGTCGCTCAGCGCTCCCGGTCCCGACGGCTATCGGGGCGGCGACGAGGTGACCATCACGCTCAGCTCGCTGCTGTTCACCAATCAGGGTGACCGGGAGGCCGATGTGGTGGTGAGCCTCGGCGGCGAGGTGCTCGGCTCGGCGCCGATCGACGCGACCATCGTCGCGCGATCGGATGAGACGGGTCGCGCGACCCTCACGGTGACCCTGCCCGAGGGTCTGAGCGGTCCGCAGCAGCTGGTGATCGCCGTGCCCGACAACGGCACCGAGATCGCCGTGCCGCTCGAGCTGGCGGCACCGCTGCCCGCCATCGAGGTGCTGCGCGAGCCGAAGATCGTCGGCCCGGCGGTGGTCGGCAAGGAGCCTCGCGTGAAGGACCCGCGCGTGGCCGCCGACGACGCGCAGTTCGCTTACCAGTGGCTGCGTGACGGTGTGCCGATCGACGGCGCGACGGCGAGCACCTACCGGGTGACGGCGGGGGACGCCGGAACCTGGCTCTCGGTAGCGGTGACGGTGACCGCGGAGGGCTTCGCCCCGACGACGACCGTCAGCGATGACCGCCGGGTGCCCGGGAAGCCGGGGCCCGGGCCGCGCGTGCGCTAGCGCAGGGTTCAGCGCGGGCGTGACGGCGGCGGGGCGGGGGAATACTCCCGCCCCGCCGTCGTTGTCTCCCGTGGCGCCGCTCCGTCACAAACGGGCGACGGGCAGGGCGCCCCCGTACCCTGGATGCTGGCCCCGCCCGCATCCGCCGCCCCGTGGCCCCGCTGAGGCGCTGCACCCTGAGGAGAACACCATGGCTCGCATCTACTCCGACATCACCGAGGTCTTCGGCAACACCCCGCTCGTGACCCTCCGGAAGGTGACCGACGGTGCCGGCGCGACGGTGCTCGCCAAGCTCGAGTTCTACAACCCCTCCGCGAGCGTGAAGGACCGCCTGGGTGTCGCCATCGTCGACGCCGCCGAGAAGAGCGGCGCGCTGAAGCCGGGCGGCACGATCGTCGAGGCGACGAGCGGCAACACCGGCATCGCCCTCGCCATGATCGCCGCCGCGCGCGGTTACCACGCGGTGCTGACCATGCCCGAGTCGATGAGCAACGAGCGCAAGATGCTGCTGCGCGCCTACGGCGCCGAGCTCATCCTCACCCCCGCGGGCGAGGGCATGAAGGGCGCTGTCGCCGCGGCCGAGAAGGTCGTCGCCGAGCGCCCGGGCACCGTGCTCGCCCGCCAGTTCGAGAACGAGGCGAACGCCGCCATCCACCGAGCGACCACCGGCCCCGAGGTGTGGAACGACACCGACGGCGCCGTCGACATCTTCGTCGCGGGCGTCGGCACGGGCGGCACGATCACCGGCACCGGCCAGTACCTCAAGCAGCAGAAGCCCGGCCTCCAGGTTGTCGCGGTCGAGCCGGAGGAGAGCCCGATCCTCAACGGCGGCCAGCCCGGCCCCCACAAGATCGCCGGCATCGGCGCCAACTTCGTGCCCGCGGTGCTCGACCGCGAGATCTACGACGAGGTCGTCGACGTCAACATCGGCCAGGCCGTCTCGATGGCGCGCCGCCTCGCGGCGGAGGAGGGCATCCTCGCCGGCATCTCGTCGGGCGCGACCGTGCACGCCGCCGTCGAGCTCGCGAAGCGCCCCGAGAACGCCGGCAAGACGATCGTCGTGATCGTGGCGAGCTACGGCGAGCGCTACCTCTCGAGCGTGCTGTACGAAGACCTGCAGGCGTAGATGAGCGTGCGGGAGGACATCCGCACGGCCCGTCTGCGTGACCCGGCCGCGCGGTCGGCCCTCGAGGTGTTCCTCACCTCGGCGGGCCTGCACGCCGTCTGGTGGCACCGCGTCGCGAGCTGGCTGTGGCGCCACGGGTTCAAGCTGCTCGGCCGCATGGTCGCGCAGGGCGCGCGCTGGTGGACGGGCATCGAGATCCACCCCGGGGCGACGATCGGCAAGCGGCTGTTCATCGACCACGGCATGGGCGTCGTCATCGGCGAGACGGCCGAGATCGGCGACGACGTCATGCTGTACCACGGCGTCACGCTCGGCGGTCGCACCCTCGAGCGCGGCAAGCGCCACCCCACGGTCGGCAACGGCGTGCTCATCGGAGCCAACGCCACGGTGCTCGGCCCCGTCACGATCGGCGATCGCTCGCAGATCGGCGCCCTCGCCCTGGTGACGAAGGATGTTCCCGCCGACTCCGTCGCGACCGGCATCCCGGCCACCTCGCGCCCGATCGAGCGCGGCGCGGGCCGCACGGGGGCCGACGGCTTCGTCGTCGACCCCGCTATCCACATCTAGCGGCAGGACTTTCAGCCCTAGTCCGACCGGCAGCCCCCGGGCATTCTGGGAGGCATGTTGCCGTCGCGCCGGGACTACCGCGACCTGCGCCGCACCTGGAAGGGCGATCTGCTCGCCGGGCTCACCGTCGGCGTGGTGGCGCTGCCGCTGGCGCTCGCCTTCGGGGTGAGCTCCGGGGTGGGCGCGGAGGCGGGGCTCGTGACCGCCATCGTGGCGGGCTTCGTCGCCGCCGTGTTCGGGGGCTCGAACGTACAGGTCTCCGGCCCGACGGGGGCGATGGTGGTCGTGCTCGCGCCGATCGTCGTGCAGTACGGCGTCGCCGCCGTCGCCGTAGTGTCGCTCATCGCCGGCGCGATGGTGATCGCCGCCGGGCTCGCGCGCATCGGCCGCGTCGTCACCTACATCCCGTGGCCGGTGATCGAGGGCTTCACGCTGGGCATCGCGGTCATCATCGCCGCGCAGCAGGTGCCGGCCGCTCTCGGCGTTCCCGTCGAGGTCGAGCCGCACGCCCTGCTCGGTGCGGTCGATGCGGTGCTCGCCGCGCAGTGGCCCGTGGTCGGCTGGACTCTCGGCATCGTGGCGATCGTCGCGGTGCTCATGCTGCTGCTGCCCCGCATCCACCGCCTGATGCCCGCCTCGCTCATCGCGATCGTCATCGTCACCGTGCTCGCCACCCTGCTCGACGCTCCCGTCGCGGTGATCGGCGAGCTGCCCGCGCAGCTGCCCGCGCCCGGGCTGCCGTCGCTCGCCGGCATCGACCCGCTCGCACTCATCGGCCCGGCGGCGGCCGTGGCGGCGCTCGCCGCGATCGAGTCGCTGCTGTCGGCGCGCGTCGCCGCCTCCCTCGCCCCGACCGGCCGGGTGGATGCCGACCGCGAGCTGCTGGGCCAGGGGCTCGCCTCCGTCGCCTCGGGGCTCTTCGGCGGCATGCCCGCGACGGGAGCGATCGCCCGCACCGCGGTCAACGTGCGCTCGGGCGGCCGCACGCGGCTGTCCGCCATCGTGCACGCCCTCGTGCTGCTGGTCGTGGTGCTCGTGGCGAGCGGGCTCGTGGCGGGCATCCCCCTCGCGGCGCTCGCCGGCGTGCTGCTCATCACGGCGACGCGCATGGTGGGGCCGGCCACCGTGCGCGCCATCCTGCGCTCGACCCGCTCTGACGCGCTCATCTTCATCGGCACGGCGATTGTGACGGTCGCGTTCGACCTCATCACCGCGGTGCTCATCGGCATCGCGGCGGCGGCACTCGTGGCGCTGCGCGATCTCGCTCGGTCGAGCCGGGTGACGCGCGAGCCGATCGCCGGCATCGCTCAGGCGGGCGATGAGCGCATCGCGGTCGTGCGCCTCGACGGCTCGCTCTTCTTCGGGGCGGCCGAGCGCGTGCTCGACGAGATCGCCGCGATCGACGACGTCTCGGTGGTCATCATCCGCTTGTCGCAGCTGCGGTCGCTCGACGCCACGGGCGCCCGCGTGATCGCCGACATCATCGACGCCCTCGAGCGCCGCGGCGTGACCGCGATCGTCAAGGGCGTGCAGCCCGAGCACCGCGACCTCATCGAGCGCGTCGGTGTCACGCACCGCCTGCGGCACCCCGCGCACCTCATCGCCTCCCTCGACGACGCGGTCGAGCACGCGCGCTCGCACGTGCGCCGCGAGCGCGAAGCCGGGGTCGGCGGCGCCGACTAGCCTGGGGCGGGTGACCACGACCGCCGAGCCGACGGGCGCCGAGCAGACAGGCGCCGAGCAGACCAGCGCGCCTGGCCCGCAGCAGGTGCTCGAGCGGGTCTTCGGCTATCCGGCCTTCCGCGGCGAGCAGCAGGCGATCATCGAGCACGTCGTCGCGGGCGGTGACGCCCTCGTGCTCATGCCGACCGGCGGCGGCAAGAGCCTCTGCTACCAGATCCCGGCGCTCGTGCGCGAGGGCGTCGGTGTCGTCATCTCGCCCCTCATCGCCCTGATGAAAGACCAGGTGGATGCCCTCGAGGCCGTCGGCGTCCGCGCCGCGTTCCTCAACTCGACGCAGACGCCCGACGAGCGCCGTGCCGTCGAGCAGGCGCTGCGGGCCGGCGAGGTGGATCTGCTCTACCTCGCGCCCGAGCGCGTCACCGTGCCCGCCACGCAAGAGCTCCTCGCGAGCATCCGCATCGCCCTGTTCGCGATCGACGAAGCGCACTGCGTCTCGCAGTGGGGCCACGACTTCCGGCCCGACTACCTCGCGCTGTCGGTGCTGCACGAGCGCTGGCCGAGCATCCCGCGCATCGCCCTCACGGCGACGGCGACGGCGGCGACGGCGCAGGAGATCGTGCAGCGGCTCGACCTCGGCCAGGCGCGGCGGTTCGTGGCGAGCTTCGACCGGCCGAACATCCAGTACCGCATCGAGCCGAAGAACCAGCCGGTGCAGCAGCTGCTGCAGCTGATCCGCACCGAGCACCCCGGTGACGCGGGCATCGTCTACTGCCTGTCGCGGGCGAGCGTCGAGAAGACGGCGGCCGAGCTGCAGGCGCAGGGCATCCCGGCGCTGCCGTACCACGCGGGCCTCGACGCCGCGGTGCGCGCCGACCATCAGTCGCGCTTCCTGCGCGAGGACGGCATCGTGATGGTCGCGACGATCGCGTTCGGGATGGGCATCGACAAGCCCGATGTGCGCTTCGTCGCGCACCTCGACCTGCCGAAGAGCGTCGAGGGCTACTACCAGGAGACCGGGCGTGCGGGCCGCGACGGCCTGCCCTCGACCGCCTGGCTCGCCTACGGCCTGCAGGACGTGGTGCAGCAGCGCCAGCTGATCGACAAGTCCGAGGGCGACGCGGCGCACAAGCGCCGCATGAGCCAGCTGCTGGATGCGATGCTCGCCCTCTGCGAGACCGTCGAGTGCCGTCGCGCGCAGCTGCTGGCGTACTTCGGGCAGGAGCTGCCCGGCGGCCGCTGCGGCAACTGCGACACGTGCCTGAACCCGCCCGAGAGCTGGGACGGCACGGTGCCGGCCCAGAAGCTGCTCTCGACGATCGTGCGGCTCGACCGCGAGCGGCGGCAGCGCTACGGCGCGGGTCAACTCATCGACATCCTGCTCGGCAAGCGCACGCCGCGCGTCGAGCAGCTCGGGCACGCCGACCTCGCGACCTTCGGCATCGGCACCGAGCTGAGCGACGTGGAGTGGCGCGGCGTCGTGCGGCAGCTGCTGGCCCAGGGCCTGCTCGCCGTGCACGGCGACGGCTACGGCACGCTCGTGCTCACCGAAGCGAGCGGCACCGTGCTGCGCGGCGAGCGCACCGTCGCCCTGCGCCGTGAGGTCGTGCGCGCGAGTCGCTCCGGCCGCAGCCGCAGCGCCGCCGCGAGCGACCTGCCGCCCGCGGCCGCGCCGCTGTTCGAGCGCCTGCGCGCCTGGCGGGCGGCGACGGCTCGCGCGCTCGGTGCCCCCGCCTACGTGGTCTTCGCCGACGCGACACTGCGCGGCATCGCCCTCACCGAGCCATCGACGCTCGACGAGCTGTCGCAGGTGAGCGGCGTCGGCGCGGCCAAGCTCGAGCGCTTCGGGGATGCGGTGCTCGCGATCGTCCGCGGCGAGGAGCCGCCCGCGCCCTCGGAGTCGACGCCGTTCGACGAGCCTGCGCTCGCCGTCGAGCCGCCCGTCGATGACGTTCCGCCCGACGACATTCCTCCGGCGGAATAGAACCCGTGCCACGATAGGGCAGTGCTGACCTTCCTCGCTCGCGCGTTCCTCGCGCCCATTGCGAGGCTCATCTGGCGGCCCACCGTGATCGGCCGCGAGAACATGCCGGCCGAGGGTCCGGTCGTCGTCGCGAGCAACCACCTGTCGTTCATCGACTCGATCGTCATCAGCCTGCTCGCGCGACGCCCCGTGAGCTTCCTGGCGAAGGACGAGTACTTCACGGGTCGCGGGCTGAAGGGATGGGCGTCCCGCTCGTTCTTCTCGGGCGTCGGCGCGATCCCGGTCACGCGCGGGGCCGGTCAGGCCGCGCGGGAGGCGCTCGATGCCGGGCTCGCCAAGCTGCAGGCGGGCCAGGCCTTCTCGATCTACCCCGAGGGCACACGGTCGCGCGACGGTCGCCTCTACCGCGGCAAGACCGGCGTGGCCTGGCTCGCACTGACGGCGGGTGCCCCCGTCGTGCCGGTCGCGCTCATCGGCACGCAGCACCTGCAGCCGGTCGGCTCGCGACGCATCCGGCGGGTGCCGATCACCGTGCACTTCGGCGAGCCGATGGATCTCACCCCCTTCGGCACCGCCGATTCGGGCCGTGCCCGCCGCCACGCGACCGACGCGATCATGGCCCGCATCCAGAGCATGTCGGGTCAGGAATACGTCGATCGCTACAACGAGCCGCCGCCCGCGACCGTGCGCGAGCGCGTGCGCCGCTTCTTCCGCGCCCGCGCCCGCGCCGAGCTGTAGCCGGCCAACGCCCTGTCGCCGAGCCCGCTCATCGCGGCTCCGGCACTGTCGCCCACCGCGGCGACCACGTCGTCACGGGCCTCCGGCGGCAACCCCGCGGCGTCGAGCCGGCCGTCGAGCGCGCTGCCGAGCGAGCCGCCCGCGCCGCTGGCGAGGAACGACCCGCCCGCGAGCGCGAGCAGATTCGTGCCGGCCCGCTCGCGCCGCAGGCCCCAGCGCACGAACGCGATCGGTACCGGGCTGAGGGCGAGCGGCCACACCCAGTCGCCGAGCGTCAGCCCGTCGGTCGCGAGCCACCAGCCGTAGGTGCGCCCCTCGATGAGCTCGAACACCAGGAACGCACTCGTGATGACCGAGAGCACCGCGCCGACGCCACTCCCGTCAGGGGACGTGGATGCTCAGCGCGCGCCGACCGTGCACGGCTAGCTGTCGGCCTGCGCCTCGGCGGCGGCGACCTGCGCGCGCACCTCGTCCATGTCGAGCCCCTTGACCGCGGTGATGACCTGCTCGAGCGCGGGCGCCGGCAGTGCGCCGGGCTGGGCGAAGACGAGGATGCCGTCGCGGAACGCCATGAGCGTCGGGATCGAGCGGATGTTCGCCGCCGACGCCAGCGCCTGCTCGGCTTCGGTGTCGACCTTGCCGAAGGTCACGTCGGGGTGCTGCTCGCTGGCCTTCTCGAAGATGGGCGCGAACATGCGGCACGGGCCGCACCACTCGGCCCAGAAGTCGACGAGGGTGATGCCTTCGCGCGTGACGGTCTGCTCGAAGTCGGCGGCGGTCAGCTCAACGGTTGCCATGGCACCATCATGCCACATCCCCGGCATACCCAGGGGGGTATTCTCCGCGGGCGAACGGGGGCGGGATGCGCGGCCGCAGAACCTGCGCTCGCCCACTATGCGATTCCCCGGGTTTGTGAGGGCATCCACAAAAGGCCCTGCCGCCCGCCCCCGGGCGTTCGTGACCCCGCACGACGAACCCCCGCGCTCGACCACCCCGCCCTACCGTGGGTGGCATGAGCACGCTCGAGACCTCGGCCCCCGCCTCCGCACCCGAGCCGGCGCCCGCGGCGACCGGCTCCGCCACCGGCTCCCCCACTGCGGCCGTCGATGCCACCGGTGCGGTCGACCCCGCCACCGCGGCCGCATCCTCGGTGCCGTCCGCTCCGGTGCCCGACGACATCACGGTCGACGTCACCGCGCTCGGCGAGCAGCTGCTCGGCCGCTGGGCCGACGCCCGGCGGCACTCGCGCGAGCTCGTCGCGCGCCCCGAGTTCCAGCGTCTGCCGCACCTCGGCATGGACGAGCACCGCGAGCGCGTGCTCGGGCAGTTGAAGCTGCTGGTCGAGAACGGTTCGGTGCACCGCGCCTTCCCGAAGTCGGTGGGCGGCCAGGAGGACAACGGCGGCAACATCGCGAGCTTCGAAGAACTCGTGCTGGGCGACCCCAGCATGCAGATCAAGTCGGGCGTGCAGTGGGGCCTGTTCGCCGCCGCCATTCAGCACCTCGGCACCGACGAGCACCACCAGCGCTGGCTGCCCGACGCGCTCGGCCTCGCCCTGCCGGGGGCCTTCGCCATGACCGAGACCGGTCACGGCAGCGACGTCTCGGCCATCGGCACGACCGCCACCTACGACCCCGCGACCGACGAGTGGGTCATCCACACGCCGTTCCGCGCGGCGTGGAAGGACTATCTCGGCAACGCCGCGCTGCACGGCCGCGCCGCGGTCGTCTTCGCGCAGCTGATCACCCGCAACGTCAACCACGGGGTGCACGCGTTCTTCGTGCCCCTGCGCGACGAGACCGGTGCCTTCCTGCCCGGTGTCGGCGGCGAGGACGACGGCCTTAAGGGCGGCCTCAACGGCATCGACAACGGCCGGCTGCACTTCACGAACGTGCGGGTGCCGCGCACCAACCTGCTCAACCGCTACGGCGACGTCGACGAGAACGGCGTCTACACCTCGCCGATCGCCAGCCCCGGCCGGCGCTTCTTCACCATGCTCGGCACGCTCGTGCAGGGTCGCGTCTCGCTCGACGGCGCGGCGACGGTGGCCAGCAAGCTCGCCCTGACGATCGCGATCCGCTACGGCTCCGAGCGGCGGCAGTTCGACGGCGCCGACGGCGAGGTCGTGCTCATGGACTACCAGCGGCACCAGCGTCGCCTGCTGCCGCGCCTCGCCCAGACCTACGCCATGTCGTTCGCCCACGAGGTCTTCCTCGAGAAGTTCGACGCGGTCTTCTCCGGCGCCGCCGATACGGATGCCGACCGGGAGGACCTCGAGACCCTCGCCGCGGCGCTCAAGCCGCTGAGCACCTGGGCGGCGCTCGACATCATCCAGGAGGCCCGCGAGGCGTGCGGCGGCCAGGGCTTCCTCGCCGAGAACCGGCTCGTGCAGCTGCGCGCCGACATGGACATCTACGCCACGTTCGAAGGCGACAACAACGTGCTGCTGCAGCTCGTCGCCAAGCGGCTGCTCACCGACTACTCGCGCGCCTTCGCGAAGGCCGACGCGGGCGTCATGGCCCACTACGTCGCCGACCAGGTCGAGGAGGCCGTCGTCAACCGTTCGGGCCTGCGCAGGCTCGCCCAGTCGGTCGTCGACTTCGGCTCGACCGCTCGCTCGGTGGGCTACGTGCGCGACACCGCGGCGCAGCGGCAGCTGCTGACCGACCGGGTCGAGACGATGGTGGCCGAGCTGGCGGGCAAGCTGCGCTCCGCATCCAAGCTGCCCCGCGACGAAGCCGCGGCCCTCTTCAACCGCCACCAGAACGCGCTCATCGAGACGGCGCGCGCGCACGGTGAGCTGCTGCAGTGGGAGGCCTTCACCCAGGCGCTCGAGCACGTCGAGCACGCGGGCACGCGCCAGGTGCTGACCTGGCTGCGCGACCTCTTCGGCCTCGGGCTGATCGAGAAGAACCTGGCCTGGTATGTCATTCACGGCCGGCTCAGCGACCACCGCGCCCAGGCGATCACCGACTACATCGACGACCGCCTGCTGCCGCGCCTGCGGCCGCACGCTCTCGCGCTGACCGACGCCTTCCTGCTGCGCGATGAGCACATCCGCGCCGAGATCGCGACCGGTGTCGAGCGCGAGCGGCAGGAGGAGGCCCGCGCGTACTACGCCGACCTGGCGGCCCGCGGCCTCGCGCCGATCGACGAGAAAGACCTGATCGCCGCGAAGAAGGCCCGCCGCTAGAGGCTCGTTCGCTCGGAGCAACGACGGAGATACCGACTGTGGAACGGTGTCTTCTGCGAAAGAGGGCCGGTTCCACACACCGTCTCCGTCGTTGCTCCGAGATTCGGGCGTAGGGTCGGGGCATGGATGCTGACCCCGCGCCCGCGCCGTTCCGACTGCACCCGGCGGCGGCCTGGGCGCTCGTCGCGGCCCAGTTCGTGTTCCTCCTGCTGCTCGGCTTCCTGCCGTGGGGCTCGCTCTGGCCGCGGGAGGCCGCGACCATCGTGATCGGGCTCGTGCTGGTCGCGCTTGGCGTGGGCATCGCGCTCGCCGCCGGCGGTGCGCTGGGCCGCACGCTGACGCCGAGCCCGATTCCGAAGGCCGACGGGCAGCTCGTCACGAGCGGCGTGTACAGCCTGGTGCGGCACCCCATCTACTCGGGCCTGCTCGTGCTGGGTCTGGGCCTCATCGCCATCGGCGCTTCGCTGCTGCACTTGCTGGCCTGGATCGCGCTGCTGAGCATCCTCATGGCCAAGGCGCGGTTCGAAGACCTCATGCTGCTCGACCAGTACCCCGGCTACCGCGACTACGCCGCGCGGGTCGGGCGGCTCGTGCCCGGAATCGGGCGGGTGCGGTCGTGAGCGCGGGCACTCCGGGCGGCGCGGCCGCCGCGCCCGAGCAGAGCGTGCTCACGGAGGTCATCATCCCGCAGCCGGGCGACCCGCGCGGCGGCGAGCTGACCGGGGTGCTGGGGGTTCCGAGCGGGCCGGGCCCGCATCCGGCGCTGGTCGTCGTGCACGAGGTGTTCGGCGTCGACGATTCGATGCGCGCCCACCTCGAGCGGCTCGTCGGCCTCGGCTACGCGGTGCTCATGCCGAACCTGTTCAGCCGGGGCGGGGCGCGACGCTGTCTGACGGCGACCTTCCGCGCGCTGCGGGCGGGCACCGGCCCGGCCTTCGACGACATCGCGGCCGCGCGACGCCTGCTGCTCGAGCGGGACGACACCGGCGACCGCGCGGGTGTGATCGGGTTCTGCATGGGCGGCGGTTTCGCACTGTTGCTCGCGAGCTCGGGCGACTATGACGCCTCGGCCGTCAACTACGGGATGCTCCCCGCCGACCTCGACGACACCCTCGACGGCGCGTGCCCGATCGTCGGCAGCTTCGGCGGGCGCGACCGCACGCTGCCCGGCGCGGCGGCGAAACTGGAGGCGGCCCTCGCCGCGCGCGGCATCGACCACGACGTGCACGAGTACCCCGAGGCGGGGCACGCCTTCCTCAACCCGCTGCCGGCCGGCCCGGCGCTGATGCGCGTGCTGATGAAGCCGATGATGGCCGGCGGTCACCGCCCCGCCGAGGCCGAGGACGCCTGGGGGCGCATCGACCGCTTCTTCCGGCGGCACCTGAGATAGGCAGTCGGAGCAACGACGGAGACCCGGGTTCCACAACGGGTATATCCGCGAAGAGCACCGTTGCAGACGGGCTGTCTCCGTCGTTGCTCCGAGCGGAGGCTAGAGCGACAGCTTCTCGCGCACGGCGTCGTCGCTCGGCTCGACGAGGTGCGAACCGTCGGGAAACACGACCACCGGGATGTTCGTGCGGCCGCTGATCGCCTGCGCCTGCGCGGCGGCCTCAGCCGACGCCTCGACGTCGATCTTGGTCCACTCGACGCCGAGGTCGGTGAGCAGCGCCTCGGTTCGGCGGCAGTCGCGGCACCAGTCGGCGCCGTACATGGTGATGGTTCCGGGGGCGGGGGCGAGATCATCCGTCATGCTGAACGATAACGCGGGCCGCTCGCGCGGTGTTCCCACCACCTGGCACCATGGGGTGATGACCAGTTCGGCTTTGGGTTTGTTCGGCGACCCGTCGTCGACCGCCGCCCACTACGCCGCGAAGCTCGCCGTCGAGACCGACGCCTCCGATGTCTGGGCGGCCCGTCAGGCGGGCGAGGTCTTCCACCTCGTCGACGTGCGCGGCCAGGCTGCGTGGGATCAGGGGCACGCGTCGGGCGCCCTGCACATTCCGCGGCAGCAGCTGGCCGAGCGGGTCGCCGAGCTCGGTGAGGGCATCCCGGTCGTCGTGTACTGCTGGTCGCCCGGCTGCAACGGCGGCGCGAAGGCGGCGCTCGAGCTCGCGCGCCTCGGTGTGCCGGTGAAAGAGATGATCGGCGGCTTCGAGTACTGGGCGCGCGAGGGGTATCCGGTCGAGGATGCCCGGGGCGCGGTCGTGCGCCCGATCGACCCGCTCACCAACGTGGTCGACTAGCTAGCCCAGCAGCGCCTGCACCCCGATGGTCAGCAGGGGCGCCGCGATGAGCGCGGGCAGCATGTCGGCCACCGACACCGCGCGCACGTTGAGCAGGCGCAGGCCGACGCCGAGCAGCAGCACCCCGCCCGTCGCGGTGAGGGCGGCGATCGCCGCACCCGACATCACGGTGCCGAGGAAGAACGCGAGCACGGTCAGCAGCCCCTGCCAGATGCCGACGGGGATCGCCGAGAACGCGACGCCCCAGCCGAGCGACGCCGCGAAGGCGACGGAGGCGAAGCCGTCGAGCGTGGCCTTGAGCGCGAGCTGGTCGAAGCCCTGACCGGTGCCGTCCTGGAAGGCGCCGAGGATCGCGAGCGGGCCGATCGCGAACACCAGCGAGGCGTCGACGAACCCGGTGATGAAGCGGTCGCGACCGGTGAGGGCGAGCGGGGCGCCATCGGGATGCTCGACACGGGCATCCCGTGCCGCAGGCCGCGTGAATCGCCGCTGCAGCCAGCCGCCGAACCGCTCGAGCCGCGCCTCGATGCCGGCGAGCGAGCCGACGATGCTGCCGATCAGCAGGGCGCCGATGACGACGAGGAAGGTGCCGCCAGCGCCGACCGCGCCGACGAAGTCGGTGTCGGTGAGCGCCATGAGGTTGAGGCCGCCGAGCACGATCGTGATGAGGCCGAGCGCGTCGGTGACGACCCGGTTCGTGCGCTCGGGCAGACGGTTGCCGATGAGCACGCCGATGGCCGCGCCGACGACGATGGTGACGATGTTGAGCAGGGTGCCGAGGCCGACGATCACCGGTTCAGCGTAGCCCCGCGGCACAGCCTGTTCGTGCCCGAACGGTGCCCTACGTGAGCTTCTCGAACACGAGCGTGGCCTGAATACGGTCGCCACCGCCCATGCCCTTGCTGCCCGACGCGGAGGTCGTGATCGTGTGCAGCCGGTAGCCCAGGGCGGCCTGGGCGTTGATCGCCCGCTCGAGCTCTGTCAGGTTGCCCGAGCCCGACCCGAAGAACTTCTCTTTCAGCACCACCTGCAGAACGACGTAGCTCATGCCCTGCGGCGCGGGCCGGGGCTGCGCGCCTGCGACGGCCTCCGCCTTGATCTGATCGATGAGGCCCCCTGCGCTCGGCGCCTCTGACGGGTCCTGATAGCGATCCGTCCACTGCTGCCCGTCCCACCACCGCTGACGGCCGCTGCCGTCGTCGTACCAACCTTCTTGTGCTGCCTTCGCCATCGACGGTTCCTCTCTCGTGTGTTCGGTCGGCGACCGATCAGTGGCCTCACGCTATCGAGGCGGGCCGACAACGGCGAAGGGTCGGTGGCACGGCGATCTGGCGAGTCTCCCCGTGACGGCACTTCCAGAACTGCGGATGATCGCGAACCGCTCTCATTCCCATCCGCAGATCTGGAAGGGTCGAGCGGTGATGGTGCAGTCTCCGAGTTCCGCAGCGCTGAGCTGACCGCGCGGCGTCCTCCCGTCGTCGCCATGGCACGAACCAGCCCAGCCCGCATAGGGTGGCGCCATGCGAACCCCGGTCGACTACGTGCGCGGTGTGCGGCACCCCGAGGCCTTTCACGGGCGGGGTGTGCACCGCGGCTACTTCGAGGGCTGGTACATCAAGCTCGTGTCGGCCGACCGCTCGCAGCGGTGGGCGGTGATTCCCGGGGTGTTCCGCGGGCTGGCCGGCGAGGATGGCGCGCGCGACGAAGCCTTCGTGCAGGTGCTCGACGGCCTGACGGGGCGCAGCTGGTACCACCGGTTTGATCCGGCCGACTTCGAGGCGGCGAGCGATCGGTTCGCGGTGCGCGTCGGCGGCAACACCTTCTCTCCCGACGGGGTCACGCTCGACCTGCCGCAGCTGCGGGGGAGCATCCGCTACACCACCGCGCTCGACCCCTGGCCGGTGACGCTGCGTGAACCGGGGATCATGGGCTGGTACGGGCTTGTGCCGTTCATGGAGTGCTTCCACGGCATCGTCTCGTTCGGTCACGGGCTGGCCGGCGAGCTCTCCGTTGAAGGGGAGCAGCGCAGCTTCGACGGCGGCCGCGGCTACATCGAGAAGGACTGGGGCAAGGCATTCCCGGCCGGTTACGTCTGGATGGCGAGCAACCACATCGACGCGCCCGACGGCTCCGACACCGGGGCGAGCTTCATCGGCTCGGTGGCGATCATCCCGTGGCTCGGCGGGTCGTTCCGGGGCTTCATCGTCGGGCTGAAGCACAGCGGGAAGCTGCATCGCTGGACCACGTACACGCGCGCCCGAGAGCGCCGCCTCGAGATCGACGACAGCCACGTGCGCTGGAGCATCGAGGGCCGCGACGGCCGGCTCGAGCTCGAGGCCGAGCGGGTGCGCGGCGGGCTGCTGCACGCACCGCTGCGCACCGCGATGCATCAGCGCGTCGAAGAGACGCTGGATGCGCGCATCACGCTGCGCCACCGCGACGCGTCGGGCCGCATCCTGCTCGAGGGCACCGCGCACGCCTCGGGCCTGGAGGTTTTCGGCGACACCGAGCGGCTGCTCGGGCTCTGAGGCCCCGAAACGACGAGCATCGCAGTTCGGAGTCAACAGATCTCGTATTTCAGGGGTGACGAATCTTGCATCTGGTTGTCGACAAATATTGCATGGGGATGTGCCCTCTGCCTAGCCTGACGTCATGAACGACTACAGACCTCGGGTCGTCGACGCTGAGCTCGCCGACAAGCTTCGTGTCAATGGTGCTGTTCTCATCGACGGCCCTAAGGCGGTTGGGAAGACGGAGACGGCGACGCAGGCCGCTACGACAGTCTTTCGAATGGATGTCGATCGCGTCGCGCGTGCCGCCCTGGTCGCCGATCCGACGCTGCTCTTCGACAACCCGACCCCCATACTCTTCGATGAGTGGCAAGAGACCCCGGAGATCTGGAACCTGACCCGTCGCGCCGTGGACGACCATGAGGGCAAAGGTCTCTACCTGCTGACCGGCTCATCGCGGCCGCGCGATACCGCACGAATGCACTCTGGGGCAGGGCGAATTGGTCGTCTCCGCATGCGCCCGATGTCGTTGTACGAATCTGGCCACTCGAGCGGTGAGGTCAGTCTTGCGGCGTTGCTCAACGGCGAGACTGTTGAGGGGGCCAAACCTCTGCCGCTCAGCGTCGTTGAACTCTTGGAGCGTGTTGTTGTCGGGGGGTGGCCCGAGACCATCGACATGACCGAAAGCGACGCGCGAGCCTGGATGGGTGATTACCTGCGAAACGTTGCTGAGGTCGATGTGCCCGCTCTTGGGCCACGGCGTAACCCCGGCAACATCGAGCGCCTTCTTGCCTCCTTGGCGCGAGTGGTAGGGGGGACGATCAACAACGCAGCGACGGCCACCGAGGTGGGCGGATCGCGTGGGTCGATCGACCCGAGAACCCTCGCCAATTACGTGGATGCCCTCGATCGGTTGATGCTGCTGGAACCTTTGCCGCCCTGGGTCTCGCACCTGCGCTCGCGCACGCGGTTGCGGACGACACCGGTGCACCATTTCGTCGATCCGTCGATCGCCGTGTCAGCGTTGGGTGCGGGGATCGTTGAGTTGAAGCGTGACCTCGAGGCGGCGGGATTCCACTTCGAGTCGCTGGTGCTGCGCGATCTGCGCACCTACGGCCAGGCCCTCCAGGCCCGTTTCTCGTCGTGGCGAGATTCGCAGCTCGGGCACGAAGTTGACGCCGTCATCGAGCTTCCGAACGGCCGCTGGGCCGCCGTCGAGGTGAAGCTCGGAGAGGCGGCGGCCGACGAAGCCGCGCGCTCTCTGCTCACCATGGCGCGCAAGGTTGATCGTGAGCGCCATGGTGAACCGGTTGCTCTGATCGTCGTGACGGGCGGGCGCTTCTGCTACCGCCGTCCGGATGGGGTGACCGTCGTGCCGGTCACGGCCTTGGGTCCGTAGCGGAACAGCGGCTCCGCATCCGCCAGTTCTTCGGGCGTCGCGACGCGGAACGGGGGAGCGTTCTCGACCTCGACGGCGTGACGCCCCTGCCCGCGGGTGGCCCGCAGGCTCGTGATGATCGAGATCGCGATGATCACCGCCACCACACCGAGCGAGACGCTCGTGGGGATCTTGTAGACGTCGAGCAGCAGCATCTTGATGCCGACCCAGATGAGCACGAACGCGAGGCCGAGCTTCAGGTAGATGAAGCGGTGCATGAGGTCGGCGAGCAGGAAGTACATGGCGCGTAGGCCGAGGATGGCGAAGGCGTTGGCGGTGAAGACGATGAACGGCTCGGTGGTCACGCCGAAGATGGCGGGGATCGAGTCGACGGCGAAAATGATGTCGGTCACCTCGACGAGCACCAGCACGGCGAGCAGCGGGGTGGCGACGATGACGCCGGCTTTGCGGATGAGGAACTTCTGCCCGTGGAAGGCGTCGGTCATCGGCACGAAGCGCTTGAACAGCTTGAGGATCTTCGAGTTGGCGACATCCATGTGCTCGTTGCGCTTCCTGATCATCACGTAACCCGTGTAGAGCAGGAAGGCGGCGAACACGTAGAGAATCCACGAGAACTGGTCGATCAGCACCGCGCCGAGCGCGATGAAGATCGCGCGGAAGACGAGAGCACCGATCACGCCGAGGAAGAGCACGCGGTGCTGGAACTCACGGGGCACCCCGAAGAAGGCGAAGATGATCGCCCACACGAACACGTTGTCGACGGCGAGCGACTTCTCGATCAGGTAGCCGGCGTAGTACTGCTGCCCGAGCTCGGCCCCGTACTCCCACCAGATGTAGCCGCCGAAGGCGACGCCGAGGCTCACCCAGATGATCGACCACACGGCAGCTTCACGCGGGCCGATGACGTGCGCCGTGCGGTGGGCGAAGAGGTCGATGGCGAGCATCGTGAGAATGACGCCGAGCACGGCCAGCCAGAGCCAGAGGGGTACGTCCATGAGAGGTCTCCTGAATCGGCGAGGGTTCAGGAGGTCTGTCCCAGCGCGGCCGACGTGCGGCGCGCCCCCGCTGCCGGTCGTGCACGAGCTCGACGGAGTGACGACAGCGGGCGGTGACGGGGATACTCCCCTCCGCAGACAAGGGAATCACATTTCGTGACTCTGAGGCCACCTGTGACGCTGAGAAGTTGCCGAGCCCCGGGACGCGCTCTGCGCTCGCGGCTAGGGTCGAAGGGTTCTGTCTCTTCCTGTCGAAAGGCTTCCCTCATGGCCATCGTCTGCCGCACCGGTACCGTCACCCGCGCCGATCAGACCCACACTCCGCTCGAGCTGCCGCTGGCCGACCCGCTCGGCGCCGACATCGCCACCACCTATCTGGAGGTCTTCTCGGGCAAGGCGAGCTCGCTCGACGTGGGCATCTGGGAGACCGACCCGGGCCGTTCGCGGTGGGAGTTCACCGACAGCGGCGAGGTCATCTACGTCATCTCGGGCCGAATGACGGTGACGGAGGACGGGCACGACCCGATCGACATCGAGCCCGGCGACCTCGTCATCTTCCCGGTCGGTTGGCAGGGTTTCTGGGAGGTCACGGAGCCGCTGAAGAAGGTCTACGTCATCTTCGAATGACGGATGCGCCGCCGCGGCCGTGCGGTCAGAGCAACGGAGGGCGTGCTCGGGTCGTGTCCCGCACGGCTATTTCGATCGCCCTCAGCCACTCGCGTCGCGCCTGTTGCAGGAGCTTCTGTTGCGGCTTCGTCGGTTTCGCGCGGGGTCCGATGAGGTCGAAGACGGCGGCGACATGCTGCGGTAAGTCGTCTCGACTTCCCGCAGTGGCAGCGGCGAGAACACGGCACGCCATCGACGCGTCGACCCGGGCCTCGAGTAGCCGCACGATCTCGCGTGCATCCTTGAAGCCTTTCTCTGTGTCTGGACGGTCGAGCAGCGCCGCGAACTTAGAGATGGTGTGCGCCTCGATGGTGAGCAGCTGCCACCGTGAGCCTTCGAGCCTCTCGGTGTGCTTGGCCAGTTCTTCTACTCGCAGTCGCAACACGCCGCCCAGTTGCGACTGATGCGGAAGGTAGACGTCGACGTGCACGCCGTCGAACGTGCCGCGCCATTTCGTTCCTTGCAGGTGTGTTGAGCGCGAGAGCTCAGACAGGGTCGCCTCGATCTTCTGGCGAACAGCATCGGACGCAATGATGAGGTCGATGTCCCGGCTGATCTCACCGCCGACGCGGCGTACGGTCGCCCATCCACCGATCAGGATCGAGGGTTCGAGCTCATCGCCGAGAAAGTCAAGCACCTCGAGGAGGTGCCCCTCGTCATCGAACGGAATCTCAGCCATTGACTGATTCCGCTCGTGACCAGTCGTCGACGCTGAACCATCGGCGCCAGAGCGCGCGGCGGAACTCGCTGGCTTGCCATCCCGGCTGCGCGAACAGGTCGGCGTAGGTCTGCCCTCGGCTGGTGTAGCCATCGCCCCAGGCTTCGAGCGTTGTCTCGTCGACGGTGAAGACCAGCGCACCGTCTCCTTCGGGGAGGAGGGTGAGGTCGCTGCCGGTCGGCACGTAGAGGATGGCCGCGCCGTGATCGGCGATCGTGTTGCGCCCGTCGAGGTGGTGTACGGCCGCCCGCGTTCCCCCGACGGCGTAGTGTGCAACGCGCTCGGTCAGCTCGTGGGCCGCTTCGAGCGTTGTGGCCGTCGCCTCCCGCAACGTGCGACTGACTGCAAACAGTGTGAGCACCCGCTCGGGGTCGGTCACGCTGAAGCCTCCCGCCGGCGGACGATGGCGGGTGACCGCGCCAATCTCGATCGGTCTTGCGAGGGCCTTGTATGCGAGCTGCTGGCCGACTCCCGCATGCCACGCCAGTTCGGCCGTGCTGGGCCACTCTCGGCGACCGTCGAGAGCATGGTCAACCAGCGTGCGCCAGACTGCATCCGTCTGCTTCATCTGGTCACCTCGCCTGATCATTCTACCAAAGAGTACAATCCAGACTTTACCATTTGGTAGAAACCAGATTCTACTGATTGGTAAACTCAGCCGACGGCGCGCCGCACCAGCTCGGTGATGCGCTGCTCTTCGGCCTGCCCGATACTCATGACCGCGAACGACGCCGGCCACATGGCACCGTCGTCGAGCTGGGCGGTGTCGTTGAACCCGAGCGTCGTGTACCGGGTGTCGAACTTGCTGGCCGGCTGCACGAAGCACAGCACCTTGCCGTCGAGCGCATAGGCGGGCATGCCGTACCAGGTGCGCGGAGCCAGCTGCGGAGCCGCCGCCATGATCACCTCGTGCAGCGTCGTGGCGAGCGCGCGGTCGCCCTCGTCAGGAAGCTTCGCGATCGCCTCGAGCAGGTCGTTCAGCTCGGCCTCAGCCTTCGCGGCCCCCTTGGCCCGCTTCGCCTGCGCGCGCAGCTCGGCCGCGCGCTCTTTCATCGCGGCGCGCTCGTCCGCGGTGAACCCGTCGTTGCCGGTGGATGCTCTGCCCTCAGCCATGAGCCCCATAGTGCCACCTGCCTAGCTTGGAAGCTTGGCTCCTTTTGATCGGTTGCATCGCCAACAGAGTGTCTGGAGGTTCTCTTCAGTGCTGAGCCCACCTCTTGAGACGGGGACGATGTGGTCCACCTCCAAGAGCAGGTGAGGCTCGGCTGCAACTGACACACCGCAATGGAGACACGTGTGCTCATCACGCGTCTTGATCTGGTTTCTCAGCCGTGCGGTCATGAGAGCCCGTTGACCGGCAGCTGACTTGGCCCACCGGATCTTGGCCGCAAGCGCTTCCGAAAGTGCGTCAAGCGTAGGGGTGTCAAGTGTGATGTTGACCTGTTGGCCGGAGTTTCCACCGGCAGATACGTACTGAAACTTGTACCTGGGGTAGGGAACCGTGATCGGGGTCAACTCAACCCCAATTAGGCTCCAGAACTCTTTCGAGTACCGCTTGAGAATGAAGGCCGGCGGTCTCATGCGCGAAAGGATGTCCTGCTCGCGAACATGCGCGTTCTGGATTGCCTCCTCGAGACGGGAGATGTCGGTCGCGACACGTTGCACGTCCGCGAGGGTCTCCTGGTCGGGCTTTATGGAGAAGTACTTCATGAGGTACTTGATCGGTTCGACACTTGCATTCCTGACCACCTGCAGTGACGCGTTGTGAACATGAGGGGCATATTCGGCGACGTTCCTGTCGCGACGGTTGTTCCATGCCGAAGTGTTTTCGAAAGCAGCCAAGTGTGCGTGTTGACCGCTTGCCGAAGCACCGAGCTCAAAGGATCCCTGCGCCCGAATTTCCTCGACGTACTGAATGACTTCGTTGTGTTCCTTGACGACCGCGGTCGCGTCGGCGCGGAGTGCCTGGAACTCCTCTGAGCCGAAGTATTTGTTCTTCCTGTAGTTCCAGATGATTGGGTTTCCGCCGAGGACCAGCGCGAGCCCGAGAAGGAACCCGAAGGGTCCGGCGACTCCGTTCAGGATCACGGGAACCAGTACCAAGAGTGTGATGAAGAGTGGTGTTGGCAAAGAGGCCTCTTGTTCTTTGGTGGGACGAGGTGCTTTACGTCATGACTGAAACTCACGACGGGCGCTAGGTTACACTCCGCGTCCGCCACCGTCTTGTGCCGACGGGGTTATCAAGGGGGTTCTCTCTTGGGAATGGCTACTCGGTTATCGACGGCTGGAAGTAGTCGAACAAGCCCTGTGGAATGGGGTCATCGAACAGAAGCGTGACTCGGACCACCGGGATTGACTCGTTGTTCTTGTCGGACATCGACGTTTGGAACGCGTTCGTCGCCTGGGCCCGACCCAGGTAGAAGAAGTCCGTACCGTCGTTGTCGTCCTTCTTCGCGAAGACATTAATCTCGACCGAGTTGCTCACGATCGCCTTGACCTCGGCGCTGTCGAGCGTTCGGCGGCTGCGCGTAAACCACGTCATGGTTCGCGTGTCGATGAGCTGATCCTCGTACTGCGTGCTCGCCGTCACATCTTCTGCCTTGTGATACGTCACGAAGATCGGGCACGTTCGAGTGTCAGCGTCGACCTTGTAGCCGAAGATCGTGCCCATCATGTTCGACCGCCAGCGGAGTAGCCGAGACGCGTCTTTGCGGGAGTACTGACGTCCAACGCTGAACGGCTCGGCATCGCCGTACTTGCGGGGAATGATCGAACGGGCTGTCCAGAGCAGATCGTGGATTTCGTTGTGGAAGTCGTGACTGGTCTCCAGGTTGAGGCGGAACACATCGCCAAGTCGATACTGGCCGTCGTCGCTGCGAGTAACCGGACTGGTTCCATATCGCGATCGCTCTGCTTCGGTGAGGAACTGAAACGTGAGCGTTCTCAGCGCGCTCATCGTGAGTTCCATATCTGCCTCGTCACCGACGGCGGCTGTGCGCTGTGACAGTTCCTTGAGCGGGAGCGGCCTTCCTCTCAGGAGTTCAAAGAGCACTTCCGTTTCGGCAAGCCGCTTTGCTGCAAGGACCTCGTTTCCGAGGAAGTCGAGCATCCGCGATTGCTCGTCGGTGAGCTTGTTGTCAACCCTTAAGGTACGGCGGAGGAGCTCCGGGTAGTGCTTCAGGCTTGTTGCGAGGACGACCGGGTCGGTCGAGTCAGACTCCGCGAAGTCGATGAGGCGTGGCGTCCGCCCGAGCCGGGATCTCATGGCTTCCAGCGAAGGCTTGAGTAATGCGGCACTGCTGAGTTTCGTCACGGCGACGGAGTCGAGTACGCGCTTTTGGGCGATCCTGTCGAAGCGAATACTTGAGATGTTTGCGAGCACTCCGCGTTCCTCAGCTTCGATCAGCCGGCGCCGGAGTGACTCCTTGTCCTGCGAGTTATCACCAAAGAGGGCGATCGGGATGAGGTAGTTGTTCGTGTAGTTCCCGATGAAGTCGATGACGATCGTGTAGTCCTTTGCGGGTGCCTTGCGCAGACCACGCCCGAGTTGTTGGACGAACACGATGGCTGACTTGGTCTGTCGAAGCATCACCACTTGATTGACCGAAGGTATGTCCACGCCCTCGTTGAAGATGTCCACTGTAAGGATGTAGTCGAGCTCTCCGCGCTCGAGCTTGTCGACTGTCTGCAGTCGTTCATCGACGGAGTGCACCCCCGAAAGCGCGACGGTCCTGAGCGGCCTGCCGTGAAGGGTCAGTCTGTTCAGTTCGTTGGAGAGAGCCGTTGCCTCGTCGACTCTGCTGCAGAAGATCAGGCCTTTGGGAGAGGTGCCCGCATGACCGTAGAGCTCGAGATTTCGAACCACATGTTCTGCTCGCAGCCGCGAAGCTAGACGCTCGATCGTTGTCGCGTCGTCGGTCGTCGTTCCGTCTTCGAACTCAACGTCAGCAACACCGAAGTAGTGGAACGGCGCGAGCATGTCGGCTTCGAGGGCAGCCTGAAGACGAATCTCGTAGGCGACGTTGTAGTTGAAGAGTTCGAATACATCCGACTGATCCGAGCGTTCGGGTGTCGCCGTCAGGCCGATTGTGAAGGCCGGCTTCAGGTGGTCCATGACCCGTCGGTACGACTGCGCCCCGACGTGGTGCGACTCGTCGACGACGACGTAGTCAAACTCGTCTGGGCTCACACTGTCCAGAACGTCTAGCCGGGACAGCGACTGAATGGTGGCGAAGACGAAGCGCTTGTCTGTCTGCCTGCTGCCGCCGGCGAGCTTCCCAACCTCCTGTGCCGAGATCCCGAGAAGATTCGTGAATTCTTGGATGGCTCGATCGAGAATCTGCTCCCGGTGGACGATGAACAGGAAGCGTTCTGGCTTAACTATTCCTACGTGGAAGGCGGCCAGCGCAGTCTTGCCCGTTCCGGTCGCGGATACGACGAGAACCTTGCTCTTCCCTTCCGCGCGCATGCGTTCGATTGCCGCCAGCGCTTCCCGCTGCATAGCGTTGGGTTCGAACCGTGCCACGACGGATTCGGATCCTGTTGGTGATTCGATAGGGGTCGGAGCTTCGGCCACCTTGCCGGGCGTCCAGACGGTGGTCGGTCGTGGGCGTGTTTCGTACTCCGCGATCCACTCCGTAGTGAGGTCCAGGGAGTTCTCTAATTGCTCGAGCTCGAGCTCGTCGAGCTGGCGGGAGAGATTGCTCTGAGGCGACCCCGAGACCTTTATGTTCCACTCAAGGTTCGCTACGAGAGCGGACTCCGTCAGGTTGGCGCTGCCGAACAGCGCCACCGATCGGTCGGGCCGACGGAAGATGTACCCCTTGGCGTGGAAAGCCTTGCTCGAGTGAATTCGAGCGGAGACCCCCACTTTCTCGAGTGCCTTCAGCTCCTTGAACACGCCGGGGCTGTTGAAGCCCAGGTAGTCGGAAGTGACGATCGTGCCCGTGCCGCGGAAGTCCACAAGTTCCTGTTTGAGGAGAGTAAGTGCTCTCGGCGTCACAAATGCGACGGAGAACAGAAAGCGCTCGGCGTGCTTCAGTTCACGGCGCAGCACTCGAAGCACGGATGAGTTCTCGTTGTTGAGCACGACCTCCGGGTTGAGGTTGTGCGGCACGAGGGCGGACTCGAGCAAGTAGCCGAACTCGGTCTCCCGACCCAGCGGCGACTTCCAGAAGTCCTCGCGGGGTTCAGACACCAGCTGCTCGCAGCTTCTCTACGGCTGGGATGTCCGCAGGTGCCCATTCGAGAGTGTCGAGTGCCTCGACAGGCAGCCACCGTTCTTCCGCATGCTCATTCGACTGCGGCTCGCCGGCGACGAGCTCGCATATGAACGTCGCGAGAGTAATCACCGCGAAGTCGTACTCGTGGGTGGTTGTTTCGACGGGCTGCAACACAGAGATCTCACATCCGAGCTCCTCGTTGATCTCTCGGATGAGAGCGTCGGCGAACGACTCGTCTTTCTCGACCTTGCCGCCGGGGAACTCCCACATCCCAGGTAGCGCCCCACTGAGGCCGCGACGAGCGCAGTAGACCAGGCCGTCACGGACGATGACCGCCCCAACCACGGTGATGTGCTTCTTCATCGACCCTCGCTCGTCTTCATTCACCACAGTCTTGACGATAGGAGTGACATGGCCATAGGTACGGGAGGACGCTCAGGTTCTGAGGTGCCGCGTCGCCTCGCTCACACGTCGACGCAACGGAAAGGGCCGGGGCCTCCGTGGAGACCCCGGCCCGAGCATCCTGCAGCCGGACGCGGCGGCGGCTAGCTGGCCACCAGGTCGAAGCGGTCGGCGTTCATGACCTTCGTCCAGGCGGCGACGAAGTCGTGCACGAACTTCTCGCGGCTGTCGTCCTGCGCGTACACCTCGGCGTAGGCGCGCAGGATTGAGTTCGAGCCGAACACGAGGTCGGCGCGGGTGGCCGTGTGCTCCACCTGACCCGTCGAACGGTTGCGCAGGTTGTAGGCGTTGAAGCCGGCGGGCTCCCACACGTAGGTCATGTCGGTGAGGGTGACGAAGAAGTCGTTCGTCAGCGCTCCGACCTGGTCGGTGAAGACGCCGTGCTGCGTGCCGCCGAAGTTCGTGCCCAGCACGCGCATGCCCCCGACGAGGCAGGTCAGCTCGACCGCCGTCAGGTTCATGAGGCTGGCGCGGTCGAGCATGAGCTCCTCCGCCGGAACCGTGTAGTCCTTCTGCAGGTAGTTGCGGAAGGCGTCGTGCGTCGGCTCGAGCGGAGCGAACGAGTCAGCGTCGGTCCACTCCTGGGTCGCGTCACCGCGCCCGGGGTGGAACGGCACACTGACCTCGACGCCGGCCGCGCGCGCGGCATCCTCGACCCCGAGGTTGCCGCCCAGCACGATCAGGTCGGCGACGCTCACGCCGGTCTCGGCCGACAGCGCCTCGTAGACGCCGAGCACGCGGTGCAGGCGCTCGGGCTCGTTGGCGTGCCAGTCGCGCTGCGGCGCCAGCCGGATGCGCGCGCCGTTCGCGCCGCCCCGCTTGTCAGAGTCGCGGTACGTGCGCGCCGAATCCCACGCCGTCACGATCAGGTCGGTCTGCGACAGTCCGCTGTTGCGGATGCGCTGCGCCACCGCGGCGACGTCGTAGTCGGCCTTCCCGGCCGGCACGGGGTCTTGCCAGATGAGGTCCTCCGTGGGCTGCAGCGGGCCGACGTAGCGCGTGCGCGGGCCCATGTCGCGGTGGGTCAGCTTGAACCACGCGCGGGCGAAGACCTCGCTGAAGTACTCGGGGTCGTTGTAGAAGCGCTCCGAGATCTCGCGGTAGATCGGGTCTTTGATCATCGCCATGTCGGCGTCGGTCATGATCGGGTTCTGGCGAGCGGTGCCCTCGACGTCAAAGGGCTTGTCCTCCTCGGCGATGTCCACCGGCTCCCACTGCCATGCGCCGGCCGGGCTCTTCGCCAGCTGCCAGTCGTACTTAAACAGCAGGGTGAAGTAGCCGTTGTCCCACTGGGTGGGGTTGGTCGTCCAGGCGCCCTCGATGCCGCTGGTCACGGTGTCTTTGCCGACACCGCGGCTGACGTGGTTGTTCCAGCCGAGCCCCTGCTCGTGGATGTCCGCACCCTCCGGAGCGGGCCCGAGGTTCTCGGCCCGCCCGTTGCCGTGCGCCCGGCCGACGGTGTGCCCGCCGGCGGTGAGCGCCACGGTCTCCTCGTCGTTCATCGCCATGCGGGCGAACGTCTCGCGCACCTGGGCCGCCGTCTTCAGCGGGTCGGGCTGGCCGTTGACGCCCTCGGGGTTCACGTAGATGAGACCCATCTGCACGGCGGCGAGCGGGTTCTCCATCGTGCTGGGGTCGTCGACGCTGCCGTAGCGCTCGTCGCTCGGAGCCAGCCACTCCTTTTCGCTGCCCCAGTAGGTGTCCTTCTCGGGGTGCCACAGGTCTTCGCGGCCGAAGGCGAAGCCGAACGTCTTGTGGCCCATCGCCTCGTACGAGAGCGTGCCGGCGAGAATCATCAGGTCGGCCCAGCTGATGCGGTTGCCGTACTTCTTCTTGATCGGCCACAACAGGCGGCGCGCCTTGTCGAGGTTGCCGTTGTCGGGCCACGAGTTCAGCGGCGCGAAGCGCTGCGTGCCCGACCCGCCGCCCCCGCGGCCGTCGGCGATGCGGTACGTGCCGGCCGAGTGCCAGGCCATGCGGATCATCAGACCGCCGTAGTGGCCCCAGTCAGCCGGCCACCAGCTCTGGCTGGTGACGAGCAGCTGCTTCACGTCGGCGACCAGCGCGTCGACGTCGAGCTTCTTCAGCTCGTCGCGGTAGTTGAAGGCGCTGCCGAGCGGGTTCGTCTTGGTGTCGTGCTGCGCCAGGATGTCCAGATTCAGCGCGTTCGGCCACCACTCCTGCCCGCTCTTCATGGAGGTGTTGGCTCCGTGAACCACGGGGCAGGTGCCATCGACGACGGTCATGTGTTCCTCTTTCTCTGGGTGGCACCGGCGTACCCGAGGGGTGCGCGAGAAAGCGGTGCCGAGGTGCGTGATCGCTCGGTTCCAGGCTACTCGCGCCGCGAGAGGGCGGCGCCGGTGAACAGCGTTCACCGACAAGCGCGGAGGCTCACGCGAGAAGAAGGTTGTGTGGTGGCTCCGACGGGCGTCGATCCCGTGACCTCACGATTTTCAGTCGTGCGCTCTACCAACTGAGCTACAGAGCCGTGGGGCGGTGACGCCCCGTACGGAACAAGCCCCCTCCGAGGAGAGGGCCCGTCGCCGTGGCGACCCTGACGGGACTTGAACCCGCGACCTCCGCCGTGACAGGGCGGCACGCTAACCAACTGCGCTACAGGGCCTTGCAGATATTCAATTGTAGGGCTGTTCGTGACCCCAACGGGATTCGAACCCGTGCTGCCGCCGTGAAAGGGCGGTGTCCTAGGCCACTAAACGATGGGGCCGTGGTGGCGCGAGCCGCACAGCAACCGGTGCACCAGCATACGGGTCGGGGGGCGACTTCGCCAATCGGGTTCGGCGACGGTCCGGGTGACCTCCCGGCCGGCGGGGGCGCGGCGGGCTAGCGTCGCGGGCAGGATGCCCGAGCAGGGCTCGGCGAGCGGCACGCCCCCGCGGGGCGCGCCGCGCCTGGTCGTGGCGAGCATCCGTTGGTACTATTGTCAATGGTGCTGGTGTGAGAGTTGTGACATAACGAAACGATGTCAGGACGACCACCTCGGCCAGAGGGGAAAGTCATGCGGGCAACATCACGTCGGGGGACGGCGATCGTCGCGGCGCTCGCCGCTGCCGCCCTGCTCGCGACCGGCACCATCGCCGTCACCGAGAAGCCCGCCTACGCCGTCGACTACCCCTCCTGGAACGACGTGCTCGAGGCCCGCCGCGATGTCGCGCGCGCCCAGCAGAAGATCAAGGAGATCCGCGCCGCGATCGAGGCCATCACGGCCGAGGTCGAGCGCACGCAGGCCATCGCCCAGGAGAAGGGCGACATCTACTACGAGGCCCAGATCGCCTTCGACGAGGCCGCCTACACCGCCGAGCAGCTGCAGGCCCAGGCCGACGAGGCCCAGGCGCGCGCCGATGCCTCGAAGCTGCGGGCGGGCCAGTTCGTCGCCGAGCTCGCGCGCTCGGGCGGCGGCGACCTGTCGGCCTCGCTGCTGACCAACCCCGGCCAGGCCGACGAGCTGCTCTCGCGCCTCGGCTTCGCCAGCAAGATCACCGAGCAGGCCGAGGGCATCTACGCCGCGGCCCTGCAAGACCAGAACGCGGCGCAGTCGTTCACCGAGCAGGCCAACGTGGCCAAGGGCATCCGCGACGAGCTGCGCGCCGAGGCCGAGGCCGCCTATCAGGAGGCGCAGGCCGCCGCCCAGGAGGCGCAGACCGCCCTGATCGCTCAGCAGGAGAACCAGGCGCGCCTCGAGGCGCAGCTGGCCGTGCTGGTCGAGAACCGCGACGCCACCGAGAAGGACTACCAGGCGGGCGTGCGCGCCCAGTACGGCGCCGGCTCGAACGTCGACGCCGGCCAGATCGTCAGCGGCTGGGTCGTGCCGGTGAGCGGCTACATCACCTCGCCCTACGGCACGCGCGTGCACCCCCTCTACGGGAATGTGTCGTTCCACTCGGGCACCGACATCGCGGCCAGCTGCGGTCGCCCCATCTATGCGGCCTCCAGCGGCACCATCACGTACGCCGGCTGGAGCGGCGGCTACGGCAACTTCGTGCGCATCGACCACGGCAACGGATTGACCTCGGCGTACGCACACATCCAGCCGGGCGGCATCCTCGTGCAGCAGGGCCAGGAGGTCGTCGTCGGGCAGCAAATCGCCAAGATCGGCACCACCGGCCTCTCCACGGGGTGCCACACGCATCTCGAGATCCGCACCAACGGCAACCCGCAAGACCCCGTGCCGTTCCTGCGCAGCAAGGGGCTCACCATTGGGTAGACGCGTCTGATGCGACCCAACGAGGGTCGCGGCCATCGGGCCGTCGCCCTCGCGACGGCCCTCGCCGTTGCACTCTCGGCCGCCCTCGTCGCTGGAACCTCGTCGTTCTCCAGCCCGGCGCTCGCCGCCCCCGCCCCGCCCACCTGGGACGACGTGCAGGCCGCCAAGGGCGACGCCGCCGCGACTCAGCGCGCCGTCGACCGCATCGTCGAGGTCGTCGCGCAGCTCAACGGCGAGCTCGAGCAGCAGCGCATCGCCGCCCTCATCGCCGGCGAGCAGCTGCAGCAGGCGACCCTCGCCGCCGAGCAGGCCGCGCAGACCCTCGCCGCGACCGAGCGGCGGGCGGATGCGGCGCGCGAGCGCGCCGATGCCTTCGCCCGTCAGGCCGGCCAGCTGGCCGCGCAGCTCGCCCGCGCGGGCGGAGGCGACGTCACCGTCGCCCTCGTCCTCAGCGGCGACGATGCCGACTCCCTGCTCTACCGCCTGGGAACGATGAGCGCCCTCACCAGCCGCACCGATGCCGTGCTGAGCGCCGCCGTGGTCGACCGCAACCAGGCGGATGCCCTGACCGCAGCCGCCGAGACCGCCGCGGTCGCGCACGCCGCGGCCGTCGAGGCCGCCGACGAGGCCGCCGACGAGGCCGCGCCACCGAGCAGCGGGTCGTGGAGCAGCAGGTGCGGCTCGGTGAGCTCGCCACCCTGCTGGCCGAGCTGACCGGCCGATCGGCCGCGCTCGAGCGCGAGTACCTCGAGTCGATCGCGCCGGAGCCGAGCATCCCGACCCCGTCGCCGAGTGCGCCGAACCCGCAGCCCAGCACGCCGACCCCGCGGCCGAGCGCTCCCGCGCCGTCGCCGAGCACGTCGTCGCCGACCCCGCGCCCGAGCGCTCCGGCCCCGTCGCCCAGTGCGCCCGCGCCGAGCCCGTCTCCGACGACGTCGACCCCGCCGCCTGTGGCGGTGCCGCAGCCGAACGCCGCCGCGGTGGCGGCGGCCATCGCCTTCGCGCGAGCGCAGCTCGGCGAGCCGTACCAGTTCGGTGCGGCCGGGCCCAACGCCTGGGACTGCTCGGGCCTGACGATGATGGCCTACTCGGCGGCCGGCATCGCGATCGGCGGCCACGGCGCGTCAGCGCAGTACACCCGGGCGGCCTCGCGCGGCCTGCTGGTGCCGTGGGCGCAGGCGCAGCCCGGCGATCTGATCTTCTACAGCGCGGGCGGCTCGACCTCCGGGTCGAAGTACCACGTGACGATCTACATCGGCAACGGCCAGATGATCGAAGCGCCGTACCCGGGTGTGCCGGTGCGCATCACGACCGCGCGCAGCTACGACCGCGTGCCCTTCGTCGCGCGACCCAGCGGCTAGTGCTGCGCGCAGCGGCCCAGATCTGCCGCATAAGGTGGCACCCGTGCGGCCGGAGCGCCCGTTTGCGCCAGATCTGGCACTCGGGGGCGTGAGCTAGTGCGCCCCGGGCACGTACGCCGCGAGGCCGGCCTGCACGACGGCCTCGGCCTCGGCCGCGTCGCCCCAGCCCTCGGTCTTGACCCACTTGCCGGGCTCGAGGTCTTTGTAGTGCTCGAAGAAGTGCTCGATCTCTTTGCGGGTCTGCTCCGGAACATCCGCGATGTCCTGGATGTGCGCCCAGCGAGGGTCCTTCGCGGGCACGCAGATCACCTTCGCGTCGCTGCCGCCGTCGTCGGTCATGTTGAACACGCCGACCGGGCGCACCTCGACACCCACGCCGGGGTACACCGGGAACTCGAGTAGCACGAGCGCGTCGACCGGGTCGCCGTCGAGGCCGAGGGTCTTCTCGAAGTAGCCGTAGTCGGTCGGGTAGACGAACGGCGTGAAGAGCACGCGGTCGAGGAAGACGCGACCGGTTTCGTGGTCGACCTCGTACTTGTTGCGGCTGCCGCGGGGAATCTCGATGACGACGGGGTAGGCGCCCATGGGGGTGCTCCTTCAGAACGGAGGGGAGAACGAAAAAGTCGCGTGCCGATTGGCGGCTCTAACCTTAGTGGATGCCCTCCGAGCCCAGCCCGGCAGCCCGGCGCCCCCGGCTCACGCCGGCGGTTGCCGACACGCGCCGCGCGGTGCGCGAGGCGCTCGCCGACCTGCCGGCGGGCTCGCTCGCCCTGGTCGCCCTGAGCGGAGGCCCCGACTCGCTGGCGCTCGCCGCGGCCACCGGGTTCGAGGCCCCTCGGCTCGGGTTGCGCGCGGGGGCGGTGATCGTCGACCACGGTCTGCAGCCCGACTCGGGTGCGGTGGCCGAGCGCGCGGCGGTGGCGGCGCGGGCGCTCGGGCTCGACCCGATCCAGATCGAGCGGGTCATGGTCGGAATCTCAGCCGGGCCCGAAGCGGCGGCGCGGCATGCCCGGTATGCCCGTCTCGAGCGCGAGGCTGCACGGCTCGGTGCCGCGGCCGTGCTGCTCGGGCACTCGCTCGACGACCAGGCCGAGACCGTGCTGCTGGGGCTCGCCCGCGGCAGCGGCACGCTGAGCATCGCGGGCATGGCCGCAGTCGCGGGGCTGTACCGGCGGCCGCTGCTGGGCATCCGCCGCGCGACGCTCGCGCAGGCCTGCGTCGATCAGGGGCTCGAGCCGTGGAGCGACCCGCACAACAGCGACGAGCGCTTCGCCCGCGTGCGGGTGCGGCGCCGCATCCTGCCGATGCTCGAAGAGCACCTCGATGCGGGGATCGTCGAGGCGCTCGCCCGCACCGCCGCGATCGCCCGGGAGGACGCCGAGGCGCTCGACCACATGGTCGACGAGGTCGCCGAAGAGCTCACCGACCTGGCCGACGGCGGCTGCTCTCTGACGGTCGCGGGGCTTCTCGCCAACCCTCCCGCGATCCGGCACCGGCTGATCCGGCTCGTCATGCGCAGTCAGTTCGGCGTCGCCATCAGTCGCGCCCAGACCCTGGAGGTGGCACGGCTCGTGACCGACTGGCACGGCCAGGGGCCGGTGCACCTGCCCGGCGTTAGGGTTGAACGCACCGCAGGTCGCATCGTGTTCGTCCTCGCCCTCGAGAACGAGCACATCGTCGGAGACGACGACAGCGATGAGCATCTGCCCGACCGCCCCTGACCCCGCCGGAGGACCCCCGTGGACGTCGACGACATCCGCTCTGACCTGACCGAGGTGCTCGTCACCGAGCAGGAGATCCACGCGAAGCTGGCCGAGCTGGCCCGCCGCGTCGAGGCCGACTACGGCGACACTCCGCCCCTGCTGGTCGGCGTGCTCAAGGGCGCGGTCATGGTCATGGCCGACTTCGCGCGCGAGCTGTCGTTCTCGGCGGAGATGGACTGGATGGCCGTCTCGAGCTACGGCAAGAGCACCGAGTCGAGCGGCGTCGTGCGCATCCTCAAAGATCTCGACACCGAGATCGCCGGCCGCGACGTGCTCATCGTCGAGGACATCATCGACTCGGGTCTCACGCTCGCCTGGCTGCGCGCGAACCTCGAGTCGCGGGGGGCGAAGAGCGTGAAGATCCTCGCCCTGCTCCGCAAGCCCGAGGCGGCCAAGGTCGAGGTCGACGTCGAGTACGTCGGCTTCGACATCCCGCCCGCCTTCGTCGTCGGCTACGGCCTCGACTACGCCGAGAAGTACCGCAACCTGCGGGCGATCGGCGTGCTCGCGCCGCACGTCTACAGCCACTAGGTCGGGCTCGCCGCCCGCTCCGCCGCGGGCGAACAGCACACAGCGCGCCAAGGGTCGCGCGATAACCTGGCAGGCACGTCTCACCGGAAGAAAGGTGCGGGGCGCAACGCCCGCCAGCCCATGAAGCTCAAGCGCATCACTCGAGGACCCTTCCTCTACATCGTCGCCGGCGCCCTCGTGCTGTGGGTCGGCTTCGCCCTGCTCAGCGGCATCGGCGGGTTCCGGCAGATCAGCACCCAGCAGGGCCTCGAGTTTCTGCAGGAGGCGGAGCTCACGAGCGTGAAGATCGTCGACGGCGAGCAGCGCGTCGACATCGTGCTCGCCGAGCCCGACGATGAGTACGGCCAGAACGTGCAGTTCTACTACGTGGCGCCCCGCGGCCCCGCGATCGTCGAGGCCGTCGACGCCGCGAACGTCGCGGAGGAGTTCACCGACGAGGTGCCGCAGACGAACTTCTTCGTCAGCCTGCTCGGCCTGATCATCCCCTTCCTGATCATCGGCGTCATCTTCTACTTCCTCCTCACCCGCCTGCAGGGCGGCGGCGGCCGGGTCATGCAGTTCGGCAAGTCGCGCGCGAAGCTCGTCAGCAAGGAGACCCCTCAGGTCACCTTCGCCGATGTCGCCGGAGCCGATGAGGCCATCGAGGAGCTCGAGGAGATCAAGGACTTCCTGAAGGACCCGACGCGGTTCCAGGCGGTCGGCGCGCGGATTCCGAAGGGCGTGCTGCTCTACGGCCCGCCCGGAACCGGCAAGACGCTGCTCGCCCGCTCGGTCGCGGGCGAGGCGGGCGTGCCGTTCTACTCGATCTCGGGCTCCGACTTCGTCGAGATGTTCGTCGGCGTCGGCGCGAGCCGCGTGCGCGACCTCTTCACGCAGGCCAAGGAGAACGCGCCGGCCATCATCTTCGTCGACGAGATCGACGCCGTCGGCCGTCACCGCGGCGCCGGCATGGGCGGCGGTCACGACGAGCGCGAGCAGACGCTCAACCAGATGCTCGTCGAGATGGACGGCTTCGAGGCCAACACCAACGTCATCATGATCGCGGCCACCAACCGGCCCGACATCCTTGACCCCGCCCTGCTGCGCCCGGGCCGCTTCGACCGGCAGATCCAGGTCGACGCCCCCGACATGAAGGGCCGCCAGAGGATTCTGGAGGTGCATGCCAAGGGCAAGCCCATGGCCGAGAACGTCGACCTCGAGGTGCTCGCCCGCAAGACGCCCGGCTACACCGGCGCCGACCTGGCGAACGTGCTCAACGAGGCCGCGCTGCTGACCGCCCGCGCCCACGAGCAGATCATCACCAACGAGGCGCTCGACGAGGCCGTCGACCGCGTCATGGCCGGCCCGCAGCGCCGCACCCGCGTGATGCGCGACCACGAGAAGCTCATCACCGCCTATCACGAGGGTGGGCACGCGCTCGCGGCCGCCGCGATGCGCAACACCGACCCGGTGACCAAGGTGACGATCCTGCCGCGCGGCCGCGCCCTCGGTTACACGATGGTGCTGCCCGTCGACGACAAGTACTCGGTCACCCGCAACGAGCTGCTCGACCAGCTGGCCTACGCCATGGGCGGCCGCGTCGCAGAAGAGATCGTCTTCCACGACCCGACGACCGGTGCGAGCAACGACATCGAGAAGGCCACGGCGATCGCCCGCCGCATGGTCACCGAGTACGGCATGAGCGCCACCATCGGCGCCGTGAAGCTCGGCCAGTCGAGCGGCGAGGTCTTCCTCGGCCGCGACATGGGTCACCAGCGCGACTACAGCGACAGCGTCGCCGAGCGCGTCGACGCCGAGGTGCGGGCGCTCGTCGACCAGGCGCACGACGAGGCGTGGCAGGTCATCAACGACAACCGCGAGATTCTCGACCGCCTGGCGACGGAGCTTCTCGAGAAGGAGACCCTCGACCACCTGCAGCTCGCCGAGATCTTCGCCGACGTCAAGAAGCTGCCCGAGCGCCCGCAGTGGCTCTCGAGCCTGGGCCGACCGCTGCCGAACATCCCGCCGGTGCCGATGCCGACCAAGGCGCCCGTCGATGCGGGCGTCCTCGCCAGCGAGGCGGCCGACGCACCCGTGCGGAAGAAGCGCGCCCCGCGGGCGAAGGTCGCCGAGAGCGCCGACACCGCACCCGCCCGCGCCAAGCGCGCCCCGCGGGCGAGGGGCACCGAGCCCGCCGCCGACTCGACCGCCGACGGCGCGCGCGACTGAGCCGCGCCATGACCGTCGACACCCGCCGCATTGAGGCGGCCGTCGCTGAGATCCTCGTCGCCATCGGCGAGGATCCGGCCCGGCCCGGCCTCGCCACCACCCCGCAGCGGGTCGCCGAGGCCTACGCCGAGTTCTTCGCCGGGGTCGGCGTCGACCCCGTGCCGCTGCTGCAGGACGAGCTCGCGACGCAAGACGCCCCCGAGCGCACCGGCGAGGTCGTGCTGCTGCGCGACATCGCGCTGCGCTCGATCTGCGAGCACCACCTGCTGCCGTTCGTCGGCGTGGCCCACGTGGCCTACCTGCCCGGCGAGCGGCTCGTCGGTCTGGGCAGCATCACGCGCTGCGTCGAGACCCTCGCCTCGCGCCCGCAGCTGCAGGAGCGCCTCGGCGAGCAGATCGTCGACGCCCTCGAGTCCGCGCTCGCACCGCAGGGCGTGCTCGTCGTGCTCGACGCGCGGCACGGCTGCGTCGGCGCGCGGGGCCCGCGGCAGGCCGAGAGCACGACGGTCACGGTCGCCGCGAGCGGGATGCTCGCCGACCCCGCGCGCCGCACCGAGGTGATGGCGCTCATCGGCGGGGGCGCCGCGTGACCGGCGAGGGCGTCGCGCCGCGCCCCGAGGTCTGGGGCGTGCTCAACGTCACCCCCGACTCGTTCAGCGACGGCGGGCGCTACCTCGACCCCGCCGCGGCTCTCGCGCAGGGGCGGGCGCTGGTCGCCGCCGGCGCGTCCGTCATCGACGTCGGCGGCGAGTCGACCCGGCCGGGCGCCGAGCCCGTCGCGCCGGAGGTGGAGCGGGCGCGCGTGCTGCCCGTGGTGGCCGCGCTGGCCGCGGAGGGCATCCGCGTCTCGATCGACACCATGAATGCCGAGACCGCGGCTGCCGCCGTCGAGGCCGGAGCGGCGATCGTCAACGACGTCAGCGGCGCCCTCGCCGATCCGGCCATGCTCGCGACCGTCGCCGCCCTGCCCTGCGACTACATGCTCATGCACTGGCGCGGCCCGAGCGCGGTGTGGGACCAGGTGAGCGACTACGCCTGGGCCCCGCGCGACGTCGCCGACGAGCTGCGCGCGCGCCTCGCGGCCGCGCAGGAGGCGGGCATCGCGGTCGACCGGCTCTGGGTCGACCCGGGCCTCGGCTTCGCCAAGCGCGCCGAGCACAACTGGCAGCTGCTCGCGCACCTCGACGAGCTGCGGGCGCTCGGCGCCCGCGTGCTGGTCGGCACCTCGCGCAAGCGTTTCCTCGGCGCGCTCCTGCCCGACGGCGCCCCCGTCGAGGAGCGCGACCTGCTGACCGCGGTGCTCTCGGCGCTGGTCGCCGATCGAGTGGATGCCCTGCGCGTGCACGACGTCGCCGCGAGCGCCCGCGCCCTCGCGGTGCAGCGGTCGCTCGCTGCCGCGGGCCCCGCCGCCGCGTCGGCGATCGTCGCCCTCGAGGGCGCCTACTCGGCGGCGGCACCCGCTTCGGCTGCCCCGCACACCGGCGACCGCATCACCCTCAGCGGCCTGCGCGCCTTCGCCCACCACGGCGTCTTCGACCACGAGCGCCGCGACGGGCAGGAGTTCGTCATCGACGTCGTCGCCCACCTCGACCTGCGCGGCGCCGCCGCGAACGACGAGCTCGCCGCGACCGTGCACTACGGCGAGCTCGCCGAGCAGGTCGTCGCCGCGGTCGAGACCGACCCGGTCGACCTCATCGAGACGGTCGCCGAGCGGGTCGCCGCCGTCGTGCTCGCCCATGCCGCGGTCTGGCAGACCACGGTGACCGTGCACAAGCCGCAGGCGCCGATCACGGTGCCGTTCAGCGACGTCAGCGTGACGATCGTGCGGGGCCGGCCATGAGCCCCGACAACCACGAGACCCACGCCCACCGCGCCACGGCCGTCATCGCGCTCGGCAGCAACCTCGGCGACCGCGAGGCCACGCTGCAGCGGGCGGTGGCCGCGCTCGACGCGCTGCCCGAGTCGAGCGTCCTGGCCGTGTCGTCGTGGCACGGCACTGTCGCGCTCACCCTGGATGGTCTCGACCCCGCGAAGCCCGCCTACCTCAACGGCGTCGCGCTGCTCGGCACGCGCCTCGACCCGTACACGCTGCTCGACGAGCTGCTGCGCATCGAGGTCGAGAACGGCCGCGACCGCACCGACCCGCAGGCCGAGCGCTGGGGCGACCGCACCCTCGACCTCGATCTCATCGCGCTCGATCAGCTCGAGATCGACTCCGAGGTGCTGCAGCTGCCGCATCCGCGCGCGCACGAGCGCGACTTCGTGCTCGCGCCCTGGTTCGAGCTGCAGCCGGATGCGGAGCTCATCGGCCACGGCCCCATCGCCGCGCTGCTCGAGCGCCTGCGCGCGACCGGCCCCGAGTCCGACGCGGGGGCACCGTGACCCGCACCCGCCCGCTCACGCTCATCGCCGCGGCGCTGCTCGGCGTCGCCGCGGCCTTCGCCCTCGACACGGTGCTGGCGATGCGCGGGCTCGCGGTCGTCGTTCCGCCGATCTCGCTCGCCGTCGCGCTCGTGCTGATCGGCGCCGTGCTTGTCGCCCTCGCCTGGCCGGTGCGCCGGGCGGCGACGGGCGAGCGGCGCATCGACCCGTTCTACGCCCTGCGCGTGGTCGTGCTCGCCCAGGCCAGCGCACTCGCCGGGGCGCTGCTCGCCGGGGCGTCGGCGGGCATCCTGCTGTACCTCGTGACGCGCACGGTCGTGCCGTTAGGCTCGAGCCTGGCTGCAGGGGGAACCGTGGTGGCCGCGGTGCTGCTGCTGATCGCCGCGCTCGTCGCCGAGCACTGGTGCGCCCTGCCGCCCGACGACCCGACCGAGGAGGCCGCCCCGTGACCGACAGCGCCGAGAAGACTGAGCACGCCGAGAAGGCCGACAGCGCCGAGAGGGCCGACAGCGCCGTCCAGACGGAGCAGACCGAGCCCCGCAGTCTCACCCGCCCCGAGACGGAATGGCAGCGGGTCTCTCCCCGGTACATCCCGGTCGACATGCTCGGAACCTTGATCTTCGGCGCGATCGCGACGGTCGCCGGCTTCATCCCGTTCTGGTTCGGCTGGCAGGAGGGCTGGTTCATCGGCGCCGGCCTCGGCGCGATCTTCCTCGTCATCCTCGCCCTGACCCCGCGCCGGGTGCGGGCCATCGGCTACCTGCTGCGCGAGGACGACCTGCTGTTCCGCCGCGGCATCATGTTCCAGCGCTTCGTGGCCGTGCCGTACGGCCGCATGCAGCTGGTCGACATCAGCCGCGGGCCGATCGCCCGCGCGTTCGGCCTCGCCGAGCTCAAGTTCGTGACGGCGGCCGCCTCGAGCGGCGTGCTCATCCCGGGTCTGCCGCTGGCCGAGGCCGAGCGCCTGCGCGACCACCTCGTCGCGGTCGCCGAGACCCGTCGGGCGGGTCTGTGAGCGACCCGCAGTCGACGCCCGAGCCCGTCGCGCAGCCGGCCGGGGAGCCCGCCGCGCCGTCCACCGCACCGCCCACCGCACCGCCCACCGCACCGCCTGCAGCGCGCACCGACTTCGCCGACGGCGAGTGGCACCGGCTGCACCCGGCGACCCCGCTGTTCCGCGGCGGTCTCGCCGTGCTCGCGATCCTCGGCGTGCTGATCGTCAACCTCCGCGACCGCGTACTCGCGCTCTTCTTCGGAGCCGACGACGACTCCGTGCCGGGCGGCGATCTCGAATCCGACGCGATCGACTTCATCGTGCGCGAGAACCTCGTGCTCGTGGCCCTCGCCGCCGGGGTCGGCGTGCTGCTGCTCGTGGTCCTCGGCTTCTGGCTGTCCTGGCGCGTGCACATGTTCCGCATCACCGACGAGGTCGTCGAGGTGCGCTCCGGCATCCTCTTCCGCACCAACCGCAAGGCGCGCCTCGACCGCATCCAGGGCATCAACATCGCCCGGCCGTTCGTGCCGCGCCTGTTCGGGGCCGCCAAGCTCGAGATCACCGTCGCCGGCAACGACGCGAGCGTGCCGCTGGCCTACCTGCGCGGCACGGATGCCGATGCCCTGCGTCGCGACATCCTCCTGCTCGCATCCGGAGCCCAGCGCCCGACCGCGCCCGCGGAGGGCGCGGGCGGCGACGGCTTCGCGGGCGGCGTGAGCGGGATGCTCGAGCAGCGTGCCGCGGAGCTTCTCGCCCCCGAGCTCGACGTCGAGGTCGCGGCCCCCGAGTCGGTCGTGCGGATGAACCCCGGGCGGCTCATCGGCTCGACCCTGCTCAGCGACACCATGATCGTGCTCGTGGCGATCCTCGTCACGATCGTCGTCACGAGCGTGACCACCGGCGAGCTCGCCCTGCTGTTCGCGATGTTCCCCGGCCTCATCGGCCTCGGCGGCTTCCTCGTCACGCGCATCACGCGCTCGCTGCGCTACTCGATCGCGGCGACGCCCGACGGCGTGCGTGTCGGGTTCGGGCTGCTCTCGACGACGAACGAGACGCTGCCGCCCGGGCGCATCCACTCGGTGAAGGTCAGTCAGCCGCTGCTGTGGCGGCCCGCGGGCTGGTGGCAGATCGCCGTCAACCGCGCGTCGCGCTCGTCGCAGAACGGTGCCGCGGGGCAGCAGCAGACGACGATCCTGCCGGTCGGCAACCTCGACGACGTGCGGGCCGTGCTGCGCCTGCTGCTGCCCGACGTGGCGACCGACGAGGCGATGCCGGTGCTCGAGCAGGGCATCCTGGGCCGCGATGCCGAGGGCGGCTGGACGGTCTCGCCGCCGCGGGCCCGCGCGCTGCGCTGGTTCTCGCGCCGCCGCAACGGCTTCCTGCTCAGCCCGACGGCCGTGCTCCTGCGCCGCGGCGCGATCTGGCGCTCGCTGACGGTGGTGCCGCTCAGTCGAACCCAGTCGGTCGCGGTCGTGCAGGGCCCCCTGCTGCGCGCGCTGCGCCTCGGCGAGGTGCACGTGCACACGGTGTTCGGCCCGATCGTCCCGCAGCTCGGAGCCCTCGACCGCACTGATGCTCTGCGGCTGTTCGACGACGTTGCCGCCGCCTCCGTGAGCGCGGCCCGCACCGACACGAGCCACCGGTGGCGACAGGCGTGAGCGGTCGCGACGGTCGGCTCGGCGTCGGTGTCGTCGGCGCGGGCCGGGTCGGCCCCGTGCTCGCCGCCGCGCTCGCCGCCGCCGGGCACGCCCTCGTCGGCATCTCGGCGGGCACCGACGACGAGCGCGACCGCGTCGAGGCGCTGCTGCCCGGAGCGCCCGTGCTCGACGTGCCGGCCATCGTCGAGCGCAGCGAGCTCGTCGTGCTGGCCGTGCCCGACGACCAGCTGCCCGAGCTGGTGAGCGGGCTCGCGATCCTCGGCGCCTGGCAGCCCGGGCAGCTCGTGCTGCACACGGCCGCCCGGTACGGCACCGTGGTGCTCGACCCCGCGCGGGCCGCGGGCGCGATCCCGCTGGCCGTGCATCCGGCTCTCGCCTTCACCGGCACGAGCGTCGACCTGGCCCGCCTGCGCGACGCGTGGTGCGCCGTGACCGCGCCCGCCCCGGTGCTGCCCATCGCCCAGGCGCTCGTCGTCGAGATGGGAGCCGAGCCGGTCGTCATCGCCGAGGGCGACCGCGCTGCCTACGCCGACGCCGTCGGAGCCGTCGCCGATTTCTCGGGCGCGCTCATCGGGCAGTCGGTCGCCGCGCTGCGCGCGATCGGCGTCGACGAGCCGGGTCGCCTGCTCGGCGGGGTCGTGCGCTCCGCTGTCGAGAACGCCCTGCAGTCGGGCGGCGCCGACGGCACCGGCGATGGCGCGGATAGGCTCATCCGGTGAGCTCCACCCCCACTCCGGCCCTGCCGCCGGTCGAGTCGACCATCGCCGGGCTGCGATCCCGCCTCGACGCAGTGCGGGCCGCCGGGCGCACCATCGCCCTCGTGCCGACCATGGGCTCGCTGCACGAGGGGCACCTCGCCCTCGTCGAGCGGGCTCGTGAGACGGCCGACGTCGTCGTCGTGTCGATCTTCGTCAACCCGATGCAGTTCGGGCCGACCGAGGACTTCGACCGCTACCCGCGCGACCTCGAGGCCGACCGCGTCGCCCTCGCCGGGCTCGGTGTCGACGCGGTGTTCGCCCCCGCCGTCGACGAGATGTATCCGACCGGACCCGTGCAGACCCGCGTCACCGCCGGGCCGGTCGGCGGACTCTTCGAGGGCCGCTCGCGCCCCGGCCACTTCGACGGCATGCTCACGATCGTCGCCAAGCTGCTCGCCATCACGCAGCCGCACGTCGTCGTCTTCGGCGAGAAGGATGCCCAGCAGGTCTTCCTCGTGCAGCGCATGGTGCGCGACCTCGACATCCGCGCCCGCGTCGACGTCGTCGAGACCGTGCGCGCCGCCGACGGGCTCGCCCTCTCGAGCCGCAACGCCTACCTCGACGAGCGGCAGCGTCGAGCCGCCCGCTCGATCCCCGACGCGCTCGAGGCCGCTCAGTCGGCGGCCGACCGGGGCATCGATGCGGTGCTCGCCGCCGCGCAGGGCGTTCTCATGGGTGCCGAGGGTGTCGAGCTCGACTACATCGCCGTCGTGCGCCCCGACACCTTCCAGCCCGTCGACGACGACCACCGCGGCCCGGCCCGCGCCCTGATCGCCGCGCGGGTCGGCTCGACCCGGCTCATCGACACCGCGCTGCTGCACCTCGGCTGACCCGGGCCCGAAGCCCGCATCCCGCCGCCGGTAGGCTGGGGGTCTGATGAGCGAGAACATCGTCGAGCCCGACACCGCTGACACCGAGCCCACTGTCGAGGAGATCGCTGAGCAGAAGCAGGTGCGCCTCGACAAGCGCCAGCGGCTGCTCGACGCCGGCATCGATCCCTACGCGGTCGGCCTCGCCGTCACCGACACGATCCCGGATGTCCGCTCGCGGTTCCCCGACCTCGAACCCGACACCGCCACGGGCGAGCGGGTCGCCCTCGCCGGCCGCATCGTGTTCAGCCGCAACACCGGCAAGCTCTGCTTCGCCACTCTGCAGGCGGGTGACGGGAGCCGCCTCCAGGTGATGGTGAGCCTCGCCGAGGTGGGCGACGAGAGCTTGGAGCGCTGGAAGGACTTCACCGACCTCGGCGACCACGTCTTCGTCGAGGGCGAGGTCATCACGAGCCGCCGCGGCGAGCTGAGCATCATGGTGTCGAACTGGGCGATCGCGGCGAAGGCGATCCTGCCGCTGCCGACCCTCCACAAGGAGCTCAGCGAGGAGACGCGCGTGCGCCAGCGCTACCTCGACCTGATCGTGCGCGAGCAGGCGCGCCAGACCGTGCGCGCCCGCGCGGTCGCGGTCGCCAGCCTGCGCAGCACCTTCGCGAGCCACGGCTACCTCGAGGTCGAGACGCCCATGCTGCAGACGATGCACGGCGGCGCATCCGCCCGCCCGTTCGTCACGCACTCGAACGCCTTCGACACCGAGCTGTACCTGCGCATCGCCCCCGAGCTGTTCCTCAAGCGCGCCGTCGTCGGCGGTATCGAGCGGGTGTTCGAGATCAACCGCAACTTCCGCAACGAGGGCGCCGACTCGACGCACAGCCCCGAGTTCGCAATGCTCGAGGCGTACCAGGCGTATGGCGACTACCACCAGATGGCCGACCTGACGCAGGAGATGATCCAGAACGCCGCGGTCGCCGTGTCGGGCTCGCACGTCGTCACCTGGGCCGACGGCACCGAGTACGACCTCGGGGGCGAGTGGGACCGCCTGAGCATGTACGACTCGCTGAGCGCCGCGGCCGGTGTCGAGATCACGCCGCAGACCCCCATGGCCGAGCTAAAGAAGCTGGCGGATGCGGTCGAGATCGAGATCGACCACCCCCTGCCCGGCAAGTACGTCGAGGAGCTGTGGGAGCACTTCGTCAAGGGAGGCCTCGTGCGGCCGACCTTCGTCATGGACTTCCCCGTCGACACCAGCCCGCTCGTGCGCGAGCACCGGTCGCGCCCCGGCATGGTCGAGAAGTGGGATCTCTACGTGCGCGGCTTCGAGCTCGCGACCGCGTACTCCGAGCTCGTCGACCCGGTCATCCAGCGCGAGCGCTTCGTCGCGCAGGCGGCGCTCGCCGCGGGCGGCGACCCCGAGGCGATGCGCCTCGACGAAGCATTCCTGACCGCGCTCGAGCACGGCATGCCGCCGTCGGGCGGCATGGGCATGGGCATCGACCGCCTGCTCATGGCGCTCACGGGCCTCGGCATCCGCGAGACGATCCTCTTCCCGCTGGTCAAGTAGCGGACGGGTAGGGTCGGCGCATGGTCTTCAATCGGGATGACGAGCTCAAGCTGCCCGGCGACGAGAACAAGAAGCCGGCCGTCAGCATGAACCGCCTGGCGCTCTGGCTGGTCGTCGGCGGAATCGGCGCCTACCTGCTGATCTCGGGCGTGATCGGCATCATCGCCAAGGGCTGATGATTCGTCAGTACCCCCAGGATGGGGGACTCACGGGGTCAGCGGTGCACGCCTAGCCTGGCGGTACCCGCACCACACTGACCCACGTCCGCGGGGAGGCCTTCGCCTCCTCGTCTCGCCCAACCCGAACGGCGACTCATGATCTCTCCCCGTCTTCGCGCCGTCATCGCGGGCGTGCCCATCGTGCTGATCGCGGTGCTCGGCATCGACACCGCGGCCCAGGCCGCAGATGCTCTGCGCATCACCGCGCCCGCGGCCGGAACGACCGTCTCGGGACCCCTCGCCGTCGAAGGGGCGGTCACCGTCGACCGTGCCGTCGAGGTGCAGGTCGGGCTCGCGCCCCAGCTGCTCGGCGAGTGCGGCGCCGTCGTCGTGTCACGCAGTGTCGAGGGGGCGGGCGCGTTCACCGTGAGCATCCCGACCACCGAGGTGCCCGATGGCGTCTACTGCCTCGTCGCGGTCGCGGATGCGGGACACCTCTCAGCCGTGCTCGCCGACATCACCGTCAACAACACCGTGACCCCGGGCGAGGAGGTCGACGAGCTGCAGCTGTCGACCCAGGCGCTCGGCGGAACCCACGACGCCGACCCTCTCGCGTCGACTGCTCCGCCGGCGATGCTCAGCCTCGGCGGCAACGCGCCGCTGCTGGGTGCCGTCGTGCTCGCTCTCACCCTCGCGCTCGCCGTCGTCGCGCTCGGTGCCGGGCTCTGGGGGCGCCGCCGCACCGCGGCCTGACCGGGGCCCGATCGCGGTCGTGTCCGGCGTCACGCGGTGACCGTGCCGCCGGGGCGCTCCCGTCGCCGGCTGCCGTCGCGCTCGCACGCAGGTGCGCGCTGTACCATAGGGGTCATGCCGGACGACTTCTGGGGCAACGCGATCTTCTCGGTGACGCCCACTATCGTTGTCGGCCTGATCTTCTGGTTCGCCATGCGGGCGATCATCCGCGCCGACCGCGCCGAGCGCGACACCTACGCGAAGGTCGAGGCCGAGGAGCGCGACCGCATCGCCCGGCAGCAGAGCAGCAAGGCCGGGGCCGACCCGCACGAGTAGGGCCTCGGCGGTTCTGCGGCTCAGCCGAACGCGCTCGGCCGATAGCGCTCAGCCGAACAGGCTCAGTCGCGCGGGCGCAGCCGCACATCGGGCATGACGGGTGCGGGCAGCGCGCGGCCGTCCCACCCCTCGACGATGCCGAAGCGGCCGGTCGCCGTGCCGAGCTCGACGACATCGGCCTGCCATTCGGCCCGGAATCGCACGATCTCGTCGTGCTCGCGGCCGATGAAGTTCCACCACATGACGATCGGCTCGCCGAGCGGCTCGCCGCCCAGAAGCAGCGCGCGCACGGGATGCTCGCCCGCCGCGATCCGCAGCCGCGAGCGACCCGCGGGCGCGGAGCCGAGGTGCGCGGCGGGCAGCTCGGTGCCCTCGAGATGCGCGGGCCCCGCATCCACGAGCAGGCCGTGCTCGAAGGCCGGATCCACGGGCAGGTCGAGGGTCGCCCCGGCGGGCAGGTCGAGCTGTGCGCCGAGCAGGCGGGTGTAGATGGTGACGGGGCCGCTGCCCTCCGCATCCGTCGCCAGTCGCCCGACGAAGACGCGCAGGGTCGCCGGGCCGACGGTCACCGGCGCGATCGCCGCGTGCTCGAAGAACGGCGCGACGTGCCGGTCGCGGTCGGGCAGTGCGACCCACAGCTGCGCGCCGTGCAGGCGCCGGGTCGGCGGCGTCGAGACCTCCGAGTGCTGGATTCCGGAGCCGGCCGTCATCAGGTTCACCTCGCCGGGGCGCACGAGCTGGTGCGCTCCGGTGGAGTCGCGGTGCTCGACCTCGCCCTCGAACAGCCAGGTCACCGTCTGCAGGCCGGTGTGCGGATGCGGCGGCACGAGCATGCCGCCCGATTCGGCGACATCGTCGGGGCCGTAGTGGTCGACGAAGCACCACGCCCCGATCATGCTACGCGCCCGCTGCGGCAGCGTGCGGCGAACGGTCATGGCGCGCGGCCCGCCGAGTGGAACCTCGCGCGGCTCGAGCACCTGGATGCCCGCCCCGGGCCCATCGTCGCAGACGAGCTCGGCGGGCTCGGCCTCGAGGTTGCTCATGCCGCCACCCTACGACTGCCGCGCTGGGCTGGGTTGTGTTCGTAACTCATGCTGAATCGGCCGATGTGCCGCGGTGCCGCGACACATTCGGCACGACAGCCTGAGTTGCGAACGGGCCCGCCACATCACGAGCGGTCGATGACGAGCAGGTCGCCGACCTCGCAGTCGAGCGCGGTGCAGATCGCCCGCAGGGTCGAGAACCGGATCGCCCGAGCACGGTCGTTCTTCAGCACCGAGAGGTTGACGATGCTCACGCCGACCAGCTCGCTCAGCCGGGTGAGCGTCATGCCGCGTTGTTCGAGCAGCTCGTCGAGCCGGCAGTGGATGCCCGTCTCCTCGTCATCCGAGACCGCCGGGCTCATCAGACCAGCCCGCGGGTGTCGCTCTGCAGGCGCTCGCCGTTGCGGATCAGCCCCGCGATGACCACGAGCGCGAGGCCGACACCCACCGGCACGAGATCGACGACGACTGTCGGCGGGATGGAGGTCAAACCTTCCCCGTTGACGTCGGGTCGGAGGGTAGAGAGCATTTCGGCCGCGCGAGCCCCCGAGAATGCGCTGGCGAGCTGTGCGGCGATCGACCCGATGGCGAGCACCGAGCCGCCGATCACTATGAGCCTGGCAAGGTGTGGCGTGAATGGTTCGGCCGAGACCGACTGCCGCGCCAGTCGCGCGACCATCACGAGCAGCGTCACGACGACGACGGTAGTGATGACGACCTCAGCCACCACGAGAATTCGAGTCAGCACGTCGAGACCGCTGGCAGTGAGCGTCATGGTCACCTGTTCGGTGCCTCCGCTCACCACGCTCGCGTCGCTCGCTCGAAGGTCTGCTGGCGGGATGTCCGCACTCGCAATGACGGGCACCTGCAGGCTGAGCGTCGGGAACGCGAACGCGGCGACGATGCCGACGATGCCCGCGACGGCAGACAGCAGGGCGAGCACGAGGGACCCGCCAGCAACGAGTCGCGGCAACCAGGGGCGTGGGGATTCTCGCCGACCTATGCCGCCCACGAGCAGTACAGCGAATACGAGTACGGCGAGCAGGACGATCGTGAACGGATCCATCACAGTTCCTATCGATATTCGTTATTAACGATATTCGATATCGTACGAGGATGCGCGGGGCGCCGCTACCCGTCGCCACAAACCCTCACGCCTACGGCGAACACGGGCAGTTCTGCGGGGGTGCCCTGGTTACCCTCGATACAGCGGCTCCGCATCCTGTCGACGGCGTCGCGTGAGGAGAGTGCGAGATGTTCGAACGGTTCACCGACCGGGCCCGTCGTGTGGTGGTGCTGGCGCAAGAAGAAGCCAAGATGCTCAACCACAACTACATCGGTACCGAGCACATCCTCCTCGGCCTGATCCACGAGGGCGAGGGCGTCGCCGCGAAGGCGCTCGAGTCGCTCAACATCTCGCTCGACGCCGTGCGCGAGCAGGTGCAAGACATCATCGGCCAGGGGCAGCAGCAGCCGACCGGGCACATCCCGTTCACGCCGCGCGCCAAGAAGGTGCTCGAGCTGTCGCTGCGCGAGGCCCTGCAGCTCGGCCACAACTACATCGGCACCGAGCACATCCTGCTCGGCCTGATCCGCGAGGGCGAGGGCGTCGCCGCTCAGGTGCTCGTCAAGCTCGGCGCCGACCTCAACCGCGTGCGCCAGCAGGTCATCCAGCTGCTGTCGGGCTACCAGGGCAAGGAGGCCGTCGCTGTCGGCGGCGACAGCCCCAGCCCCGACAAGGGCTCGCAGGTGCTCGACCAGTTCGGCCGCAACCTCACGGCGGCCGCGCGCGAGGGCAAGCTCGACCCGGTGATCGGCCGCGAGAAGGAGGCCGAGCGGGTCATGCAGATTCTCTCGCGCCGCTCGAAGAACAACCCCGTGCTGATCGGCGAGCCCGGCGTCGGCAAGACCGCCGTCGTCGAGGGCCTCGCCCAGGCGATCGTCAAGGGCGAGGTGCCCGAGACGCTCAAAGACAAGCAGCTGTACTCGCTCGACCTCGGCTCGCTCATCGCCGGCTCGCGCTACCGCGGTGACTTCGAGGAGCGCCTGAAGAAGGTCACGAAGGAGATCCGCACCCGCGGCGACATCATCGTCTTCATCGACGAGATCCACACCCTCGTGGGTGCCGGTGCTGCGGAGGGAGCGATCGATGCGGCGAGCATCCTGAAGCCTCTGCTGGCGCGCGGCGAGCTGCAGACCATCGGGGCGACGACCCTCGACGAGTACCGCAAGCACTTCGAGAAGGATGCCGCTCTCGAGCGCCGCTTCCAGCCGGTGATGGTCAACGAGCCGGCGCTGCCGCACGCGATCAACATCCTCAAGGGGCTGCGCGACAAGTACGAGGCCTTCCACAAGGTGTCGATCACCGACGGCGCGATCGTCGCCGCGGTCAACCTCGCCGATCGCTACGTGCAAGACCGCTTCCTGCCCGACAAGGCCATCGACCTCATCGACGAGGCCGGCGCTCGCCTGCGCCTGTCGATCCTGTCGTCGCCGCCCGAGCTGCGCGAGTTCGACGAGAAGATCGCGGCCGTGCGCGCCGACAAGGAGCTGGCGATCGAGAACCAGGACTTCGAGAAGGCCGCCGCGCTGCGCGACGACGAGAAGAAGCTGCTCGGTGAGCGGCTGCGTCTCGAGAAGCAGTGGCGCGCGGGCGAGGTCGCCGCGAGCGGCGTCGTCGACGAGGGCGTCATCGCCGAGGTGCTCGCCCAGGCCACGGGCATCCCCGTCTTCAAGCTGACGGAGGAGGAGTCGAGCCGCCTCATCTTCATGGAGAAGGCCCTGCACCAGCGGGTCATCGGCCAGGAGGAGGCGATCTCGGTGCTCGCCAAGACGATCCGCCGCACGCGCGCGGGCCTGAAAGACCCGAAGCGCCCCTCGGGCTCGTTCATCTTCGCCGGCCCCACGGGTGTCGGAAAGACCGAGCTCGCGAAGGCGCTCGCCGAGTTCCTGTTCGACGACGAGGGCGCGCTCATCGCGCTCGACATGTCTGAGTACGGCGAGAAGCACACCGTCTCGCGCCTGTTCGGTGCCCCTCCCGGCTTCGTCGGCTTCGAGGAGGGCGGCCAGCTGACCGAGAAGGTGCGGCGCAAGCCGTTCTCGGTGGTGCTCTTCGACGAGATCGAGAAGGCGCACCCCGACATCTTCAACTCGCTGCTGCAGGTGCTCGAGGAGGGGCGCCTGACCGACGGTCAGGGTCGCGTCGTCGACTTCAAGAACACGGTCATCATCATGACGACCAACCTCGGCACGAAGGACATCACGGGCGGCCCGGTCGGCTTCACGATCGAGGGCAACCAGGCGGCGACCTACCAGGCGATGCGCGCCAAGGTCGTCGAGGAGCTGAAGAAGCACTTCAAGCCCGAGTTCCTGAACCGTGTCGACGAGACCATCGTCTTCCCGCAGCTGACGCAGGACGAGCTGCTGCAGATCGTCGACCTGTTCGTGAAGCGCCTGCGCGAGCGTCTGCTCGACCGCGACATGACGATCGAGGTCTCGCAGGCCGCGAAGGAGCAGCTCATCAAGGTGGGCTGGGACCCGACGCTCGGTGCCCGACCCCTGCGCCGCGCGGTGCAGCACGAGATCGAGGATGCCCTCAGCGAGCGCATCCTGCACGGCGACCTCGACGCCGGCGACCACATCGCGGTCGACTTCGTCGACGGGGCGTTCACCTTCGCGACCACGAAGCGCGAGCTCGCGGCCGTCGAGGCCGGGCCCGCGGGCGCGTCGGCTGCCTCGGCGGCCGACGCCGGCGAGCTGCCGCCGCTCGACTAGGCCGTCACGCACGTACGCGGCGGGCATCCCACACCGGATGCCCGCCGCGTGGTCGTTGTGCCCGTTCGCCGATGTCACAAATCACGGATCTTCGGCTTGCCGAGGGGGTTGCTTGCCGATGACGCGCGGGATGCGGAGCCGGAGTTCCGTGATTTGTGACAGGCAGCGCGGCTCTAGGCTGGCGGGGTGACCAGCAGGAGCTTCCACGTGCGCCCGGCGCGCACGACCGACGTGCGGGCGATCAAGCGGCTGGTCGAGCCGCTCGTGCAGCAGCGCATCCTGCTCGGCAAGGAGCTCGTCGTGTTCTTCGAGTCGCTGCAAGAGTTCCGCGTCGCCGTCGACGACGCCACGGGCGAGGTCATCGGGTGCGGCGCCCTGCACGTGATCTGGGAGGACTTGGGCGAGGTGCGCACCCTCGCCGCGCGCGACGACTGGCGCGGCAAGGGCGTCGGGCACGCTCTGCTCGAGAGCTTGGAGGCCGAGGCGCGCGAACTCGGCCTGAAGCGCCTGTTCTGCCTCACCTTCGAGGTCGAGTTCTTCACGCGGCACGGCTTCGAGCCGACCGGCGAGCAGCTGCTCGTCGACCCCGAGGTGTACGCCGAGCTCGTCCGCTCGCCCGACGAGGGCATCGCGGAGTTCCTCGACCTCTCGCGCGTCAAGCCGAACACCCTCGGCAACACGCGCATGCTCAAGACGCTGTAGCCGCGCACCCGCGCCTTGGCGAGCCCTGCGAAGGCGGCCACACGCCGGGCGAGCATCCGGCCCCCGCACCGCGCCGGGCCTACCCTGACGGCATGTCGACGATCCGCAACCCTGTCGGACCGCTGCCGCCGGAGGTCTACTGGCGCCGCCGCCTCGTCGTGGGCCTGGGCGCCCTCGCCGTGATCGTCATCATCGTGCTCATCATCGTGCGCCCCGGTTCGGGCGAGCCAGCCGATCAGCCGACCCCCGACCCGGCGACGACCGAGAGCGCCGCTCCCGGCGGAGAGGGAGACACGGAGTCGGGTGGCGCCCTCGGCGAGGTGACAGCGTGCACCGCCGACCAGATCGAGGTCACGCCGGTCACCGACTCCGACGTGTACGGCCCCGACCAGCAGCCGCAGCTGTCGCTCACGATCACCAACACTGGCGCCGCCCCGTGCACCATGCAGGTCGGTACCGACGTGCAGTCGTACGTCATCACCTCGGGCAGCGACCGCATCTGGGCCTCGACCGACTGCCAGCAGGAACCGGTCGCGGCCGAGCGCATCCTGCAGCCCGGCGAGGAGGTGTCGAGCACGCCGTTCCCGTGGAGCCGCACCCGCTCGTCGCCGAACGACTGCGACGCGCAGCGGGCCCCCGTCATCGCCGGCGGCGCGACATACCGCCTCAGCGTCAGCGTGGGCGAGTTCGAGAGCGACGGCGACCGCCCGTTCATCCTCAACTAGCGCGCACCGCCCCCGCGTAGGCTGTTCGGGATGCCCAAGAAGCGCCCCTCGAAACGCCCCGGCCGCGCGCCGCGGCCCGTCGGCCTGCCCGCCGCCGCGCTGCCCGCCTCGACCCTGCCGCCCGAGCAGCGGCTCGGAGCCGCGCTCGCCCGCCAGGATGCCGCCGCCGTGGCGTTCGCCCTGCGCAACGACCACGTGATCGTGCCGCTGCTGCCCGTCGAGGGCGAGCCGCAGGTGCGGGTGTTCCGCCGCGGCGAGGCCGACAAGTACATGCTGCTGCTGTTCTCGGCGCCGGAGAATTACGCCGCCATGACCCCGCAGGAGCCCGAGCACCGCGTGCTCGCCTACGACGGCGAGACCCTGCGCGACTTCCTCGAGCAGAACATCGGCGTGCTCGAGGCCGTGTGGTTCGACGTCGCCGGCCCGTACGCGATGCAGGCCGAGCCGCAGGACGTGCTCGACGCGCTGCGGCTGCCGCGCGAGGGTGCAGACCCGGCTGCCGGCGACGACGCCCAGGCCTAGAACTCGGGCACGTCGAGCGCGTCGTCGTGCGCGCTCGCGAACGCGAGCCGCACGGCCTCGCGCAGGTGCAGCGCCGAGGCGTCGACCACCGTGGTGTAGCCGAGGCGCGCTGCTTCGGCGGCCCGCTGGCTGGCGCCCGACACCGCGCGGATCTCGCCGGCGAGACTGATTTCACCGATCGCCGCGAGGTGAGCATCCAGGGCCTTCTCGCGGCGCGCGCTCGCGACGGCGAGGGCGATGGCGAGGTCGGCGGCGGGTTCGGTCAGGCGGATGCCGCCGACGGTCGACACGTAGACGTCGAAGCCCGAGAGCGGCATGCCGCAGCGCCGTTCGAGCACGGCGAGCAGCATGGCGACGCGCGACGAGTCGACGCCATTGACGACCCGGCGAGGCTGGGGGGCGTTCGAGGCGACAATGAGCGCCTGCACCTCGACGGGCAGGGCGCGACGGCCCTCCATGGCGATGGCGACGCACGTGCCGCTCACGGGGGTGCTCGAGCCCGAGCGGAACAGGATCGACGGGTCGGCGACTTCGGCGATGCCGTCGCCGGTCATCTCGAAGCAGCCGACCTCATCGGTCGGGCCGAAGCGGTTCTTGAGCGCGCGCACGAACCGCAGTGCGGTCTGGCGGTCGCCCTCGAACTGGCAGACCACGTCGACGAGGTGCTCGAGCAGACGCGGGCCGGCGATCGTGCCGTCTTTCGTCACATGGCCGACGAGCACCACGGGAACCTCGCGCTCCTTCGCCACACGGATCAGCGTCGCCGCGACCTCGCGCACCTGCGAGACGCCGCCGGCGAGCCCCTCGACGAGCGACGACGCCACGGTCTGCACCGAGTCGACGATGACGAGCGCGGGCTGCACCTCGTCGATCTGGCCGAGGATCGTCGCGAGATCGGTCTCGCTCGCCAGGTAGAGCTCGGGCGTCAGCGCGCCCGTGCGCTCGGCCCGAAGCCGCACCTGCGCCACCGACTCCTCCGCGCTCACGTAGAGCACGCGCTGGCCATGCTTCGCCGCCCGCGCCGCGACCTCGAGCAGCAGGGTCGACTTGCCGACCCCCGGCTCGCCCGACAGCAGAATGGCGGCGCCGGGCACGATGCCCCCGCCGAGCACCCGATCGAACTCGGCGATGCCCGTGGGCGTGTGGCTGGTCTCGCGCGGCTCGATCGAGGTGATGGGGCGTGCGGCCCGACCCGCGGCGGGGCGGCTCGCGGCGGTGCGCGGCTGGGCCGGAGCATCCTTCTCGATGACTGTGCCCCACTGCTGGCACTCGCCGCAGCGCCCGGCCCACTTCAGGGTCGTCCAGCCGCACTCTGTGCAGACGAAGTTCGCGGTGGGCTTAGCCATGGTCGCTACAGAATACGGGCCGCCACCGACGCCTCGGTGCCGGTCCCGCACAGGGCGGCGGGCGGATGCGGGCCCGCGTCCGACGCCGGTTCGACCCACCCGCTCGCCTGTACTAAACTCTCCCGCGGTGACGTGTCCGAGCGGCCGAAGGTGCAACTCTCGAAAAGTTGTGTGGGTGTTGAGCCCACCGTGGGTTCAAATCCCACCGTCACCGCCAGTGTCCTGTCTCAGGACATAGGAAACCCTCGAACCTATTGGTTCGGGGGTTTCCTTCGTTTCTGGGGGCCTTTCGGTCGTCCGGTGGGCTGATAGTCGCGGCTGGTGTCGATGGTGAGCTCGCGCAGCAGCTCGCCGGTTGCGGCGTTGATCACGGTGACGTCGAGGTCGTTGACGAGCACGAGAACGTGGGTTCCGGTGTGGGTTCGTCCGATGCCGATGTGGTGCAGTCTGCTGGCGATGCGCAGGGTGATGCAGCCGGTCTTGTCGATGCGGTCGTGGCGGATGCGCGTGTGGTGGTCGGCGTCTCGTGCGCCGGGGGTCGGGGAGGCTTTCGGTAAGGCTTGGTAGCGGGCTGCGGGGGTCGCGTGGTGGGGCAGGGACCGATGCGGGCGGCGAAAGTTGTATTCCTCGACGAACTCATCCAGCAGCTGTTGCAGCTGCTGAAGCGTCGCCGGTTGCGGGGTCTGCGCTCGGAGCCAGTTCTTCATCGTCTGCTGGAACCGTTCGACCTTGCCCTGCGTTTGCGGGTGCGAGGGGGAGCCGTTCTTCTGCACGATGTTGCGGGTGCGCAGTTCCGTTTCGAAGGCGTTGCGGCCTCCTCGGCGCCCGTATCCGGAGTGCTTGACGGTGAAGATCATGCCGTTGTCGGTCAGCGTTGACGCGGGATCGCCGTGCTTTTCGGCGGCAGCTCGGAAGGTGGTGACCACGATCGGGGTGGTGACCGCCTGGTGGGCGGTCACCGAGAGGGCGAGGCGGGTGCAGTCATCCAGCCAGGTCAGGATCTCGGCGTTCGCGCCGTCGCCGTCGCCGTCGCCGTCGAGACGATAGTGGGTGACGTCGGACTGCCAGCGTTCGTTGGGCAGCGCGGCTTCGAAGCGGACATAGGAGGACTTGGGGCGTTTCTTCGGTTCGGGCTCGATGAGGCCTTGCCGTTTCAGGGTGCGCCAGATCGTCGCCGGCGATACGACCGTGTCGTGGTGGTGGTGCAGGTGCCAGGCGATGGTGTGGGCGCCGGCGTCGAGACCTTTCCGCGTGAGCTGCTCGCGCAGCTGCACGATCAGCTCAACAGTGGTCGGAGGGATCGCGTTCGGGGTGGTGCGGGGGCGGCGGGAGCGCGGCTCCAGCGCCGCGTCGCCGTCGATGCGCCAGCGGGCCATGAGTTTTGACACCCATCCGGGTGAGACGCCGTAGGTGCGGGCTGCTTCGGCTTGGGTCAGGCCCTGGATGGTGATGGCGGTGATGATCAGGCGCGCTTTGGACACGTCCTTGAGGGTGTCGGGATGTTTCCTATGTCGTGAGACAGGGGTTTCCTATGTCCTGAAACTAGACACCACCGTCACCGCCAGTGTGAAGGCCCCGAGTCGATCGACTCGGGGCCTTTCGCATGCCGGCCGTCGGGCGGCGACTACGGCACCAGCAGCACCTTGCCGGTCGTGCCGCGGCTCGCGAGTGCGGCCTGCGCGGCGCCGGCCTCGGCGAGCGGGAAGCGGGCGCCGATGCGCACGTCGAGCGACCCCGACTCGAGCATCGCGAACAGCTCGCGGTAGCGGCCCGACCGCTCGGCGGGGGTGCGCAGGAAGTGCCCGAGCGAGGGGCGGGTGACGCTAAGCGACCCGCCCGCGTTGAGGCGCTGCAGGTCGAAGGGCGGCACCGGTCCGCTCGCGGCGCCGAACAGCACGAGCTCGCCGCGTACCGCGAGGCTCGCCAGCGAGTCGTCGAAGGTCGCCCGCCCGACCCCGTCGTACACCACGGGAACGCCTGCGCCGTCGGTGAGCGCGCGCACCGCATCCGTGAAGCCCTCGTACGGAATGCTGCGCCAGGCACCCGCCGCCCGACTCAGCTCGGCCTTCTCGTCATCGGAGGTCGTCGTGATCACGCGCACCCCGCGGGCGACGAGCACCTGGGTGAGCAGCAGGCCGACCCCGCCGGCGCCGGCGTGCACGAGCACCGTCTCTCCGGGCTTCGGATGCGCCGCTGCGGTCGCCAGGTAGTGCGCGGTCAGCCCCTGCAGCGGCAGGGCCGCGGCGACGTCGAGCCCGATGCCCTCGGGCACCACGACCGCGCGCTCGGCGGGCACGGTGAACAGCTCGGCGTAGGTGCCGGTCGCTTCGGCCGTGCACACGCGGTCGCCCATCTGCAGGGTCGTGACGCCCTCGCCGAGCGCCTCCACGACGCCGGCTCCCTCCGAACCCGGGGTGAAGGGCAGGCTCACGCGGTAGCCGCCGGTGCGCTGGTAGATCTCGATGAAGTTGAGCCCGGCGGCGTGCGTGCGCACGAGCACCTCGCCGGGGGCGGGGGTGGGAGGCGGAGCATCCGTCGCCCGCAGCACCTCGGGCCCGCCCGTCTCGGTCATGACGATCGCGCGCATGAACCCTCCTTGCATTGGGGAGTCTCAGCCTAGAACGGCGAGGGCACCGAACTCCGAGTACGCCGAGAGCGGCACGAACCCGACTCGGATTGCCGGTATCCTAAGTCGGTTCAAGGGGAGTAGTCCTTCGAAGCCGACTCGTCAGTACGGGCGCGCCATCGCGCTCCGGGCGGCTTGCATCATGCAGATGGTGCGGACGAGACCTTGGTCAGCCGCCCTGTCCAAGGAGCCCTCATGGGTGTCACACCCCTCATCTGGATCATCACGATCGCCGTCACTGTCGCGTTCTTCATCTGGGAGTTCTACGCGCACGTGCGCAAGCCGCACGAGCCGACCATCGCCGAATCGGCGAAGTGGTCGGCGTTCTACATCGCCCTGGCGCTGCTCTTCGGCGTGGGCATCGGAATGGTGTCGGGCTGGCAGTTCGGCGGCGAGTACTTCGCCGGCTACCTCACCGAGAAGGCGCTGTCGGTCGACAACCTCTTCGTCTTCCTCCTGGTCATGTCGGCCTTCGCGGTGCCCAAGATGTACCAGCAGAAGGTGCTCCTGATCGGCATCGCCATCGCGCTCATCATGCGCGGAATCTTCATCGCCGTGGGCGCGACCCTGATCGCGAACTTCTCGTGGATCTTCTACATCTTCGGCGCCCTGCTGCTCGTGCTGGCCTACCGTCAGGCTTTCGCCTCGCATGACAACGACCCGCAGAACCTGCGCATCGTGCAGTTCGCTCGCCGCCACCTGCCCTTCGTCGACCAGTATCACGGCGACAAGATGTCGGTGAAGATCGACGGCAAGCGCTTCTTCACGCCCATGCTGCTGGTGATCGTCGCCATCGGATTCGTCGACCTCATCTTCGCCGTCGACTCGATCCCGGCCATCTACGGCCTGACCGAGGAGGCGTACATCGTCTTCACCGCGAACGCCTTCGCGCTCATGGGTCTGCGCCAGCTGTACTTCCTGATCGGCGGACTGCTCGAGCGTCTCGTCTACCTCGCGCAGGGCCTCGCGGTGATTCTCTCGTTCATCGGCATCAAGCTGATCTCTCACGCCCTCAAGGTCAACGAGCTGCCCTTCATCAACGGCGGTGAGCCGGTGAAGTGGGTTCCCGAGATCCCGATCTGGTTCTCGTTGGGGTTCATCGCGACGACGATCATCGTCGCCACCGTCCTGAGCCTGTGGAAGACCCGCAAGGACGCCGGCCGGGAGGCCGGCGATGTCGAGCAGGAGCCCGCCTCGCGCCACTAGCAGCAGCATGCACCGACCGATGCGGCGGGGGATGCCCTCCGCCGCATCGTCGTTTCCGCCGACCGTTGAAAATACCCAGGGGGGTATTACCGTGGTCGGCATGAACGAGACATCCACGCACCACGACCGCGCGGCGCACGATGCGCACGGCGCGCACGATGCTCACGGCGCGCACGATGCTCACGGCGTGCACCACGGCCACAGCGATCACGGCGGCCACGACGGCCACGTCGCGATCTTCCGCCGCCTCTTCTGGTGGAACCTGCTCCTCGCGATCCCGGTCGTCGCCTTCAGCGGCATGTTCGCGATGGTGCTCGGCTACGAGCTGCCGGAGATCCCGGGCATCGAGTGGATCTCCCCCGTGCTCGGCACGGTGATCTTCGCGTGGGGTGGTCGCCCCTTCCTGACGGGGGCGGTCGACGAGCTGCGCCGTCGGCGCCCCGGCATGATGCTGCTGATCGGCCTCGCGATCACGACCGCCTTCGTCGCCAGCATGGGCGCCAGCCTCGGCGTGCTGCCGCACGAGCTCGACTTCTGGTGGGAGCTCGCCCTGCTGGTCGTGATCATGCTGCTCGGCCACTGGATCGAGATGCGCTCGCTCGCGCAGACCACGAATGCGCTCGACGCGCTCGCGGCACTTCTGCCCGACGAGGCCGAGCGCGTCACCGCCGACGGCATCGAGGCGGTCGCGCCGAGCTCCCTGGGCGTCGGTGACGTCGTCGTCGTGCGCCCGGGTGCACGGGTGCCGGCCGATGGGGAGATCGTGGACGGCGCGGCGTCCTTCGATGAGTCGATGATCACCGGAGAATCCCGCACCGTCCGCCGGGCGGCCGGGGGCACGGTGGTGGCGGGAACGGTGGCGACCGACTCGGGGGTGCGGGTGCGCGTCGCGGCCGTCGGCGACGATACGGCGCTCGCGGGCATCCGTCGCCTCGTCGCCGAGGCGCAGGCCTCATCGTCGCGTGCGCAACGGCTGGCGGACATCGCCGCGGCCTGGCTGTTCTGGTTCGCGCTCGGCGCCGCCGCCATCACCGCCGTCGTCTGGTTCACGGTCGGGATGCCCGGGGACGCGATCATCCGCACGATCACCGTGCTCGTCATCGCGTGCCCCCACGCGCTCGGCCTCGCGATCCCGCTCGTCGTGTCGATCGCCACCGAGCGCGCGGCCCGCGGCGGTGTGCTGGTCAAGGACCGCCTCGCGCTCGAGCGCATGCGCACCGTCGACGCCGTGCTCTTCGACAAGACCGGCACGCTGACCAAGGGTGCCCCGACGGTGACCGACGTCGAGTCGGCGGGGGACCACGATGCCGACGAACTGCTGGCCCTGGCCGCCGCGGCGGAGGCGGACAGCGAGCACCCCTTGGCGCGGGCGATCGTGCGGGCCGCCGAGGGGCGCGGGCTGAGCATCCCGACGGCGGCCGACTTCACATCGAGCCCCGCGACCGGCGTGACCGCTCGGATCGGCGCGCTCACGGTGAGCGTCGGCGGGCCGGCCATGCTCGCCCGCCACGATGCCGCCGAACTGCCCGTCGCGGACGCCTGGCGCGAGGAGGGCGCGATCATCCTGCACGTGCTGGTCGACGAGGAGGTCGTCGGGGCGCTCGCGCTCGCCGATGAGATCCGCGCCGAGTCGCGGCAAGCCGTCGAGTCCCTCCACGCTCGCGGCATCACCGTGGTCATGATCACGGGTGACGCGGAAGCGGTCGCGCAGTCGGTCGCCCGCGAGCTCGGCATCGACCGGGTGTTCGCGGGGGTGCGGCCCGAGCACAAGGCCGCGAAGGTGGCCGAGCTGCAGGCCGAGGGCCTCACGGTCGCGATGGTCGGCGACGGCGTCAACGACGCCCCGGCGCTCGCGGCTGCTGACGTCGGCATCGCGATCGGCGCGGGCACGGACGTCGCCATCGGCTCGGCCGGCGTGATCCTGGCCAGCGACGACCCGCGCTCGGTGCTGTCGGTGATCGAGCTGTCGCGCGCGAGCTACCGCAAGATGCAGCAGAACCTCTGGTGGGCGGCGGGCTACAACCTGCTCTCCGTGCCGCTCGCGGCGGGCATCCTTGCTCCCGTCGGGTTCATCCTCCCGATGTCGGTCGGGGCGCTGCTCATGTCGGCGTCCACCGTGGTGGTCGCGCTGAACGCGCAGCTGCTGCGGCGACTCGACCTGCGCCCCGAGCGCATGCGCTGAGCTCCCCGCCGATGCGACGAACGAGGGCCGCCCCGGAGGCGGCCCTCGTTTCTCAGCGTGCGGCCTTCGCCGCGGCGAACTCCTTGCTGCGGCGCAGGTAGGCGCGCAGGCCGCGCAGCGGCACCGGCACCGGCCAGTCATCGCTGCGGAAGTAGGCGTCGGTGCCGCCGTCGACGATGATCTGGCTGCCGACCAGGAAGTCGGCGGCCGGCGAGAGCATGAACTCGACCCAGGCGGCGATGCCCTCCGGGGTGCCGAACCCGCCGGCGGGAACCGGGAACGACTCGATCGCCCCCGCGGTCTCGGGGTCATCGAGCTGGGCCTGCAGCAGCGGCGTCAGGATCGCGCCCGGGGCGACCGCGTTGAGACGGATGCCCGCACCGATCCATTCCGCGCGCACGGCCGCGCGGCGCATCCACCGGGTCAGCGCGATCTTCGAGCCCGCGTAGACGAAGGCGCCGGCGTTGTCGCCCATCAGTTTCGTCGAGGCGACGGCCTTGGCCCGATCACCCTTCAGGAATGCCCGGATGGTGCGGCTCGACACCAGCGGCACCGTGGTGGTCGAGTTCGACGAGAAGATGACGACCTTCGCGCCGCCGGCGGCCGCGAGCGCCTCGCGCCAGCCCTCGAGCAGCTCGACGGTGCCGAAGTAGTTGACCTCGGCGATCAGCCGCAGCCGCTCGTCGCCCTTGCCGGGGCCGAGCCCGGCGGCCAGCACGGCCCCGTCGAGGCGCGGGCCCGCTGCGGCGAGCACCGCGGTGATGGCCGCGCGGCGACCCTCCGGGGTCGACAGGTCGGCGATGACCTCGGCGTCGCGCAGGTCGACACCGATGACGGTGTGCCCGGCGGCGCGGAGGCGGTCGGCGGCGGCGCGGCCCATGCCCGATGCCGAGCCGGTGACGGCGTAGATGGCCATGTCGTTCTCTCTTTCTGGGGTGTGCGCCGCGCGCGTGCGCGGTCGCGGTGATGCGGTCGGTCGACGGGTGTCGTGACGGCGGTGGTCAGGCGACGGGCGGTCCGGCCGCCTCGCGGTCGAGGGCGGCGGCGAAGCGCAGGAGCAGTCGCTGCAGGTCGGCGCGGTCGTCGGCGCTCCAGTCGTTCAGCAGGCGCTCCATGAGCTGGTCGCCCGCCGCGAACAGGGCGCTCGCCTGCGCGCGGCCAGCGGGGGTCAGCGCGAGCACCGTCGAGCGCCGGTCGTCGGGATGAGGGGCGCGCACGACGATCCCGTAGGCGGCGAGGCTCTCGATCACCCGGCTGGCGGTGGCCGGCGAGCAGTGCAGCGCCGCGGCCAGGGCCGTGGGTGTCCGCGCCTGCCCGGTGCTGATCGCGAAGAGGGCGGGCAGCGCGTTCGGGTCGTCGGGCAGGGCGCGGGCATCCACCACCTGCCGCTGGAAGCGCGCCGACGAGAACGTCGACATCAGACGGATGATCGCCGCGAGCGCGGCCGACCGGTAGGGCAGGTCGAGCGCGGGCGCGTCGGCGGCCTGCGGCTCATCGAGCTTCCGTGCCATGCTCCCTCGCCCTCTCGTCGGCGGCCCGTGCGCCGGGTACTTTCAGAGTAGAAGTTTTGCATACGACCCGGGGATTCCCAGCCGGGCCTCCTACCGTCGAGTCATGACCGTTCTCCTGGATGCCCCGCTCACGATGATTGACGGCCGCGAAACGACCTTCGCCGAGTTCGCCGGTCAGGTCGTCCTGGTGGTCAACGTCGCATCGCGCTGCGGTCTCGCGCCGCAGTACGAGTCGCTCGAGCGGCTGCAGAAGACGTACAGCGATCGTGGCTTCACCGTGCTCGGCGTGCCCTCGAACCAGTTCCTGCAAGAGCTCTCGAGTGAGAAGAAGATCGCCGAGTACTGCAGCATGACCTGGGGCGTGACCTTCCCGATGACCGAGAAGACCAAGGTCAACGGCAAGAAGCGGCATCCGCTCTACGCGCAGCTCGTCGAGACCCCCGACAGCCACGGGCTCGCCGGCCCGGTCGCCTGGAACTTCGAGAAGTTCCTCGTGCTGCCGAACGGCGAGGTGCACCGCTTCCGCCCGAACGTGCAGCCCGACGCGCCCGAGATCATCGCCCTCATCGAGGCGAACCTGCCGCGCTGACCCGTCCGGCGCACCCGGGTGTGGTCAGACCTCGATCGCGCCGCCGCGTTCGGCGAGGTAGCGCCGCAGGCTGAGGTCGGGCTCGGTCGCCTGCCGGGCTCGATAGCCCGCGAAGTCGAGCTGCGCGCGCAGGCTGGCGCCGGCCCGCATCCGCTCGGCCTGGGCGGTTTCGACCTGCTGGATGGCCCGAGCGGACTCGAGGACGCGCGGCCAGTCGGCGGTCGGGATGAGCAGCACCCCGTCGTCGTCGGCCGCGACCATGTCGTCGGCCGTCACCTCGACGCCGTCGAGCCATGCCGTGCGCATCGAGCGCCCGGCGGGCGGAACCCGGCGCGGTCCCGGCGGGAGGGCGCCGCGGCTGTGCACGGGCAGACCGATCTCGATCAGCTGCGCCGTATCGCGGTGGCGGCCCCAGATGATGATGGCCGCGAGTCCTGCCTCGCGGGCCTCGAGGGTGACGAGATCGCCGACGCAGGCCTCGTCATCGCGGCCGCCGTTGTCGACGACGAGCACCGCTCCGGTCGGCGCATCGTCGATCGCCTCGAGGAACACGTCGACGCTCCCGGCGTGCGTGACCGGCATGGCCGGCCCCGCGATCGGGGCGTGCGGGGCGATCGGGCACAGGGATGCGGGCCCGACGCGCAGCGGCACGCCGAGCCGCACGCAGGCATCGGCGAGGGCCGCAGTCGGCGGAGCAGGTTCGATCATGCCGCCCACTCTGCCACCGCGGGCCTCGCGGTGCGCGCCGAACGCAGCCCGCCGCCCGGAACTCGCCGCCTGTCGCCGGCGAGGGCGGTCAGAGCCGCGCGGCCACCCACTGCTGCGCCGCGGCCAGCTCGGCGCGGTCGATGCCGTGCCCGCCGGGGCGGCGGTGCCGGCCGACGGATGCGCCCCGCGCGGTCGCGTAGGCCTCGAGCCGGTCGACGCTCGCCGCCGGTGCCATCGGATCCTGGTCGCCGTTGAGCAGCAGCAGTGCGACCCCGGCCGCCGAGCCGCTCGGCTCGCGGTCGGCGAAGGGGTGCATGCCGCTGAACGCGACGACGGTGGACACCACGCCCGGGTGCAGCAGCGCGGTCGCGAGCGCGATGTTGGCCCCGTTCGAGAATCCTGTGGCGATCAGTCGGCGCTCGCCGAGCCCGTAGCGCTCGCGCGCCGCGGTGACGAAGGCGGCGAGCTCGCCGGCGCGGGCGATCACGTCGTCGACGTCGAACACCCCCTCGCCGAGACGGCGGAACCAGCGGTTCGCCGTCCCTTCGCGCACACGGCCGCGCGGCGAGAGCACGGCGGCGCCGGGCACGAGAGCGGGGCCCAGTGCGGCGATCTCCCGCTCATCGCCGCCGGTGCCGTGCAGCGTGAGCACGACGGGCGCGTCGGCGGCGTCACCCTCGGTGAAGGTGTGCGGCCACTCAGTGAGGTCGACCGTCGGCAGAGCATCCGCGCTCATGCGGCCACCTCGGGGTTGTTCTCCTCCGGCAGCTGCACGGGGATCACGGCGCGCTCGATCTGCTCGCGCGAGGGCTCGAGCCACGGCGGGAGCTTGAGCGAGCGGCCGAGCTCGAGCAGCGGCTCGTCGATGGCGAAGCCGGGGGTGTCGGTGGCGATCTCGAAGAGCACCCCGCCCGGCTCGCGGAAGTAGATCGAAGTGAAGTACTGGCGATCGAGGATCTCGGTGACCCGGTGGCCCTTGCTCGCGAGCTCGTCGCGCCACAGTTGCTGCGTGGCCTGGTCGGGCACGCGGAAGGCGATGTGGTGCACGGTGCCGCCCGCGCTCAGGCCCGTGGGGGCGAGGCTCGAGGCGTGCACGTCGACGAGGGCGCCGGGCATGCCGTCACCCGCGGCGAGACGGGTGCGATTGCCCTCCTCCTCGACGATGCGCATGCCGAGGTCGTTAACCATGAGAGCAATGGTGCGCTCGGCGTCGCGCACCGTCAGCACGCTGGAGTGCTGGCCACGGATGGCGTACTCGGCGGGAACGCTCGCCGAGTCCCACGGGTCGCGCGGATCGTGCTGGTGCGTGGCGACGAGCTCGATCTGCAGGCCGTCGGGATCGCGCACGAGCAGGCGCTCCTCGCTCGACGACGTCGAGGTGATGCGCGCCTCGGCGCCCACCGAGGCGAAGTGGTCGACCCACCAGCCCAGCGAGCCGGCCGGAACCGAGAAGGCGGTCGAGGTCGACTGGCCCGCGCCGATGCGGCCGGGCTGGATGCCACGCCACGGGAAGAAGGTCATGAGCGTGCCGGGGCGACCCGACTCGTCGCCGTAGTACAGGTGGTAGGTACCGGGGTCGTCGAAGTTGACGGTCTTCTTGACCAGGCGCAGGCCCAGCCCGCGGATGTAGAAATCGATGTTCTTCTGCGGGTCGCCGGCGATCGCGGTGACGTGGTGCAGGCCTTCGGTGGTTGCGGTCATGGTCGACTCTTTCGATCGGGGGCTCTCGATGATATCCATGCAAACGCATAGAGCGCCAGGCGTATTCCGGGGCAACCGCTCAGCAAGTCGTTCTACCGTGGGGGCATGCTCGACGCCCTCCGCCAGCTGCTGCGCCGCCCGGCCGAGCCCGCGGAGTACTGCGCCACGATCGTCGTCATGAGCGCCGTCACGAAGCTGGATGCTCTCGCCATCGTCGCCCTCGCCGTTGACCGCCCCGTCGAGCAGCAGAAGACGATGCGCCCGTACGTGCTGCTCGACGGCGCCGGGTACCGCGACGGCGCGTGGGTCGAGATCGAGATCCCCAAGTTCGGCGAGCCGCCGCCGCTCGCGATCGACGTCTACTCGACGGTCAGCGACGATCACGCGCGGCTGCAGGCGCTCACCCTGCTCGCGCGCCTGGAGGAGGACACCGGCTGGCGCGTGCGACCCGATTTCACTCTCTAGTCGCCGCGCATGCGCCCACGGGGTCTGGCGCGGCGTGCGGCCGCGGCATAGCATCCCGAACAGGGGTGGCGATGGAGCCGTCCACAGACGGGAGAGTCCGATGAAGTTCGAGATCGTCAAGGGCAAGAGCGAGAAGCAGCCGTACTTCTGGCGCATCGTGTCGGCCAACGGCCAGACGCTTGCCGTCAGCGAGAACTACGTGCAGAAGTCGTCGGCGAAGAGCGCCGTCGAGTCGGTCATGAAGAACGCCGCGGGCGCGACGATCGTCGACCTCACCTAGGCGCCGCGCGTTGCGCAGGTCGCGACGTGCAGCTCGGTCGGCCGAATCGCCCTGGCGATGAGTCGCTCTGTTCGCGGTGACTGCGAATGTTCGGCGTCATCGCCAACGGGCGACCTCATGGCGGCCGGGGCCGGCGCGGCGCGGCGCCGTGCGGCGCGCTACGGCAGCAGGCGGGTCGGTCCGCGGAAGAGGTACGTCGTCTCGCGGATCGACCCGAGGCCCAGCATGAGCATCAGCACGCGTGCGAGGCCCATGCCGAAGCCACCGTGCGGCGGCACGCCGTAGCGGAAGAAGTCGAGGTAGAACTCGAGCTCCTCCGGCTCCAGCCCCTTCTCGCGCGCCTGCCCGATGAGCACGTCGAGACGGTGCTCGCGCTGGGCGCCGGTGGAGATCTCGGTGCCGTTGTAGAGCAGGTCGTAGCTGTTGGTGACCGTCGGGTCGCCCTCGCGGCGCATGTGGTAGAAAGGCCGGATTCCGGTGGCGTAGTCGGTGACGAACACGAAGTCGCTGCCGTGGTTGGCCTTCACCCAGGCCGACAGACGGCGCTCGGCCTCCGGGTCGAGGTCACCGTCGGCGCGGGGGATCTCGTAGCCGCCATCCGCCACGATCTGGCGCGCCTCGGCGAGCGGGATGCGGGGGAACGGCGTCGTCGGCGCGCTCAGCTCGACACCGAACGCCGCCTCGATCGCCGCACCGTGCTTCGCGGCCACGGCACCGATCGCGTGCGCGAGCAGCTGCTCGTGCATCTGCATGACGTCCTCGTGCGAGTCGATCCAGCTGATCTCGGCGTCGATCGACGTGAACTCGGTCGCGTGCCGCGAGGTGAAGGAGGGGTCGGCGCGGAAGGCCGGGGCGATCTCGAACACCTTGCCGAAGCCGGCCGGCTGCGCCATCTGCTTGAAGAACTGCGGGCTCTGCGCGAGGTAGGCCTTCGTCTCGAAGTACTCCATCTCGAACAGCTCGGCGCGGCTCTCGGAGGCGCTCGCCATGAGCTTGGGCGTGTGGATCTCGATGAAGTCGCGCTCGACCCACCAGCTGCGCAGCGCGTGCTCGAAGGTGGTCTGGATCTTGAAGATCAGGGAGGCCTCGGGGCGGCGCAGGTCGAGGAAGCGCCAGTCGAGGCGCTTGTCGAGGCTCGAGTCGTCGGCGATGGGCGTCTCGGGAAGCGCCTCGCTCACCACCTCGAGGGTCGCGATCTTGACTTCGATACCGCCGAGCTTCACGCGCTCGTCGTGCTTGAGCTCGCCCGTGACGCGGATCATCGTGCCGTGCGCGAGCCCGCCGATCGTCTCGGTGAGCGCAGCGGCGGCGTGCTCTTCTGCCGAGGCGCCGTCCTCGAGGTCTCTCGTCGCCGGGTTGACCAGCTGCACAGCCCCCGACTCGTCGCGCAGGATGACGAACTGCACCTTCTTCTGGTCGCGGACGGTCTCGACCCACCCCGCCACTGTCACGAAGCCGTCGGGGAAGGGGGCGAGGTTTTTGATGGGGGTGCGAGTCACGAGAGAAGAGCCTACCGTCGCCCGGATGCGCGGCTCGGGGCTCTCTCGTGAGAGGTCCGCGTATCCGCCCGCTGGCATCTTTGGCGTGTCCGGCGAGGCTGACCCTACGGCTTCCCTGCCGCTCGTCGGGGCAACGCTCACATCAGTGACGTTGTAGGCCGCACATCGAGGGTTCGGCAACAGCCTGAAACCTTCTGCAAGGTATTCATCATCGCTAAAGGACGATAACATCGCTGATACTTAATGTTTACAGAACGAAGAGGAGCCAGCGTGATTTCAACGATCGTTGTCGCTGCAGGCATGTTCGCGGCGACCAATATCGATGACATCGTGGTGCTGACGGTCCTGTTCCTGGCCTCGACGCGGGGCGGACCCCGACCTTGGCAGATCGTGCTGGGCCAGTACCTCGGTTTCAGTACCTTGGTCGCCATCAGCGTGGTCGCCGCGCTGGGTCTCACCGTTGTTCCGGATCAGTGGGTTGGCTTCCTCGGCGTCATACCACTTGCTATCGGCGTCATCGGGCTCTTTCGCGGGCTCCGCAAGAGCAAAGACGATGACGATGACGAAGCAGAGTCGGCGCTGAAGGCGGTCGGGCTTCTCGGTGTCGCGGGGATCACCATTGCGAATGGAGCGGACAATATCTCGCTCTACACGCCGGTGTTCCGCACCTTTTCGCCGACAGACACGGCGATTACGATCGTGGTGTTCCTCGTCCTCGTGGCCGCATGGTGCGCGCTCGGGCGGGCGATCGGCACGAACCGGAGAGTGACCGAGGCGCTCGAACGAATAGAGCATTGGCTCGTGCCCGTGGTCTTCATCGGGCTCGGCCTCTTCATCCTTGTCGAGTCGGGCGTTGTTCCTCGGTTGATCGATGTCCTCGGCTGACCCTTGCGATCGAATCATGACGGTGTCGACGTCCGATTCCGCTCGGTCGGTTCTCAAACCGGCGGCCGCTCTGTTTCACAGCCTCGCCGATCCCGCTCGCCTCGGAGTGCTACAGATTCTTATGAGCGGAGAGAAGAGGGTTGCCGAGATCACCGAGCAACTCGGCTTGGCTCAGTCCACCGTCTCCCAGCACCTTGCTTGTCTCCGCGAATGTGAACTGGTGGCAGTGCGCCCGGTGGGGCGTTCCTCGCTGTATTCGCTCACCCACCCTGAGCTCTTTGACCTACTCCGTTCAGCTGAGCGGCTGCTCGACGCCACCGGCGAATCTGTGACCCTCTGCAAGAACTACGGCGCCGCGTCTCGCTGACGCCACTCCTGTCAGTGTCACGGCACACTATCCGGCCGCCAGTTCTGGCGAGCGTTCCCGCCGCTTCGGCTCCGACGGGTGCGCGGTGCTGGCCATGCCGGGGCTGCGACCCAGGCTTCTCCGTTCTCTTAGACTTGAGTCGTGCCCGCCGACCTCGTCCATCTCGTGCGCCACGGCGAGGTGCACAACCCCGGGCACGTGCTCTACGGGCGGCTCGAGGGGTTCGGGCTCAGCGACCTCGGGCACCGCATGGCCGCCGCGGCGGTCACGGGTCTGGCCGGGCATCCGGTGACCGCCCTCTATGCCAGCCCGCTGCAGCGCGCGCAGGAGTCGGCGGCGCCGTGGGCCGAAGCCTTCGGCCTCGACATCCGCACCGACGAGCGCCTCATCGAGCCGACCAACCGCTTCGAGGGCAAGCGCATGAACGGCCGCACGATCGCCGACCCGCGCAACTGGCACCTGCTGCGCAACCCCCGGGTGCCGAGTTGGGGCGAGCCGTTCGTCGATATCGCGGCCCGGATGCTCGCCGCGATGCACGAGGCGCGCGAGGCCGTCGACGCGGGCGAGGTCGTCATGGTCAGCCACCAGCTGCCCATCTGGATGGTGCACCGCGCGCTCGCCGGCGAGCCGCTGCACCACGACCCCCGCCGCCGCCGCTGCTCGCTCTCGAGCCTCACGAGCTTCGCGTGGGTCGACGGCCGCTTCGCTGAGAGCGGCTATCAGGAACCGAGTGCAGACTTAGTCACAGAGTCGACCGACCTAGGAGCAGTATGAAGCGTCACACGTCCGCGTGGTTCGGGAGCGTCACTGTCCTCGCCACGGCGCTAATCCTTCTCGCCGGGTGTGCCGCGAGCGATCCTCTTGCTCAGCAGTACCGCGCTGGCACCGGTCAGGGGTACATCTCCGGCGATGGCGCGTTCACCGTTATCGCCGAGGCCGACCGTGGCGAGCCGATCGAATTTGTCGGCGAGGTTGAGAATGGCGACACGGTCTCGAGCGATGACTATCGCGGTGACGTGCTTGTCGTGAACTTCTGGTTTGCAGCATGCCCACCCTGTCGCGTCGAGGCACCCGACCTGGAGCAGATCGCCCAGCAGTTCGCCGCTGACGGCGTGAGCTTCTTGGGAGTGAACATCTACGATCAGGCCCCCACCGCTCTCGCGTTTGCCAACGAATTTGGGGTGACCTACCCGTCGATCCTCGACGTCAACTCTGGATCTGTGCGTCTCGCGTTCGCGGGCGAAGTGGCGCCGAACTCGGTGCCGACGACGCTCGTGCTCGATCGACAGGGGCGCGTTGCCGCTCGTATCTCTGGGTTGCTGAGTGAGCCGAGCGTGCTGCGCTCAATGATCACCGACGCACTCGCTGAGGCACCGTGACCGCTCTCGCGGGTGCGTTCAGCAGTGTGGTGAACCCGATTGGTGAGATCGTGCTGAGCGGCAACCTGCTGCTCGCGGTGCCGATCGCGCTCGCCGCAGGGTTCTTGGCCTTCGCGTCGCCGTGCGTTTTGCCACTCGTGCCGGGCTACCTCGCCTACATCGGAGGAGTCACCAACTCCACCGAACTCGATCAGCGCAGGGGTCGACTCCTGCTCGGCGTCGCGCTTTTCGTGCTCGGCTACAGCGTCGTGTTCGTGAGCCTGTCGATCGTGTTCGCCACTGCGGGGCTCTTGCTCCTGCCCTGGATCGGCCTCATCACGCGCATCGCTGGCGTCATTGTGATTCTCATGGGGCTCGTCTTCATTGGGCAGGTGTCGTTTTTGCAGCGATCTCTTGCGCCGCGCATCCGGGTCGCGACCGGTCTGGGCGGCGCGCCCCTGTTGGGTGTCGTCTTCGGGCTCGGGTGGGCGCCGTGCATTGGCCCCACGCTCGTCGCCGTCAACGCGCTCGTGCTCAACGAGGGCGATATCGGTCGGGCGGCTCTCATCGCGCTGATGTACTGCCTCGGTCTGGGCATTCCGTTCTTGCTCGTCGCGCTCGGGTTCCGCTGGGTGGCGGGCGCGACCGAGTGGCTCAAGCGCAATATCCGCATTATCAACATCATCGGCGGCAGCCTGCTGATCGCGATTGGACTCGCCATGGTGACCGGTTTGTGGCAAATGTTTGTGTCGAGTCTGGGGGCGGTGATCGGTGGAACCGTTACGCCCCTCTGATCACCACGACAGCAAGCGCGAATCGATCACGCAACCCAAGCTCAACGCCGTCGGGTGGTTGCGTTTCGGGTGGCGGCAACTCACGAGCATGCGCACGGCCCTGGTGCTCTTGTTGTTGCTCGCCGTCGCGGCGATCCCCGGCTCGCTCGTGCCGCAACGCTCAGCCGACCCCAACGGAGTCATCAGATTCAAGCGCAACAACCCCGATCTGTTTCCGATTCTCGATGGCCTCCAGCTGTTCGACACCTACAGTTCTGCCTGGTTCTCAGCGATCTACCTTCTTCTCTTCATCTCGCTCATCGGCTGCGTGATACCGCGCACACTTCACCACTGGAGAGCGTTGCGAGCTGCGCCACCCGCGACACCTGCGCGCCTGAACCGACTGGTGGGTTTCACCGAACGACAGGCAGAAGGACAGGTGGATGACGTACTTGACGACGGCGAGCGGGTGCTGCGCCGACAGGGGTACCGGGTCGTACGGTACGGAGACTCGATCTCCGCTGAGCGTGGATACATTCGCGAGACGGGCAATCTGGTTTTTCACTTCTCGCTCGTCTTGGTGTTGATCGCCGTTGGATTTCTCGGCGGATTTCGCTACTACGGTCAGCGTGTCATCGTGGAAGGACAAACCTTTACGAATCAGTTGACGAGCTATGACTCGTTCAGCCCTGGGAGATTCTTCGACGAGTCTCGACTTGATCCGTTCTCCATTCGGCTCGACGAGTTTGTTCCCGTTTACGACCTGGACACCACGACGGGTTTCCCGATCGCTCTCGACTACACCGCTGCCGTCACGATCGTCGAGCAGGGGGGGGAACGCGAGGAGGAGATCAAGGTCAACCAGCCGGTGGGGATCGGGAGCACGACCACCTACCTGCTGGGCAACGGGTTCGCGCCGTGGATCACGGTTCGTGATGCAGACGGAACCGCTGTGTTCAGTCAACCTGTTCCGTTTTTGCCCCAGGACTCGAATCTCACGAGCCTCGGTATCATCAAAGTTCCCGACGGACTCGACCAACAGGTCGGGTTGATCGGGTTCTTCTACCCCTCAGCGGCTCAACTCGAGTCAGGGGCTCTGACATCGCTGTTTCCGGAACCGGACCAACCTGTTGTCACGCTGAACGCTTTCGTCGGCGACCTCGGCATCAACGACGGAGTACCGCGCAACGTGTACGCGCTCGACACGGAGTCACTCACGCAACTCACGGGTGGTGACTCGGGAGAGGAGTCGATCATTCTTGGAATGGGAGATTCCGCTCAACTTCCTGCAGGCCTCGGCTCGGTGGAATTCACCAGCCTGCCGCGCTTTGTGAGCGTTGAGATCCATCATGACCCCACCCAAGCAGTCGTGCTCGTCGCCGCATTGCTTGCGCTTGCTGGCCTGTTGACGAGCCTCTTCGTACCGCGACGGCGCTTGTGGGTGGCTGCGGCGGCTCGCGACGGTGTCGTTGATCTGCAATACGCCGGACTCTCGCGCGGAGACGACCCAGGGCTTGAAGCGGCCGTCTCTCAACTCGCTCAGCAGCACGAACAGGCGATTTCGGGCCGCACTTCCAGGTAGCGCGGCGTACTTTAGGAGAATCATGGACAATCTCGTTTCGCTGTCGGTCGTCGCGGTGTATTCCGCGATGGGCGTCTATACCGTCGCGTTCCTGCTCTTCACGCTCGATCTCGCCAAGCGCAGTACCGAGGTTCCCCAACGAACTCAGGCGCCTGTGGGTGCGAGTGTCGGCGCGTCAGCACCGGCTGAGGCGCTTGAGCAAACAGAGCTCTCCCGCACTGAGTTGCCACGCGCCGACTCTGAGGGCCTCGGCGGTGCGACCCGTTTTCAGCGCGCGGCTTTCGCGCTGACGATTCTCGGCTGGGTGCTGCACTTCGCGGCTGTCGTGTTTCGCGGCATCGCGGCCCAACGGGTGCCCTGGGTCAACCTGTTTGAGTTTGGGTTGGTCGCGACTGCGATGGGGGTCGGGGTCTTTCTTCTTGCGCAGCTCTGGAAGGACCTTCGGTTCCTGGGGGCCTACATCACTGGCTTCACGGTCTTGTCACTCGGCATCGTTACGGTCAATTACTACGTCGATGTCGTGCCCCTACCGCCCGCGTTGCAATCAGCGTGGCTAGTCATTCACGTGCTCGTGGCTTCTCTTGCGACGGCGTTCTTCGCTCTGGGTGCCGGGCTTTCTGTCGTGCAGTTGCTGCGCTATCGGCGCGAAGCACGTGCGGTCGCCGGCCTTCGTTTTCTCGACACCCTGCCTGGCTCCGCAACCCTCGAGTCGTTGGCGTACCGCATCAACATCGTGGGATTCGTTTTGTGGACCTTCACGCTGATTGCCGGAGCGATCTGGGCCGAGCGTTCGTGGGGACGGTACTGGGGCTGGGACACCAAGGAAGTCTGGACCTTCATCATCTGGACCCTGTTCGCCGGCTACATCCACGCCCGCGCAACGCGCGGCTGGCGCGGCGATCGCTCTGCGTGGTTGGCGATCGTCGGGTTCTCCGCGATCATCTTCAACTACACGGTGGTCAATACCATGTTCACCGGTCTGCACTCGTACTCCGGGTTGGTGACGACTCCGAGTTAGTGAGGAGGCCCGTTGGCTTTGCGCTGCTGGCTCGGACGGCTTACCGACACGTGCGTTCGCCTCGGTACACGAGTGGGTGTACTGTTTGAGCATGACGGTCTCCATTGCTGAGCGCACGACAGCGCTGCGTCGAGTCGGGAAAGCGCTTGCTGACCCAACCCGGTCAGCCATACTGCTGGCGCTACTCGACGACGCACGGTACCCCGCTGATCTCGCGCACGAACTCGGCATCACCAAGCAAAGTGTTTCCAACCACCTCGCGTGCCTGCGCGACTGTCGCATCGTGGTTGCCGAGCCTGTGGGGCGGCGAGTGCTCTACGAGATCTCTGACGCACGACTGCGGCACGCCTTGCATGACCTGGTTGACGTCGTGCTCGTCGTCGACAACAGCCTTGACTGTGCACCCGATGACGATGAATGCGCGGTGACCGCGTGACGGCCTCGCCGCGAACGATTCCCACCCCGAACCGCACCGCGGTGCTGCGTCGCCGCGTCACGATCATCGTTGCGGTGACCATCGCCTACAACCTGATCGAGGGCATCATTGCGCTCGCCGCCGGTACCGAAGCGGCTTCGGCAGCGCTCATCGGGTTCGGTCTTGATTCTGGCGTCGAGGTTCTTTCGGCAGCCGCAGTGGCGTGGCAGTTCACGCGCAGCGACCCTGAGCGTTACGAGAAGTCGGTCTTGCGGGTGATCGCGCTCGCATTCTTTGCGCTCGCCGCCTACACGATCGTCGGCTCCGTGCTGACGTTGACGGGCGTGACGAGTCCAGAGTCGAGCGGCGTGGGTATCGCGCTTGCCGCGGTGAGTGTTGTCGTCATGCCCGTTCTCTCTCTGCTTGAGCGTCGAACGGGCACAGAACTTGGCTCTGCCTCTGTTGTGGCGAACTCGAAGCAAACCCTGATCTGTTCCCTCTTGTCGGCGTCGCTTCTCATCGGGCTTGTGGCGAATGCCGCGTTCGGATGGGCCTGGGCCGACGCGGTCGTCGCCCTGATCATCGGTGCATTCGCCGTTCGGGAAGGAATCGAGGCATGGAACGGTGACACCTGTGCAACGGCGGTGGGCGAGATCATGGAGTCAGCTGCACGCGATACCCATCGCCATGAGGGTGAGGGCCACTCGTGAGCCCTGAAGGCCACTCCCACACCGGTGGCACGGTGAATCGCCGACGCCTGGCGATCGCCTTCACCCTCACGGCGAGCGTGCTGGTCGCCGAAGTGATCGGGGCGATCATCACCGGCTCGCTGGCCTTGCTGGTGGATGCTGCACACATGCTGACCGATGCGGGAGGGTTGCTCATTGCCCTCATCGCGGCGCGGCTCATGGAGCGAGCAGCCACATCGCGGCGCACCTGGGGGTTACGCCGCGCCGAAGTGCTCGCTGCCACCGTGCAAGCCTCTGTCTTGCTGGCCGTCGGCATCTTCGTGGCAGTCGAAGCCGTGCAGCGTTTCAGCAGGCCGGCCGAAATCGCCAGCGTCGAATTGCTCATCTTCGGCGTGGTGGGTCTGCTGGCCAACGTCGGGTCGATTGTGGTGCTGTCTGGCGGGCGGGGCGACAACCTCAATATGCGCGCTGCCTTCTTGGAAGTACTCAATGACGCGCTCGGGTCGGTTGCGGTCATCGGCGCGGCGATCGTCATAATGACGACGGGCTGGCAGCAGGCTGACACGGTTGCCGCTTTGCTGGTGGCGACCCTGATCATTCCCCGCACGCTGCGACTGTTGCGCGACGCTGTCGACGTGCTGTTGGAGTCGGTACCCCGCGGTATCGACCTCGACGCCGTTCGTCAGCACCTTCTCGACGAAGACCATGTCGTCGATGTGCACGACCTGCATATCACTCAGATCGCGACAGGGCTTCCGGTGCTTACCGCGCACGTCGTTGTCGAGGCGGAATGCTTCCATGACGGTCATGCGCCCGAAATCACGCAAGCGTTGCAGACGTGCGTTTCCGAGCACTTTCCCGTGGCGATCGACCATGCCACCTTCCAGCTCGAACCCGCAGGAGCAGTGCCGTCGCACGACCTCCACTGACGGGGAACACAACGGGCATCAAGAATTTCCCTCTATTCGGGTGCGAGGAATTGCCCGAATCTACTGCTGAGAAATGCGAGTCACACGAACACTCATGGCCCAAGAGTACGAACTCATCATTATCGGTGGAGGTCAGTCTGGACTTGCCGCTGGCCGTCACGCTCACAAGCAGGGATTGAACTACCTCATCCTGGAGGCAAGCAACGCCATTGGGAGTACGTGGCGCGAACGGTATGACAGCTTGACCCTCTTAACTCCACGAGCGTATAGCGGCCTTCCAGACCTCCCGTTATCGGGCGACGCGGATGGGTATCCGTCTAGGGACGAGGTAGCCGATTACTTGCAGCAGTACGCCAAGAACTTCGACCTCAATGTCGTGCTTGATCAGGCAGTTCTCGAGGTCACAAAACGTGGCGAACTGTTCACCGTCGCGACGGAGTCGGCAATCTACACAGCACCAGCGGTCGTGGTTGCCACGGGACCGTTTCAGACCCCCCGGATGCCGACGTGGGCATCGGCAACCGAAGAGGTGCTGCAACTTCACAGTTCGGCGTACCGAAACCCAGCCCAGAGGCCACGTCCCGCTGAGTGGTGGTCTTTCGTTTCCACGCGATGATCAGCTGGCTGCAGTCTAGGCGGCCGTGATCTCGGGCAGCATCACCGCGTCCTCGACCGAGCTGGTGGCGGTGAGTTCGGCCATGGACGCTTCGGAAAAGTAACGGCGGTCGCCAGCTTCCCATTCGTCGTGCTGCTCGATCAAAACGGCGCCGGTCAGGCGCAGCAGGCTGGCAGTGTTCGGGAACACTCCGACGACGTCGGTGCGACGTTTGATCTCACGGTTCAGCCGTTCCAGCGGATTCGTCGACCAGATCTGCCGCCAATGCCGGGCGGGGAAGTGCTTGAACGCCAGCACGTCGGCTCGGGCATCGTGGAGCATCTGGGCAGCCTTGGGGTGAATGTCGACGACGCTTGAGTTCTGGACGGTTCCGACGCTGGAAAAGTGAACGGTTGCGGGCAGTCTAGCCAGCGGTGTTGTCGGTCGTGGTGCGACTGCTGGGGAGACTGTCGATGCCTCGGCCGCGCAGTCGGTAGCTGGCGCCCTTGAGGGTGAGCACGTCGGCGTGGTGCACGATGCGGTCGATCATCGCCGCGGCGACGGCTTGGTCGCCGAAGACGTTGCCCCAGCTGGAGAACGGCAGGTTGCTGGTCAAGATGAGCGAGGCGTGTTCGTAGCGGGAAGAGACGAGTTGGAAGAACAGGTTCGCGGCGTCTTGCTCGATGGGGAGGTAGCCGACCTCATCGACGATGATCAGCCCGTAACGCCGCAACCGCGCGAGCTCTTGCGGGAGGCGACCTTGCCGGTGGGCGTCGGTGAGGCGGGTGACCCAGTCCGTCGCTGTCGCGAAGAGCACGCGATGCCCGGCGCGGGCCGCGACGATCCCGAGCGCTGTCGCGAGGTGCGTTTTGCCGGTGCCGGGCGGGCCCAACAGCACCACGTTGCGAGCCTCGGTGAGGAAGGCCCCCGAGGCCAGTGCTGCGATCTGCTGACGTGTTGCCGGTTGAGCGTCCCAGTCGAAGTCTTCCAACGTCTTGCGGGTCGGCAAGGCTGCGGCTTTGATCCTCAGCTCTGCTCCGGAGGCGTTCCGAGCGGACACCTCGCGCTCCAGCACGGCGGCGAGGTAGTCCTCGTGCGTCCAGCTGGCATCTCGGGCTTGGTCAGCCAGGCGCGTGGCGGCCTCCACGATCCGGGGCGCTTTGAGCGCGGCGGCGAGATAGGTGATCTGCTTCACCGACTCCGAGGACGTCTTCGAGGTTGCCATCAGCTGACCTCACCGGTCAGGCCGAATGCGCGGTCGTAGTCGCCAAGGTCGCGGGCCAGATCATCAGCAACGCGAACCGGGCGTGGCTCCTGAAACTGTTGACGCAAGCGTGCCGCACGCTCAACGTGGACCGGATCGGTGATCGTCATCCCCCGCGCCCACGCTCGGGGGTGATCGGCGACCAAGCGTCCCGCGGCGCGAACCCGGACGCGGTGCAGGTCCGCGGTGACATCGACGAGTTGACCGATCACGCTCGGATCGACGGAGTAGTCGTTGGTGTCCAACCGAACGTAGTAGTCGCGTCCCAACCGGATCCTGGAGCGCCACCCCAAATGCAACGGGATTGGCGGCAGGGGCAGCATCGCGGCACGATCAGCATCGATCCTCTCGATCGGGCGCGCCTTGATCGTGCGCACCACCCGCGAGTTCGCGCGAGTGAGCCAGTCGGAGAACTGAGTGTTGAAGTCCGCCGGGGAGATGAAGGAACGGCCGGGCATGAATGAGGTCTCGAACCAGCCGTTGCGTCGCTCCACGATGCCCTTGGACTCCGGATCTCTGGGCGGCAACAACACCAACCTCGTCGCCAACGTGCCCATGAAGGAGGCAACACCATCGGCGCCAGACCGACCCCGGCCGATGCCAGGCTCGTTATCCCAGATCAGTCTGCGCGGCACGCGACCCAACTGCTGGATCAGCTCCCACGATGCCAACAAGAGATCCTCCGTCTTGCGAGTCGGGATCATCGTGGCGACGGTGAACCGGGAATGGGCGGCGGTGATCACCAGCACCGGCAGCAGCTTCAGCGTGCCGTCCTCCAACAGGATCTTCCGCGGCGGGAACCACAGATCACACTGCGCAGCATCTCCTGGCTCCCAGGTGAGCCGGTCCGCGGGATCAATCCGGCGATGATCCGGCCTCAGCCGCTTCACGTTCTGACGGAACCAGCTCATCGACCCCGTCCACTCGACCCGCTCCGCGAGCACCACAGCCGGCAACTCGGGATTGTCTTCCAACAGTTGCCGCACCCGCGCCTCGACGGGGCTGAAGGACGACGAGGCAGGTTTGCGCTGATACCTCGGCGGGGAATCTGACTGCACCGCCTTCACCACCGTGGTCCGCGATATCCCCAACCGCGCCGCGATCCGCGCCTTCGGCACGCCCTCCGCAGCCAACCTCCGAATCAATGCCCAATCTTCCAAAGTGATCACTCTCCAATCGTCGAGTGTTCACTTTTCAAGCGTCGATACTGTCCAATTTTCGAGCGTTGTCGACAGTGAACGCGGTCGATCATGCGAGCAACCTCCTCGAACTGCGCGTCAATATGCTCAGCGTCGGGTTGGGCGAAGATCGTGCGGATGATCGAGGCCACCATCTCCTGCCGACCCTTAGGCAGGACGGTGAGCACGTTGCGCATGAAATGCACGCGGCACCGCTGCCAGGCCGCTCCCTGCACCACCACCGCGATAGCTGCTTTCAAACCCGCGTGCGCGTCGGAGATCACCAGCTTCACCCCGGAAAGCCCTCGAGCTTTCAACGATCGCAGGAACGCTTTCCAGAACTCCTCCGTTTCGCTGTCGCCCACGTCAAAGCCGAGCACCTGACGGTGCCCGTCAGCGGTGATCCCGATCGCGACCACAACCGCTTGAGACACCACCCGCCCGTCGATGCGAACCTTGCAATAGGTGGCGTCCAAGAAGACGTAGGGGTAGGCGATCTGAGACAGGGATCGGTCGCGGAATGCCGCAACCGTCGCGTCCAGGCCGGCGCAGATGCGAGACACCTCGGACTTCGAGATGCCCGTGTCGGCGCCGAGCGCCTTGACCAGATCGTCAACCTTGCGGGTGGAGACGCCGTGCAGGTAGGCCTCCATCACCACGGCGAACAGCGCCTGATCGACCCGGCGGCGCCGCTCCAACAACGACGGAAAGAAACTGCCGGCCCGCAGCTTCGGGATCCGCAACTCCAGATCTCCCGCAGTGGTCGACAGGGTGCGCAACCTCGCCCCGTTGCGAGTCGCAACGCGCTCGGCGGTGCGCTCGTAGGGTCCGGCGCCGATCACCGACGCGGCTTCGGCGTCGATCAGTTCTTGGTAGAGCCGTTCGGTCATCTGACGGATGCGGTCGGTGGTGTCGGTGAGTTTCAGCTCGGCGAGCAGCTGAAGCAGGGCAGACTGATTGAGGGCCATCGTGCGATCTCCTGTCGTGAGTAACTTGGTCGTTCTCACTGACCATCGCACGGTGGCCCCTCACGTCAACGACACGACGCTCAGGACCGGAAAGTCCACCACCCCACGGGACTCAGGCCATCGTGCGATCTCCTGTCGTGAGTAACTTGGTCGTTCTCACTGACCATCGCACGGTGGCCCCTCACGTCAACGACACGACGCTCAGGACCGGAAAGTCCACCACCCCACGGGACTCAGGCCAGCTGAAGCAGGGCAGACTGATTGAGGGCCATCGTGCGATCTCCTGTCGTGAGTAACTTGGTCGTTCTCACTGACCATCGCACGGTGGCCCCTCACGTCAACGACACGACGCTCAGGACCGGAAAGTCCACCACCCCACGGGACTCAGGCTCACGTCATCTCCCCAATGGGCAAGTTTTCTCCCCTCGATGGAGAAACCCGGGGCGCTTGGATTCCGGGAACTGCATACGACGGTCGAAGCTTCATGTTCTCGGTCATTCCGGTCGGGACCAGAACGATTCTCATCGAAAGTGTTGATGACCGTACGCGGACTATGCAGTCGCGGGAGCACGGCGAGATCGGGCTAAAGAAGTGGGACCACCTGATCGCGGTCAGGCCCGAGAGAGACGGGTCGCGCTACTCCGACACGATTGAGATCAACGCCGGTGTTCTCACACCCCTGTACTGGCTTTACGCAGCCTTGTTCTACCGGCATCGTCAACGCAAGTGGAGGAAGCTCGTGCAGAACGTCTTCAGCGATCTGCTCACCGTTGAACGTCGTCCGACACCCGGATGCTGAGACCAGCGGCAATGAACGCGGCGGCAGCGATGTACTGCAGGGGGAGCCAGACCCCGTCCGCAAAAGCCAGAGGAAACACCGGATTCCACACCACGGCGATCGCGGCTGGAAGAGGCAGCCACCACCACTGGCGCGACTGAACCGCGAACCATCCGATGATGAGCGCGACCACGGCAATGACGAAGCTGACAACGAAGAACCACTCGGTGCCGATCGCGAATACGCTGAGAATCGCGGTGACGGAGCCGACGAGTCCGGGCGCGAGAGCTATTCGGCGCACAGTCTGGGGCTCATCTGGGTTCGATCGTTGCTTCACTGTGGGCCGCCTTTCGGAGTCGGTGAGGAATCAGTGTCGTTCACACGCAGATCGTCCCCGCCACGGCCGGAATGTTCTCGTTTGTGCCCGCGACCACGGAGGCGCGCCAAGTAGTCGTTGTAGGCGTCGAGGTCGGGGTCTCCGAATTGGTCGGCGCGGACATCCGCCGCCTCTGCTTTTCGTGTGTCATCGCGAAACCACCGGTGCAAGATGTACAGCAGAATCAGTACGGTCGGGCCCTCGCCGTACGACCATGCCAAGCCGCCCGCGATGCCCTGGTCGACAAGCGGATCGATCGCGAGGGATGCCGGCGGATTCGCAAAGTGGTCGGTGATCAGGGTCGGGCTGATCATCAGAAACACTCCGAAGAAGGCGTGAAGCGCCACTTCGGCCGAGAGATCGAGAGCCCGGGCGGGGTAGGTCATGCGAATCGGCACAGGATCATCGCTCACGATGGGAATGGCGAACAGGATGCCCGCCACCAAGAACACCACTTCGAGCGACACATGACCGGCGGGCAACGCGAGAATCGGGTCGACGAGGTCGCCGAGGTAGAGACCGTAAAAGAGCAACAGGAACAACAGCACGCTCACGACAGGGTGAAGCACCCACCGGAGCAGCCTGCTGCGAAGCGAGGAGAGCCCCGCAACGAGAACGAGCCTGCCAAGGCCGCGGTGCGGCACACTTCGCAGCATGAGGCGGATGGGTGAGCCGAGCACGAGCAGCGGCGGCACCAGCATCATGAGCGTCAGTTGCTCAAACATGAACACTGAAAGCATGACCTGGCTGTAGTCGTCAAGGGACAAGCCCGTCGTGAGGGCGACCAGAACGCACCCGACGATGAACGAGATCGTGCGGGCAATAGACCAGCGCCGGCCGCGCACCCACAGCCCTACCGCGGCCATGAGGTACGCCACGGCCAACACCGCTGCCGCAATCGGCATGACGAACGACGAGGTCGCAGACACGCCGAGGAACTCCCCCAAGCCGGGTGGAGGCAAAGGTGTGTTCACGAGACTCATCGGGTCAATGTCGCCTGGCCGTTACTGAAGCTCGGCCTCGATTGCGGTTCGCAAATCGTCGAACGACGACAGTTGCACGGGGCGATCGTTCAGAAAGAAGGTCGGGGTTGACTGAACCCCCAGAGCTACGCCGGCGTCAAAGTCGGCCATCACACGCTCGAGCGTCTCAGGCGCGGCAACCGCCGCGTCGTATGCGACGAGATCGAGACCAAGCTCACCGGCGAACTGCCGAAAAAGTGCTGCCTTCGACTCTTGAGATTCTCCCCATTCGATCTGCGTCTCGTACATGCGCGCGAACATGTCTTCGAGTCTGCCTTGCTGTGCGGCCGCCTCAACGGCGATGGCAGCATTCACCGAATTCGTGTGGCCGGGAAGCGGAAAGTATCGGAATGCGAAGGTCACTTCGCCCGCAAACTCTTCACGTAGGTCTTCCACGACCGGATAGAAGGCCCCGCAGGCCTCGCATTCGAAGTCGAGGAACTCCACGAGCGTGACGGCACCCTCACCCGCGTTGTCGAGGATGTGAGTATCCGCTTGGAGCACCGACTCTGTGGTCTGAGATGGTCTCTCTTGGCCGGGAGCGGCTGCGGGAGATGGCGCTTGCATGACAGCAACGAAGATGAAGGCGATGACGACGAGGAGAATCGCACCCGAGAGTGCGAGGGAGATCTTGACGTTGGTGCTGGACAACATGGAGAAGGCCTTTCTCGAGACCCGAGGGACGGACATGCAAGAGGGGCGCCGAGTTTCGGATCAGGAAATTGTCACGAAGTGGCGATGAAGCGAGAAGCGCGCGTTGGCGCCGCCTCAGGCGCGGTGTATCTCGAGCGCGGTACGGTCGGGCTCGTCAGCGCGCATCCACGCGGTTCGTTCGAATTGCGCCCACGTCGTGCATCCGGGGTCAATGCGTCGATCCCAGCCAGAGAAGAGCTGGGCTTTCGCGTCAGGAACGACGGGCGCGACCGGGGCGGCAAAGGGGAATGATGCCACTACACGGTCGCCACCGACGCAACCGCGGCCCGCGTCGATGGCTCTGTCAACAGTCTCTACCGAACTGTGGCCTGACGACGCGGCGGTCGGTTCGACATGATCGACAGTGAAGAGCGCCGTCATAACAACCGCGAAAGCGATAACAACGAGAGCGAAGTGCCTGCCAATCGATTTCGAAAGCGCTTGCGCGCGAGGGAGAGTACGCGAGTTTGGCACGACTCCGATGGTACCCGGCGACCTTGAGATCTACTGTGGCGGCGGAGAACTACACTGCTGACAGCAACAGCGAAGAGACGAACGATGGAAGTGAAGACTGAACTCTTAGAGCACAGTGCTCCACCCGGAGCGAGCTCAGTGCGACCACTACGGGCGTTCGCCGTCATGTTGATCGTGGGTGGGGTTGTCGGATGGATTGCGTCAACATTGCTTCTGGTTGAGCGAATCCGAACCCTTCAAGATCCTGCGGTCACACTCTCCTGCGACATCAACCCCTTCGTATCCTGCGGCGCGCTTTTCGACAGATGGCAAGCCTCACTGCTCGGCTTCCCGAATCCCATCATCGGCGTGGCGGGCTTCGTCGTTCCCGTCGTTGTGGGCTTGGTACTGCTCGCAGGGGGACGATTCGCCCCGTGGTTCTGGCGTGCCTTCGTTCTGGGTCACTTGGGCGCATGGGCATTTGTGACGTGGCTCTTCGTGCAGAGCACCTTTGTCATCGGCGTGCTCTGCCCGTACTGCCTCGTGGTGTGGGCGGCGACGATTCCCCTGTGGTGGGCGACCGTCGTCGTCAGCCTGAGCCATGGTGCGTGGGGAAACGAAGCGACTCGATCCGCCGGAAGAATTCTTGCGCCTCATGTGCTGACGCTCGTCTTCGCGAACTACGCGGTGATCGTGATCGCTATCGTGCTCGAGTTCCCCGCCATCTTTGCGAGCTGACGGAGAAGAGCGTCGCCCTTACCGCAACGGCACGAGCTGCACCGGCACGCGACCGAAGCCGTTGTCGAAACTGATGAGCGGTCCGGCCGGGGTGCACTCGTAGTCGCCGCCGTTGATCGGTGCGCCCAGCACGGCGTTGCCGAAGATCACCGAGGCGTCTTGCGCGACGCCGTCGACGATGTAGTCGTAGGCGACGTCGACGGTCTCATTGGCGGTCGTCACCGTTGTGGTGTCGGCGGTGTATCCGCCCGCGATCGATCCGGAGAGGGTCGCGACTCCCGCGGTCGCCGGGGTCGTGATCGTGAGCGTGAGGTCAGGGGTGTACGCGAAGTCAGCCTCCGTGAACGACAGGCCGGTGTCGCCTTCGACGACGAAGGTGACAGCACCATCCGTGGCGTCGCGCACCGAGTCGTAGAACACCTGCAGCTCCTCCTGCGTGATGGTCCACTCGCCGATGAGGCACTCCGGCGGTTCGAGACTCAGGGTCTCAGGAGCAGTGGGCTCGGCGGTCGCGCCGGGGTCGACGGCCGGGTCGCCCTCGGACGACGTCGTGCATCCGACGAGCAGCAGCAGGGCCGCGGTCGAGGCGGTCAGGGCGAGCGGGGCACGGCGCATGAGGGCTCCTACGGTTCGGGGGATGAGTCGAGAGTAACTCCGCCCCGGCTGCCCCGCGCGAGAAATTGCTGACTAGCCGGCGAGCAGGGCGTGGCAACGCGTGAGGCGCTCGCGCCAGGCTGCGGTGCGCTCGGGGTCGGCGGCGAGCCGGCCCAGGGCATCCCGGTCGGCGGCGATGCGGCCCACCGCGATCGCGCCGTCGACCGGTCGCAGCGGCGCGGCAACGACGTCGTCGGCGAGCAGGGCGGCGGTGCCGAGCCCGCAATCGAAGTCGAGCGCGGGCAGGCGTGCGGCGAGCTCGGCGCCCATCGCGAGCCCGATGCTCGTGTCGAGGGCGCTCGACACGACGGCCGGCAGCCCCGCCTCGGCGACGAGCGCGAGCGCGCGGTCGATGCCGCCCAGCGGTGCGGCCTTGATGACGAGCAGATCAGCGGCCTCGGCACGCGCGACCGCGAGCGGGTCGGCGGCCTTGCGCACGCTCTCATCGGCCGCCACGAGCACGTCGATGCGGTGGATGCGCCGCCGCAGCTCGGCGAGCTCGGGCACGCTCGCGCACGGCTGCTCGACGTACTCGAGGTCGAACTGCTCGAGCGCGCGCACGGCGTGCTCGGCCTCGTCGACCGTCCACGCGCCGTTCGCGTCGAGGCGGATGCGCCCGGCAGGCCCGAGCAGCCGCCGCGTCTCGCCCACGCGCGCGACGTCGTCAGCGAGTGTCTCGCCCGGCTCGCCCACTTTGATCTTCACCGTGCGGCAGTCGCCGAACAGGCTGAGCGTGTGCGCGATGCGGTCGAGCGGCACGGCCGGCAGTGTCGCATTGACGGGGATGCTCTCCCTGACCGCCGGTGCGCCCGAGTCGCGCCACCCGAAGTCGAGGGCCGCGGCGAGCCACGTGCTCGCCTCGGCGTCGTCGTACTCGACGAAGGGGCTGAACTCGCTCCATCCGGCCGGGCCGTCGAGCAGCACGGCCTCGCGGCGGTCCACGCCGCGGAACGGCGTCACGAGCGGAACGCTCACCACGTGGGCGCGGCTGAGCACGTCGTCGAGCTCGGGCAGAGCATCCATGCCCCCAGTCTGGTGGGTCTTGTTCGCAACTTGGGCTGAGCGGGCCATTGTGCGGCGTTTATCGGCTCTTCGTCATGAAGCGGGGGTGAGGGTCGCGGGCGTGGCGGTCGGGGGTGGGGGTCGAGGTCTTCCACGATGGGAGTTCCTACACTCCTCCAACGGAAAGACCTCGACGTGTCTCACTCTATTTCTGGGTGCGCTTCGTGCGCGTCTGCTTGCGCCGTGTTCGCGATCGACGGGTTCCATGTGACCGGGGTCGTCGCGCGCGCTGACGTGTCCGCCTGGCTCGCCCTGAACTCTGCCGGCATTCTGCCGCGCCCCGGACGACGAGGCTGACCAGTAGATTCGCAGCAGACTCGTCGATTGATACTGGGGCTGTTTCGACGCACCTGTCGGTGAGCATCCGTGGTTCGTCGAGAACCGGAGCAACTGCCGTCCAGCCAGCTAACGGTGCGCCGACATCGTCGAAGCGGTACTTGACGAGGGCCGCAAGGACTTCTTCGAAGAGTTCGTCCCCTACCGAGGACGACGGCGTGGGGACCATACGGGCGAACTGTCGAACATTGGGGACTAAAGGCCGTGGCGGCGGGGCTCGGCGTAGAGGACGCTAGTGCGTACCAGTGCGATGGCACTGCGGCGCACCGGCGCAAAAGTTCAGAAGGGCACGATCATGATGTGGGGATACGGATACGACGGCTGGGCTTGGATGTGGGTTGTCGGCAGTCTCTTCGTCATCGGGGTCGTGGTTCTCGTGGTGGTTCTGGTCCGCAATTCGACGGCCGGAACGAGCAGGGGCAACCCGCCTGTAGCGATGACGCCGACGCCGCGACAGATTCTCGATGAGCGGTTCGCCCGGGGCGAGTTGACCACCGACGAATACCGTGAACGCGTTGAAACTCTGGGCGGTACGCCCTAGTCGCGTGAGGGTCGCCGTCTCGTCGCCACTTACAGAATCCGTCAGGGGTTCGGATGCTCGAGACCGTCGTTCAGGGAAGCTGCGCTGAGAGGAAATCCTTTCGCATACCCAGCGTCGAGTCGGTGATCGCCATCGATGACGCGGCATCCGGAGCGAGCTTCGTCAGCGCACGGATCGCGTCAATGGTCTCGGGAATGACGATCGCTTCGTTGTAGACCTGGTACGTCAAGAAGACCTCGTCGCCCTGAACCGTCACGAGGTCTTCCCATACCGCGACCTCCCACATGTCGCCTCGGGGACGGCCGAGGTCACGCATGAGTTCGATAGTGGAGTTCAGCGCCACGAGCCCGTCGGAAATGCGGATGAACGCAATTCTCGGTGCCGCCCGAAGCGCGGCAATCACCTCGTCGCGAGTTGCGGGGCGGGTGAGTTGGATCGTCCAGTAGTGATTGTGCGTCTGGGTGTGGGCTCCCTTGGCAGCGATGGTGACGAGGTCAAGCCGCCTGAGTCCCGTGGGGTGGTGGACTTTCCGGTCCTGAGCGTCGTGTCGTTGACGTGAGGGGCCACCGTGCGATGGTCAGTGAGAACGACCAAGTTACTCACGACAGGAGATCGCACGATGGCCCTCAATCAGTCTGCCCTGCTTCAGCTGCTCGCCGAGCTGAAACTCACCGACACCACCGACCGCATCCGTCAGATGACCGAACGGCTCTACCAAGAACTGATCGACGCCGAAGCCGCGTCGGTGATCGGCGCCGGACCCTACGAGCGCACCGCCGAGCGCGTTGCGACTCGCAACGGGGCGAGGTTGCGCACCCTGTCGACCACTGCGGGAGATCTGGAGTTGCGGATCCCGAAGCTGCGGGCCGGCAGTTTCTTTCCGTCGTTGTTGGAGCGGCGCCGCCGGGTCGATCAGGCGCTGTTCGCCGTGGTGATGGAGGCCTACCTGCACGGCGTCTCCACCCGCAAGGTTGACGATCTGGTCAAGGCGCTCGGCGCCGACACGGGCATCTCGAAGTCCGAGGTGTCTCGCATCTGCGCCGGCCTGGACGCGACGGTTGCGGCATTCCGCGACCGATCCCTGTCTCAGATCGCCTACCCCTACGTCTTCTTGGACGCCACCTATTGCAAGGTTCGCATCGACGGGCGGGTGGTGTCTCAAGCGGTTGTGGTCGCGATCGGGATCACCGCTGACGGGCACCGTCAGGTGCTCGGCTTTGACGTGGGCGACAGCGAAACGGAGGAGTTCTGGAAAGCGTTCCTGCGATCGTTGAAAGCTCGAGGGCTTTCCGGGGTGAAGCTGGTGATCTCCGACGCGCACGCGGGTTTGAAAGCAGCTATCGCGGTGGTGGTGCAGGGAGCGGCCTGGCAGCGGTGCCGCGTGCATTTCATGCGCAACGTGCTCACCGTCCTGCCTAAGGGTCGGCAGGAGATGGTGGCCTCGATCATCCGCACGATCTTCGCCCAACCCGACGCTGAGCATATTGACGCGCAGTTCGAGGAGGTTGCTCGCATGATCGACCGCGTTCACCCCAAGGCTGCCCAGATGCTCCACGATGCCCGAGCCGACGTGCTGGCGTTCAAGCACTTCCCCGCCCGGCATTGGCGGCAGATCTGGTCGACGAATCCGCTGGAACGGCTGAACCGTGAGATCAAACGTCGCACCGACGTCGTCGGAGTGTTCCCGAACACTGCCAGCCTGCTGCGCCTGACCGGCGCCGTTTTGATCGAGCAGCACGACGAATGGGAAGCTGGCGACCGCCGTTACTTTTCCGAAGCGTCCATGGCCGAACTCACCGCCACCAGCTCGGTCGAGGACGCGGTGATGCTGCCCGAGATCACGGCCGCCTAGACTGCAGCCAGCTGATCATCGCGTGGAAACGAAAGACCACCACTCAGCGGGACGTGGCCACGGATGCGTTCACGACTTGGCTGAGGGTGGAACCGTTCGAGGTGCGCTCGAGGTAGTACGTGACGGTACGAACAATGTCGTCGTGCGAGCAGGGGTAGCCGAGTCGGGCGAGCTGGTGCCTCAGTTGGTCGTGGCCGAGCAAATAGACGAGCATGACGACATCCGGCTGCTTGGCGAGCTTGTACCGATTGGTGGTGTCGTTTTCGGATTCGAGGATGAGATCAAGCCGACCGATATTGCCGTAGCGCTCCCGGTAGCCGGCCCAGTCCAGTTCTACGAGGCTCTCGTAGCCATCGAACTGGCTGAGAATCCCGTCAGCGTGCACGCAGATGGCGAGACGTTCGCTCACGTGAGCCCAGTGCTCGATCTCGTCATGACCGACTCCCAAACGGTCGGTGATGTCGTCGCGGAGATGACCGGCGAGTTCCGCGAGTGCTTCGCCAGCGCGCTGGCACACCCAGGCGACCATCACATTCGTGTAGGTGTTGTCTCGAACTCCTGCACCCGGGGCGTCTGGGTAACCGTCGTGGTATTCGTCTGGACCCATCACGCCTGAAATGTGGAAGCGATCGGTCGCCTCGTCGTACTCGACGGAGGCGGCGAAGTATCGAGCGACCTCAAGGGACTGATGCACGGATAGGTGACATCTGATCTGGCTTGCCCGTAAGGGCGGCCTGGAAGGATGAACCTCATGCCCAAGCCCTATCCGATCGAGTTCCGCCAGGACGTCGTGCGGGTCGCCCGTAGCCGCGAGCCCGGCGTCACCTTGGAACAGATCGCCGCCGATTTCGGCGTTCACCCGATGACGCTGTCGAAGTGGTTGAGCCGTGCTGATGTGGAAGACGGCGTGAAGCCGGGCGTCACGAGTGAGCAGTCGGCGGAGCTGCGGGAGGCGAACAAACGCATTCGTCTGCTGGAGCAAGAAGCTGAGGTGCTGCGTCGCGCGTTAGCGTATGTCTCCCAGGGCTCCCTGCCGGGAAAAGGTTCTACCCGCTCGTAAGTGAGCTCGCCGTCGACGGGATTCCCGTGGCGGTGTCGTGTCGGGTATTGAAGCTTGCGCGCGCCCCGTATTACCGATGGGTGCGAAACCCTGAAGGTCCCGCCGAGCAGCTCCGAAAGCAGCGTGTTGCTGCCCTCACCGCCGCCCATGAGGACGACGTCGAGTTCGGCTATCGACTGTTGGCCGACGAAGCGCGCGATGCCGGGTTCCCGATGGCGGATCGAACCGCGTGGCGATTGTGCTCGAAGGCCGGGATCATGGCCGCGATCATCAAGACCCGCAAGAAGCGGGGCAAGAAGCCGGGCCCTCCGGTCTTCGATGACCACGTCATGCGCAACTTCACCGCTGATGCCCCGAACCAGCTCTGGCTCAGCGACATCACGGAACACAGGACTGCGGAAGGGAAGCTTTATCTTTGCGCGATCAAAGACGTGTTCTCCCGCCGCATCGTGGGCTATTCCATCTCCGACCGCATGCAGGCCCGCCTGGTCGTCAACGCGCTTCAGAACGCGATCGCCCGCCGCGGCGACGTTGCCGGCTGCGTGGTCCATTCCGACAGAGGCAGCCAAGGCGAATTCAACTGGTCGTCGCAACACCTCGATCAGGAGGTGTTCGATGGTTCGTCGTCAGCAGGGCGCGGACAGGGCGGTTCGTCCGAAGCTCCGCTCGCCGGGGCATCCGAAGTTCCAGAAGCCGGTCGAGGCGGCGTTCTGGGTGCAGATCGCGAAAGGGCTGCTCGCGGAGGAAGCCGCGGGTGTTGTCGGCGTGGCGTCCGCGGTCGGCGCGAGATGGTTCCGACACGCTGGCGGCATGGCGCCGTTCGACATCACCCAGCAGCCGTCGGGCCGCTACCTCTCGTTCGCTGAGCGCGAGGAGATCGCGATTCTCAAGGAGAAGGGCAAGGGCGTTCGCGAGATCGCTCGCTCCATCGGCCGCGATGCCGGGACGATCTCTCGCGAGCTGCGGCGCAACGCGGCCACGCGGGGCGGGAAGCTGGAGTATCGGGCCTCGGTCGCGCAGTGGAAGGCGGACATGGCCGCGAAGCGACCCAAGGTTGCGAAGCTTGTCGCGAACCTGAGGCTGCGCGCGTATGTCGAGGATCGCCTGTCGGGGAAGATCACCCGCTCCGATGGCACGGTCGTCACCGGTCCCGAGCCGCCGCGGTTCACCGGGAGAGGCAAGCCGCATCGGAAGGACAGGGCCTGGTCCTGGGCTTGGAGTCCGGAGCAGATCTCGCACCGGTTGAGGATCGACTTCCCGGATGATGAGTCCATGCGCATCAGCCCAGAGGCGATCTACCAGTCGCTCTACATCGAGGGCCGCGGCGCGCTCAAGCGCGAACTCGTCTGGAGCCTCCGTACGGGCAGGGCGCTGCGCGTCCCGAGGGAGCGGTCGCGGCGCAAGACCTGGGCGCACGTCACGTCGGAGACGCTCATCAGCGAACGGCCAGCGGAAGCCGACGACCGCGCTGTTCCAGGCCATTGGGAGGGCGATCTGCTGATCGGGTTGGAGCGCTCCGCGGTCGGCACGGTCGTCGAGCGCAAGACCCGTTACACGCTGCTCGTCCACCTCCCGCGAGAAGAGGGTTATCGGCACAAGGAAACGCCGAAGAACGGGCCGGCGTTGGCTGGCTACGGCGCAGTCACGATGAAGAACGCTCTCGCGAACACGATGTCGGCGCTGCCGGCGCAGCTGACACGTTCGTTGACCTGGGATCGCGGCAAGGAGATGTCTGCTCACGCGCAGTTCCGCGTCGAGACGGGCATCCCAGTGTTCTTCGCCGATCCGCAGTCGCCCTGGCAGCGCGGCACGAACGAGAACACGAATGGCCTGCTGCGTCAGTACTTCCCGAAGGGCACCGACCTGTCCCGATGGAGCGCCGAAGACATCGAAGCCGTCGCATTCGCGCTGAACACGCGCCCTCGCAAGTCGCTCGGGTGGATGACCCCCGCGGAGGCCTTCAACGAGCAGCTACTGTTGCTCCAACAGGCCGGTGTTGCATCGACTGGTTGAGCCCGGTCAATTTCGAAGCCGGAAAGTGCTGCGCACGTTGGAGCGTCATGGCCTGGTCGGATCGATGGGCCGCGTCGGTGCTGCCGGAGACAACGCCGCCATGGAGAGCTTCTTCGCGCTGCTGCAGAAGAACGTCCTGAACCGCCGCTCCTGGACCACCCGCATGGAGCTGAGAATCGCGATCGTGACCTGGATCGAGCGGAAGTATCACCGGCAACGCCGTCAGGCCGCGTTGGGCCGTTTGACCCCCATCGAGTTCGAGACCATGATGAGCACCAGCACGGCCGTTGCCGCGTGACTAAACCTGTCACCTAAACGTGCATCAGTCCCCAATGATGAGTTCGGCGCCTCGCTCGGCGAGCCAGTCACGATCGGCCGTCACCTGGTAGTGCCGCCAGGCGTTATACGCGACCGCGAGGCCGACGTGCTGTTGACGGCGGGAGTGGTCGGGCATCCATCGTTCAGATCGAGGGTTGTAGAGCTCGTGCGGTGTCTCCTCGCGCCCGTCGCTGCCGCTCTGCCACGGGAACAGCGCTCCGGGTAATCCGGTCGCTCGTGCCGCTGCGCGGGCGGATTCCAGCCGGCGCCATCGGTAGTTCAACAAGCCCCGGGCAACGTGCGGCGTTCTCGGGCCGAGCACGGGCAGCACGAACAGCTCATCCCAGAACACGTGCCCTCGGTAGCCTTCTCCGTGCAAGCCGCGAGCCGGCACGCCGGCATCCAGATCGGCAGAGTGGGGTGACAGTGTCTGCAGCAGGTGGAAAAGATGAAGGTTCAGCACGAGCTGGCTGCGCGGGTCAGCCTCGATCGTGATGGCGAAACGCTCCCACAAACGCTCCCACGCCGCCTCGTGACGATGCAGCTCGCCTTCTGTGTCGCCCGCGAGAACCTGGAGTCGTTCGACTGCGGCCGTTCCTGGCGAAGCGATGGCGGAGTCGCGGGAGGTGAAGATCGAGGCCGTCTTGGTGAGCGTCGCCGGCCGTCCCTCGGTCAGTTCGAGCTCGACCGTCGTGCTCAACTGCCGCCCCGCTTCTCTGACCTCCCGAGGCCGGGCTGCGTCGGCGCCGGTGAAATCCACGCGGAGGGCGGTGGCGACCCGAATTCGGCTGTTCCGGGTCTCTACCTCGCAGAGCAGCGTGTCGCCGACCCGGGTGAACGTCGGTGACGTCAGGTGTGTGCTGTCTGACCCGATGTAGGCGGCCACGTTCGTGTTGCGGACCCCGGCGTCAATCCCCGCGCTGAGAGTGACGGGTCCACTCCATCCGATGGCGCGGATCGTCGTCTCGAGCACAGCCAGGTGGGGATCATGCAGGGAGACGAAGGAGCGTTGCACGACGCTCAGTTGCCGGCCCTGCGGACCGATCAGGGTCACATGACGAGTCGAGACGCCCCGACGCAGATCGAGTTCGCGCCGTTCGTCATGTGTCTGCAGTGTTGCGCCCCGGGTTCATCGGAGGCTCGTTGTGACCCGTTCGCTGTCCGCGACGGGCGTGTGGTGTGAATCGTAGTAGCCCTGCTCGGACTCAACGGGGGGAATCATCCCGATCGCTGAGGGTGGCGTCCCCTGGGTTGGTGTAGTTTCCCGGCTCGGGTGTCACGTCGTGGACGTGGTGAGCCATCGTGCGATGGTCAGTGAGAACTGTCTAGGAATCTCACGGAAGGACACAAACGCACGATGGCTCTTGACCAGTCTGCCCTCCTCGAGCTACTCGGGGAACTGAAACTCACCGATGTGAACGACCGGATCCGGGTCGCGACCGAGACGCTCTACCAGGAGCTGATCGACGCGGAAGCAGCTGCGTTCATCGGCGCTGCCCCGTTCGAACGCTCCCCGGACCGTACGACGCAGCGCAACGGGACCCGGCTGCGGACCCTCACCACCACCGCGGGGGAGCTGGAGTTGCGGATCCCGAAGCTGCGGCAGGGATCGTTTTTCCCGTCGCTGCTGGAACGCCGCCGCCGGGTCGATCAGGCCCTGTTCGCGGTCGTGATGGAGGCGTACGTCCACGGCGTCTCCACCCGCAAGGTCGACGACCTGGTGAAGGCGCTCGGTGCCGACACCGGGATCAGCAAGTCGGAGGTGTCGCGGATCTGCAGCAACCTCGACGAGGACGTCGCGGCGTTCCGCGATCGGCCGCTCGCGGACAGCACGTACCCGTACGTGTTCCTCGACGCGACCTACTGCAAAGCCCGCGTCGGCCGGCGGGTCGTCTCCCAAGCCGTCGTCGTCGCGGTCGGTGTCGCCGCCGACGGGCGCAGGGAAGTCCTCGGCTTCGAGGTCGGGGACACCGAATCGCAACCGTTCTGGACCGCGTTCCTTCGCTCGCTGAAGGCCCGCGGGCTGGGCGGAGTGAAGCTGGTGATCTCCGACGCGCACACCGGGCTGATCGCGGCGATCGACACCGTCTTCCAAGGCTCGTCATGGCAGCGGTGTCGGGTCCACTTCATGCGCAACGTGCTTGCCAACGTCCCCAAGACCGCTGGGCCGATGGTCGCGTCGATCATCCGCACGATCTTCGCCCAGCCAGACACCGAGCACGTGTTCACCCAATTCCACGAAGTCGTCCGCATGCTCTCGAGGTCGCACCCGAAGATCGCCGGCATGCTCGAGGACGCGCAGAACGACATCCTCGCGTTCTGTCAGTTTCCCGCCACACACTGGCGGCAGATCTGGTCCACGAACCCGCTCGAGCGGGTCAACAAGGAGATCAAACGCCGCACCGACGTCGTCGGCACATTCCCCAACCCCGCCGCGTTGCTGCGCCTGGCCGGACACGTCCTGATCGAGCAACACGACGAATGGGACGGCGCTGACCGCCGCTACTTCAGCGAGCACTCCATGAAGCTCCTGAACGTCACCGAAGAGGAGGTCGCGATCCCGGAACTCGCTGCGGCATAATCACAACAGCTGACCCGCACGGTGTTGAGAAACTCCACCACTCAGCGGGACGTCACCTCGCTGAGTGCAGCCGTCGGTTGTTGAACCAGTCGATGTATTCCGCGACGGCGAACTCCAGATCGTCGATCGATTTCCACGGCCCGCGGTGGCGCACGAGCTCTGCCTTGAACAGCGAGTTGAAGGCCTCGGCCAGGGCGTTGTCATAGGAATCTCCTCGGGACCCCACCGAGGCGACCGCGCCGGCCTCGGCGAGTCGTTCGGTGTAGCGAATCGCTCGATATTGACCGGGCTCAACCAGTCGATGCAACACCGGCCTGTTGGAGCAACAGTAGCTGCTCGTTGAAGGCCTCCGCGGGGGTCATCCACCCGAGCGACTTGCGAGGGCGCGTGTTCAGCGCGAATGCGACGGCTTCGATGTCTTCGGCGCTCCATCGGGACAGGTCGGTGCCCTTCGGGAAGTACTGACGCAGCAGGCCATTCGTGTTCTCGTTCGTGCCGCGCTGCCAGGGCGACTGCGGATCGGCGAAGAACACTGGGATGCCCGTCTCGACGCGGAACTGCGCGTGAGCAGACATCTCCTTGCCGCGATCCCAGGTCAACGAACGTGTCAGCTGCGCCGGCAGCGCCGACATCGTGTTCGCGAGAGCGTTCTTCATCGTGACTGCGCCGTAGCCAGCCAACGCCGGCCCGTTCTTCGGCGTTTCCTTGTGCCGATAACCCTCTTCTCGCGGGAGGTGGACGAGCAGCGTGTAACGGGTCTTGCGCTCGACGACCGTGCCGACCGCGGAGCGCTCCAACCCGATCAGCAGATCGCCCTCCCAATGGCCTGGAACAGCGCGGTCGTCGGCTTCCGCTGGCCGTTCGCTGATGAGCGTCTCCGACGTGACGTGCGCCCAGGTCTTGCGCCGCGACCGCTCCCTCGGGACGCGCAGCGCCCTGCCCGTACGGAGGCTCCAGACGAGTTCGCGCTTGAGCGCGCCGCGGCCCTCGATGTAGAGCGACTGGTAGATCGCCTCTGGGCTGATGCGCATGGACTCATCATCCGGGAAGTCGATCCTCAACCGGTGCGAGATCTGCTCCGGACTCCAAGCCCAGGACCAGGCCCTGTCCTTCCGATGCGGCTTGCCTCTCCCGGTGAACCGCGGCGGCTCGGGACCGGTGACGACCGTGCCATCGGAGCGGGTGATCTTCCCCGACAGGCGATCCTCGACATACGCGCGCAGCCTCAGGTTCGCGACAAGCTTCGCAACCTTGGGTCGCTTCGCGGCCATGTCCGCCTTCCACTGCGCGACCGAGGCCCGATACTCCAGCTTCCCGCCCCGCGTGGCCGCGTTGCGCCGCAGCTCGCGAGAGATCGTCCCGGCATCGCGGCCGATGGAGCGAGCGATCTCGCGAACGCCCTTGCCCTTCTCCTTGAGAATCGCGATCTCCTCGCGCTCAGCGAACGAGAGGTAGCGGCCCGACGGCTGCTGGGTGATGTCGAACGGCGCCATGCCGCCAGCGTGTCGGAACCATCTCGCGCCGACCGCGGACGCCACGCCGACAACACCCGCGGCTTCCTCCGCGAGCAGCCCTTTCGCGATCTGCACCCAGAACGCCGCCTCGACCGGCTTCTGGAACTTCGGATGCCCCGGCGAGCGGAGCTTCGGACGAACCGCCCTGTCCGCGCCCTGCTGACGACGAACCATCGAACACCTCCTGATCGAGGTGTTGCGACGACCAGTTGAATTCGCCTTGAACGCCCCTGTCGCTGTGATGCTTCAGCCCGGTTATCTCGCGGCCATGCCGCCTCCTGTTCCACAGGCCCATCTCCAACGCGTCCAACGCCAGATCGGTGCGCAAACTGGTGGAGAGCTGCCAGCCGACCACGCGGCGAGAGAACACATCGATCACGAACGCGGCATAGACCCAGCCGGCGAAAGTGCGAATGTAGGTGATGTCGGCCACCCAGAGCTGGTCGGGGGCGGTGGCGATGAAAGCCCGCTCGACCAAGTCCATCGGCAACTCGGCAGGGTTCCCGGCAATGGTGGTGCGCGGTCCTCGGCGCCGAGACACGCCCCGCAGCCCATCGCAGCGCATCAATCGCTCCACCGTGCAGCGAGCAAACGCGTGCCCCTCCCGCCGCAACTGCGCATGCACCTTCCGAACCCCATAAACCCCGAGGTTCTCCGAGTGCACGCGACGAATCTCGGTCAACGCTTTGTCGTCTTGCACGGCTCGAGCCGATGGCTCAGCACTCTTGGACGCGTAGTACGTCGACGGGGCGATCGGCAACTCCTTGCAAATCGGCTCGACCCCGAACTCGACCTTGTGCGCATCGATGTAGTCGACCATCAGCTGTGTGGGCGGTCGAGCTCCGCCGCGAAAAAAGCCGACGCGGTGCGCAAGATCGCGTTCGCACGACGCAACTCCCGCACCTCTCTCTCCAGGTTCGCGATGTGCTCCGCATCGTCCGTGGAGCGCCCCGGCCGCAGACCACCATCGACCTCGGCACGCTGCACCCACCCTCGCAACGTGTCGCTAGGAATCCCGAGCTGCTGCCCGACACGCGTGCACGCTCCTCGACGACCTCCCTCCTCGTCACGAGCGGCCAACACAAGACGGATCGCGCGCTCTTTCAACTCGGGCGGATACTTCGATAGCTTCGGCATGCTCCTCATCCTTTCGGGATGTCAGGAGCCTCCACCAGACCCGGGGCGCAACAACGATGCGGCGTGAGTAGGCGTCGATCACGGCAGCGCAATAGACCCAGCCGTCTTTCGCACGGTGTTGCGTGATGTCGCAGAACCAGAGCCGGTTTGGCCCGTCAGCGCGGAACTGCCGATTTACGAGGACCTCGTGCGTGGCCGTGTCCGGCTTCCAGCCTCCCCGCTTGCGACGATGCGAGACGCCGACCAACCCGTCTTGCCGCATCAGCCTGGCGACACGTTTGCGGGCGACGTGAACGCTAAGCCCGAGCCGCAACTCGGCCAGCACTCGCGGCGCACCATACGCTGCTCGCGAGTCGGCTCAGCACCTGGACCAGCCGGAACCCTATTCCGGCAGCACGTTCTCCCGCGCAATGTAGGCCAACGCGCGCTTGTGGATGTCGCTCTCCATCTCCAGCACCCGCAACCGTCGCCTTATCTCGACCAGTTCGCGATGCTCGTCGGAGGTCGCGCCGGGTTTGCGGCCCGAGTCGACTGCATCGCGATGCATTTAGTTGCGAAGACAGGACTCGCTGATCCCGAGACCGCGGGCGGTCTGAGCGACCGGGTCTCCCTCCGCGACCAGATCCAGGGCTCGACGCCGGAACTCCGGCGGGTGGGCAGCAGGCATCTCACGGACTCCTTCCGAGACGATCATCGCCTCAACTCAGGTGTCCGCGAAACCGAGTCAGGCTCCGAGCGCGCGTGGGGCCGCTATTGGGGCTGGCACACCAGGGAGGTCTGGACCTTCATCATCTGGGTGCTCTTCGCCGGCTACATCCACGCCCGTGCGACGCGCGGCTGGCGCGGCGACCGCTCGGCCTGGCTCGCGATCATCGGCTTCTCGGCCGTGATCTTCAACTACACGGTCGTGAACATCGCGTTCAAGGGGCTGCACTCGTATTCAGGCCTGTAGGCCTGAATACGAAAGGGCACCGCCTCGGGCCTGTTGTTGTCGTGAGCGGTCGGGTCTCTGGCCCGACTCCATCGGTTCTTCTCCTCAACCCGCCGGCGTCAACGCCACCGGCACCCGCCCGCTCCCGGTGTCGAATTGCAGCACCGGCGCGGTGGGATCGCTGCAGTCGAACGGCGCCTCATTGATGGGGTCGCTGGCGATGATGCCCCCGAGAAGGTCGGAGGCGTCTTGCGTCACCCCGTTGATCGTGACGATGGTCGACAGGCTGTTGTCGCCGACGGCGGTGGTGATGACGCCGGCGTCGGCCGTCCAGGTGCCGCCGATCGAGCCCGTCGTGACCCCCTCGCCGACGAGCCCGGCGACCTCCAGCTGCAGGGTGAAGCCCGGCGTGTACAGGTACTCGGTGTCGGTGAAGCTCAGCCCGGTGTCGCCGACGATCGTCAGGGCGAGCCCCTCGCTCGCGGCCGAGACCGCGTCGTAGAACACCTGCATCTGGTCCTGCGCGATGCGCCAGTCGCCGACCAGGCAGCCGGGGTCGGTAGGGTCGACCGGGTCGGAGCTCGCACTCGCCTCCGGGTCGGTCGCTCCGTCGGTCTCGGCCTCGGTCGGTTCGCCGACCGAGCATGCGGTGAGCGCGAGCAGGGCGGCGGTGGCGGCGGTGACGACGATCGGGGCGCGGCGCATGGTGGCTCCTCGGGGTGAGGCTTCGCGGTCGGACGCCTCGAGGCTAGCGCCGCGGCACCTCAGGCCGAAAGGAGTGCGTGGCAGCGCGTGAGACGCTCGCGCCACCAGGCCGCGCGGGCCGGGTCGGCGACGAGGCGGCGGAGGGCATCCGCATCGGCGGCGACCGGCCGCACCGCGATGGCGCCGTCGACCGGTCGCAGGGGGTCGGCGGTGACATCGTCGGCGAGCAGGGCGGCGGTGCCGAGACCGCAGTCGTGGTCGAGCTGCGGCAGGCGGGCGGCGAGCTCGGCTCCCATCGCGAGGCCGATGCTCGTGTCGAGGGCGCTCGAAACGACGGCGGGTAGCCCTGCCTCGGCGACGATCGCGAGGGCACGGTCGATGCCGCCGAGCGGCGCCGCCTTGATGACGAGCAGGTCGGCGGCACCCGCGCGGGCGACGGCGAGGGGATCGGCGGCCTTGCGCACGCTCTCATCCGCGGCGATCGGCACGCCGAGCCGATGGATGCGCCGCCGCAGCTCGGCGAGCTCATCGACCCTCGCGCACGGCTGCTCGACGTACTCGAGGTCGAACTGCTCGAGGGCGCGGATGGCGTGCTCGGCCTCGTCGAGGTTCCAGGCGCCGTTCGCGTCGAGGCGGATGCGCCCCTCCGGCCCGAGAAGCCGCCGCACCTCGGAGACCCGCGCGAGGTCGTCGGCCAGGGTCTCGCCGCGCTCGGCCACCTTGACCTTCACGGTGCGGCACTCCCCGAAGCGGGCGAGGGTCGACGCCACGCGCTCGAGCGGCACGGCCGGCAGGGTCGCGTTGACCGGGATGCTCGCCCGCAGCCGCGGCACGCTCGACTGCTCCCAGCCGAAGCTCAAGGCCGCGGCCAGCCAGGTGCTCGCCTCGGCGTCGTCGTACTCGACGAAGGGCGCGAACTCGCTCCAGGCGATGGGGCCGTCGAGCAGCACGGCCTCGCGGTGCTCGACGCCGCGGAACCGGGTGACGAGCGGCACGCTCACGACGTAGGCGCGGGCCAGCACCTCGTCGAGCGGCGGGAGGGCATCCATACCCCCAGTCTGACGTGCGGTGTTCGCAACTCATGCTGTACGGCCACAAGTGCGGCGTATCTGGCGCACAACTGCCCGTACAGCCTGAGTTGCGAACAGGCGGCGCGCGTAGGCTGGCCGCATGGCCGAGCCGTTCGTCTCCGAGACCTTCGACGCCGCGCGCTGGGTGGCCGCGCCGGGCTTCGACGACCTGACCGACCTCACCTACCACCTCGACACCTCGGGGCGCATCGCGCGCATCGCGTTCGACCGGCCGGAGGTGCGCAACGCCTTCCGCCCGCACACGGTCGACGAGCTGTACCGGGCGCTCGACGATGCGCGGCAGAACCCGCGGGTCGGCGTGGTGCTGCTGACGGGCAACGGCCCAAGCGCGAAAGACGGCGGCTGGGCGTTCTGCTCGGGCGGCGACCAGCGCATCCGCGGGCGCGCGGGGTACCAGTACGCGGAGGGCGAGACGGCCGAGACGGTCGACCCGGCTCGCGCATCGCGGCTGCACATCCTCGAGGTGCAGCGGCTGATCCGCTTCATGCCGAAGGTCGTCATCGCGATCGTGCCCGGCTGGGCGGCCGGCGGCGGGCACTCGCTGCACGTCGTGTGCGACCTCACGATCGCGAGCCGCGAGCACGCGCGCTTCAAGCAGACCGACGCCGATGTCGGCTCGTTCGACGCGGGCTACGGCAGTGCGTACCTCGCCAAGCAGGTCGGGCAGAAGGTGGCGCGCGAGATCTTCTTCCTCGCCCGCGAGTACGACGCGCAGCGCGCCTACGAGATGGGAACGGTCAACGCCGTCGTGCCGCACGCGTCACTTGAGGCCACGGCGCTCGACTGGGCCGAGACGATCCTCACCAAGAGCCCGACGGCCATCCGCATGCTGAAGTACGCCATGAACCTCACCGACGACGGAATGGTCGGTCAACAGCTCTTCGCGGGCGAGGCCACGCGGCTGGCCTACGGCACCGACGAGGCCGTCGAGGGCCGTGACTCGTTCCTGCAGAAGCGCGCCCCCGACTGGTCGCCCTTCCCCTGGCAGTACTGAGCCCGGTATGCCTGCCGCGCGCGTCGCGGTGACGAGCGATGCTGTTCGACGGCGTCTATCGGTCACTCGTTGGCGCGGCTCCCTTCGGCGACCGCAACGAGTGACCGATGGATGCTGGCGCGATCACCTCAGGCCTCGAGCCCCACGCCCACGCGGTCGAGCACCCCGGCGATGAGCATCGCGCGTGCCCCAGCGTCGGGAACGAAGTCGCGCAGGATCACGGCGAGGCCGTGCGCGCTCGCCTGCGCGAGCATCATGCGGCTCGCGACGCGCTGCTCGTCGACCGCGCCCGGCGGCTCGAGCTCGAGCACGATGTCGCGCACGAGGTCGGCGGCGTTCGGGTCGTCCGGTCGATCGGGCGGGGTCGTCATGGGCATCGACACGAGCGAGAACAGCCGCGGCTCGGCGAGGGCGAGGGCGATGTACGACTCGCCGACCTCGCGCAGCCGGTCGATCGGGGGCTTGTCGGCGGCGGCGTCGAGCCGCGCGAACATGTCGCGCGCCATGATCTCGCGCGCCCGTTGCGCGACGGCCGCGATGAGGTGGTCACCGCTCGGGAAGTGCCGGTAGACGGCCGCGGCGCTCACGCCGCACGCGGCGGCGATGCGCCGCACGGTCACGCCCTCGAGGCCCTCGGCGCGCGCGAGCGCCTCGCCCGCGTCGACGAGCGCGTCGCGCAGGGCGCCGTGGTGGTAGCGCGAGCGGTCGGGCATGTTGACAGTGTACACATCGGTGCGCTAGACATAGCGGCAGATGTTAACGCCGTAAACACGAGCGCGTGAGCGCCCGACCACCGCCAGGAGCAGCGAGAGCCATGAGCACACGCGAGCAGCGCATCCACCGCCTCATCGAGCGGAGTGCGGCCGACCCCCGCACGGGCGAGGTGCTCTGGCGCGTCGTCGCGCCCGCCACGAACGGCGAACCGGGCCTCGATGTCGTGCACGGCGACCTCGACCGGCCGTTCTTCATCGCGAGCGTCAGCAAGCTCTTCACGGTCGTGTGCCTCGCGCAGCTGCGCGACGAGGGCCGCCTCGACTGGGATGCCCCCATCGCCGGCTACCTGCCCGACCTCGACCTGAGCGGCCTCGCGGTCGAGAAGGGCCGCGACGGCAGTGTTCGCGACGGCAGAGCTCGCGACGTCAGTGGCGAGATCACCGTGCGCGAGGTGATGGGCCACACCGCGGGCCTCGCCGACTACTTCGAGGGCCCGCGCCCCGACGGGCCGACCACTCTCGAGCGAGCCCTGCAGAGCGACTTCGGCTGGGGCGAGGCCGAGGTCATCGAGTGGACCCGCGCGATGACCCCCGCCCGCCGCGGCCGCGGGCTCTACAGCGACACGGGCTTCCAGCTGCTCGACGGCGTCGTCGAGCGCCTCGACGGCCGCCCGTTCGCCGAATCGGTGCGCGCGCGCATCACCCAGCCGCTCGGGCTCGACCGCACCTACGTCTTCACGACCGAGACGCTCGACCGCTTCGACGAGATGGCGGTCATCCGCCACGGCGACCGCGACCTGCGCCTGCCGCTGCTGCTCGCCTCGTGCGGCGGGCAGGGCGGCGTCGTCTCCACCCTGCGCGACGGCGTCACCTTCCTGCAGGCCTTCTTCGACGGCTGCCTGTTCCATGCCGCGCTGCTCGACGAGATGCTCATCGATTGGCACCGCATCTTCTCGCCGCTCGAGTACGGCACGGGCGTCATGCGCTTTCGCCTCCCTGCCGTCTTCACGGGCTTCCGCTCGTTCGAGTTCCAGGGCCACTCCGGCGCGTCGGGCGTCGTCTGGTACCGGGATGCGCGCTCGGGCGTGCTCGTCGTCGGCACGGTCAACCAGCTCAAGCAGCGCCAGCTGCCCTACCAGCTCATGGTGCGCACCGCGGCGGTCGCCGGCTCTTGACCCCGCGCCCGACCGCTGCCAGATCTGGGCCACGTGGGCGCAACGCAGCGCTGCAAGCGCCCGTTAGGCCCAGATCTGGCGAGAACAGTTGGGGCCTGCGGGGTAGCGTGGCAGCGTGACCCGCCCGCTCGCCGTCGTCGACACCGCTGACCCGCTCGCGTGCCTGGGAGCCCTGCGCGACGCGCTCGAGGGCGTCGGACCCGCGGTGCTGTTCCGCGGCGGAGGCGTCAACCCCGTGCACACGGCGCCGCTCGAGGTCGAGAAGCGCATCGCGCTCGTCGTCGAGACGAGCGGCACCACCGGACGGCCCAAGCGCGTCGCGCTCAGCGCCGACGCAGTGCTCGCCAGCGCGGCCGCCACTGAGGGCGCTCTCGAGGGCCCCGGGCAGTGGCTGCTCGCGCTACCGGTGCAGTACATCGCGGGTAGCAACGTGCTCGCGCGGTCGATCGCCGCGGGCACGGAGCCCGTGGTCGTGGCACCCGGTCGCCTGCGCCGCGACACGGTGCTGGCGGCGATCGCGGCGATGGAGCATCCGCGGCGGTTCACGGCCCTCGTGCCCGCCCAGCTCAGCCGCCTCGTCGACGAGGCCGAGGCCGATGACGACCTGCGCCGCGCGCTCGGCGGATTCGAGCGGATCCTCGTCGGCGGTCAGGCGACCCCCGCTCCGCTCATCGAGCGCGCCGGCGCCCTCGGCTGGCGCATCACCCGCACCTACGGTTCGAGCGAGACCTGCGGCGGCGTCGTCTACGACGGACGCGCGATCGGGCAGGCCGAGGTGCGCATCGTCGACGGCCGCGTCGAGCTCGGCGGCCCGACCCTCGCCGAGTACTACCTCGGCGACCCGGAGCGCACCGCGACGGCGTTCGTCGAGCGCGACGGCCAGCGCTGCTACCGCACCGACGACGCGGGCGAGCTCGACGAGCGGACGGGCGTGCTGCGCGTGCTCGGCCGCCTCGACGACACCATCGTCACCGGAGGGCTCAAGGTACGGCTGGGCGACGTCGAGCGCATCGTGCGCGAGCAGCCGGGCCTCGCCGACGCGGTCGTCGTCGCCGGGCACCACCCCGAGTGGGGCGAGGTGCCGGTGGTCGTCACCACGCAACGCCCCGAGCTCGACGGGCTGCGGCGCGCAGTCGGTGCGCGGCTGGCCCCCGAGGCGCGGCCCGACCGCATCCTGACGGTGGATGCCCTGCCGCTGTTGCCGAGCGGCAAGCCCGACCGCCTCGCGCTCGCGCGCCTGGTCGGCTCCTAGCCGCCCGCCGCTGACTAGACTCGCGGTCGTGGCAGCGAAGACGACGAAGAAGACGGCCAGGAAGAAGCCCGCGCGGGGTGCCGCGACGCGGACGAATCCGAGCAGGGTCAGCGCCGCATCCGGCAACCCCGCCAAGGTGCAGAAGGCGACCGCGCGCGACTGGATCGCCGGGGCCCGCCTGCGCACCCTGAGTCTCGCGATCGTGCCCGTCGCGCTCGGAACCGCCCTCGCGTACGTCACCCTCGGCTACAACCTCGCGCTCGCGCTGCTCTGCCTGGCGGTCGCCGTCTTCCTGCAGATCGGCGTCAACTACGCCAACGACTACTCCGACGGGGTGCGGGGCACGGATGCCCTGCGCGTCGGGCCGAGCCGTCTCACCGGCTCGGGCGCCGCGAAACCGCGCACGGTCCTCACCGTCGCGCTCGTGTTCTTCGGACTCGCCGCTGCCGCAGGCCTCGCGATCGTCGTCCTGACCGGCATCTGGTGGCTGCTCGCCGTCGGAGCCGTCGCGATCGTCGCCGCCTGGTTCTACACGGGCGGGAAGCTGCCGTATGGCTACCTCGGGCTCGGCGAGCTCGTCGCCTTCCTGTTCTTCGGGCTCGTCGCCACGATCGGCACCGTCTACGTGCAGATCGAGCAGGTTCCGTTCGAGACCTGGTTCGCGGCGGCGCTCGCCGGCCTCTTCGCGGCGGCGATCATGCTCGTCAACAACATCCGCGACCGCGAACTCGACGCCCGTGCTGGCAAGAAGACCTTCGCCGTGCGCGTCGGCGACCTGCCCGCCCGCATCGTCTTCGTCGTGCTGCTGGCCGGCGCGTACGGTGCGGTCGTGCCGTTCGCCCTGCTCTACACCTGGGCTCCGGCGGTCTTCTTCACCCTGCTGATCACAGCCCCGGTCGCGCTCATCGTGCTGCTCGCGAAGACACCGGGCGAGCTCGTGCTCGCGCTGAAGCTGACGTCGCTCGCCGCGCTGCTCACCGGTCTCGGGCTCGCCGCCGCGATCGCGTTCTAGCGAGCGTCCGCCGGCGCGTCCGCGACGAGCAGCGAGAGCGTCGCATCCAGCGCCGGAATCGGGAGGCGGAGGAAACCTGCCGGTGGAGCCGTCACGAGGTCGCCCGGCGCGAAGCTGCTCGTGCTGCTGACCAGTACGCCGCCGTGCGCGTTGAGAAGGGCACTCGGCCGCCGCGCGAGGCGCAGCAGCGGCAGCAGCTCGCGCTCGAGCTCGGCGACCGTCATGTCGAGCCCCGTCACGCCGACGGCGCGACCGTGCACCTCGGCGCGCACCGTCGCGGTGACGATGTACTCCTCCACCCCGAGGTAGTCGATGTACGGCCCGGTCAACCACGGCCTCCCGGTCGTGAACGAGACCGTGAACCACTCGAGAGTCTCGTAGTCGTAGAAGCGCTGGCCGCCGGGATTCACCCCGAACTGGTACCGGGTCACGTCACCATCACCGTCGCGCACCCACCACTCGGTGACGCCTTTGCCTTCGCCGCGCGCCGAGCGCGAGAAGATCAGACCCGCGCCGTTGACGCGCGGCCGCTCGCCCAGCAGCACGCGAACGCGGTCCTTGATGCCATCGCGCCCCGCCTTCGCCAGGCGCGCCACGTCGGCGGTGGGGTCGGATGCGGAGCTCAGGATCGCCTCGATGTCGCGGTTCATGCCCTCGAGGTCGGCATGCAGCGCCGCGAACCACTGCGCGACCGCATCGACCGCGGCGCTCGCGGTCGGGGTCGGGGTCGACTCAACGCTGCTCATGGGGCTCCTCGGTGCACGGGGCGTCTCTCACAGGTCGGGGTCGATCGAGAGCTTGGCGTCCATCATGCGCACCCCATCGTGCTGGAGATGCTCGCTCATCGCCAGCGCCGCGGCCGTGCCGTCGTTCGCGCGGACGGCGCGGATGACGCTCTCATGGTCGGATTCGACGACCGAGCGCGTCTGCTCGAAGTCGGAGAGGATCCAGTGCAGGGGGGCCATCTCGCTCTGGATGCGCACCTCCGCCCGCAGCAGGCGCGGCGACTGCGCGAGCACCGCGAGCTCGATGTGGAACCGGCTGTCGGCGCTCGCCGCCTCGGCAGCGGTCGCGGCGCGAGTGACGCGCGCGGCCAGCGCGGCCAGCCGCTCGATGGAGGTGCCCCAGGCGCGGGTGGCGGCGAGCCGCGCGATCGCCGAGCCGACAGCGACCTGCTCGTCGCGCAGGTCGCGCAGGTCGACCAGGCTCGACTCCCGCAGACGCTCCCGAACCTCGTCGGGGGAGGGGAACGGTGCGCGCACGATGAAGGTGCCGCCGCTGCGGCCACGGCGGGTCACGACGATCTCGCGGTCGCGGAGCTCCGACAGGCCCTTGCGGAGGGTGTTGACGGCGACGCCGAATTGCTGGGCGAGCTCGACCTCCGGCGGCAGGCGCTCCCCGACCGTCAGGAGCCCGAGTGAGATGGAGGAGAGGATGCGCTCCGCCACGGCGGCGCCGCCTGCCGAGGGGCTCGCCTCGTCGGAGAAGGGGAGCGGCCCGTGCTCCTGCACCATTCCGCTCCCCTCCCCGGTGTCGTTCCTCTGCGGGGGCGCTCCGTCAGACGGGGCCCCGAACACGACGGCTCGTCGGTAATCGTAGTGTCGCGGCTCAGGCTCCCGGCTGGATGCCGCCGTCGGCCCAGGGATACCCGCCGGCGAGCGGGGCCCCGTCGTCGTACTGCGCGAGCCAGCTCACGGCGGCCGCGTGATACCGGGTGAGGCCCTTGTAGTCGACGAGGGCCGGGTCGAGGGTCGCGAGCGCGCGGTGCAGGCGCTTCGCCCAGTCGGGCGCGTGCTCGACCAGTTCGGCGAGGCTCACCAGGTAGGTGCGCACCGGGAACACGATCGCGTTCGAGCGCGGCAGTCGGTGCAGCGGCTGCAGCTCGATGCGCAGGTGCACGAGGTCGCCCGCGTTCTCGTCGGTGACCGTCGCGCGGTCGGGCGCCCAGTCGGGCAGCGTCTCGACCGAGGTCTCCAGGCGCGGGTTGACGGTGAGCGTCCAGTTGACGCGCCGCACCGGGTGGCCCGGCTTCATGCGCAGCAGGAACTTCAGGGCGCGATCGAGGATGCCCATCTCGTGCAGCTTCGGAACCGGTCCGTGGAACTCGAAGAACCGCATCCCGACGTTGAAGCGCAGCGAGTAGTCGGCACGCTGAGTCGTCATGCCCGCCCCGATCACGAGATCGCCGTCGCGCTCTTCGAGCACCACGAACTCGCCCTGGGCCTGCCGGGTCGCGTACTCCATCGGCTCGAGCTCGAGCGTCGACGGGTCACCGAACGTGAAGGTGTCGTCGATGCCGAGCAGGCGGTTCTGCCAGTGCCACTCGTTGCCGTTCTTGGTGAGCGTGAAGTGCTCGGGATAGTCGCGGGCGTACGACTCGAACAGCAGCTCGAGCAGGTCCCACTGCGCCTCCATCATGTGCGGCAGCGCGACGTAGTGCACTCCGGGCATCTCCTCGAGCATCTGCACGCGGTGCCGGCACTCCGAGATGTAGTGCTCGTCGATGTCGAACGCCGCGCGCATGGCTCCGTCGCCGGCGGGCACGTGCGGCTCGAGGTTCATCGAGTACATGTACTCGTCGTCGGGGAACGGGAATGGCAGGCGGCGCACCCCCTCGCGCGAGTTCGCGAAGGTGTACTGCCCCTCGGGGGTGTACGTCTCGTCGGCCTTGAAGGCGGGGGGAACGGCGGTGTCGGTCATGGCTGCCTCCTAGGCGTTGATCACGAGTTTCGAGCAGGTCGCCCGCGAGACGCAGGGCATGATGATCGCGTTCGAGGCGCGGTCCTTCTCCGAGAGCCAGTCGTCCCGGTGGTCGAGAGTGCCGTCGAGTTCCAGAACCTCGGTCTCGCACTCGCCGCACGCCCCGCCGCGGCAGAGGTAGGGCAGCTTGAACCCTCTCTCCTCGACCGCTTCGAGCAGGGACTGCTCGGGCGAGACCTCGATCACGGCTCCCGACTTGGCGAGGGTGACGGTGAACGGCTCGCCCGTCGAGCCGGCATCCTCGAACTTCTCGTAGTGGATGTGCGAGTCGGTCCAGCCCTGCTCGTGGGCACGGTCAACCACGTCGTCGATCATGCGGGCGGGCCCGCAGACGTACACGTGGGTGCCGAGCGGACGCTCGGCCAGCACCGCCGCGATGTCCATCCGGCCGCGTTCGCCGTCGCCGTAGAGGGTGACGCGGTCGCCGTAGCGCTCGATCAGCTCGCGCCCCAGAGTCGCGTGCTCCGGACCGCGCACGGCCAGGTGCACCTCGAACGAGCCGCCCTTGAGGTTGAGCTCCTCGAGCTGGGCGAAGATCGGCGTGATGCCGACGCCGCCCGCGATGAACAGGTGGTGCCGGGCGTGCTTCGACAGCGGGAAGAGGTTCGCCGGGATCGTGACCGGGATGACGTCTCCGACGCTGATGCGCCGGTGCATCGCGACCGATCCGCCCTTGCCATCCTCGATGCGTCGCACCGCGATCTGGTACACGCTGGCGTCGTAGGGCGAGCTCATGAGCGAGTACGCGTTGCGGCGGGTGCCGTTCTCGGTGTCGATGAGCAGCGTCAGGTGGCTTCCGCCCGAGAAGGGCGGCAGCCACGCGCCGTCGGTCGCGCTGAGCGTGTACCGATTGATCTCCGGCGTCACCGGCTCGATGCGGTCGACGCGGAGGGCGAGCGTTCCGTTGTGGGCAGTGGTCATGTGTCCAGCTCCTCGATCTCGGGCAGTTCTCCCGGCACCTCGCCATCGGCCTTCACGCCCTGGAAGGCGGCGAGCCGGCTGGAGTAGTGGTCGCGGACGACGAGGTCGAGCTCGCATCCGGGGCAGCGGAAGACGCGCGTGGTCACGTTCTCGGTGTACGTGTCGCAGTGGGCGCACCAGACCCGGCGAACGAACGAGCCCGCGTGCTCGCGGAGGATCTCGTCGCGGTCGAGACCGTAGGCGCTCGCGACCTGCATGGCGGTGCCGATGAAGCCCTCCGAGCCGGCGAGGTAGAGGCGCGTGCCCATGTTGGCGGTCGACAGCACGTCGTCGAGCGCCTGGAGGGCCTCGCTGTTGGTCGCCACGACCCGCAGCTCGACGTCGTCCTGGTCCTGGAGTTCGCTCAAATAAGAGTTGCCAGTGAATGATTCTGTGGAGTAGACGACGGTCGTCGACGCCCGCTGGCCGGCCGTCATCTCCGCGAGGAGGCGGAGCACGGGCTTGCCGCCGCTGCCCTGCGCGACCGCGATATGCCGCAGTCCGCTGGCCATCGGCACGAGCTGGTCATAGACCGGGCGGCTCTTGATCCCGGTGATCAACATTGATCTCACCTCTTCCGTTCGGTTTCGTGCATAATAATGCCTTGATGCAGGTTTTACGCAAGTAGGCCGGCGCGTACCGTTCAATGACGATCGAAAGGCAGCCATGAGCCAGACACCTCCCCAGCCGACGACGCTGGGCGACGGCGAGCACCTCGAGGTGCTCGGATACGACGACACCTTCCAGCGCTCCATGAGCCTCTGGGCGAACTTCGCCCTCGGCTTCACGTACCTCTCGCCCATCGTGGGCGTCTACTCGCTCTTCGCGCTGTCGCTCAGCGTCGGCGGGCCGCCCTCCATCTGGTGGATCTTCATCGTCGGCGCCGGGCAGCTGCTCGTCGCCCTCGTCTTCGGCGAGGTCGTCTCGCAGTACCCGATCCACGGCGGCATCTACCCCTGGGCCCGGCGCCTATGGGGCCGCCGCTACGCCTGGCTCGCCGGATGGGTCTACATCTGGGCGATGATCGTCACGGTCACCGCTGTGGCCGAGTACGGGGCGGGCTTCGCCGCCAGCCTCATCGGGATCGAGTCGAACGCGACCTCGAACCTGCTGATCACCCTCGCGCTGCTGCTGCTCGCCCTGGGCATCAACTTCTCGGGCACCAAGTGGCTCGCCCGCGTGGCCCGCATCGGCCTCGCCGCTGAACTCGTCGGCGTCATCGGCCTCGGGCTCTACCTGCTGATCTTCCAGCGCCGCAACGACTTCAGCGTCTTCTTCGACTCGATGGGGGTGGAGGGCGACGGCACGTACCTCGCCGCGTTCTTCGGTGCGGCGCTCGCCGGCCTGTTCCTCTTCTACGGGTTCGAGGCCTGCGGCGATGTCGCCGAGGAGGTCGCGCAGCCCGCGCGCCGCATCCCGGTCGCGATGATCCTGACGATCCTCGTCGGTGGCGTCTCCGCGCTGTTCTCGTTCAGCGGCTACGTGCTCGCGGCACCGAACCTGCAGGATATCGTCTCCGGGGCCGATGCCGACCCGATCCCGAGCATCCTCGAGGCCACGCTCGGCCCGGTCGGAGCGAAGGTCTTCCTCGCCATCACCGTCACCGCGTTCATCTCGTGCGTGCTGAGCCTCCAGGCCGCGGCCAGCCGCCTCCTGTTCGCCTTCGGCCGCGACGGCATGCTGCCCGGCCACCGCTGGCTGGCGAAGGTCTCGCCGCGCAACAAGGTGCCCGCCAACGCCCTGATCGTCGCCTGCACCATCCCGGCGATCATCGCCGTTCTGGTGTGGATCAACGCCGACCTGCTCGTTCCGGTCACCGCGTTCGCCGTGCTCGGCATCTACGTCGCGTTCCAGATGGTCGTGCTCGGCGCGCTCCGCCAGCGCGTCAAGGGCTGGCGCCCGGCCGGCCCGTTCTCGCTGGGCCGCGCTGGCTTCATCGTGAACGTGCTCGCGCTCGCCTACGGCATCTTCGCGATGTACCTGCTCGCGCAGCCCGGCGCGTCGGGCGACTTCTTCACCGACTGGGTGGTGCTCATCGGCCTCGGCGTCGTGGCCGTCACGGGTCTCGCCTACCTGCTGATCGCGCGGCCCGAGCGCGGGTCGACCGCCCCCGAGGGCGATGCGATCGCGGTGGCCGACGAGATCCGCCGCCGCACGGGAGCGATCCCGACGGTCTCCCGCGAGTCCTGACGCCGAGCGCCCTTCCGGCCGTGACCACGATCACGGCCGGAAGGGCGCCGTCGTGTCTACGGGGTGGGGGACGACGGTGAGGAGGAGGACGGATCCGCGGCGGCGTCCTCGGCCTCCGCATCCGGGTCAGCAGCCGGCTTCTCGCGGCGCGCGGCGAGGTCGAGCGCCACGGCGTCGCGCAGCGTGCCGAAGAAGATGTACGACACGGTCATGGCGATGATCGAGGCCACGATGGCGGCCCACCACCAGTCGAGCTGGATGGCCATCAGCACTCCGAAGGTGACGCCGAACAGGCCGAGGCGCAGCAGTGTGTACTGGATCCAGGGGCTCACCCGATCAGTCTACGAGCGCCCTCTCGGTGCCCGCCCAGAAGCCCAGGCCTACACTCGAAGCATGACCCGCCTCCTGATCGTGCTCGTCGTGGTCGCTGTCGCCTTCACGGTGTACACGCTCGTCGACGTGCTGCTGACTGAGCGCGCGCGGGTCCGGGCGTTCCCGAAGTCGGTCTGGGCCATCGGCGTCGTGCTGCTGCCGGTGATCGGCGGAGTGCTGTGGCTCGCGGTCGGCAAGGCCCGCCGCCGCGGCGGCGTCGCCCGGCCCATCGCGCCCGACGACGACCCGACCTTCCTGCGCACGCTCTCGGCGGAGGAGCTCGCCAAGCGCGCCGAGCAGGATGAGCGTCTGCGCCGCCTCGAGCAGGAGCTCGCAGACCTCGACGATGACCCTCCCGCCGCCCCCGAGCGCTGACCCGGGTCCGGCGATGCCAACGCCGCCGGCCGCGGAGAGCGCGCCATCGCCCGCGAGCGCCGCGGCGATGGCCCTGCTGGCCGGGCTGATCCGGCACGGGGTGACCGACCTCGTGCTCAGCCCCGGCTCGCGCTCGCAGGCGCTGGCCCTCGCCGCCGCCGCGCTCGCCCGCGCCGGGCACCTGCACCTGCACGTGCGGATCGACGAGCGCGTCGCCGGGTTCACCGCGCTCGGCCTCGCGGTCGAGACCGGCCGCCCGGTCGCGATCGTCTGCACCTCGGGAACCGCCGTCGCCAATCTGCACCCCGCCGTGCTCGAGGCGCACCACTCGGGCGTGCCCCTGATCGTGCTGACCGCCGACCGCCCTGCCGAGCTGCGGGGCATCGGCAGCAACCAGACGACCGTGCAGCCGGGCATCTTCGGCGACCTCGTGCGGGCCGACTGGGATGTCGCGGCTCCCGTCGGGGCGGCCCACGAGGTCGACGACGCGGGCGACCTGGCCGAGCTCGCCGTCCGCGCCGCGGCGGAGGGCCCGGTGCACGTGAACCTCGCCTACCGCGAGCCGCTCAGCGGAGCCGTGGAGCTTCCCGCCGACCTCGCCGCGGGCGAGCATCCGGCCGCCGGGGCCGCCGTCGACGAAGCCGCACCGGGCGATCGGCGCGACCGCGTCGTGCTCGACCTCGAGCCCGACGACGCGACCGTTGTCATCGCGGGCACCGGCGCCGGGCCGCTCGCGACGGAGCTCGCCGAGAAGCTCGGCGCCCCGCTCATCGCCGAGGTCGCGAGCGAGTCGCGCTTCGGTCGGCACGTCGTCGCGGCCTACCGGGAGGTCCTGCGCGGCCCGCACGGCGACGCCGTCGCCCGCGCGATCGTCGTCGGCCACCCCACGCTGAGCCGCGAGGTGCCCGCGCTGCTGCAGCGGCCCGACGTCGAGGCGATCGTCATCCGCACCCCGGGCGTCGAGGCCTACGACCCCGGCAGACGCGGGCGCATCGTCGACGGCGTCCGCGTGCACGGCACCCCCGACCCCGCGGTCGTTCGACGCTGGGTGGGCGGCTGGGTCGCGATGTCGCGCGCCGTCCTCGAGTCGGAGGCGCCCGACGACCCCGCTCCCGACCTCGGCGCGGCGGTCTCGGAGGACCCGAGCGTGCGCGCCGCCTTCGCTCGCGCCGAGATGGCGATCCTGCGCGCCCCCGTCGACCGGCGGATGCTCGCCCGCGCGCTCTGGGCATCCACCTGGCCGCACGACCGCCTCGTGCTGGGGGCGTCGCGCCTCATCCGCGAGGCCGACCGCATCGTGCCCGGCAAGAGGATCCCCGTGCACGCCAATCGCGGCCTCGCCGGCATCGACGGGACGATCTCGACCGCGGCCGGCATCGCGCTCGCCGCCCGCCGCTCGGAGCGCCACGGCGTCGTGCGCGTGCTGCTCGGCGATCTCGCCGCGGTGCACGACGCGGGAGCCCTGCTCGTTCCGCTGCCCGACGACGTCTCGCTGCACGTGTTCGTCGGCGACGACGGCGGGGGAACGATCTTCGACTCGCTCGAGGTCGCCGCGACGGCCGATGCCGACGACTTCGCGCGCGTCATGCGCACGCCCGTAGCCGTCGACTTCGCGGCGCTCGCCGCCGCTGGCGGGTGGGAGTACCGCCGCGTCACGACGCGCGCCGAGCTCGACGACGCCCTCACGGCGCGCGAGCGCCTGCTGCTCGTGCACGTGCCCCTCGAGCCGTAGGCGCTCAAGGTCCTTCGCCGTCTGCTGCGCTCACGATGCAGAGGAGTGACGAAATCCGATTACGTCACTCCTCCACATCGTGAGGATGCTCGACGCGGGGACCGCGAGCCGCGTAGCGTCGCCGCATGGATCAGCTGCTGCGCGCCGGCGCCGACGTGCGCCTCGCCGACCTCGACACCCGTGCGACCCCCGGCTTCGACGGCGACAAGGCCGCGGGCGAGGCGGCGCTCGCCGCCGGCGCCGACGAGCTCGGCGCCCTGCAGGAGAAGCTCTTCGCCGCGAGCCGCGCGGGCGACGAGCGGCGCATCCTCCTCGTCCTCCAGGCGATGGACACCGCGGGCAAGGGCGGCATCCTCCGCCACGTCGTCGGCGCCGTCGACCCGCAGGGCGTTGCCCTCGCCGCCTTCAAGAAGCCCACGCCGGAGGAGCTCGCCGAGCACTTCCTCGCCCGCATCGAGCGCCGTCTGCCCGGCCCCGGCATGATCGGCGTCTTCGACCGCTCGCACTACGAGGACGTCCTCATCGCTCGCGTCCGCGAGCTCGCCCCCGCCGACGAGATCGAGCGCCGCTACGGCGAGATCCGCGACTTCGAGCGCCGACTCGTCGACGACGGCACGCGGGTCATCAAGGTCATGCTCCACATCTCGCCCGACGAGCAGAAGGAGCGCCTCCAGGAGCGCCTCGACCGCGCGGACAAGCACTGGAAGTACAACCCCGGCGACGTCGATGAGCGGATGCTCTGGCCGACGTACATGGAGGCCTACGAGCGTGCCATCGCCGAGACCGACGCCGACCACGCGCCCTGGTTCGTCGTGCCGGCCGACCGCAAGTGGTTCGCTCGGCTCGCCGTCCAGCACCTCCTGCTGCGCGAGCTCCGCGCCCTCGACCCCCAGTGGCCGGCGGCGGATTTCGACGTTGATGTGGAGCACGAGCGCCTGGCCGGGTCCTAGGGCTTCGCCACGACAGGTTCGACGGCTCGCTATGATCAGACTCATGCGACGTCAGGACGGCTCGGGCTTCATGGTGCCCTCCAGTCGCGAGCTCATCGTTCGCGGTGTTGTCGCGGCCCTGGGCACCTTCATCATCGTCACCTGTGCACTAATCGCCGGAACCGGGTTCCCCGCCGCGGCCTCGGCAGGCATTCCTCTTGTGGATGACTCGACCGCCCGGGTCGATTCGCCCGGAAGCGTCGCCGTCGAGTCGAGGCCCTCTAGCCCGGCCGTCGCGCCTCCGGGAGGGTCGCTCACGGAGCCCTGCCCCGACTCTGAACTAGCCGGAACGGCGGGTTCTGCACTTTCACTGGTCGCGGCCGTGAGTCTCCGCTCCTTCGCCGACAAGCCGGACGGATCGCAACCGGCGCGGGCGGGGTTCTCGATACCGGACTCGACGAGAATGCCCTGGCTTCGGCCCGACCTGATGTCCTTGTCTGTCTGCGTGCGCTGATCACGCGCCAGCATCGACGGCGTCCGCAGTCCACCGCATTCCAGCGACGCTTCGCTTCTCGGCCCTCGTAGCAGGAACCGGACCAAGCCCGGTCCCGCTCACCACTTCCGGCGGTCAGCAGTTCGGCCGCACCATCTCGGCTCGTGGCAACCACGACGCCACTGGATACATCGGAGCTTTTCGTGATCTTTCGTATCAAACCACTCGAATACGGGCTATACAGTCCGGACGTCAACTCGCTCGATCTGGGGTTCGTCGAGATTCGCTTCTACGCTCTCTTCATCCTGTTGGGGATGGCGGTCGCGGTCATCATCATGACCCGCCGTCTTCGACGACGAGAGCTTCCCCAGGAAGCAGCTCTGACGATCGCACTGTGGGCCGTGCCCTTCGGCATCATCGGAGCCCGCTTCTATCACGTTCTCACCCACCCCACCGACTACTTCTTCGAGGGGGCAGACCTGTGGAAGGTCTTCGCGATCTGGGAAGGGGGTATCGCCATCTTCGGCGCCGTTCTCGCCGGATCCATCGGCGTGTGGATCGGTTCGCGTCAAGAAGGCGTCAGATTCATCGACGCGGCCGATGCTCTCGTCCCCGGGCTCCTTCTCGCTCAGGCAATCGGACGGATGGGCAACTTCGTCAATCAAGAACTGTTCGGAACGGCGACCACATTGCCCTGGGGGCTCCACGTAGACCCGCGTAACGCCGCGATCCCCCCAGGGACGCCAGACGGAACGCTCTTCCACCCACTGTTTCTCTACGAGATGCTCTGGAATGTTGTCGGCTTCGCGGTCATAGTGGTCGCCGAACGGCTGTGGCGACGCAGCCGAGCGTCGGACGTCCCCCGAGGCCTTGCGCTGGGACTTTATCTCCTCTGGTACGGAGTTGGAAGGGCCTGGTTCAACACGTTCCGTCTCGACCCGACCGAGTTCGAGGTGCTCGGCATCAAGGTCAACGTCGTGACCGCCGCGCTCGCGGCATTGGTCGGCGTGGCGTTCATCGCGCTTGCGCTCGCACGGCGGCTTGAGAGAACAGGCGCGGTTCTCCACGCGGCGGCCCCAGAAGATCGCAGTTCTTCGAGTGCGGCGGGAGGCGGACGATCATGAGAATCGCGCGTCCGTGGCCGCGGAAGACGATGGACGATTACACTCGCCGCCGACTGTACCTGCGCGTCGGCCAGGTCATCATGGTGGCGGGGGGGATTATGGCGGTCGTCCACTGGCTGACGCACCTGGAGGCGTTCGGGCCCGAACAGCCTCCACTGTGGCTCGACCTTGCCGTCGGGTACCCGATGGCCATGCTGCTGTTGGTCCTCGGTGGTGTAGTCGCTAGTCGAAAGCCGAAAACCCGGAACAACTAACGCCTGCCGCTCCCCGCGGTGGTGCCAACGGCTCGCGACTTGCTGGCACGATGGTACCCCCCTGGGGTACCATCGTGCCACGATGACGAACGCAAGCCCCCCGCCGTCCTCTCGCAATGGGCGAGAGTTAACTGCGCCGATAACCGTGCGGTGGCTGGCAGTCGTCGCCGGCGTGATGGCAGTCGCCGCGACTTACTGGGATGGCGCGTGGCATACTCATCTCGGGCGAGATAGTACGTTTGCCGCTCCTCACCTCCTGCTGTACGCGAGTATCGCCCTCGCTGCGGTGGCCGTGGGGGCGTGGGCATTGACGATTCTGATCGTCCACCGTTCAGTTGCGTCAGCATTTCGGAACCTAGCATTGAGGCTCGCTGCAGTGGCGCTCGCAGTCATTGCTGGCTCCGCGGTGCTCGATGTGGTCTGGCACGAATACTTTGGGCGTGATTCGGTTCTCTGGTCCCCTCCGCACCTTCTCGGAGTCATCGGAAGTCTGGTGCTGGTAGTAGGTTTTGCGATCAGCAGAGGCGAAGTCGGCAGATCTCGGCTGAACGGTGTGTTACTGGGGGTTGTGCTTGTAAGCGCCGCCATGCTGCCCGTGATGGAGTACGACTCTCGGGTGCCGCAATTCTCGGAACTGCTGTATCTCCCCATCGTCGTCGTCGCCGCGCTGTTCGCCGCGTGGGTGGTCGACGGCACAATGAGCGGTACCCGCATCATGACGCTGGTCGTTCTTGGCGTGATTCTCGAGAGAGCGGTCATTTGGGGAGTTCTGACGTGGTGGAATTGGCCGGCGGTCGACGTGCCGCTCGCGCTACTCGGACTCGTGGTCCTCGACCTGCCGCGGGTGCGAGCGGGCACGAAGCGGGCTCTTGCCACGATCGCCCTGACGCTCATCCAGCTAGCGGCGTCGGTCACGGGCCTCAGTAGCGTGGCTGCCGAGTCAGTCCTCCCCTCTGCGGTTGTCCTTCTTGTGGTGGCGATCGGATGGCTCCTCATCGCTCACCGTTCAGGAAGAACGTCCGTCGCAGCGGGAGTGATCATGCTGGTTGCGACATCGGTCGGCGTCGACGCTGCGCCAGCGTTCGCCCACGATCCCGGCCAGGGCACCGATCGTGGAGAGATCAGCATGACCGTTGAGCGTCGAGGGTCGCAGGTACTTGTCACGGTCGAGCCCGTCACCTCGAGCGCGCCAATTCGGCTCGAGCGCATCGTCGCCCGACGTGCGGGTGAGATCATTACCGCGACGCACCAGCTGCCGGGTGACGAGCCCGGTGTGGTTCGCGGCTCGCTCAATCTTGCCGACGACGATGCCCTGTGGTTCATCTACGCCGAGTTCTCATCGTCGATCGGGCCGCTCGAGTCGTGGATCACCGTGGAACCGGATGGAGTCCGCGCCGATGTTCGGCCGCTCTACCAGCCACCAGTTTCTCCCATCAATGATGTCGAGTTCATCGCGGCAAGCACGCTCGTGTACGTCCTGGCCGCTGCCATCCTTGTCGTGGCGGTGCGGGCAGTTCGACGGTCAAGACGCGAGCGATGCGCCGTGCGATCACCGCAGTGAGTCCGCGATCGGCCGGAATTTCATGCGCGTCTCGGCGAGCTCCGATTCCGGATCCGAGTCGGCGACGATGCCGGCCCCCGCGTACGCCGTGAGCGTCCCGTCGCCGTCGATGCGTGCGCACCGCAGCGCGATCACCCACTCGCCGTCGCCGTCCTGGTCGATCCAGCCGACCGGCCCGGCGTAGCGGCCGCGGTCGAAGGGCTCGAGCTCGGCGATGAGCGCGAGCGCCGCATCCGTCGGAGAGCCCGCGACGGCCGCCGTCGGGTGCAGGGCCGCCACGACGTCGAGCGCACTGGCTCCCGCCCCCAGCTGCACCTCGACGTCGGTGGCCAGGTGCCAGAGGTTGGGCAGCTTCAGCGTGAACGGCAGCTCGCTCGCCATCACCGCACGGGCGTGCGGACGCAGCGCGTCGAGCACGCTCTGCACCGCGAACGCGTGCTCGTCGAGGTCTTTGGGGCTCGTGGCCAGCCGGGCGGCGGCGGCCGCATCGTCGGCGCTGCTCGCGCCGCGGGCGGTGCTGCCGGCGAGCACGCGCGCCGAGCCCTCACCGGCGTGCACGCTGATCAGCGTCTCGGGGCTCGCGCCCAGCAGCCCGTCGACGGCGAAGGTCACGCAGTCGGGGTAGCGATCGGCGAGGTCGCGCAGCAGCGCCCGCCGGTCGGCATCGGGCGGGATGCTCGCCGTCGCATCGCGCGCGATCACCACCTTCTCGACCCGCCCCTCGCGGATCGCCGCGACGGCCCGACCGACGACCGCCGTGAACTGCTCGCGGCTCAGCGACGCCGCGGCGAGGGTCGCCCGCGGGCGCGCGCCGAACGGCCGGGGATCGGGCAGCAGCGCGGTGCCGGTGACCCCCGTCGGCGCGTCGGCGGGGGTGATGCTCGTCACCCAGCTGACCCCGGCGTGCCGGCCGACGATCACCTCGGGGACGACGAGCACGCTGTGCTCGGCCGAGTCGTCGGCGAAGGCGAACGATCCGAGGGCGACCAGTCCCGAGCCGGGGCGGTGCACGGCATCGTCGACGCTGGCGGCCTGCGCGATCGCGCGCCAGTCGGCGGCCGCTGCGCGCAGGCGGTCGGGGCCTGAGAAGGTGAGGCGCAGGCGCTCGCCGAGACCGACGATGCCGTCACCGCGGCGCAGGGCCACGAGCGGCGCGAGAGGGTCGGCATGCGCCAGCAGGATCTCGGGATCGGCGACCTCGACGGTCACCGCCCGCAGCGCGGCGACGGGCGCGACAGGGGCAGGCACATCGCCAGGGTACTCGGCACCCGACAGTCCCCCAGGCGGCTCCCGGCGAACCCGCGGGCGCCGCTCACTAGACTCGGGGTGTGACGAGAGCCGACCTGTCGAAGAGCCCGCGCGACGTCGCGGCGATGTTCGACGGCGTCGCCCGCGGCTACGACCGCACGAATGCCGTGCTCTCCGTGGGCAACGCCGCGCTGTGGCGCATCGCGACCGTGCGCGCGGTCGACCCGCAGAAGGGCGAGCGCGTGCTCGACATCGCCGCCGGCACGGGCACCAGCTCGGCCGCGCTGGCCAAGAGCGGGGCCGAGGTGATCGCCCTCGACTTCTCTCCCGGCATGGTCGAGGAGGGGCGCAAGCGCCACCCCGACCTCATGTTCGTGCAGGGCGACGCCGAGAAGCTGCCCTTCGCCGACGGCGAGTTCGACGCGGTCACGATCAGCTTCGGGCTCCGCAATGTGCAGCATCCGCAGGTCGCCCTCGCGGAGATGCACCGCGTGCTCAAGCCGGGCGGCCGTGTCGTCATCTGCGAGTTCTCCCGCCCGCCCCTCGGGGTGCTGCGGGCCGGGTACCACGCCTACCTGCGGCACGTGATGCCGCTCATCGCGGGGGCGGCGAGCTCGAATCCGGATGCCTACACCTACCTGTTCGAGTCGATTCGCGAGTGGCCCGCGCAGCCGGAGCTCGCCCAGTGGCTCCGGGAGGCCGGCTTCGAGCGCGTCGGCTACCGCAACCTGACCTTCGGTGTCGTCGCCCTCCACCGCGGCCGCACGCCCGACAGCACCGCGCACTGAGCCCGCATCCTCCGCAGACAGATCGGCAGACCGTTGACCCGCCTCCCTCCGCTCGCCCGCCGCAGCAAGACGCTCAGCGCGTCGCTCGGACTCGGCGAGAAGCTGTTCGCCTCCAGCGAGGAGCGCCGCTTCGCCGACGCGATCGAGACCGGCCTCGCCGAGGTCGAGGAGGGCCTGCTGCGCGAGGTCGCCTTCGCCGACGACATGGCCGACGTCACCTCGCGCTACCTGCTCGAGGCGGGAGGCAAGCGCATCCGTCCGGTGCTGACTCTGCTCACCGCGCAGCTCGGCGAGGGCAACAACCCCGCCGTCATCACCGCGGCGCAGGCCGTCGAGATCACCCACCTGGCCTCGCTGTACCACGACGACGTCATGGACGAGGCGGAGATGCGCCGCGGCGTGCCGAGCGCGCAGAACGTGTGGGGCAACTCGGTCGCAATCCTCACGGGCGATCTGCTCTTCGCGCGCGCGAGCAAGCTCGTGGCCGGGCTCGGCGAGGGCGCGATCAAGCTGCAGGCCGACACCTTCGAGCGACTCTGTCTCGGCCAGCTGCACGAGACGATCGGCCCCCGGCCGGGGGATGACCCGATCGAGCACTACCTGCAGGTGCTCGCCGACAAGACCGGCTCGCTGATCGCCGCCGCCGCCCACATGGGCGTCATCTTCTCCAAGGCGCCGGAGGAGCTCTCGGCCCCGGTCGTCGCCTTCGGCGAGAAGATCGGCGTCGCCTTCCAGCTCATCGACGACGTCATCGACCTGGCCGAGCCGGAGGAGACCGGCAAGGCGCAGGGCACCGACCTGCGCAGCGGGGTGGCGACACTGCCCCTGCTGTTTCTGCGTCGTGCCGCGCTCACCGACCAGGAGGCCGCCGCGCTCCTCGCCCGCATCGAGCGCAGCGTCGGGGCGGATCCCGACGACCCGGAGCTCGCGGAGGCCATCGCCGAGCTCCGCGCGCACGCCGTCACCGCCGAGACCCTCGACGAGGCGCGCCGCTGGGCCGCCGAGGCGGTCGCGGCCCTCGCGCCCCTGCCGGAGGGCCCCGTCAAGCTGGCGCTCACCAAGTTCGCCGAAGCCGTGGTCGAGCGCAGCACCTGAGTCGTTCCCACCGGGTCGCCCTCCGAGCCGCTCGGGGCGCCCCGCCACCACCCCGCGCGCCGCGCCGCGCACCTCATCCCGATCAGAGAAAGAACCGCACGCCGATGACCAAGCTCAGGCTCGCCATCGTGGGCGCCGGCCCCGCCGGCATCTACGCCGCCGACATCCTCCTCAAGCACGAGCGGTCGTTCGACGTCTCGATCGACCTGTTCGAGCAGCTGCCCGCGCCGTACGGGCTCGTGCGCTACGGGGTCGCCCCCGACCACCCGCGCATCAAGGGCATCATCAACGCGCTGCGCGAGGTTCTCGACTCGGGCGACATCCGCATCTTCGGCAATGTGCGCTACGGGGTCGACATCACGCTCGACGATCTGAAGCGCCACTACAACGCGGTCATCTTCGCGACGGGGGCGATTCGGGATGCGGAGCTCAGCATCCCCGGAATCGACGCGCACGGCAGCTACGGCGCGGCCGACTTCGTCAGCTGGTACGACGGCCACCCGGACGTTCCCCGCACGTGGCCGTTGGATGCCTCGTCGGTCGCCGTCATCGGCAACGGCAACGTCGCCCTCGATGTCGCGCGGATGCTCGTCAAGCACCCGGTCGACCTGCTGCCGACGGAGGTTCCCGACAACGTCTACGACGGCCTCCAGGCGTCGCCGGTGACCGATGTGCACGTGTTCGGCCGACGTGGTCCGATGCAGGTGAAGTTCACCCCGCTCGAGCTGCGCGAGCTCGGCGAGCTGCGCGACGTCGACATGATCGTGCACGAGGAGGACTTCGACTACGACGAGGCCTCGCAGCGGGCGATCGAGTCGAACAAGCAGATCACGGTCATCGACCGCATCTTCACCCAGTGGCGCCAGCGCCAGACCGGGCAGGCCTCGCGCCGCCTGCACCTGCACTTCTACGCGAAGCCGCTCGAGGTCGTGACGGACGCCGACGGCCGCGTCGCGGCATTCCGGTACGAGCGCACCGAGCCGGATGGCCAGGGCGGCGTGCGTGGCACCGGGGAGGTGCGCGAGGTCGCCGTGCAGGCGCTCTACCGAGCCGTCGGCTACTTCGGCTCGCCGCTCGACGGCATCCCCTTCGACGACCGCCACGGCGTGATCCCGAACCACGAGGGCCAGGTGCTCGCGGACGACAACAGCGTCATGTCGGGCGTCTACGCGACCGGCTGGATCAAGCGCGGCCCGGTCGGCCTCATCGGCCACACCAAGAGCGACGCCATGGAGACCATCCAGCACCTGGTGACCGACCAGGCCTCGTGGTGGAACCCGGCCGAGCCGGACGAGCAGGCCGTCGTCGACCTGCTGCAGTCGCGCGGCGTGCTGTGGACCGATCTCGAGGGCTGGCACCGCCTCGACGCCCACGAGGTCGCCCTCGGCGCCCCTCAGGGCCGCGAGCGCATCAAGGTCGTCCCGCGCGACGAGATGATCCGCATCTCGCGCGACTAGCGCTTCACCTCAGGGCGCGCGCGTCTCGACGCCACGGCGGTGGGTATGCCGGGGGAGGCAGATGTGCACGGCCGCGTCATCTCCGCTCAGCGGGAGGACTCCGTACCACTGCAGTGCGCTGCCGCACGCGAGTGGGCCGCCGTGCCTCCATGCCTCGCGCACCTCGGCGGGCACCTCGGCGGAGCAGTACCAGCCGCGCCCTCCTCTCCGACCGTCTTCGACGGCGAGCCTCCGTCTCGACCCCGCGCGCCAGGGCGGGGGAGGGATGGTGCGTCTCCACAGGGGCGGGACGCTGCGCCCCGGCGCCCCTGCGGGGGCCTTGTGTCCGTTCCTGCTCCTTCCGCAACCACGGAGCGCGTGAGCTCAATTCACCCGTTCTGTTGTTGTGGAAGGAGTGCCGAGTGGAGAGTCGGGTGCGGCGCCGGGAGCGCTCAGACGGCGTCGGCGGCCGTCACCTGCCACGACAGCGCCACGAGCTCGCGCAGCACCGCGAGGTCGAGGCGGTCGAGCCGGGTGGCGTACACGCAGTCGACCCCGGAGGTGTGAGGGCCGAGGCGGTCGAGCAGCGGCCCCGCATCCGGATGCGTCTGCAGGCCGTAGAGCGACAGCTTCGCCTTCCGCGGCGAGAAGGCGGCGCGCGGCCAGACGCCTTCGTGCCCGCTGGCGTACCGGTACGCATACTGCCCGAAGCCGATCATCGACGGGCCCCACATGACCGGCTCTGCTCCGGTGACCTCGCGGAACAGCGCGACGAGCTCGGCGCCCTCCGCGCTGCGGCGCGCGTCGAGCGTCGCGAGGAACTCCTCGACGGGAATGTCCGTCGGCAGCGTCTTCTGCGTCATCCCTGTCCTCCCTACTGAACAGTCGCGGTGACCCGCGCCAGGTCGTCGAAGATGCGCATGTGCGCCGGGCGGTGCAGCCAGGCGTCGAGGGTGAGCTCGCGCGAGTTCTCGCGGTACGACTGCTCGATCGCCCGCAGCTCCCTGATGATGGATGCCCCGCGCACCATCACCGACACCTCCAGGTTGAGGCTGAACGACCGCATGTCCATGTTGCTCGAGCCGATGATGGCGACCTGGTCGTCGATCGTGAAGTGCTTGGCGTGCAGGATCGTCGGCGACCGGTAGAGCCAGATGCGCACCCCGGCCCGCAGCAGCTCCTCGTAGTACGAGCGCTGGGCGTGGAAGACGAGCGTCTGATCTCCGATCTCCGAGACGAAGAGCTGCACGTCGAGCCCGCTCTGCGCGGCGGTCGTGATCGCGTACCGCATCGATTCGTCCGGCACGAAGTAGGGCGAGCAGATCTGGATCTGGTGCTGCGCGGCGTAGACGAGCGAGTTGAACAGGCGCAGGTTGTTCTCGCCCTCGAAGGCGGGACCGCTCGGCACCACCTGCGCGTCGAGCCCCTCGGCCGGGTCGATCTCGAGCGGGATCACCGTCTCGCGCAGCAGGAGCTCGTCGGTCTCGCTGTACCAGTCGGTAGCGAACAGCGCCTCGATGCCCGCCACGATGGGCCCCTCGAAGCGCACCATCAGCTCCTTCCAGGCGAGGCGTGAGCCGTCGAGCCGCCGCCGCCGGCCGTAGCCGCGCTCGATGAGGTTCTGCGAGCCGGTGAAGCCGATTGAGCCGTCGACGATGAGGAACTTGCGGTGGTTGCGGAGATCCGGGCGCTGCCACTGCCCGCTGAACGGCTTGAGCGGCAGCATCGGGTGGTGCTGAGCGCCGATGGCGTCCAGCCGTCGGCGCATCCGCCGGTAGCCGCGCACCCGCAGCGACGCGACATGGTCGTACAGCACCCGTACGGTGACGCCGCGCCGCACCGCGTCGTCGAGCGCGGCGAAGAACGGCTCGGTCTCGTCGTCGACCGACATGATGTAGAACTCGACGTACACCGAGCGCTCGGCCTGCTGCACCGCCTCCGTCATCGCCGCGATCGACGCGCTGTAGTCGGTGAACACGGTCGCGGCGTTTCCGCCGACGAGCGGCATCGCGCCCAGGTTGCGGTTGAGCTCGACGATCGGCTGAAGCCACGGCGGCCACGCGCCGTCCTGACTCACCCGGTCCATGCCCTCGGTCGTCTCGAGGATGTACCGGTTGATCTCCTCCTGCTGCTTCCGTCGCCGCTTCGGCAGCCGGCGGGAGCCGAGCATCAGGAAAAGCAGGAAGCCGATGAGCGGCAGGATGTAGATCAGCAGCAGCCAGGCCAGCGCGCTCTGCGGCCGGCGGTTGCGCGGCACGACGACCAGCGAGACGAGCGCGATCGTCACGATGAGCACCAGCACCAGCACGCTGGCGATCAGCACGACCCAGGCTCCGGCCCCGCTGATCGTCACGTCGCCGGGCATCGCGGCCTCAGCGGAAGTTCACGAACTGCAGCGCGATGTCCAGATCTTTGCCCTTCAGCAGCGCCATCGTGGCTTGCAGGTCGTCGCGGCTCTTCGAGGTGACTCGCAGCTCGTCGCCCTGGATCTGCGCCTTCACGCTCTTCGGGCCCTCGTCGCGGATGATCTTGGAGACCTTCTTCGCGTCATCGCTCGAGATGCCGTTCTTCAGCCCCACCTCGATGCGGAACTCCTTGCCGCTGGCATAGGGCTCGCCGGTGTCGAGGCTGCGCAGGCTGATGCCGCGCTTGATCATCTTCGACTCGAGCACCTCGAGCACGGCCTTCACGCGCTCCTCGGCGCTGGCCTTCAGCAGCAGCTTCTCGCCGCTCCACTCGATCGATGCGCCGACGCCCTTGAAGTCGTAGCGCTGCGCCACTTCCTTCTGCGCCTGGTTGACGGCGTTGTCCGCCTCCATCTTGTCGACCTTGCTGACGATGTCGAACGAGGAATCTGCCATGGCGCCCATGCTAGCGATGCGCGGTTCAGCGGAGGCAGAGGAGAGCGTGCTGGGCTGGACGCATGAGTCTCCGCCGCACGCACGTCGCGCTGATCGCCGCGGCCGTGCTCGCCGCCGCGGCCATCGTGGTCGGCGTCGGGCTCGCTCCGCGCCTGGCCGGCAGCGGGCCGGATGCTCCCGCGCAGCCCGCCGCCGACTTCGCTCCCCGGTGGGCGGCGCCGGCGCCGCTGCCCGCGGAGGACCCCGACCGCGACCGCCCCGGAACCTCCACCCGCCCCGACCCCGCGTGGGTGAGCGCGGTGGCCGGGGCCGCGGGAATCCCCGAGCGCGCCCTCGCCGCCTATGCCGGCGCCGCGCTCGCCAAGCACGCCGAGCGCCCCGACTGCGCCCTCGGCTGGAACACCCTCGCCGCGATCGGCTGGGTCGAGTCGCGCCACGGAAGCCACGGTGGATCATCCATCGCCGCCGACGGCACCGTCAGCCCGCCGATCGTGGGCGTCGCGCTCGACGGCGGCAGCACGGCGCTCATCGCCGACAGCGACGGCGGAACTCTCGACGGCGATGCCGAGTTCGACCGGGCGATCGGGCCGATGCAGTTCATCCCGCAGAGCTGGCGCAACTGGGCCGTCGACGCCAGCGCCGACGGCGTCGCCGACCCGCACAACATCGACGATGCCGCGCTCGCGGCCGCCAACTACCTGTGCCGCGCGACGCCGACTCTCGGGGATGAGCAGTCGTGGCGCACGGGCATCGCGGCCTACAACGGCGACCCCGCCTACCTGGATGCGGTCGCTACCGCCGCGGCGCAGTACTCCGCAGCGGCTGAGCGGACGGGCCGGAACGGGGACTGAGCGCCGTGGTCACAGGCACCCCGCCGCTCTTGTATTCTTGACGAGCGCGTCCGGTCGGTGAGCACACCGGTCGGGAGCGCTCCGGGCGAGTTACCCAAGCGGCCAAAGGGATCTGACTGTAAATCAGCCGGCGTAGCCTTCGGGGGTTCGAATCCCTCACTCGCCACCATGTCACCATCACCCCGCGCCACCGCCGAGTTGCTCTCGGTGGCGCGCGCGATCGCCCTCGAGGCCGGCCAGCTGGTCGTCGAGGCCCGTCGCGGTGCCGTCGAGGTCGCCGACCGCAAGTCGTCGCCGGTGGATGTCGTCACGCAAGTCGACCGCGATGCCGAGTCGCTGATCCGCGGGCGCCTCGCCGAGTTGCGCCCCGGCGACGGCTTCCTCGGCGAGGAGTCGGGGGGTGGAGGCGGCACGACCGGCCTCACCTGGGTGGTCGATCCGATCGACGGGACCGTCAACTTCCTGTACGGCATCCCGCACTACGCGGTGAGCATCGCGGTCGTCGAGGGCGAGGCCGACCCGCACACCTGGACGGCGCTCGCCGGCGTCGTCGTGAATCCCGCCACGGGCGAGCTGTTCTCCGCGACGGCCGGCGGCGGTGCCCAGCTCGGCGAACGTGCGATCGCGGTCGCCCCGCCCGTGCCGCTGGCCGAGGCCCTGATCGCCACCGGATTCGCCTACCGCTCCGAGACCCGGGCCGAGCAGGGGGCGGCCGTCGCCCGGCTCCTGCCGATGGTCCGGGATGTCCGCCGCATGGGCACGGCGTCGCTCGACCTGTGCGCCGTGGCGAGCGGTCGGGTGAACGCCTACTTCGAGCGCACGCTGAATCCGTGGGACCACGCGGCGGGGGCGCTGATCGCCGCGGAGGCAGGGGCACGGGTCACCGGCATTGGGGGCGGACGACCCGATCATCGCTTCCTCCTGGCCGCGCATCCCGATGTCGCGGAGGCCCTGGACGGCGTGCTGGACGCGGTCGGGGCGGTGCCCGGCGAGGCCGACGAGACTGCCGCCGCGAGCAAGGATCGCCCGTGAGTCTCGTTCGCGGACTTTCGTTCCGGGCCCGGGGCGGTTACCCTTTACCAATCCGTGATATTCGCGTCAGCGGTACCCCCTGCCCTCCCGAGGCTCCTCGGAGCCGGGCGAGGGTCGCCTCCTGACCACCTGGACGAGACTGACTGACACCGTGACCGAACAGACTTCCTGGCCGCCGGCCGGCTCCGAGCCGACGGCGACCCCCTCCGCAGAGGAGTGGTTCCGCGACCTCGCGAACCGTGCCTCCGGAGCCGAGGCCGAGGCGGCTCCCACGGCCGGAGCAGTGGTCGTGGCCCAGCCCGCCGGGCCAGTCCTTCCCGCTGCGGCCGCCGCTCCGTCCGGCACTCGTCGTGCTCACCGCGAGGCTGAGCGCGCCGACGCTGCCCGCAGCCGCCGCGCCCCTCGTCTCTCCGCCCGCCCCGAGGCGGATGCCCGCACCGCGCCGTCCGCCGCTCCGCACGGTCGCCGCCAGGCCGCGGGCCCTCGTTCCGCGGCGCCCCGCACGTCGGCGGCCTCCGCCGCCGCAGCCGCGCCCCGCGTCTCCGGAGCCTCCATGGGTCGCGCGATCGCGAGCAAGGGATTCCCGGCCCTGGTCATGGCCAGCGTCGCGATGCTCCTCGTCGGGACGACGGTTCCCGCCAACGCCCTGTTCGACCCGGAGTCGACCCCCGCCTCCCTCGCCTTCTCCTCGCTGCCGTCGACCGAGGCTGCGACGACCGCTGAGCAGCTCGACGTCGAGGCGCAGGCCATCGAGGGCGAGATGTCCGAGGATCTCGCCACCGCGGCCGCCTCACGCGACGAGTGGGGCGTCACCACCTACGCCGAGATGCTCCGACTCCGCTACGGCAGCACCAACTACGCGTACACGGCGTCCGGCAGCGGCGCCATCCGCTGGCCCTTCCCCTTCGCGGCGCCGATCACCTCCGCGTTCGGCGAGCGTGCAGCCCCCTGCTACGGGTGCTCCACCTATCACCGCGGCCTCGACATCGATGCCGGATACGGCGCCCCCGTCGGCGCGATCGCCGACGGCATCGTCATCGCCGTGGGCCGCAGCGTGGGCTACGGCTACCGCGTCGAGATCGAGCACGTCATCAACGGCCAGAAGGTCATGTCGAGGTACGCGCACATGATCGACAACAGCTCGGTTCTCGCCGTGGGCGACACGGTGGTCGCGGGCGAGATCGTCGGCGCCGTCGGCAACACGGGTCTGTCGACCGGCGCGCACCTTCACCTCGAGATCCACGTCGACGATGTGGCGATCGACCCCTTCGCCTGGCTGAAGGCCAACGCCGGCTGACCCTCCCGCACGCGGAAGCGCGGGCCGAGGTGAACCCCGACCCGCGCTGCGCATCCCCGACCATTCGGTCGAAGCGGTGATCAGTCGGCGGCGATCCAGACCGTGGTGTCGGTCGGCACCATGCCGCCCTCGAGCGGGTTGCTGGCCAGCAGCAGCGCGCCCTCCGGCAGCGCGACCGGCTCCGCGCCCAGGTTGGCGATGACGATGACCGAGCGGTTGCGCAGAGCCACGACGTCGTCGCCGTAGCCCGGCAGCCACTCGACCGCGCCGCTTCCCAGTTCGTGCTGAGCCCGCAGCGACAGCGCCGCGCGGTAGAGCTCGAGAGTCGAGGCGGGGTTGCCGCGCTGCACGTCGCGCGCGAACCGGGCGAAGGTCGCCGGCTGCGGGAGCCAGCTCTCCCCGGAGCCGCTGAATCCGAAGGCCGGGGCGGCGGTCTCCCACGGGATCGGCACGCGGCAGCCGTCGCGGCCGTAGACCTCTCCGTTGGTGCGGTGGAACGTCGGGTCCTCGCGCACGTGGTCGTCGAGCTCGATGACCTCGGGCAGACCGAGCTCCTCGCCCTGGTAGAGGTAGGCGCTGCCCGGCAGAGCGAGCATCAGGGACGAGGCGGCGCGGCCGCGCCTGAGGCCCAGCACCTCATCCGGCTTGTCCTCCGTGCGCGGGCCGATCCCGCTCGCGGGGGCGGCGCCGTAGGTGCTCAGGCCGTACCGGCTGGTGTGGCGCACGACGTCGTGGTTCGACAGCACCCAGGTGCTGGGGGCCCCGACGCTCTGGAACGCGGCGATCGACTCGTCGATCACCGACCGCAGGCGCGGAGCCTCCCAGGGCGTGCCCAGATAGCTGAAGTTGAACGCCTGGTGCATCTCGTCCGGGCGCACCCAGAGCGCGGCTTTGGCCAGCGGCTCGACCCAGGCCTCGGCGCACAGTACTCGGTCGCCCTCGTACTCGGCGAGCACGCGGTGCCAGTCGCGGTAGACGTCGTGCACCTCGGGCTGCGCCCAGTAGGGGACCTCGTCGGGCTTCATCATGCCCTCGGCGAGGCTCTCGCCCGCCCCGGCCTCCGCGATATCCGGCAGACCCTCCTTCTTCATGAGTCCGTGAGCGACGTCGACGCGGAACCCGTCCACGCCGCGGTCGAGCCAGAACCGGAGGATCTGCCGGAACTGCTCCCACACCCAGGGGTTCTTCCAGTTGAAGTCGGGCTGCGAGCTGTCGAAGATGTGGAGATACCACTGGCCGGGCGTCCCGTCGGCCTCGACCACGCGGGTCCACGCGTTGCCCCCGAAGATCGACTGCCAGTTGTTGGGCGGCAGTTCGCCGTGCTCGCCGCGACCCTCGCGGAACATGAACCGGTCGCGCTCCGGTGATCCGGGGCCAGCGGCCAGCGCCTCCTGGAACCACGGGTGGTCGCTCGAGCAGTGATTGGGCACGAGGTCGACGATGACTCGCAGTCCGAGTTCGTGCGCGCGGTCGCGCAGGGCGTCGAAGTCGCCCAGAGTTCCGAAGATCGGGTCGACGTCGCAGTAGTCGCTGACGTCGTAGCCGGCGTCGCGCTGCGGCGAGCGGAAGAACGGCGAGAGCCACACGGCATCGACGCCGAGCTCGCGCAGCGCGGGCAGGCGCTCGGTGATGCCGGCGAGATCGCCGATGCCGTCCCCGCTCGCATCGGCGAACGAGCGCGGGTAGATCTGGTAGATCACGGCCGATCGCCACCACTCCTGGCCCGGTGCGCTGGAGCGGCGGTGGTCGACGGCGGTGTGCAGGATCGAGGTGGTGGACTCGTTCGACATTCCGCCACCCTATGGCACCCCGGAGCGAAAAGTGGAATCGGTTCCATAGCGGGATCCCGGTGATTCTGGCGGGGAGACCGGTTCGGAGAGGCCTGCGTCAGGTGCTAATCTTCTCTGGTGCCTTTCGCCGGATGCGGCGAGCGGTCGCGCCCCGATAGCTCAGTGGCAGAGCACTTCCATGGTAAGGAAGGGGTCGTCAGTTCAATCCTGACTCGGGGCTCTGAACCTCCTCCTCGCGGGGAGTTCTGCCCGGCGGGGTAGCTCAGGTGGTTAGAGCACACGGCTCATAATCGTGGTGTCGCGGGTTCGAGTCCCGCCCTCGCTACCGTTTCAGGGAATGCTCAGTAGCCCGTTCGCTCGTCCATGAGCCGCTGCAGGTCGGCGAGCACGCCCGCGATCGATTCGCGGCGCTCCTCCTCGGTCTGCTCGATGACCGGTGCGCGGGGAATCAGCCGCGCCTGCATGAGCTCGCCGAGGGTCTCCTCGCGGGCCCGCATGGCGAGCTCGTGCAGGAAGTCCTCGTCGGCGCGTGCCGCCTCCAGCTTCTCGACGACTCCTCGCAGGGTGCGGCTGCGGGCGGCGAGCCGGTCGGCCTCCTCGCGCTTGCGGCGCACTTTCGCGCGGTCGCGCTTCGACGACGCCCGGCGCGTCTCGCGCGCCGTCGGTGCGGCGCGCACGCTCTCCTCCGACAGCCGCACCGCTCCCGCGCGCTGCTCGCTGATGAGGGTCTCGATGGCCTCCCGGGCGAGCGCGAGCGCCTCCTCCTCGTTCCAGTCGACGCCATCGCCCAGGATGCGCCGAATGACGCCGTTCTTCACCGCGAGCCGCAGCGCTGCCACGGCGACGAGGTACCCCTCATCGATCTGGTGGCGCAGGTCGCGCGGCAGCTCCGGCGGTCGCGTGCCGACCACGGGGGCAGAAGCGGGCCAGAAGCGCATGATCACTCTCGCGGCGGAGGGAAGGGGTGCCTCCAGGGTAGGCCTCGCGCCTGAGGGCGCGCCTGGCGCGACGCTGCGAGCCGCGGCGCGAGCATCCCCGCGGAATCGATCGCGACACGCCGAAAACACAACATCTAGGGGAATGACAGGCGTGTGATTCCCGTTATATAGTGAAGGCCCAGCCGCCACGGGCGGAGGATTCACCACCAGAGGAGGTCCGTCATGGACAACGACAACGAGACCGTTGGCGGCTACGCCGTGCCCGTCGACCCGATGGACCTGCTGCAGTGCGAGAGCTGCCAGTAGCCGCACGCTGACGACATCATCCGAGACCCCGGTCCGCCACTGACGGCGCACCGGGGTCTCGCTTAAGCACAGGGTCTCGCAGGGAGGAGCGCGCGATGAGCATCGAGGCGGTGAGCGGCGCCATGGGCCCGGATGCCTCGGTCGCCCTGGGCGCCGTCACCGATGCGCGCCCCCGACTCGCCAGCGATGCCGAGGTTCTCGACCGTGTGCACCGCACGCTCGGCCCCGTCGACGTCGTCGCCGAGCACACCGGCGCGCACCGTCTCTCGCGCGTGCTGCACGTCGTGACCCGCGGCGGCGAGCAGGCGGTCGTCAAATGGCATCGGGATGCGGGCCCGCACCGCCGCGAATCCGAAGCCCTGGCGCAGTACGCCGCGGCGCTCGGCGGGGACGCCCCGCGCATCGTGATCACCGAGCCTTCGCTGCGCATGGTGACGCTCTCGCGGCTGCTCGGAGAGCCCGCGGCCGGCACGCCGCACGAGCGCGACCCCGACGTCCACATGCGCCTCGGCGAGCTTGTGCGGCGCCTGCATGACGCCGAGCCGCCGCGCCGTCACGGTCGCTTCGGCCCCATGATCGCCGCCGAGTTCGAGCGTTGGAGCCGCGCCGCGGACGAGCTGTGGGGTGACGGCCTCGACGGCCTCGACGAGCGGGCCGAGCGCCTCGCCGCCGAGCGCCACCTGCTGCGCCAGCACGTCGCTGCCGCCCTCGACATCGGCGAGCTCGACCATGTTCCGGCGCACCGACAGCTGACCGCCCGGCACTGGATCATCGACCCGGGCGGGCACGTGCGCCTCATCGACTTCTCGCACCTCGAGTTCGAGCCGCGCATCGTCGACCTGCTCTGGCTCGAGTTCGGTCCGTGGCGCGACGAGCCCTGGCTGCGCGCCGCCTTCCTGCACGGCTACGGCCGCACCCCGACCGAGCGCGACGACCTCGCCCTGCGGGCGGTCGCGGCGACGCGCGCGCTCGAGCTGATGGTGCGCGGCGAGAGCCGGGGGCACGCGGCCGAGCGCGCCCTCGGGCGGTCGATGGTCGACCGCCTGCTCGGCACCACCCTGTTCTGATCACCACCCTGCTCTGATCACCACCCTGCTCTGATCACCACCCTGCTCTGATCACCACCCTGCTCTGAGGCGCCCGCCTAGACTGGGCGGGTGCCCGTGAACCCCGATCTCGTCGAGCGCGCCTTCCCCTCGGCGGCCCCCTACCTCGTCGGTCGCGAGAAGGTGCGCGAGTTCGCGCGCGCCGTGTTCGCCACCGCTCCCCTGCACCACGACCCGGAGGCGGCCCGCGCCGCCGGCTTCGCCGACGTCGTGGCGCCCCCGACCTTTCCGATCGTCATCGCCGAGGCGACCCTTCAGCGGCTGCTGGCCGAGCCCGACGCGGGCATCGACTTCAGCCGCGTCGTGCACGGCGACCAGCGGTTCACCTACTCGCGCCCGATCGTCGCCGGCGACGAGCTCACCGCCACGCTTCGCGTGACGAGCATCAAGACGCTGGGCGGCAACAGCATGGTGACGAGCGAGTCGAGCATGGTCGACGCGCGCGGCGAGCACGTCGTCACGAGCGTGTCGACGCTCGTGATCCGGGGGGAGGACGCGTGAGCATCCTGAACGGTCTCGAGGTCGGCCAGGTCGTCGCCGAGCGCGCCTTCCCGATCAGCCGCGACAGCCTCGTGCGCTACGCGGGCGCGAGCGGCGACTTCAACGCGATCCACTACCGCGACGACGTGGCGGCCGCCGTCGGCCTGCCCGGCGTGCTGGCGCACGGCATGCTCACCATGGGCCTCGCCGTGCAGCCGGTCGTCGACTGGCTCGGGTCGGCGGGCTGGGTCAGCGACTACCAGGTGCGATTCACCCGGCCGGTCGTCGTCGACCCCCAGCACGGCGCGACCGTCACCGTGACGGCCACGGTCGGCGCGCTCGACGACGCGGGTGCGCGCATCGACCTCACCGCCGTGTGCGACGACCAGACGGTGCTCGGCAAGGCGCACGTGCGCGTCACGCCCCTGGCCTGAATACGGATGCTGCTCTGATGCGTCTCGCCGACCTCACGACGCTCGGCGTCGGTGGACCGGCCGAGCGTCTCGTCACCGCGACCACCGCCGACGAGCTGGTCGAGGCCGTGCTCGCGGCGGAGGCCGATGGCGAGCCCTGGCTCGTGCTCGGCGGTGGCTCGAACGTGCTCGTCGCCGACGCGGGGTTCGACGGAACCGTCGTGCGCGTTGCGACCCGTGGCATCGAGCGGCTTCCGGATGCGGTCGGCTCGCCGCGACCGGTGCGTCTGCGCGTGCAGGCGGGCGAGCCCTGGGATTCGGTCGTGGCGCACACCGTCGAGCAGGGCTGGGCCGGCATGGAGGCGCTCAGCGGCATCCCCGGCTCGACCGGCGCCGCTCCCATCCAGAACATCGGCGCCTACGGGCAGGAGGTCGCCGAGAGCCTCGTCGCCGTCGAGGTGCTCGACCTCGACACGGGCGAGCGCCGCAGCATCCCGGCGCCGGCTCTCGAGCTCGGCTACCGCACCAGTGTGATCAAGCAGGGCTGGCGGGCAGTCGTGCTGAGCGTCGACCTCGCCCTCGAGCACGACCCGGCGGGCCTCAGTCGCCCGGTCGCCTACGCGCAGCTCGCTGAGGCGCTCGGGGTCGCCGTGGGAGACCGCGCCCCGCTCGCCGGCGTGCGCGCCGCCACCCTCCGCCTGCGCGCGAGCAAGGGCATGGTGCTCGATGCTGACGACCCGCAGTCGCGCAGCGCCGGCTCGTTCTTCACCAACCCGATCGTCCGCGAGAGCTTCGCCCGCACCCTGCCCGCCGACGCTCCACGCTGGCCGCAGCAGCCGGAGCTGAGCCCCGTCGCCGTGCCGCTCGGCGAGGAGCCGGCGGCTCCACCGCCGGTGACCGAGGGCACCGTGAAGCTCAGCGCCGCCTGGCTGATCGAGCATGCCGGCATCGCGCGCGGCTTCGCCCTGCCGGGCTCGGGCGCATCCGTGTCGTCGAAGCACACCCTCGCCCTCACGAACGCCAGCGGGCGCGCGACGGCTGCCGAGGTCGCCGAGCTCGCTCGGTACATCCAAACCCGCGTGCTCAGCGCGTACGGCGTGCTGCTGCACCCCGAGCCGGTGCTCGTCGGGCTGAGCCTGTAGGCCGCACCCCGCGGCGCCTCCGGGCGGGCCCTGCTAGAGCAGACCGCGCTCCATCGCCAGGGTGACCGCCCGCGTGCGGTCGTTCACTCCGAGCTTCTCGAAGGCCCGCAGCAGGTGGGTCTTCACGGTCGCCTCACCGACGAACAGGCGCTCGCCGATCGCGCGGTTCGAGAGGCCCTCGGCGACGAGCCGCAGCACCTCGGTCTCGCGCGGGGTGAGGGAGGACGGGGTGGGAGCGCGCATCCGTGACACCAGCTGCGTCGCGATCGCGGGCGACAGCGCCACCTCGCCTGCCGCGACCGACCGCACGCCGGCGATGAGTTCTTCGGCCGGCGCCGCCTTGAGCAGGTAGCCGCTCGCCCCCGCCTCGATGGCGGCGAGGATGCTCGCGTCGGACTCGTACGTGGTCAGCACGAGCACACGTACCGCGGTGTCGTGCTCGCGGATGCGGGCCGTGGCCGCGTCGCCGGTCAGTCCCGGCATCCGCACGTCCATGACCACCACGTCGGGACGCAGGGTGAGAGCTCGCTCGACCGCCTGCTCGCCGTCGGAGGCCTCGCCGATCACGGTGATGTCGGGTTCGCTGGCGAGAAGCGCGACGATGCCCGCGCGCACGACGGCATGGTCGTCGGCGACGAGCACGCGAATCCCGTTCTGCGCGCCGCTCACCGCGGGGCCTCCATCGTCGACGCCCCGGTGGGGTTCGGGATGCTCGCCGGCAGCTCGGCCACAATGACCGTCCCGGCCCCGGGCGCGCTCGTCGCCCGGAGCGTGCCGCCGACGAGTGCGAGGCGTTCGTTCATGCCGCTCAGGCCAAACCCGGCGGGAGCGCTGTCGGGGTCGAACCCGATGCCGTCATCGCTCACGGTGAGCCGAATGCGACGCTCCGGGCCGCCCTCCGCGATGCCGACATCCAGCACGACTTGGCGAGCTCGGGCGTGCTTGCGGGCGTTGCTCAGGGCCTCCTGTGCGCACCGCAGCACGACCACTTCGGCGTCGCGCGAGAGGGCCACGCCCTCGTCGATCGCGAGCGAGACGGCGACGCCGGTCTCACGTTCGAAGCGCTCGGCCAGCCGCTGCAGGGCGCCATCGAGCCCGAGCCCGTCGGTGTCGAGCGCGGCACCCGCGGCTACCAGGGCCCGGGTCTCGCCGAGCGCGGCGCGGGCGCCCTCTTCGATCATCGCGAGGGTGCCGTCGGGTGCGGCGGCCTCGCGGCGGGCGCGTTGGGCGAGCATGACGAGGCCGGTGAGGTCTTGCGCGATCGTGTCGTGCAGCTCACGGGCTAGGCGCTCGCCCTCGGCCGCGGCCCCGGCCTCCCGGTTGAGGGCCGCGATCTGCTCTTGGGCGCCCTGCAGCTCGACCAGCAGCCGGCCGCGCTCCTCGCCCAGCTCGGTCATCCGGCTGATCCAGAACCCCATAGCCAGGCTGAACCCCAGGGCCAGCGACTGCGTGAACACGATCTGCCGGAGGTCGTCGGGCTCGGTGCCGATGCTCGCTGCGAACCCGACGCCGACCGCGAGCGCGACGGCGAGGTTGGCGAGCAGGGCATCGCGAAGCCTACTGCTGAACACCCAGGCGATCGGGTACGCGATCGCCTGCAGGATGGCGAGGGAGGCGAAGCCCGCGGTGGCCGTGCCCGCGGCGAGGGCCACTCCGAGAATCACAGCGACGGAGGTCTCGCCCGCCATGACCCGCCGATCACCCCACAGTGCCCAACTGGCGATGAGCATCCCGATGCCGGTCAGGGCCAGCGCGAGGCGCCAGGGGGTCTGCAGCGACAGCACGGCGAGCGCGCCAGCGAGGGCCGCCATGCCGAGCACGGCGACCCACCACCAACGGCGCGCGGTCATGCGCACCGCTCAGCTGTCCTTCCGAATCCAGCGGAAGGTGAGGCTCGTCAAGATCAGCCCCGCGACGAGCCAGATGGCGAGCGCGAGCGCGATGCCCGGGTGGTCCCACGACTCGTTCTGCTCGAGCACCACGAGCTCATCGGGAAGGAAGACGCTGCGCATGCCCTGGGCCATCCACTTGAGCGGGAAGACGGCGGCCACGTTCTGCAGCCACTCGGGCAGGTCGCTGAACCGCAGGTAGACGCCCGAGATGAACTGCAGCACGAGCGTGATCGGGATGACGACCGCGGTCGCGCTCTTGCCGGAGCGCGGCACCGCGCTCAGGGCGATGCCGAGGATCGCCGAGCACAGCACGCCGAGCGTGAACACCCAGGCGAACACCCACCAATTGGCGGGGTCCTCGGGCAACGGCACCTGGAACACCGTGAAGCCGAGCAGCAGGAGCACGGCCGCCTGCAGCAGACCGGTCACGAACGACTGCCCGAGCTTGCCGATGAAGTAGCTCATGACCGGCAGCGGCGAGCCGGCCAGGCGCTTGAGCGTGCCGTCGCTCTTCTCGACGGCGATGTCGATCGCCAGGTTCTGCAGGCCGCTCAGCAGCACGCCGGCGGCGAGCATGGCGGGCAGGAAGAACCAGGCCGCGGTGATCTCGTCGCCGTCGGCGGTCTGCCCGAAGCTCGCCTCGCTGAACGAGACCGAGAAGATCGTCAGCATCACGACGGGGAAGAGGAAGGTGAAGAACACCGTGTCGCCCTGGCGGAAGTAGGCGCGCACCTCGTAGCCGATGCGGAGTCCGCCGAGGCGGACCGCCCGGGCGAGCGGGCTCTCGCGGCGCCGCGTCGCCGTGGTGGTTGTGCTCATCGTGCCGCCTCCGTCTCGTTCAGGGCCTCCGAGCTCAGGTCGCTCGCGTGCTCGCGGCCGACGAGGTCGAGGTAGACGTCCTCCAGGCTCGGGCGGATCACCTCGAGGCCCTCGGGCTCGCCGCCGAGGCGGGCGACGAGCTCGGTGACGACGGCGGCCGGGGCGTGCGTGCGCCGCTCGTGCACCGTGCCGTTCTCGCGCCAGCGCACGAACGGCACGCGGGCATCCGCGCCCCCGATCTCGTCGATCGGCGCGAGGTCGACCATGCGGCCGCCCGCGATGATGCCGGCCCGGTCGCCGAGCTGGGCGGCCTCGTCGAGGTAGTGGGTGGTCAGCAGGATGCTCGTGCCCTCGCTCTGCAGCGTGCGGATCAGCTGCCAGAAGCTCCGGCGCGCCTCGGGGTCGAAGCCCGTCGTCGGCTCGTCGAGGAACAGCAGCTCGGGCCGACCGACGATGCCGACCGCGACGTCGACGCGGCGACGCTGCCCACCCGAGAGCTTGCGGATCAGGGCGCCCGCCTTGCTCTCGAGCCCGACGGCGGCGATCACCTCGTCGACGTCGCGCGGGTTCGGGTACAGCGCCGCGAAGTGGCGCAGCTGCTCGGCGACGGTGACGTTGCCGCTCTCGCCGCTCGACTGCAGCACGATGCCGAGGCGGGCCTTCCAGTCGAGCCCGCCCTTCTGCGGGTCGACGCCGAGCACGCTCACGGCACCGCTCGTGCGGTCGCGGTACCCCTCGAGGATCTCGATGGTGGTCGACTTGCCGGCCCCGTTCGGGCCGAGCAGGGCGAAGGTCTCGCCGCGGTGGATGTCGAAGCTCACGCCGTCGACGGCGGTCAGGTCGCCGTAGGCCTTGCGCAGGTCGCGCACCTCGACGACGTTCTCAGGTGACGTCATGGCTCCAGCATCCCGCGCCGGCGCGGTCGGCGGTACCTCCGCCCGGCGGATTCGCGGGTCCACCGATCGGTGGACGGCAGGAATGCGCAATTCCCATTGCGTTTAGTGCGTGACATTTCCGATAAACTCACTGCGGTTTACACGAATACCGAGGGGAATTCTCATGAAGCGCATTACCACCGAGCTGGTCGACGACCTCGACGGCACCGTCATCGGCCCCGGCGAGGGCGGCACGGTCACCTTCGCGCTCGATGGCGCGAGCTACGAGATCGACCTCGGGCGGCCCAACCAGCAGGCGCTGCGGGATGCCCTCGCACCGTTCATCGCGCGCGCCCGGTCGACCGGCCGTCGTGCGGGCGCCGCGCCGCGCAAGCGCGCCGCCGCCAGCGGTGACACCGCCGCGGTGCGCGAGTGGGCGCAGAAGAACGGCTACACGGTCGGCGACCGCGGCCGCATCCCGGCCGAGGTGCGCGAGGCGTACGCCGCCGCGCAGCGCTAGAGCAGAACGGATAGCTGACCGCGCCTAGCGCGGCGCTGCGCTGATAGCTGGCCGCGCTAGCGCGGCCAGACCAGCGACACGGCGATCGCGACCATCACGACTGCGATGCCCGCGTCGAGCCAGCGCCACGCCCGCGGGGTCGATAGCCAGCGTCCGAGGTAGCGCGCGCCGAAGCCGAGCGCCGTGAACCACAGCACGCTCCCCAGCATCGCGCCCGCGCCGAACAGCCAGCGCTGGTCCTCCCACGTGCTCGCGATCGACCCGAGCAGGAACACCGTGTCGAGGTACACGTGCGGGTTCAGCCAGGTCAGGGCGAGCGCCGTCAGCAGCACCCCGCGCAGACGGGCGGGTGCCGCGACGATGGTCGCCGGGCGTCCGTCGCCCGGTCCGGCGGGCGCTGCGCTGTCCGCCGACTGCGGCAGGGCGCTGTCGATGGTGAGTGCGCCAGGGGGGCGCCAGGCGCGGCGTGCGGCGAGCATCCCGTACCCGACGAGGAAGGCCGCGCCCGCCCAGCGCACGACGTCGATCAGCCACGGAACGACCTCGAGAACGGCACCCAGACCGGCGATCCCCGCGGCGATGAGCACCGCGTCGGAGACGGCGCAGATGATGACGACCGCCAGCACGTGCTCGCGTCGGATGCCCTGCCGCAGCACGAACACGTTCTGCGCGCCGATCGCGATGATCAGCGACAGGCCGAGGCCGAGCCCGGCGAGAAGAGCGGTCATGCCATGACCCTACGGTCGCTTCAGCAGTCACTCCAGTTAATGATTCTTGATGACCATTAGCCTCAGTTCATGGAACTCTCGATCGAACTCGCCCGCACGGTGCTCGCCGTCGTCGATCTCGGAACCTTCGACGCAGCCGCCCGGCGACTGCGCGTGACGCCATCTGCCGTGAGCCAGAGGGTTCGGGCGCTCGAGCACCAGCTGGGTCAGGTGCTCCTCGTGCGCGAGAAGCCCGTGCGACCGACCCCTGCCGGCCGCACGATCGTGCGGCTCGCTCGACAGCTCGCGCTTCTCGAGCAGGAGGCACGGGCGGAGCTCGGTGCCGGCGACACGGGGGTCGCGATCGTCACGGTCGCGGTCAATGCCGACTCTCTGGCCACCTGGTTGATGCCGGCCCTCGGCCCTCTCTTCCGCACCGACGACCTCGTCGTGCAGGTGCATCGCGATGATCAGAACCGCACCGCAGAGCTGCTCGAGTCGGGGGACGCCATGGCGGCGGTGACCGCACGGGCCGCGGCGGTCGCGGGCTGCGTCGTGAGGGCGCTGGGGTCGATGCGCTACCGTGCGGTCGCCACCCCCGCCTACGTCGCGCGGCACGGCGGCGGGCCGGGGATCGATTGGCTGCGCGATGCTCCGCTCGTGCAGTTCGACCGGCACGACGATCTCCAGCACCGTTACCTCCGAGCCTGCGGAGTCGACCCTGACGAGCCGCCGCGGCACGTGATCCCCTCCTCGACGGAGTTCGCCGCCGCGGTGCACCTCGGCGCGGGGTGGGGGATGCTGCCCGATGCCCAGTGCGATGCGGCGCTCAGCGACGGCCGCCTCGTGCTCATCGGTGGGGACCCGATCGAGGTCGAGCTGTACTGGCAGCAGTGGAGCCTGCGGTCGTCGTCGCTCGACCGCGTTGCCGACGCCGTTGAGACGGGAGCACGGGCCGCGCTGCGGCCCGCCGCCTGAGACCTACCGCGTGCCGAACAGGGCCTGCACGCGCTGGATGCCCTCGAGGAGGTCGGCGTCGCCGAGCGCGTAGCTGAAGCGCAGGTAGCCGCTCGGCCCGAAGGCCTCGCCGGGCACCGCCGCGACCTCGGCGTGCTCGAGGATCAGGTCGGCGAGCTCGAGCGAGGAAGTGGGCGTCGAGCCCTTCCACTCGCGACCGAGCAGCCCGGCCACATCGACGTAGACGTAGAAGGCGCCGGTCGGCGTGGGCGTGATCATGCCCGGAATCCGGTTGAGCTCGGCGACGGCGACCTTCCGGCGGCGGTCGAAGGCCTCGCGCATGGTCGCCACTGCATCCTGCGGGCCGGTGAGGGCGGCGATCGCGGCGCGCTGCGAGATGTTGGCGACGTTGCTCGACAGGTGCGACTGCAGGTTGGAGGCGGCTGCGATGACGTCGGTCGGGCCGACCATCCAGCCCACGCGCCAGCCGGTCATCGCGTAGGTCTTGGCCACGCCGTTCACGAGGATGGTCTGCTCGGCGAGCTCCGGCACGGCCTCGACGATCGACACGGCGCGCGCCCCGTCGTAGGTCAGCGCCTGGTAGATCTCGTCGCTGATCACCCAGATGCCGTGCTGCAGGGCCCACTCGCCGATGGCCTTCGTCTGCTCGGGGCTGTACACCGAGCCGGTCGGGTTCGAGGGGCTCACGAACAGCATCGCCTTCGTGCGCGGGGTGCGGGCGGCCTCGAGCTGCTCGACGGTCACCAGGTAGTCCTGGTCGGCACCCGCGAACACGTCGACGGGTACGCCGCCAGCCAGGCGGATGACCTCGGGATAGGTGGTCCAGTACGGCGAGGGCAGCAGCACCTCGTCGCCCTCGTCGACGATCGTGGCGACCGCCTGGAAGACGGCCTGCTTGCCGCCGTTGGTGATGATCACCTGGCTGGCCGGCACCGTGAGCCCGCTGTCGCGCGCGGTCTTCTCGGCGACCGCCTCGCGCAGCTCCGGCAGACCGGCCGCCGGGGTGTAGCGGTGGTTCTTCGGGTCGCGCGCGGCCGCGACCGCCGCCTCCACGATGTGCTCGGGGGTCGGGAAGTCGGGCTCGCCGGCTGCGTAGCTGATCACGGGGCGTCCCGCGGCTTTCAGCGCCTTGGCGCGGGCGTCGACCTTGAGGGTCGCGGATTCGGCGATGGCGGCGATGCGGCGGGCGATGCGGGCGGAGTCGGCGGTCACGCCTGCGATTCTAGGGGCGGGCATCTGGTGGCGGTCATCGGATGCTCGCCCGGAGCCGCCCGTCCGCCCTCACGGAAGCGCCCTCGGGTTGGAGCAGCCCGCCGCGTCGCCTACACTGGGTCGAGGTAGTTGATCTCTGCCATGCTTTCGCGTGCCTGCAGATCAGCCATCCACCGCAGAGGGCGGTGGCTCAATTGGTAGAGCAGCGGTCTCCAAAACCGCAGGTTGCAGGTTCGAGTCCTGTCCGCCCTGCAGAGTCGTCGGCCCGGGAGGCTCCTCAGGGAGCCTCCCGGGAACGGCGGTGACATGCGCCGCAGCGCTCCCGGAGGGCGCGGCGCGAAGCACAGCAGCACCCGAGAAGACGACCGCGAGTCGTGAGGAGAGCATCACGTGAGCAATGTGATCGACGAGCCCGGCGAGGACATCGTCGCGAACGCGAAGAAGGACCGCGCCGAGAAGCGCGGCCCCTTCGGACGCATCGCCCTGTTCCTGCGCCAGGTGATCAGCGAGCTCAGCAAGGTGGTCACTCCCACCCGCCGCGAGCTCGTCACCTACACCCTCGTCGTGCTCGTGTTCGTGATCATCATGATGGCGATCGTCTCGGGCCTGGACATCGTGTTCCTGTGGCTCGTGCGGTTCATCTTCGGTGACGGAACGACGGCGGTGGGGCTGTAGCCCCGCCCCCCCGCACCCGCACCGTACTGAAGGAGAGAGACCACTGTGACCGAGAAGCTCCCCAGCGACCTCGACTACTCGACCGCCGCTGAGCAGTCGTCGGAGGAGGACGAGGCTCAGGAGGGCAACACCCTCGACGCCGACCTGCACGCGGCCGACGCCGCCGAGCACCGCGCCATGCACGTCGTCGACGAGAGCGACGAGCCCGACCTCGACGGCCTGCTCGACGCGCTCGAGGCCGCCGCCGACCCGGAGGCCGACGCCATCGTCGACGACGCGCTCGACATCGACTCGGCCGACGAGGCCGAGGCGGCCGCCGAGGCCACGCACGACGAGGCGGGCGACGAGGCGGCGACGGATGCGGATGCCGAGGTCGACCCGGCTGAGGTCGATCCCTACGAGGAGTTCAAGCTCGAGCTGCGCATGAAGCCGGGCAAGTGGTACGTCGTGCACTCCTACGCGGGCTTCGAGAAGCGCGTGAAGCAGAACATCGAGAACCGCAAGATCTCGATGAACATGGAGGACTTCATCTACGAGGTGCAGGTTCCCATGGAGGACGTCGTGGAGATCAAGAACGGTCAGCGCAAGCTCGTCACCCGCGTGCGGATCCCCAGCTACGTGCTCGTGCGCATGGACCTCAACGAGGACAGCTGGTCGGTCGTGCGCCACACGCCCGGCGTGACCGGCTTCGTCGGCAACGCCCACAACCCGACCCCGCTGCGCTTCGACGAGGCCTTCCAGATGCTGAAGTCGACCGTGCAGATCGCCGAGGCTCCGGCCAAGGCGGGCGGGGCGAAGGGCGGCGGTGTCGCGGCGCGCGTCATCCCGGCCGAGATCGACTTCGAGGTCGGCGAGACGATCACCATCAAGGAGGGCTCGTTCGCGGGCCTCCCCGGCACGATCAGCGAGATCAAGCCCGAGAGCGGCAAGCTCACCGTGCTCGTCTCGCTGTTCGAGCGCGAGACCCCGGTCGAGCTCAGCTTCGACCAGGTCACCAAGCTCTAGCCCCCACGAACCCCCTCACCCCAGTTCACCGCGGCGCGCAGAGGGCGCGCAGGCGGGAGCGCAGCATCCACCCGGGTGCTGCTCGACAGAAAGAAGAAGAACATGGCACCGAAGAAGAAGGTCACGGGTCTGATCAAGCTGCAGATCCAGGCCGGCGCCGCCAACCCCGCCCCGCCCATCGGCCCGGCGCTCGGTCAGCACGGCGTCAACATCATGGAGTTCTGCAAGGCGTACAACGCGGCGACCGAGTCGCAGCGCGGCAACGTCATCCCGGTCGAGATCACCGTGTACGAGGACCGCTCGTTCACGTTCATCCTCAAGACCCCGCCGGCCGCTGAGCTCATCAAGAAGGCCGCGGGCGTGCAGAAGGGCTCGTCGACCCCCCACACCGTGAAGGTGGCCAAGCTCACCAAGGAGCAGGTGCGTCAGATCGCTGAGCAGAAGCAGGTCGACCTGAACGCCAACGACATCGAGGCGGCGGAGAAGATCATCGCCGGCACCGCTCGCAGCATGGGCATCACCGTCGAGCAGTAGCTCGACCCCTTCCACTTTCACCTCAGCGGGAGAGCCAGCCAGGCTCGTCAACCGCGAACTCACGTACAGGAGACACAACATGGCACAGAAGTCCAAGGCCTACCGGGCCGCGGCCGAGAAGATCGAGCCGGGCAAGCTCTACGCTCCGCTCGAGGCGGTCGCCGTCGCGCGCGAGACCGGCTCGAAGAACACCAACTCGACCGTCGAGGTCGCCCTGAAGCTCGGCGTCGACCCCCGCAAGGCCGACCAGATGGTGCGCGGCACCGTCAACCTGCCGCACGGCACCGGCAAGACCGCGCGCGTCATCGTGTTCGCGACCGGCCCCGCGGCCGAGGCCGCGATCGCGGCCGGCGCCGACGAGGTCGGCGGCGTGGAGCTCATCGAGAAGGTCGCCGGCGGCTACACCGCCTTCGACTCGGCCGTCTCGACCCCCGAGCTCATGGGCCAGGTCGGCCGCCTCGGCAAGGTGCTCGGTCCCCGCGGCCTCATGCCGAACCCGAAGACCGGCACCGTTACCCCCGACGTCGCGAAGGCCGTCACCGACATCAAGGGCGGCAAGATCGAGTTCCGCGTCGACAAGCACGCGAACGTGCACTTCGTCATCGGCAAGACCACGTTCTCCGAGGAGCAGCTGCACGAGAACCTGAAGGCCGCGCTCGACGAGGTCATGCGCCTCAAGCCGTCGAGCTCGAAGGGCAAGTACCTGCAGAAGGGCTCGCTCTCGACGACCTTCGGCCCGGGCATCCCGCTCGACGTCAACTCGATCTAGCACCGCAGTTCGTGAATGGCCCCGCTCCGGCGGGGCCATTCACGTTTCCGGCGCGGCCACGTAGCATGAGCGAGCATCCGTCAGCGCACGAAGGGCCGCCCGTGACCGCTCTTTTCCTCGTCCTCCGTCTCGGCGCGATCCTGGCGATCGGCGCCGCCGTCGTCGGCCAGATCGTCACGTCGATCGCGTTCTGGACGGCTCAGGGACTCACCGACATCCCCTTCCGGCTCGTGAACTTCTTCAGTTTCTTCACGATCGAGTCGAACGTCGCCTCGGTGGTCGTGCTGACGATGGCCGTGGGGCTGACCCTCCTGCGGCGCGACCCGCGCTGGATCTCGATGCTGCGCGCGGTGGTGACCACCTACATGGCGACGACGGGGATCGTGTACAACCTGCTGCTGCGCGGAATCGAGCTGCCGCAGGGCTCGACCCTCGACTGGTCGAACGAGATCCTGCATGTCTGGGGACCGCTCTACCTCGTGGTCGACTGGCTGTTCGCCCCCGGGCGGCATCGCCTCGGTTGGAAGCACATCGGCACGATCGGCGCGTTCCCCATCGTGTGGGCCACCTACACGCTCATCCGCGGCCCGCTCACCTACGACGTCGTCACCGACGGCCCCTGGTACCCGTACCCCTTCCTGAACCCCGTGACCTCGGCGAACGGCTACCTCTCGGTCGCCTTCTACGTCATCCTCATCGCCGCGGTGATCGGGCTGGTGGGGGCTGGCGTCATCCGCATCTCGCGGCTGCGGCGCGGCCCGGGCGCGCGGCATGCGGCCGGGGATGCGGAGCTCGAGCCCGCCGCGCCTGACGCCGCGCATCCTTAGGTCATACCTTTGTTGGTAGCGGTGCTCGACCGCCCGTAGAGTGGTCGGGACCGCGGCGGAGCCGCGGCATCCCGAGCCCTCGAGAGGAACCCCGCGTGACCCGTCCCCCCGCCTCGGTGCAGCTCTACACGGTGCGCGACGCGCTCGCCGCCGACCCGGCCGGCACCCTGCAGCGCCTCGCCGACCTCGGTCTGCGGTCGGTCGAGCCCTACGGGCTCGTCGAGTTCGTCGACCGGCTCGAGCCCGCGATCGCGGCCGCCGGGCTCACGGCACCGACCGCGCACGCGACGGTTCTCGGCGCCGACCTCGATGCGCTGCTCGCCGCCGCGCAGCGTACCGGCACGGAGACAGTGATCGATCCGTTCATCCCGGAAGAGCTGTGGTCGACGCGCGAGCAGGTCGCCGCGATCGCCGCCCGCCTGACCGAGGCCGCTGAGCGCGCCGCCGACCACGGCGTGCGCATCGGCTACCACAACCACTGGTGGGAGCTTGAGCAGCGCATCGACGGCGCCCCCGCGCTCGAGGTCTTCGCCGATCACCTCGGCGACGGCGTCGTGCTCGAGGTCGACACGTACTGGAGCGCCGTCGGGGGTGTCGACCCCGTCGGGCTGCTCGAGCGGCTCGGCGAGCGGGTCGTGGCCCTGCACATCAAGGACGGCCCGGTGACGCGCGAGACCGAGCGCCAGCAGCCGGCGGGCTCGGGCGAGCTGCCGATCGCGGCGATCCTCGCCGCGGCACCGCACGCGCGGCCCGTCATCGAGTTCGACGCGTACGCCGGCGACCTGTTCGACGGCATCGCCGAGAGCATCCGGTTCGTGCGCACCCTCGGGGTCGCGCTGTGAGCGGCAGCGGCCCGATGAACGTCGGCGTCATCGGAGCCGGCGTCATCAGCCAGCAGTACCTCGAGAACCTCACGCGCGCCGCCGACGTGCGCGTCGTGATGGTCGCCGACCTCGACACCGACCGGGCCGCCGCGCGCGCCGCCGAGTACGGCGTGCCCGCGAGCGGGAGCGTCGCCGAACTGCTCGCGCGCGACGACATCGAGATCGTCGTCAACCTCACGATCCCGGCCGCGCACGTGCCCGTCGCGCTCGACGCGCTCGCCGCGGGCAAGCACGTCTGGAGCGAGAAGCCTTTCGCGCTCGACCTCGCAAGCGGGCAGGCCCTACTCGACGAGGCCCACCGGGCCGGGCTGCGCGTGGCGTGCGCGCCCGACACCGTGCTCGGCGCGGGCATCCAGACCGGGCGCCGCCTCATCGAGGCGGGTGCCATCGGCGAGCCGCTCACCGCGCTCACCCTGTTCCAGGTCTCGGGGCCCGAGACGTGGCACCCCAGCCCCGAGTTCCTCTACGCGCGCGGCGGCGGGCCGCTATTCGACATGGGGCCGTACTACCTGTCGACCCTCGTGCAGCTGCTCGGGCCGGCGGCGCGGGTCGTGGCGCGCGGGTCGCAGGCGCGCGCATCCCGCGTGATCGGATCGGGGCCGCGCGCCGGCACGGCCTTCCCGGTCGAGGTGCCCACCCACGTCGCCGCGCTCATCGACTTCGAGAGCGGCACGACCGCGCAGTCGACGTTCTCGTTCCAGTCGAGCCGACCCCGCGTCGGCGTGGTCGAGATCGCCGGCACTGAGGGCACGCTCAGCCTGCCCGACCCGAACACGTTCGACGGCGAGGTGCGCATCTGGCGCGACGGAATGGTCGAGGAGGCGGAGGCCGAGGTCGTGCCCGCGACCGGCTCGACCTTCTCGCGCGGCGCCGGTGTCGTCGAGCTTGCCCGGGCCATCCGCGCCGGGCGGCCCGAGCGCGCCTCCGGCGAGTTCGCCTTCCACGTTCTCGACCTCATGGTGTCGATCCAGGGCTCTGCCGAGTCCGACGGCGCCGCGGTCGAGATCGCCAGCACCGTCACCGTTCCGCCGGCGCTGCCGGAGGACTGGGACCCGACCGCCGCCACCCTCTGACCCGACCGCACCCGGCCGACCGCACCCGCCCGACCGCACCCGCCCGACCGCACCCGCTCAGGAGGACCGCATGACCGCTGCCCCCACCAGCACCGCCCCGCTCGGCATCGCCCTCATCGGCGGCGGATTCATGGCCGACGTGCACAGCCGTGCCGCGCGCGCTGCGGGAGCCCGGGTCATCGGCCTGACGAGCTCGACGCCCGAGCGATCGCGGCAGGCCGCCGAGCGCATCGGCGCCGAGACAGCCTACGAGAACGTGGATGCTCTGCTCGCCGACGACCGCGTCGACGTGGTGCACGTGGTGACCCCCAATGACACGCACCACGCGCTCACCGTGCGGGTGCTCGACGCGGGCAAGCACGTCGTGACCGAGAAGCCCCTCGCCACCACGGTCGGCGAGGCGATCGACCTGCAGGCGCGGGCGAAGGGGGCCGGGACGGTCGCGACCGTCCCGTTCGTCTACCGGTTCCACCCCATGGTGCGCGAGGCGCGCGCGCGCGTCGCGTCCGGGCAGGTCGGGCCGCTGTTCAGCGTGCAGGGCGCCTACCTGCAGGACTGGCTGCTCGGGTCCGCTGACGACAACTGGCGCGTCTCGACCGAGGCGGGCGGAGCCTCGCGGGCCTTCGCGGACATCGGTTCGCACCTGTGCGACCTGCTCGAGTTCGTGACGGCCGACCGTCTGGTGCGGCTGCAGGCGGTGACCCGCACGGTGCACCCCGAGCGGGCATCCACGGGGCGCGTCGCGACGGAGGATCTCGCCGGCGTGCTCGCCGAGACCGCGTCCGGGGCCGTTGTCAGCCTGCTCGTGTCGCAGGTCGCGCCGGGGCGCAAGAACGGTCTCGTGCTCGAGGTGCACGGCGCGAGCGAGTCGCTGCGGTTCGAGCAGGAGCGCCCCGAGGAGCTCTGGATCGGCCGCCGCACGGCCAGCGAACGCCATCTGCGCAACACCGACGAGTTGCACCCCGACGCCGCCCGGTTGTCGGTGCTGCCGCCCGGCCACCCGCTCGGTTACCAGGATGCCTTCACGGCGTTCGCCGCCGACACCTACGCCGCCGTGCGCGGGGCGACCCCCGAGGGCCTGCCCGTCTTCGCCGACGGCGTCCGTGCCACCCGCATCACGGATGCGGTGCTCGCCTCCGCCCGCACCGGCGAGTGGATCGCCCTCTAGCCTCGAACCACCGGACGCCCAGACCACCACGAAGGAGCCCGTCATGGCCACGCATCCCGTCACCCTGTTCACCGGCCAGTGGGCCGACCTGACCCTGGAGGAGGTGGCGACGCTCGCCGAGCAGTGGGGCTACGACGGGCTCGAGATCGCCTGCTCGGGCGAGCACCTCGACGTGCAGCGCGCCGTGGAGGACGATGCCTACCTGCAGGGCCGCCTCGACATTCTGGAGCGGCACAACCTCAAGGTCTACGCGATCTCGCACCACCTCGCGGGGCAGGCCGTCTGCGACGACCCGATCGACTTCCGGCATCAGGCGATCCTGTCGAGCCGGGTGTGGGGCGACGGCGAGCCGGAGGGCGTGCGCCAGCGTGCGGCGGAGGACCTGAAGCTCGCCGCCCGCGCCGCCCGGCGCCTCGGCGTCGACACGGTCGTCGGGTTCACCGGCTCGAGCATCTGGCCCTACGTGGCGATGTTCCCGCCGGTGCCGCCCAGCGTCATCGAGGGCGGCTACGAGGACTTCGCGCGGCGCTGGAACCCCATCCTCGACGTCTTCGATAGCGAGGGCGTGCGGTTCGCCCATGAGGTGCACCCCGGCGAGATCGCGTACGACTACTGGACGAGCGTGCGCTCGCTCGAGGCGATCGACCACCGTGAGGCCTTCGGGTTCAACTGGGACCCCTCGCACATGATGTGGCAGAACATCGACCCGGTCGGCTTCATCGTCGACTTCGCCGATCGCATCTACCACGTCGACTGCAAGGACACGCGGGTTCGCCCGCGCAACGGCCGGGCCGGCGTCATGGGCTCGCACCTGGCCTGGGGCGACCCGAAGCGCGGGTGGGATTTCGTCTCCACCGGACACGGCGATGTGCCGTGGGAGGACTCCTTCCGTGCGCTCAAGGCGATCGGCTACAGCGGCCCCATCTCGATCGAGTGGGAGGATGCGGGCATGAGCCGCCTGCACGGGGCGGCCGAAGCCGTGGAGTTCGTGCGCTCGCTGCTGTGGGACCTGCCCGAGCAGTCGTTCGACGCGGCCTTCTCGAACCAGGACTGAGCGCGGGGCAACGAGCGCGAGTCGCGGAGAGCCGGGCGCCGAGCGCCCGGAAAGTGAAAGCGGCGGGCCCCCATTGTGGGGCGCGCGAAACATGTTCGAAAAGCGCACACTGGATGCGGGGGACGAACCGAGTCCCCCACAGTGCGGACACCGGACCCGAACCGGTGAGCCCCACTGGTCCCCCGAATCCGTGCTGGAGCTCCCGATGACCCTCCCCCTGATCCTGATTCTGTCGCTCGTCGGCTTCTTCGGGCTGATGGTCGCCATCGCCGGCACGGGTCGTCGCTCGCGCGGAGCGCACCGCGCCTGATCGCGCCCGATCGACCCGACCGACAGCGCCGCAGCCACTCGTGGCCGGCGCAGAGCCCCGGCCAGCATCCCCCCATGTGGCCGGGGCTCTTCTCGTCCCCGGGCATCGGGGCACCCCGCGCCCCTGCGGGCATAGCGCGCTCAAAGCCGGTTCATAGGAATCTGCGCCTGAATGGAGGCATGAGCGACGACGAGCTGCCCGAGACCCCGCGCCTCACCCGCCCCGACGGCTCGCCCGTGCGGGCCCTGGTGGTCGATGACGAGCCCTCGCTGAGCGACCTGGTCTCGATGGCGCTCAAGTACGAGGGCTGGGATGTCCGCACCGCGCTGACCGGCCAGCAGGCCCTGCAGCACGCCCGCGAGCACAAGCCCGACATCGTCGTGCTCGACATCATGCTCCCCGACATCGACGGCCTCGAGGTGCTGCGGCGGATGCGCGCCGACGGCAACGACGTGCCCGTCCTCTTCCTCACCGCCAAGGACTCGGTCGATGACCGCGTCGTCGGTCTCACCGCCGGCGGCGACGACTACGTGACCAAGCCCTTCAGCCTCGAGGAGCTCGTCGCCCGCCTCCGCGGCCTCATCCGCCGCAGCTCCCTCGTGGTCAGCGAGCGGGCCGACCCGGAGATCCGCGTCGGCGACCTCGTGCTCAACGAGGAGAGCTACGAGGTGCGCCGCGGCGACACCGAGATCGAGCTCACCGCGACCGAGTTCGAGCTGCTGCGCTACCTCATGCGCAACCCCAAGCGCGTGCTCTCGAAGGCGCAGATCCTCGACCGCGTCTGGAGCTACGACTTCGGCGGCCGCTCGAGCATCGTCGAGATCTACATCTCGTACCTGCGCAAGAAGATCGACACCCTCGGCCCGGCCATGATCCACACCGTGCGCGGCGTCGGGTACATGATCAAGCCCGTCGGCTGATGCACGGCGTCACGCCGCCTGAGCATCCGCTCGCCGGCAGCGGCTGGTCGCTGCAGAAGCGGCTCGTCGCCGGCGTTCTCGTACTGCTCATGATGGCGACGCTCGCCATCGGCGTGCTCAGCGTGTACTTCCTCCGCGCCAGCCTCGTCGCCCAGCTCGATGACGAGCTGCGCATCATCGCGCAGCGCATCGAGAGCATCGCCGCGCCCGGTCGCGGGCCCGCCCAGAGCTTCGAGGGGCCCGGCCTCCCCACCGGCTCGCTCATCGGCGTCGTGCAGCGCGACGGCACCGCGGTCGCCGCGTACCTCGACGACGACGCCACGGTGCGCGAGCTCAGCCAGGTGCAGGTGCGGGTCATCGCCGCGCGCACGCTCGGCGAGCCGGCCACCGTGCGCCTGCCCGGCGGGCTCGGCGAGTTCCGCGTGCTCGCCACCCCGACCGACCGCGAGACCGTGCTCATCGTCGGCCTCTCCACCGCCGACGTCACCTCGACGACGGCGCACCTGGCTGCGGTCATCGCCGCGGTGCTCGCGGGCATCCTCGTCGTCGCCGCTGTCGCCGGGCGCGAGGTGGTGCGGCTCGGCCTGCGCCCGCTGACCCGGGTGCGCGAGGCCGCCACCGCCGTCACCCAGCTGCCCCTCGACCGGGGGACGGTCGCGCTCGCCGACCGCCTGCCGACCCTCGACACCGACCCGAGCACCGAGGTCGGCCAGCTCGGCGCCGCCTTCACCCGCATGCTCGAGCACGTGCAGAGCGCCTTCGACGCCCGGCAGGCCAGCGAGCAGAAGGTGCGCCAGTTCGTCGCCGACGCCAGCCATGAGCTGCGCACGCCGCTCGCGGCGATCCGCGGATACAGCGAACTGACCCGGCGCAGCGGGCACCAGCTGCCCGACGACATCCGGCACGCGCTGTCGCGCATCGAGTCGGAGTCGGTGCGGATGTCCGCCCTCGTCGACGACCTCCTGCTGCTCGCCCGGCTCGACGAGGGACGCGCGCTGCGGCGCGACCCGGTCGACCTCGCGGCCCTGCTGACGGATGCTCTCGCCGACGCCCGGGCCACCTCGCCCGCGCACGACTGGGTGGTGCGGGTGCCCGATCGCGCGGTCACCGTCATCGGCGACCAGCACCGGCTGCACCAGGTCGTCGCCAACCTGCTCGCCAACGCGCGGGTGCACACGCCCGAGGGCACCCGGGTCACGGCCGCGCTCGGCACCCTCGAGGGCCGCGCCATCATCACCGTCACCGACACCGGTCCGGGTATCCCCGCCGAGGTGCAGGGCGTGCTGTTCCAGCGGTTCGCCCGCGCCGACACCTCGCGCTCGCGCGCCACGGGCTCGACGGGCCTCGGGCTCGCGATCGTCGCCGCGGTCGTGCAGGCGCACGGGGGAGAGGTGGCCGCCTCGTCGCGACCCGGTGAGACCGTGTTCCGCGTCAGCCTGCCGCTCGCGCCGGGCGGGGCCGGTACTGCTTCTGGCGGTGCCACCGCGGCCGACCCTGCCGCGGGGCCCGCGGTCGCGACCACCGCGTAGGCTCGCGGCCGCGACCACCGCGTAGGCTCGCGGCATGCGCATCGCCGTCACCGGCTCCTCCGGCAAGCTCGGGCAGGCCGTCGTCGCCCACCTGGTCGAGACCGGCCACTCCGTGACCGGGCTCGACGCCGTCGGCGCCCCGGGTGAGGGCTTCGTGCGGGTCGACCTCGCCGACACGGGCCAGGTGCTCGATGCCCTCGCCGGGGTCGAGGAGCGCTACGACCGGCTCGACGCCGTCGTGCATCTCGCCGCGAGCCCGGCCCCGGGCATCCGCCCCGATACGGCACTGCTGCAGGACAACCTCGCGATGACGATCGCGGTGTTCCAGGCGGCCCGCCGCGCGGGCATCACCCGCATCGTTCACGCTTCGAGCGAGACCCTGCTCGGGCTGCCGCTCGACGAGGCACCGCCCGCGGTGCCCATCGACGAGAACCAGCCGGTGCGGCCCAACTTCATGTACGCCGTCGGCAAGCACCTGGAGGAGGAGCTCGGGCGGAAACTCTGCCGCCTCGACCCGGCGCTCTCGATCACAGGCCTGCGATTCAGCAACGTCATGGCACCCGAGGACTACGCCGCGTTCGAGAGCTGGCAGCACGACGCGGCCGCGCGGCGCTGGAACCTCTGGGGCTACATCGACCGCCGTGACGGTGCTCACGCCGTCGAGCGCGCGCTCGCCGTGCGCGGGCCCGGCTACGCAACGTACATCATCGCCGCGGCCGACACCGTCATGCGGCGCGACTCCGCCGACCTCCTCGCCGAGCAGTTCCCGGGCGTCCCGGTCTCGCGGCCGCTGCTCGGGCGCGAGACGCTGCTGTCGATCGACGCCGCACGGCGCGACCTCGGCTACACGCCGCGGCACTCCTGGCTCGACGCCGTCGAGTGAGCGGGGCCGTTTTGGTCGAGGGCCACGGCGTGCCGTATGCTGGCCTCTTGCCGTAGACCGCTGGTCATCGGAGCGCCTGCTCGCAGGGGCACCGATCGAAGGCTCGTGCACTCCCTCATGGGAGGGGCGACGACCCGCGCAGGTGTGTGAACTGACATCGACCATCCGTGATCTGAAGCGGATGCTCGCCGAAGGCTCGTGCGCATGCGCCGGGCCTTCTCCCATGTGCGCTCCGGGTGGCACTGCGTAAGCGGTCGCGGCAGAACTCGAATTCCAACCAGAGGAGCACCATGGCGAACAAGGAAGCATCGGTCGCCGAGCTGAAGGAGTTGTTCTCCAGCTCGACTGCCGTCCTGCTCACCGAGTACCGCGGTCTCACGGTGGCGCAGCTGAAGCAGCTGCGCACGAACCTCCGTGCTGACGCGTCGTACGCCGTGGTGAAGAACACGCTCACCAAGATCGCGGCCCGCGAGGCCGGCATCGACTCGCTCGATGACATGCTCGCTGGTCCGTCGGCTCTGGCCTTCGTCCACGGCGACCCCGTGACGGTGGCCAAGGCCCTGCGTGACTTCGCCAAGGCGAACCCCAACCTGGTGGTGAAGGGCGGTTACTTCGACGGTAACGCGCTCTCGGCCGCCGATGTCATGAAGCTCGCCGAGCTCGAGAGCCGTGAGGTGGTGCTGGCCAAGCTGGCCGGTGCCGTCAAGGCCTCGCTCTTCGGTGCCGCCTACATGTTCAACGCGCCGCTCGCGCAGGCCGCTCGTGCGGTCGACGCCCTGCGGCAGAAGCAGGAGTCCGGCAACGCCTAGGCGTTGACCGGTCGACGACACACCACACCAACCCCGCTACAAAGGAGAAATCATGGCCAAGCTCACCACTGACGAGCTCATCGAGGCGTTCAAGGAGCTCTCGCTCATCGAGCTCAGCGAGTTCGTGAAGAAGTTCGAGGAGGTCTTCGAGGTCACCGCCGCTGCGCCGGTCGCCGTCGCGGCCGCCCCCGCCGCCGGTGGCGGCGCTGCCGCTGAGGAGGTCGAGGAGAAGTCGTCGTTCGACGTCGTGCTCGAGGCCGCCGGCGACAAGAAGATCCAGGTCATCAAGGAGGTCCGCGCGCTCACGAGCCTCGGCCTCGGCGAGGCCAAGGCCCTGGTCGACGGCGCCCCCGGCGTCGTGCTCGAGGGTGTCAACAAGGAGACCGCCGACAAGGCCAAGGCTCAGCTCGAGGAGGCCGGCGCCACGGTGGTGCTCAAGTAGTCACCGGCCCTCCGGCCAGCGTCTGCTGAACCATGCGAGCCCCGCCCGTCAGATGACGGTGCGGGGCTCGTTCGCGTTCCGGGCGGCGCTCAGGCGGTCGGCACGCGGCGCGCGGCCGTGCTCGTGCGCACGGTCAGCGCCGTCGGCAGCAGCAGGTGCTCGTCCGGCGGCGCGGCGTCGGCGTGCTCGAGCTGGTTCAGCAGCAGCTCCACCGCGCGGGCGCCCTGGGTCTCGGGATGCTGCGCCAAGGTCGTGAGACCGAACATCTCGGCCAGGGGGTGGCCGTCGACGCCGATGATCGACAGCTCGCCGGGAATCCCGATGCCGAGCTGGCGAGCCGCCACGCTGATGCCGATGGCGATCTCGTCGCAGCCCGCGAAGATCGCGGTGGGTCGCGTCCGCGGGTCCCCGAGCACCGAGAGGCCGACGGCGTAGCCGCCCTCGATCGAGAAGTCGGCCTGCCGGAAGTCGTCGTCGACCGTGACGCCCGCGTCGCGCAGCGCCTGCGTGAAGCCGGTGTACCGCTGCGCGTGAACGCGGAAGTCCATCTGCTCGTTCTGGTCGCCGCCGACGTGCATGATGCGGCGGTGGCCGAGGCTGAGCAGGTGCTCCGTCGCGAGCCGGGCGGCCTCGACGTCGTCGATCGACAGCGAGGGTATGCCGTCGATGCGTCCGCCGATGCCGACCAGCGGCTTGCCCAGGGCCTGGAGCATCTGGATCTCGTGCGGGCTGAGGTCGATGGCGACGGAGATCACGGCGTCGACGCGCTTGCGCACGAGGAAGTAGTCGAAGACGCGGCGGCGGAGGTCGCTATCGGTGCTCAGCCGGTACAGGGTGAGGTCGTAGCCGGCCCGGATCAGGGCGGCCTCGATGCCCTCGAGCACCTCGGCGAAGTACCAGCGGTTGATGTACGGGATCACGACCGCGACGTTACGCGTGCGCCCGGTCACGAGGCTCGCGGCGGTCGATGAGACCACATAGCCGAGCTCGGCAGCGGCATCCTCGACCCGGCGCCGCGTCTCGTCGGAGACGTAGCCGCGTCCGCTGAGCGCGCGCGAGGCCGTCGATTTCGACACGCCCGCCTTGCGGGCGACGTCGGCGAGGATGCTCATGGCGCGGGCCCTCCGTTGGACGAGTCGTGTCGGTTCGCGACCGTGCGACCCCGTGGTGGTGCGGGTCGCCGGGTCGGCCGTCGAGCCAGTGTATCCGGAAAGGGCCTGTTGTGGAACCGATGCCATGTGAGACCGGTTTCCTGCGGTGATCACCCCCGCCCGTTCCCTGGATGCTCGAGGGGAGTTCGGCAACGGAACGGTAACGGCTTGCCGATCGTGGGTTGCGAATGACGTATTCGTCACATACGGTGAACTCTGGAACCGGTTCCCGATGACGTGCCCCACGGGTGGTCTGCAGGCCGATTCCACCTCTTGCACCACCACCACACTGCGCGTCGATCGGCGCGCTGACCGACCTCAACGAGGAGGAAACAATGAGTTCCACTCTCCGACGCAGGCTGATTGCGCCTGCTGCGGCCCTGGGAGCCCTGAGCCTCGTGCTCGCGGGCTGCGCGGCCGAGACCGACCCGGGCGCCGGCGGCGACGTCGACTGCTCGGCCTACGAGGCCTACGGCACCTTCGAGGGCGAGAGCGTCGAGCTGTACGCGACGATCATCGACACCGAGGCTGACGCGCTCGTCGAGAGCATGGCCGACTTCGAGGCCTGCACGGGCATCACGGTCGAGTACAACGGCACGCAGGAGGCGGAGACGCAGATCAACGTGCGTGCCGCTGCCGGTGACGCTCCCGACCTGATGATCATCCCGCAGCCCGGTCTGCTCCAGCGCCTCATCGCTGACGGCTACGTCGTGCCCGCGCCCGCCGCGGTCGAGGCCAACGTCGACGAGTTCTGGAGCGAGTCGTGGAAGGGCTACGGCACCGTCGACGGCACCTTCTACGCCGCGCCGCTGCTCGCCAGCGTCAAGGGCTACATCTGGTACTCGCCGGCCGACTTCGCCGACAACGGCTACGAGATCCCGACGACCTACCAGGGCCTTCTCGACCTCACCGAGCAGATGACCGAGCGCAACGACGGCCCGTACCGTCCGTGGTGCGTCGGCTTCGGCTCGGGTGACGCGACCGGCTGGGTCGGCACCGACTGGGTCGAGGACCTCGTGCTCCGCAACTCGGGCCCCGAGGCCTACGACGCGTGGGTCGCGGGTGACCTGAAGTTCGACTCGCCCGAGATCACCGAGGCGTTCGACCTCGTCGGTGAGGTTCTCCTCAACGACCAGTTCGTGAACGGCGGTTTCGGTGGCGTGCAGTCGATCGTGACCACCACCTTCCAGGATGGCGGCCTCTCGATCCTCGACGGCACCTGCTCGCTGCACCACCAGGCGTCGTTCTACGAGGCGCAGTGGGGCGAGGGCGTGACGGTTGCTCCCGACGGCGACGTCTGGGCCTTCCTGACCCCGCCGATCGCTGAGGGCGACCCCTCGGCCGTCACCGGTGGTGGCGAGTTCGTGGCCGCGTTCAACGACCGCGAGGCGACCGCCGCTCTGCAGGCCTACCTGTCGAGCGACACCTTCGCCAACGAGCGCGTCTCGCGCGGTGGCGTCATCTCGGCGAACAAGGGTCTCGACCCGTCGCTCGCCGGCTCGGAGCTCGGTCGCCAGTCGATCGAGATCCTGCAGGGGGAGGACACCATCTTCCGCTTCGACGCCTCCGACCTCATGCCCGCCGCCGTCGGCACCAGCTCGTTCTGGACCGGCATGGTCGACTGGGTGAACGGCACGCCGACGGCGGACGTCCTCCGCTCCATCGACGCGACGTTCCCGCAGTAACCCTCAGCGCGAGCTGAACAACTGATGGCCGGCCCATCGGACGAACCTTGTCCGATGGGCCGGTCTGTCAGGTAGCGTGAAAGTCCACCCAAACCAATGGAGGTTTGATCCGGTATGGAATTCTGGTCCGACCTGTTCGAGAAGTTCGGGGTGATGTTCCTCGGCCTGGCTGCGTTCGCGGCGGTCGTCGGCATCGTGCTGTTCCTCGCCGATCGAGCCCCGAAGCGCGGCAGGGATTTCCTGCAGCTCGCCGCGTTCCTCAGCCCCGCGCTGATCCTGCTCGCCGTGGGCCTCGTGTACCCGGCGATCCGCACCACGATCCTCGCCTTCTTCAGCCGCCAGACGGCGAACGGCTCCGAGTGGGTCGGTCTCGACAACTTCGTCTGGATGTTCACCCAACCCGAGATCACGATCGTGATCATCAACACCCTCATCTGGGTGGCGCTGGTGCCGCTGCTGTCCACGATCTTCGGCCTCGCCTATGCCGTCTTCATCGACAAGTCGCACGGCGAGAAGGTGCTGAAGTCGCTCGTGTTCATGCCCATGGCGATCTCGTTCGTCGGTGCCGGCATCATCTGGCGCTTCATGTACGAGTACCGCGAGGTGGGCTTCAGCGAGCAGATCGGTCTGCTCAACCAGATCCTGGTCTGGCTCGGGCAGGACCCGCAGCCGTTCCTCGTCAACTCGCCGTGGAACACCTTCTTCCTCATCGTCGTGATGGTCTGGATCCAGACCGGTTTCGCGATGGTGCTGCTGTCGGCGGCCATCAAGGGCGTGCCGGTCGAGATCATCGAGGCCGCCCGGCTCGACGGCGCGAACGCCTGGCAGTCGTTCTGGAACGTGACCGTCCCGGGCATCCGCGGCACCCTCGTCGTGGTCGTCACCACGATCTCGATCGCGACGCTGAAGGTCTTCGACATCGTCCGCGCGATGACCGGCGGCAACTTCAACACCTCGGTCGTCGCCAACGAGATGTACACGCAGGCCTTCAACCGCGGAGAGACCGGCTACGGCTCGGCGCTCGCGGTCGTGCTGTTCGTGATGGTCCTGCCGATAGTGCTCTACAACGTGCGCGTCATGCGCAAGCAGAAGGAGATCCGATGAGCGCCCCCGCCGCTGCGTCCGCTGCCGCCGAGCAGACCAGCACCCGGGCGATCGCCGTGGCCGCCGGAGGCGGCAAGGCGCGCCGGGTGAAGGACCGCCTGACATCCCCGTGGGCGACCGCCGCCGCGATCGTCATCGCCGTGGTCTGGACCATCCCGACCTTCGGTCTTCTGGTGTCGTCGTTCCGCACCCCGGAGGAGATCCGCACCAACGGCTGGTGGAACATCTTCGTCAGCCCGAGCTTCACGCTCGAGAACTACGTCGACGTGCTGACCATCCAGGGCGCCTCGTCGGCGAACCTGGGGTCGTACTTCGTCAACTCGCTCGTGATCGCGATCCCGGCCGCGCTGTTCCCGATCATCCTCGCCACGATGGCCGCCTACGCCTTCGCGTGGATCAAGTTCCGCGGCTCGGCACCGCTCTTCGTGCTGATCTTCGCGCTGCAGATCGTGCCGCTGCAGATGGCGCTCATCCCGCTGCTGCAGATCTTCAGCGAGGTGCTCGGCATCAGCGGCACCTTCCCTGCGGTGTGGATCGCCCACACGATCTTCGGCCTGCCGCTGTGCATCTTCCTGCTGCACAACTTCATCAGCGAGATCCCCGCGGAGGTGATCGAGGCGGCGCGCGTCGACGGCGCGAACCACACCCAGATCTTCTTCCGCATCATCATCCCGCTGTCGCTGCCGGCGCTCGCCTCGATCGGGATCTTCCAGTTCCTCTGGGTCTGGAACGACCTGCTCGTGGCGCTCGTCTTCTCGGGCGGCACTGCCGACGTCGCACCGCTGACCCAGCGTCTCGCGGAGCTCGTGGGCAACTTCGGCCGGAACACCGAGCGCCTCCCCGCGGCGGCGTTCATCTCCCTGATCGTGCCCCTGATCGTGTTCTTCAGCCTGCAGCGCTACTTCGTGCGCGGCCTGCTGGCGGGCTCGACGAAGGGCTGATCCGGTCACGGCGTCGACCCCCGGTGGTCCCGCCTAGGCTCGCAGCATGAGCATGGGTGGGGGCGGCCGGGGGTCGCGCGTGTCGGGCGGCGACCACGCCGCACAGCGGGCGGCCAACGCGCAGGCGCCGCGCATCCCCAACCTGCTCGGTCGTATCGCGGAGCTGTTCCGCCCGCACCGCACGGCGCTCGCGATCACGATCGCGCTCGTGCTGGTCTCGGCCGCGCTCAGCGTGCTGCCGCCGCTGCTGACCCAGCAGGCCTTCGACGTTGGGCTCTTCCCGCCCGAGGGCACCCCGAACGTGCCGGTGCTGCTGCAGCTGGTCGGAGCGATGCTCGCGCTGTGGGTGGTCTCGGCCGGCCTCGGCATCGCGCAGACCCACCTCACCGCCACGGTCGGCAACAGCGTCATGGCGCAGCTGCGGGTGCGCCTGTTCGCCCACCTCCAGGCCATGGAGCTCGCCTTCTTCACCCGCACCAAGACCGGCGTGATCCAGTCGCGCCTGCAGAACGACGTCGGCGGGGTCGCCGGCGTGCTGAGCAACACGGTCTCGAGCGTCATCGGCAACACGGTCACGGTCATCGCCGCACTCGTCGCGATGCTCCTGCTGAGCTGGCAGTTGACCATCGTCGCGGTTGTGCTGCTGCCAGTGCTCGTCATCGCCCAGCGCCGGGTGGGCCAGGTGCGCGCCCGCATCGCCACGGCGACGCAGGAGTCGCTGAGCGACATGACCGCCATCACGCAGGAGGCCCTGAGCGTCTCGGGCATCCTGCTCGCGAAGAGCTTCGACCAGCAGGGCGCCGAGGTCGAGCGCTACCGCGTCGAGAATGCGCGCCAGCGCGACCTGCAGGTGCGGCTGGCGATGAGCGGCCAGTGGTTCTTCGCCATGGTCAACGTGTTCCTCTCGGTGATCCCGGCCGTCGTCTACCTCGCGGCCGCCTGGCTGCTGCAGCAGGATGTCGCCGTGACCGCGGGCACGATCGTCGCTTTCACCACGGTGCAGGCCCGCCTCACCTTCCCGCTCATGGGCCTCATGCGGGTGGCGCTCGATCTGCAGACCTCGGGCGCGCTGTTCGCCCGCATCTTCGAGTACCTCGACCTGCAGCCGCGCATCACCGATGCCCCCGACGCGGTCGAGCCCGACCCCGCCCAGCGCGGGCGGGTGCGGCTGAACGATGTCGTGTTCCGCTACCCCGACGCCCCCTCGGAGGCTCTGCCGACGCTCGACGGGGTGAGCCTGACCATCGAGCCCGGGCGCTTCGTCGCCTTCGTCGGCCCCTCCGGCGCGGGCAAGACGACCATCTCGTACCTGATCCCGCGCCTGCACGAGGTCTCCGGCGGCAGCGTCGAGGTCGGCGGCGTCGACGTGCGGCGACTGCGGCGGGCATCCCTCATCGCCAGCATCGGCATCGTCAGCCAGGAGACCTACCTCTTCCACGCGAGCATCGCCGAGAACCTGCGCTACGCGAAACCCGATGCGACGTATGCGGAGCTCGAGGCCGCGTGCCGTGCGGCCAGCATCCACGACACGATCGCGGGCTTCCCCGACGGCTACGACACCGTCGTCGGCGAGCGCGGCTATCGCCTCTCCGGCGGGGAGAAGCAGCGGGTGGCCATCGCGCGCGTGCTGCTCAAGGACCCCCCGGTGCTGATCCTCGACGAGGCGACGAGCGCGCTCGATGCGGTCTCGGAGCGCGTCGTGCAACGCGCTCTCGACTCGGCGGCGAGTGGCCGCACGACGATCGCAATCGCCCATCGGCTCTCGACCATCATCGGCGCGGACGAGATCCACGTCGTCGATCGCGGCCGCATCGTCGAGAGCGGTGCCCACGCCGCGCTTCTTGCGCAGCGCGGGCTGTACGCGCGCCTGGTCGCCGAGCAGGCTGCCGCCGCGGCCCCGCCCATCTAGGCCGGGCTAGCTGCGGGCGGCGAGAAGCTCGGCCATGTAGTCGAGCTCCTTCTGCTGCAGCTGCACCATGCCCTCGGCGAGCGCCCGAACCTGCGGGTTGTCGCTGCGGGCCAGCACGGCCTCGGCCATCTCGACCCCGCCCTGATGGTGCGCGATCATCAGCTCCAAGAAGATGCGCTCGGCCTCGACCCCCGTCGCGTCCTGCAGCGCCTGCATCTGCTCGAAGGTCGCGACGCCCGGCATCGGCTCGCCCGGAACATGAGCGCCGTGACCGTCGTGCCCGGCCGAGCCGTCGATCACCGGGCGCGACAGCCACTCCATCTCGGGGGCGGTCGAGGTCTGCGGCAGACCCCACATCGCCAGCCAGGCGAACATCTGCCCCTGCTGCTGAGTCTGGGCGGTGGCGATGTCGAGCGCCAGGAGCCGGATCTCGGCGTCATCGCTGCGGTCGCGCACGAGCAGGGCCATCTCGACGGCCTGCCCGTGGTGCACCTGCATGTCGCGCGCGAAGCCGGCCTCGGCGCTGCTGTCGCTGGGCATCGGCGCCGGGGCACCGCTCGACAGGCGCCCGAGCAGCACCCCCGCGACGAGCGCCACGAGCACCAGCAGCACGCCGACCACTGCCAGGCGGGTGCGGCTCAACGACGGCACGGCGCCGGGCGAGTCGCCCCCGGCCGTCGCCGTCGCGGTGCCCTCGCCGGTCATGGTCAGGAGATCTTGCCCGGGCCGTCGAGCGCCTGGCTGCACAGCGCGCCCGGCTCGGGGGCGTCGGGCGACTGGCGGTACTTCACGATGAAGTCGCGCAGGCGCGGGTCGTCGACGCCGTCGAGCGCCACCTGCACGCCCCACGCGCTCGCGACCACCGGGGCCTCGAGCCCCGGGAACGGCGAGAGGATGATGTAGGAGCGCGGCATCGCGTTGCGGAGGGCATCCAGGTCAGCGCCCTGCACCTGCTCGGGGTCGTAGGTGACCCAGACCGCGCTGTGCTCGAGGGAGTGCACCGCGTACTCCGCGGGCACCGCCTCTTCGTAGATGCCGCAGTTCAGCCAGGTCGGGTTGTGCGGCCCGCCGGCAGGCGGCGTCATCGTGTAGTCGACGGCGGTCTGCACGTGCAGCGACTCGAGGCCGTCGAAGGTCTCGAGGCCCTCGATCTCGATCGTGGCGGGGTCGACCGGCGGGGTCGCCGAGGTCACCACGACACCCACGATGATCGCGACCACGGCCGTGCCGCCGACGATCGCGCCGATGAGCCCGAGGCGCTGGTTGCGCTTCTCGCGGGCCTGCTTCGCCTTGAGGGCGGCAACCTTCTCAGCACGGCGCTGCTCGCGCTGCTGCTTGACGGTGAGGTCGGAGGTGCTGTCCGGCATGGGGGCTCCTGTCGGGCGGGAGGGGAGGGGATTCGGCGCACACGCCGTCTCCCATCATCCCAGATCACCACAGGAGATGCTGTGAGCCGAGCGCGGGGGCGCCCCGTCACGCGCGCACCTCCGCTGATAGATTCGGCGCATGAAGTACGCCGATTCGGTCGTCGATCTCATCGGCGGAACCCCCCTCGTCCGCCTCAACCGCGTCACGGAGGGCATCAGCGCCACCGTGCTCGCCAAGGTCGAGTACCTGAACCCCGGCGGCAGCGCCAAAGACCGCATCGCGACCCGCATCATCGACGCCGCCGAGCGGGAGGGCCTGCTGAAGCCCGGCGGCACGATCGTCGAGCCCACGAGTGGCAACACGGGCGTCGGCCTCGCCCTCGTCGCGCAGCAGCGCGGCTACCGCTGCGTCTTCGTGCTGCCCGACAAGGTGGGCGAGGACAAGCGCAACGTCCTCACCGCCTACGGTGCCGAGATCGTCGTCACGCCGACGGCCGTCGCGCCGGAGGACCCGGAGTCGTACTACAGCGTCTCCGACCGTCTGGCCCGCGAGATCCCGGGCGCGTTCAAGCCCAATCAGTACGCGAACCCCAACGGGCCGCGCAGCCACTACGAGACGACCGGCCCCGAGATCTGGGCCGACACCGACGGCCGCGTCACCCACTTCGTCGCCGGCGTCGGCACCGGCGGCACCATCACCGGCACCGGTCGCTACCTGCGCGAGGTCAGCGCCGACCGCGCCGGCGGCCGGGTGCAGATCGTCGGCGTCGACCCCGTCGGCAGCGTCTACTCGGGCGGCACCGGCCGCCCCTACCTCGTCGAGGGGGTGGGAGAGGACTTCTGGCCCTCCGCCTACGACCCCGCCGTCGTCGACCGCATTGTGGCCGTGAGCGACCAGCAGGCCTTCGACCTCACACTGCGGCTCGCTCGCGAGGAGGGGCTTCTCGTCGGCGGCTCGTGCGGCATGGCCGCGCAGGGCGCCCTCGAGGTCGCGCGCGAGCTGGGCCCCGACGACATCGTCGTCGTGCTGCTGCCCGACGGCGGGCGCGGCTACCTCGGCAAGATCTTCAACGACGGCTGGATGCGCCGCCACGGCTTCTCGCACGCCACCGGCTCGCCGACCGTCGCCGACCTGCTCGGCAGCCCCGCCCGCCCGATCGCGCACCTGCGGCGCGAGCACACCGTGGCTGACGCCGTCGCGGCGCTCGAGGCGCACGGCGGTGCGCTGCCGGTGGTCGCGGCCGAACCGCCGCTCGTGCTCGGCGAGGTGATCGGCGCGGTCGACGCGCGCACGCTGCTGCGCGCGCTCGCGACCGGCGCGGTAACCCCGGCCGATCCGATCACCGCGGCGATGGGGCCGGGCCTGCCGCTCGTCGGCGCGCACGAGAGCCTCGAGGCCGCGGGCGAGCGGTTCGGCGACCGCGCGGCGGGTGGCCAGCATCCCGAGACCCTGCTCGTGCTCGACGGCGGCAACCCCATCGGGCTGCTGCACCGCACCGACCTGATCGCCGCGCTCGCGGGAGGGGCAGCATGACCGAGCACGACCCGCACATCCTGCAGGGCTTCGCCACGCGCGCGATCCACGCCGGGCAAGAGTTCGATCCCACGACGGGAGCGGTCACGCCGCCCGTCTACCTGACGTCGACCTTCGTGCAGCGCTCGATCGGCGATCTGCGCGGCGGCTACGAGTACGCCCGCGGCGGCAACCCCACGCGCGACGCGCTGCAGACCCAGCTCGCCTCACTCGAGTCGGGCGCCCGTGCCTTCAGCTTCGCGTCGGGCCTCGCGGCGGAAGACGCCCTGCTGCGCGCGGTGCTGCGCCCCGGCGACCACGTGCTCATGGGCAACGACGTCTACGGGGGCACACACCGCCTCGTGCGGCGCATCTTCGGGCCCTGGCAGGTCGAGCTGACCACGGTCGAGCTCGGCGACCTCGCGGTCGCCCGCGAGGCCCTCGAGCGGCTGCGGCCGCGCGTGCTGTGGCTCGAGACCCCGAGCAACCCGCTTATGAAGGTCACCGACATCACGGCGCTCGCCGAGCTCGCGCACGCGGTCGGCGCGCTCGTCGTCGTCGACAACACCTTCGCCACGCCCTACCTGCAGCAGCCGCTCGTGCTCGGCGCCGATGTCGTCGTGCACTCGACGACCAAGTACCTCGGCGGGCATTCCGACGTGCTGGGCGGCGCGGTTGTCACGAACGACCTCGAGCTGGCCGAGCAGGTGCAGTTTCACCAGTTCGCGGCGGGCGCGGTCTCCGGCCCCATGGATGCGTGGCTCACCTCGCGCGGCATCAAGACGCTGGCCGTGCGCATGGAGCGCCACTCGGCCAATGCTCAGGCCATCGCGGAGGCCCTGCAGGGGCATCCCGCCGTCACCCGGGTCTACTACCCGGGACTGCCCGAGCACCCTGACCATGCCCTGGCCGCGCGGCAGATGCGCCTGTTCGGCGGGATGCTCTCGCTCGAGCTCGCCGGCGGCGACGCGGCCGCGCGCGCGTTCGCCGAGAGCCTGCGCGTCTTCCAGCTGGCCGAGTCGCTCGGTGGTGTCGAGTCGCTCGTCAACTACCCGAGCGAGATGACGCACGCCTCGGTGCGGGGCACCGAGCTCGAGGTGAGCGACGCGATCGTGCGGCTCTCGGTGGGTATCGAAGACGCGGCCGATCTCGTGGCCGACGTCGAGCAGGGGCTCGCGGCGCTGTAGCGGCGGGGCCCAGGCCGCAGCGGCCCGGTGCGTGTTCGCCTGGGCCGTGCATAATGGGGCGCGGATGTGAACGTACACATCGCGACACGGACGGACGAAGATGACCACCGAAGCCGAGCGGCCGATCGAACCCGATCGCGTGCGCGCGCCGAACATCCGCGATGTCGCGCGGGTGGCGGGGGTCTCGTACCAGACGGTCTCGCGGGTTCTCAATGACAGCCCGAACATCCGGCCCGAGACGCTGCAGCGCGTGCGCGACGCGATCGACGAGCTCGGCTACCGCCCCAACCAGGCGGCGCGGGCGCTCGTCACGAGCCGATCGCGCACGATCGGGGTGCTCGCGGCGCAGACCGTGCACTACGGCCCGGCAACAAGCATCCAGGCGATCGAGACCGCGGCGCGCGAGGCCGGCTACCGGCTGTCGATCACGAACATCTCGTCGAGCGAGTACGCCTCGATCAAGAGCGGGCTCGACTACCTGATGAGTCAGGCCGTCGAGGCTCTCATCGTCATCGCGCCGCAGGTGCGGGTGTTCGAGGCCATCCACGACCTGCAGGTCGGCGTGCCGTTCGTCACGCTCGAGGCGACCGGCCTGAGCTCCGACCACTCGCTCTGGGTCGACCAGGTGCAGGGCGCCCGCATGGCGACGCGGCACCTCATCGAGCTGGGCCACACCGAGATCATGCACATCTCGGGCCCGCAGGACTGGATCGAGGCCGAGGCCCGCATGCAGGGCTTCCTGCGCGAGCTCGGCGATGCCGACCTGCGCACCCGCGCGCCGATCCTCGGCGACTGGACGGCCTCGTTCGGCTACTACGCGGGGCTCGAGCTGCTGCGCTACCGCGACTTCACGGCGGTCTTCGCCGGCAACGACCAGATGGCCCTGGGCTTCATGCACGCCTGCCGCGAGATGGGCCTCTCGGTGCCGGGCGACATCTCGATCGTCGGCTTCGACGATGTTCCCGAGGCGGCGCACTTCGCTCCGCCGCTCACGACCGTGCGGCAGAACTTCGCCGAGATCGGTCGCCGCGCGATCGCGCTGCTGCTCGGCGAGCTGCGGGGCGAGACCGACCTGAGCCACGACCCGGTGCAGCCCGAGCTGATCATCCGGGAATCGACGGCCCGGGCATCCCGTCTGGGCTGACGGGTCTGTGCTGACGGATCTGGGCTGAGGGATCTGGGCTGACGGATGCCCGCCGCGCGCCCGCGCACCCCCTTCGTTATCGACTTGTGATCGTTTCGTGTCGTCCGCCGGTTGACAGATGTGACCGTTTCGCCGTTAGAGTGCTCTCGCGCCATGTGAACGATCACAAAACGGTCACGGCGCCGGAGCGGGGCTCAGCCCCGACCCGCCACCCCTGAACCACCCCGGCGCCGGGTCCACCCGTCGCCGTCGCGACGATGGAGTCCCGTGAGCGTCACCGCCCCCGCAGCAGCCGAGTGCTCGGCCGAGGTGCGCGCATGACCGCGTTCAGCCCCGAGACCCAGGTGGCGATCGCGCGCGTGCGTGACGAGGTGGCGGCCCTCCACGCCGAGCTCGTGCGCTCCGGCCTCGTCGTCTGGACCGGCGGCAACGTCTCCGGTCGGGTGCCGGGTGCCGACCTCTTCGTCATCAAGCCCAGCGGGGTCTCGTACGACGACCTCGACGCCTCGAGCATGATCCTGTGCACGCTCGACGGCGAGGTCGTGCCCAACACCCCCGGCAGCGACCGCAGTCCCTCGAGCGACACCGCGGCGCACGCGTACGTCTACCGCGAGATGCCCGAGGTCGGGGGCGTCGTGCACACCCACTCGACCTACGCCACGGCGTGGGCCGCTCGCGCCGAGGCGATCCCCTGCGTGCTCACGGCGATGGCCGACGAGTTCGGCGGCGAGATCCCCGTCGGGCCGTTCGCGATCATCGGCGACGACTCGATCGGCCGCGGCATCGTCGACACCCTGCGCGGGCACCGATCGCGCGCGGTGCTCATGCGCAACCACGGCCCCTTCACCATCGGGCGCGACGCCCGTGATGCCGTCAAGGCGGCCGTGATGCTCGAGGATGTCGCGCGCACCGTGCACATCGCACGCCAGCTCGGCGACCCGCTGCCGATCGAGCCCGCCGCGATCGACGCGCTGTTCGACCGCTACCAGAACGTCTACGGCCAGCCCACGAGCGCGGGGGCAGCACGATGAGCGCCGCGGTGATCGCCGAGGGCCGTGCGGTGCTGGGCATCGAGCTCGGCTCGACCCGCATCAAGGCCTGCCTCATCGACCCGGCCGACAGCACCGTGCTCGCCGTGGGCGCGCACGAGTGGCAGAACGAGCTCGTCGACGGGTACTGGAGCTACGCGCTCGAGGCCGTGCACGCGGGACTCCAGGCCGCGTACGCCGCGCTCGCGGCCGACGCCGCGGCGCGGCACGGTGCCGCGCCCGCCCGCCTCGCGGCGATCGGCGTCTCGGCGATGATGCACGGCCACCTCGCATTCGACGAGACCGGCGACCTGCTCGTGCCCTTCCGCACGTGGCGCAACACCACGACCGGCGCGGCCGCGGCCGCTCTCACCGAGCTCTTCGGCACGGCCATCCCGCAGCGCTGGTCGATCGCGCACCTGCACCAGGCGGTCATCGACGACGAGCCGCACGTCGGCCGCGTGCACCGCATCACGACTCTCGCCGGCTACGTGCACGAGCTGATCGGCGGCGACCGCGTGCTCGGCGTCGGCGACGCCTCGGGCATGTTCCCGCTCGCGGCCGACGGCGCGGGGTACGACGCCGCACTGCTGGCCCGCTACGACGCCCTCGCCGGTTCGGCTCTCGCGGGGCCCCTCGCCGGGATGCTCCCGGCCGTGCTGCCCGCCGGTGCCGCCGCTGGCACGCTCAGCGCCGAGGGCGCCGCCCTGCTCGACCCGAGCGGAACGCTGCAGCCCGGCGCCCTGCTGTGCCCGCCCGAGGGCGACGCCGGCACCGGCATGGTCGCGACCAACGCGATCGCCCCGCGCACCGGAAACGTGAGCGTCGGCACGAGCATCTTCGCGATGGTCGTGCTCGAGCGCGCCCTGCAGGGCATCCACCCCGAGATCGACCTCGTCGCCACGCCGGCCGGCCACCCGGTCGCGATGGTGCACGCCAACAACGGCACGAGTGAGCTCGCCGCCTGGGTCGGGGTGCTCCGCCGCGTCGCCGAGATCGCCGGTGCCCCGCTCGACGCCGACGCCGCCTACCGACTGCTGCTCGACGAGGCCATGACGGCCGGTGCCGACGCCGACGGTGTCGTGGCCTACCCGCTCGAGGCGGGCGAGCCGGTTCTCGGGCTCGACGCCGGTCGGCCCATGGTCCTCCGCGGCAGTGAGAGCGCTCTGACTCTGGCGGCCCTGGTGCGCGCGCAGCTGCTCAGTGTCTTCGCGACCCTTGCGGTCGGGATGCGCGTGCTGCACGCCGAAGGTGTGCAGGTCGACCGCCTCCAGGCGCACGGCGGTCTGTTCCGCACCGAGGGTGTCGCACAGCGCACGCTCGCCGCCGCCCTCGACGCGCCTGTCGGCGTTGCGGGCGCCGCCGCCGAGGGCGGAGCCTGGGGCATGGCCCTGCTCGCCGCCTTCGCTGCCGGCGGCGGCACGGTCGGGGGGCGCGACCTTGCCGCCCACCTCGACACCACCGTCTTCGCGGGCGTCGCGACGAGCGTCGTCGCCCCCGACCCCGCTGACCGCGACGGCTTCGCCGTCTACCTCGACCGCTTCGAGAGCGGACTCGCCGTCCAGCGCGCCGCTCTCGCCGCCCTACCCACCGGAGCCCTCTCGTGACCCGCAGCATCGTCCCCGACCTGTCGACCCTCGAGGTCTGGTTCCTCACCGGTAGCCAGAACCTCTACGGCGACGAGACCCTGCGGCAGGTCGCCGAGCAGTCGCAGCAGGTCGTCGCGGGGCTGCAGGCCGCGGCCAGCATCCCGGTCTCGATCGTCTGGAAGCCCACGCTCGTCGACAGCGCCAGCATCAAGCGGGTCATGCAGGAGGCGAACGCCGCCGAGAACGTCATCGGCGTGATCGCGTGGATGCACACCTTCAGCCCGGCCAAGATGTGGATCGCCGGCCTCGACGCGCTGCAGAAGCCGCTGCTGCACCTGCACACCCAGGCCAACGTCGCGCTGCCATGGTCGGAGATCGACTTCGACTTCATGAACCTCAACCAGGCCGCGCACGGCGACCGCGAGTTCGGCTACATCGTGTCGCGCCTCGGCGTGGCCCGCACCACCGTGGTCGGCCACGTGTCGAACCCCGCGGTCACCGACCGCGTCGGAACGTGGGCGCGCGCCGCCGCCGGTCGGCACGCGACGCAGAACCTCAAGCTCGCCCGTTTCGGCGACAACATGCGCTACGTCGCGGTCACCGAGGGCGACAAGACCGAGGCCGAGCTGCGGTTCGGCGTGCAGGTGAACACCTGGGGCGTCACCGAGCTGGCCGACGCGGTGCACGCCGTCGCCGATGCCGACATCGACACCCTCGTCGAGGAGTACCTGGACCGCTACGACGTGGCCCCCGAGCTGCACCCGGGGGCCGACCGGCACGAGTCGCTGCGCTACGGTGCGGCGATCGAGCTGGGGCTGCGCGGGTTCCTCGAAGGCGGCGGATTCTCCGCCTTCACCACGTCCTTCGAAGACCTCGGCGCGCTGCGCCAGCTGCCGGGTCTCGCCGTGCAGCGGCTGATGGCCGACGGCTACGGATTCGGAGCCGAGGGCGACTGGAAGACCGCGGTGCTCGTCCGCGCCGCGGCGGTCATGGGCGCCGGGCTGCCCGGTGGCGCCTCGCTGATGGAGGACTACACGTACCACCTCGAGCCGGGCAAGGAGCTCATCCTCGGCGCCCACATGCTCGAGGTCAGCCCCTCGCTGACGAGCCAGCGCGCGCGCCTCGAGGTGCACCCCCTCGGCATCGGCGGCAAGGAGGACCCGGTGCGCCTGGTGTTCACGGCCGACCCCGGCCCCGCGCTCGTGGTCGCCCTGAGCGACCTGCGCGACCGCTTCCGTCTCGTGGCGAACGTCGTCGAGAACGTCGCGCTGCCCGAGCCCATGCCGAAGCTTCCCGTCGGCCACGCGGTGTGGAAGCCCGCGCCCGACTTCACGACCTCCGCCGCAGCCTGGCTGACGGCTGGAGCCGCCCACCACACCGTCATGACCACTCAGGTCGGCGTCGAGGTCGTCCGCGACTTCGCGCAGATGACTGGCGTCGAGCTGCTGGTGATCGATGAGACCACCTCGCTCGAGGGTTTCGCGCGCGACGTGCGCACGAACGCCGCGTACTACCGATTGGCGCAGTCGCTATGACGGCGCCGATCACCCCCTAGACGTCCCGGGGCTCACGCCCCGGGAACGGCCCCGGCCCGATGTCGAGCCGGGTTCCGCAGCACCACCACATCCCCAATGAAAGGACACACAGTGAAGAAGAACCTTCTTCTCTCCGCCGTGGCCATCGGCGCGATGACCTTCGGTCTCGCCGCCTGCTCGGCCCCGGCTGCCGAGGGCGAGGGCGAGGGCGGCGGCCTCATCGGCGTCGCCATGCCCACCCGCTCGTCGGAGCGCTGGATCGCGGACGGCGACGCCCTCGTGGCCGAGCTCGAGGCGGCTGGCTACACCGTCGACCTGCAGTTCGCTGAGGACGACATCCCCACCCAGGTCTCGCAGGTCGAGAACATGATCACCAAGGGCGCTGAGGCCCTGATCATCGCCGCGATCGACGGCACCACCCTCACCGAGGTGCTGCAGACCGCTGCCGACAGCGACATCCCGGTCATCGCCTACGACCGTCTGATCCGCGACTCGGAGAACGTCAACTACTACGCGACGTTCGACAACTTCCTCGTGGGCCAGCAGCAGGCCTGGACCCTGCTGAACGGCCTCGGCCTGACCGACCTCGAGGGCAACGCGCTCCCCGACGCTCCGGCCGGTCCGTTCAACATCGAGCTGTTCGCCGGCTCGCTCGACGACAACAACGCCTTCTTCTTCTTCGACGGCGCGATGGACGTGCTCCAGCCGCTGATCGATGACGGCACGCTCGTCGTGAAGTCGGGTCAGACCGACATCGAGCAGGCCGCCACGCTGCGCTGGGACGGCGAGGTCGCCCAGAGCCGCATGGAGGACCTCCTCACGGCGCACTACTCGGACGGCTCGAAGGTCAACGCCGTGCTGTCGCCCTACGACGGTCTGAGCCGTGGCATCATCTCGGCCCTCACCGACGCGGGCTACGCCGTGGGCGTCGACTTCCCGATCATCTCGGGTCAGGACGCTGAGGTCGACTCGGTCAAGGCGATCCTCTCGGGTGAGCAGTACGCGACGATCTTCAAGGACACCCGCGAGCTCGCGAAGGTCGCGGCCGGCATGGCCGTCGCCCTGCTCGAGGGCGGCGAGCCGGAGATCAACAACACCACCACCTACGACAACGGCGTCCTCGTCGTTCCGTCGTTCCTGCTCGGCCCGGTGCCGGTTGTCGCTGACAACGTGCAGGAGGCGCTGGTCGACACCGGTTACTGGACGGCTGAGGAGCTCGGCCTCTAACGAGGTCGCACTACCGCACCACCAGTGATGCATCTGGCCGGTGGTGGGGAGTCGCATTAGGCTCCCCACCACCGGCTCTTTCCCCCAACGACGTAAGGAAGTGGGCAGCACGTGACCCAGAACATCCTCGAGATGCGGTCGATCACGAAGACCTTCCCGGGTGTCAAGGCGCTCTCCGACGTCACCCTCGAGGTGGCGCGCGGCGAGGTGCACGCCATCTGCGGTGAGAACGGCGCCGGCAAGTCGACCCTGATGAAGGTTCTGTCGGGCGTCTACCCGCACGGCAGCTACGACGGCGACATCGTCTTCGAGAACGAGACCGTCGAGTTCAAGGACATCCGCGACAGCGAGGCCAAGGGCATCGTCATCATCCACCAGGAGCTCGCGCTGAGCCCCTACCTCTCGATCGCCGAGAACATCTTCCTCAACAACGAGGTGAAGGGGCCGCTCGGCCTCATCGACTGGAACAAGACGAACCTCGAGGCCAAGAAGCTGCTCGCGCGGGTGGGGCTCGACGAGGACCCCGTCACCCGGATCCTCGACATCGGCGTCGGCAAGCAGCAGCTCGTCGAGATCGCGAAGGCGCTGTCGAAGGAGGTCAAGCTCCTCATCCTCGACGAGCCGACCGCCGCGCTCAACGACGCCGACTCCGACCACCTGCTCGACCTGATCCTGCACCTGAAGGAGCAGGGCATCACGTCGATCATCATCAGCCACAAGCTCAACGAGATCAAGAAGATCGCCGACTCGGTGACGGTCATCCGCGACGGCAAGACGATCGAGACGATCCGTCGCGCCGATGTCTCGGAGGACCGCATCATCAAGGGCATGGTCGGTCGCGATCTCGAGAACCGCTACCCCGACCACACGCCGCACATCGGCGAGGAGGTGCTGCGGGTCGAGGGCTGGACGGCGCACCACCCGCAGGATGTCTCGCGGGTCATCGTCGACAGCGTCGACCTGACCGTGCACGCGGGCGAGATCGTCGGCATCGCCGGCCTCATGGGGGCCGGCCGCACCGAGTTCGCGATGAGCCTGTTCGGCCACAGCTACGGCAGCCGCATCTCGGGCAAGGTCTACAAGCGCGGCGTCGAGATCAAGACGCGCTCCGTCGACGAGGCGATCCGCAACGGCATCGCCTACGCGACGGAGGACCGCAAGATGTACGGGCTCAACCTCATCGAGGACATCAAGCGCAACATCTCGATGGCCTCGCTGCGGAAGCTCGTGCGCGGCGGACTCGTGAACGACAACGAGGAGTACAAGGTCGCCAACGAGTACCGCCAGAGCATGAACATCAAGAGCCCGACGGTGCTGGCCAAGACCGGCCAGCTCTCCGGCGGGAACCAGCAGAAGGTCGTGCTCTCGAAGTGGATCTACTCCGACCCGGAGGTGCTCATCCTCGATGAGCCCACTCGCGGCATCGACGTCGGAGCCAAGTACGAGATCTACACGATCATCAACCGCCTCGCGAGCGAGGGGAAGGCGATCATCGTCATCTCCTCCGAGCTGCCCGAACTGCTGGGCATCTGCGACCGCATCTACGCCCTCTCCGAGGGCCGGATCACGGGCCAGATGCCCGTCTCCGACGCCACCCCCGAAGCCCTGCTCAAGCTCATGACCCTGGAGAAGCAGCGATAATGTCCGACACCGCAGTCACGACCCCGGCCAAGAAGAAGCCGGGCTTCCAGCTTCCGCCCACCCTCGCCCACATCGTGAGCGACCTGGGCAAGAACGGCATCTTCCTGGCGCTCATCGCCGTCGTGGTGCTGTTCTCGATCACGACGAACGGCATCCTCCTCCGCCCGCAGAACATCTCGAACCTGATCGTGCAGAACGGGTACATCCTGATCCTCGCGATCGGCATGGTGCTCGTGATCGTGGCGGGCCACATCGACCTGTCGGTCGGCTCGATCGCCGCGTTCATCGGGGCGTTCTCGGGTGTGCTTATTCAGGAACTGGGCTTTCCGTGGTGGCTCGCCATCATCGGCGCGCTCGTCATCGGCGCGGTCGTCGGGGCCTGGCAGGGCTTCTGGATCGCCTATGTGGGCATCCCCGCCTTCATCGTGACGTTGGCGGGCATGCTCATCTTCCGCGGCCTCGCCCTCATCACGCTCGGCAACTCGAACATCGGGTCGTTCCCGGAGGAGTACCGCGCGCTCGGCAACGGCTTCATCTCCTTCGCGGGGCCGGACGCGGCGATCGACGTCTTCACGATGGTCGTGGGCGCCCTGGCGATCGTCGGCCTCATCGTGCAGCAGGTGCGCACGCGCGCCGGGCGCATCAAGTACGGCCAGTCGGTCGACCCGACCGTGTGGTTCATCGCGAAGATGGTGTTCGTCGCGGTCGGCGTCGGCGCGTTCACCTACGCGCTCGCCACCTTCAAGGGCATCCCGGTCACGCTCATCGTCCTCGCCGTGCTCGTCATGATCTACGGCATCGTCGCCAACCGCACGGTCTTCGGCCGCCACATCTACGCGATCGGCGGCAACCGCCGCGCCGCGGAGCTGTCGGGCGTCAAGACCCGCTCGGTCGATTTCTGGCTGTTCGTCAACATGGGCATCCTGGCCGCGCTCGCCGGCCTGGTGTTCACCGCCCGCCTCAACCTGGCCGGCCCGAAGGCCGGTGACGGCTTCGAGCTCGAGGCCATCTCGGCCGCCTTCATCGGTGGCGCGGCGGTGCAGGGCGGTATCGGCACGATCTCGGGCGCCATCATCGGTGGTCTCATCATCGGCGTGCTCAACAACGGCATGTCGATCATGGGCATCGGCATCGAGTGGCAGCAGGCCGTCAAGGGCCTCGTTCTGCTGCTCGCCGTGGCGTTCGACGTGTACAACAAGCGCCGTGCGGGGGCCAGCACCTCGCGCTGAGCGAAGCCTTCGTAGGATGGGGGTGGCCGGTCGGCCACCCCCATTCCCCTTTTCTTTGGAGCGTTCTCCGTGTCGTCCGTCGTGCACCCCGGAGACCTGCTCACCCGCCGCCAGCGGGCCCTCTACGTCATCGTGCTCGGAGCGCTGACCGCACTCGGCCCCTTCACGATCGACCTGTACCTCCCCGCCTTCCCCCAGGTGGAGGCCGATCTCGCCGTCTCGACGGCGGTGATCCAGCTGACGCTCACGGCCACGACGATCGGCTTCGCCTTCGGGCAGCTGCTGGTCGGCCCGTGGAGCGACGCGGTCGGACGCCGGCTGCCGCTCATCCTGGCCACGAGCCTGCACGTCGTCGCGAGCCTCGGCGTCGCGCTCGCCCCCGATGTGACCTGGCTGATGGTGTTCCGCGTGCTGCAGGGCTTCGGCGCGGCCGCGGGCGGCGTGGTCGCGATGGCGACCGTGCGCGACCTCTTCGGCGGCTATCCGCTTGTGCGGATGCTCTCGCGCCTGTCGCTCGTCAACGGTCTCGCCCCGATCCTGGCCCCGGTGATCGGCTCTCAGCTGCTGCTCGTGATGCCGTGGCGCGGCCTGTTCGTCGTGCTCGCGGCGTACGGGGTCGTCATCGTCGTCGCGGCGAGCCTGCTGATCGTCGAGACGCTCCCGCCCGAGCGGCGGGTCACGGCTGGGCACGCCACGATCGGCGACCGCTACCGCGCGTTGTTCTCCGACCGCATCTTCCTGGGCGTCGCGGTCATCGGCGGGATGTCCTTCTCGGGTCTGTTCGCCTACCTCTCGGCCTCGCCGTTCTTGTTCCAGGAGGTCTACGGCCTCGACCCGCAGGGCTACGGACTGCTCTTCGCGATGAACTCGATCGGCGTGGTCGCGGGGGTGCAGGTCAGCTCGCGGCTTGCGCGCCGCATCCCCCCGCAATGGATTCTGGCGGTGTCGACGCTCGTGCTTCTGGGCAGCTCGATGGCGATCATCGTGCTCGACCTGGCCGGCGCGGGTTTCTGGGGCACGGTCGTGCCGCTGTGGTTCTTCATCACCGCCTGCGGCTTCGGGTTCCCGATGGTGCAGGCGCTCGCGTTGGTCAACCACGGCAGCGAGGCGGGCACCGCGGCCTCGCTGCTGGGGGCGATGAACTTCGGGCTCGCCGGGCTGCTCTCGCCGATCGTCGGTCTGTTCGGCATCACGAGCGCCGTGCCGATGGGATCCGTCATGGCCGCGACGTCGGTCGTGTCGATCGTGAGCCTGTGGCTTATCGTGCGGCCGCGCACGGTTCCGCCGCTCGAGCGCTGACCGCGCCTGCGCAGCCGCCCGCCGGGACCGCGTAAAGCGAGGGTGGCGGACGTGTTGTCCATCTGGATAACATGACCGCATGAGGATTCTGCTTGTCGGCGCCGGAGGCGTCGGAGACGCCATCGCAAAGATTGCCGCCCGCCGCTCGTTCTTCGAGACGATCATCGTCAGCGACTACGACATCGCCCGCGCCGAGCGCACCATCGCCTGGATCGAGGCCAAGCACGGCCCACAGGGTGACCGCTTCGTCGCCGCGCAGATCGACGCCTCCGACGCCGCCGTCGTCGAGCGCGTCGCGCGCGAGCATCGGGCCACGCACGTCATGAACGCCGTTGAGCCGAAGTTCGTCATGCCGATCTTCCGCGGGGCGATCGCCGCCGGCGCCGACTACATGGACATGGCGATGAGCCTCTCGGTGCCGCACCCCTCGCAGCCCTACGAGCTGACCGGTGTGAAGCTCGGCGACGAGCAGTTCGCCGTCGCCGAGGAGTGGGAGAAGGCGGGTCGCCTCGCGCTCGTCGGCATGGGCGTCGAGCCCGGGCTCAGCGACGTGTTCGCGCGCTACGCCGTCGACCACCTGTTCCGCGAGGTCGACGAGCTCGGCACGCGCGACGGCGCCAACCTCGTCGTGCGCGACGACGAGGGCAACGAGATCTTCGCCCCCTCGTTCTCGATCTGGACGACCATCGAGGAGTGCCTCAACCCGCCGGTGATCTGGGAGAAGGGCCGCGGCTGGTTCACCACCCCGCCGTTCAGCGAGCCCGAGGTCTTCGACTTTCCCGAGGGAATCGGCCCGGTCGAGTGCGTCAACGTCGAGCACGAGGAGGTGCTGCTGATGCCGCGCTGGCTCGAGGCCAAGCGCGTGACCTTCAAGTACGGCCTCGGCGACGAGTTCATCGGCACTCTCAAGACCCTCAACCAGCTCGGCCTCGACAAGACCGAGCCGATTCGGGTGCGGTCGAAGAGCGGCCCCGTCGAGGTCGCGCCCCGCGACGTCGTCGCGGCCGGTCTGCCCGACCCGGCCACCCTCGGCCCGCGGATGACCGGCAAGACCTGCGCCGGCCTCTGGGTGACCGGCACCGGGGTCGACGGCCAGCCCCGCGCGGTGTACCTGTACCACGTCTCCGACAACGAGTGGACGATGGCCGAGTACGAGAGCCAGTGCGTTGTGTGGCAGACCGCGCTCAATCCCGTCATCGCGCTCGAGCTACTCGCCACGGGCGCGTGGAGCGGCGCCGGCGTGCTGGGCCCGGAGGCTTTCGATGCGCAGCCCTTCCTCGACCTCATGGCGCGCCCCGAGGCCGAGGGCGGCTACGGGCAGGCCTGGGGTCTCGAGGAGCGCTCTCCCGTGGTGGCCTGACCGCCCGAGCTGCAGCACCTCGCGCGGGGCGGTGTGGCGGAGGATGGGGGATTCGAACCCCCGAGGGCTTGCACCCAACACGCTTTCCAAGCGTGCGCCATAGGCCACTAGGCGAATCCTCCGGGCGGCCGCAGCGCTCGCGCGCGACGACTCGGCCATGCTACCCGTAAACTAGGGGCGGCTCCTCGCGTGGCGCCATCCAGGCCAACTCCCCCAGGGCAGAAATGCAGCAAGGGTAACCGGGCTCTGGCGGGTGCGCGAGGGGTCCTTTTTTGTGGGTGCGGATGCCCGCCGCTGCCCGTCGGGACCATCGACCCTGGGCCCTCCGAGGCCGTCGCTCTAGGCTGGGCGAAATGTCGCGCAGCATCTACGTCACCTCCGCCGAGGGCAACTCGGGCAAGTCGACCATCGCTCTCGGGCTCGTCGACTCACTCAGTCATCGCGTGAAGCGGGTGGGGGTGTTCCGGCCCGTCGCGCGGTCGAGCGAGGAGCGGGATTACGTTCTCGACGTGCTGCTCGCGCACGACGGCGTCGACCTCTCCTACGACGAGTGCGTGGGCGTCGGCTACGACGCGGTGCACGCCGACCCGGAGGCGGCGCTCGCCGTGATCGTCGAGCGCTACCACGCGGTGGCGCAGCGCAGCGACGCGGTCGTCATCGTCGGCAGCGACTACACCGACGTGTCGAGCCCGACCGAGCTCTCGTTCAATGCGCGCATCGCCGCCAACCTGGGCGCTCCGGTGCTGCTGGTGATCGGCGGGCGCGAGAGCGGGTCGACGGGCGGCCGCGGGCTCGACGAGTCGGGGCCGCGCTCGGCCGACGACATGCGCCGGGTCGCCGAGGTGGCGGTCGCCGAGCTGCAGCACGAGCACGCGCAGCTGCTCGGCATCATCGCGAACCGGGCAGACCCCGGGGCGCTCGACGCCATCGTCGCGGCCGTGCAGACCGTGGCCCCCGAGGCGCTCGTGGCGAGCATCCCGGAGGACCCGTACCTGATCGCCCCGACCGTCGACGCGGTCGTGCAGGCGGTCGGTGGCACCGTCGTGCGCGGCGACCCTGCCCTGCTGCAGCGCGAGGTGCTGGGTGCGGTCGTCGCCGGCATGTCGATGGAGAACGTGCTGCCGCGCCTCACCGAGGGCGCTGTCGTGCTCATTCCGGGCGACCGCAGCGAGGTGCTGCTGGCCGTGCTCATGGCGCATGCCAGCGAGACGTTCCCGAGCCTGGCGGCGATCATCCTCTACGGCGGGTTCGAGACCCCGGATGCGGTGCAGAGCCTCGTCGACGGGCTCGACCCGAGCCTGCCGATCGTGCGGGCCGAGTCGGGCACCTACGACACCGTGCGCGCCATCATGAGCGCCCGGGGTCGGCTGGCCGCTGACAGCCAGCGCAAGTACGACACGGCACTGGCGCTGTGGGAGCGCCACATCGACGCCGAGGCGCTCATGAACCGTCTCGATGTGACGCGGGCCGGCGCCGTGACGCCCCTCATGTTCGAGTTCGACCTGCTCGAGCGGGCGCGCGGCGACCGCAAGCACATCGTGCTGCCGGAGGGCGACGATGACCGCGTGCTGCGCGCGGCCGGCACCCTGCTGCAGCGCGGGGTGTGCGAGCTGACGATTCTCGGGGACGAGCAGTCCGTGCGGGCGCGCGCCGCCGAGCTCGGGCTCGACCTGTCGGGGGCGCGCATCCTGTCGCCGCTCGATGAGCAGCACCGGCACCGCTTCGCGGAGGAGTACGCGCGGCTGCGGGCCCACAAGGGCGTCACCTACGAGACCGCGCGCGATGTCGTCACCGACGTCAGCTACTTCGGCACGATGATGGTGCACCTCGGGCTCGCCGACGGCATGGTGTCGGGGGCGGCGCACACGACGGCGCACACGATCCGCCCGAGCTTCGAGATCATCAAGACCGACCCGGGCGTCTCCGTCGTGTCGAGCGTGTTCTTCATGTGCCTCGCCGACCGCGTGCTCGTCTACGGCGACTGCGCGGTGATTCCCGACCCGACCGCCGAGCAGCTCGCCGACATCGCGATCTCGTCGGCGGCGACGGCGGCGCAGTTCGCGATCGAGCCGCGCGTGGCGATGCTGTCGTACTCGACCGGCGACTCGGGCGCGGGTGACGACGTCGAGAAGGTGCGCGCGGCGACCCAGCTGGTGCGCGAGCGGGCGCCCGAACTGCTGGTCGACGGGCCGATGCAGTACGACGCGGCGGCCGAGCCGAGCGTCGCGGCCTCGAAGATGCCGGGCTCGCCCGTGGCCGGCCGCGCGACCGTGTTCGTCTTCCCCGACCTCAACACCGGCAACAACACCTATAAGGCAGTGCAGCGCTCGGCGGGCGCCGTCGCCGTCGGGCCGGTGCTGCAGGGTCTGCGCAAGCCCGTCAACGACCTCAGCCGCGGCGCTCTCGTGAGCGACATCGTCAACACGGTCGCCATCACCGCGATCCAGGCGCAGCGCACGCCCCCGCCGCCGACCATGCCGATCTCGACCATCGGGGGCACGGCGTAGTGCGCGTCTTCGTCGTCAACTCGGGGTCGAGCTCGATCAAGTACCAGCTCATCGACGTCGCGAGCGAGCAGGTGGTGCTGGCGGGGATGCTCGAGCGCATCGGGCAGCGCGATACTGATGGGCAGCCGGCGGGCGACGCGGCTGACCACACGGCGGGCATGATGCTCGTGCTCGAGCGCCTCGGCGCCGAGGCGGGCACCATCGCCGCGGTCGGGCACCGCGTCGTGCACGGCGGCGACGTGTTCACGGCGCCCGTGGTGATCGACGCGGAGGTGGAGGCGAGCATCCAGGCGGTCAGCGCTCTCGCCCCGCTGCACAACCCGGCGAACCTCGCGGGAATCCGGGCCGCGCGCGCCGCGCTGCCCGGCGTGCCGCACGTCGCGGTGTTCGACACGGCCTTCCACCAGACGATGCCGCCCGCCGCCGCGATCTACGCGATCGACCGCGCCGTCGCGGCCGAGCACGGCGTGCGGCGCTACGGCTTCCACGGCACGAGCCACCAGTTCGTGGCCGTCCGGGCCGCGGCGCTGCTCGGGCGCCCGCTGGCCGAGCTCAAGCTCATCGTGCTGCACCTCGGCAACGGCGCCTCGGCGACGGCGATCGACGGCGGCCGCTCGATCGACACCTCGATGGGGCTCACCCCGCTCGCCGGGCTTGTCATGGGCACACGCTCGGGCGACCTCGACCCGGGGGCGCTGCTGCACCTGCTGCGCTCGGGGCTCTCCATCGATGAGCTGGACCGCCTGCTCAACAGCCGCAGCGGGCTGCTCGGTCTCGCCGGATCGTCCGACATGCGGGACGTGCGCGCGGCCGCCGAATCGGGCGATGCGGATGCGGAGCGCGCGCTCGCGGTCTGGGCGCACCGCATCCGGCACTACGTCGGGGCGTACCTCGCCCAGCTGGGCGGCCTCGACGCCGTGGTCTTCACGGCCGGCGTCGGAGAGAACGCGCCCGCGCTGCGCGCGCGGGCGCTGGCGGGGCTCGAGCACCTCGGGCTCGCGCTCGACGCCGCGCGCAACGAGTCGCCCTCGCGCGACGCTCGCGTCATCTCGCCGGAGGGCTCGCGCGTCGCCGTGCTCGTCGTGCCGACGAACGAGGAGCTCGCGATCGCGCAGGCCGCCGCCGCCCTCGTCGCCTGAGCCCCGCGGCTGCGCCTGCACGAATGAAGGACGCCGGGCATCTTGCGTCGGCGTGTCGCCGCGACTCGCCGTGACCCGCGCCCGGAAGTCCTTCATTCGTGCAACCACGGGGGCGGGATGCCCGGCTCGGGCATCCGAGGTGGCGACTACGCTGGGCACGTGGTCACCGCCCTCTACCGCCGCTACCGGCCCGAGACGTTCGCCGAGCTCATCGGCCAGAGCCACGTGACCGACCCGCTGCGCGCCGCCCTCCGCGGAGACCGGGTGAACCACGCGTACCTGTTCAGCGGGCCGCGCGGCTGCGGCAAGACGACGTCGGCCCGCATCCTGGCCCGCTGCCTGAACTGCGCCGAGGGTCCGACCGACACCCCGTGCGGCGTGTGCCCGAGCTGCGTCGAGCTCAGCCGCGAGGGTGGCGGCTCACTCGACGTCGTCGAGATCGATGCCGCCAGCCACAACGGCGTCGACGATGCGCGCGATCTGCGCGAGCGCGCCGTGTTCGCCCCCGCACGCGACCGCTACAAGATCTTCATCCTCGACGAGGCGCACATGGTGACGCCGCAGGGCTTCAACGCGCTGCTGAAGATCGTGGAGGAGCCGCCGGAGCACGTGAAGTTCATCTTCGCGACGACCGAGCCCGAGAAGGTCATCGGCACCATCCGCTCGCGCACGCATCACTATCCGTTCCGGCTCGTGCCGCCCGCGCAGCTGCTCGAGTACGTGCAGCAGCTGTGCGCGAGCGAGAACGTCACGATCGAGCCCGGCGTGCTGCCGCTCGTCGTGCGGGCCGGCGGCGGCTCGGTGCGCGACACGCTCTCGCTGCTCGACCAGCTCATGGCGGGCTCGGATGACGCGACCGTCACCTACGAGCGCGCGGTCGCCCTGCTCGGTTACACGCACGGCGCCCTGCTCGACGAGGTCGTCACGGCGATTGGTGCGCGCGACGCCGCGGCCGCCTTCCACGCCGTCGACCGGGTCATCCAGACCGGGCAGGACCCTCGCCGGTTCGTCGATGATCTGCTCGAGCGCCTGCGCGACCTCATCGTCGTGCAGGCGACGGCCGACAACGCCGCCGAGGTGCTGCACGGCATCCCCGATGCCGACCTGCAGGCGATGCGCGAGCAGGCCGCCGGCTTCACGCCCGCCGAGCTGTCGCGCGCGGCCGACGTGGTCAACAAGGCTCTCACCGAGATGACCGGCGCGACCTCGCCGAGGCTGCACCTCGAGCTCATGACGGCGCGCGTGCTCGTCGCCCTCGGGGGCGAGGCCGCGAAGACCGCCACACCCGTGTCACCCACCCGGGCTGCCGCGTCAGCACCCGTGCCGGCGGCGGCGCCGTCGGCGCCCGAGCCCCTGGCCGCTCCGCCCGCTCCGCCCGAGCCCGTCGCGGCCGTGCCCGTCGCGGCCGTGCCCGCCGCGGCCGAGCCAGCCGCAGTCGAGCCGGCCGCAACCCAGCCCGCCGCTCCGGCCGAGCCCCTCACGCTCGCCCGTGTGCAGGAGGCCTGGCCCGCCGTGCTCGACGCGGTGCAGCAGCACAAGCGCAGCTCGTGGACCATCGTCTTCGCGACCACCCCCGCCGCCCTCGATGACGACGTGCTCACGATCGCCTTCCCGACCGAGGCCGACGCGGCCGCGTTCAAGCAGCGCACCGCCCCCGCCGACAGCGTCAGCGAGCACGTGCGCGCAGCGATCCAGCAGGTGCTCGGCGTGCGCGTCAAGTTCATCGTCCGGGTCACGCCGGTGACGGATGCTCCCGCCGCGTCGCCCGCCACCCCCGCCGCGACGGCGCCGGCCGAGAAGCCCGCCGCGCCGAAGCCCGCCGTCGCATCTGCCCCGCCGAAGTCCGCGCCGGCCAAGCCCGCCGCCACGCCGCCCCCCTCTCCCGCAGCCGCACCGGTCACCGACTGGGTCGTCGCGCCGATCCCGACGAGCACCGCATCGGCGTCTGCGAGCCCCGCGAGCGCCAGCCCGGCGTCTGCGAGCCCGGCGAGCGCCAGCCCGGCCAGCGCCGACAGCCCCAGCAGCGCTGCCAGTGCGGCCAGCCCCGCGAGCAGCCCCGAGACCGCATCCGCCCCGCCCGCCGCCCCCGCCGCGGTCGTGCATCGCGCCGAGGTCGATGGCCGTCAGCGCTACGGCGAGGCCGTGGTGCGCGAGGTGCTCGGCGCGACCTTCCTCGGCGAGGAGATCCTCGAGCCCGCGGTCAGCGTGGCCGGTGGGGCCGAGCTGCCCGCGGAGGGCATCCCCGACGCCGCCCCGGCGCCGCGCGATCCCGATCAGCCGTCGAGCGCCGATGCGCCCGACCCGTTCCGGGATGAGTACTGATGTACGACGGCATCATCCAAGACCTGATCGATGAGTTCGGGCGCCTGCCCGGTATCGGGCCGAAGTCGGCGCAGCGCATCGCCTTCCACATTCTGCAGACCGAGTCGTTCGACGTCACCCGGCTGTCGCAGTTGCTCATCGACGTGCGCGAGAAGGTGCGCTTCTGCGAGATCTGCGGCAATGTCGCGGAAGAGGCGCAGTGCTCGATCTGCCGCGACCCGCGCCGCAGCCCCACGAGCATCTGCGTTGTCGAGGAGGCGAAAGACGTCGTCGCGATCGAGCGCACGCGCGAGTTCCGCGGGCTGTACCACGTGCTCGGCGGCGCGATCAGCCCGATCGACGGCATCGGCCCCGACGATCTGCGCATCAGCCAGTTGCTCGGCCGCCTGCGCGACGGCACCGTCACCGAGGTCATCATCGCCACCGACCCGAACCTCGAGGGCGAGGCCACGGCAACCTACCTCTCCCGTCTGCTCGTGCAGCCCGGGCTCACCGTCTCGCGGCTCGCGAGCGGCCTGCCCGTCGGCGGCGACCTCGAGTACGCCGACGAGGTCACGCTGGGCCGCGCGTTCGAGGGGCGCCGCACGCTCTGACCCCGGTTGGAGCGGATCGCGCCGGCCCGCATGCCCGAGCGGGCATCCGGCACGGGTAGAATCGGCCTCCACGGCTCGCCATCGACGTCGCGCCTGCGGCCGGGCCTGCACTGCGCACCGCGCCGCCGCCACCATTCGCCACAAGCACCGCTGCGTCACCCCGCTGCGTCACACCCTTCCAGGAGATCCGCCGTGAGCCTCATCGTGCAGAAGTTCGGCGGCTCCTCGGTCGCCGACGCCGAGAGCATCAAGCGCGTCGCCAAGCGCATCGTCGCCACCCGCACCGCCGGCAACCAGGTGGTCGTCGCCGTGAGCGCGATGGGCGACACCACCGACGAGCTCATCGACCTCGCCCACCAGGTCACCCCGCTGCCCGACCCGCGCGAGATGGACATGCTGCTCACGACGGGCGAGCGCATCTCGATGGCGCTGCTCGCCATGGCGATCCGCAGCATGGGTCACGACGCGCGCTCGTTCACCGGCAGCCAGGCCGGCATGATCACGGATGCCCGCCACGGCGCCGCCCGCATCGTCGACGTCACCCCGGTGCGCGTGCAGGAGGCCCTCGACGAGGGGGCCATCGCGATCGTCGCCGGGTTCCAGGGCTTCAACCGCGACAGTCGCGACATCACGACGCTCGGTCGCGGCGGCAGCGACACCACCGCGGTCGCGCTGGCTGCGGCGCTCGGCGCTGACGTGTGCGAGATCTACACCGACGTCGACGGCGTCTTCACCGCCGACCCGCGCGTGGTGAAGAAGGCGCGCAAGGTCGACCGCGTCACGGCGGAGGAGATGCTCGAGCTCGCGGCCGCGGGCGCGAAGGTGCTGCACATCCGCGCGGTCGAGTTCGCCCGCCGGCACGGGGTCACTCTGCACGTGCGGTCGTCGTTCACGCCCAACGAGGGCACCTGGGTTGTCAGCGGAACAGAGGGAGAGACGATGGAAGAGCCGATCATCACCGGGGTCGCCGGCGATCTGAGCGAGGCGAAGATCACCGTGGTCGGCGTGCCCGATACCCCTGGCATGGCCGCCGACATCTTCACGATCGTCGCCGAGACCGGTGCCAACATCGACATGATCGTGCAGAACGTGTCGACCGCCGCGACGAGCCGCACCGATATCAGCTTCACCCTGCCGAAGGCCGACGGCGAGAAGGTGCTCACCGCGCTGAAGGCGGTGCAGGCGACCCTCGGGTTCGAGGCACTCGCCTACGACGACCAGATCGGCAAGCTGTCGGTGGTCGGCGGCGGCATGCGCACGAGCGCCGGCGTCTCGGCGCAGCTGTTCACCACGCTGAAGAACGCGGGCATCAACATGGAGATGATCAGCACCTCCGAGATCCGCATCTCGGTGGTCATCCGCGCGGACATGCTGAACGACGCGGTGCGGGCCGTGCACACGGCCTTCGGCCTCGATGGTGACACCGACGCGGTCGTCTACGCGGGAACGGGGCGATGACCATGGCGACCACCGTGAACCTCGGCGTCGTCGGCGCCACCGGGCAGGTCGGCGCCGTGGTGCGCCAGCTGCTGCTCGACCGCGACTTCCCCGTCGGCGAGCTGCGCTTCTTCGCCAGTGCGCGCAGCGCCGGAACGGTCATCCCGTGGGGCGATCGCGAGATCGTCGTGGAGGATGCCGAGACGGCCGACCCGAGCGGGCTGGACATCGCGATCTTCAGCGCGGGTGCCACGCTCAGCAAGGCGCAGGCGCCGCGCTTCGCCGCGGCGGGCGTGACCGTCATCGACAACTCCTCCGGCTGGCGCATGGACCCGGAGGTGCCGCTCGTCGTGAGCGAGGTCAACCCGCACGCCATCGACCAGGCGGTCAAGGGGATCATCGCGAACCCGAACTGCACGACGATGGCCGCGATGCCGGTGCTGAAGGTGCTCGACGCCGAGGCCGGCCTCGAGCGGCTCATCGTCAGCACCTACCAGGCCGTCTCCGGCGCGGGCCTCGTCGGCGGCGAGGTTCTGCTCGAGCAGGCCCGCGCGGTCGTCGCGCACGACGCCATGGGGCTCGTGCACGACGGCGACGCCGTCGAGTACCCCGAGGTGCGGACCTTCCCGAAGCGCATCGCCTTCAACGTCATTCCGCAGGCGGGCTCCTTCGTCGATGACGGCCTGGGCGAGACCGACGAGGAGAAGAAGCTGCGCAACGAGTCGCGCAAGATCCTCGAGCTGCCCGAGCTGCGCGTCAGCGGCCTGTGCGTGCGGGTGCCGGTGTTCACCGGCCACTCGCTCGCGATCAACGCCGAGTTCGCGCGGCCGATCAGCCCCGAGCGCGCGCGCGAGCTGCTGGCCGATGCGCCGGGTGTCCAGCTGATGGATGTTCCCACCCCGCTCGACGCCGCTGGCGACGACCCCTCGCTGGTCGGGCGCATCCGCGCCGACGAGGGTGTTCCCGGCGGTCGGGGCCTGGCGATGTTCATCAGCAACGACAACCTCCGCAAGGGGGCGGCGCTCAACGCCGTGCAGCTCGCCGAGCTCGTCGCCGCGAAGCGCTGAGCGGCGCGGCACGGAGACTCTGATGCCGCCGGTGCCGAGCTACGCCGCGATCGGCGACAGCTTCACCGAGGGCATGGGCGACGAGCGGGCCGACGGCACGCCGCGCGGCTGGGCCGACCTCGTCGCGGCGGCCCTCGCGCACGCGGCAGGCGGGTCGGTCGGCTACGCCAATCTCGCGATCCGCGGGCGGCTCCTCGCGCCGATCGTCGATGACCAGCTGCCAGCCGCACTCGCGCTGCGCCCGCAGCTGCTGAGCATCAACGGCGGGGGCAACGATATTCTGCGGCCGCGTGTCTCGATCGACGGCGTCGCCGACCGCCTGACCGCCGCGGCGCTCGCCGCCCGCGACCAGGGTGTGCGGGTGATGATCGTCAGTGGGGGCAACCCGACCCGGCACCTCCCGATGGGCTCGACGTTCGCGCGCCGCGGCGACGCGCTCGCCCGCGCGGTGCGCGAGCGGCTCGAGGGCTCGGGGGTGCTCTTCGTCGACAACTGGTCTGACCCGCACCTGCCCGAGCTCGCCTACTGGTCGGTCGACAGGCTGCACCTCAACGCGCGGGGTCACGCCCGGGCGGCGGCGAACGTGCTCGCCGCGCTCGAGGTCGCCGTGCCCGCCCCGCCCGGTGCGCCCGACGCCCAGGCGGAAGACCTCCCCGGCGTCGACGATTCCGCCCGCCCGCGGACCGCGGAGTACTGGCGCCGCTACGTGCTGCCATGGATCGGCCGCCGCCTGACCGGTCGCTCCTCGGGCGACCACCGGACGGCGAAGCGCCCGACGCTGGCACCTGTGCGTGCCGATGAACTGACGTAGGGCGTCGCGCTGCGTCGTGCGCATCCTGGCGCTGTCCTCATCGCTGTCGTCGGCGTCCACCGTCCCCTCGTCCCCGCGGCGGCTCCACCGGTCTCCGTACCTTCCGGAATTGCGGATCGAGGTGAACGCTGGTCATTCCGGTCCGCAGATCTGGAAGGTTGCGCGCCCCTTCGCCCCAGCCCGAGGGGGCATCGTCGAGGGCGCGGTTTCGGTGGGTGACGGGCGGGTGCGACCCCGGGCGAACCCTCAGCCGGAGGGCGTCGAATAGGGGGCATGAGCATCCGCCGCCCCCGTTCGCTGGTCGGAGCCGTCGTCGCCGCCCTGACCGCGCTCGCCGTGCTGGCGGGATGCGCGCCCGCGGTCGCACCCGGCACCGGCGTCGACCCGGCCGACGACGATCGGCCGCTCGTCGCCTTCTACGGCGACTCGTACACGCTCGGCACCGGCGCGAGCGACCTTTCGGTGCGGTGGTCGACCCAACTGGCCGAGCGGCGCGGCTGGCGCGAGTTCAACCCGAGCGTCAACGGGCTCGGCTTCATCAACAACCGGCGCGCGTTCGCCGACACCGACCTGCCGGCACTGATCATCGACCAGCAGCCCGACATCGTCATCGTGACGATGGGGCTCAACGACTCCTTCTCGTTCGACGCGCGTGCCGACGAGATCGAGCAGCAGATCGACACCGATCTCGCCCGCCTGACCGAGGCGCTGCCGGAGGCGCGCATCGTCGTCGTCGAGCCCTTCTGGTACACGGCCGAGCGGCCCGCGTCGCTCGAAACCATCATCGGCTGGGTGCGCGCCGCGGCCGAGCGCTACGACCTGCCGTTCATCCCGGGGGCGTCGACCTGGATCGCGGGCGCTCCCGGCCTGATGGCCACCGACGGGCTGCACCCCAACGACGAAGGCTACGCCCTCATGCTCGAGAAGATGGATGCAGCGCTCGCCGAGCTCGGCCTCTGATCGGGAGGGGCGAGCTCTTCACGAGTCCTTGCATCGCCGATCGTCGTGACGGTCACCAAGAGGTGTCGAGGCGAAGGGTGCCGACGGCCTCCGACAGGGCGCGCTGTGCCCGTGAGATGGTCTCCGCGGTGGTGCGATGCTCAGGCAGTGCGAGGAGTAGCCACCACCGACGACCTGCTTCGTCAGAGCCGACCTCGGCCGAGATGTATGTTGCTCCGTCATGAGCGGCTACGACGGTTGTGCTGTCGTGGCGAGAGTTTGATATCGAGACCGGCGCGAGAGCTCCGGGAGTGAGAATCACCGCGACAGGGCCGCCCGCAATCGAGGCATGCATTACCCGAGCGCCGGTGTCTCCGACGATGACGGCCGCCGCAGTCTCGCGAAAGCGGCTGGCGAGGTCGCTCACGGTGCGCCCAGCCGCGGCGTCGATGGAGGTTGACCGGCGTAGGTGGCTCGAGAGCGCCCACAGTTCTGGGCCTGGCGCACAGGTGCCGTCGGGAGTCTCGGCAAAGATGCCGAGTTCACGGAGCTCCGCCGCGATTCTGCTGACGGCGCTTCGGTCGACTCCCGTCTTTCGCGCCAGTTCTCGAACGCCAATCGGTCCGTTCTCGCGCGCGACCTCGAGGATGATCGACGTCACCTTGGCGATGGTCGTCAGCGGCACACGAGGTGCATCAGGTTCGTCTCTCCGCTCGCCCATGCCAGACATCCTGTCGCATTCAGGGCGTGGCGGTGTCTGATCGACGGGGCGACGGCCCTGCTGGTCTGAGGGCCAGCTGGATGATCACCGCGAGCAGCAGGGCGGCGAACAGCCAGGCCGACAGCTGCGCGGGCAGCCAGAATGCCAGTGCCACGCCTCCCACCGAGCTCGCCGCCGCGGCGAGACCCATCAGCAGGGCGTCGCGCACGTGGAGCAGTCCGGCTCGGCGATTGGCGAGCGTGCCGAGCAGGGCTCCCGGGATCAGCGCGAGCAGCGAGGTGCCCTTCGCCAGGAGGTCGCCCATGCCGAAGAGCGCGATGAGAACGGGCACCGCGATGATGCCGCCGCCGACGCCGAGCAGGCCGGCGACGACGCCCATCACCAGCCCGAGCGCCACAAGCCCGATCACGGCGGCCACGCCGTAGTCGATCGCGCCGTCGCGCTGCGGCACGGTGAGCACGAGCCGCAGCGCCGTCGCCACGAGCCCCGCGATGAACAGCCACTTCAGCGCCACCAGCGGCAGGCGGCGCAGCAGCATCGCCCCGAGGGGTGCGCCGCCGAGGGCGCCGGCGGCGATGATCGCGGCCGCGAGCACGTCGATCTGCCCCTGGGCGCCGTACAGCGTCGCCGACAGAGCTGCCGGGGGCACGATCGCGAGCAGCGAGGTGGCGGATGCTCTCCGCTGATCGAAGCGCAGCCACAGCAGCATGAGCGGCACCATGATGAAGCCGCCGCCGACCCCGAAGAGACCCGCGAAGAGTCCCCCGATCACGCCGATCGAAAGAAGGGGCAGAATCACCGCGCCAGCCTAGCCCGCGGCGGAAGGGGCGCTGTGAAGCGCGGCTAAACTGTCGGGGTGACCGAACCCATCGACGTCGCCCTCATCGGCGGCGGCATCATGAGCGCGACGCTCGGCACCATGCTGCAGCAGCTCGAGCCCACCTGGACGATCCGCATCTACGAGCGCCTGAGCGATGTCGCGCTCGAGAGCTCCAACCCGTGGAACAACGCGGGCACGGGGCACGCCGCCCTCTGCGAGCTCAACTACACGCCCGAGCGGCCCGACGGCACGATCGACATCGCCAACGCGGTGAAGATCAACGAACAGTTCCAGGTCTCGCGGCAGTTCTGGTCGTTCCTGGTGAGCGAGGGCGTGCTGCCCGAGCCGACCGCCTTCCTCTCGGCCACGCCGCACATGAGCATGGTGTGGGGCGAGGCGAACGTCGAGTACCTCCGCAAGCGGTACGAGGCCCTCAAGGACCACCCGCTCTTCGCGGGCATGGAGTTCAGCGACGACGCCGCGGTGATCCGCTCGTGGGCGCCGCTCGTCATCCCGGGTCGGGCGAAGTCGCAGCCGATCGCCGCCACGCGCATGGCCGCGGGCACCGACGTCGACTTCGGGGCGCTCACCCGCGCCCTCGTCGACGGCCTCGTCGCGAACGGCGCATCGTTGCACCTGGAGCACCGCGTGACGGGCATCCGCCGCACCAAGGACGGCCTCTGGAAGCTCTCGATGCGCCACGAGGTCGGCGCGACACCGGTCGAGGTGACCGCGCGGTTCGTGTTCGTCGGCGCCGGCGGGCACGCCCTCCCGCTGCTGCAGAAGAGCGGCATCCCCGAGATCCGCGGCTTTGGCGGCTTCCCCGTCAGCGGCCAGTGGCTGCGCAGCGACAACCCCGAGGTCGTCGCGAAGCACAACGCCAAGATCTACGGCAAGGCCTCGGTCGGCGCTCCGCCGATGTCGGTTCCGCACCTCGACACCCGTGTCGTCGACGGCACCCCGAGCCTGCTGTTCGGGCCCTACGCCGGGTTCACCCCGAAGTTCCTCAAGACGGGTTCGTGGTGGGACCTCTTCGGCTCGATCCGCTGGCACAACATCGTGCCGATGATCCAAGTGGGCCTGCGCAACTTCGACCTCGTGACCTACCTCGTCGGCGAGCTGCTGGCGACGCGCTCGAAGAAGCTCGACGCCCTGCGCGAGTTCTACCCGGAGGCCGACGGTGACGACTGGTACCAGTTGACCGCCGGTCAGCGGGTGCAGATCATCAAGAACGTGCCCGGCAAGGGCGGCACTCTGCAGTTCGGCACCGAGGTCGTCGCGGCGGCCGACGGATCGATCGCGGGCCTGCTCGGCGCCTCGCCGGGGGCCTCGACCGCGCCGTCGATCATGCTCGACCTCATCGAGCGGTGCTTCGCGGATCGGGTCGAGGGCTGGCGGCCGCGCCTGCAGGCCATGGTGCCCAGCTACGGCCGCGCGGTCTCCGACGACCCGGCCTTCGCCGACGAGGTGCTCAGCTCGACGGCGGCGGCGCTCGCGATCTCGCGCTAGCCGCGGGCGTTCGCACGCTCCACCCTGCCCCACCCGGAAGGACCGGCACCGATGACGTTGCCCGAGATCACCGACCCCGTCGACCTGTGCCTGCCCAGTGGGCGGCTCAACCCGGCCGCCGTCGGCCGCACTCGCACGCCCCTGCACTGCAGCCCGCTACGCGGCTGGGGACGCTCGAAGCGCTGGGAGTACTGGGGCATCATGACCCCCGAGGTGTTCGTCGGGATGACCGTCGCGAGCCTCGACTACGCGGCCGTGCCCTCGATCTACCTGGTGGTGCGCGCCACCGGCGAGCACCGGACGATCGGCGGGCTGGAGCCGCTCGGGCGCGGCACGAGCATCCCCGACACGCTGCCGCCGTTCGAGGCGAGCGCGCGGTGGGGTGGTCGCCTGGGGGCGAGCGAGCTCCGGATGCTCTCCGCGGGCTCGGCCACGAGCATCCGCGGCACCGCACCGGGCTTCGCGATCGACGTGACCAGCCCCGACGCCGGTGACGCGCTCGGCGTGGTCGTGCCGTGGAGCGACCGCCTCTTCCAGTACACGCTGAAGGATGTCGCCCGGCCCGTCTCGGGCACGATCCTGATCGACGGACGCGAGTATGCGGTCGGCGAGGGCAGCTGGGCGGTGCTCGACCGCGGCCGGGGTCGCTGGCCCTACCGGATGACCTGGAAATGGGCGGCCGGCTCGGGCATCGTCGACGGGCGTCGCATCGGCCTCCAGCTCGGCGGGAAGTGGACCGACGGCACCGGCTCGACCGAGAATGCCGTGTTCGTCGATGGCGTGCAGCACTACATCGGCGAGGAGCTCGCCTGGCAGTACGACCTCGACGACGAGCACTCGCCCTGGCGCATCGTCGGTGAGCACGCCGACGTGACCCTCACGCCGTGGCACCGTCGGCTCGAGCAGACGAACGCGGTCGTCGTGGCCAGCACGATTCACCAGGCGCTCGGCACCTGGAGCGGGTGGATGCTCGACTCCAGCGGTGCGCGCGTCAGCGTCGACGGACTCGTCGGCTGGGCCGAGCAGGCGCAGAACCGCTGGTAGCCCGCGGCGAGGGGCCGGGCCGCGGGATGCCGTGGCCTAGTTGCGGGCGGCCCCGTCGGAGGCCGTGACGACGAAGGTGTCAGGCTGCCCGAAGGCGTGCTCGCCGAACGCATTGTCGACGGCGACCTGCACGCGCGAGAGGTCGCCGACCCGGACGAGCGCGATGGCCGCCCCGCCGAATCCACCCCCCGTCATGCGCGCGCCGAGGGCTCCGGCGGCGACCGCGGTCTCGACGGCGAGGTCGAGCTCGGGCACCGAGATCTCGAAGTCGTCCCGCATGCTGCGGTGCGAGGCATCCAGCAGCTCGCCGATCGCCGACGCGCCCTGCTCGCGCAGCACCGCGACGGTGTCGAGCACGCGCTGGTTCTCGGTGATGACGTGGCGGATGCGCCGGAAGGTCACGTCGTCGAGCAGCTGCTGCGCGCGGGGCAGGTCGTCGACGGTCGCGTCGCGCAGGCTGCTGACGCCGAGCGCGGCGGCCCCGCGCTCGCAGGCCGCGCGGCGCTCGCCGTAGCCGCCGGTCGCGTGGCTGTGCTTCACACCCGTGTCGATGACGAGGATCGCGAGGCCCGCTTCGGCAAGGCCGAGCGGCACGAGCTCGCTGTCGAGCGTGCGGCAGTCGAGGAAGACCGCGTGGTCTGCCTGGCCGAGCAGCGAGGCCGACTGGTCCATGATGCCCGTGGGGGCGCCGACGGCCACGTTCTCGGCGCGCTGCCCGACCCGGGCGAGCGTGCGGCGGTCGAGGCCCAGCTGCCAGACGTCGTTGAGCGCGAGGGCGACGGCGCTCTCGATGGCTGCCGAGCTCGACAGCCCCGCGCCGACCGGCACGTCGGAGTCGATGAACAGGTCGACCCCGGGCACGGCGCCGAGGTCGGCGCCGAACTCGCCGAACGCCCAGGCGACGCCGAGCGGGTAGGCCGACCAGCCGCCGAGGGCGTCGGGCGCGAGCGCGTCGAGGTCGATCTCCGCCAGTTCGTCGGCGAAGGTGCTCGCCACCCGCACGCGGCGGTCGTCGCGCACGCCGAGGGCCACGACCGTGCGGCGGTCGATCGCGAAGGGAAGCACGAAGCCCTCGTTGTAGTCGGTGTGCTCGCCGATGAGGTTGACCCTGCCCGGGGCCGACCAGAGCCCGTCGGCGGCCCGGCCGAAGACGGCCTCGAACCCGGCGCGGGCGTCGTCGCGGATGTCAGTCATGAACCTTCGCAATCCCCTCTCTGATGAATGCGGCCTGCGCCTCGGGGGCGACGTCGCCGATGAAGGCGCCCATCGCGGCCTCCGAGCCGGCGAGGTACTTCAGTCTCTCAGCGCCGCGGCGGGGGCTGGTCACCTGCAGCATCAGTCGCACGGTGTCGCGCCCGCGATGCACGGGCGCCTGGTGCCAGGCCGCGATGTACGGCGTGGGGGTGTCGTACAGCGCGTCGATGCCGCGCAGCAGTCGGCGGTAGAGCGGCGCGAGCTCGTCCTTCTCGGCATCGGTCAGGGCGGCGAAGTCGGGCACGTGGCGGTGCGGCAGCAGGTGCACCTCGATCGGCCAGCGTGCGGCGAAGGGCACGAACGCGGTGAAGTGCTCGCCCTCGAGCACGACCCGCTCGCTGGCCCGTTCGGTCTCGAGGATGCGCGCGAACAGGTCGCCGCCGACCGCGTCGATGGACCGCAGCAGGGCGGTGGTGCGCGGCGTGATGAAGGGGTAGGCGTAGATCTGCCCGTGCGGGTGTGGCAGCGTGACGCCGATCTCGGCCCCGCGGTTCTCGAAGGGGAACACCTGCTCGATGCCCTCCATCGCGCTGAGCGCGGCGGTGCGGTGCGCCCAGGCCTCGATGACGGTGCGCGCGCGGCTCACCGTCTGCGAGCCGAACGAGCCCTCGTGGTCGGGTGAGAAGCAGACGACCTCGCAGCGCCCGACGCTCGTGCGGCTGCGGCCGAAGCCGATCTCGGCGAGGTCATCCAGCCCCCGCGGAGCGTTCTCGTGCGTCAGCGCCGGCCCGAAGCTCGGCGAGCGGTTCTCGAACACGGCGACGTCGTACAGGCTCGGAATCTCGCTGGGGTTCGCATCGCTCTGCGGCGCCAGCGGATCCTGGTCGGGCGGCGGCATGAACACGCGGTTCTGCCGGTTGCTCGCGATCGACACCCAGTCGCCGGTCAGCACGTCCTGCCGCATGCTCGCGGTCTCGGGTCGCGGGTCGAGCACGCGGCGGTCGATCGAGCGCTCCGGCCCGAGGGTGGTGTCGGCGTCGTCGACGTAGATGAGCTCGCGCCCGTCGGCGAGCGTCGTGGAGTGGAAGCGGATCGGCACCTCACGATGCTACGGCCCGCGACTTGCGGAATCGCAAGCGGTACGCTTCCGATATCGACAGAAATCGAAAGGGCGGCTGATGGATGCTGCGCCGCAGCGCCGCGAACGTCTCGCGCTGCTCGTGGCCGACCGCGGATTCGCGCGCGTCGTCGACCTCGCGCGCGAGCTGCGCGTCAGCGAGGTCACCGTGCGCACCGACCTCGCCGCGCTCGAGGGCGAGGGCCGCGTCACCCGCGTGCACGGCGGCGCGATGCCGCGCGGCCTCGTCGCCGAGCGCGAGTCGAGCCTCGAGCAGTCGCGCACCCGGCTCGCCCGGGCCAAGCGCGCGATCGCGGCCGAGACCGCCGGGCGCGTGCGCTCCGGCGAGAGCCTGCTGCTCGACGTCGGATCCACCGCGCTCGCCGTCGCCCACGAGCTCGTCGCGCGGCCCGAGCTGGAGGAGCTCGTCGTGGTGACGAACGGGCTCGCCATCGCGCTCGCGCTTGAGCCGGCTATCCCGCGTTTCACGGTCGTCGTCACGGGCGGCACCGTGCGCTCGCTGCAGCACTCGCTGGTCAACCCCCTCGCCACGACGCTGCTCGACGACGTGCGGGTCGACCTCGCGATCCTCGGCGCGACCGGCGTCGACGCCGCGGCCGGGGTGACCAACGTCAACCTGCCGGAGGCCGAGGTGAAGCGCCGCATGGTCGCCTGCGCGGCCCGCCGCATCCTCGCCGCCGACGCCTCGAAACTCGGCACGGTGCACCTGGGGCGGGTGTGCGGCATCGACGAGCTCGACGAGCTAATCACCGACGATTCGGCGACGGATGCGGCGCTCGCGCCCCTCCGCGCCGCGGGCCTGCGCGTCACCACGGTGACCCCGCGCGGAGCCGGGCCGCGCCGCGCGTAGCATGACCGCATGACCACCATGCACGAGCCCGCACCCCCCACCGGCGAGCAGTACCGGCTGCGCCACGACGGCGCCCACGGACCCGTCGAGGCCGTCGTCACCTCGGTCGCCGCCGCTCTGCGGCACCTCACGGTCGACGGTCACGCGCTCGTCCAGGGTTTCGACGCGGATGTCGCGGCACCCTTCGGTTGCGGCATCGTGCTCGCGCCGTGGCCGAACCGCGTGCGCGACGGACGGTGGGTGCACAAGGACGCGGTGCAGCAGCTCGATCTCACCGAGGTCGAGCGCACCAACGCCATCCACGGCCTGCTGCGCAACACCCCGTACCAGCTGGTCGAGAAGAGCGACGACGCCGTCACCCTCGGCGCCGCCGTCGTGCCGCAGCACGGCTGGCCATTCCACCTCTGGACCACCGTCGAGTACCGGCTCACCGGCAACGGCATCACCGTCACCCACGGCGTCACCAACCTGGGCGCCGAGCCCGCGCCCTACGCGGTCGGCACCCACCCGTTCATCCGGGTCGGCAGCCACCCGGTCGACGACCTCACCATCACCGCCCAGACCGTTGAGCACGTCATGGTCGACGACCGCCTCAACCCCGTCGGCATGGAGCCGGCCGAGGGCGGATGGGATCTGCGCGAGGGCCGCCGCATCGGCGCGCTCGCTCTCGACGATGCCTTCCGGGTCGAGCCCGACGCCGACGGGATGATCCGCACCGTCCTCGCCGCGCCCGATGGCACCGAGACCGAGGTGTGGCAAGAGGCCGACTGGGAGTGGCTGCAGCTGTTCATCACGCGCGCCTTCCCGACCGCCGAGGGCGGCGTCACCGCGATCGCCGTCGAACCGATGACCGCGCCAGCCGACGCGCTGAACTCGGGGGTCGGACTGCGCTGGATCGAGCCGGGCGCCTCGTGGTCGGGCAGCTGGGGAATCTGCCGCCCGGCCTGAGTCGAGCATCCGGCAGCCCCGCGAATGCCCGCGAACGGGGGGTGAACGCAGGGCTGTACGGCGGCGCGCGCACCTGATTGGATGAGCGCGGAGAGTGGGGGATGCTCTCCGCGTGACGCACGCATGCATTCGACAGGGGGGTCGGCCATGGCCGTTGCACCGAAGACCGTGGTGATGATCGTGGGGGGCGTGCTGCTCGTCGGCGGCGCTTTCGCCGCTGCTCCCGCGATCGGCGCGCTCGTCGACCAGTCGGCCGCGCCGGGGGCGTCGGTGGTGGGAGGGCCCGTCGAGTTCGCGGTCAACGAGAACGGCGAGACCTACGGCAGTGCGATCAACGACCGCGTGCCCGATCTCATCCTGGCCCGCGCCGAGGGCGGCAAGCTCGGGTACGTGCGGGTCAGCGAGCTCGAGTTCACGCGCAACCTCGTGCGCTCCGACCCCGACGCGAACGCCGTCTACAACATCGACGTCTACGAGTCGGACGGCACGACGACCATCGGCACCTTCCGCGTGCGCGACGACACCCCGGCGCCGCGGGACGGCCTCGACAACTAGCGCCTGGGTGACGTGGGCCCCGTCGGGCTCGAACCGACGACCCGCGGATTAAAAGTCCGCTGCTCTGCCAACTGAGCTAGAGGCCCGCATCCAATCTACCGCCCAGCACCGTTCAGCGCCGCGGGCTACCGTGGAGGCGTGACCGACCGCCCCCGCCGCCCCGTGCGCCTGCCGAGCGCGGCCTTCGAGGTGAACGAGGGCGGGCTCGATCCGGCGGTCACGCTGCGCATCGCCCACGACTCGGCCCGCGCGCTGGTGCACCGGGTGCGGGCGAGCGACGACCCCGATCTGGTCGAGCGCATGGTCGCCTTCACCGACGAGCACGGTCTCGACACGCTCGCCGAGCTGTGGTCGCGCGCCGGCGCCCGCACCCTGCCGGGGGTGCTCTGGCGGCTGTCGCTGCTGCGGGCGCTCATCCGCTCCGACCCGCCGGGGGTGGCCCTGCTCTTCCAGCGCGGCAGCGAGGTTCTTGCGACGGCCGACCCGGTGATCGCCGGGGCCGAGGCGCCGACGGGGCCCGACGAGATCCGCGTGCTCGCCGACGCCGTGCTGCGTGGCGTCTACGTCGGCGATGTGGCGGTCGCCTTCGAGCGGGCGGCGGCGTTCTGCCGCACCGCCGCGGCGGGCGCCGCTGATCTCGCCGACGACGCCGATGCGGCCGCTGACGACACGCGCGCCACCGAGCTGACGAGCCGCGCCGCCCGACTGGCTGCGTCGGCCCGCGACTTCGCCGCCTGCGCCCGCCTCGAGCGCGCCGGTTCGCTCGACTGACGGCGAGCATCCCGCCCTCGCCCGATCCTCTCCTGTCACAAATCACGGACTTCTCGCTTCTCGTGCCCCTGCTCTCGGGCATGCACACTCGCCGTCGGCAAGAACTCCGTGATTTGTGACACTGACGGGGCCGTGACGGGATGCCCGCGGAATGCCGCGCGGCCCCCCGCGGTTACACTGCTGTAGCCGGGCCGCAGTAACCCCGGGCTCCACTTTTCGCCGCTACGAGCGGCCTTCCGCCGAGAGGCGTTCTGCGGCCCGGCTCTCGCGTCTCCGGGGGAGCTCACCCGGGGGAGCTCACCCGCGCTGTCCGCCACGCCGCCACCCGCCGCGCATCCCCGAACCTGGCAGTTCGCTGATACTGCCCACCCGTTCCAAACCTTCCGGCCGGGGGCGCCGAACACAGGGCATGTCACCGACTGCTCCCACCGCCCGCTTCGGACTGACCCTCGTGGTCGTGCCGACGCTGCTCGTCGCGCTCGCCGCCTGCACCGGGTCGACCCCGGCGCTGATCGCCGATCCGACGCCGCTGACGTCGACCGTCGACGACGGCATGTCCGGCGCGGACGCTCTGCAGCCGGGCCCCGACGAGGTCATCACGATCGGCCTCCGGTTCATGCCGGAGGACATCACGGTGCCCGTCGGGACCACCGTGACCTGGCGCAACGGCGAATCCATCGGGCACACGATCACCTCGGGTGCCTGGGGAGACGTGAACGAGAGCACCGGGTTGCGGGGCACCCAGTCGGCTGACGGCCTGTTCGATCACGCGCTCGCGCCGATGGGACAGGAGGGGGACACCTTCTCGTTCACCTTCACCGAGCCGGGGGAGTACCTCTACTTCTGCCAGCCGCACCTCACGATGAACGCTCGCGTCATCGTCGAGGGCTAGCGGCGCGCAGAACGGAGACCGCTCCACCGGCACGGCCCGCATCACACCAACACACACAAAAGGGGAATCACATGCGCAAGTCCATCGCGTTCGCCGGCCTCGGCCTGGCTGCCGCTCTCGTCCTGTCGGGCTGCTCGACCACCGCGGAGGCGGAGGCCCCCATGGAGGAGGCCGCCGTCATCGACACCGTCAACAGCGACGGCGCGGGCCTCCGCGCTCAGCTGACCGCGCTGCTCGCCGACCACGTCTACCTCGCCGGTGCGGCCATCGACCAGGCTCTGCAGGACGGTGGCGACCTGACCACGCCGCAGGTGCAGGCTGCCGTGGCCGCTCTCGACGAGAACTCGGTCGAGGTCGCCGCGCTCGTCGGCTCCGCCTACCCGGACGCCGAGCAGCCGTTCCTCGACTCGTGGCGTTCGCACATCCCGTTCTTCGTCAACTACACGCTGGGCAAGGCGACCGGTGACGAGGCGCTCGCCGAGCAGGCCGTCGCCGACCTCGGCGCCTACGCGGTGTCGTTCGGCCAGCTGATCAACTCGGTCGTTCCCGAGCTGCCCGCCGAGGCCGTGCAGGCCGAGCTCGAGATGCACGCCGAGACGCTGCTCGCCGCGATCGACGCGAACATCGCGGGCGACCCGGCCTACTTCGACCTCCTCAAGGAGGCCGCGAGCCACATGCCGATGACCGCGCAGGCCCTGGCCGGCGGCATCGCGGCGAACCTGGGCATCCAGTAGTCGCCAGAACCATCGGGGTGGATGCCCGCTCGCACTCGCGGGCGGGCATCCACCGCGACCGCCGGCCGGCGGGGAGGGGACCCGAGCCCCGCCCCGTCGGCCGTTTCGTGCTTCTCGATCAGGAAGAAACTGCGATGCTGGTACTCGTGCCTTCCGAAACCGCTCTCGACGACGTCGCGCCCGCGGCCGACGTCACGGTCGAGACCACGAATCGTCTGCTGCAGCGGGTCGCCACGGGCGATCAGCGCGCGTTCGGCGAGCTCTACGACCTGATCGCGCCCCGCATGCTCGGCCTCGTGCGGCATGTGCTGAAGGACCACGCGCAGTCGGAGGAGGTCGTGCAGGAGGTTCTCCTGGAGATCTGGCAAACCGCTGCCCGCTTCGATCCGAATAAGGGGAAAGCGGTGACCTGGATGCTCACCATGGCCCACCGCCGGGCGATCGACCGCGTGCGCAGTGCGCAGTCGTCGCGCGACCGGGATACCAGGGTGGGCATCCGCGATCTCGATCGTGACTACGACCAGGTCGCTGAACGGGCGGAGATCCGCCTGGAACATGAACGAGTGGAGAGGGCCTTGGGCCGACTGACCGAGCTGCAGAGACAGGCCGTCGAGCTTGCCTACTACGGCGGGTACAGCCACAGCGAGGTCTCCGAGATGCTCGGGGTTCCGATGGGAACCGTGAAGACACGACTGCGCGACGGCATGATCCGTCTGCGCGAAGAACTGGGGGTGGCGTCATGAGTCGCGACGACGACCTGATGCACAACGACCTGATGCACGACGAGGAGTTCGCCGACGTGCGCGCCGCGCTGGGCCTGGCGGTGCCGCCGGTCGCGCCCTCGCCGCAGCTGAAGCAGAACCTGATGGCGGCGATCGCCGAGACGCCGCAGCTTCCGGCCGAGCCGGTGCTCGCCGCCGTGGCCTCGCCGGTGACGGATGCTGCTGCCGCGCCGGTCGCCGGCTCGGCGGCTGCTCGGGCGCAGGCGCGCTGGTTCTCGCGGCCGGCGATGCTCGTGACCGCGGCCGCGGCCGCCGTCGCGCTGTTCTTCGGCGGGGTGTTCGCCGCCGACCTGGTGCGTCCGACGGCGCCGAGCGCCGCCGACCAGCTGGCGACCATCGTCGCCGCCGCCGATGTGACGACGACGACCGCCGAGGTCGCCGGGGGTGCGACCGCGACGCTCGTGGCGAGCGCGTCGGTCGGCCTGTCGGCGATGGTGTTCGACGGCCTCGACCCGCTGTCGGCCGACGAGCGCTATGCCCTCTGGTACATCACGGATGGCGTGCCGACGCCGGCGGGCCTGTTCGCCGTCGATGGCGACGGTGCCGTGGTGCAGGTGCTCGAGGGCGCCTTCGAGGCGGGCACCATCGTCGGGGTGACCGTCGAGCCCGCGTCGGGCAGCCCGGCGCCGACCAGCGACCCGATCGTGGCGATCGCCACGGCCTAGAAGCGAGAGCCTCGGTGCATCGGCCGAGCGCCACGACCTGAGGCCGTACGACCAGAAGGGCCCCGCGCACGCGCGGGGCCCTTCTGCGTGCCCGCGGCGATCATCCTGTTGCATTATTACTATGTAGTACTTATGCTATGGGCATGGGACGCAAACCGAAGGCCGAGGATCCGGTCTACAGCCGCATCGAGGAGCTGCGCAGCCGCGCGGGCCTGAGCCGGCAGGAGCTCGCCGACGCCGTAGGCGTGCACTACCAGACGGTCGGGTACCTCGAGCGGGGCGAGTACGCCCCGTCGCTCGCGCTCGCGCTGCGCATCGCCCAGCTGCTCGGCGTGCCGGTCGAGCAGCTCTTCTCTCTCACGCCCTTCCCCCCGACGACCGAGGAGGTCTGAATCATGTCTGCAACCCCCCGATCCCGCCGCAACGAGCAGGCCGTCGCCGAGATGGCCGACAGCGTCATGCGCGACACCCGCTGGGACTGGATGCGCACCCGTGCCGCCCGCCGCGGGATCGTCGCCCTGATGATCGTGATGCTCATCGCGATCCCGATCGCGTGGCTGACCTTGCCCGCCCTCGCCGCGCTCGGCGTCATCGCCCTCGCGGTGGTCGTCTGGTGGGCCCTGCGCATGTCAGTTCGCGTGGTCGCCGATCTCCCCGAGGAGTACCTCGACGAACGGCAGGCCCGTGTGCGCGACCGGGCCTACGTCGACGCCTACCGGTGGTTCGCCGGCATTACGCTGACCGCGGCCACGGCGGCGCTCGTCTGGTTCGTGGTCGTCAGCAGCGATGACGTCGTGGCCCTCGAGCTCACCTGGGGCGGTGCAATGGCGATCTTCTGGACCTTCGAGGGCTTGGCCCTCACGCTGCCCTCGATCGTGCTGGCGCTGCGGGAGCGCGACCGCACGTAGCAGGGGGAACGACGGGGGCCCGGGGTGGTACGCGCCCCGGACCCCCGTCGCGCGTGCTCAGGCGGCCGGAGCCGGGGCGATCTCCGCGATGAGCGCCTCGACGCGGCCGCGGATCTCATCGCGGATCGCGCGCACCGACTCGATGCCCTGACCGGCCGGGTCCTCCAGCGCCCAGTCCTCGTAGCGCTTGCCCGGATAAATCGGGCAGGCGTCTCCGCAGCCCATGGTGATCACGACGTCGGAGTCGACGACCGACTGCACGGTGAGCACCTTCGGCACGTTGTGCGCGATGTCGATGCCCTCCTCGGCCATCGCCTCGACGGCGACGGGGTTGATCTGGTCCTTGGGCTCCGAGCCGGCCGACAGCACGGTCACGCGGTCACCCGCGAGGTGCTGCAGGTAGCCTGCGGCCATCTGCGAGCGTCCGGCGTTGTGCACGCAGACGAACAGCACGGTCGGCTTGGCGGGGGCGGTGTCATGCTTCTTCATGACTCAAAGTATAGACACATATCTATATGAGTTGGGAAAGGAGGTCGCGGACGCGCCCGTCGATGTCGTCGCGGATGCGTCGAACCGCCTCGAGCGGCTGCCCCGCGGGGTCATCGACTGCCCAGTCGAGGTAGCGCCGGCCCGGGTAGACCGGGCACGCGTCGCCGCACCCCATCGTGACCACGACGTCGGCGGCGCGGACGACATCGTCGGTGAGGGGTTTCGGGAACTCGCCTCCCAGCGGCACGCCGATCTCGTCGAGCGCGGTCACCACCGCGGGCCGAATCGCATCGATCGGCGCCGAGCCCGCCGTGCGCACCCGCACCCGGTCGCCGCCGAGGTGCCGCATGATGGCCGCGGCCAGTTGCGAGCGACCGGCGTTCTGGACGCAGACGAACAGCACGTCGATCGGCGCGCCGGCCTCTCGTCGTCGTTCGTCCCTCGCCGTCCCCGCGCTCCGCTGCTGCGCGCTCAACCGCTCGGCGGCGAACTGCGCGGTCGCCGACGGCAGTGCCCGTCCCGCACCATCCCGCTCGCGGAGCAGGTCATAGCTCTCGAGCACCACCCGCTGCACGGTCTCGCGCGAGAACGTGCCGGCGAAGCGCGTGCCGAGATCGTCAATGATGCGCCCGAGAAGGGCGCCGCTCACGGCCGAGTCGCCGACGGGTGCCGCCCACTCCTCGAGGCGCGTGGCCACCTGCTCGGGAAGCGCGTACCAGACCTCGCGACCGCGCGGCGTCCGGTCGAGCAGGCCCGCCTCGTGCAGCACCCGCAGGTGATGCGAGACCGTCGGCTGCCGGAGCGCGAGCGCATCGGTGAGCCGCCCGACGGTGAGCGCCCGATCGGGCGCGTCCAGCAGCAACCGGACGATCGCGCCGCGGGTCGCATCGCCGAGGGCGGCGAGCTCCGGCGCGAGCGGCTCCGGGGATCGCCCCGCGTTCGCCGCCGCTCCTGCCGCTCGCATAGACCCAAGTCTATGCGATGCCCTACAGTGTGCGGGTGACCGACCCGCAGCCCGCCGGCCTCCCCACCGCTCCCGCTCCCCGTTCCCTCCCGATCCGGATGCTCGCCGAAGCCCTCGGCAGCGCCGGGCTCGCCGCCACCGTCATCGGCTCGGGCATCATGGCGACCCACCTGAGCGACGACCCCGGGGTTCAGCTGCTCATCAATGCCGTCGCCACGGCCGCCGCGCTCGTCGTGCTGATCGTCGTGCTGGGGCCGGTGAGCGGCGCCCACCTCAACCCCGCGGTCACCGCGGCGCTCGTCGCCGTCGGGCGGGTGCCCGCACGGGAGATCCTGCCCACCGTCGTCGCGCAGCTCGTCGGCTTCGTCGCGGGCGCCGTGCTCGCCAACCTGATGTTCGGCGGCGCGGCCGTGTCGATCAGCACGACCGAGCGCGCCGGGGTGCCGCTGCTGCTGGGTGAGGTGGTCGCCACGGCGGGGCTCGTGGCGGTCATCCTGACTCTCGTTCTGCGCGGGCAGGGCAGCTGGGTGCCGGCCGCCGTCGGCCTGTACATCGGCAGCGCCTACTTCGCCACCAGCTCGACGAGCTTCGCGAACCCTGGCATCACGGTGGGGCGCATGCTCAGCGACTCGTTCGCGGGCATCGCCCCCGCGAACGCGCCCGCCTTCGTCGGCGCGCAGCTGCTTGGTGCCCTGCTCGGCGTGATCGTCGTGCGGTTCGTGCTCGTGCCGCGGGACGTGAGCCCCTAGGGCTCGACCGCCTCGAGCCCGCGCTGGCGCGCCAACCGCACGACCGCCTGTGCCAGCTCGTCGCGCGTGCGGCGCATGCCGCCCTTGCCGCTGCCCGCCCCGCCCGCGAGGCTCCAGGTCTGCAGGGCAGGGCCGGCCAGGTGGTCGAGCGGGTCGCCGCAGTCGAACTGCACGACGACATCGGCCGCGGCCACGAACTCGGGCGTGATCGGCTTCGGGTACTCCCCGACGGTGCTGACGCCGAGCTCGTCGAGCGACTCGATCACCGCGGGCAGGATGCGCGCCACGGGATCGACGCCGGCACTGGCCACCCGCACGCCCGGCGCGACGGCCGCGCGCATCAGCGCCGCCGCGAGCTGCGAGCGTCCGCCGTTGCCCGCGCACACGAACAGGAACGACGGGGGCGCGGCGGCCCGGCCCTGCGAGGCCGCGCGCCAGCGCAGCGCTTCGAGCCGGTCGGCCGCGAGCTGCGCGGTCAGCGCCCGGGCGTGCGCCGTCGGGTGGTCGAGGTGCCGGTAGCGCCGGGCGCTGTCGAGCACCAGCTCGCGCACCTGCTCGACCGGGGCGACGCGGGAGTAGCGGCGCGCCAGCCGCTCGCTGATGCGGTCGAGCACGTCGAGGGCGCGGGGGGCGTGGAGCGTCACCGCGGCACCGCGCGCTCGCCCGTCCGTGCGGCGTCGGCACGCATCCGCCCCGTCGTTGCCCCGGTCATTCCCCCAGTGAACGCGAGAGCCGTGAACGCGCGGTGAACGCCGGGCGACGCCGAGCGGGCAGGCCCGGGTTTCCTGCCACAATGGGCGCCATGCAGGAGGACGGGCTGACCGAGGCGGGTTACCAGGTCGACGGCGGCGTGGGCGGCGACTTCCTCGACGACTACGACGAGTCGACGAGCGTCGACGACGGCACGCTCCCGATCGACCGCTATCTCGACCGCGAGCTGAGCTGGCTGCGGTTCAACCAGCGCGTGCTCGAGCTGGCCGAGGACGACGCGGTGCCCCTGCTCGAGCGCGCGAACTTCCTCGCCATCTTCGCCAGCAACCTCGACGAGTTCTTCATGGTGCGCGTGGCGGGGCTCAAGCGTCGGATCGTCACCGGGCTCGCGGTGCCGACCAACACCGGCCGGGCGCCGGCCGACGTGCTCGCCGACATCAACGCGCTCGCGCTCGAGCTGCAGCTGCGGCACGCGCGCGCCTTCCACGAGCTGGTGAAGCCGGCCCTCGACGACGCGGGCATCCACATCGAGACCTGGGCCGACCTCAACGAGGCCGACCGCGCGCGCGTCGACGAGATCTTCTCCGCCCAGATCTTCCCCGTGCTCATGCCGCTCGCCGTCGACCCGGCGCACCCGTTCCCCTACATCTCGGGGCTCTCGCTCAACCTGTCGGTGCGGGTGCGCAACCCGAAGACCGACCGCGTCGAGTTCGCCCGCCTGAAGGTGCCGCAGGTACTGCCGCGCTTCGTGCAGCTGCCCGACGACGGCTCGGGCCGTGTTCGGTTCCTCACCCTCGAAGACCTCATCTCGAACCACCTCGACGAGCTCTTCCCGGGCATGGAAATCCTCGAGCACCACGAGTTCCGGGTCACCCGCAACGAGGACGTCGAGATCGAGGAGGACGAGACCGAGAACCTCATCCAGGCCCTCGAGCGCGAGCTCCTGCGGCGCCGCTTCGGCCCGCCGATCCGCCTCGAAATCACCGATGACATGGATGACGTGACCCTCGGCCTGCTGGTGCGCGAGCTCGGCATCACCGAGAACGAGGTGTACCGCCTCCCGGCGCCCCTCGACCTCGGCGGCCTCTTCGAGGTCGCCAAGCTCGACCGTCCGCACCTGAAGTACCCGAAGCATGTTCCCGTCACGCCGCTGCAGCTGCAGCCGGCCGAGCCGAACGCCGCACCCGATGTGTTCGCGTCGATCGCGCGCGGCGACATCCTCGTGCACCACCCCTACGAGTCGTTCGCGACGAGCGTGCAGGCCTTCCTCGAGCAGGCGGCCCGCGACCCCAACGTGCTCGCCATCAAGCAGACCCTGTACCGCACGAGCGGCGACAGCCCGATCATCGAGGCGCTCATCGACGCCGCCGAGGCCGGCAAGGCCGTGCTCGCCCTCGTCGAGATCAAGGCCCGCTTCGACGAGCAGAACAACATCGAGTGGGCGCGCAAGCTCGAGAAGGCGGGCGTGCACGTCGTCTACGGCCTGGTCGGGCTGAAGACGCACTGCAAGCTGGCCCTGGTCGTGCGGCAGGAGAAGAACGGCGAGCTTCGGCACTACGCCCACATCGGCACGGGCAACTACAACCCGAAGACGAGCCGCATCTACGAAGACCTGGGGCTGTTCACCGCCGACGACCAGGTCGGCAAAGACCTCACCCGCCTGTTCAACGAGCTCTCGGGATACGCGATCGAGAAGAAGTTCAAGCGCCTGCTCGTGGCGCCGCGCTACCTGCGCCGCGGGTTGCTCAAGCACATCCGCACCGAGACCGAGAACGCGCGCGCCGGGCTGCCCTCGGGCATCCGCATCAAGGTGAACTCGCTCGTCGACGAGGCGATCATCGACGCCCTCTACCGGGCCAGCCAGGCCGGTGTGCCGGTCGACATCGTCGTGCGCGGCATCTGCGCCCTCGTTCCGGGGCGGGATGCCCTCAGCGAGACCATCCGCGTGCGCAGCGTGCTCGGCCGCTACCTCGAGCACTCGCGCATCTTCGCGTTCCACAACAACGGCGACCCGCAGGTCTACATCGGCAGCGCCGACATGATGCACCGCAACCTCGACCGGCGGGTCGAGGCGCTCATCCGGCTCACCGACCCCGCCCACCTGGCCTACATCGACGAGCTCTTCACGACCACGATGGCCGGCACGACGGCCTCGTGGCACCTCCAGAGCGACGGCTCGTGGCAGCGCCACCACCGTGATGAGCACGGTCGGCCGCTCGCCGACCTGCAGAATGTGGTCATGAACCAGGTGACATCACGGCGACGAGGCGCGACGCGCGCATGAGCTCCGCATCCGCCCCCGTCGCCACCCGGCCGGCCCAGGCCGACCCGGTGCTCGCCGCCGGAGCCCTCGTCTGGAAGATGGTCGACGGCAAGGCGCGGGTGCTGCTCGTGCACCGCACGCAGCACAAGGACGTCTCGCTGCCCAAGGGCAAGGTCGACCCGGGCGAGACCCTTCCGCACACCGCCGTGCGCGAGATCGCGGAGGAGACCGGCTTCGACGTCGTGCTCGGCGCGCCGCTGGGCACGGTCGAGTACGTGCTGCCGAACGGCAAGCCGAAGGTCGTGCACTACTGGTCGGCCGAGGTCGATCCCGGCCAGGCCGAGCGGCACAGCTACGAGGCCAATGGCGAGATCCGCGCGCTCGAGTGGGTGCCGCTCGCGAAGGCGGCCAAGCGCCTCAGCTACGCGCACGACGCCGAGATCGTCGAGCGCTTCGCCGCCCAGCTCGATGCGGGGCTCGCCCGCACCTTCGCGCTCATCGTGCTGCGGCACGGCAAGGCCATGCCGCACGAGCGGTGGGATGGCCCCGACCACTCGCGCCCCCTGCTGCACCACGGCCTCGAGCAGTCGCAGTCGGTCGCCGGCGGCATCGCCGCCTTCGGCCCTGAGGTGCTCGTCTCGAGCACGGCGGCGCGCTGCCTGGCGACGATCGCGCCGACCGCGGCAGCCACCGCGCTGCCGGTGAAGCACTCGACCGGCATCAGTCAAGACGCCTACTCCGCTGACGGCGCGCGCGTGCAGCGGCAGGTCGCCAAACGGCTCGGGCGCCGTCGTACGGCCGTGCTCTGCAGCCACGGCCCGGTCATCCCGCAGATCATCGCCGCGGCCGCCGAACTCGCCGGCATCGGCGTGACGCCCGCCGTTCGACGCGGTGCGGCCCTCTCCACCGGGGAGTTCACGGTCATGCACTTCGCGCGCGAGAGCGAGCATCCGCGCCTGGTCGCGATCGAGACCCACGCTCCCGCCGTCGAGGCGTGACCGGCTTCGTCCGTCGTTAACCTTCCGTTCACCTCGTCGGCGGAGCCTGGTCACCAGCCGTGCTTAGCGTGACACCGCACGGCGTTCCGAGCCGCGCAAGCATTCCTGACACCTATCCCTAGAAAGGGACCACAGTGAACATCAAGCGTGCGGGCAGCGTTGCTGCCATGGCCGTCGTCGGTGCTCTTGTTCTGAGCGCCTGCGCGGCGAACGAGGGCGAGGCGCCCGAGGAGACCGGCGCGAGCCTCAGCGGCACCCTGGTCGGTGCCGGCTCGTCGGCCGTCGGCGCGGCGCAGGAGAGCTGGATCGCGGCCTTCCAGACCGCGAACCCCGACGTCACCGTCAGCTACGACCCCACCGGCTCGGGCGCGGGTCGCGAGACCTTCGCGGGCGGCGGCTCGGACTTCGCTGGCACCGACCGGGCGTTCAACGACGAGGAGCTCAACGGCGGCGTCGAGTTCGTGGGCTGCGCCCCCGACTCGGGCATCGTGCAGCTTCCGCTCTACATCTCGCCGATCGCCGTCATCTTCCAGCTCGAGGGCATCGACTCGCTCAACATGACCGCCGACGTGATCGCGGGCATCTTCGCCGAGCAGATCACCAACTGGAACGACCCGGCCATCGCCGCCCTCAACGAGGGTGTCGAGCTGCCCGACCTGGCCATCACGCCGGTTCACCGCTCGGACGACTCGGGCACCACCGAGAACTTCACCGACTACCTCGCCCAGGCCGCTCCCTCGGTGTGGACCTACGAGGCCGACGGCGTGTGGCCGCTCGACTCGGGTGAGGCTGCTCAGGGCACCTCGGGTGTTGTCGACGCCGTCACCAACGGCACCGGCACCATCGGCTACGCCGACGCCTCGCGCGCCGGTGACCTCGGCACCGTCTCGGTGGGCGTGGGCGACGAGTTCGTGCCCTTCTCGCCGGAGGCCGCCGCGGCCGTCGTCGACGCCTCGCCGTTCGTCGAGGGTCGCGCCGACTACGACCTGAGCATCGAGCTGGCCCGCGACACCACCGAGTCGGGCGTGTACCCCGTCGTGCTCGTCGCGTACCTGGTGGCCTGCGAGACCTACACCGACCCGGCCAAGGCCGAGCTGGTGAAGGCCTACTTCACCTACATGGCCAGCCCCGAGGGCCAGGCCGACGCTCAGGCCGGCGCGGGCTCGGCCCCGATCTCGGCCGCGCTCTTCGAGCGCGTGACCGCCGCGATCGAGGTCATCGGCGCCGCCGAGTAACCGGAAGCACTAGCACCATCGACGGCGTGGGGTGCGGATGCGGTTGCCTCCGCACCCCACGCCCGTCAGACTGAACCCGCAGCACCCAGACGCTCCTCTGCTTCAGACCCCCCGGAAGGATCCCGCCTCGATGTCTGCCACCGAAGCGACAGAGCCCACCGAAGCGGCACAGCAGAGAACGCCCCTCCGCGCGAAGCAGCGCCTCGGCGACATCGTCTTCTCGCGAGCGGCCCTGATCTCGGGCTCTGCGATCCTCCTCATCCTCGCTCTCGTCGCGATCTTCCTCGTCGCCCAGAGCCTCCCCGCCGTCGTCGCCGATCCCGGCGACTTCATCGGCAAGCCGGCGAGTCTGTGGGACTACGTCTGGCCCCTCGTCTTCGGCACGCTGTGGTCGGCGACGCTCGCCCTCGTCATGGCGCTCCCTCTCGCGATCGGCATCGCGCTCTTCATCTCGCACTACGCCCCGCGGCGCCTGGCTCAGCTGCTCGGCTACATCATCGACCTGCTCGCCGCGGTGCCCTCGGTCGTCTACGGGCTCTGGGGCATCGGCGTGCTCGCCCCGGCCGTGCTGCCGGCCTACCAGTGGCTCACCGAGAACCTGGGCTGGATCCCCTTCTTCGCCGGCCCGGTGTCGGGCACGGGCCGCACGATCCTCACCGCCGCGATCGTGCTCGGGGTGATGATCCTGCCGGTGATGACCGCCATCTGCCGCGAGATCTTCCTCCAGACCCCGGTGCTGCACGAGGAGGCGGCGCTCGCCCTGGGGGCAACGCGCTGGGAGATGATCACGATGGCGGTGCTGCCGTTCGGCCGCCCGGGCATCATCTCGGGCGCCATGCTCGGCCTCGGCCGGGCGCTCGGCGAGACGATGGCGGTCGCCATGGTGCTGTCGCCGCAGGCGATCATCACCTTCGCCCTGCTGCAGTCGGCCAACCCGAACACGATCGCCGCGAACATCGCCCTGAGCTTCCCCGAGTCGTACGGGGTCAACGTGAACCTGCTGATCTTCACCGGCCTCGTGCTCTTCCTCATCACGCTCGCCGTCAACTCGATCGCGCGCTACATCGTCAACCGCCGCAAAGACTTCTCGGGAGCGAACTGAGATGACCGCGACCCAGGCTCCGGCCGGCATCACCAACAGCCTCACCCAGGGGCGCCTGCACCCGCGCACGCCGTGGGTGATCCTCGGGCTATCGCTGACGGCCGCGGCCGGCATCGTCTCGCTGATCTCCGCCTCCACCGACTCCGCGTTCTCGCTCGTCGGCACGGTGGCCCTCGGCGCGCTGTTCTACCTGGTGATGGTGGTCGTCATCAGCCGCCAGGTCGAGGGCTCGCGCCAGGCCACTGACCGCTTCGTGACGGCGCTCGTCACCGGCGCCTTCCTCGTCGCGATGACCCCGCTCGTGTCGCTGCTGTTCACGGTCGTCGTCAACGGCTCTGCGCGCTTCGATGTGCAGTTCTTCACCAGCTCGATGCGCAACGTCGTCGGCGAGGGGGGCGGCGCGATCCACGCGATCGTCGGCACGCTCCTCATGACCGGCACCGCGGCCATCATCTCGATCCCGATCGGTCTGCTCACCGCGATCTACCTCGTCGAGTACGGCCGCGGCCCCCTGGCCCGGGCGATCACGTTCTTCGTCGACGTCATGACGGGCATCCCCTCGATCGTCGCCGGCCTGTTCGCCTACGCACTGTTCGCCCTGTTCTTCGACCCGGGCATCCGCATGGGCTTCGCCGGGGCCATCGCACTCTCCGTGCTGATGATCCCCGTCGTCGTGCGCTCGTGCGAGGAGATGCTCCGCGTCGTGCCGAACGAGCTGCGCGAGGCCTCGTACGCGCTCGGCGTGCCCAAGTGGCTGACGATCCTCAACGTCGTGCTGCCCACCTCGGCCGCGGGCATCGCGACCGGCATCATGCTCTCGATCGCCCGTGTCATCGGCGAGACAGCGCCGCTGCTCATCGTCGCCGGGTTCTCGCAGAGCATGAACTACAACCTGTTCGCCGACCGCATGCAGTCGCTGCCGGTGTTCGTGTTTACCTCGTACTCCATCCAGGGTGTCGACACCCAGGCCTACCTCGACCGCGCCTGGGCGGGCGCGCTCACGCTCATCCTGATCGTGATGCTGCTCAACCTGATCGCCCGCCTGATCGCCCGCTTCTTCGCCCCCAAGCTCGGCCGCTGAGCCCCCTACCGATCGAAGGAACCCGCACTCGTGTCCAAGCGCATCGAAGTCAACGACCTCAACGTCTACTACGGCAAGTTCAAGGCCGTCGAGGACGTCACTATGGTCATCGAGCCCCGCAGCGTGACCGCCTTCATCGGCCCCTCGGGCTGCGGCAAGTCGACCTTCATCCGCACGCTCAACCGCATGCATGAGGTGATCCCGGGCGCCTACGTCGAGGGCCAGGTGCTCGTCGACGGCGATGACCTGTACGGCCCCGGCGTCGACCCGGTGCTCGTGCGCCGCCAGGTCGGCATGGTGTTCCAGCGCCCCAACCCCTTCCCGACCATGTCGATCCGCGACAACGTGCTCGCCGGTGTGAAGCTCAACAACCGTCGTATCAGCAAGACCGACGCCGACGACCTCGTCGAGAAGTCGCTGCGCGGCGCCAACCTCTGGAACGAGGTCAAGGACCGCCTCGAGCGCCCCGGCTCGAGCATCTCGGGCGGCCAGCAGCAGCGTCTCTGCATCGCTCGCGCGATCGCCGTCGAGCCCGAGGTGATCCTCATGGACGAGCCCTGCTCGGCCCTCGACCCGATCTCGACGCTCGCCATCGAAGACCTCATCGAAGAGCTCAAGCAGAACTACACGATCGTCATCGTCACCCACAACATGCAGCAGGCCAGCCGCGTGAGCGACAAGACGGCGTTCTTCAACATCGCCGGCACCGGCAAGCCGGGCAAGCTCATCGAGTACGACGACACCTCGGTGATCTTCTCGAACCCGAGCGTCAAGGACACCGAGGACTACGTCTCGGGCAAGTTCGGGTAGACCTGCGCCGGGCGGCCGGGCTTGCGGGGTGACGACGCGCGCCGTCAGGCGTCGACCGACTCCGTCGCCGGTTCGCTGTCATCCTCGTGCAGCGTGAAGCGGTAGCCGACGTTGCGCACCGTGCCGATCAGCGACTCCATGTCTCCGAGCTTCGCGCGCAGGCGCCGCACGTGCACGTCGACGGTGCGGGTGCCGCCGAAGTAGTCGTAGCCCCACACCTCGCTCAGCAGCTGCTCGCGCGTGAAGACGCGGCTCGGGTGCGTCGCGAGGAACCGCAGCAGCTCGAACTCCTTAAACGTGAGGTCGAGCGGCCGGCCGTTGACCTTGGCCGAGTAGCTGGCCTCGTCGATGACCACCCCGGAGGCGCGGATCATCGACGACCCCTGGTCGCGATCCTGGCGCCCGATGGCGAGCCGGATGCGCGCATCCACCTCGGCCGGCCCCGCCGAGTCGAGCAGCACGTCGTCGATGCCCCACTCCGCGTTCACCGCGGTCAGGCCGCCCTCGGTGAGCACCACGATGATCGGCGAGCCCGCCCCCGTGGTCGTCAGGATCTTGCAGAGCGACTTGGCGCTCGCGAGGTCGGCGCGGGCATCCACCAGGATGATGTCGGCCGGGGGCGCGCCGACGAGCGCCGCGGGCTGGGCGGGGATCCGCCGCACGCGGTGGCTGAGCAGCCCCAAAGCCGGCAGAACGTCGCTGTCCACCTGCGAGGTCAGGATCAACAGCTGCGCCATGGGCCCTCCCGGTGTCCCGCACAGTCTACAAGCGCCCTAGCATGGGGGCATGTCCCGCACGATCGCGACCGCGTTGCCCGTCTGGGTGGTCGTCGCGGGTGCCGCCGTCGCGGTCGCGCTGCTGGTGCCGCGCGATCAGTGGTGGGGCATCCTGCCGGTCATCGCGGCCGGCGCCACGTTGCTGACGTTCGTGATCCAGGTGAGCCTGCAGTCGAAGGACGGCCTGGTCACCCGCATGCTCGTCACCGTGTCGGGGGTCTTCGTGCTGCTCGCCGCGGCCTCGCTCATCACGCTGCTGCTCGCGGGCTTCTAGGGGCTTCTCGCAGTCTCTCCCGGCGTAGACTGGGCACATGCTCATCGCTCTGGAGTTCTTCTTCCTCGGCCTCCTCGGCCTAGCGACGATCGCCATCGGCCTCGTCTCGGCGGTCGTGCTCGTCAACCTGTACCGCGGCCAGCGCTGATCGCGCCGGCCCCGTGATCACCCTCGACACGAACCTGCCGGCCGAGCTCGCCCCGCTCGCCTGGCTGATCGGCGTCTGGGACGGCACCGGGGTCGTCCACTACCGCGACGGCGATCGCACCCGCACCCACGAGTTCGGGCAGCGCGTGAGCTTCAGCCACGACGGCCTCAACTACCTGAACTACTCGTCGACCACCTGGCTGCTCGACGACGAGAACACGCCGCTGAACGCCGAAGCCGGCTACTGGCGCCTGCACCGCCCCTCTGCCGCGGGCGATCCCGGCCCGGGCATGCTGCCCGGCGACGGGCCGCGGCCGTTCGCGACCGCTGAGCAGGTCGAGACCCTCCGGGCCGAGCACGGCGGCTTCGACGTCGAGGTCGCGCTGATCCACCCGAGCGGCATCAGCGAGCTCTACCTCGGCCGCACCGCGGGCGCCCGCATCGACCTGCAGACCGACGCCGTCATGCGCTCGGCCAGCGCCAAGGAGTACTCGGCCGCCACCCGCCTCTACGGGCTCGTCGACGGCAAACTCCTCTGGGCGTGGGATATCGCCGCGCTCGGCAACGACCTCCGCACCCACGCCTCCGGAACGCTGACCCGCGATGGCTGAGCTGTCGTCCGGCCCCTCGCCGCTGCTCGGGCTTCCCGGTGCCGTCGCCGGCTCCGCGCCGGCCGCGACCGCGACGGCGGCGCACTACGGCGACCCGGTCGCCGAGCAGCGGATGCTCGCCGCCGGCCGCGCGATCGTCGACCTCTCCGACCGCGGCGTGGTGACCGTGACCGGCCTCGACCGGCTCACCTGGCTCGACTCGCTCACCTCGCAGTCGCTCGCCGGGCTCGAGCCGAGCGTCGGCGCCGAGACGCTGCTGCTCGACCCGAACGGACGGCTCGAGCACAGCATCCGCGTCATCGACGATGGCACCACCGCGTGGCTGCTGATCGACGGCCCGCAGGCCGCGCCGCTCGCCGCCTGGCTCGACCGCATGCGGTTCATGATGCGCGTGGAGGTCGCCGACGCGTCGGGGGAGTGGGCGACGCTCGGGCAGCTGCTGCCCGCGGGTGCCGATGCCGGAGCTGGTGCCGGAGCTGATGGAGGCGCCGACGCACCGCTCGTCGCCCCCGCCGCGCCGAACGGTGTGCCGCTGCTGTGGCGCGACCCCTGGGCGGCCGTGCAGGCCGGCGGCTGGCAGTACGCCGCCGCCGACGAGCACCCCGCCGCCGACTTCCCCGCCGTCGAGCTGCTCGTCGAGCGCGCGCGACTCGCGGAGGTCGCCGACGCCGCGCGCGCGGGCACGCTCCCCCTCGCCGGCGCGCTCGCCCTCGAGGCGCTCCGCATCGCCGCCTGGCGGCCCCGCATGACCGAGGTCGACGAGCGCGGGATCCCGCACGAGGTCGACTGGCTGCGCTCGGCCGTTCACCTCACGAAGGGCTGCTACCGCGGCCAGGAGACGGTCGCCAAGGTGCACAACCTCGGCCACCCGCCGCGCCGCCTCGTGCTGCTGCACCTCGACGGCTCCGACGCTCTGCTGCCCGAGCCCGGCGCGGAGGTGCGCGCCGGCGACGCGGTCGTCGGCACCCTCACCGCCGCGGCGCGGCACCACGAGCTCGGGCCGATCGCGCTCGCCCTCGTCAAGCGCGGCCTCGATCCGGCCGCGGCGCTCGTCGTCGAGGCGGAAGGCACTCCGATCGCCGCCGCGCAGCAGGTGATCGTGCCTCCCGACGCCGGTGCCACCGCGAACGTGCCGCGCATCCCGCGCCTCGGCGCGGTGCCGCGCGCAACCTGAGCCGGGCGGCGGTCGGCATGAGCGAGGGCGGCGCGGAGCTGCGGCGGCTGGAGCGCCGCATCCGTCTGCGCTTGGATGCCCGCACCGCGCTCGACCGCGCCCTGCGCTCGCTGCCCGCCATCGGCCAGATCGTCGTCGCGGCGACGCTGGCCTACCTACTGGCGCGGGGGCTGCTCGGGCACGAGCTGCCGCTCGTCGCCGTCACCGTGACGATCGTGTCGCTCGGCCTCGCGCGCGACACCACCCCGCGCCGGGTCGCCGAGACCGTCGTCGGCATGAACATCGGCATCGCGATTGCCGCCCTCCTCGTGCAGGGGATCGGCCGCGGCGCGTGGCAGATCGCGGTGATCCTCGCCGTCACCCTCGTGATCGCCCGCCTGCTCTCGCCCTCCGCGCCGTTCGCGATCGCCGCCGGCGTGCAGTCGATGCTCGTCGCCGTGCTGCCGTCGCCCGACGGCGGGGTGTTCGCCCGCAGCCTCGACGGGCTCATCGGCGGAGCGGTCGCGCTGCTCATCACGGCGCTGATCCCGCGTTTCGACCTGCTGCGCCCGCGTGGAGAGGTCGCCGCCCTGTACTCGCTGCTCGATCAGGCCGCGACGGGTATGCACGACGCCCTGCGGCTCGGCGACGCGGCCGCCGCCGAGCTCGCTCTCGCGCGCAGCCGCCGCACCCAGTCGCTGCTCGACGACTGGAGCCGCGGGCTCGACAGTGCGCGGGCCGTCGCGGCTGTGTCGCCCTGGCTGCGGCGCCAGCGGCACCGGCTGGCCGAGGAGTCCGCCCTGCAGCAGGTCAGTGACCTCGTCACGCGGCACGTGCGGGCGCTCGCGCGCCGGGTCGAGGTTGTCGCCCGCGACGGGGTGCCCCGCCCGCTGCTCGCCGAGCTGCTCGCCCAGGCCGCGGAGCTGCTGCGGCTGCTCGCCCGCAGCAGCGATGACGAGGCCGCCCGCTACGCCGCCCGTGCCGTCGCGGCGGGGCTCGCCGCCCGCTGCGCGCCCACCGCGGTCGACGGGGTCGCCGACCAGGTTGTCGTCGTGCTGCTGCGCCCGCTCACCTTCGACGTGCTCGTGCACCTCGGCACCCCGCCCGACGACGCACGCGCCCTGCTGCCCCCGCTCTGAGCCGCGCGGGGAGCCCGGCTCGCGCGCCCGCACCCCGACAGTCGCCGTGCCACAAATCACGGAGTCTTGGGAAGGGGAGGGGCACTTTCGCGCGTGAGATACCCGAGCGTGCACCGAAAGTCCGTGATTCGTCACACGGCTCCTCCCGTATGGGAGGCGGCTCGTCATCGCTCACCGGTTTCGACGACGTGCGGCGGGGGCGCCCGCAGCCCGCCGACACTGCGGCGATGCGACGCCTCACCACTCTGGCCGCCGAGCGCGGCGGACTCATCCCGACCTTTCGACTGCGGCAGAGCGGGCTCTCGCCTCGACGAATCGCCGCCCTCTGCCATGCGGGCCAGCTCACGCGCGTGCGACACGGCTGGTACGTGCTCCCCGGCACGCCGAACCCTGTCGTCGAGGCCGTCCGCGTCGGCGGGCAGCTCACGTGTTCCACCGCGCTCGCCCTGCACGGGGTGTGGGTGCATGCCGCACCCTGCATCCACGTCGCCGTCAACCGGCACGCCACACAGTTGCGGTCGGCGAGCGACCCGCGTCGCCGACTCGAGCCGCTCGACCCTGACGTCGTCGTGCACTGGCGGAGGGCATCCACCGCGACGACCTCGATGGTCTCGTCGGTCGCCGACGCGATCGACGACTACGCGCGGTGTGCCCCGCTCGAGCATCGAGCGGTCGCCGTCGATAGCGCATTGCATCGCGGAGTGCTGTCCCCTCAGCACCCGGCCGCGGTCGCGCTGCGCCCGCTCGGCGTCATCGGCATCTGCGAGTCAGGCACCGAGACGGTCTTCTGGCTGCGGATGCGGCGCCACAGTCTGCCCGTCACCCGCCAGGTGCGCATCCCGTCTGTGGGGCGGGTCGACTTCCTGATCGGGGAGCGGCTCGTCATCGAAGTTGACGGGCGGGAGTTCCACGACCGCGAATCGTCCTTCGACCACGACCGCGATCGAGACGCGCAGTTGTCGATTCTCGGGTACCGCGTGCTGCGGTTCTCGTACCGCCAGGTCTTCGACCGCTGGGACACCGTCGAGGCCGCAGTGCTTGCGGCCATCGGGCGCGGCGACCACCTGCCGTGACGCGCGGCGCGAGGCGACCGGTTGAGTGAGCTGCCGCTGTCACGAATCACGGAATATCGAGCGGTCGCAGCCCGCACGTCGGCGCGCACCATATCGCGTCGGCCCAATAGTCCGTGATTTGTGACACCGGGGGGCAACGGGCGGTAAGGAGCTGTGTGAGGCGGGCGGCTCAAGGGTGCGGGGCGACCGCCTCCCAGGCGACGGTGAGCTCGCCGAGCCGCCAGCGCTCGGGGCCGCCGAGCACGGGCCACCCGGCCTCGCGCAGCCCCCGCGCCGCGGCGACGAAGCGCTGGCGGGGCGAGAAGGTCGACAGGGGAGCGTTGCGGGCCCACTGCGCGTCGAGCTCGCGCAGCAGGGCGTGCACGCCCTCTCCGGGCACGTTGCGGTGGATCAAGGCCTTTGGCAGCCGTTCCGCGACGACCGACGGCCCGCCGAGCTCGTCGAGCGTGCCGAGGTGCAGCGCCACGGTGAGCGACCGCGGACCCTCGGGGTCGAGCGCCACCCAGCTGGCGACCCGGCCGACCTCGCTGCAGGTGCCCTCCAGCAGCAGCCCCCCGGAGGCGAGCCGCGACCGCATCAGCGCCCACGCCGCCGCGACCTCGCCCTCCTCGTACTGCCGCAGCACGTTGGCGGCGCGGATGACCGCCGCCCGGGCATCCCCGTCGAGCGGCACCTCGAATCCGCCCCGCCGGAAGGTCAGCCCGTCCCGCGCGAACGGCGCGGCGGCGGCCACCCGCTCCGGGTCGATCTCGATGCCGACCACCCGGGCGTCGGGCCGCACCCGTCGGGCGCGCTCGAGCAGCTCGAGCGCCGTCCAGTGCGCGGCCCCGTAGCCGAGGTCGACGATGAGGGGGTCGGATGCGCGCCGCAGCGCGGAATGCGCGGCGATGAACCGATCCATGCGCCGGAGACGGTTGACGCCCGTCGTGCCCCGCGTGATCCGTCCCTCCGCCATGCGACCATTCTCGTGCCCGCGGCCGACCGCCGCGCCCTCGGTAGGCTGGAGGCATGACCTCCACGCTGATCCTGCTGCGCCACGGCCACTCCGTCTGGAATGAGAAGAACATCTTCACCGGCTGGGTCGACGTCGGCCTCACCGAGCAGGGCAGGGCCGAGGCGCGCCGCGCCGGCGAGCTCATTGCGGCGTCCGGCCTCGAGCCCCGCGTGCTGCACACGAGCCTGCTGAAGCGCGCGATCCACACCGCCAACATCGCGCTCGAGGTCGCCGAGCTCGACTGGCTGCCGGTGAAGCGCAGCTGGCGCCTCAACGAGCGCCACTACGGCGCCCTGCAGGGCCTCAACAAGGCCGAGACGCTGGCCGCCCACGGCGAGGAGCTCTTCATGACCTGGCGCCGCAGCTTCGACACCCCGCCGCCGCCGCTCTCCGACGACGCCGAGTACAGCCAGGTGCACGACCCGCGCTACGTCGGCATCGACGGCGACGTGCCGCGCACCGAGAGCCTCAAGCTGGTCATCGACCGGATGCTGCCCTACTGGCACGCCGAGATCACGAGCGACCTCGCCGCGGGCCGGACGGTTCTCGTGACCGCCCACGGCAACTCGCTCCGCGCCCTCGTGAAGCACCTCGACGGAATCAGCGACGAGGCGATCGCCGAGCTGAACATCCCCACCGGCATCCCGCTCGTCTACGAGCTGGGCGACGACTTCATGCCCGTGAAGCCGGCCGAGTACCTCGACCCGGAGGCCGCCGCCGCCGGGGCCGCGGCGGTCGCCGCGCAGGGCAAGAAGTAGGGGTCAGTCGACGGGCGACCAGTCGCCCGTCGCCAGGTACTGCACCTTCTTCGAGATCGAGACGGCGTGGTCGGCGAAGCGCTCGTGGTAGCGCGACGCGAGCGTGGCGTCGACCGTGTCGATGGCCTCGCCCTTCCAGGTCTCGCCGAGCACCTTGTCGAACACGCTGAGGTGCAGGGCGTCGATCTTGTCGTCCTCATTGCGGATGTGCTCGGCGATCGCCACGTCCTCGGTCATCAGCAGCTCGACGAGCTTGCGAGCGATCTCGACGTCGAGAGCGCCCATCTCCTTGAAGGTTCCGCGCAGGCTCTTCGGCACGACCTTGTCGGGGAACCGGTAGCGCGCCAGCTGGGCAATGTGCTCGGCCATGTCGCCCATGCGCTCGAGCGAGGCACTGATGCGCAGAGCACTGACGACGACGCGCAGGTCGCGGGCGACCGGCTGCTGGCGAGCCAGGATGTTGATCGCGAGCTCGTCGAGCTCAGCCGCGGCGACGTCGATGCGCGTGTCGTCGGCGATCACCGTCTCCGCGAGGGAGACGTTCGACTCGTTGAACGCGGTCGTCGCGTTCTCGATCGAGACCGCGACGAGCTCGGCGATCTCGACGAGGCGCTCGCGCACCTCCCGGAGCTCCTGCTGGAACACTTCGCGCATCTCAGGTCACGTCCTCTTCATGGTCGGCGGGTGTCGGCGCATTCCCTGTCACCGTGCCGTTCGGCGGTGAACGGCCTCTTGCCCGCAGGTTAATTCTCGGCGACGCCGCCCGTCTGGGGCCTTTCGGCGCTCCGAGGGCTCATCACCGGTCACTAATCTAGTCGCCATGGACTCGGCACTGCTGGTGCCCCTCGCTCTCGCGCTCGGCGCGGTCGTCGGGGGAGGTGCGGTCGTCGCGGTCATCGGGGCAGCGCGCCGGGGGCGGATGGCCGCCGAGGTCGCGTCGACGAGCGTTCCCGACGGGGTCGATCAGGTGATCCAGGTGCTCGAGTCGGCGGGCGTCGTGCTCGACCCCAGCAACAACGTGGTCTCCGCATCCCCCCGCGCCGTCACCCTCGGCCTGGTCTGGAACCGGACGCTCGTGCATGCCCGCCTCGTCGAGCTCGTCGACCGGGCGCGCCGCGCCGGTGAGCCGATCACCGAGGAGCTCGAGCTCTCGCGGGGCCCGCTCGGCGACGCCGCGCTGCATCTCTCGGTGCGCGCCGCCCGCCTGGGCAGCCGGTACATGCTGCTGCTCGTCGAAGACCGCACCGAGTCGTACCGCCTCGACGCCGTGCGGCGCGACTTCGTCGCCAACATCAGCCACGAGCTGAAGACCCCCATCGGCGCCATCGGCCTGCTCGGCGAGGCCCTCGGTCACGCCGCCGATGACCCCGTGCAGGTGCGCCGCTTCGCCGAGCAGCTGTCGAAGGAGTCGGCGCGCCTGGCGAGCCTGACCCAGGAGATCATCGAGCTCTCGCGCCTGCAGGCGAAGGACGCGCTTCTGCACCCCGACGTCGTCGAGCTCGATCAGGTCGTGGCCGCCGCCATCGACCAGAACCGCGTGCTCGCCGACTCGCGCCGCGTCGCCCTCGTCGGCGGCGGGCAGAAGGGCCTGCGAGTCTGGGGCGACGAGGCCATGCTCATCACGGCCGTGCACAACCTCGTGCACAACGCCGTGCAGTACTCGCCCTCGCCGTCGCGCGTCGGCATCGGCGTCACGGCGACCGATGACGTCATCGAGATCGCCGTCACCGATCAGGGCATCGGGATTCCCGAGGACGAGCTCGACCGCGTCTTCGAGCGCTTCTTCCGCGTCGACCAGGCCCGGTCGCGCACGACGGGCGGCACGGGCCTCGGCCTGAGCATCGTCAAGCACGTGGTGCAGAACCACGGCGGCGATGTGCGCGTCTGGTCCCAGCCGGGCCGCGGCTCGACGTTCACCATACGCCTGCCGCGCGTTCTCGAGCCGGCACCGACCCTCACGAAGGCCCGCTCATGACCCGCATCCTGCTCGTCGAGGACGAGGCCGCGCTCGCCGAGCCCCTCGCCTACCTGCTGACCCGCGAGGGCTACGAGACCGTGGTCGCCGACAACGGGCTGGAGGCGCTCGCCGCCTTCGACCGGGGCGGCATCGACCTCGTGCTGCTCGACCTCATGCTGCCGGGTCTGGCCGGCACCGAAGTGTGCCGCGAGCTGCGGCAGCGCTCGACCGTGCCGATCATCATGCTCACGGCGAAAGACAGCGAGGTCGATATCGTCGTGGGGCTCGAGCTGGGCGCCGACGACTACGTGACGAAGCCGTATTCGACGCGCGAGCTGCTGGCGCGCATCCGGGCCGTTCTGCGGCGTCAGACGGATGCGGGCGACATCGATGACGGCGTGCTCGCCGCGGGTACCGTGCGCATGGATGTCGAGAAGCATCAGGTGACCGTCGACGGCGAGGTCGTGGCGATGCCGCTCAAGGAGTTCGAGCTGCTTGAGCTGCTGCTGCGCAACGCCGGTCGCGTGCTCACCCGCGGCCAGCTGATCGACCGGGTGTGGGGCGCCGACTACTTCGGCGACACCAAGACTCTCGACGTGCACGTGAAGCGCATCCGCTCGAAGATCGAGCCCGACCCCTCGAACCCGCGCATGCTGGTGACGGTGCGGGGGCTCGGCTACCGCTTCGAGGCGTAGCAGGGCGGGTCGCCCTCCGCAGGTCGCCTTAGGGTACGAAGAGTTCGTACTCGGGCAGCGCCCCGTCGAGCACGGGCACCAGAACCTCGACCCCTTCGGCGCCGGGGTAGGCGAAGAAGACGGGCACGAGCCCACCGATGGTCGCGCCGGTGCCGGTGATCAGCAGCTGGTCCTGCTCCGGACCGCCGAAGGCGGTGCGCCCGTTCGCGCCGACGAAGATCTCCTCGGTGATGCGCTCGCCGCCCGCTTGCCACTGCACGGTGACGCGGCGGTCGGTGTCAGCGGTGCTGACGACGGTCATGACCAGGTTGAGCTCGTCGGGGTCGTCGCCGATGAGCAGCGCGTTGCGGATCGCCAGGTCGCCGACTTCGGCGCCGACCCCGTCGCTCGGGTCGTAGTCCTTCTGGGTGGCGATGTTCGCCGAGAAGGTGCAGCCCGTGCTGCCGAGGAGGAGGGCGGCCGCGAGGGCGATCGACGCCGCGACGCGAGATTTCACGAGTGGTCTCCTAACAGGCCGTCGGGGGCCCTGGCGCACGCGTCGCAGGCGACTCGCAGGGGGCCCGGTCGAGTCTAGTCTAGCGAGCGTTCAGCGGCCTCTCGGCGGGCTGCCGGAGGCCCTCCGGCCCCGATTGCTGAGAAACCGCTGTGGTAGACTGGGGGTTCTGCGGAAGGACCACCATCCATGCTTTTCCAGGTCGGCGAGACGGTCGTGTACCCCCATCACGGGGCGGCGACGATCATCGAAGTCAAGAACCGAATCATCAAGGGCGAAGAGAAGCTCTACCTCAAGCTCAACGTCACGCAGGGCGACCTGACGATCGAGGTCCCGGCCGAGAACGTCGACCTCGTCGGCGTGCGTGACGTGATCGGCCAGGAGGGCCTCGACAAGGTGTTCGAGGTGCTGCGGGCCCCGTTCACCGAGGAGCCCACGAACTGGTCGCGCCGCTACAAGGCGAACCTCGAGAAGCTCGCGTCGGGCGACGTCATCAAGGTCTCCGAGGTCGTGCGCGACCTCTGGCGCCGCGATCAGGACCGCGGCCTGAGCGCCGGCGAGAAGCGGATGCTGGCCAAGGCCCGTCAGATCCTGATCAGTGAGCTCGCCCTCGCCGAGAAGACCGACGAGGAGAAGGCCTCGACGGTGCTCGACGAGGTCCTCGCCTCCTAGTCGCACTCCCGTCGACGGCTCGAGCGTGAGCGTTCCTGCGGCCGCCGAGGCGCCTCGCCTGGCGATCATCGTCGTGGCCGCGGGCAGCGGCACGCGCCTCGGCCTCGGGGTTCCGAAGGCGTTCGTGCCACTGGCCGGCAGACCGTTGCTCGAGCACGCTCTCGAGCGTGTCTTCGACCAGCCCGAACCGGCGCAGGTCGTCGTCGTCGCTCCCGCCAGCCACCGCGCCGAGGCGGTCGCCATCGGCCGTCGTGTCGCCGGCATCGCTGCGGATGCCCTCACGGTGGTGGTCGGCGGCGACAGCCGGGCGGCCTCCGTGTCGGCGGGTCTCGCCGCGGTGGCCGACACCGCCGACGTCGTGCTGATCCACGATGCGGCGCGCGCTCTCACGCCCGCCGAGGTCTTCACCCGGGTCGTGCAGCGTGTGCGAGCCGACCGGGCGGGTGTCATCCCGGCGCTCGCCGTGGTCGATACGATCGCGCGCCGCACGCCGGAGGGAGCCGTGCTCGGCCAGGTCGACCGCTCCGAGCTGGCCGCGGTGCAGACGCCGCAGGGCTTCCCGCTCGCGGCGTACCGCGCGGCCGTCGCGGCTATCGTCCCCGGCGTCGAGCACACCGACGATGCCAGCGTGTTCGCCGCGGCTGGGCATCCCGTCGTCACCGTCGAGGGCGACGATCGCGCCTTCAAGGTGACCACTCCGTGGGACCTCCGCCGGGCCGAGCAGCTGGTGCGCGGCGCCGGCCCGGCCCTGCGCACGGGCATCGGCATCGATGTGCATGCCTATGACGACGCGCGGCCGCTCTGGCTCGGCGGGCTGTACTGGCCCGACGAGCCCGGGCTCGCCGGGCACAGCGACGGCGACGCGATCAGCCACGCCATCTGCGACGCCCTGCTCTCGGCCGCGGGGCTCGGCGACATCGGCTCGCGCTTCGGCGTCGACGACCCGCGGTTCGCGGATGCGCGCGGCGAGGTGTTCCTGACCGCGACCCTCGAGCTGGTGCGCGACGCGGGCTTCGAGGTCGTCAACGTCGCCGTGCAGGTGGTCGCGAAGCGCCCCCGGTTCGCGGCCCGGCGGCACGAGGTCGAGGCGCTGCTCACCCGTCTGCTCGGGGCACCGGTGAGCGTCGCGGCGACCACGACCGATGGCCTCGGCTTCACCGGCCGCGCCGAGGGTGTGGCGGCCGTCGCCACGGCACTGCTTCATTCCTGATCGCGCCGCCGCTGCGTTCAATCCTGATCGCGCCGCCGCTTCTGCGGCGCGATGCGCTCCGGCCGCCGAGCGCGGTCGCCGACCTCCGCGCTTCCCGCCAAGGGTTCCTCGTAGCCCGCCGGTAGGCTGGGGCGGTGACCGTGCGCCTCTACGACAGCCTGCAGCAGGCCGTCGTCGACCTCGAACCGCGCGTCGAGGGCCACGTCGGCATGTACGTCTGCGGCCCGACCGTGCAGTCGGCGCCGCACATCGGGCACCTGCGCAGCGCGCTCGTCTACGACCTGTGGCGGCGCTGGCTCATCCACCGCGGCTACACGGTCACGTTCATCCGCAACGTCACCGACATCGATGACAAGATCCTCGCCAACGCGAGCGACGCCGAAGCGTGGTACGCCCTGGCCTACCGCGTCGAGCTCGAGTTCTCGGCCGGGTACCGGGCCCTGGGCATCCTGCCGCCCACGTACGAGCCGCGCGCGACCGCCAGCATCGCGCAGATGCACGCGCTGATCGAGACCCTCATCGAGCGCGGCCATGCCTACGCCGCCGACGACGGCAGCGGCGACGTCTACTTCGACGTGCGCAGCTGGCCGACGTACGGGGCGCTCACCCGGCAGAGCCCCGACGACATGGCCGAGGCGGGGGATGCTCCCGCCCGCGCCAAGCGCGACCCCCGCGACTTCGCCCTCTGGAAGGGCGCCAAGGCCGACGAGCCCGCGAGCGCGCACTGGGCGTCGCCGTGGGGCAGCGGGCGGCCCGGCTGGCACATCGAGTGCTCGGCGATGGCGGCGCGCTACCTCGGCGAGGCCTTCGACATCCACGGCGGCGGGCTCGACCTGCGGTTCCCGCACCACGAGAACGAGCTCGCGCAGTCGAGCGCGGCCGGGCACGCCTTCGCTCGCCACTGGGTGCACAACGGCCTGGTCACCGTCGAGGGCCAGAAGATGTCGAAGTCGCTCGGCAACTCGGTGTTCGCGGCCGACCTGCTCGCCGCGCACGAGCCGGCCGTCGTGCGCTACTGGCTCGGCTCGGCCCACTACCGCTCGACGATCGACTACACGCCGACCTCGCTCGACGAGGCTCGCGAGGCCCTCGGCCGCATCCGCGCCTTCCGCGGGCGGGCGCGGGCGCGCCTGGCGGCGGATGTTCCGCCGCCGTCGCCCGGCACCCCCGCCACCGCCGTTCCCGAAGCCTTCGCCGCCGCGCTCGACGACGACCTCGCGGTTCCCCAGGCGCTCGCCGCGCTGCACGAGACCGTGCGTGCCGGCAACAGTGCGCTGGACTCCGGCGACGATGAGGCCGCCCGTACCGCCCTCGAGCAGGTCGACGCGATGGTCGACGTGCTCGGCCTCGACGATGCCGCCCCGAGCGGGCGGGGTGCCGCGGCCGCGGGCCGCGCGCTCGCCGCGCTCGTCGAGCTCAAGCTCGCCGAGCGGCGGGCCGCCCGGGCCGAGCGCGACTTCGCGGCCGCCGACCGCATCCGTGACGAGCTGACCGCCGCGGGCATCCAGCTCGAAGACACCCTCACCACGACCGACTGGAGTATCGATGGCCACCCCTAAGCGCCCCGGCGCGAGCAAGAAGAAGAAGGGCCCGACCGTCGGATCCGGAGGGCAGGGGCGCCAGGCGCTCGAGGGCCGCGGCCCGACGCCGAAGGCGGAGGACCGCAGCTGGCACCCCGCGGGCAAGCGCAAGGCCGCGCAGGAGCGACTCGCGGCGGCGAAGGGCCGCGGGGGAGCATCCGCGGGAGGCGGTCAGCAGGGCCGAGCCCGCTCACCGAAGAAGAACGGCGACGTCGAGGTGGTCAGCGGCCGCAACTCGGTGCTCGAGGCGCTGCGCGCGAAGGTGCCCGCGACCACGCTCTACATCGCGGCCCGCGTCGAGATGGACGACCGCGTGAAGGAGTCGCTGGCGCTCGCCACCAAGAAGGGCATTCCCGTGCTCGAGGTGATGCGCCCCGAGCTCGATCGGCTCACCGGCGAGAACTCGGTGAACCAGGGCATCGCGATCACCGTGCCGGCCTACCAGTACGCGCACCCGCTCGACCTGGTCTCGCGCGCGGTCGACCGCGGGCAGACGCCGCTGCTCGTCGCGCTCGACGGCATCACCGACCCGCGCAACCTCGGGGCGATCATCCGGTCGACGGCCGCGTTCGGCGGGCACGGCGTGATCGTGCCGCAGCGCCGGTCGGTCGGCGTGACGGCCGCGGCCTGGAAGACCTCGGCGGGCGCCGCCGCGCGCACGCCCGTGGCGATGGCCGCGAACCTGACCCAGACGCTCAAGGCGATGAAGGCCGAGGGCGTGTTCGTGCTCGGCCTCGACGGCGGCGGCGACATCGCGCTGCCCGGGCTCGAGCTGGCCGACCGACCGCTCGTCATCGTGGTCGGCAGCGAGGGCCAGGGCCTGTCGCGCCTGGTCACCGAGACCTGCGACGCGATCGTGTCGATCCCGATCTCGGCGGCCACCGAGTCGCTCAACGCCGGCATCGCGGCGAGCGTCGCGCTGTACGAGGTGGCGCGGCGGCGCGCGGAGCGCTAGCCCGCGAATCGCGCGATGCCGCTTCGGCGGGGTACTCTCGCCCTGTTCATAGTCGCTGAACAGTGAGGGAGCGGGCGATGGAGCTCGAGTCGGTACGGATCGCGGTCGTCGGAACGGGAGCTGTCGGAGGGTCGGTGAGCGCCGACCTCGCGGAGGCGGGGTTCGACGTCACGCTCATCGACCAGTGGCCCGCCCACGTCGAGACCATGCGCGCCGACGGGCTCACGGTCAACACCCTCGGCGCCGAGCGCACCGTCGCGGTGCGGGCCCGCCACCTGTGCGAGGTGGCAGAGCTGCGCCAGCCGTTCGACATCGTGCTGACCGGGGTCAAGACCTACGACACCCGCTGGGTCGCCGAGCTGATGCGGCCGCTCCTCCGCGAGGACTCGGTCTTCGTCGGCCTGCAGAACGGCATGACGATCGACGAGAGCGCCGAGCTGCTCGGCGCCGAGCGCACGATCGGTTGCGCGATGGGCATCGCGGCGAACCTTCCCGAGCCGGGCTACATCAACCGCGAGGTCACCCCGGCGGGCACCTGGTTCGCGATCGGCACGCTCGACGGTGCCCGCACCGCGCGGCTCGAGCAGCTGGCCGCCGTCCTCGCGCCCGCGGCCACGGTCGAGGTGACCGACGACGTGCGCTCGGCAAAGTGGATGAAGCTCATCGCCAACATCCCCGAGATGCTGCCCTCCGCCCTGCTCGGGGTGCCCCTGCTGGAGGCGGCCACGATGCCGGGCATCCGGCCGGTCATGGACGCGATGTCGCGCGAGGCCTATGCGCTGGCGCTCGACCTCGGCATCGCCATCCGCCCCGCTCTCGGCATCGCGCCCGAGGACGTCCCCGATGGCGACCAGTACTCGCTCGACCTGCTCGACCGCGTGCTCTCGCACTTCTCGCAGCCAGGCACGAAGGTCGCTGTGCTGCAGGACTGGGAGAAGGGCCGCCGGGGTGAGCTCGACGCCTTCAGCGGCTACATCGTGCGCAAGCGGGCTGAGCTCGGCGGACGGGCTCCCGTCAACGAGGCCGTGCTGCGCCTCGCCGAGCGACTGGAGCGCGGAGAGCTCTCACCCTCTCCGGAGAACGCCCCGCTGCTGCGCGACCTGCTCGCCGCGAGCTGACCGAGAAAGATACGACCGCATAGACCTCGTTCAGTTATAGTGAACGGACGGGATTTGCCGTCCTACTGCTGGAGGAGTCGATGATGACCGATCGCTACGTCGTCCGTCGTGCCGAGGAGGCCGACTACCGCGAGCCCGGCGCGCTCGCGCCCGACGCGCGCGGCTACACCCGCTGGTGCGCCGTCGGCTTCGAGGACGGATCCGCCCACACCGACTTCGGGATGTCCCGCCTCGAGCCCGGCGGCATCATCCCCACGCACATCCACTCCTTCGAGGAGTCGTTCCACCTCGTCGAGGGCGAGGTGATCCTCGTCACTCCGGAGGCGACCGTGCACCTGGTCGCCGGCGACTACGGCGTGATCCCGCTCGGCGTGCCGCACTCGTGGCACAACACCGGTGACGAGGTCGCCGTCTGGAGCGACATCTACTCGCCGCCCCCGCGGCCGCAGCACGACTACGACACCTACCGCGTCGCGGACATCGCGCCGGGAGAGCCCGTGAAGGTCGACCCGCGCGACCCGCGCACCCGCTCGTTCGGGGCGATCACGACCGAGCAGATGAACCCCGGCAAGCAGTCGCAGGAGCTCCTCGCCCAGTCGGCGAGCATGCGCACCGCCCTGCTGGTCTACAGCGGCATCTCGCTGAAGATGATGGTCGACAGCGACCTCGGTTCGGTGCTGCACACCATGTTCATGGTGCAGTACGAGCCCGACGGCGTCGCCGGCCCGCACGACCACCCGCTGGAGGAGGCGTACCTGATCATGGACGGCGAGGTCGACGCGACCTTCGACGGCTACGAGGTGCGCATGAAGCCCGGTGACATCGCCTGGGCGGGCGTCGGCTGCGTGCACTCGTTCCGCGCCACCGGAGCCCCGGTGCGCTGGCTGGAGACGCAGTCGCCGCAGATGCCGCCGCGGCACGCCTACCGGTTCCAGCGCGACTGGACGTACCTGACCGACAAGCTCGGCGCCGAGTAGGCCCGCGCCCCCACCCGACCCGGTGTGACGCCGCTCACGCCGCATCACGCTCAAGGAGGAGCAATGAGCCAGCGCACCATCCTCGTCGTCGGAGGCACCTCCGGCATCGGCCTCGAGATCGCGAAGGAGGTGGTCGGCCGTGGTGACAACGTCATCCTGACTGGTCGCGACCAGGAGCGCGCCGCAGCCGTCGCCGCCGAGGTCGGGCCGAACGCCCAGGGCCTCGCCGTCGACATCTCCGAGCCCGAGCAGATCGCCGAGAGCCTCAAGCCCGTCGGGGAGATCCACGGCCTCGTGCTCGCCGCGATCGAGCGCGACGCGAACACCGTGCGCGAGTACGACATCGCGCGCGCCCGCCGCCTGGTGACCCTCAAGCTCGTCGGGTACACCGAGACCGTGCACACGCTGCTCGACCGGATGCCGGCCAGCCGCGAGACCGGCATCGTGCTCTTCGGCGGACGGGCGAAGGACGCCCCGTACCCCGGGTCGACGACGGTCGCCACGATCAACGGCGGCGTCGAGGGCCTCACCCACTCGATGGCCCTCGAGCTCGCGCCGATGCGCGTCAACGGCCTGCACCCCGGCATCATCGGCGACAGCCCCTTCTGGGCGGACAAGCCGGCGGCACTGGAGGGCTATGAGGCGCGCACGCCCGGCGGCAAGCTCGCGACCATGGGTGATGTCGTGCACGCGACGATGTTCCTGCTCGACAACCAGGGCATCTCCGGCGCGAGCCTGTACGTCGACCGCGGGTGGCGCCTCACCTGATACCACCCATCGAGGGAGCCGCGGGGCCCGTGCGCAGGAGCGCCGGGCCCCGCGCCGTCAGCGCGGTGTCGGGGTGAGCATCCCGCGTCGATGCGCGATGAGGGCGAGGGATGCGGCGGCCGCGATGAGCGTGGCCCCGAGCACGGCCACGGCCCGATAGCCAAGCTCGGCGTACAGGGCCGCCGCGACCGTCGAGGCGAGTGCGCCGCCCAGGAACGTGGTGCCCATGTAGACGGTGTTCGCCCGCCCGCCCTGCTCGGGGGCGACCGAAGCCAGCCCGACCGCCTGGGTCGAGACCTGCTCGCTGCTCATGCCCGCCGACAGCAGCAGGAGCCCGAGCGCCGCGACCGGGAGCGCGTTCGGAGCGAGGGCGAGCGCGGTGACCCCGACGAAGCCCGTCGCGATCGAAATGGCGAGCGACCGAGGAACCCCGACCCGCGCATGGACGGGTGCGGCGGTCATCGTGATGACGCCGCCGAGCAGGCCGGAGACGCCGAGCAGGGCCGCGGCGGAGACGCTCAGGCCGAGCTCCTCGATGGCGTAGGGTGTCGCGGTCGCCCACAGGGCGATGAACGCCATGAAGCACAGGGTGTGCACCACTGTCATGAGACGCAGCGTCGACGACTGCGCGGCCACTCGCGGGATGGTCGCGAGGATCGCCCGGTAGGCCGGGGGAGAGGACGGCGCCTCGGCGGGCGAGACGCGGAGGCTGAGCGGCACGAGGGCGAGCACGACGATCCCGCACAGCACGACGGCGCCGCGCCAGCCGACAGCCTCGGCGACCGCGCCCAGCGCCGTGCGCACCAGGAACAGTCCGACGAGGAACGAGCCGAGCAGCACCGCGGCGGTGCGTGCGCGGGCTGCCGGGGGCGCGAGCCGGAGAGCGGCCGAGATCAGCAGCTGCCCGACGGTCGCGGTCGCCCCGGCGACGAGGCAGAGTGCGACGTGGATGCTGTACGCGGGCGCGAGCCCCGCTGCGACGAGCGCGACCGACGTCGCGACCAGCTGCGCGGTGACCTGACGCCGCGCGGAGTATCGGTCTCCGAGCGAGACGAGCAGGACCACCCCGAGCGCGTAGCCGACCTGCACCGCGATGGTGGCCGCCGAGGCGGTCGGGCCCGTCACGCCGAATTCGGCGCTGACCAGCGGCTGCACCGGCTGCGGGACGTAGATCACGGCGACGCCGGCGGCGGCGATGGTCGCCATTCCGGCCACGCGAGCCCCCCATTGCTTCGGGTCGATCACCATGCGCGATCCCCTTCCGAAGGGTTGCTGTGAGGACTAGAAAGATTCAGGCGTATGGACTTAGTATTTCAGCAGCGCTGTACACCTACGTACACCTTTGATGAATTGCTCAACGAGGAGGAACTCATGACCGATGCCGTCGCGCCCCGCGCCGAGGACTTCGCTCCCGGCCGGCCCGTCGTCTTCCGCAACGCCACGGCGGTGATCACGGTCGACTCGGCCGGTGTTCTCGAGAACGCTGACGTGCTGATCATCGACGACACCATCGCCGGTGTCGGGCACAACCTCGAGGTGCCCGCGGGCACGCTCGAGATCGATGCCAAGGGCGGGATCGTCATGCCCGGCATGATCGACACGCACCGCCACATGTGGCAGACCGCGCTGCGCGGCTACGGCGGCGACTGGGCGCTGAGCCAGTACTTCGTCTTCTACTACCTCACCTGGGGCCACGTCTTCCGTGCCGAGGACATCGCGGCGGGCAACCAGCTCAGCGCGCTCGAGTCGGTCGACGACGGCGTCACGACGACCGTCGACTGGTCGCACGCGCTGCGCACCCCCGAGTACGCCGACGCCGCCGTGGAGGCGCTGAAGAGCATCCCCGGTCGGTACGTGCTCGCGTACGGCAACTACCTCGGCGCTCCGTGGGAGTGGATGAACGAGCCCGGCTTCCAGCAGTGGGTGAAGAACTTCACGACCGACGACATGTTCGGCTTGCAGGTGGCCTTCGACGTCAACTCGGGCCCCGACTTCCACGAGAAGGGCGCCTTCGAGGCGGCTCGTGAGCTCGGCCTGCGCGTCACGACCCACGCCGGTGTCTGGGGCGTCAACGGCGACCCCAACATCGACCTGATGTACGAGCACGGCTTCATGGACGACACCGTCACCTACGTGCACGCATCGTCGCTCGGCCCCGACAGCTACCACAAGATCGCGGCGACCGGCGGCACCATCTCGATCGCCACGGAGAGCGAGCAGAGCGCCGGCCAGGGCTACCCCTCGGCGTGGGTCGCCAAGAAGTACGGCATCACCGCCTCGCTGTCGATGGACACCAGCGTGTGGTGGAGCGCCGACTTCTTCTCGGCGATGCGCTCCACCCTCAGCTCGTTCCGGTCGCGCGACCACCTCGAGGCCCACAACAAGGGCGAGACGGTCAACGTCAACCGCATGAAGGCGGAGGACGCCGTGTGGCAGGCCACCATGGGTGGCGCGCACACGATCGGCATGGCCGACAAGCTCGGCTCGATCACCGTGGGCAAGAAGGCCGACATCGTGCTGCTCAAGAACGACGAGTCGCCGGTCATGACGCCGATCCTCAACCCCTACGCCCACGTCGTGTACCAGGCGGGCACCGCTGACGTGCACACGGTCGTGGTCAACGGCAAGGTCGTCAAGTACCAGGGCCAGCGCATCGGCATGCCGCTCAAGCCGGTCGCCGACCGCGTCGCCGCCTCGGTCGAGTACGTTCGCGGCCAGCTCGGAGAGGACGCCTGGAAGGAGTGGATGAACCCCGCTTTGCCCGAGGACGAGCCGATCGCGAACCCCTACAAGTACCTCGGCGAGGAGGACGGCCACAAGCACTAGGCCGCCGAACGACCGCGAAGGGCGGGCTCCTGAGGGGCCCGCCCTTCGTCGTCGGCTCAGTTCTTGGGGTACTGCCAGATCTCGAGCTGGATGCCGTCGGGATCGCGCAGGTACGCCCACTGCGAGCCGGCGAGGTCACCGTCGGTCAGCGTCACCGGCGGGCCGTTGAAGACCGCGCCGCGCTCGATCAGCTCGGCGTAGGCGGCGTCCATGTCGTCGACCTCGAGGCAGATGTGCGCCGAGCCGACGTCGCCGTTGCTGCGGTCCCAGTCCTTGCCCTCCGGCTGGTGGTACTCGAGGAACTCGACATTGACGTTGCCGATGCGGATCATCGAGAACGAGAGCTCGGCGCCGGGCACCTGCACGCCCCGCTCGAGGTCAGGGCCCGACCCGTGGTTCACGGGGCCGGGTTGCACCCCGAACATGCGGGTGTACCACTCGAACGATCGCTTCATGTCGCGGACCGTGATGCCCACATGGTGGACGCCGGTGACGGTGAATGCCATGGTGTCACTCCTTCGTGCTGGACTCCGTGCAGGCTCGGCAGACGCGTCGCGGGAACTGCAGGCCATGCTTGTACCCAGACTCAACACCACGCAACCGGCCGGAGGCAAGCCCGTGCGTGCCGATGCACCCTGCATCTCGCCCGAAATCGCGCGGGACTTTCCGGAAATCGGCGGCTGGTGTCGCGACGGGAACGGGGGCTGGTCGGCGAGGGCTGTTCAGCCAACAGGGATGGCGCCATCCGCCAAGTTCACCTATAGTGAACACCGAGCGGTGGTGCGATCCACCCCTCCCGCTACGACCGAAACCTGGACGCAAAGGAGCATCCTCATGACGGGTCGACTCACGAACCGGACCATCATCGTCACCGGGGGCGCCTCCGGCATCGGTGCCGCCCTCGTGCGCGGATTCGCGGCCGAGGGTGCCACCGCGGTGATCGCGGACCTCAATCTCGAGGGTGCTCAGGCGCTCGCCGACGAGATCGTCGCCACGGGCGGCAGCGCCAGCGCCGTGCGCGTCGACGTCACCGACCGCGCATCCGTCGCCGCCGGCATCGCCACGACCGTCGAGCGGCACGGCCGGCTCGACGCCTACTTCAACAACGCGGGCATGAACGCCCCGATGAAGTACCTCGACATCACCGAGGACAACTTCGAGCTGATCATGAAGGTCAACACCCTCGGAGTGCTCATCGGCACCCAGGAGGCCGTCCGTCAGTTCATCGCCCAGGGCGGGGGCGGCAAGGTCGTCAACACCGCGTCCATCGCGGGCCGGCAGGGCTTCTCGTCGTTCGCCCCGTACAGCGCGGCCAAGGCCGCGGTGATCTCACTCACCCAGTCGGCCGCGCGCGCTTTCGCCGAGCACGGGATCACCGTCAACGGCTTCGCGCCGGGTGTCGTCGCGACACCGCTGTGGGACAAGCTCGACCGCGACCTCGAGGCCATCGGCGAGGCGCACAACAACTTCGCCTCGATGTCCTCGGGCATCCTGCTCGGCCGTCCGGCCGACCCGGAGGACATCGTGCCGACCGGCATCTTCCTCGCCGGTTCCGACAGCGACTACATCACCGGCCAGATCATCCCCATCGAAGGCGGCATGATCCTCGTCTGATCGACGAGGACGGCCGAACGAGCAAGAGAAGAGAGCGATCTCCATGAAGAGCACCGGCACCACGGGCATGAACGCTGTCGACTGGGAGGCACGCGTCGACTTCGACCGCCTCCGTACCGAGCGTCTCCTCCGGCTGAAGGCGCAGCTCGAGAAGTCTGACGTCGGGGCCGTCCTGGCCTTCGACTTCTCGAACATCCGCTACATGTCTGCGACCCACATCGGCACCTGGGCGATGGACAAGCTGATCCGCTTCGCGCTGCTCACCCGCAAGACCGACCCCATCGTCTGGGACTTCGGCTCGGCGGCGAAGCACCACTCGCTCTACAACCCGTGGCTCGACCACACGCACTCGGAGGCCGACGCCGACCCGCACGCCCCGCACCACGGTGCCACTCGGCCTCGGCTCGAGTCGGGCTCGCGCGCGGGCATCTCGACCCTCCGCGGCGCGTTCCCGCCCGACGCCGGCATCGCCGAGGAGGTCGCCCGCAAGGTCAAGCGCGAGCTCGAGAAGTTCGGGCTCGCGAACGAGCCGCTCGGGGTCGATGTGATCGAGCTGCCCATCCTGTTCGCGCTGCAGAAGGAGGGCATCCAGGTCGTCGACGGCCAGCAGATCTTCCTCGAGGCCCGTCGCATCAAGACCAACGACGAGATCCGCCTGCTGACCCAGGCCGCGTCGATGGTCGATGCCGCCTACGAGAACCTCTACGACTTCCTCCGGCCCGGCGTGCGCGAGAACGAGACCGTCGGTCTCGTCGCCAAGACCCTCTATGACCTCGGTTCCGAGTACGTCGAGGGCGTCAACGCGATCTCGGGCGAGCGCTGCTCGCCGCACCCGCACGTGTTCAGCGACCGGCTGATCCGCCCGGGCGACCCGGCGTTCTTCGACATCCTGCACAGCTACAACGGCTACCGCACCTGCTACTACCGCACCTTCGCGGTGGGCTCGGCGAGCCAGGCGCAGAAGGATGCGTACACACGGGCCCGCGAGTACATGGATCGCGCCATCGCGCTCGTGAAGCCCGGTGCCACCACGGCCGACGTCGTCGCCGTCTGGCCCAAGGCTGAGGAGTTCGGCTTCGCGAACGAGGAGGCCGCCTTCGCCCTGCAGTACGGGCACGGCGTGGGTCTGTCGATCTGGGAGAAGCCGATCTTCTCGCGCCTGACGTCGTTCGACCACCCCGAGGTACTCGAGGAGGGCATGGTCTTCGCCCTCGAGACCTACTGGCCCGCGGCCGATGGCTGGGGCGCCGCCCGCATCGAGGAGGAAGTCGTCGTCACCAAGGACGGCTGCGAGGTCATCACGAAGTTCCCGGCCGAGACGCTGCTCGTGGCCGGCAAGCGCTACTACGCGGTCGGCGGCGAGCTCAGCACGCTGCGCGACTCGCAGTCGCACCTCAACACCATCGACGGTCGCGGCGGCAAGTAGCGCACGATCCCGCCCGGCGTCATCGGATCACCCGGTGGCGTCGGGTCGCGGTGGGCCCGGTGGCGCCGTTCGGGTCGGCACCACCGGGCCCTCCTTCGCGCGGGATGCGCCCGCTCAGCCGCGCCGCCTCCGCGTGATCTCGGCCACCGCCGACCAGTCGAGCTGCGCGAGCTCGGGGTCGGCGAGCGCGGCCTCGAAGAGCTCGTGCAGCACCGGAGCCACGGGGAGGGCGACGCCGAGCTCGGCCGCCGCATCCTCGACGAGAGTGAGGTCTTTCAGGCCGAGCGACATCGCGAAGCCGACCGGCTGGTAGCGCTTCTCGGCGATGATCGGCCCGTAGCCCTTGTGCGCCGAGCCGCTGAACGCGGTGTGCGTGAGGATCTCGACGAAGGTGCTCGGGTCGATGCCCCCGGCCTCGACGAGCGTGACCGACTCGGCGATCGACTGCAGGGCGTTGAGGATCGAGTAGTTGACGGCGATCTTGACGACGGCGGCCAGGCGCGGGTCGGTGCCGAGGTTCCAGAGCCGCGCGCCGAGGGCCTCCATGGTCGGCGTCGCGATCGCGATCGCGTCGGGGTCGCCCGAGGCGACCACGAGCAGGGCGCCCGTGTGCGCCACCGTCGAGCGGCCGAGCACGGGGGCGCTCACGTAGCCGACGCCGTGCCGGGCGTGTCTCTCGGCGAGCTCGGCGGCGGCGGCTGGGCTGATGGTCGCGTGGTTGACGTGCACGCGGCCGGCCGGGATGCCCGCCAGCAGCTCGTCGGAGAACACCCCCAGCACGACCGCGTCGTCGGTGAGCATCGAGTGCACGACGCTCGCGCCGGCGAAGGCGGCCGCGACGCTGTCGGCGCGGGTGACCGCCGCGTGCTCGGCGGCGAGCTGCTCGGTCGGCTCGGCGCTGCGGTTCCAGGCGAGCACCGCGTAGCCCTGATCGACGAGCCGGGCGGTCATGCCGCGCCCCATGGCGCCGAGTCCGAGGAAGCCGATGCGGGTGGGAGCGGTGTCCATGAGGAGGTCCTCTCGATCGAGGGGCGCGCCTGTGCACCCCTCTGTACAGTAGCGCTTCACAGCCTCGAGAGTCAGGGCGTCGGCACTGCGGCGCTTCCGAGTTGCTGGCAAGCGGCGGCTCAGGCGGGGGTAGACCGCCTCGTCGGGTATGCTCGCGGGACGGTGTTGTTCACCGAGGCTGTTGATCAACGACGATCATGCACGACGAAAGGGCGACCCATGCAGTTCGATCTCGGCTCCGAACTCCGCCGCGTGCGCGAGTCGAAGAAGCTGAGCCTGCGGGCGGTCGCCTCGGCGGTCGGAGTGTCGGCCAGCCTGCTCTCGCAGGTCGAGACCGGCAAGACCCAGCCCTCGGTCAGCACCCTGTACGCCCTCGTCAACCACCTGGGCATCTCGCTCGACGCCCTCATGGGCACCAATCGGGTGATGCCCGGTCCGCTCTCGGCAGGCGACGTGTCGTCCGTCGGCAGCGCCCCCGAGCCGTCGACCGACCGGCGCAGCGACGCGGTCGTGCAGCGTCGGGAGGACAACCCGGTCATCGAGATGGAGAACGGCGTCACCTGGGAGCGCCTCTCCGTCGGCGAGAGCGCCGTGGCCGACCCGCTCATCGTCACCTACGCTCCCGGCGCCTCCTCATCGGTCGAGGGCAAGCTCATGCGCCACGCCGCGCTCGAGTACGGCGTGCTGCTCGAGGGTCGCCTGACCCTCCGCATCGACTTCGAGAGCTACGACCTCGAGCCCGGCGACTCGTTCTGCTTCGACGCCAACCGGCCGCACCTCTACATCAACTCGAGCGAGACGCCCGCGCGCGGCATCTGGTTCGTGATCGGCCGGCGCGAGATGGCGTACCAGTCGCTCGCCGACCTGGGGCACGCCGACGATGACGCCGAGCCGCGCCCGCCCGCCTCGGCGGTCGAGGTGCTGCAGGCCATGAAGGCGATGCGGCCCGGTCGCTGACCGCTCGGCCGGCGCGCCCCGGTGGGCCGGCGCGCCCCGGTGGGGCGGCTCAGCCCTCCTCGGGCGTGGCGAACACCTCCGGGTGGCTCGCGAGCTGGCGCCGCGTGCGCCGGATGTGCCCGGCGAGCAGGCTCTCGGCGGCGTCGATGTCGTGGTCGCGCAGGGCCCCGACGATGAGCCGGTGCTCGTCGTGCACGGTGCGACGGGCGCGATCATCCATCAGCCGGGTGTAGACGCGCCGGTACGCCTGCGTGCGGTTCCAGAGCCGGTGCACGAGGTCGGTCAGCACGACCGTGGTGGTGCCGGTGTAGGTCAGCAGGTGAAACGCGCGGTCGAGCTCGAGAAAGGCCTCGGGGTCGTCGGATGCGGACATGCGCTCGGCGAGCGCCTCGAGCTCGTCGAGCACCGGGCCCGAGAGCCCCGGCCCGCTCATGCGCAGCAGCAGCGGCTCGACCCGCTCGCGCACGCGGTAGATCTCCTGGCACTCGCCGAGGCTCAGCGACGAGACCCAGGCGCCGGTGTTGGCGACGAGCGTCACGAGTCCCTCGGCCTCGAGCACGCGCAGGGCCTCGCGCACGGGAACGCGGCTCGCGCCGGTCTCTTCGGCGAGCTCCTCCTGCCGGATGCGCGTGCCGGGCGGGTACGCGCCGCGGATGATCGCCTCGCGCACGCGGTCGGCGACGTGCGCCGTGGCGGCACCGTGCTCGCGGGGAGGGGTCACCGGTCTACTCTGCCGGACGCGCCGGGTGCCACAGCACCACGTCGGTGTCGCGCTCGTAGGCCTTGCCGTCGGGGAAGCTCACGAGCTCGAACTGCATGCCCCACGGGCTGAGGAAGTACACCCAGCGCTGGCCCTCGCTCGCGTTGCGGCTCGCGGTCGGCTCGCCCAGCACGCGGATGCCGTGCTTCCTCAGGTGCGCGACACCCGCGTCGAGGTCGTCGACGTAGAACGCGAGGTGGTGGCCGCCGATGTCGCTGTTGCGCGGCTGCGGCGCCTGCCCGTCGGCGGGCTCCCATTGGAAGACCTCGAAGTTGGGGCCGTGCCCGCAGCGGTAGAAGCGCAGCTCGCGCATGACCGAGCGCGGGTGCACGTTGAGGTGCTCCTGCATCCAGTCGTCGTCGCGCTCGAAGGGGCCGAGCCGGTACACGTACTCGCAGCCGATGACATCGACGAAGAAGCGGTGCGCCTCCTCCAGGTCGGGCACCGTGAAGCCGATGTGCTCGGTGCCGCGCAGTCCGGGCAGTGCCATGGGTGCCTCCAGCGGAAGATCATTCGGTGACTGGATGCAATATAGCCGCCCTCGGGCATCGCTAGGAAGGAAAAGCCCCAAACGCGGTTGCGATTGGATGCAATGCCCGCTACCGTGTGCAGTATGGCGAAACAGCGACGTTTGCAGACCGAGGTCCCGTGGGTCGAGATCACGACCACCGCCGCCGACTGGAAGGCGGCCGACCCGGGCCTCTTGGCCACCATGCTCGGTCAGCTGCACCTCATCCGCGCCTTCGAGGAGCGCGTGCTCGACCTCGCGGCCGAGGGCCTCGTGCACGGCCCCGCCCACTCGTCCATCGGGCAGGAGGGCGGCGCGGTCGGCTCGATCGTGACCCTGCGCTCCAGCGATGCCGTCAACGGCTCGCACCGCGGCCACCACCAGTTCCTCGCCAAGGCGCTCACCCACGTCGCCCCGAGCGGGCTCGCCCTCGACGCGCTCGTCACCGCCGACATCCAGACCGTCCTGCAGCGCACGCTCGCTGAGATCCTCGGTCTCGCCCAGGGCTACTGCCGCGGTCGCGGCGGCTCGATGCACCTGCAGTGGTTCGAGGCCGGCGCCCTCGGCACCAACGCCATCGTCGGCGGCGGCGCCCCCATGGCCACCGGCAACGCCTGGGCCCAGAAGCACGCCGGCACGACCGACCTGACGATCAACTACTTCGGCGACGGCGCCGCGCAGATCGGCTCGGTGCTCGAGTCGATGAACCTCGCCGCCGCGTGGAAGCTGCCGGTCGCCTTCTTCGTCGAGAACAACCTCTACGCCGTCTCGACCCACATCGAGGAGGCCGTGGCCGACACCCGCCTCTCGGTGCGGGGCCAGGGCTTCGGCATCCCCTCCTGGCGCGTCGACGGCATGGACCCGCTCGCCGTGCACCTCGCGATGCAGGAGGCCATCGAGCACATGCGCAGCGGCAAGGGTCCGGTCGTCGTCGAGGCCGAGGTCTACCGCTTCTTCCACCAGAACGGCCCCTACCCGGGCAGCGCCTTCGGCTACCGCACGAAGGAGGAGGAGCAGGAGTGGAAGAAGCGCGACCCGCTCGACCGGGTCGCCGCCGAGATGATCAAGCTCGGCCTCATCGACCAGGCCGGCGTCGACAGCGTGCGCGCCCAGGCCGTCGCCGCGATGGATGCGGCCACCGCCGAGCTGCTCGAGGCCGACCCCGAGAAGCAGGGTCGTCGGCGGATCCGCCCCGAGCTGTGGCCCGACACCGCCTTCGTCAACGTCGGTGTGCGCGGCGACGGCTCCGAGCTGAGCGGCCTGCGCGTGCTCGACCCGAGCCGCTCCGACGCCGCGCGCGAGGAGATCAAGTTCGTCGACGCCGTCGCCGCGGTGATGGAGCGTCGGATGGGCGAGGACGAGCGCATCGTCGTGCTCGGGGAGGACATCCACCGCCTCAAGGGCGGCACGAACGGCGCGACCAAGGGCCTCGCCGCCGCCTACCCCGACCGCGTGCTCGGCACGCCGATCAGCGAGAACGCCTTCATGGGACTCGGGGGCGGCCTCGCCCTCGACGGCCGGTTCCGCCCCGTCGTGGAGTTCATGTATCCCGACTTCATGTGGGTGGCGGCCGACCAGGTGTTCAACCAGGTGGGCAAGGCGCGCCACATGTTCGGCGGCGACAACCCGGTGCCGCTCGTGCTGCGCACCAAGGTCGCTATGGGCTCGGGCTACGGCTCGCAGCACCTCATGGACCCGGCCGGCATCTTCGCGACCAGCCCCGGCTGGCGCATCGTCGCCCCCTCGTCGGCCGCCGACTACGTCGGCCTCATGAACGCGGCCCTCGCACTGCAGGACCCGGTGCTCGTCATCGAGCACGTCGACCTGTACAACGAGAAGGACACGATCCTCGCCGGCGACCTCGACTACATCATCCCGCCGGGAACCGCCGCGGTTCGCCGCGAGGGCTCCGAGGTGACGGTCATCAGCTACCTCTCGATGGTGCGCCACTGCGTCGAGGCGATCGAGCAGACCGGCATGGATGCGGAGCTCATCGACCTGCGCTGGCTCGACCGCGCCTCGCTCGACTGGGCGACCATCGAGGCCAGCGTGAAGAAGACCAACGCGGTGCTCATCGTCGAGCAGGGAGCCATCGGCACCAGCTACGGCGGATGGCTCGCCGACGAGATCCAGCGCCGCTTCTTCGACTGGCTCGATCAGCCCGTGCAGCGGGTGACCGGCCAGGAGTCGTCGCCGTCGATCTCGCGCGTGCTCGAGCGCGCCGCGATCGCCCGCACCGAGGAGGTCGTCGCCGGCCTCGAGTCGGTGCGCCGCAACGCCGGGGGAGCCCGCTGATGGCAACCACGATCCGCATGCCCGAGGTGCTCGCCAACGTCACCGAGGCGGCCGTGCAGAAGTGGCTCGTGGCCGAGGGAGACACGATCGAGGTCGGTCAGCCCTTCGCCGAGATCGAGACTGAGAAGGCCGTCGTCGAGTACACGGCCGAGACCGCAGGCACCGTCCTGCAGCTCCTCATCGGGGAGGGCGACGCTGTCGACGTCGGCGCCCCGATCGCACTCGTGGGGGAGGCGGGGGAGGTGGCCCCCGCTTCCCCCGCGGCAGACCCGTCTGCCGCGTCCGCCGGGGGTTCTGTGGTGGTGGCCCCGTCGGACGCGGCAGCGACTCCTGCCGCCGTGGCTCCGGCACCGGCGCCCGCCGCTCCGGCACCGGCCGCCGCACCTGCCGCCGATGCTGCGAGCGTCGCTCCGGCCGCGGACGGCCGCCGGTTCATCAGCCCGCTCGTGCGGCGCCTCGCTCGCGAGCACGGTCTCGACCTCGCGAGCGTGCGCGGCTCGGGCCCCGAGGGACGCATCGTGCGCCGCGACATCGAGGCGCTGCTCGCCGGTGCTCCCGCTGCGGCCACGACGGCTGCCGCCCCCGCCGCGACTCCTCCCGCCGCTGCTCCGGCGCCGGCTGCGGTGCCCACCGCGCCCGCCGGCCTCGAGCCCGAGCTGATCCCGGCCTCGCGCATGCGCAAGACGATCGCGCGCCGGCTCACCGAGAGCAAGAGCACGGTGCCGCACTTCTACCTCACGGCCGAGTGCCGGGTCGACCGCCTCCTCGAACTGCGGCGCGAGCTCAACGCGATCGACGGCGTCAAGGTCTCGGTCAACGACCTGGTCGTCAAGGCGGTCGCCGCGGCGTTCGTCGACGTGCCGGAGGCCAACACGACCTGGACCGACGAGGGGATGCTGCGCCACCGCACGGTGGACATCGCGATCGCCGTCTCGCTCGACGACGGTCTCGTCACCCCGGTGGTCCGCGGCGTCGAGCGGCTCTCGGTCTCCGCGCTGTCGGCTGCGATCGTCGACCTGGCGACGCGCGCCCGTAGCGGGGGTCTGAAGCAGCACGAGATCGAGGGCGGCAGCTTCGCCGTCTCGAATCTCGGCATGTTCGGCACCCAGGAGTTCAGCGCGATCATCAACCCCCCGCAGGCGGGCATCCTCGCCGTCGGCGCGGCACGCCAGGCCCCCGTCGTCGTCGACGGGGCTCTCGCGGTGGGAACCGTGATGTCGGTCACGCTGTCGGCCGACCACCGCGTTCTGGATGGCGCGCTCGCCGCACGCTGGCTCGCCGCCTTCGTGGCCCGCATCGAGAACCCGGTCTCCATCCTCGCCTGACCGCCGTCTGCGATCTGGTAAACATCGCAGAATCTTTCAAGTCAAGACGCGCGAAGAAGCCGCTCCGGGGGCCTGGATCGGGATACTCTGACCGTGTTTCCTGACCCTCCGAAGTGGAGCTGTGCATGAAGATCGCCATCCGGCGCGAGCCGATCGAGGGGGAGCGCCGCGTCGCGGCCACCCCCGCGGCCGTCGCCCAGTACGTCGCCGCGGGCTACGCGGTGACGGTCCAGAAGGGGGCGGGCGTCGCGGCCGGCTACCCCGACTCCGCCTACGCCGAGGCCGGCGCTGAGCTCGCGGCGAGCATCCCGCTGTCGAAGGTCGACGTGCTCGCGCACGTGCGCCCGCTCGACCGCGAGACGATCGCGAAGCTGCCGAAGGGCGCCATCACGGTGGGCTTCGCCTCGCCGGCGAGCGAGCTCGACGCGGTCAAGGCGCTCGCCGACCGCGGCGTGACCGCCTTCTCGCTCGAGCTGATTCCGCGCATCTCGCGCGCGCAGTCGATGGACGCCCTCACCTCGCAGGCGCTCGTCGCCGGCTACCGCTGCGTGCTCGAGGCCTCGATGCGCTTCCCGCGCTTCCTGCCGCTGTTCATGACGGCGGCGGGCACGATCCCGCCCGCGCGGGTGCTCGTGCTCGGTGCGGGCGTCGCCGGCCTGCAGGCCATCGCCACTGCCAAGCGCCTCGGTGCGAAGGTCTCGGCCTACGACGTGCGCTCGGCCTCCGCCGATGAGGTGCAGTCGATGGGCGGCACGTTCATCCACCTCGACCTCGACGCCGCCGCCGACGCGGCGGGCGGCTACGCCAAGGAGCTCGCCGCCGACCGCGCCGACCGCCAGCGCGAACTGCTCGCCCCGTACGTCGCCGATGCCGACATCATCATCACGACGGCGGCGATCCCCGGCCGCCCTGCGCCCCGCCTCGTCACCGCGAGCATGGTGAAGGGCATGGCCGCCGGCTCGATCATCGTCGACCTCGCCGCCGAGACCGGCGGCAACGTCGAGGGCGCCACGCCCGGCGAGGACGTCCAGGTGCCGGTCGACGGCGGCCACGTCACGATCGTCGGCATGAAGGACGCGGCCTCGACGATGCCGTACGACGCCTCGCGCCTGCTCGGTCAGAACATCGCCAACCTCGTCGCGCTCATGACGCGCGATGGCGCCCTCGTGCCCGACTTCGACGACGAGGTCGTCGCGGGCGCCTGTCTCACCCACGAGGGAGCGGTGCGGCACGAGCCGACCGCCGCCGCCCTCGCCGACCGGAAGGGCGGCAAGTAATGGACGCCATCACCCTGCTCACGTTCTTCGTGCTCTCCGTGTTCGTCGGCTTCGAGGTCGTCTCGAAGGTGTCGAGCACGCTGCACACCCCGCTCATGTCGGGCGCGAACGCCATCCACGGCATCATCCTGGTCGGCGCCGTGATCGTCGCCGGGCAGGCGGAGAGCATCCCGGTGCTCGTCGTCGCCCTGATCGCGGTGCTGCTCGCCACCGTCAACCTGGTCGGCGGCTTCGTCGTCACCGACCGCATGCTCGAGATGTTCGGCGGACGCAAGCCCGCGCCGGCGTCGTCGGCGAAGAAGGAGGAGTCGAAGTGATCGTGCTCACCCCCGAGTGGACCGCTCTGCTCTACCTGGTCGCCGCGGTCTGCTTCATCCTGGCCCTCAAGGGCCTGTCGTCGCCGAAGTCGGCGCGCCGCGGCAACCTGATCGGCGCGTTCGGCGCGCTCGTGGCCATGGTCGTCGTCTTCCTCTCGACTGAGCTGGACAACATCGCGCTCATCCTCGGCACGATCGCGCTGGGCACGGTCATCGCGGTTCCGGCCTCGCGCCTGGTGAAGATGACGCAGATGCCGCAGCTCGTCGCCCTGTTCAACGGCGTCGGCGGCGGCGCGGCGGCCCTGGTCGCCCTGCTCGAGCTGCCGCTCGTCGCGGACGAGCTCGGCGCCGTCATCGCGGTAGCGTTCACCGTGCTCGTCGGGGCGGTCTCTTTCTCGGGCTCGGCGATCACCTTCGCCAAGCTGCAGGAGCTCATGCCGACCCGCCCGATCGTCTTCCCGGGCGCTCCGGTCGTCATCAGCCTCGTCGCCCTCGGCTCGCTCGCGAGCGCCGTCTGGCTCGTGCTCACCGGCGACGCGGTCGCCAGCTACGTGCTCCTCGCCCTCGGCACGGCGCTCGGTGTGCTGATCGTGCTGCCGGTCGGCGGCGCGGACGTGCCGATCGTCATCTCGCTGCTGAACGCCTTCACGGGCCTCACGGTGGCGGCCTCGGGCCTCGTGCTCGGCAACACGCTGCTGCTGGTCGCGGGCACGCTCGTCGGCGCCTCGGGCACGATCCTCACGCGCGCCATGGCCTCGGCCATGGGTCGCAGCGTGGCGGGCATTCTGTTCGGGGCGTTCCGCGGCGGCTCGACCGCTGGCTCGACCGCGCAGAGCGACCGCCCGGTGCGCAGCTCGAGCGCGGAGGACGTGGCGATCCTGCTCGGCTACGCGCAGCGCGTCATCGTCGTGCCGGGCTACGGTCTCGCCGTCGCCCAGGCGCAGCACACGATGGCCGAGCTCGCGGCGACGCTCGAGTCGAAGGGCATCGAGGTCGTGTTCGGCATCCACCCGGTCGCTGGCCGCATGCCCGGGCACATGAACGTGCTGCTCGCCGAGGCGAACGTGCCCTACGAGGTGCTCAGCGAGATGGACGAGGTCAACCCGCAGTTCAAGAACGCCGACGTCGCCCTCGTCGTCGGAGCGAACGACGTGGTGAACCCGGCCGCGAAGACGAGCCCCGGGTCGCCGATCTTCGGCATGCCCATCCTCGACGTCGCCGCGGCCCGTCAGGTCGTCTTCCTCAAGCGCTCGATGCGTCCCGGCTTCGCGGGCATCGAGAACGACCTGCTGTTCGAACCGCAGACAACGCTGCTGTTCGGCGACGCGAAGGACTCGCTGACGAAGGTGCTCACCGCCGTCAAGAACCTGTAGACGGATGCCCTGCCGGTCGCCGCGCGGAGCCCTCGGGCCCGCGCGGCGATCGCGTTCGGGGGCCTGGCTCCGCCCGCCCCGCGCCGCCGATCAGACCTTGTCGCGCCAGCTGCCCGGGGCCAGCTCGTCGCCCTCGACGATCTCGATCTCGCTCGTGTCGAGCACGGGCAGCGAGAGCGTCTCGGTGACGGGCGCGATCATCGTCGCTTCGTCGCGGCGGTGGCGCAGCACCGTGTCGATGTACGAGCTCAGCGCCTCGGCGAGCGGGATCGCCCGGCCCTCGTCCTGCGAGCGGTACCAGCGGTGCTCGAGCAGCTGGTGGAACAGCTCCGGCCCCTCGAGCTTGCCGCGCAGATCCTTCGGCACGGCCCGGATCACCGGCTCGAACACGCGCATGAGCCACTCGTGCGCGACGACCTCCTCGTCGCCCTCGCGGTCGGGATGGTTCTGGGCGGCGTAGGCGTCGAGGTCGTTGAGCAGCCGCCGCGCCTGGTTCTCCTCGGCGTCGATGCCGGTGAGCCGCAGCAGGCGGCGCGAGTGGTGGCCCGCATCCACGACCTTGGGGCGGATGCGCACCTGCGTGCTGTCGCCGTCCGTGGTGATGGCGAGCTCCTCGATGTCGAAGCCGAGGTCGTTGAGCCGCTCCACGCGGTCGGTGATGCGCCACCGCTCGGAGCGGTCGAACGACTCCCAGCCGGTGAGCTCCTTCCACAGCGAGCGGTACGACTCGATGATGCGGTTGCTCGTCTCGATGGCGTCGATGTCCTCGTCGAGGCGGCCGCCGGCCTCGAGGTCGAGCAGCTCGCCGGCGATGTTCACGCGGGCGATCTCGAGGTCGTTCTCCCGCTGGCCGTTCGACAGGCCGCCCTCGTAGAGCTGCCCGGTCTCGGCGTCAACCAGGTAGGCGGCGAAGGCGCCCGCGTCGCGCCGGAACAGCGTGTTCGACAGCGAGACGTCGCCCCAGAAGAAGCCCGCGATGTGCAGTCGCACCATCAGCAGGGCGAGCGCGTCGACGAGGCGGGTCGCGGTATCGGGGCGCAGCGTCTGCGAGTACAGCGCCCGGTAGGGCAGCGAGAAGCGCAGGTGGCGGGTGACGAGCACCGGCAGCAGCGCCTCGCCGTCGTCGGCGACCCGCTCGGTGATGACCGCGGCGGGCTCGACGCAGGGGATGTCGAGGCGCTGCAGGGTGCGCAGCAGGTCGTACTCGCGCCGCGCCATCTCCTCGGTCGTCTCCTTCACCGCCACGACGACGTCGCCGAGGTGCACGAACCGTACGAGGTGCCGCGAGATGCCCTTCGGCAGCGAGGCGATCGTGTCGTCCGGCCAGAGCTCGAGCGGCTGGTGCCAGGGCAGGTCGAGCAGCGCCGGATCGGTGACGGCGGAGGTGATCGAGAGCGAGGCGCTCATGGGGTCTCCCGTCGGGGGTTCAGGATGCGGCGCTCGGGCCGCGAAACGCGACGAGGGCGGGCGCACCGGTCGGTACGTCCGCCCTCGCCATCGAGGTTCTGCGCAATCAGCTCGCGACCGGCTCCTTGTTGAGACGCAGGCCCGAAGCGGTGTCGAACACGTGCACGTGCTTCGGCTCCGGGGTCAGGTAGACGGTGTCGCCGCTGTGCGGGTGCACGCGGCCGTCGACGCGGGCGACGATGTCGACGCGCTGCCCGTTGACCTCGGCGTTCCCGTACAGGTAGCCGTCGGCCCCGAGCTCCTCGACGATGTCGACGGTGACGGCGAGGCCGTCGCCCTTCTCGTTGATGATCAGGTCCTCCGGGCGCACACCGACCGTGACGAGCTTCTCGCTCGTCGACGCGAGCACGTCGCGCGCGACCGGCGCGATGGCCGAGCCGAACTTCACGCCGCCGTCGGCGACCTCGGCCGGGAACAGGTTCATCGCGGGCGAGCCGATGAAGCCGGCCACGAAGACGTTGTTCGGGGTCTCGTAGAGGTCGCGCGGGGTGCCGACCTGCTGCAGGATGCCGTCCTTGAGCACCGCGATGCGGTCGCCCATGGTGAGGGCCTCGGTCTGGTCGTGGGTGACGTAGACCGTGGTGACGCCGAGGCGGCGCTGCAGCGAGGCGATCTGGGTGCGGGTCTGCACGCGCAGCTTCGCGTCGAGGTTCGACAGCGGCTCGTCCATGAGGAAGACCTGGGGCTGGCGCACGATCGCGCGGCCCATCGCGACGCGCTGGCGCTGACCGCCCGAGAGGGCCTTCGGCTTGCGGTCGAGGTAGGGCTCGAGGTCGAGCAGCTTCGCGGCCTCGAGCACGCGGCTGGCGCGCTCGTCCTTGCTGACGCCGGCGATCTTGAGCGCGAAGCCCATGTTCTCGGCCACGGTCATGTGCGGGTACAGCGCGTAGTTCTGGAAGACCATCGCGATGTCGCGGTCCTTCGGCGGCACGTCGGTGACGTTGCGGTCGCCGATGAAGATGTTGCCGTCGTTGACCTCCTCGAGGCCGGCGAGCATGCGCAGCGAGGTCGACTTGCCGCAGCCGGAGGGGCCGACGAGAACCAGGAACTCGCCGTCGGCGATCTGGAGGTCGAGGGCGTCGACGGCGGGAACGGTCGAGCCCGGGTAGAGACGGGTGGCCTTGTCGAAGGTCACAGTTGCCATGGGTGTACTTCTCCTTCACCGGCAGGTACGTGCCGGACGATCCGTTGTGAATGGATGTGCCAGGTGGCGTGGCGGACGTCATCGGCCACCGGGGCTCAGTATGCCATCTTCCGGCTCTCGTCGTACCATGGATCGAGGGCGCGACGAGCGCCCTTCACCGTGTAACCGGCAGGCTGTGCCCCCGGAACGAATGAGGTCGGATGAACGAGCACCGCTCCGGGCACGAGCGCCCCTCGAAGAATCAGCGGCGTGCCGAGGCCCGCGAGAAGGCCCGGCAGCTGCGCGAGGAGCAGCAGAAGAAGGAGCGGCGCAACCGCTGGCTGCTGCAGGGCGGTGTCGCCTTCGCGGCCATCGCGATCGTCGCGGTCATCGCCCTCGTGCTCGTCAACTCGGTGCGTCCCGACGGCCCCGGGCCGCGCAACATGGCCAGCGACGGCATCCGCATCGGCGCCGAGTTCCAGGTCGTGCCGACCGCCTCGCTGCCGGCCGGGCGCGACCCACTGGTCTCCGAGGCCAACCCGCCGGGAGTGGTCGACATCCAGATCGTCGTCGACTACCTCTGCCCGATCTGCGGCGAGTTCGAGGCGACCAACGGAGCGTTCATCGAGACCCTGATCGCCTCGGGCGCCGCGACCGTCGAGTACCGCCCGATCGCGATCCTCACGAGCCGCTCGGCCGGCACCGAGTACTCGCTGCGCGCCGCCAACGCCGCTGCCTGCGTCGCCGACCGCGATCCGGCGGCCTTCTTCGACTTCAACGCCAGCCTGTTCGCCGAGCAGCCCGAGGAGGGCACGCCGGGTCTGGACGACGAGCGGCTCATCGAGCTCGCGGGCGAGGCGGGGGCCACAGCGCCGACCGTCGAGCGGTGCATCCGCGACCGCACCTTCGCCTCGTGGGTGCGCGACGCGACGGATCGAGCGCTGACCGGGCCGCTCGCGATCCGCGACATCGCGGTCGACCGCGTCGAGGGCACGCCGACGATCTTCGTCAACGGGCTGCGTTTCGAGTACCGCTATCCCTTCGAGCAGGAGGACTTCGCCCAGTTCGTGCTGCAGGCGGCGGGCGACGAGTTCTCGACCAACCCGACGCCGAGCCCCACGCCGACGCCTACGCCGTAGCGCCGGTACCCTGGGGTGAGCCGTTCGCGGCTCTGCCGGCTTGGCGCAATTGGTAGCGCACCCGACTTGTAATCGGGCGGTTGCGGGTTCGAGTCCCGCAGTCGGCTCTAGACCCCTGTGAATTGGCGGGCTCGCGCCAGACGCGGGTGCGGAGCCCCGCATAAACCCCGCAGATTCAGACGACGATCTCGCTGAGTAGAGCGGCCGCTCGTGCTGTTCCCGCGGTCTTCGACATGTAGACGTCTTGGGTCATCGACGGGTTCGCGTGACCGAGGTACTCGGCAATGTCGCGGGCGGAGAGCCCGGCCGAGTCCAAGAGCGTCGCGACGGTCTTGCGGAAAGCGTGCAGCTTCACGTCGCCCAGACCAAGCCGCTCTCGAGCCTCTCGCCAGTCCCTCGACGTGTTCTGAGGGTCGCGGAGGTTGCCGAGCACCGTAGGGAACACCAACGCTCCGCTGATGCGCTCTCGTCGTGCGCTGAGTACCTCCAGCAGTCTTGCAGGCATCTGGATCGTGCGACCGCTCGCCGCCGTCTTGCCGTGATCCTGCCTAACCAGTCCACGCCCGACCACTCGCACGACGGTCGCGTGGAGGCGTACCGTTCCGTTGCCGAGGTCGACGTCGTCCCATTGCAGCGCGATCGCCTCGCCGACCCGACACCCGGTCCCCGCCATGAACTCGATGAGGTCGACGAGGTCGAGCTCGGACAGGCGAGCGTCTGTGCGCACGGCCGCGAGCAAGAACTCAAGCTCGCTCTGCGTGATCGCCTTCGCGCCATCGCGCGCCTGGCGAATCCCCTCGAGCTCTCGCACCGGGTTTCGCTGGAGCGCCCCGGTGCGCACGGCTAGAGCGAACATGCCGCTGAGCACGCTCCGGGCGCTCTTTGCGCTGGCTGGACCGTGATCGGCGCGGATCCCGTCGACGAGAGCCTGCAGTCGCGGCACGGTCGCCTCTGTGACCGTAAGGGACCCGAATCGGGGCAAGATCAGCTTGTCGAGAGTTCGGGCGTAGAGTGCATGTGTCGCGGGCGCCGTGCGATCGCCAGCCTTCGACGTGAGGAAGGCCTGCCCCAGCTGCGCGATCTTCATCGTCGGCGCTGGCGCATCGCCACCACTCCTCGTTAGTTCGACCAGGGCCCGCTCGATTGCCTCGGCCGCTCTGCGGCGGCCGGCCTTCTCGGCTGCGATTCGCCTGCTCGAGCTCATGCCAGCGTCGAGGGGCACGGTAACGAACCTCTCGATCTGTCGATAGGTACCGTCAGCGAATCGGTAGCGAGCGCGCGCCCGCCACCTCCCGGGCGCGACCTCCTTCACCGAGATCGCACCGTGGGAGCCGACGGGAGTCCGGGGCCTAGCCACCGTTGTTGCTCCTCTCCAGGAAGGTCAGATTCTCGAGTAGCTCGACGATCTCATGGGGGTGCCGCGCCTGGGCATCCTCGCCCTCTGCGACCGTCAGCAAGCCCTCGAGAGCAGCGCCGATGACCTGCATGAGTTGCCGGGCTTCGATATCGGTTCTCACCACCACCCCTTGCCATGCTCGAGCGATACGGAACTGATCGTTCTTCGACCGAATCCGTCGCATCACCCACGGGAGGTAGTCATCCGCCGACTTCGGTCGGCCGACACGGTCATCGAATACCGTGGCAACGAGATTCGGGTTCTCCTGGAGGAACTCCGATGTTCTCCGCATGGAGTGGAGCCAGTTCGGCAGGATCTCGCTGAATTGGAGGGCCCAGTCGTCGCTGACTTCGCGCCGGTGCCTCAGCTCCTGCGCTGGGGATCGCATCCCAATCAGCAGTCGATCTAGGTCGACGCTGAGGGCATCGGCAATGAGGAGCGCTTCCGACAGTCGGACATCTCTCGTACCGTTCTCGATCCTCGAGACGGCGGTTGAATCGACCGGCATCCCTCGGCTGCTGAGAGCTTCTGCAAGCTCTCGTTGAGTCCAACCGCGTGCAGCTCTGTAGCGGGCCACGTTCTGCGCAAAGACGCTGAGCTGTGCCGGGCCCGTGGGATCGCTTGTCATGCTCGACATTCTTGCACCGAATCGCAAGACGTGTGCTAAGTTGTCGCCAAGCGCAACAATGCGCACCAGGACAACAGTCACGGAGAAGCCATGAACGGCCATTCACCTCATCAGGAGAGCGTGCCTCGACTCGAGGACCTCCCGGACCTCATCACTCGTCGACAGCTCGCTGCACTCGCTGGGATCGCGGAACAAACACTCGCCCGCTGGGCCGTCGCTGGCGAGGTCAACCGAGGGCCCCGCATCACACGCCTCGGCCGCGCCGTGAGGTACCAGAAGCAGCACGTCCGAGAGTGGCTGGACTCACGCGCTGAGCCTGCTTCCCGGCACTCGGCGCTCGCCGGATGACCGGCCTCGAGCCCCAGTAGACCTCACCGCAAGAAGAAACCCCCGGGGGCAACCGGGGGTCGAGTCCATCGAACGGAGTACACGAACAATGAACGACTTCCAGGCTACCGCGCCGAGCCCGAGTGCGGCTCTCATGACCCGCGCCTACTGCCCCTCATGGTGCGCCAGCCACGACGCCACCGACCCGAACCAGGCCCACGACACCAGCAGCAGTCCCGACGGCTCCACCATCGTCGTCCACCGTGGCCGCCTCATCCCGCCCACCAACGGCACCACCAGCATGAGCCTGCTCCGCGAGGTTCGATGGGACACCGAGGGCACCCTCATCGACCGCACCGACACCGTCCTCCTCGGCGAGACCCTGCTCCACAGCCCCACCGAGATCACGGCGCTCGCCGAAGCCCTCCACGACCTCGCCACCGTCCTCACCAGCAGCGAGGGGGCCCGCCGATGAGCACGACCGTGCGCGTCCTCGCCGCGCCCGACTGGGCCGATCCCGTCGCGAGCGAGGTCTACGTCCGAACGTTCCACGATGACCCCGAGCTCGACGAGTACGAGGAGCGGCTCACTGTGTGGCGAAGCGCCGACGCCTCACCGAACCCCGCCGCGGTCGCTCGCCTCGAATGCACCGACACGAGGCGATCGATCGAACCTCGCTTCGAGCTCGGAACCACGGCAGGCACACTCTCCCTGTCGGCGACCTCGCTCGAGCTGATCTACGTCCCCACCGCGGCAGACGCCCGCGCCCTGGCAGAGGCCGCTACCGCCCTCGCCGCCCTCCTCGACGACCTCGAGAGGCGGCCGCGCGCGTGACAGCGACAGACGATCAGGTGTGGGCGCTGTGGGACGTCCACATGCGCGCCGGCGGCTGCACCGACCGCACGATCCGCAACCGCCGCATCTGGTTCCGCGAACTCGCCCGCACGCTCGGCAAGCCGATCGCGACCGCCACGAAGCTCGACCTCGTCGAGTACCTCGGCCGCGCCCACCTCAGCCCGCGCACCCGCCAGAACTACCGAAGCGCAATGCACACCCTGTTCACGCTCATGCAGGACGAGGGCATCCGGCACGACAACCCCGCCGCCCGCCTGCCGCGCGTGCACGTCGCCCGCCTCGAGCCTCACCCGTTCACCATCGAGGAAGTCCAGCGACTGCTCGAGTCCGGCATCTACGGCAGAACTCGCCTCTATGTGCTCCTGGCCCTCTACATGGGTCTCCGCGCGGCAGAGATCGCCCAGCTGCGAGGCGAGCACGTCGACTGGGACCGCCGCCGCCTCTGGATCGAAGCCGCCAAGGGGGGAGTGAAGGTCTGGCGCCCGCTCCACCCGATCATCTGGGAGGTCATTCAAACGCTCCCGCGCGAGGGCTATTGGTTCCCCAGCCACACCCTGCCCGGACAACCGATCAGCCCGAAGTCGGTATCCAACACCCTGTGCGCAGCGATCAAGCGCGCCGGCATGTCCGGCCACCGAGCCCACCAGCTGCGCGCGACCTTCGCCACCGAGATGATCCGCGCCGGAGTCTCCACCACCGTCGCCAGCCACGCCATGCGCCACGCAAACCCCGCGACCCTCTCCCGCTACGTCAAGCCCGACGACCTCGCGATCCTCGACGCCATCACCAAGATCCCCACCGTCGCGATCCCGACCCGAACGAACAGACGGCGCTCGCCGGAGGTCGCCTGATGGGTGCACGACTCGCTGGGCGCGCCTACGCCGCGATCGCGCGAGACCCGAGCGCACTCACGCCGAACGCGCGCCTGCTCCTCATCTGGATGGCGCTTTCTGCCCTCGACAGCGATCCCAGCCCGCTCTACTACCGCAGGCCCGAAGACAGCGCGCTCGGGCTCGGCCACATGATCTCGGACCACATCGACGATGCCGACCCCGAGGCTGACAGTCTCCGCAGGAAGCGCGATTCGGCCCTCCGCATGGTTCGACGCGCGACCACCGAGCTCGTCGACCGCGGCTACATCCAGCGTCGCAAACGGGGTCAGAAGTGGCAGCGAGCCGAGTACAAAATCACCATCCCGACTCTCATCGCGCCGGAACTGTCAGTACCTCCTGAGAAGGAACTTTCAGTACCGCTCAGCGGAACTATCAGTACCGCTCAGGAGGGTCTATCAGTACCCCCCAAGGAACCACAGGAACCACAGGAACCAGATAGAGGATCAACCTCGGCTCAGGCGCGCACCTTACGTGCCCCTGTGGAGAGTCGAGGCGCTGCATGATCCGACCTCCCGAGACCTACATCGTGCCCGCGGGCTCCGTCATGGTCCCAGCCCGCATCGCTCGCCTGCTCATGGTCAAGATCCTCGACAGCTACCGCAGCAGGATCCGCGGCGTCGACCCCGAGCTCGACACCATCCTCACCGCCCTCGACCTCGCCGGCCGCCGATGGGCCGCGCAACGGGCCGACCGCGGAACCCCAGTTGCGGCAACCGCGGAACCCGTCGAACCATCGAACGAATGGTTCACCACGACCCAAGCGGCTGACGTGCTCGGGATCACATCCCGGGCAGTACGGAAGGCGCTCGCCGAGAAGAAGCTCACGGGCTTCCACCGCGGCGGCCAGTGGTGGATCGCACGAGAAGAGCTCGCGCACTACCGCGCGACTCGCGACCATCACGAGGAGACCCCATGAGCAACACCCTCCGGCAGCTGCGAGAGCGCAGCGCCGACCTCAAGGCCCGCGGCCAGGCGATCCTGGACCGCGTCAACAGCGAGGGCCGCAGCACCCTCACCGCCGACGAGAAGCGCGAGGCCGACCGCATCAAGGCCGACCGCGCCGCGATCACCCAGCAGATCGACCGCATCGTGGACGACATGCTCGGACAGCGCAGCAACCCCGCGCCCGCCAACGGCACCCGCAGCGGCAGCACCCTCATCCCGTCCTGGCGAGAGTTCGAGGACATGCGCTCCCAGCAGCGTGCCCTCGGCTCGGGCGCCAGCAGCGGCGGTGTCCTGCTCGACACCGAGCAGTCGGAGGTCTGGTTCGACCGGCTCCGCAACCGCAGCGTCTTCCTCGCCGCCGGCCCCCGCATGGTCACCGTCGCCGAGCACGCCGCCCGCTACCCGATCATCACCTCCAGCGTCACCGTCGCCGCCCGCAACGACACCGAGGCGATCACCCCCACCGACCCCGGCCTCGACTCCCTGACGCTCGAGCCCGTCAGCTACGCCGCCATGACCGTCGTCGCCAACGAGGTCTTGCGCGACAGCAACGGCCAGGCCCGCGAGATCGTCGAGGCCGACCTGCTCCGCCAGTGCGCCACCAAGCTCGACGCCGACATGTTCAACGGCACCGGCGCGGTCAGCCCGCACCGCATCTACGGCCTCCTGAACGTCACCGGCATCGAGACCGTCGGAGCAGCCGGCCCCCTCACCCTCGACCTCCTCCTCGAGGTTCAGGCCACCCTCGAGGCCAGCGGAGCCAACCGCAACCGCATCGCGTTCTTCATGACCCCCGCCGACTGGGCCGTCATCCGAGGCATCAAGGACCTGCAGGACCGCTACCTGCTCATGCCCGACCTCGCCACCGACGCCACCCCGTCCCTCTTCGGCTCGCCCGTCTACGTCAGCGCCAACGTGCCGACCGCATCGGCGCTCGCCGTGGATCTCGACCAGGTCGTGGTCGGCATGGGTGAGGACGTGACCCTCGCCTACTCGGAGGACTTCGCGTTCGACAAGAACTCGACCGCGATCCGCCTCACCACGCGCGTCGACCTCGGCGTCATCAACCCCGAGGCCGTCCACGCGATCACCGGCATCACCGCCTAACGATCGCCACGAGCATGCGTCAACCTCACCTCACGAGCGCCTAGTCCATGGGCCACGGAGGAAGGATGGTCGCGGCTGACCTCTCACACCTTTCGGGAGGTCGCGAACACCGCACCAGCGCATGGAGGGCCGCCCGGACCAAGATCCGGGCCGGGCGGCCCCACACCCAGCCCCACGACGTGGTGCACGCCATGACCCACACCAGCTCGACACCCCTCAAGTGCAGCCGCATCCTGGCAACCGGGCACCAGAAGACAGAACTGGCCTCTGACCAGGCATTCTCCTCGCGAGTTTTTCAAGAATGTCCCAGGTTGGTAGACCGCGGCCTGTTCCCTTTTTTCTCTCCCCGCGGAGGGCTCGGCGGCTGTGGGCCGTGTGGGTCAGAACGCCGGGAGCACCAACGATCGGATCACCATGAAGCTCTCTCTCCCGTGGCGCACACGTAGCCGCCACCCCTTCGCCAACCCCCACCCCTGGATCGGCTCGGGCATCAGTCTCGGCCGCGGATCCAAGGGTGCCCTCGCGATCGTCCCGGTCTATGCCGCGACCAACCTCATCGCCGACCACCTCGCATCCGCGCCCCTGCACGCCTACCGCGACGCCGGTGGCCGCCCGCAGCGCCTCCCCGAGCAGCCCGCCCTCTGCGTCGACCCCGGCGTGGGCCTCGACCGCTACAGCTGGGTCCACCAGGCCGCGACGTCCGTCCTCCTCCAGGGCAACGCCTACGGACTGATCCAGGAGATCGACGGCCGTGGTATCCCCGCCAAAGTGGCATGGCTGCGCCCCGAAGATGTCTCCATCAGCGTCGTCGACGGAGCCGTCACGTACCGGTGGCGAGGGGAAGAGTTGCCCCGTGCCGACCTCATCCACATCCCCGGCTACGTTCTGCCGGGCAGTCCCGAAGGTCTCTCCCCGATCGGCCTGTTCCGCGTCCAGCTCGAGACCGGCCTCGAGGCGCAGACCTTCGGCCGCCGATTCTTCACCCGCGGCACCATGCCGAACGCGATCTTCAAGAACGAGAAACAGAAGGTCAACCCGCAGGATGCCGCCGCGGTCAAGGCGCGACTGAACCTCGCGATCGAGAACCACGAGCCCATGGTCGTCGGCGCGGACTGGGAGTACACAGCCGTCCAGCTGCCCGCCGCCGACGTGCAATTCCTCGCCGGCGTCCGAGCCACCGCCAACCAGATCGCGGCCGCCTACCGTGTCGCGCCGGAAGACGTCGGCGGATCGATCGAAGGCGGGACCTCGATCACCTACAAGAACCTCGAGCAGGATCAGCTGCGATTTGCGACCCGAACCCTCCGCCCTTGGGCGGCACGGTTCGAAGCGGTCTTCAATCGGTTCCTGCCGGCGGGGGAGTACGTCCGGTTCAACCTCGACGCCTCGGTGCGGGCCGACCTCCTGACCCGCTACAAGGCCCACGAGCTCGCCCTCAAGAATGGGTTCAAGCTCATCGACGAGGTGCGCGCCCTCGAGGAGCTGCCGCCGATCGACACGGTCTAGGCGAGGCCACAGCCCCCGCACTTACCCCGCACATTGAGCGGCTTGGGGAGCGTCACCACGGCATCTCCCGGCAAGAAGAACCCTGGAAAAGTCAAGAGTCCGGCAACTCCTGCACATCAACCCCACCCATGGCTCGGTAATCGGGCGGTTGCGGGTTCGAGTCCCGCAGTCGGCTCCATGCGCGACGCGATGCGTCGCGGGGTTCGAGTCCCTGGCGGCCCCTGCGCCACCCTCATCGGGCAATCCGCTCCCGAGCCTGCTCCGAACGTCTTTTGGGAACGTCGTTCGTTTTCCGACCATAGGGGGGTTGGCGAGAAGCCCCGGAGGTCCTAGCGTTAAGCCCTATTCGACAGCCGGGGGGCTGTCCAGATGCCACAGCACGGGGGTATGGCAGATGTTTAGAGTCGCGTCCGCAGGAACCGCTCTCGCAGCGGTGATGCTCGTCACCCTGCCGTTCCTCGGCGGGCCCGAGGGGAGTTTCGCGGCGATCGCCGCGACCGGCTCGTCGAGCAGTTCCCCCGTCATCACGGCTGTCGGGTCGCGCACGAGCGACGAGTCGACCGTTCCGCTCGTGGAGTTCATCGAGCGCCGCGCCGCCGCCGAGCAGGCGGGAGCGCAGTCCACGGACGACGAGCACACCGCGCAGGACCCGGACGGCTCCACGGCGCCCACGGGCAGCGATGACACGGATGCGGGCTCGGGTTCCGGCTCCGGGTCGACCGGTTCCGGCTCCGGCTCGACCGGCTCGGGTTCGGGTTCGGGCAGCGGATCGGGCTCGGGCAACGGCTCGAGTTCCGGCAGCGGTTCCGGCTCGGGCAGCGGCTCGGGTTCCGGCAGCGGTTCCGGTTCGCCGTCTCCCAGCCCGACGCCGACCACGCCTCCGCCCCCGCCGCCGGCCCCGGAGCCGCCGGCCTGCCCGAAGGCGATCTCGGGCTCGACGCCCGGCGCCCCGAGCCGCACCTCTGCTCTCGGTGTCGCGGGCACGACCTCGGCCGACCTGCAGTCGTTCGCGGAGAAGTTCAACGCCATCCGCGTCGCCAACTGCCTGCCGCCGGTGCCCTTCGGCAACATCCGATACGACTCCTGCATGGAGGACCGTCTGTTCTGGATGGCGGAAGACCCCTCGACCGACCCGTCGAGCGCGTGGGGCCACATCGGCTCGCAGCGCAGCGACGGCGTGCCGAGCGTCGGCTGCGACGGAAACCTCGCAGGCGGCTCGAACAACACCGGGGCGACCGTCGCTCAGAAGTGGTGGGACTCGAGCGGGCACCGCACCTCGCTCTACAAGCCGACCTACAAGGGCAGCACCGCGGGCGTGTGCATCCTCTTCGCCATGACCCACGGCGGTGTGCCGAACGAGCCGTACGCGTTCACCCGCGCCGCGGCCCGCTGGGTCAACTGCTGATCACCGTCTGACCGCTCCGCTCGTCGACCGCGCGCCCCGGCGCGCTGGCTAGGCTGACCCGCGAGGGCTCCGCACGGGAGCCCACGGAAGGGTCGACGATGAGCACCGGACTGCGCTGGGGCATTCTCGCCACGGGCGGCATCGCCCGCAGCTTCGCCCGCGACCTGATCGATGCGGGTCACACCGTCGCGGCGGTCGGGTCGCGCGCGCCCGGCGCGGCGGCGGCCTTCGCGGCCGAGTTCGGCATCCCGACCGCGCACGGCAGCTACGAGCAGCTGGCGGCTGACCCCGGGGTCGACGTGATCTACGTCGCCACCCCGCATCCGGCGCACCTCGATGCGGCCCTGCTCGCCATCGCAGGCGGCAAGCACGTGCTCGTCGAGAAGCCCTTCACCCTCAACGCCGCGCAGGCGGCCCGCATCGCCGAGGCGGCCGCGGCCGCCGGAGTCGTGGCGATGGAGGCGATGTGGACGCGATTCCTGCCGCACATGGTGCAGCTGCGCGCCCTGCTCGCGGCCGGCGCGATCGGCGAGGTGCGCACGGTGATCGCCGACCACACCCAGGCGCTGCCGACCGACCCCGCCCACCGCCTGCAGAACCCCGCGCTCGGTGGGGGAGCCCTGCTCGACCTCGGCATCTACCCGGTGTCGTTCGCGGTCGATGTGCTCGGGCTGCCGACCGCGGTGCAGGCCCACGCCTCCCGGACGCCGACGGGTGTCGACCGGCAGACCGCGATCCTGCTGGAGCACGAGGGCGGCCGCCAGTCGGTGCTGCACTGCGCTCTCGACACGGCCGGCTCGAACCGGGCCGTCGTGCTCGGCACACACGGAGCCCTCGAGCTCGACCGGGTCTGGTACACCCCGACGACCGTCACCCGCTACGACCGCGAATGGAACGTGGTCGAGCAGCTGCGCCCCGCGGTCTCGGGCCGGGGCATGCAGTTCCAGGCGGCCGAGCTCGAGCGCCGCGTCTCCGGGGCCGCGCCGTCCAGCCTGCCCATCGACGAGACGGTCGCGATCATGGCCGTGCTCGACCAGGTGCGGGCTCTCATCGGGCTGCGGTATCCGGGCGAGTGAGGCTCACCCTCCGCTCGGTATCATGACGGGATGACCGAGCCCGAGCAGCCGCTCAGCCGACGTGCTCGCCGTGAGGCCGAGGCGGCGGCCGCTCGCCGAGGGCGCGGCCGGTCTGATGGCGGGATGCCCGCCGCGACCCCGCCGGAGCCGGCCACGGTCGCCTTTCCGTCCGCCGCCCTCCCTCCCCCCGGCGGTGCCGTCCCGTCCGTCGTCGACGCTCTTCCGACGGAACCACTCGTGCCCGGTGAGCCCGGGGTGCTGCCGGCCGCGGCGCCCGCGGAGCCGGCAACCGATGCGGCAACCGATGCGGCCACCGATGCCGCCGACCCCGACGCCCCGCGCGGCATCGCCGCCTTCGTGCGCGCCCACCCGCGCGCCGTGCTCGCCACGGCGCTCGGCGTCGGCTTCCTGCTGCTCGCCACCGGCTCGCTCTTCGCGGGCATCGCGGTCGGCTCCGCCCAGGGGGCTCCGGCGCCCGTGGTCAGCGAGACGCCGACCCCGACGCCCGACCCGCGCGTGCTGCCCGCCGCGATCGCCGACCCGAGCCGGCTGCGCACCTGCAGCGTCGCGTCGCTCACCGGCGATGACCGCCTGAACCGCCTGTTCGCCTCGGTGGTCAACGTCTCCACGGGCGAGGTGCTACTCGACCGCGACGGCGCGACGCCGGTCCGGCCCGCCGGTGCCATGAAGGTTCTCACCGCCGCCGCGGCGCTCGCCGTGCTCGGCTCCGACTTCCGGCTGACGACCCGGGTGGTCGCCGGGTCGACGGAGGGCAGCGTCGTGCTCGTCGGCGGCGGCGACGCCACGCTGAGCCGCCTGCCGGCCGGGCAGGAGAGCGTCTACCGGGGCGCGCCGAAGCTCGACGAGCTCGCGGCGCAGGTGGTCGCCGCCTACGCCGCGGCGAACCCCGACGCCCCGGGCATCACCACCCTCGTCGTCGACGCGTCGTACTGGCCCGCCGGGGACGCCTGGAACCCCCGGTGGAACCGCGACCGCATCGCCGCCGGCATCCAGGCGCCCGCGACCGCGCTCATGGTCGACGGCGATCGGGCCGATCCGCGCCAGCAGGTCAGCCCGCGCTCCAACGACCCCGTCGGCCGCGCCGGTCAGGCGTTCGCCGCGGCGCTCGCCGCCGCGGGCAATCCGGCCGGAACGCCCACGATCACCTCGGGCTCCGCGGTCGGCTCGACGGTCCTGGGCCAGGTGCAGTCGCAGCCGGTGGGCACCCTGGTCACGCAGATGCTCACCAACACCGACTTCGTGCTCGCCGAGATGCTCGCGCGCGTCACCTCGAAGCAGCTCGGGCTGGCCGGAACCACCGCCTCGCTGACCGGGGCGATCACGGGCGCTCTCAACCCCTACGGTGTCCCGACCGACGGCATGGTCGTGACCGACGGCTCCGGTCTGGCGACCGACAATGCCGTTCCGGCGCAGTACTTCGCCCAGCTGTTCGCCATCCTCAACGATGGCTCCGGCGACGCGGGCATCATCATGGATGCCCTCCCGGTCGCCGGGGTGAGCGGCGCGCTCGCCGGCCGCTTCAGCGGGCCCAACGCCATCGCCCGCGGTGCGGTCACCGCGATGCCCGGCGAGCTGACGACGGCGCGCACCCTCGCCGGCATCGTGCGGGCCGACGACGGCACGGTGCTGAGCATCGGCTTCCTCGCGGTGCGCGACGGCATCGGCTCCGCGGGGCGCGATGCCCTCGACTCCCTCGCCGCCGCTGTCTTCACCTGCGGCGACAACCTCTCCCCGAACTGATCCGCTCCCGATCGGAGGCCCTGATGGCCCGTGCACTCGTCATCGTCGACGTGCAGAACGACTTCACCGAAGGCGGCGCCCTCGGCGTGGCCGGAGGCGCCGCCGTCGCCGCCGGCATCACCGAGCACCTGCGCGATCACCCCGACGACTACGACGTCGTCATCGCCTCCCGCGACTGGCACGACCCGGACAACGACAACGGGGGCCACTTCGCGGTCGATGCCGCGCCTGACTTCGTCACCACCTGGCCGCGGCACTGCATGGCCGGCACCGAGGGCGCCGAGTACCATCCCGACATCGACACCGGCCTCATCGACATCCACGTGCGCAAGGGGCAGGGCGTGCCCGCCTACTCGATCTTCGAGGGCACGACCGATGATGGCCGGCGACTCGTGACCGCCCTCGACGAGCTCGGGGTGACCGACGTCGACGTGGTCGGCATCGCCACCGACTACTGCGTGCTGGCCTCGGCCCGCGACGCGCTCGCGGCAGGACGCCGCGTGCGCGTGCTCTCCGACCTCGTGGCGGGCGTCGCGCCCGAGACGAGCGCGGCGGCCCTGCGCGACCTCGCGGCGGCGGGCGCCGAGGTGGTGCCCTCGCGGGCCTGAGGCCCGCATCCGTCGGCCGCGGTGTCGAGACGAGCAGGGGCGGCTAGACGAGCAGCTGGTGCTTCGCCAAGTCGCGGTAGAGCGGCACGGCCCGCACCAGCTCGCTGTGCGTCCCGACCCCGACCACCTGCCCGTGGTCGAGCACGACGATCTGGTCGCTGTCGACCACCGTCGACAGCCGGTGCGCGATGACGATCAGCGTCCGGTCCTGCGCGACGGCGTCGATCGCCTCGCGCATGCGCTGCTCGTTGGCGCCGTCGAGCGATGACGTCGACTCGTCGAGCAGCAGCACCGGCGGCGCGGCGAGCAGGGCCCGGGCGATCGCGAGCCGCTGGCGCTCACCGCCCGAGAGCATGACGCCCTCCTCGCCGACCTGCGCGTCGAGCCCCCGCGGGTCGCGGTCGAGCACGTCATCGAGGTTCACCGAGCGCAGCACCGCGACGCACTGCTCGTCGGTCGCGTCGGGGCTGCCGAGCAGCAGGTTGTCGCGCAGGCTGCCGGCGAGCACCGGGGCGTCCTGCTCGACGTAGCCGATGCGCGCGCGCAGCTCGTCGCGGTCGAGAGCCCGGATGTCGATGCCACCCATGCGGATCACCCCCGCCGTCGGGTCGTAGAACCGCTCGATGAGAGCCAGGATCGTGCTCTTGCCCGCGCCGCTCGGCCCGACCAGCGCGGTGCGCGAGCCGACCGGCACGCTGAAGGTCACCCCGCGCAGAACCGTGGTGTCGCGCTCCGGCTCACCCACCACCTCTGCGATCACCTTCTCGGCCTCCGTCTGGTGGGCGCTCACCGGGTAGGCGAAGTGCACGTCGTCGAATGCGACCGCGGCCGTCGAGGCGGAGGGGGCGGCGGGCACGATGCCCGCATCCCGCTCGCGCTCGCTCGGCAGGCCGATGATCTCCTGGATGCGCCCGAGCGCCCCGAGCGCGGCGTTCACGCTCGTGATCGCGCCGAACGCCTGCCCGAGCGGGCCGATGAGCAGGAACAGGAACAGGATGAACGCGACCAGGTCGCCGACCGAGATGACGCCGGAGGCGACGCGGAAGCCTCCGACCCCGAGCACGACCAGGAACGACACCTGCAGGGCGATCGACGAGATCGGCACGACGAGCGCCGAGATCTTCGCGACCGCGATGCCCTGCTGCCAAGCCCCGCGCGCGCTGCTCTCGATGGCCGCGATCTCGCGCTCGGTCGCGCCCGCCGCCCGCACGGTGCGGATCGCCGAGATCGACCGCTCGACCGCCGCCGCGAGCTCGCCGACCCTCTCCTGCGCCTTCCGGCTGGCGATGCGGATGCGCTGCGACAGCACCACGACCGTGACGACCGACACGGCGATCACGAGCACCGTGAGCCCCAGCAGCACCGGATCGATGATGGTCATCGCGATCAGCGCGCCGAGGAACGTGAGGCTGCCGCCGATCGCCTCGACGAGACCCTGGGTCAGCACGGCCCGCAGCAGGGTGGTGTCGCTGCCGACGCGGCTGACGAGGTCGCCGGTGCGCCGCTCGTCGAACTCGCTGATCGGCAGGTGCAGCAGGCGGCGCACGAGCCCCTTCCGGCTCGACAGCACGACCCCCTCGCCGGTGCGCTGCAGCAGATAGTGGCCGAAGCCGCTCAGCAGTCCGGCGGCGACGACGAGCACGACGAGCAGCGTGACGACGGGCGCGAGGTCGCCGCCCCGCTCGACGATGCCGATCACCTGCGAGACCAGCAGGGGCTGCGCGAGCGAGGCCGCCGCGCCGAGCACGCTGATCACGATCACCCAGCTCAGCACCGTGCGGTGCTCGAGCAGGTAGGGCAGCAGCTGGCGGAAGGTCGCGCGCGGCCCGTCGTCGGCGACAGAACCGGCGGGACGGCCGAAGCGGCGGCGGGGGGATGCGGTGCTCGCGCTCATGCGTCCATCCTGGCCGACCCCGCCTCGGTGCCGGCTGGTCGCGCATGCGCGGCTCCCCACCGCCGGCGCTCGCCGCAGGTCTAGGCTGGTTCTTCGTGCCCCACCCCGTGATCTCCGCCCGCCAGCTGACCAAGACCTACGGCGACTTCACCGCCGTCGACGGCATCGACTTCGATGTCGCCCCCGGTGAGTCGTTCGGCCTGCTCGGCCCGAACGGCGCCGGCAAGTCGACCACCATGCGCATGGTGGGGGCCGTGTCGACGCGCACCGGCGGCGAGCTCAGCATCCTCGGCCTCGACCCGAACCAGCACGGCCCCGACATCCGCTCGCAGCTGGGGGTGGTGCCGCAGCAGGACAACCTCGATCAGGAGCTGCGGGTGCGCGACAACCTGCTCGTCTACGGTCGCTACTTCGGCCTGCCGCGCCGGGTCATCGCCGAGCGTGCCGACGCCCTGCTCGAGTTCGCCCAGCTCACCGACCGGGCGAAGGCCAAGGTCGACGACCTCTCCGGTGGCATGAAGCGCCGTCTCACCATCGCGCGCGCTCTCATCAACGAGCCCCGCATCCTGCTGCTCGACGAGCCGACGACGGGCCTCGACCCGCAGGCGCGGCACATCCTCTGGGACCGCCTGTTCCGCCTCAAGGAGCGCGGCACGACCCTCGTGCTGACGACCCACTACATGGACGAGGCCGAGCAGCTCTGCGACCGGCTCGTCGTCGTCGACAAGGGTCGGATCATGGCCGAGGGCTCGCCGGCGGCGCTGATCCGCGAGTACTCCAGCAAGGAGGTGCTCGAGGTGCGGTTCGGCAGCGACAAGAACGCCGAGGCCGCCGAGCGGATGGCCGGGGTCGGCGAGCGCCTCGAGGTTCTGCCCGACCGCATCCTCGTCTACAGCGACAACGGCGAGGCGGCCCTCGAGGCGATCACGCGCCTCGGCCTCGAACCGATCACCTCCCTGGTGCGCCGGTCGAGCCTGGAGGACGTCTTCCTGCGCCTCACCGGACGGAGCCTGATCGAATGAGTGCGCTGAATCAGACGCCCGCGGCGCCCCTGACCGCGACGACGGATGCGGAGCGCGCGCTCGCCGCCGGCATCGCCCCGCGCCGCTGGGGCTCGTGGTACGTCGCCGAGCACCGCCTCCGCGGCATGAAGGGCTACCTGCCCGACGCGATCTTTCAGAGCTTCGGCAACCCGCTGATCTACCTCTTCGCGCTCGGGGTGGGGCTCGCGAGCCTCGTGCCGCAGGGCGTCGGCGGCGTCACGTACCTGCAGTTCGTGGCGCCCGCCCTCATGGCCACGGCCGCGATGACCATCGCCGCTAACGAGACCAGCTACCCGATCATGGCCGGCTTCAAGTGGAACCCGATCTTCTTCGCCATGAACGCCGCGCCGATCTCGCCCGCGCAGATCGTGAACGGCACGATGATCCAGCTCGCGATCCGCATCGTCGTCACGGTTGCGATTTACTTCGGCATCATCATCCTGTTCGGGGCGGTGCCCTCGCCCGCCGGCTGGCTGGCGATCATCGCGGCGACGCTCACGGGCATGGCGATCGGCGCGGCCCAGGCCTCGTACACCTCCACGATCACGGAGGACAAGGGGCAGATGGCGATGCTGCAGCGCTTCGCGATCACTCCGCTGTTCCTGTTCTCCGGCACGTTCTTCCCTCTCGAGCAGCTGCCGCTGTGGCTTCAGCCGCTCGGCTGGGCCTCGCCGCTCTGGCACGGCACCGAGCTCGGGCGCGTGTTCAGCTACGGCCTCGAGGAGCCCCTGTGGCTGACCGTCACCCGCGTCGGCTACCTCGTGACCCTGTTCGCGGTCGGGCTCTGGGCGACGCACCGCCACTTCGCGCGGAGGCTCAACAAGTGACCGCCACGACCTCGACCGAGCACGACTTCGCCCCGCGCCGCAGCGCGCTGTACGCGGGCAACACGCGGGCGGTCATCCACCGCGGGTTTCTCGCGACGCGCAGCACGAACGGCCTCGTCGTGCTCAGCGGCTTCTTCGAGCCGGTGTTCTACCTGCTCTCGCTCGGCATCGGCTTCGGGGCGCTCGTCGGCACCGTGCAGACGTCGACGGGTCAGGAGGTGCCGTACGCCGCCTTCATCGCGCCGGCGCTGCTCGCCGTCTCGGCCATGAACGGCGCGGTCTACGACTCGACGTGGAACGTCTTCTTCAAGCTCAACTACTCGCGGCTGTACCACGGGATGCTCGCCACCTCGCTCGGCCCGCTCGACGTCGCCCTCGGCGAGATCTTCCTGGCTCTCGTGCGCGGGGCGATGTACGCCGTCGGATTCATGGTGATCATGCAGGTCTTCGGTCTCAACCTCGCCTGGACGGCGCTGCTGGCGCTGCCGGCCGTGCTGCTCATCGCCTTCGGCTTCGCCAGCCTTGGCATGGCGATCACGAGCTACATGAAGACGTTCAACCAGATGGACTGGATCGCCTTCATCATGCTGCCGATGTTCCTGTTCTCGGCGACCTTCTACCCGATCACGGTTTACCCCCAGGCGATCCAGTGGGTGATCCAGGCACTGCCGCTGTGGCACGGCGTCGAGCTCGTGCGGGGGCTCACGACGGGCGCGCTGTCGAGCATGATGCTCGTGCACGTCGGGTACTACCTGGTGATGATCGCGATCGGCATCGTCTTCACGACGAGCCGGCTGCGGGCGCTGTTCCTGAAGTAGTAGAGAAGGATCCTCAGGTGCACTAGCGTGCAGCTATGAACACTCCTTCTGAGGTTGACTCGCTCCTATTCGGGCTTACTTCTGACCAATGGGCGGAGGTCAACGGAATCGCGTCGACGGTAACGGCTTTCGCAGCGGTCTTTGGTTTGGTACTCGCGTACGTAGCAGTCCGAATCTCACGACAATCTGCGTTCGTCAGCACCCGCTCGTACATCGATGCCCAGTTCGCGGAAATGCTCACACAGGTCGCTCGCTTTCGGTCCCTGATGGAGCGGGTGGACTTCGACGGACTCAAGCACACATTCGGAGATCTCTACCCCGAGATGCAGACGACGAAAGTCAGCATCCGGCAGTTCGAAGCGGGTGGTTTGCCCCGCTGGGACGCACGAAGGCTCTCGAACAGCCGTGATTACAGTCTCTCGACTGCTCTCAGGGCGCTGGAGTACGCAGTTGATCGACGTTTTCAGGCTGTGATCGGGTCTTCGTCTGGCAACGTTGGAGACCAAACGGTCTCTCAAGAACTTGACGCATACCTTCAGGCTTTTGGCGGGCACGCGGCAGGAGACGACAGGTCGCGCGAGAGAGTGATCACCTCGCTCCGGCAACCATTCCTAGCTGCCCTCGTCCAGGCCACTGACACAAACAGACCTGCAGACCTACCCGAGATCTCACGGCTTGCTCTGGACCATGTGATTACCTTGGTTCAGGACAGTTACGCGGAGGCGGTACATGAGGTCGCCCCATGGAACCGGCGGACGCCACGTGCCCGGAGGTCGTGGTAGCTCCGCACGATAAGGCGAGTCAGCCCCGGATGACCTGCAGCACCCGCGCGGTCGCCAGCGCCGCCTCGGCCGCTTCGGCGCCCTTGTCCTCCGTCGAGCCGGGCAGCCCCGCACGGTCCAGACCCTGTTGCTCGTCATCCAGGGTCAGCACCCCGAAGCCGACCGGCTTGCCCGTGTCGAGCGCGACCCGGGTGAGCCCATCGGTCGCGGCGGCGCTCACGTACTCGAAGTGGGGCGTTCCGCCGCGGATGATCACGCCGAGCGCGACCACCGCATCGGCCCCCGCCTCGAGCGCGGCCTTGCTCACCACAGGCAGCTCGAACGACCCGGGCACCGCGTACTCGACCACGGTGGCGCCTGCGGCCTCGAGCACGCGGCGGGCGCCGGCCTTGAGGCCCTCGCTGATGGCGGTGTGCCACTGCCCGGCGACGATCGCGACCGTCAGGCCGGTGCCGTCGGTGGTGAGGGTGGGCGATCCGGCGCCGCTCATGCGGTCTTCCCTTCGATGGTCGCGAACACGGGGGCGCTCGTGATGCTGTCCGGCAGGCGGTGGCCCATGCGGTCGCGCTTCGCGCTGAGGTAGCCCTCGTTGTCGTCGCCGACGCCCACCACGAGCGGCACGAGCGCGCTCACCTCGATACCGTACTGGGTCAGCTGACGCTGCTTCTCGGGGTTGTTGCTGAGCAGCCGCACGCGCGAGACGCCGAGGTCGCGCAGCATGTCGCTCGCCGCCTCGTAGTCGCGGGCATCGGCCGGCAGGCCGAGCGCGAGGTTGGCGTCGAGGGTGTCGTAGCCGTCCTCCTGCAGCCGGTAAGCCTTGAGCTTGTTGATGAGGCCGATGCCGCGCCCCTCGTGCCCGCGCATGTAGAGCACCGCTCCGCCCTGGCGCTGGATGACGTCGAGCGCGGCGTCGAGCTGGGGGCCGCACTCGCACTTGAGCGAGCCGAACGCCTCACCCGTGAGGCACTCGGAGTGCACGCGAACGATCATGTCGTCGTGGGGCATCCCGCTGACGATCGCCACGTGGTCGGCGCCCGTCTTGCGGTCGCGGTACGCGCGCATCGAGAACGGCCCATGCGTGGTCGGCACGGTCGTGGCCACCTCGAAGGTGACGCTGCTCGCGCGCTCGCCGGTGCGGGCGGGCGATGCCGCAGCGAAGTCTTCACCCGACTCGAGGTAGGCGATGAGGTCGACGATCGTGATGACCACGACGCCCTCCTGCTCGCCGAACCGGATGAGCTCGGGCAGGCGCATCATGTCGCCCTCGTCGGTGACGACCTCGCCGATCGCCGCGACCGGCTGCAGGCCGGCCAGCCGCATGAGCTCGACGGCCGCCTCGGTGTGCCCGGCGCGCTCGCGCACGCCGCCGTCGACGGCGCGCAGCGGCAGGATGTGGCCCGGGCGGATGAGACGGGCCGGGGTCGCCGTCGGGTCAGCGAGCACGCGCAGGGTGTGCGCGCGGTCGCCGGCGCTGATGCCGGTCGTGATGCGGTCGGCGGCGTCGACGGTGACCGTGTAGGCGGTCTGCCGCGGGTCTTGGTTGTCGCTGACCATGAGGGGCAGCTGCAGGCGGTCGGCGACCTCGTTGGTCATCGGCGCGCACAGGAACCCGCTGGTGTGGCGGATCGTCCAGGCGATCCACTGCGGGGTGGCGAGCTCGGCCGAGATGATGACGTCGCCCTCGTTCTCGCGGCTCTCGTCGTCGGCGACGAGCACCGGCTTGCCCTCGCGGAGGGCGGCCAGGGCCTGGGGGATCGTTCCGATGCTCATGACAGGGTCCTTCCGTCAGCGGTGGCGCCGAATCGCACCAGCCGTGCTACATGTCGAGCGAGGATGTCGGTCTCGAGGTTGGCAGAGTCGCCGACCTGCTTGCGGCCGAGGGTGGTCACGGCGAGCGTCTCGGGAATCAGCGAGACCTCGAACCAGTCGTCGCCGGCCGCACTCACGGTGAGGCTGACGCCGTCGACCGCGATCGAGCCCTTGTCGACGACGAGGGGTGCGTGCGCGGCGTCGAGCGAGAAGCGCAGCACCCGCCAGGCGTCCTGCTGGCGGATCTCGAGCACGGTCGTCGTGCCGTCGATGTGCCCCTGCACGATGTGGCCGCCGAGGCGGTCGCCGACGGCGGCCGCGCGCTCGAGGTTGACCGGCTCGCCCTCCGACCAGTTGCTGATCGTGCTCATGGCGATGGTCTGCCCCATGACGTCGGCGGTGAACCAGTCGTCGCCCTGCTCGATCACGGTGAGGCACACGCCGTTGACCGCGATCGAGTCGCCGTGGGCGGCGTCGCTCACGACGAGCGGGCCGCGCACGGTCAGCCGCGCCGCGTCGCCGCGGGGCTCCCAGCGCACAACGGTGCCGAGTTCTTCGATGAGTCCGGTGAACATGGTCAGTGACCTCCAGGGGTGGGAGAGGTGTCGCCCGCGTCAGCGCGAGAGGTGTTGATACTGGGTCGGGCGACGACGAGCAGGTCGTCGCCGAGCGTCTCGACGCGGTGGATGCGGAGCCGATGCACCTCGCTCATCGTGGTCGCCCCCAGGTCGTCGAGGGCCACCTTCGGGCCGCCGATCAGCATCGGCGCGAGGTACACCAACACCTCGTCGGCGAGCCCGGCGCGCAGGAACGCGCTGGCCAGGGTCGGGCCGCCCTCGACGTAGAGCCGGCGGATGCCGCGCTCGGCGAGGTGCTGCAGGCCCGCATCCAGGTCGCGGTGCCCCAGCTCGATGAGTCCGGCCGGATGCTGACGCAGGCGCGCATCGGCGGGAACGGGCGTCGTGCCGAACACCACGGGGATCGGCTGGTGCGGCAGCAGCTCGCCGCCGTCGCCGCGCGCTGTCAGCGTCGGGTCGTCGGCGAGCACGGTGCCCGTGCCGACGGCGATGGCGTCGTGGGCGGCGCGCTGCTCGTGCACGCGCTGGCGGGCGGCGGTGCCGGTGATCCACTGGCTGGTGCCGTCGGCGGCGGCAGCGCGGCCGTCGAGGCTCGACGCCCACTTGACGGTGACGAACGGCCGGCCGAGGCGCACGCTCGTCAGCCAGGGGCGCAGCAGCTCGTCGGCCTCCGCGGCGAGCACGCCGCCCTGCACCGCGATTCCGGCGGCGCGGAGGCGGTCGGCACCGCCGCCCGCCACGGGGTTGGGGTCGTCGAGCGCGTAGACGACGCGGGCGACCCCGGCGTCGATGAGGGCCTGCGCGCAGGGGCCGGTGCGGCCGGTGTGGTTGCAGGGCTCGAGCGTGACGACGGCCGTGAGACCCGTCGCGCTGTCGACCTGCGCGAGAGCATCCACCTCGGCGTGCGCGGTGCCGGCGCCGCGATGCCAGCCCTCGGCGACGACGGTGCCGGCGGCGTCGAGCAGCACGCAGCCGACCTGCGGGTTGTCGCCGACCGCCGGGCCGCGCTCGGCCAGCGAGAGGGCGCGCCGCATCGCCGAGACGATCGTCTCGTCGATCGGTGCGCCGCTGGTCATCCGGGGTCCTCGGTTCTGGTCGGGACGGTTCCGGGGGTGGCGTGCGCACGGCAGGCTGCCGCGAGCGTGCTCCTCCCATCCGGACTTTCACCGTCGGCACCGGAATTCCACCGGTTCCACCGTCTCCGAATCGCTTCGGTCGCGGGTAGCGGGCTGTCACCGCCGGCTCGGATTTTCACCGACCCCGGAACACGTTCTTGCTATCAGGGTAGTCAACCGCCCCGGCACTGGGGTATTCCCGAACGCTGGCTGGGAATGCCGTGGACGTCGATGGCCCCCCGCTCGGAAGAGCGAGGGGCCACCGGAGGGTGTGCGGACTGCTAGTAGGTGATCACCAGCGAGTTCGACACCGAGATCAGCGCGACGATCGCCGCGTTGAGGAACCCCGCGATGTAGGGGTTGTTGGTCGCGCGGTAGAGCTTGCGCGAGATGATCGCCGTGACCGCCAGGATCACGATGACCGGGAACAGCCAGATGCTGAAGATGCCCCCGAACCCCGGGATCAGCTCTCCCGAGATCGCGAACACCGTGTACTGGGCAACGACCAGCACCACCGGGGCCAGCGAGTTCGCGATCGCGAGGATCGCGGTGTTGACCCACTCGCGCCCGGCGATGGTGAACCGGTTGAACGCGTTGATGGCGACCGAGTTCGCGACGAAGTAGATCAGGAACAGCGGCAGCACGAACAGCGCCAGCCCGATCTTGTCGACCGAGAACCACTTCACGCCGATCACCCAGAGGCGGAAGTCGGTCTTGAACAGGAAGTCGAGCACGAACACGACCGCGTAGACGAGCACCACGGTCGTCAGGGCGAGCCCGATGCCGTGCAGGAACGACCGCCAGCCGGGCAGCACCCCTACCGCACGGAGGTCCATGCCGCTCTTCTTCGCGAACGCCACGTATGCCCCCGCCATGAGCACCAGCGCGGCGAGACCGTTGATGGCGGCCCAGACCCCGATGAAGAAGATCGAGCCCTGCGGCACGATCGACGGGACCACGTTGAAGGTGATGCCCAGGACGGCGGGTGTCTGGCTCAGCAGGATGTAGCTCCAGCCCGAGATCACGACCGAGACGACGAGACCGCCCCAGAACCAGATCGCGGGGATGCGACCGCTGAGTGCGGCGGCCGGCGCGGCGGGCACAGCCAGCGCGCGGAAGGCGCGCGTCTCGAGCAGGGCGCGCGGCACCGTGACCAGCAGGATTCCGAAGGCGATGAGCCCGAGAGCAGTGAAGAACTCCTTCAACTGCCACAGCTGGTTGCCCGCATCCATCGGCTGGGGCGCACCCAACGACTCCTCGAAGAAGTCGACGAGGTGACCGACCGCGGTGCTCGAGATCGTCGTCCACGGGTGCGTCTGCGGCAGCGAGTAGATCACGCGCATGGCCTCGGTGCCGTCGATCGACTCGGTGTAGACCGTGCCCTGCTCGCGAACCTCGTCGGCGACATCCTCCGGCGCCGCACCGAAGTGCAGGAACGACTGCGCGTTGGGGGTTCCCAGGTAGTCGCGCGGAGCGGTCAGGGGAACACCCTCGGGGCTGTAGCTGCGGAAGAAGAACTCGTCGTACTGGGCCTGGATCAGGCCCACGTCGCGGGCGCCGTAAACATTCGCGTACGCGCCGTCGGCGTCGGTGTAGACCGGATCGTTGTCGACCAGCAGCACGGAGGCGATGAGCGGATCGCCGGAGGCGTCGTCGAGCGGGATCGAGAAGTTCGCCGCCCGGGCTCCGTTGGAGTGCCCGGAGACACCGATGCGGTCGCGGTCGACGTAGGGCAGGTCGGCCAGCAGCAGCACGGCGTCGTACATGCCGGTTCCGCCGACCGCGAGCTCGTCGGCGGGGAGCGGGTCGGAGTTGCCGTGACCGTACATGTCGATCGACATGACGACGTAGCCGCGGCGTGCGAGCTCGACGTAGTTCGCCGCCTGCATCTCGCGGTTGTTCCACCACCCGTGGCTCACGACGATCGCCGGCGCGGGCTCGTCGGCCGTGGCGCCGTTGGGAGTGAACAGCAGGGCGTTCATCATCCGGCCGCTCGCGGTCTCCCACTTGAGGTCCTTGACGGTGACGGAACCGGCGTTGGTCTGCACGAGCGACGCGCCGAGCGCCGAGACCAGCGCGAGCACGAGGGCGACGACCAGCCAGAAGCCGTTTCGTCGGAGGAGGGCGGATCTCATGGCAGTTCAAACTCCTTCGTTGTGAACAGGGGGTGAGGGGAAGGGGCCCGGTGTCCCGAGCCCAGCATCACTCGCGACACTATTAGTGACACCAAACCAGGGACGCCGGTCGCGAGGAATCTGCACACATGTGCAGACTCCGTCCGGGGGTGCCGAGACGGTGTCGTGGAGGGCGTACCGTGAGCGTGCATCCCCGACCATCGGGGTTGCACGATTTCTCACACCGGGAGGGCCGCGTGGCGGAGAGCAACCCTGAGAACGCGAAGGTGGTCGCGGCGCTGCGCGCCGCGCAGATGTACTACATGCAAGACCTCACGATGGGTGCAATCGCTAGCGAGCTGTCGACCTCGCGCTCGTCGGTCTCGCGGCTGCTCGCCTTCGCCCGCGAGACAGGTCTCGTCGACATCCAGATCCGCTCGCCGTTCGATCGCGGTTCGCGCCTCGAGCACGCGATCCACACCACGCACCGGGTCGTCGCCCACGTCGTGCCCATGCCGCAGACGATCAGCGACGTCGACCGGCTGGAGCGCGTCGCGATGACCGCCGGCCGTCAGCTCGGGCGCTACATCGACTCGAACATGGTGGTCGGAGTGGCGTGGGGTTCGACGGTCGGCGCGATCAGCCGCCACCTCGTGCGCAAGCTGACCCACAACTCGACGATCGTGCAGATGAACGGTGCGGGCAACACGCAGACCACCGGCATCGACTACGCGAGCGAGATCCTGCATCGCTTCGGCGAGGCGTTCTCTGCACAGGTGCAGCAGTTCCCGGTTCCGGCCTTCTTCGATGATCCCCGCACCAAGGACGGGCTGTGGCGTGAGCGGAGCACCCGTCGGCTGCTCGAGATCCAGGCCCGCATGGATGTCGCGGTCTTCGGTCTCGGCTCGCCCTTCGCCGAGGTGCCGAGCCAGGTCTACATCGGCGGGTACCTCGACGCGGAGGACTACCGCAGCCTGAGCGCCGACGGCGTCGTCGGCGACATCGCCACCGTCTTCTACCGCGGCGATGGCACCTTCGACGCGATCGAGCTCAACGCCCGGGCCTCCGGGCCGAATCTCGATCGCCTGCGTCGCGTCGCCCGCCGCATCTGCGTCGTCTCCGGCGTGCAGAAGCTGCCGAGCCTGCGCGGCGCGCTAGCGGCCGGCCTGATCACCGATCTCATCCTCGACGAGAGTCTCGCGAGCGCCCTCGTCGGCGTCGCGGCACCGGGCCCGCGGTAGCCGCCTTCGTGGATGCTCGCGGCGTGCTGCACGTTTGTGCAAAGCCCTGGCAACGATTTCCTCGGCCCCGCAGAATGGGAGCGATCACGTACCCATGAGCGCTGCCTCCAGAGAACGGCTCCACCACCATGACCCGCACCCGCGACCCCCAGCCCGCCCGTTCCACCGTTGAGGCGATCCGCCAGCGCCCCGAGTGCGACGTGCTCATCATCGGTGCCGGCATCAACGGCATCGCAACGTTCCGCGACCTCGCCCTCAACGGCGTCGACGTGGTGCTCGTCGACCGCGACGACTACGTCGCCGGGGCGTCGTCGGGCTCGTCGCACATGATCCACGGCGGCATCCGGTACCTCGAGAACGGCGAGTTCCGCCTCGTGCAGGAGTCGGTGCACGAGCGCAATGCGCTGCTGCGGCTCGCTCCGCACTACGTGCGGCCGCTGCCCACGACGATCCCGATCTTCTCGACCTTCTCGAGCCTGCTCGCCGCGCCCCTGCGGTTCATCGGCATCAAGACGAAAGGCCGCAAAGAGCGCGGGGCGCTCATCATCAAGGTCGGTCTCACGATCTACGACACGTTCTCGCGCGACGGCGGGCGGGTGCCGCGCCACCAGTTCCGCGGGGCACGCGCCTCGCGCGAACTGCTGCCCGCGCTGCGCGACGACGTCAAGTGGACGGCGACCTACTACGACGCGTCGATGCACGACCCCGAGCGACTCGCTCTCGACGTGCTGATGGACGGCGTCGCGGCGGGCGACCACGCGCGAGCATCCAACTACCTCGAAGCGGTGGCGATGGCCGACGACGGCGCCGTCACCCTGCGCGACACCGTGACCGGCGACGAGTTCGCGGTGCGGGCCCGCGTCGTCGTCAACGCCTCCGGGCCGTGGACCGACCTCACCAACAGCGCGCTCGGCGAGCCCACCCGGTACATGGGCGGCACGAAGGGCTCGCACATCGTCGTCGACCACCCCGAGCTGCTCGCCGCCTGCAACGGCCGCGAGATCTTCTTCGAGTTCTCGGATGGCCGCATCGTGCTGATCTACCCGCTCAAGGGGCGCGTGCTCATCGGCACCACCGATCTCGCGCACGACATGACCGAGCCCATCCGCTGCACCGAGGAAGAGGTCGACTACTTCTTCGAGGTCGTGCGGCACGTCTTCCCCGCCATTCCGGTCGACCGCTCGCACATCGTGTTCCGCTTCTCGGGGGTGCGCCCGCTGCCGCGGCAGGACGCCGTCTCGACCGGGCAGATCAGCCGCGACTACCGCGTCGAGCAGAGCGACCGCGGCGGCGTGCCGGTGCTCAGCCTCGTCGGCGGCAAGTGGACCACCTTCCGCGCTCTCGGCGAGCAGCTCGCCGGTCGGGTGCTCGGCATCCTCGGCCGCTCGCGCACCGTGAGCACCGACGGTCGCCTCATCGGCGGGGCGGTCGGCTACCCCACCACCTCCGCCGACCGCGACGCGTGGCTCGCCGCGCACGGCACCGTCGTGGGCGCCGAGCGCGCGGCCGCGCTGCTCGACCGGTACGGCACGAGCGCCGAGGCGATCATCCGCCGCATCGAGGCGACGGATGACGCGCCCGTGCTCGCCGCCCCCGAGTACTCGCGCGCCGAGCTGCAGCACCTCGCCGAGACCGAGCAGGTCGTGCGCCTTGTCGACGTGCTGCTGCGGCGCACCTCGCTCGCGTTCCGCGGCCTCGTGACCGACGCGCTGCTCGTCGAGCTCGCCGAGGTGCTCGGCGACGCGCTCGGCTGGGACGCCGACCGTCGCGCCGAGGAGGTCTCCGGTGCCAGGCTGTACCTCGCCGACCGGCACGGCATCGAGCTGGCGGGTGCGCCGGAGCACACGCAGAAGGGCTGAGCATGACCACGCACATCGTCGCCATCGACCAGGGCACCACCAGCACGCGCGCCGTCGTCGTCGACCGCGCCGGGCGCATCGTCTCCGTCGGGCAGCATCCGCACGAGCAGATCTTCCCGCAGGCCGGCTGGGTCGAGCACGACCCGCTCGAGATCTGGACCAACACCCAGGAGGTCATCGGCCAGGCCCTCGGCAAGGCCAGCCTCACCCGGCACGACGTCGCCGCGATCGGCATCACCAACCAGCGCGAGACCGCCGTGATCTGGGAGCGCGCCACCGGGAAGCCGGTCTACAACGCGATCGTCTGGCAGGACACCCGCACGCAGGACGCCGTCGATGCGCTCGCCGCGGAGGATGAGGGCGGCGTCCGCCGCTTCGCCGGCATCACCGGCCTGCCGCTCGCCACCTACTTCAGCGCCACCAAGATCGGCTGGATCCTCGACAACGTTGAGGGCGCTCGAGCCCGCGCCGAGGCCGGCGAGCTCGCCTTCGGCACCATCGACACCTGGCTGCTCTGGAACCTCACCGGCGGCCCCGACGGCGGCGTGCACGCCACCGACGTCACCAACGCCTCGCGCACGCTGCTGCTCGACCTCGCCACGCTCGACTGGAGCGACGAGCTGCTCGCGGCGTTCCGCGTCCCCCGCGCCCTGCTGCCCGAGGTGCGGTCGTCGTCGGAGGTGTACGGGGTCGCGCGGTCGAGCTCGCTGCTGCGCGAGGTGCCCGTGGCGGGCATCCTGGGCGATCAGCAGGCGGCCACGTTCGGCCAGGCGGCTTTCGAGGCGGGGGCGTCGAAGAACACCTACGGCACCGGCAACTTCCTGATCGTCAACACCGGCGAGAACATCGTGCACTCGGATGCGGGGCTGCTGACCACCGTCGCCTACCGGCTCGGCGACGAACCGGCGCGGTACGCCCTCGAGGGGTCGGTCGCGGTCAGCGGGTCGCTCGTGCAGTGGCTGCGCGACAACCTCGGCCTGCTCTCGACCTCCGCTGAGGTCGAGACCCTCGCCGCCTCGGTGCCCGACAACGGCGGCGCCTACATCGTGCCCGCGTTCAGCGGACTCTTCGCCCCCTACTGGCGGCCCGATGCGCGCGGCGCGATCGTCGGCCTCACCCGCTTCATCACCAAGGCGCACCTCGCCCGTGCGGCCCTCGAGGCCACCGCCTTCCAGACCCGCGAAGTGCTCGACGTCGCGCAGGAGGAGGCCCCCGCGCCGATCACCGAGCTGCGCGTCGACGGCGGGATGACGGCGAACGAGCTGCTCATGCAGTTCCAGGCCGACATCACCGGCCTGCCGGTCGTGCGGCCCGAGATCATCGAGACGACCGCCCTCGGGGCGGCCTACGCCGCGGGGCTCGCCGTCGGCTTCTGGTCGTCGCGCGACGAGCTGACCTCGCTGTGGCAGGAGGGCCGGCGCTGGGAGCCCCAGATGCCCGCCGATGAGCGCGAGCGCCGTCTGCGCGTCTGGAAGAAGGCGGTCACCCGCACCCTCGACTGGGTCGACCTCGACACGAAGTAGCCGCGCGGCCCGCCGCGCCCCGCGGCGCCCCGCCGCGGCCCGCCGGGTCCCGCCGCCCTCCGCCGCGCCCGCTCTCGCCCTCGCGACGATCCGTTCGCAACTCATGCTGTACGGCTGTTTGTGGTCGGGTAACGCTTCACCTCAGCCGGTTCAGCATGAGTTGCGAACAGCACTCCGTCACAGGGTTCTCGCTGACGTCGTTGTCCTCGGTCCTCGAAAGTGGCGGACGGCCGACCGCTGCTTTCCGCCACCGTTCCGGCATGGATGCCCTCACAGCGTTCTCCGTGCGCTCAACCCTCTGCCTCACGCGAGCCGAGCTGCTCGCCCTGGGGGTGTCGCCACGTTCCATTGCCGCCTCGGTGCACGCCGGGCTGGTGATCCGCGCGCGCCGCGGCGTGTACGCGCCGTCCAGTGCGCCGACCCTCGTCGTCCGCGCACTGAGGGTCGGGGGCCTCGCCGCCTGCACCACGGCGGCAGAGTCCTTCGGTCTCTGGGTTCCGGAGCACAGGCTGACGGAGGTGTGGTTGCCGCGTCAGGCTTCCCGACTCCGGAGCGCCCACAGCCGTCGGGTACCCCTGGCGCTCGCCGACCGGACCCAACTCCGCACGCACTGGCACCCACTGGTCGACCAGCGCGCGGCCAACTCGTGGCGCGTCGGCGCGTTGGACGCGGTCGCGCAGTGTGTGCGGTGCCTGCCACGTGAGCTCGCCATCGCGGTGCTCGACAGCGCCATGAGGGTGGGTGTCATCGGCCCGCACGAGTTGCCTGCCCTCGAGGCTGTCCTGCCGAACGACCGACGCCCGTGGGTGTTGCTCGCGGATGGGCGCGCGGGCTCGGGCACCGAGTCGCTTGTGCGGCTTGCGCTGCACGATGCGGGTTTCCGAGTCACTCCGCAAGTCCGCATACCCGGCGTCGGCTTGGTCGACCTTCTCGTCGGAACTCGGGTCGTCGTCGAGGTCGACAGTGATCGGTGGCACTCGACTCCAGAGCAACTCGCCGAGGATGCCCGGCGTGACCTCGAGCTCCATCGGCTGGGGTTCGTGGTGGTACGCGTCCGGTATCAGCAGGCAATGAACGGGCGCGATGCGGTGGTCGCGGCTGTCGAGCGAGCTGTGCGCACGAGTCGCTCTGTGCGTGCCGCACGTCGGCATCGGCGTTCCTAACTCAGGCTGAATCGCCCAGCGTGCGCCAGCACTGGGTCACATCGGCCGGCTCAGCCTGAGTTGCGAACAACACCACCGCACGAGATCCCCCCGCCTGCCGGCGCAGCGGGCAAGCAGGGCGGTCAGGGGAGCCGGCGGCGCGGCAGTCTACGCGAGCAGGGCGGGCAGTTCGGTGAGGGTGCGGATGCGGGCCACCCCCGCGGGCGGCTCGCCCTCGGCGCCGTCGGTCACGGGGTTGCGGGCGTCGCCGCGGTCGAGCCAGATGCCGAGCATCCCGGCAGCGTGCGCCCCGACCGCGTCGGTGCGCACGCGGTCACCGACGTACGCGCATGCCCCGGATTCCACGCCGAGGGCAGCAGTGGCAGCGTGGAAGATGCGCGCGTCGGGCTTGGTGACACCGAGTTCGCCCGAGGCGATGAGGCGGCCCCGGCGCGTCCGGTCGTCGACGGAGCCGTCGGCCCGCACGGGAGTGAGGTCGAGCTCGTCCCAGAGCGCGATGCGGTGCAGCTTGTCGGCCTGGAAGGCGAGGTCGCCGTTCGTGATGATGCCGAGCAGCAGATCGGGGCGCGCGGCCCGCAGCGCGGCGAGCGCGGGCAGCACGTCCTCGAAGAGCCGCCAGGCATCGCGGTAGCCGACGAGGTAGTCGTCGAACCAGGCGAGCGCCGCGTCGTCCTCGAGCTCGATGCCGTAGGGCGCGAGCAGGTCGCGCGCTCGCCAGATCCGCTGGCCGAGGTAGGTGAGCTCGCCGGTCAGGTAGCGGGTGTAGTGGTGCTCCTCGAGCTCGGCCCACCGCCGTTGCACGGCGGACGTGTCGTCGGCTCCGAACGCCCCACCCGCCGCGCCCTGCGCCCGCGCGATGGCCTCGTCGACCGCCCGGGTGTGCGCCATGAGCGTGTCGTCGAGGTCGAACAGCAGGGCCCGGATGCGGCGCCCGCCCGCCCCTGAGCCTGCGGCCCCCGCCCCCGCCCCCGAGCCCGCGGCACCCGTGCCGGCGCCCGAGTCGGCCGCGCTCACGCCCGCGCGCGCGGCAGGAACCCGACCGCGTCGTACACGCGCGTGAGCGTGGCCTCGGCGATCTCCTCGGCGCGGCCAGCGTTCAGCGCGAGCAGGCGGTCGAGCTCGGCGGGGTCGTCGAGCAGCTCCAGGGTACGGGTGCGGATCGGCGCGAACGCGGCGACCACGGCATCGGCGACCGCGCCCTTGAGCGCGCCGTACTGCAGGCCCGCGAACGAGGCGACGAGAGCTTCCACGGTCTCGCCGGTCAGCAGCGACAGGATCGACAGCAGGTTCGAGACGCCGGGCTTGCCGGCCGGGTCGTAGGCCACGACACCGTCGGAGTCGGTCACCGCCGACTTCACCTTCTTGACCAGGGCCGCGTCCTCATCGAGCAGCCACAGGATGCCCGCCGGGCTCTCGCCCGACTTCGACATCTTCGACCCCGGGTTCTGCAGGTCGTAGATCTTCGCGGTCTCCTTGAGGATGCTGACCTCGGGTACGACGAGGGTGTCGCCGAACCGCGAGTTGAAGCGGGCGGCGAGGTCGCGGGTGAGCTCGATGTGCTGCCGCTGGTCCTCCCCGACGGGCACGATGGCGGCGTCGTAGAGCAGGATGTCGGCGGCCTGCAGCATCGGGTAGGTGAACAGGCCCACCGAGGCCGCGTCGACGCCGCCCTTGGACGACTTGTCCTTGAACTGCGTCATGCGGCTTGCCTCGCCGAAGCCGGTGATCGTGTTGAGCACCCAGGCGAGCTGGGCGTGCGCGCTCACGTGCGACTGCACGAACAGGGTCGAGTGCTCGGGGTCGATGCCGGCGGCGATGTACTGGGCGGCGGTGCGGCGGGTCTGCTCGCGCAGGGCGGCCGGGTCTTGCGGCACGGTGATGGCGTGCAGGTCGACGACGCAGAACACGGCGTCGTGCGTGGTCTGCAGCTCGCGCCACTGCAGCAGGGCTCCGGCGTAGTTGCCGAGGTGCAGGCTGGCGGCGGAGGGCTGCATGCCCGAGAACAGGCGGGGGAGGCTCATGAGGGTCTTCCGGTGGATGCTCGCAGCGAGCGCGGTCAGGGGATCAGGTAGTCGACGACCACGGGGGCGTGGTCGCTCCACCGCTGGTCGTACGCGGCGGCGCGGTCGACGGTGTAGCTCTGCACGGTGGCCGCGAGGGCGGGAGTGGCGACGTGGTAGTCGATGCGCCAGCCCGTGTCGGTGTCGAATGCCTGCCCGCGCTGCGACCACCAGGTGTAGGGGCCGGGCACCTCGCCGGCCTGCACGCGGCCGACGTCGACCCACCCGAGGCCGCTCCGCTCGACGCCGTCGACGCACGCGACCGGAGCATCCAGCGCCCCGAAGAAGCGGTCGAAGTAGGCGCGCTCCTCCAGCAGGAAGCCGGCGTTCTTGCGGTTGCCCTTCCAGTTCTTGATGTCGAGCTCGCGGTGGCCGACGTTGAGGTCGCCGACGACGAGGGCGTAGGGCGTGTGGGCGGCGAGCTGCGGCAGGCGCTCGGTCATCGCGTCGAGGAACGTGTACTTCTCGACCTGCTTGGGCGTGTCGACCTCGCCCGAGTGCACGTAGCAGCTGACGACCGTGAGGGTGGTGCCGCCCACGTCGAGGTCGGCCTCGAGCCAGCGGCCGGCCGAGTCGAAGTCGTCGGGCCCGAGCGCGGTGCGGTGCGCGGCGAACTCGCGGCGGGCGGCGACGGCAACACCGGCGCGGCCCTTCGCGGTGGCGGCGTCGTGCAGCACGGTCCACTCCGGCCCGAGCAGTCCGGTGACGTCGTCGGTCGAGGCCCGCACCTCCTGCAGCGCGAGAACGTCGACGTCGCGCGTGGCCAGCCAGTCGCCCATGCCCTTGCGGTACGCGGCCCGGATGCCGTTGACGTTGACGCTCGCGACGCGCAGGGGAGTGGCCATACGGCCATCCTACGAGCCGGTCGCCGGATGCTCAGCCGCGGCCCAGCCCCCCGAACACGCCGCGCACACGGGCCCAGAAGCCGGGCCGCTCGGGCTCAGCATCAGTCAGGCCGTGCTCGCGCACGAGCGCACGGGCGTTCTCGAGCCGGTGCTCGAACGCGGCGCGGTCGAGGATCTCGCCCGCGTCGTCGGAGCGCGTGGCGATCCACGCCGCGCTGATGAGGATCACCTGGCAGACCAGGTTGAACCAGATCAGCAGACCGATGATGACGGCGAAGGAGGCGATGAGCGGGTTCGACGAGGCGCCGCCGAGCAGGAGGCCACCGACGATCTTGAGGCCGCCGAGGGCGAGCGCGCCGAGCAGAGCCCCCGTGCGCAGGTACCGCCAGGGGATCGCGACCTCGCTGAGCACGCGGAACAGCGTGCCGAGCGTCACGAGGTCGAGGCCGAACATGATGAGCAGCGAGACGCTGCGGCCGAGCACGAGGGCGAAGGTCGAGTCGCTGACGCCGAGCAGGTCGAGCATCCACGCCGTCGCCTGCGTGCCGACCACGCTGAGGGCCGCTGAGACGATGATGAGCAGGCCGAAGGCGAGGGCGAGGCCGAAGTCGCGCACCCGCGACAGGATCAGGTGCTCGGGCCGCGGCGGCAGGTGGAACAGCTGCCGCACCGCACCGCGCAGGGCGTGCAGGAACCCGAGGGCGGTGAACAGCAGGCCGACGAGCGCGATCGCGCCGGTCACTCCGAACACCCGGGCGTCGATCAGCAGCTGCGCGTCGATCGCCCCGCCCTCGCCGAGGTCGATGAGACCGGGGACGGCCTGGGCGATGAGGCCGAGCACGGCATCCTGCAGCGCGGTGCTGCTCGAGACGACGGTGCCGGCGATCGCGAAGCCGACCCAGAGGCCGGCGAAGCTCGCGAAGAGCGCGCGGTAGGCGAGGCCCGAGGCGAGGATCGGGCCGGAGCGCGCGTAGTAGCGCTGCAGGGCTCGGGATACGCGCCACTGCCGCACCCGGGCGGCGATGTTCTTGGCGCGCTCGATCACGGGTCGAGCCTAGTCAGCACCCCTGCCACCGGCGCGACAGCGCGACGTGCTCGAAACGAGCGAGGGGCGCATCTCCATGCGGAGACGCGCCCCTCGACCGAGAGCGTTCGGCGTTAAGGCTTGCCGCGCAGGATCGCCGCCTTGACCTCGGAGATCGCCTTCGTGACCTCGATGCCGCGCGGGCAGGCCTCCGAGCAGTTGAAGGTCGTCCGGCAGCGCCAGACGCCCTCCTTGTCGTTGAGGATGTCGAGGCGCACCTGGGCGGCCTCGTCGCGGCTGTCGAAGATGAAGCGGTGCGCGTTGACGATCGCGGCCGGGCCGAAGTACTGGCCGTCGGTCCAGAACACCGGGCACGACGAGGTGCACGCGGCGCAGAGGATGCATTTCGTGGTGTCATCGAAGCGCGCCCGCTCCTCGATCGACTGCAGTCGCTCCTTCTCGGGCTTCGAGCTGGCCTGCAGGAAGGGCTGCACCTGCCGGTACGACTCGAAGAAGGGCTCCATGTCGACGATGAGGTCCTTCTCGAGCGGAAGGCCCTTGATCGCCTCGATGTAGATCGGCTTCGTGATGTCGAGGTCCTTGATCAGCGTCTTGCACGCGAGGCGGTTGCGGCCGTTGATGCGCATGGCGTCCGAGCCGCAGATGCCGTGGGCGCACGAGCGGCGGAACGACAGGGTGCCGTCCTGCTCCCACTTGATCTTGTGCAGCGCGTCGAGCACGCGGTCGGTCGAGTACATCGGAACGTCGAAGTCCTGCCAGTACGGCTCGGCGTCGACCTCGGGGTCGAAGCGGCGGACGATGACGGTGACCGTGAACTCCTGCACAGCACCGACTTCGGCGGCGGGGGCGGTCGCCATCAGTACTTCCTCTCCATCGGCTGGTAGTGGGTGATCACGACGGGCTTCCAGTCCATGCGGATGTGGTCGCTCGCGTCGGCGCTGTGCGCGTCGCCCGTGAGGTAGGCCATCGTGTGCTGCATGTACTCGGCGTCGTTGCGGTCGGGGTAGTCGTCGCGCATGTGTCCGCCGCGGCTCTCCTTGCGGTTGCGCGCCGAGTAGACGACGACCTCGGCGATGTCGAGGAGGAAGCCCAGCTCGATCGCCTCGAGCAGGTCGGTGTTGAACCGCTTGCCCCGGTCGTGGATCCCGATGTTCTGGTAGCGCTCGCGCAGGCTCCGGATGGTCTCCGTCACGCTGGCCAGGCTCTCCTCGGTGCGGAAGACCTGGGCGTTCTTGTCCATCTCCTCCTGCAGCTCCTTGCGGAGCGCGGCGACGCGCTCGGTGCCGTTCGAGCTGCGCAGGCGCTCCACGAGCTCGCGGACATCCTTCGCCGGGTCGGCCGGCAGCGGCACGAAGTCGGCGCTGTTCGCGTACTCGACCGAGTAGCGGCCGGCGCGCTTGCCGAAGACGTTGATGTCGAGCAGCGAGTTGGTGCCGAGGCGGTTCGAGCCGTGCACCGATACGCAGGCGCACTCGCCCGCGGCGTACAGGCCGGGGATCACGGTGTCGTTGTCGCTGAGCACCTCGGCCTTGATGTTGGTCGGGATGCCGCCCATCGCGTAGTGCGCGGTCGGCATGACCGGCACCGGCTCGACGACCGGGTCGACGCCCAGATAGGTGCGCGCGAACTCGGTGATGTCGGGCAGCTTGGTCTCGAGCACCTCGGCACCCAGGTGGGTGCAGTCGAGCAGCACGTAGTCCTTGTTCGGCCCAGCGCCGCGACCCTCGGCGACCTCCTGCACCATGCAGCGGGAGATGATATCGCGCGGCGCGAGGTCCTTGATGGTCGGGGCGTAGCGCTCCATGAAGCGCTCGCCGCTGGCGTTGCGCAGAATGGCGCCCTCACCGCGAGCGCCCTCGGTGAGCAGGATGCCCAGGCCAGCGAGCCCGGTCGGGTGGAACTGGAAGAACTCCATGTCCTCGAGCGGGATGCCCTTGCGCCAGACGATGCCGACGCCGTCACCGGTGAGGGTGTGCGCGTTCGAGGTCGTCTTGTAGATCTTGCCGAAACCGCCGGTGGCGAACACGACGCTCTTCGCGTGGAAGATGTGCAGGTCGCCGGTCGCGAGCTCGTAGGCGACCACGCCCGCGGCCTTGCCCTCGTTCATGATGAGGTCGAGCACGTAGAACTCGTTGTAGAACTCGATGCCCAGCTTCACGCAGTTCTGGAACAGCGTCTGCAGGATCATGTGACCGGTACGGTCGGCCGCGTAGCAGGCGCGGCGCACCGGCGCCTTGCCGTGGTCACGGGTGTGACCGCCGAAGCGGCGCTGGTCGATCTTGCCGTCGGGCGTGCGGTTGAAGGGAAGGCCCATGTTCTCGAGATCGATGATCGCGTCGATGGCCTCCTTCGCGAGGATCTCCGCCGCGTCCTGGTCGACGAGGTAGTCGCCGCCCTTCACGGTGTCGAAGGTGTGCCACTCCCAGCTGTCCTCTTCGACGTTCGCGAGCGCGGCAGCCATGCCGCCCTGGGCCGCGCCGGTGTGCGACCGGGTCGGGTACAGCTTCGAGATGACGGCCGTCTTCGCGTTCGGGCCGGCCTCGATGGCGGCGCGCATGCCCGCGCCACCGGCGCCGACGATCACGACGTCGAACTGGTGGTGGTGCTCGACCGGCCCGGCGGGCGCGGTCGCGGTGCTCTCAGTAGCGGTGCTCACAGGATGTCTCCACAGAAGGATGCGACGAGCTCGGGGTCAGCCCCGGGCGGGCACGGGTCGAAGGTGAACAGCACGAGGGTGCCGAGGACGAGCAGCACGGCCGTGGAGGCGATGAGGGCCACGTGCAGGATGCGGCGCACCCGGGGGTTCGCCACATAGTCGTTGACGATCGTCCGCATGCCGTTCGTGCCGTGGATGAGCGCCAGCCAGAGCAGCAGCGCGTCGTACCACTGCCAGAACGGGTCGGAGAGCTTGCCGCCGACGAAAGCGAAGTCGATGCGGTTGATGCCCTCGCCGACCATCAGGTTGACGAACAGGTGGCCGAAGATCAGCACGACCAGCAGCACGCCCGAGACGCGCATGTAGATCCAGCCCCACTTCTCCCAGTTGATGCCGCGCTTCGTGCGGGCGTAGGGCGAGCGGGGGGCGTCGAGAGTCAGGTCAGTGCTCATTGTCAGCCTCCGAACACGTGCATCAGGTGGCGGGGGGCGAAGCCGAGCATGAGCACGGCCCAGACGCCCAGGACGCCGTAGAACATGGCCTTGTGGTGCCGGGTGCCGACGCCCCAGAAGTCGACCAGGATGATGCGCAGGCCGTTGAGGGCATGGAAGCCGATGGCACCCACCAGCGCGAGCTCGCCCAGCCCCATGATCGGCGTCTTGTAGGCGCCGATGACGATGTTGTACGCCTCCGGGCTGACGCGGATCAAGGCCGTGTCGAGAATGTGCACGAGCAGGAAGAAGTAGATCGCGATCCCGGTGATGCGGTGCAGCACCCACGACCACATGCCTTCATTCCCGCGATAGAGCGTGCCGCCGGGGATGACCGATCGGCGCGGTGCGGGTACTTCGATGGTCGCCGACGAGCTGGATGCTCCGGCTCCCGTTGCCTTCGCTGGCACGAGAAACCCTCCTCAGGGCAGTGACGACACGCGCGATCGCTCGCGCGTGCGGTCTCCGGTTGGATTCCGAAATTCTCGACTGGTGGTCGCCGATACACGCAGTCTACGTCCACTTTTCTGAGTGCCCGGCAGAGGCGGCCGGTGCCCTGGGCGCGGCCCGATAGGGTGGCGCGCATGCATGCGATCGAGGGGGCGCTCCCCGACTTCCACGCGATCATCCCGGCCGGCGGCGTGGGCTCGCGGCTGTGGCCGCTCTCGCGGGCCGAGGCCCCGAAGTTCCTGCACGATCTCACGGGCAGCGGCGAGACGCTCCTGCGCGACACCTGGAACCGGATCCTGCCCCTCGCGGGCGCGGCGGGGGTCATGGTCGTGACCGGCCGTGCGCATCGCACGGCGGTGCAGCAGCAGCTGCCCGAGCTGGCCGAGGTCAACATCGTCCTCGAGAGCGAGCCGAAGGACTCGTCGGCGGCGATCGGCCTCGCGGCGGCCATCCTGAACCGCCGTCACCCCGGGGTCATCGTCGGCTCGTTCGCGGCGGACCACGTCATCACCGACGGCGAGCGGTTCCGCCAGGCGGTCGAGGAGGCCGTGGCCGTCGCCCGGTCGGGCTACATCACGACCATCGGCATCGCGCCGAGCGAGCCCTCGGTGGGCTTCGGCTACATCCGCTGCGGGGCGCCGCTGGCGATCGAGGGCGCGAGCCACGCCCATCTCGTCGACTCGTTCGTCGAGAAACCCGATCTCGCCACCGCGACCGCCTACCTGGCGTCGGGCGACTACCTCTGGAACGCGGGCATGTTCATCGCCCGCGCCGATCAGCTGCTCGCCCAGCTGGCCGAGACCGAGCCGCTCCTGCACGAGGGGCTCCTCGAGATCGCGGCCGCCTGGGACACCTCGAAGCGCGACATCGTCGTCGACGCGGTCTGGCCCCTGCTGCCGAAGATCGCGATCGACTACAGCGTCGCCGAGCCCGCCGCGGCCGCCGGGCGCCTGGCCGTGGTGCGGGGCGACTTCCCGTGGGACGACGTGGGCGACTTCTCGTCGCTGGCGAAGCTGCTCTCCGGTGGGCGCTCGGGCGACCTGGCGATCCTCGGCGAGGGGGCCCGTGTGCTCTCCGACGCCTCCAGCGGCGTCGTGGTGACGCAGAGCAAACGGCTGATCTCCCTCATCGGGGTCACCGACATCGTCGTCGTCGACACCCCGGATGCCCTCCTGGTGACCACGCGGGAGCACGCGCAGCGCGTGAAGAGCGTCGTCGACGCCATCAAGCAGGCCGGCCGCGACGACCTCCTCTAGCCGACGCGCGCGGGCCGGGAGCGCCTCGGGTCAGCCCGTCGACGTGCTCATTTGCGCACCCGCGTGCGCGTGCGGGGCATGGTGCCCCGTGTTTCCGCGGAATCACGCCCGGGTCGCGGATTCGTAACGCTTGCCCTCGGAGGGCCCTTCGGCACTGCTCAACCCCCACGCCGTTCGCTAACGTGGAGCCAATTCGCTCCAGCGTCCTGCTGGGCAGCAATTTTGGAGGACACAGTGATCACCACTACCCGTAAGCGCGCCTTCGGCGGGCTTGCTCTGCTCGGCGCGAGCGCCCTCGTGCTCGCCGGCTGCGCCGCGGCCCCCGAGGAGACGCCCGATGAGACCGAGGCGCTCGACTTCACGCCCTGCATCGTTTCCGACGCCGGCGGCTGGGACGACAAGTCGTTCAACGAGGCCGCGTACGACGGCATGGAGCAGGCCGCTGCGGAGCTCGGTGTCGAGTTCACCGCGGTCGAGTCGGCCGACGAGAACGCCTACGAGCCGAACGTGCAGCAGATGGTCGACCAGGGCTGCGACATCATCGTGACCGTCGGCTTCCTCCTCGCTGAGGCGACCACCAACGCCGCCACCGCGAACCCCGACATCAACTTCGCGATCATCGACGAGTTCATCGACGCCCCGAACGTCAAGCCGATCCAGTTCAACACGGTCGAGGCCGCGTTCCTGGCCGGCTACGTGGCCGCCAGCTACTCGGAGACCGGCGTCGTCGGCACCTTCGGTGGCATCCCGATCCCGCCCGTCACCATCTTCATGGACGGCTTCGTGCAGGGCGTCGACTACTACAACGAGCAGAAGGGCACCTCGGTGCAGGCGCTCGGGTGGGACCTCGCCGGCCAGACCGGTGCCTTCACCGGTGGCTTCGCCCCCGGCACCGAGGCGCTGACCACCGCCCAGGGCCTCATCGACCAGAACGCCGACGTGCTGCTGCCCGTCGGTGGCCCGATCTACTTCAGCGCTGCTGAGGCCATCCGCGACTCGGGTCGCTCGATCGCCCTGATGGGCGTCGACAAGGACATCTTCGTGTCCGACCCCGACATCGCCGACCTGGTTCTCACCTCGGTGCTGAAGAACATCTCGACCGCGGTCTACGACGTCGTCACCGGTGCCGCCACCGGCGGCTTCGACTCGGCGCCGTACGTCGGCACGCTCGAGAACGGTGGCGTCGGTATCGCTCCGTTCCACGACTTCGAGTCGACTGTCGACGCGGAGCTCGCGGGTGAGGTCGAGGCCCTGATCGCCGGCATCATCGACGGCTCGATCGAGGTCACCTCGCCGGCGTCGCCCGGTCAGTAAGCAACACCGGTTCCACCCGGGGGAGGCCAGCACTGCTGGCCTCCCCCGGCCCGTTTCCGGGCATCCGGCGACGATCGGAGTTTCTGCTCAGATGCGCGCTGCACTGCTCAGATTCGCCCGCCGACTCTCCCCTACAGTGGTGTCACGAGCACACCGCAGTCGCTTCGGCCTCTCGCGTGCGCCGCACCCGCATCCGATACCGCGCTGGCCCCGACACCGGCGCAGGAAGGCCAAGGAGCATGAAGCTCGAGCTTCGCGGCATCACCAAGCGCTTCGGTGCGCTGACCGCCAACGACCACATCGACCTCGTCGTCGAGCCGGGCGAGATCCACTGCCTGCTCGGCGAGAACGGCGCCGGCAAGAGCACGCTCATGAACGTGCTCTACGGCCTCTACCAGGCCGATGAGGGCGAGATCCTCCTCGACGACGTCGTGCAGAAGTTCGCGGGCCCCGGCGACGCGATGAACGCCGGTATCGGCATGGTGCACCAGCACTTCATGCTGATCCCCGTGTTCACGGTTGCCGAGAACGTCATGCTCGGTCACGAGCAGACCAAGACGGGAGGCTTGCTCGACCTCGACGCGGCACGAGCGCTGGTGCGCGAGATCTCCGGCCGCTTCGGCTTCGACATCGACCCCGATGCGCTCGTCGAAGACCTGCCCGTCGGGGTCCAGCAGCGCGTCGAGATCATCAAGGCCCTGTCGCGCGATGCCAGCGTGCTCGTCTTCGACGAGCCCACCGCCGTGCTGACGCCGCAGGAGACCGACGAGCTCATGGGCATCATGCGCCAGCTGCGCGACGAGGGCACCTCGATCGTCTTCATCACCCACAAACTGCGCGAGGTGCGCGAAGTCGCCGACCGCATCACCGTCATCCGCCTCGGCAAGGTGGTCGGCGAGGCCTCGCCGACGGCGACCAACGCCGAGATGGCCTCGCTCATGGTCGGTCGCGCCGTCGAGCTCACCGTCGAGAAGGCCCCGGCGAGCCCGGGCGAGCCCTCGCTCGAGGTGAAGGACCTCGTCGTCACCGACCCGCGCGGCCAGGTGCTCGTCGACAACGTCTCGTTCACCCTCCACCGCGGCGAGATCCTCGCCATCGCGGGTGTGCAGGGCAACGGCCAGACCGAGCTCACCGAGGCGATCATGGGCCTGCAGTCCCGCGTGCACGGCTCGATCGTGCTCGAGGGCAATGAACTGGTCGGCGACAGCACGCGCGAGGTGCTCGACGCCGGTGTCGGCTTCGTGCCCGAGGACCGCACGGAGGACGGCCTCGTCGGCACCTTCACCATCGCCGAGAACCTCATGCTCGACCGGTCGACCGGCGAGCCCTTCGTCAAGTGGGGCACCCTGCAGCTCGACGAGCTCGCCCGCTTCGCCGAGGAGCGCGTGCGCGAGTTCGACGTGCGCACCCAGGGCATCACCCAGCAGGCCGGCCGGCTCTCGGGCGGCAACCAGCAGAAGGTGGTGCTGGCCCGCGAGCTCAGCCGCGACCTCGCACTCTTCGTCGCTGCGCAGCCCACGCGCGGCCTCGATGTCGGGTCGATCGAGTTCGTGCACAAGCGCATCGTCGCCACGCGCGACGCGGGCATCCCCGTCATCGTCGTCTCGACCGAGCTCGACGAGGTGGCGGCGCTCGCCGACCGCATCGCGGTCATGTACCGGGGGCGCATCGTCGGCATCGTGCCGGGCGACACGCCTCGTGACGTTCTCGGATTGATGATGGCCGGCGAGACCCCGGCGGAGGTGGCAGCGTGACCGACGAGACCCAGAAGCCCGCGGCGAAGAAGCCCGCGGCGAAGAAGCCCGCGGCGCCGACGACCGACGTCGCGACCGCCGAGGCCGTGCACGAGCAGGTCGTGGCTCACGAGACCGGCAAGGACTCCGCCGCTCCCGAGGCGCCGCGCAGCAACCAGATCCTTCGCGAGATCTTCGGCGGCAGCGCCGCGATCTCCGTGTTCGCGGTGCTGCTCGCCCTTGTCTTCGGCGGCATCCTCATCGTCTTCACCGACGAGGCGGTCGCGCAGGCGAGCGCCTACTTCTTCTCCCGCCCGCTCGACACCCTCCAGGCGGCGTGGGACGCCGTCGCGGGTGCCTACTCGGCGCTGTTCCGCGGCTCGGTGTTCAACTACCTCCGGGTCGACGACCTCGCGGTCGCCTTCCGTCCCATCACCGAGACCCTCGCCAACGCGACCCCGCTCATCGCGGCCGGTCTCGGTGTGGCTCTCGCCTTCCGCGTCGGCCTGTTCAACATCGGTGGCCGCGGCCAGATGCTGATCGCCGCAGCGGCGGCGGGCTACGTCGGCGCGTACATCCCCATGCCGCCAGTCGTCCACCTGCTGGTGGCGCTCATCGTCGGCCTCATCGGCGGCGCGCTCTGGGGCGGCCTGGTGGGTCTGCTCAAGGCCCGCACCGGCGCCCACGAGGTGATCGTCACGATCATGCTCAACTACATCGCGTTCTACCTCGTCTCGTACCTGCTGCGCACCCCCGGCGCGCTGCAGGCCCCCGGCCAGAACAACCCGAAGAGCGGTCCGATCCTCGAGAGCGCGCAGTTCCCGGCGCTCCTCGGCGATCAGTACAACCTGAACCTCGGGTTCATCCTGGTCATCGTCGCGACGATCTACGTCTGGTACCTGCTCAACCGCTCGGCGATGGGCTTCCGTTTCCGCGCCGTCGGTGAGAACCCGCACGCCGCTCGCGTCGCCGGCATCAAGGTCGAGCGCGTGTACGTGCAGGTCATGCTCATCGCCGGTGCCCTCGTCGGCCTGGCCGGCGTCTACCAGGTGCTCGGCAACTTCACCGGCGGCTTCGCCGCGGGTCTGGATGCGGGCATCGGCTTCGACGCGATCACCGTCGCCCTGCTCGGGCGCTCGAAGCCCTGGGGAGTCTTCTTCGCGGGCATCCTGTTCGGCGCCCTGAAGGCCGGCAGCTACACGATGCAGGCGTCGGAGGGCATCCCGGTCGACATCGTTCTCGTCGTGCAGTCGTTCATCGTGCTCTTCATCGCGGCGCCGCCGCTGGTGCGCGCGATCTTCCGCCTGCCTACGCCGGATCCGCTCTTCCAGTGGCGTGCCCCCAAGACCCCTGCGACTGCCCCCAAGGCGGAGGTGACCCAGTGAGCGTCGTGACGACGACCCGTGAGGCCGGTTCGGGCCTCGCCCCCTCGCCCATGGTGGTGCGCAGCTGGAAGGCGCCGATCGCGTTCGCGATCTTCAGCGTGCTCGGCGCGGTGCTGTTCATCGCACTCGCGCGCGGCGGCGACACGACCTACCGCCTCAGCAACGACGGCGACGCCATCGTGCTGCCGGCCATCGTGCTGCCGGCCGACGCGACCGGCATCGTCACCGTGCTGCTCATGGCGGCGATCGCGGTCTACGGCTTCCTCATCGTGCGGGCCGGCCGGCGCATCCCGCTCTGGCTGACCACGATCTTCGCCATCCTGTTCCTGCTCGGGTTCCTGACCTGGGCAGCGGCCGGTTCCACCGTGCCGCTCGTCGGCCTGCTGGCGGGCGCCCTGACGGTGAGCACGCCGCTCATCTTCGGCTCGCTCGGCGGCGTCATCAGCGAGCGCGTCGGCGTCGTGAACATCGCCATCGAGGGTCAGCTGCTGGCGGGCGCGTTCACCGCCGCGCTCGTCGCCACGGCCACCGGCTCGGCCTGGGCGGGGCTCATCGCCGCCATGGTCGCCGGGGCCGCGGTCTCGGCCGTGCTGGCCGCGTTCGCCATCAAGTACCTGGTCGATCAGGTCATCGTCGGTGTCGTGCTCAACGTGCTCGTCATCGGGCTCACGAGCTTCCTCTACTCGACGGTCATGGTCGGCAACCCTGATCTGTTCAACAAGCCGGCGCGCTTCGAGCGCCTTCCGATCCCGCTGCTGAGCGACATCCCGGTCATCGGACCGATCATGTTCAACCAGTCGCTGATCGTGTACGCCATGTTCCTTCTCGTACCGCTGGTCTGGTTTGGTCTGTTCAAGACCCGCTGGGGCCTGCGCCTCCGCGCGGTCGGTGAGCACCCGAAGGCCGCCGACACCGTCGGCATCAAGGTTGCGCAGACCCGCTTCTGGAACGTGCTGCTCGCCGGCGTCATCGTCGGTGGCGGCGGTGCGTTCTTCACGCTGGTGGCCATCGGCTCGTTCACCAAGGAGATGACCAACGGCGCGGGCTTCATCGCCCTCGCGGCCGTCATCTTCGGCCAGTGGAACCCGATCAAGGCGACCCTCGCGGCGCTGCTCTTCGGCTTCGCCACGAACCTGCAGTCGACGCTGTCGATCGTGGGCTCGCCGGTGCCGAGCGAGTTCATGCTGATGCTGCCCTACCTGGTCACGATCTTCGCGGTCGCCGGCCTGGTCGGCTTCTCGCGCCCGCCGGCCGCCTCCGGCAAGCCCTACGTCAAGTCGTGAGCGGAGCATCCGTGACGCCCGCCGACAGCATCGACTGGGATGCCCTCCGCGCGGTCGCCCTGGAGGCGATGACGCACGCCTACGTGCCGTACTCGAACTTCCCGGTCGGGGTGGCCGCGGTCGTCGATGACGGTCGCGTGATCGCTGGCTGCAACGTCGAGAACGCCTCCTATGGTCTGACGCTGTGCGCCGAGTGCGCCCTGGTGTCGACCCTGCACATGACCGGGGGCGGCAAGCTCGTCGCCTTCACCTGCGTCGACGGCAACGGCGGCGCACTCATGCCCTGCGGGCGGTGCCGTCAGCTGCTGTTCGAGCACTCGGCCGAGGGCATGCTGCTCGAGACCGTCTCGGGCATCAAGACCATCGATGAGGTGCTGCCCGACGCGTTCGGGCCGCGCACCCTGGAGGAGTACCGCTCATGACCATCGAGCCGTTCGACGTCGTCGACCTGATCCGCACCAAGCGCGACAAGGGCGCCCTGACCACCGAGCAGATCGGCTGGATGGTCGACGCCTACACGCGCGGCTACGTCGCGGACGAGCAGATGTCGGCCATGACGATGGCCATCTTCCTCAACGGGATGACCCGTGAGGAGGTGCGCGACATGACCCTCGCGATGGTCGCTACGGGCACCCGCCTCGACTTCTCCGGCCTGTCGAAGAAGACCACCGACAAGCACTCCACCGGGGGTGTGGGCGACAAGATCACGCTGCCGCTGGCGCCGCTCGTCGCCTCGTTCGGCGTGGCCGTGCCGCAGCTCTCCGGCCGCGGGTTGGGCCACACGGGTGGCACGCTCGACAAGCTCGAGAGCATCCCGGGCTGGCGCGCGAACGTGAGCGTCGACGAGATGATGGCGCAGCTCGAGAGCGCCGGCGCGGTCGTCTGCGCCGCGGGCTCGGGCCTGGCCCCCGCCGACGGCAAGCTCTACGCGCTGCGCGACATCACCGGCACTGTCGAGTGCATCCCGCTCATCGCCTCGTCGATCATGTCGAAGAAGATCGCCGAGGGCACGGCCGCGCTCGTGCTCGACGTGAAGTTCGGCTCGGGCGCCTTCCTGAAGGACACCGAGCAGTCGCGCGAGCTGGCGAAGGTCATGGTGCGCCTCGGTGAGGACGCCGGCGTCGCCACGCGCGCCGTGCTCACCAACATGAACGTGCCGCTGGGCCTCGCCATCGGCAATGCCAACGAGGTGCGCGAGTCGGTCGAGGTGCTCGCCGGCGGCGGCCCCGCCGACGTCGTCGAGCTGACCGTGACGCTCGCCCGTCACATGCTCGAGCTCGCCGGCATCACCGATGCCGACGTCGAGGGTGCCCTGACGAACGGCCAGGCGATGGACACCTGGCGCGCGATGATCACTGCCCAGGGTGGCGACCCGGATGCGGCGCTCCCGGTCGCGAGCGAGCACCACGTCGTCACCGCCGAGCGCGACGGCGTGCTCGTCGAGCAGCACGCGCTGCCCTTCGGCATCGCCGCCTGGCGCCTGGGTGCCGGCCGCGCCCGCAAGGAGGACCCGGTGGACCACGCCGCGGGCATCGACCTGCACGTCAAGCCGGGCGACGCCGTCACGGCGGGTCAGCCGTTGTTCACCATGCACACCAACGAGCCGGCGCGCTTTGAGCGCGCCCTCGAGGCGCTGCAGGGCGGCTACCGCATCGGTGACGCGGGAGAGGCCGTGCAGACGGGCGGCCCGCTCGTCGCGGGGGTCGTCGAGGCGTAGCCCGGCGATCGCCGACGGGGCGAGGCTCCGGCTAGGCTCGCGCCATGGCTCCGCTCACCGGCGCGCAGGCGCCCGCACCCATCGCGCCCCTCCGTCGGCGCACCGTCGTTGGCTACGCGATCGGCTCGCTCGGCACGGGGGGCTTCGGCACGCTCCCGGGGCTGGTCCTGCTCTACTACATGACCGACTCGCTGGGCATCACCGCCCTGATCGGTGGCGTGATCATCGGCCTTGCGAAGCTGTGGGACGTCGTCATCGATCCGCTCATCGGCACCCTCAGCGACCGCCTGCAGTCGCGCTCGGGTACGCGCCGGCAGCTCATGCTGACCGGCGCGCTCACCCTGCCGCTCGCCTTCCTCACGACCTTCGCCGTACCGGCCGGATTCGCGCCGGCGGTCGCGGCCGTCTGGGTGGTGGCCGCGTTCGTTCTCTCGACGACGGCCTTCAGCCTCTTCCAGGTGCCGTACATCGCGCTGCCCGCCGAGCTGGCCGGCGACTACGACGGACGCACCCGCCTGCTCACCTGGCGCGTCATCGTGCTCACCGTCGCGATCCTGCTCTTCGGCGCCGGCGGTCCGCTGCTGCGCGGTCTCAGTGACGACCCTCGCACGGGCTACCTGGTCATGGCCGCGGTCGCTGGTCTGGTCATCGGCGCCGGTCTGCTCGTGGCGGCATTGACGGCGCCGCGGGGTGCGGCGGGCATCCCGCAGCCGCGCGCGAACCCGTTTGCGGGCTACCCGCAGGCGGTCGCAGCTCTGCGCGAGGTGCCGGCGCTCCGCGCGCTGCTCGGTGCCTTCGTGCTGCAGGCGCTCGCCACGGGGATCATGCTCGCGGCGGCGCAGTACGTGGCGACCTGGCTGCTGCGCAGCGAAGATGCGGTGACGCTCCTGTTCCTCGCCCTCATCGCGCCCGCGGTGCTCGTGACGCCGCTCTGGGGGATGCTCGCCCGCCGTGTCGGCAAGGAGCGTGCGTTCCTGCTCGCCTCCGTGCTGTTCGGCATCGCCGCACTCGGCGTCGTACCGGTCGCGCTGGCTCCAGGCGACTGGATCTATCTGCCTGTCGCGCTCGCCGGGGCCGCCTACGCGGGCATGCAGGCGCTGCCCCTGGCGATGCTGCCCGATGTCATCGACCACGATGCTCGCGCACGGGGCACGGCCCGCGGCGGCGTGATCAGCGGCGTCTGGACGGCGGGGGAGACCGCGGGCATGGCCCTCGGGGCGACGGTGCTCGCGATCGTTCTCGCCGTGACCGGCTACGTCGAGTCGACCGCGGAGGTGGTGCCCACCCAGCCCGACAGCGCCCTGCTCGGCATCGCGCTCACCTTCAGCCTGTTGCCGGCCGCGCTGCTGCTCGCGAGCCTGCTCGTGTTCCGCAGCTACCGGTTGCGGCGGGACGACATCGACGCCGACCCGGTCGGCGGCGCTGTCGCGGCACGGAGCGCCGCGTGACCCCGCGGCCGACCGCGGAGGAGGTGCTCGCGCGGCTCGACGCTCTCCGCGTCGACGACGCGCCCACGCATGGCGGGCGCGTGCTCTCGTACGTGTACGACACCGGGCGCCCCGATCTCGACGAGCTCGCGGCGTCGGCCATGCGCCGGGTGCAGGCCATCAACGGCCTCGACCCGACGGCGTTCCCCTCCGTGGCGCGCCTTGAGGGCGAGCTCGTCGCCTTCGCCCGCACGATGCTGCATGGAGACGACGACGGCGACATCGTCGGCACCGTCACGACCGGCGGCACCGAGAGCTGCCTGCTCGCCGTGAAGGCCGCGCGCGACCTCTGGCGCGCCGCGGGCGGCGAGGGCAGCCCGCGCCTGGTCGCGCCCGTGACCGCGCACGCGGCGTTCCAAAAGGCGGCGCACTACTTCGGTCTCGTTCTCGACCTCGTCCCGGTCGACCCGGCGACCGGCGCCGTCATCGCGGAACGGATGACCGACCGGCTCGACCGCGATGTCGCGCTCGTCGTCGTCTCCGCCCCGTCGTACCCGCACGCGGCGCTCGACCCGATCGCGGAGGTGGCTGCTGCGGCCGCCGCTCGGGGCATCGCCTGCCACGTCGACGCGTGCATCGGCGGTTTCGCGCTGCCCTGGTGGCCGGACGTGCCGGCGTGGGACTTCCGCGTCCCGGGGGTCACGAGCATCTCGGCCGACCTTCACAAGTACGGCTACGCTCCGAAGGGCGCGAGCGTGCTGCTGCACCGCAGTCGCGAGCGCCGCGCGGCGCAGTACTTCGCGACCACCCGGTGGCCGGGCTACCCGGTCGTCAACCCGACCATGCTCGGCTCGCGCTCCGCTGGGCCGCTCGCTGCCGCCTGGGCGATCGTGCAGGCGCTCGGGGTCGAGGGGTACGGCGAGCTCATGCAGCGCGCACGAGCGGCCACCGAGACGCTGCGGGCGACCATCGACGACGTCCCCGGTCTGCGGGTCTTCGGTGCGCCGGTCGGACCACTGCTCGCCGTCGTCGCTGATGAGAGCGACCCCGAGAACCGTGTCGATCCGCATCACTGGGCCGACGCGGTGCGCCGGCGCGGCTGGGTCCTCCAGCAGCAGCCGGGCCTTGTGCAGGGCGACGGCACCCACCTGCCGCGCAGCACGCACCTCACGGTGACGCCGGTGACGGCCGAGAGCGTCGACTCCCTCGGCGCGGTGCTGCGCGCGGCCGCCGACGAGGTGCGCGGCGTCCCGTCGGTCGACACGGGTTCCCTCCTCAGCTCCCTGCCGCCCGATGTGCTCGCGGTCGCCGCGGGTGGGCCGACCGGCCCGGTGCCGCCGGAGGCACTCGGCGCCCTGCTCGGGCTCGCGGGCATCGGCCCCGACGGCACCCTGCCCGCTGAGGCGGCGACACTGACCGCCCTCATCGAGGCGCTGCCGCCGCAGCTCGTCGAGCCCGCGCTGATCGCGCTGCTCGGCTCGCTCGTCGACTCCCCGCCCTGAGAGCGGGGCGCGCTCAGACCCGCACGTCGCCGATGCGCTTGAGCGCGTCGACGACCAGGCCCCAGAAGCGGTCGTTGTCGATGTCGAGGGCGACCTGCGTCGTGCATCCCTCGGGAGCCGGGCCGCGCAGATCGGCGACGGTCATGCCGAGCGTGAGGCCGCCCGTCAGCTCGACGTCGAGGGGGGCCTTGACCACGCGCAGCAGGGTGGGGTCGATGAGGAACGCGACCGCGCACGGGTCGTGCACGGGCGGGTGGTCGAAACCCTGCGCGTCCTTGTACGAATGCGCGAAGAACTCGAGCAGCTCGCCGACGAAGCGGGCCGGGGCGGTGCCGACGGCGGCGATGCGCGCGGCGACCTCGTCGGTGGCGAGCGCCTGGTGGGTGGCGTCGAGCCCGATCATGGTGAGCGGCCAGGGCTCGTTGAAGACGATGTGCGCGGCCTCGGGGTCGATGATGATGTTGAACTCGGCGACGGCGCTCCAGTTGCCGACATGCACGCCGCCGCCCATGAGCACGACCTGCTTCACGCGCTCGGCAAGGCGCGGCTCCTTGCGCACGGCGAGCGCGATGTTGGTCAGCGCCCCGGTCGGCACGAGCGACACCGTCTTCGGCGGGTGGCTCATGACGGTGTCGATGATGAGGTCGACGGCGTGCCGCGGGTCGAGCTCGACGACCGGCTCGGGCAGCACGGGGCCGTCGAGGCCCGACTCGCCGTGGATGTCCGGGGCCGTCTCGATCGTGCGCACGAGCGGCCGGTGGGCGCCGCGGGCGATCGGCACCGCATCCATGCCGATGACTCGCGCGACCGAGAGGGCGTTGCGCGTGACCTTCTCCAGCGTCTGGTTGCCCATGACCGTCGTGACCGCCAGCAGCTCGATCGCGGGGCTGCCGTGCGCGAGCAGCATCGCCACCGCGTCGTCGTGACCGGGGTCGCAGTCGAGGATGATCTTCTCGGGCATCGAATCGGACATGCAATGAGCCTAGAGCGGGTCACGACCCGGTAACGAACCGGTAGGTTTGTGGGTATGACAACGGCGACACCGCACCTTCTTCCGGGCACTGAGATCGCGATCGAATCGCTGCCGAAGGTGTCGCTGCACGACCACCTCGACGGCGGTCTGCGCCCCCAGACGATCATCGAACTCGCCGACGCGATCGGCCTCGAGCTGCCGGCGACGGATGCCGCTGCGCTCGGCGCCTGGTTCGCCGAGAAGAGCGACTCGGGCTCGTTGGTCGAGTACCTGAAGACCTTCGATGTGACCACCGCCGTCATGCAGACGCGCGAGGGCCTCGAGCGCGTCGCCCGCGAGTTCGTGCTCGACCTCGCCGCCGACGGCGTGGTGTGGGGCGAGATCCGGTGGGCGCCCGAGCAGCACCTCACGCGCGGGCTGAGCCTCGACGAGACCGTGGAGGCCGTGCAGGCGGGTCTCGACGCCGGGGTGGAGGAGGCGCGCGGCGCGGGCCACCGCATCCGTGTCGGCCAGCTCGTGAGCGCGATGCGCCACGCCGACCGCGGTCGCGAGATCGCCGAGCTCGCGCTGCGCCACCGCGACCGCGGCGTCGTCGGCTTCGACATCGCCGGTGCCGAGGCGGGCTTCCCGGCCGGCCGCATGCGCGACGCCTTCGACCTGCTCGCCGCCAGCTTCTTCCCGGCCACCGTGCACGCGGGCGAGGCCGACGGCCTCGAGTCCATCCGTGGCGCCCTGCTCGACGGACGCGCGCTGCGCCTCGGCCACGGCGTGCGCCTGCTCGAGGACATCACGCTGACCGAGGAAGGCGGCAGCACGATCGCCACCCTCGGCCCCGTCGCCGAGTGGGTCAAGGACCGCCAGATCGCGCTCGAGACCTCCCCGAGCTCGAACCTGCAGACCGGTGCCATCGCGGCCTGGGGCGATGCGATGGTCGACCACCCGCTCGACCTCTTCTACCAGCTGGGCTTCCGGGTGACGGTCAACACCGACAACCGCCTGATGAGCGCGACCACCCTCAGCCGCGAGCTCGCGCTCGTCGCCGAGGCCTTCGCGTATGACCTCGACGACCTGCTCGCGCTGCAGCTGAACGCGGCGCAGGCCGCCTTCCTGCCCGTGGAGGACCGCGAGGCGCTCATGGACACCCTCATCGACGGCTTCGAGGGCGCCCTGTGACCCTGCCCGCCCTCGCCGATCGCGCCATCGTGCTGCAGGCCCGTGCGGCTGACTGGCGCGACGCGATCCGTGCCGCCGGCGATGCCCTCGTCGACAGCGGCTGCACGACGGGCGAGTACACCGAGGCGATGATCCGCATGGTGGATGCTCACGGCCCGTACATCGTGATCGCACCCGGCCTGGCTCTCGCGCACGCGCGCCCCGGCCCCGAGGTGCGCTGCGACGGCCTGTCGGTGGTCACCCTCGCCGAGCCGGTGGCGTTCGGCCACGCGCACAACGACCCCGTGTCGGTCGTCATCGGGCTCGCCGGAGCCGCGGCCGACAGCCACCTCACCGCGGTCGCCGAGCTGGCCAACGCCTTCAACGATCCGGCGGTCATCCCGGCGCTCGCCGCGGCGGCCACCCGCGACGAGGTGCGCCGCCTGCTGGGAGCCGAGGCGGGCGCGGGGTCGCCCGCGTGAAGATCGTCACGATCTGCGGGGCCGGCATCGGCACGAGCGGCATCCTGAAGGTCAACGCCGAGCGGGCCCTGCAGCGGCTCGGGCTCTCGGCCACGGTCGTCGCGGCCGACGTCGCGTCGGTGGCCCGCGTCGCCGCCGACGCGCAGGTGATCCTGACCAGCGCCGAGTTCGTCGAGGCGATCGGTGCGACCCGCGCCGACGTCATCGTGGTGGAGAACTACTTCGACGGCGAGGAGCTCGCGCTCAAGCTCGAGGCCGCGCTCGGCTGATCGCCGGGCACGGTCGACCGGCGCGGTCACCCGGCTCGGCGCCGGGCTCAGTCCTCCGCGGCGCGCCCGCGGCCGATCAGCAGCGCCACCGCGACGCCGAGGGCGGCGAGCGGGGCCACGTACGGCGCGAACGCGTAGAGCGCGAGCCCGACCAGCAGGCCGACCCCGGCCGCGACGGCGACCCGGCGCCCCGTGCTGACCGCGCTCTGGGCGAGCGGCAGCACGGCGTAGGCGGCGAAGCCGGCGCCGATCGCCGTCGTCGCGAGCAGCAGGTAGGGCACGAGCTGCGGGGAGAGCCCCGGAAGGTTCGAGAGTACCGCGAGCGGTGCCGCGGCGGCCTCGACGGCGAGGGCGGCGGGCCGGACCAGCAGCACGAGGTAGGCCACGAGCATCGCCCACGCCGGCACCGCCCGCGCTCCGATGACCGCGTGCGTCGCCCGCAGCAGCGGCAGGAACCCCAGGAAGCCGAGCACGCTGCCCCCGAGCAGCGCCCGGATCAGCGTCATCTGGTCGGTCTCGACCGTCAGCAGTGAGGGGATCAGCACGCTGCCGACGAGCATCATCCCGAGGGCGACGAACGCCCAGACGGCGCCCTCCCGACGACGGGGGCCGCGGCGAGGCGGGCGAGGAGCCCGGAGGCGGGGGAGTCGGTCATCGGTGCACCTTCCTGCGCACGGCGATGAGCGTGGTGACGACGGCGGCGAAGGCGAGCACGAGCGCACCGCTCGGCAGCACGACGAGCAGCCAGACGACGGCGGTCGTCACCGCGAGCATGACGGCGGTGCCCGTGCGCGCATCCCGCGCCCGGCGCGCGATGAGGGCCGTCACGACCGCGAGGGCGACCGCCTGCACGAGCAGGGCGATCGGCACGACCGGGTCGACGGGAGCGGTGAGCATCGCGACCGAGGCGGCCACCAGGAACCCGCTCGCGACCGCGAGCGCCTCGCGCATGCCGCTCGCCACGCGCAGCAGCACCGCCGACTGCACGAGCAGCGGCACCGCCCCGAGGGATGCGAGCGCGAAGCCCTGCCCGGCGACCAGCAGCCCGACCTCGGCCGCGGTCGTCCCGGCAGCCCAGGCCAGGGCGACGATCAGCACGGCGCCGAGGCCCAGCCAGAGCGATGCCCGCCGCTCGCCCGGCGACCACGGCAGCAGCGGGCGCGGCGTGCGCGCGACGGGCGGCAGCCCGGGCAGCCCGCGCACGCCGATGCCGCGCTCGCCCTGCTCGACCTCCCGCCGGGCACGCTCGGCGAGCTCGCGTTCGGTGCGGGCGCCGCGCGCCCGGTCGAGGATCCCGATGCCGACGGCCCCCGCCATGACGAGCGCCGGGCTGATGCCCGCGACCATGAACGGCAGGGCGATGCCCGCGCCCGCGATCCCCGCCCACACGTGCGCGACCATCGGGTCGACGTAGGGCCGGATCAGCACGACCGCGGAGGCGGAGGCGGCCGCGGTTGCCACTGCGACTACCACGCCGACCTGCAGGTCGATGATGCCGATCGGGCGTGCGGGTCCGATCGTGAGCAGGGTCAGCACCCCGACGGCGGCGAGCGCGCTCGCGATCGCCATCACGACGGCCGCGGCGGCCGCGGGGCGGGAGAGCCGGTCGGATCCGCGACGGTTGTAGAGCATCCCGAGCCCGACCGCGGCCAGGATCACGGCGATGGTCGTCGGCAGCGACTGGAGCGCCGCGATGCGCTGGAGCTCGGCGAGGAGCGCCTCGTCGACCGTGTCGCGACCGGGCTCGCCGAGCGGGCCATACGGGTTTGGAAGCGGCAGCAGGTTGAGGGCGCCGATCACCCGTCCGGATGCCCAGCTCAGCAGCGCCAGGAACCACAGCACGACGACCGGAGTCGGCAGCAGAGGCCGCCGCGCGGTCGGGTCGGGCGTCGTGTCTGCCACCCTCCCACCTTACGGGGGCGTGCTGTTCGCAACTCAGGCTGTGTGCACAGTGAAGACCGGTTCACCCGTCGTCGGCCGCACCTCTGCCTGAGTTGCGAACACAGACGGCCGCGGGCGACAGTGGTCGGGCTCGGTGTCAGACGATCAGGGCGCGCATGCCGCCCTCGAGCGCGGCCACCTGGGCCGCCGCGGCCGCCCGACGCTCGTCGACCGAGCCGGTCTCGCTCGAGGCGTCGATGTAGACCTTGACCTTGGGCTCGGTGCCGCTCGGCCGCACGATGACGCGCGCGCCGCCGTGCATCCAGAACCGCAGGATGTCGCTCGGTGGGAAGACCCCGAAGCCGCCCGAGAAGTCGTCAACCTGGCTGACCCGCACCCCGCCGACCTCGGCGGGCGGGTTGTCGCGCAGGGCCGCCATGATGGCGCCGATGCGGCTCAGGTCGGTGACCCGCAGCGACACCTGGGCGCTCGCGAACGCGCCGAAGCGCTCGTCGAAGTCGCGCTGGTGCTCGGCGAGGGTGCGGCCGGCCGCCTTCAGCTCGCCGGCGAGGGCGAGGAGGTCGACGGCGGCCGAGATGCCGTCCTTGTCGCGCACCTTCTCGGGGTCGACGAGGTAGCCGAGGGCCTCCTCGTAGCCGTAGCCGAGGCCGCCGACCCGCGAGATCCACTTGAAGCCGGTGAGGGTGTCGCTGTAGCTCACGCCGTAGGCGTTCGCGACCGCCGACAGGGCGGGGGAGGAGACCAGCGACGCCGCGAACTTCGCCTGGCGCTCCTCACGCTGCAGGCGCTCGGCGGCGCGCCAGCCGAGCAGCGCGCCGACCTCGTTGCCGGTCAGGCGGCGCCAGCCCTCGGGGGCGCTGTCGTCGGGGATCGCGACCGCGAGCCGGTCGGCGTCGGGGTCGTTCGCGATGATCAGCTCGGCCCCGGCGGCGCGCGCCGTCGCGAACGCGAGGTCCATGGCGCCCGGCTCTTCCGGGTTCGGGAAGGCGACGGTCGGGAACGCGCCGTCGGGCTCGATCTGCTCGGCCACCACGGTCGGCTCGCCGAGCCCGGCGGCGGCGAAGACGCGCTGCGCGACCTCCCACCCGACGCCGTGCAGGGCCGTGTAGACGAAGCGCACCGGATCGATGACCGGCGACTCGGCCGTGCGGGGCACCAGCGCAGCCGTGCGCGCCACGTAGGCGTCGATGACGCTCTCGTCGGCGAGGTCGAAGGCAGTCGAGCGGGGAAGCTCGCCGACCACGCTCGTGTCGGCCACGGCGAGGATCGCCTGGTGGATCGCCTCGTCGGTCGGCGCGACGATCTGCGAGCCGCCGTCGCGGCCACCGAGGTACACCTTGTAGCCGTTGTCCCGCGGCGGGTTGTGGCTCGCCGTGACCATGACGCCGGCGCTCACCCCGAGGTGCCGCACGGCGAAGGCCAGCAGGGGCGTCGGCAGGGCGCGCGGCAGCAGCACGACGCGCACGCCGGCCCCGGCCATCAGCTCGGCCGAGTCGCGCGCGAACACGTCGCTGTTCACGCGGCCGTCGTACCCGATGACCACCGAAGCGTTCTCGTCGCGGTCGAGCAGCCAGCGGGCGAATCCGGTCGCGGCCTGGGAGACGAGCACCCGGTTCATGCGGTTCGAGCCCGCACCGAGCTCACCCCGCAGGCCCGCGGTGCCGAACGTCAGGCGGGTGTCGAAGCGGTCGCGGAGGGCATCCATCGCCGCCGCATCGCCCGCCTCGGCCGCGGGGATCAGCGCCGCGAGCTCGGCGCGGGTCTCCGGGTCGGGGTCCTGCTCGAGCCACGACTTGGCCTGGTCGAGAGTGGTCATGACGGTCTCCTTGCGCAGACGGCGGAACTACAGCTTCGCGACGATGCGGGCCAGCAGGGCGCTGATCACCGGCTCGGCATCCTTGCCCGCCTGGATCACCTCGGCGTGGCTGAGCGGCTCGGGCGAGATGCCCGCGGCGAGGTTGGTGATGAGCGAGAGGCCCAGCACCTCCATGCCGGCCTGGCGCGCGGCGATAGCCTCGAGGGCCGTCGACATGCCGACGATGTGGCCGCCCATCGCCTTCGCCATCTGCACTTCGGCGGGCGTCTCGTAGTGCGGGCCGCGGAACTGCACGTACACGCCCTCGTCGAGGCCCGGGTCGACCTCGTGGGCGAGGTCGCGCAGGCGCTGGGCGTACAGATCGGTCAGGTCGATGAACGTCGCGCCCTCGAGCGGCGAGTTCGCCGTCAGGTTCAGGTGGTCGCTGATCAGCACCGGCGTGCCGGGCTTCCAGTGCTCCTTGATGCCGCCGGCGCCGTTGGTGAGGATCATGACGGAGGCGCCGGCCGCGGCCGCGGTGCGCACCGAGTGCACCACGCGCCGCACGCCGTGGTTCTCGTAGTAGTGAGTGCGGGCGCCGATGACGAGGGCGCGCTTGCCGCTCGGCAGCAGGATCGACCGCAGCGTGCCGACGTGCCCCTCGAGGGCGGGCTTGCTGAAGCCGGCGATCTCGGTGGCCGGGATGGTGTGCGTCGTCTCGCCGATCAGGTCGGCGGCCTTCGCCCAGCCCGAGCCGAGCGTCAGGGCGATGTCGTGGCGCTCGACACCGGTCGCCTCGGCCAGCTGCGCGGCCGCCTGGGCGGCGATGGCGAAGGGGTCGGCGTGCGGGTCGTCGAGCGGGTTCGAGGCAGTGTGCGACATGCCAGCCAGCCTACTTCCGCGCTCTCTGCCGCGCTGTCTCCTGCTCGAATGAGGGGCCGGATGCGGAAGGATGGTCAGCATGACGACACTGTTCGACCGCAAGCAGCGCATCGCCGTTCTCGGTGGAGGCCCCGGCGGCTACGAGGCCGCGCTGGCCGGCGCGCAGCTCGGCGCCGAGGTGACCCTCGTCGAGCGCTCCGGGGTCGGCGGCTCGGCGGTGCTCACCGACGTCGTGCCCTCGAAGACCCTCATCGCGACCGCGGAGGCCGCGGGCGCCATCGGCGGCGCGGGCGAGCTGGGCGTGCAGTTCTTCGCGCGCGGCGAGGGCGGTCGGGCCGTCAAGCCCGAGCTCGCCGTCAACCTCGCCCAGGTCAACAAGCGCGTGCTGCGCCTCGCGCAGGAGCAGAGCGACGACATGCGCGAGCAGCTCATCGACGCCGGGGTGCGGATCATCGTCGGCGAGGGGCGCCTCGACGGGCCGCAGCGCGTCGTCGTCTCGACCGGGCAGGGCAAGAAGCGCACCGACTTCGACCAGGTCGACGCCGACACGGTCATCGTCGCCGTCGGCGCCTCGCCCCGCGAGCTGCCGAGCGCGCAGCCCGACGGCGAGCGCATCCTCACCTGGACCCAGCTGTACCGCCTCGACACCGTGCCCGAGCACATCATCGTCGTCGGCTCGGGCGTCACCGGCGCCGAGTTCGCCTCCGCCTACCGGGCCCTCGGTGCGCAGGTCACGCTCGTGTCGAGCCGCGACCAGGTGCTGCCGGGGGAGGACGCCGATGCCGCGCAGGTGATCGAGACGGTCTTCCGCCGCAACGGCATGACGGTGCTCTCGAAGAGCCGCGCCGACTCGGTGGTGCGCAGCGCCGACGGCGTGGTCGTGACGCTCGCCGACGGGCGCGTGATCGAGGGCTCGCACTGCCTCATGGCGGTCGGCTCGATCCCCAACACCGCGGGCATCGGGCTCGAGGATGCGGGGGTCCAGCTGACCGCATCCGGCCACATCGCCGTCAACAAGGTGGCCCGCACCTCGATGCCGAGCGTCTACGCGGTCGGCGACTGCAGCGACTCGTTGCCGCTGGCCTCCGTCGCCTCGATGCAGGGCCGCACCGCGGTCTACCACGCGATGGGCGACGCGGTCACGCCGCTCACCCTGCGCAACGTGACGTCGAACATCTTCACGGCGCCGGAGATCGCCACGGTCGGCTTCTCGCAGAAGCAGATCGAGGAGGGCGCCACGCGCGGCGTCGTGCACAAGCTCATGCTCGAGACCAACCCGCGGGCGAAGATGCAGGGCGTCAGCGACGGCTTCATCAAGCTGTTCGCGGCCCGCACCTCCGGCACGGTCATCGGCGGCGTCGTGGTGGCGCCGCGCGCGTCCGAGCTGATCCTGCCGGTCGCGCTCGCCGTGGAGCACCGCCTGACCGTCGATCAGCTGGCCCGCGCCTACTCGGTGTACCCGTCGCTGTCGGGCGGCATCACGGATGCGGCGCGCGCGATGCACGTCGGCCGCGACTAGCCCGCCCGCGCGCGGCGCGGGTTGCCCGCCCGCCGCGCACCTCGCGCGGCGCGCACCCCGCGCGGCGCGCACCTCGCGCGGCGCCCACCTCGCGCGGCGCGCACCTCGCGCGGCGCGCACCTCGCGCGGACGTGCTCTGTCGGCGATGAGTGCGAACGTTCGCCGTCATCGCCAGCGCGTCGCGTCCGCGCTGCCGTGCAATCCCGCTCGCCGCTCCTCCCCTCGTCCGTGACCGCGGCGACAGCCCTCCGGCACCGCGCGGTCGTCATCATCCTGTCCAGGCCTCGGCGACACTCCGCGCATGCGCTCCCTCGACCATTACCTCTCCGACTCCCATCTCCTCCGCCTCTCTCAGGTCGACGACCTGGGCGACCGCAGCCGCCTCTACCGCGACCTCGCCGCTCGCCTCTACCACCGGGTTGCCCGCGGTGTCCTTGTGCCTGCGTCGACGTGGGCCGAACTCGACGATGACGCTCGCTACCGACTGCGGGTCCGCGCAGTCGCCGAACGGATGCCCGGCGACGAGCTCGTCGCCCACCTGTCGGCGGCGGCACTCTGGCGCCTGCCGATGATCGAGCCGTGGCCCGACCGCGTCCACACGCTCGGGCCGCCCATCGGCGGGGGTCGCTCCACCGTCGAGCGCTCTCGTCGCACCGGAGCGCCCGACGAGCATCCCGTGGTGATCGCGGGCATTCCGACCACCTCGCTGGCGCGGACCGTCATCGACATCAGTCGCACAGAGTCGCTCGAGGTCGCCGTGACGGTCGCCGATGCCGCCCTGCGTCGGATCGAGCATCCCCGCCCGGGAATTCCGCGCGAGGGAGCAACGCGGGCGGATCTCGAGCGAGAGCTTCAGCGAATCCCTCCGTGTCATGGTGAGCGGCGCGCCGCTCGTGTGGTGAGTCTGGCCGATGGGCGAGCGCACCTTCCCGGAGAGTCGCTCAGCCGTCTCACGATGATGCGGTTGGGGGTTCCCCTGCCGGTGCTGCAGCACCGCATCATCAGTGTCACCGGACGGGTCTACGACCTCGACTTCTACTGGCCCGGGCAGAACATCGGAGCGGAGTTCGACGGCAGGGCGAAGTACCTCGACCCGCGCTACCGCAACGGTCGGACGGCAGAGCAGGTCGTCTACGACGAGAAGGTGCGGGAAGACGAGGTACGTCTCGAGCTCAGCGGCTTCGGCCGGTGGGACTGGGCCGTCGCCCGCTCGCCGCGCCTCCTCGAAGCGAAACTGCGCCACATCGGTCTGCGCTGGTGAGACGGGGTGCAGCGATTCGGACGCGAGTGCGCCTCGCCGAGGCCGTCCGCAGCCTCCCGCGCCAGAGCCCGGGCCCGAGCTCGCGCCTGTGCCCGCGCCCGGACCAGGTCTGTCGGCGATGAGCGCGAACGTTCGTCGTCAGGGCTGACGCCCCGGCTCTTGGCTGCGGGCACGGCCGCCCGTCCGGCTGCGCGCACGGGAGCGCGGGGTGGGAGGGCGCGCGGGCCGCACCGCGCTAGTCGACGATGCTGAGCAGCACGTGGCCCGAGGCCACGGTGTCGCCGACGGCCGCGCCGATGCCGCTGATGGTGCCGTCACGGTGCGCGGTGATCGGCTGCTCCATCTTCATGGCCTCGAGCACGACCACCAGGTCGCCCGCGACGACCGTGTCGCCCTCGGCGACAGCGAGCTTCACGACTGTGGCCTGCATCGGGCTCTTCACCGCGTCGCCCGAGGCCCCGGCCGCGACGCGCGAGCCGCCGCGGCGCGACGGGGGCGCGGCGAGCGCGGTCTGCGCGCGAGCACCGGATGCGGGGGCCAGGCTGTCCGGCAGCGACACCTCGAGGCGCTTGCCGGCGACCTCGACCACCACGGTGTGGCGCGGGGCGGGGGCCGCGAGCGGCTCGGCGAGCGAGCCGCTCCACGGCTCGAGCTGGTTGTCGAACTCGGTCTCGATCCAGCGCGTGTACACGCTGAACGGCGCGCCGTCGGCGGGCGCGAAGGCCGGGTCATCGACGATCGCGCGGTGGAAGGGCAGCACGGTCGGCAGGCCGGCGATCTCGAACTCGGCGAGGGCGCGGCGCGAGCGCTCGAGGGCGTCCTCGCGCGTCTTGCCGGTGACGATGAGCTTCGCGAGCAGCGAGTCGAAGGCGCCGGAGATCACGTCGCCCGTGGTGACGCCCGAGTCGACGCGCACGCCGGGGCCGCCGGGGAAGCGCAGGGCGTGCACCGGGCCGGGCATGGGCAGGAAGTTCAGGCCCGGGTCCTCGCCGTTGATGCGGAACTCGAACGAGTGCCCGTGCGCGACGGGGTCGTCGTAGCCGATCGGCTCGCCCTCGGCGAGGCGGAACTGCTCGCGGACGAGGTCGATGCCGGTGACCTCCTCCGACACCGGGTGCTCGACCTGGAGGCGGGTGTTGACTTCCAGGAACGACACGGTGCCGTCGGCGCCGATGAGGAACTCGCAGGTGCCGGCGCCGAGGTACCCGACCTCCTTGAGGATCGCCTTCGACGACGAGTAGAGCAGCTCGATCTGCTCGGGGGTGAGGAACGGCGCGGGGGCCTCCTCGACGAGCTTCTGGTGGCGGCGCTGCAGCGAGCAGTCGCGCGTCGAGATGACGACGACGGTGCCGTGCGCATCCGCGAGGCACTGGGTCTCGACGTGGCGCGGCTTGTCGAGGTACTTCTCGACGAAGCACTCCCCGCGGCCGAACGCGGCGACCGCCTCGCGGGTGGCCGACTCGAACAGCTCCGGGATCTCCTCGCGCGTGCGGGCGACCTTCAGGCCGCGGCCGCCGCCGCCGAAGGCGGCTTTGATGGCGACGGGCAGCCCGTGCTCGTCGACGAAGGCAAGCACCTCGTCGGCGCCGCTGACGGGGTTCAGGGTGCCGGGAGCGAGCGGCGCGCCGACCTTCTCGGCGATGTGTCGGGCACTGACCTTGTCGCCCAGCTTCTCGATCGCCTCAGGGGAGGGCCCGATCCAGATCAGGCCCGCATCGATCACGGCGCGGGCGAAGTCGGCGTTCTCGGCGAGGAACCCGTAGCCCGGGTGCACCGCGTTCGCTCCGGACCGCCGGGCGACGCTGAGCAGCTTGTCGATCACGAGGTACGTCTCGGCGCTCGTCGACCCGTTGAGCGCGTAGGCCTCGTCGGCGAGGCGCACGTGGCGGGCATCCCGGTCTTGGTCGGCGTAGACGGCGACGGTGGCGATGCCGGCGTCGCGGGCGGCGCGGATGACGCGGACGGCGATCTCGCCACGGTTGGCGATGAGGATCTTCGTGATGCGGGCCATGGTTCCCCAGCCTAGGGGTGCGCCGGGTGCCCCGGTTTGGCGGTGCGCCACAAAAGGAGGGCCGGGGCGTTATCGGTTCCGCCGATGGGCGGGAGGGGACCGGGTCAGCGGTTCCAGAGATCCGTCCAGCGGCCGCCGAGCTCGTGCACGAGCTTGCGCAGCAGCGGCACCGACAGGCCGACGACCGTGTGGGGGTCGCCCTCGATGCGATCGATGAAGCCGGCGCCCTTCGAATCGATGGTGAACGCTCCGGCGACGCGCAGGGGCTCGCCCGTGGCGATGTAGGCGTCGATCTCGGCCGTCTCGATGTCGTCGGCGAAGTGCACGACGGCGCTGGAGGCGCGCCCGACCGTGCCGCGCACGGAGCCGCCGCGGTGGTCGATGAGCCAGTGTCCCGAGTGCAGCACACCGCTGCGCCCGCGCTGCACGAGCCAGCGCTCGCGCGCGACGTGCTCCTCGTGCGGCTTGCCGTACACGGTGCCGTCGAGCTCGAACGCCGAGTCGCCGCCGAGGATGAACCCGTCGATGTCGGTCGGCGCGAGGCCCGCGCCGACGAGCACGGCCGGGTCGAGGCCCGCCTCGGCCTTCAGCCGCGCCAGCAGCTGCACCATCTCGGCGGCCGGCAGACGGCCGTCGGGATGCGCGCTCTCAGCCGCGGCGACCGCCGCCTCCTCATCGACCCCGGGCGCGAAGGCGACCGGCTCGATGCCGACCGCGCGCAGGGTGGCCAGCCGGGCGGGGGAGGTCGAGGCGAGATACAGGCGCACGGTGCGATGCTACGGCGGTGTTCGCAACTCAGGCTGTACCCGCCGATGTGACGCAGTACCCGCGCACGCAGGGCCGTCGAGCATGAGGAGCGAACCCTAGGCTGGGCCCATGGGTGAGAACGTGGGCCGCGAGATCGAGCTGACCGTTGACCGCATCGCGCACGGGGGCATCGCCGTCGGGCGGCTCGATGGGCGGGTGGTGTTCGTCTCCGACGCGATCCCCGGCGAGACGGTGCGGGCGCGCGTGAGCGACGACCGCAAGAAGAGCTTCTGGCGCGCCGACACGGTCGCGGTGCTCGAGGCGAGCGAGCACCGTCGCGAGCACGTCTGGGCGGCCGCCTCGCTCGACCGCGACCCGCGCGGGCGCGTCGGCGGCGCCGAGTTCGGCCACATCGCCCTCGCCCACCAGCGCGAGCTGAAGCGCCAGGTGCTCGCCGAGGCGCTGCAGCGGCAGGCGGGCCTCGGCCCCGACGACCTGCCGAACCCGCTCGCCGTCGACGCCCTGCCGGGCGACACCGCGGCGAACGGCCTCGGCTGGCGCACGCGCATCCGCCTGCACGTCGACCCGCAGGGCCGGCTCGGACCGATGGCGTCCCGCTCGCACACGGTGATCCCGGTGACGGATGCGCCTCTCGCGACGCCCGCCGTGCAGGCCGCGATCCCCTTCGCCGAGCGGTTCACCGGTCTCGGAACCCTCGACGTGCTCGCGCCGACCGTGGGCGAACCGCGCCTGGTGATCGGCGAGCAGAAGCCGAGCGTGATCCGCGAGGTGGTCGGCGAGCGCGAGTTCCAGCTCGACGACACGGGCTTCTGGCAGGTGCACCGGGCCGCGCCGGTGGCCCTGACCGCCGCGGTGCAGGAGGCCATCGACCCCACCGTGTTCGACCCGCGCGCCGACAACCTCGACCTCTACGGCGGTGTCGGTCTGCTCGCCGCAGCGGTGGCCGACCGCTTCGGCCCCGCCACCCGCATCACGAGCGTCGAGTCCGACGAGCGCGCCACCGACCACGCCAGCGAGAACCTCGCCGAGTGGGTGGGTGCCTCGGCCGAGACCGGGCGCGTCGACCGCTGGCTGCGCACGCTCGACAGCGGCGCCTCGGAGGCCGACCGCGCTCGGCTGCGGGCGGCCACGGTCGTGCTCGACCCGCCGCGCTCGGGAGCGGGCGGCGAGGTCATGCAGCTGCTCGGGCGCCTGGCCCCCGCGCAGCTCGTCTACGTCGCCTGCGACCCCGTGGCGCTCGCGCGCGATGTGGCGCTCGCCGCGGAGCACGGGTATCGGCTGGTGGGCATCCGGGGTCTCGATCTGTTCCCGCACACGCACCACGTCGAGGCGGTCGCGACGCTCGTGCGCACCTGAGCGCCCGGCGAGCCGCGCCCCCCGTTCGGGGTGACTCCATCGGTACGATGGAATCCAGCACCGCCGCGGGATTCGCGGGCGCAGTGCCGCGTTCGAAAGGTCCGGTTCGGTAGCAGTGGTCTCCTCTGGCAGCAAGAAGGTGCGCGTCGCGGTCGTCGATGACCACGAGTCCGTGCGGCTCGGGCTTCAGGCGGCGTTCGAGAACGCCGGATTCGACGTTCTCTGCACCGCGCCGAGCGTCGCGGAGCTGATCGAGCTGCTCGAGGGCCGCGAGCCCGACGTCGTCGTGCTTGACCTGTCGCTCGGCGACGGCTCGAGCGTGACCGAGAACGTGAAGGCCGTGCAGTCGCTCGGGGCCGGTGTGCTGGTGCACTCCATCGCCGACCGCGTGGCCAGTGTGCGCGAGGCTCTCGCGGCCGGAGCGGCCGGGGTGATCCCGAAGTCGTCCGCGACGAGCACCGTGATCGCTGCGGCCGAGACGGTTGCCCGCGGCGAGGTGCTGAACAACCTCGAGTGGGCGAGCGCCATCGACGCCGACCGCGACTTCGCCAAGGCCCAGCTCGGGCGGCGCGAGCGGGAGATCCTGCACCTGTACGCGAGCGGGCTGCCCCTCAAGCTGGCCGCCCAGCAGCTCGGCATCGGCTACTCCACCGCGCGCGAGTACCTCGACCGCATCCGTGCGAAGTACGTCGAGGTGGGTCGCCCCGCCCCGACGAAGGTCGACCTCCTGCGCCGCGCCGTGGAGGACGGCATCCTGCCCGGTCTCGACCCCGACGGTGATGACCAGGCCTGAGCCCGCGCCCGTCGCCGCGGCCGACGCCTCCACGGGGAAGCGCTCATCGCAGCGCGCATCGCGGCGACCATCGCAGCGCGTCGCGAGCGCCCCAGCCGATCGTGCCGCGCAGCGGTCCGCGCAGCGCGCGGCGCAGCGCGCCCCGCAGCGCACGCCGTTGAGCCGCAAGCGGGTCGACACCGTCGTCTCGCGCTCCGTCGCCTGGTTCGGCATCGTGTTCGGCCTGCAGGCGGTGCCCGGGCTGCTGGGCCAGTACTCCCTGGGGCAGCCCGTGTGGTCGGCCCTCACCGTGGGTGCCCTCTACGGCTCGCTGCTCGTGGCCCTCCTCTGCTCGACGATCAAGCGGTGGGTCGGGCCGTCGCACCTGCTGGTCTCGGCGGTCTACGCGGTCGCCCTGGTCACCTGGCCGTTCTTCCTCGCCGACCCCGAGGTGCCGCAGCAGGGCGACCACTGGCTGTACCAGCTGACCACGGTGGCGACCGCGACCGCGGCGATCGGCCTGCGGGTGCGGGGTGCACTGATCTACCTCATCGTCGTCCCGCTCATCTACGGCGTCATCAGGGCGACCCCGCAGGGCGGCGGCGGCCCCTGGGAGCTCGGACTGTTCAACGCCATCTACGCGATCATCCTGGGCGGCGCGGTGCTCATCATCATCACGATGACGCGTGTGGCCGCGACCTCGGTCGACGAGGCCCAGGGTGCGGCCCTCGACCGCTACGCCCGGGCCGTGCGCCAGCACGCGACGGAGGTGGAGCGCGTGCACGTCGACTCGATCGTGCACGACAGCGTGCTGACGACGCTGCTGACGGCCGCGCGGGCGGAGACCCCGGAGCAGAAGGCGCTCTCGGCGCAGATGGCCTCCGCGGCTATGCGGCACCTCGAGGAGGCGGCGCTCGTGTCACCCGATGACGGCACAACCGTGCGGTTCCGGCAGCTCGCCGACCGCATCGTGACGGCGGCGCGTCAGATGCAGGCGCCGTTCGCCGTGCGGGTGCGCTCGCTCGACACCCGCGTCATCCCCTCGGCGCAGGCCGAGGCGCTGTACTCCGCCGCGGTGCAGGCGATGATGAACAGCGTGCAGCACGCGGGGCCGCCCGAGGTGCGGCGGTGGTTGAGGGTGTCGGGCGTGCACGGCGGCGCCGTCGAGATCGAGGTCGGCGATGCGGGAGCGGGCTTCGACCCGGAGCACCTGCCGGAGGGCCGGCTTGGTGTGCGTCGCTCGATCATCGAGCGCACGGCGAACGCGGGCGGTCGAGCCGACGTGCAGTCGAGCGCCGGCAAGGGAACCGTCATCACCCTGTCCTGGCCGGTCGTTCCGGTGGAGGGCGAGGACGCCGCGTTCGCAGGCGGCCCCGCGCTCTCCACCGACGGCGAGGAGGTGCGCGCGTGAGGATCGGTGTTCCCCGTGCCCTCATCGTGTCGATGGCGGGCATCTTCGCGGCGTACCACATCGTGCTCGGGCTGTACACGATTGATATCCCGGCCAACCCGCTCCCCGTGCTCGCGGCCATGGTCATCTACGCCAGTACGGTGACCATCAGCATGCTGCCGGGGCAGCCCGAGCGCATGTCGACCTGGATGGCCGTCGTCAACGTCATCGCCTGCCTGGCGATCACCGTGCTCGTCGCCTCGCAGCTCGATCCTGCCCGCCCCGGAGGCTTGAGCTACGCGACCTGGTACGTCGCCGCGGTCGGAACCCTGATGACCATCACCTCCACGCGCCGGCGCCACCTCTTCGCCTGGATCGGCATCGCGGTGCTGGTCGTGCACACGATCGTGTGGGGCGGGCCGGGCCTGCTGCTCGGCATCGGCGTGGTGGGCAGCATCTCGTGGGTCGCGGTCTCGCACATCCTCTCTCGGGCGCTCGCGAAGGCCTCGCGTGATGCGGCGAGCTTCGCCCGGGCCGAGCGCGAGGCCACCGACTGGCAGGCCGCGCAAGAGGCTCACCTGTACGAGCGTCAGACCCGGCTCGGCCAGACCGGCGCCATGGCGGTGCCCATGCTGACGATCATCGAGCAGTCGGGCGGTGAGCTGACGGATGAACAGCGGCAGGAGTGTCTGCACCTCGAGGGCGCGATCCGCGACGAGATCCGCGGGCGGCGGCTGCTCGACGACGCGGTGCGCCGCGAGGTCATGGCCGCGCGCCGTCGCGGAGTCGCTGTCACCCTGTTCGACGAGGGCGGCCTCGATGAGCTCGACGCGGCCTCGCTCGACCGCGTGCTCGGCATGCTCGCGGAGGCGATCCGCACGACGTCGGCCACACGCGTGATCGCCCGCACGGCCCCGGCCGATTCGGAGACCGCGGTCACCGTGGTCGGCCTGACCCCCTCGGCATCGAGCCGCGTCCGCGAGCTGGGGGAGAGCGACGAGGACGACGAGGACGATGTCGTCGACCTCTGGCTGGAGATCCCGCGGACCAGCCGCTAGGTGCGAATCGCGGAGCGATTCGCTGCGGCGCATGTCGCGTGACAGCTGCTCGCCACCCGATCACGCTGCGCGCCGAGCACCCGCAGCGTTAACGACCGAAGGGCCGGAGTACCCAGCTCCGGCCCTTCGTCATGTATCGAGGGAGTCCTGCAACCCGAATGCCGAGCTCCCTCGCCCCCCAATCACAGAACCGCATACCCGAGCGGTGGTGATCGGCGGTGGACCAACGATGGGTCCATCCGATGTCTCAAGGATGCCAAGTGCAGCGAGGGTGCACAGTCGTCATTTTGGAGGACTCTGGGGGACAGAATCTGTACCCCATCGAGCCGAGAACCCCGGTTTTCTGCGGAAATCTCAGCACTCGGGGAGTGGAACCGGGGGACATATCCCCCGAAAGGGGGGGTCTCCGTCAGCAGCCGCGCATGTCCCGGCTGGCGGCCCAGGCGCCCGGTCCGGCGGCGACGGTCGCCCGCATGCCCCGCCCGCTGCGCCGCCAGAGGTCGACGGGCGGCTCCACGCGCTCGGCGCCCCGCGCCGCCTGCTCGGCGAGCACGGCCATGATCACGGCGTGGGTGGCGGCGAGCTCCTCCTCGGTGGGGCTGCCTGCCACGACGCGGATGGCGGGCACCGCATCCGTCGCCGTGAACTGCTCCGGCTCGCTCGACGGCAGGCCGCTCACAGCGGGATGTTCCCGTGCTTCTTCGGCGGCAGGCTCGCCCGCTTGCCCTTGAGGGCCCGCAGGGCCTTGATGACGGCGACGCGCGTCGCGGCCGGCTCGATGATGCCGTCCAGCTCGCCGCGCTCGGCGGCGAGGAACGGGCTCGCGACGTTGTAGGTGTACTCGTTCGCCAGGCGGGTGCGCACCGCCGCGACGTCCTCGCCGGCCGCCTCGGCCGCCTTGATCTCGTTGCGGTACAGGATGTTCACCGCACCCTGCCCGCCCATCACGGCGATCTCGGCCGTCGGCCAGGCGAGGTTCATGTCGGCACCGAGCTGCTTTGAGCCCATGACGATGTACGCGCCGCCGTAGGCCTTGCGGGTGATCACGGTGACGAGCGGCACCGTCGCCTCGGCGTAGGCGTACAGCAGTTTCGCCCCGCGGCGGATCACGCCCGTCCACTCCTGATCGGTGCCGGGAAGGTAGCCGGGCACGTCGACGAGGGTGAGGATCGGGATCGAGAACGCGTCGCAGAACCGCACGAAGCGGGCGGCCTTCTCGCCGGCATCGATGTTGAGGGTGCCCGCCATCGCGTTCGGCTGGTTGGCGATGACGCCGACGCTGCGGCCCTCGACGCGGGCGAAGCCGACGACGATGTTGGGCGCGAACAGCGGCTGCACCTCGAGGAAGGAGCCCTCGTCGACGACGTGGTCGATGATGTCGACGACGTCGTACGGCTGGTTCGGGCTGTCCGGGATCATCGTGTTCAGCCGACGGTCGTCGTCGGTGATCTCGAGCTCGACGGCCGACTCGTACTGCGGCAGCTCGGCCAGGTTGTTGTCGGGCAGGTAGCTCAGCAGCGCCCGGGCGAAGTCGAAGGCATCGTGCTCGTCGCTCGCGAGGTAGTGCGAGACGCCGGAGGTGCGGTTGTGCGTGAGCGCGCCGCCGAGCTCCTCCATGCCGACATCCTCGCCGGTGACGGTCTTGATGACGTCGGGGCCGGTGACGAACATCTGACTGGTCTTGTCGACCATGATCACAAAGTCGGTCAGCGCGGGCGAGTACACGGCACCGCCGGCGGCCGGGCCGCAGATGATCGAGATCTGCGGGATCACGCCGGAGGCCGCCGTGTTGCGGCGGAAGATCTCGCCGTACTTGCCGAGCGCGACCACTCCCTCCTGGATGCGCGCGCCGCCCGAGTCGAGGATGCCGATGATCGGCACACCGGTCTTGAGCGCGAGCTCCATGACCTTGATGATCTTCTCGCCCGCGACCTCGCCGAGCGAGCCGCCGAAGATGGTGAAGTCCTGGCTGTAGACGGCGACCTGGCGGCCGTGGATGGTGCCGGTGCCGGTGACGACCGCGTCGCCGTAGGGGCGCTTGGCATCCATGCCGAAGGCGCTCGTGCGGTGCCGCACGAACTCGTCGAGCTCGACGAAGCTGCCGTGGTCGAGCAGCGCGTCGATGCGCTCGCGGGCGGTCAGCTTGCCCTTCGCGTGCTGCTTCTCGATCGCGGCCTCGCCGGCGGCGGTCACCGCCTCGTGGTAGCGCACCTTGAGGTCGGCGATCTTGCCGGCGGTGGTCGACAGGTCGGGGGGGCTCGTCTGCTCGGTCACCGGGTCAGCCTATCGACAGCACCCCCCGGGCACCGGTTGGTGATCGCCCACAAAAACCCGGCCCCGCGCCTAGCCTGAGCCCATGACTGACGTTGCCCCTTCCGATTCGATGCCGTTCAGTCGTGCCCTCGCCCCCGCGCTCGACTGGCGCGCGGCCTGCGCGTCGACGAACAGCGAGCTCGTCGCGCGAGCGGCCGATGCGCCCGACCTCGCGGTGCTCGCCACCGACACGCAGACGGCGGGGCGGGGCCGGCTCGATCGGGTCTGGTCGACGCCGCCCGGCTCGGCGCTCGCCGTCTCCGTCCTGGTCCGGCATGAAGGGGCCCCCGATCCGCACCGGTTGGGCTGGTTGCCGCTCGTGGCCGGCGTGGCGATGGTCCGCGCGGTCCGTGCGCTCGGGGTGGCGGATGCCCGCCTGAAGTGGCCCAACGACGTGCTCGTCGAGTCCGGCCCGGCGCCGGGCAAGCTGAGCGGGCTGCTCACCGAGCTGACGCCGCACGGCGTCGTGATCGGCGCCGGGCTCAACCTCACGGCCCGGGCCGACGAGCTGCCGGTGCCGACGGCGACCTCGCTCGTCCTCCAGGGGCTCGCCGCCGAGGAGGCTGCCGTCGATCGCGCCCTCGCTGCGTACCTCGAGCAACTGCTGCCGCTCGTCGCCCAGTGGCGCTCCGTGCCGCGCCCGGCCGACCTGCGCGGCATCGTCGAGCCCGAGCTGGGCACCCTCGGCCGCGCGGTGCGCGTCGACCGCCCGGGGGCGGCGGTGCTCATCGGCATCGCATCCGGCCTCGATGACGACGGGCGCCTGCTGGTGCGCCCCGCCGACACGACGGAACCGACCATCGCGATTGCCGCGGGTGACGTGACCCATCTGCGGTATGAATAGGGCATGACGGGGGAGGGACGCGCACCGGAACGGGTGATCGCCCGCCTGCGGCCGCACGCTCGGGCCCTGGTCCTGCCCTCCCTGGCGCTCATCGCGCTCGCCGGCGGTTCCACCTACCTGGCGTTCACCCTCGATGAGCTCTGGATGCGCCTCCTCGCGCTCGGCATTGGCGTGCTGCTCGCCGCCCTGCTGTGGCTGCTGCCCCTGCTGCGCTGGCTGAGCACGCAGTACGTCGTCACCACGCGGCGGATCGTGCTCAGCCGCGGCCTGTTCGTGCGCACCCGCAGCGAGGTGCTGCTCAGCCGCGGTCATGACGTGACGCTGCGGCGCTCCGGGCTGCAGGGCGCTTTCCGCTCGGGCGACGTGCTGCTCAACACCGGGCTCGACCGGCCGATCGTGCTGCGGGATGTGCCGCGCGCCGACCTGGTGCAGGCGGCCCTCGGCGACGTGATGGAGGCCAGCACGACGTCGATCCCGGTCGTGCGGCGCGCTGCCGACACCGGCGATGCCGGGCCCCGCCGGCCCCGCGACTGACGAGCCCGCTCCACCTCGTCGTCATCACGGCTGCCCCGGGCCGGCGCGCTCTGGGCCACGCGCGCACCGGTAGGCTCGTCCGGTGCGTATCTCGGTGATCGGTTGCGGGTATCTGGGTGCCGTGCACGCCGCCTGCATGGCGGAGCTCGGCCATGACGTGGTGGGCATCGATGTCGATGCGGCGAAGGTCGCCGATCTGGCCGCCGGTCGTTCGCCCTTCTTCGAGCCGGGTCTCGACGACCTGCTCGGCTCCCGCCACGGCCGCCTCCGGTTCACGACCGACATCGCGGCCGCCGCCGACGCGCGCGTGCACTTCATCGCCGTCGGCACTCCCCAGCAGGCGGGCAGCGACGCCGCCGACCTGCGCTACGTCGATGCGGCTGTGCATTCGCTGCTGCCGCACATCGGCCCGGGTCACCTGGTCGTCGGCAAGTCGACCGTGCCGGTCGGCACCGCCGCCCGCCTCGCCGCGATCGTCGAGCAGACGGGCGCCGAGCTGGCGTGGAACCCCGAGTTCCTGCGCGAGGGCTTCGCCGTCAGCGACACCCTGACCCCCGACCGCTTCGTGTACGGCGTGCGCCCCGGCGACTCGATCGCGACAGAGCTGCTCGATGAGGTGTACGCCACCCCCCTCGCCTCGGGCATTCCGCGCATCGTGACCGACTTCGCCACGGCCGAGCTGGTGAAGGTGTCGGCCAACGCCTTCCTCGCCACGAAGATCTCGTTCATCAACGCGATCGCCGAGATCGCCGAGGTCACCGGTGCCGACGTGACGACGCTCGCCGATGCGATCGGTCACGACACGCGCATCGGTCGGCGCTTCCTCAACGCCGGCGTCGGATTCGGCGGCGGCTGCCTGCCGAAGGACATCCGCGCCTTCCGCGCCCGCGCGCGCGAGCTCGGGCTCGAGTCGTTGACCTTCCTGGAGGAGGTCGACCAGATCAACCTCCGCCGCCGGCAGCGCGTCGTCGACCTGGTCGACGCGAACCTCGGGGGCCTCACCGATCGCCGCGTCGCCGTGCTCGGGCTCGCCTTCAAGCCCGAATCGGACGATGTGCGCGACTCCCCGGCACTCGACGTGGCCGGCCGTCTGGTGGCGGCGGGCGCGCTCGTTCGAGCGACCGACCCCGAGGCGATCGAGACCGCGCGCCGCGTTCACCCCGAGCTCGACTACCGTCCGGAGCTCGACGACGCCATCGCCGAGGCGGACGCCCTGGTCGTCGTCACCGAGTGGCGTCAGTACCGCGAGCTCGACCCGGTGACGATCGCCCAGCGCACGCCGGCCCGGCTCATCGTCGACGGCCGCAACTGCCTCGACCCGCAGCGCTGGCGCGACGCGGGCTTCACCTACGTGGGGCTCGGCCGCCCGTAGTCGGCACGCTCCGGGTGGAACACCCACCAGCGGTAGAGCGCGAAGCGGAAGGCGCTGCCCAGCCCGAGCCCGACCACGTTGGTCGCGATGTTGTCGGCGAGCACGCTCGTGAACCCGAGCACGTAGTGCGAAATCACCAGGCATCCGACAGCGATGAACATGCCGCCGATGCTGACGACGGCGAACTCGACGGCCTCGCGCACGGCCGGCCGGCGCTGCTCGCGCCGGAACGTCCAGTACCGGCTTCCCAGCCAGTTGACGACGATCGCCATCGAGGTCGAGATCACCTTCGCGATGACCGGGCCCTCGGCGATCACCTCCGGGGCGAGAACGGTCAGCCGCAGTGCGTTGAACAGCGCCACATCGACAACCAGGCCCACGAGCCCGACCGTGCCGAAACGGGCGAGCTGGGGCAGCAGGGTGCGCATCGGTCCTCGGCGGGGGCGGTGGTCGGCCAGAATAGACGGGAGTCGTCCGCAGTCTAGTGAGGAGCATCCATGGCCGTCGTCGGCGTCATCGGTGGGGGCCAGCTGGCGCGGATGATGATCCCCCCGGCGACCGCCCTCGGTCTGGAGATCCGCGTGCTCGCCGAGGCCGCCGACTCCTCGGCCCGCCTCGCCGCCTCGGCGGTCGGCGACTACCGCGACACGGCCGCCGTGCTCGCCTTCGCCGAGGGCTGCGACGTCATCACGTTCGACCACGAGCACGTGCCGCAGGAGGTCCTCCGCGCGCTGGTCGCCGCGGGCGCCGCCGTGCACCCGGGGCCGGATGCCCTGCTCTACGCCCAGGACAAGCTCCAGATGCGCGAGCGCCTGTCGCAACTCGGCGTCGCGCAGCCCGACTGGGCGCGCGTCTCCTCGGCCGACGAGCTGGGGCAGTTCCTGACCGATCACGCGGGACGCGCCGTGGTGAAGACGCCGCGCGGCGGCTACGACGGCAAGGGCGTGCGCGTCGTCGACGACCCGGCGCAGGTGGCGGACTGGCTCGCCGATGGTCCGCTCCTGGCCGAGGAGCTCGTCCGCTTCGACCGCGAGCTCGCCCAGCTGATCGCGCGCCGCCCGAGCGGGGATGCCCGCCTGTGGCCGCTCGTCGAGACCGTGCAGCGCGGCGGCGTGTGCGCCGAGGTGATCGCCCCCGCCCCGCAGCTCACCGACGCGCAGGAGCGCGCGGCGGCGGAGATCGCGACCACCATCGCCCACGGGCTCGGCGTGACGGGCGTGCTCGCCGTGGAGCTGTTCCAGGCCGCCGACGGCCGCGTGCTCGTCAACGAGCTGGCGATGCGCCCGCACAACAGCGGCCACGTCACGATCGAGGGATCCACCACGAGCCAGTTCGAGCAGCACCTCCGGGCGGTGCTCGACTGGCCGCTCGGCGACACGACGCCCCGCGCTCCCTGGGGGGTCATGATCAACGTGTTCGGCGGGCTGCCCGACGACCGTATCGCCGCCGCCCTGGCCCACCAGCCGGAGGCGAAGGTGCACGCCTACGGCAAGGGTCAGCGCCCGGGCCGCAAGGCCGGGCACGTCACGGTGATCGGTGCCGAGCTCGACGACGTGGTGTACCGCGCGCGCGCCGCGGCCAGCCACTTCGACGCCTGAGCCCTACCCTGGAGGGCATGAGCACACCCCTCGTCGCCGTCGTCATGGGCTCGGACAGCGACTGGTCGGTGATGCAGAACGCCGCCACGGCGCTCGACGAGTTCGGCATCGCCTACGAGGTCGAGGTGCTCAGCGCCCACCGCACGCCGGACGCGATGATCGCCTACGGGCGGGCGGCGGCCGGCCGGGGCATCCGGGCCATCATCGCCGGGGCCGGCGGCGCCGCGCACCTGCCCGGCATGATCGCGAGCGTGACGACGCTGCCGGTCATCGGCGTGCCGGTGCCGCTCGCCTACCTCGACGGCATGGACTCGCTGCTGAGCATCGTGCAGATGCCCGCGGGCATCCCCGTCGCGACCGTCTCGATCGGGGGTGCCCGCAATGCGGGGATCCTCGCGGCGCGCATCATCGGGTCGTCGGATGCGCCCATCGCTGCCCGGCTCGCGGCCTTCGCGGCCGACCTCGAGCAGCAGGTGGCCCGGAAGAACGCGGCCCTGAAGGCCTCGCTGCCCTCCTCGTGAGCGTCGCCCCGTGAGCCACACCGCTCCCCTCCGACACCCCAACACGCGCGACCCCCAGGTGATGCGCCGCCGGGCGTGGTGGCTGCTCGGCCTCAACCTTCTGATCCCGGGCAGCGCCCAGCTGCTCGCCGGCGACCGCCGCTGGGGCCGGTTCGCGGTCGGCTCGACGTTCGTGCTGTGGGCTGTCGCGGCGCTCGCCCTCCTGCTCGTCGTGCTGTGGCGCCCTGCGGCCCTGACGATCGCCTCCACCGCCCTCGTGCTCTGGGTCGCGCAGCTCGCCCTCGTCTTCTACGCGGTGCTGTGGTTCGCCGCGACGATCGACACGATGCGGCTCGTGCGGCTCGTGCGCACCCCGCCGCGGGCCCGCCTCCCGATCGCCGCCTTCGCGGTGCTCTCGCTGCTGCTGACGACCGGAACCGCCGGGTACGCCGCGGTGCTGACCGGTGCGGGGCGGGATGCCCTGGGCTCGGTCTTCGCCGACGGCGGGTACGTCGAGCCGATCGACGGTCGGTACACGATCCTGCTGCTCGGCGGCGACGCGGGCGATGACCGCATCGGCCTGCGCCCCGACAGCATGACCCTGCTGAGCGTCGACGCGCAGTCGGGGGCCGTTACGATGATCGGGATCCCGCGCAACCTGTACAGCGCGCCGTTCTCCGAGGGTTCGCCGCTGTGGGAGGTCTGGCCGAACGGCTTCGACTGCGGCGACGACTGCCTGCTCGCCTACCTGTATCCCTGGGTCGAGGAGCATCCCGAACTGTACCCCGACGCGGCCGCTGCCGGCAGCACGCCCCCGCTGGAGGCCATGAAGGACGCGATCGAGGGCGTCACCGGGCTCCCGGTGCAGTACACCGTGCTGATCGACATGGCCGGGTTCACCTCCCTCATCGACGCGCTCGGCGGCGTCGTGGTCACCGTCGACGAGCCCGTCTCGCGAGGCATCAACGGCGGCACGGTCTACGGCGTGATCCCGGCGGGCGAGCAGCGCATGGACGGCGAGACGGCGCTCTGGTACGCCCGCAGCCGCTACAACCTGACCGATTTCGACCGGATGCAGCACCAGCGGGACCTCCAGGAGGCCATGCTGCGCCAGCTCGACCCGGCGACCGTGCTCACGCGGTTCCAGGCGATCGCCCAGGCCTCGAGCGAGCTCGTGCGCACCGACGTGCCGCAGGGCATGGTCGGGGTGCTCAGCGACCTGGCCGTGCAGTCCCGCCAGCACGAGATCCGGCGGCTCGAGCTGGTGCCGCCGGTCATCGACAATGTCGTGCCCGACTGGCAGCTCATCCGGGCCCTGGTCGCCGAGGCCGTCGCCCCGCTGCCGACGCCGACCGAGACGCCGGAGCCGTGATCAGCCGGCGTCGAAGCGCTGTGCTGGTTCGACGCTAGAGGTCGGCGTGCAGCTGCCAGGTCTTCTCGGCCGAGTCGAGCCAGCTGAAGGCCCGCGCGCGATCGCGCCCAGCGATCCGCAGCGTCTCGGCGTGCGAGTCGTCGTCGACGACCGCTGCGATCGCCTCGGCGAGACGCTCGGGAAGGGTGGCGGCCGGCTCGCGCTCGACCAGGTGACCCGCACCGCCGGCGACCTCGACGAGCGCCGGAACATCGGTGTGGATCGTCGGGGTGCCCAGGCTCATGGCCTCGAGCATCGGCAGGCCGAAGCCCTCCGCCTGGCTGGGCATGACGAAGACGCTCGCCCCCTGCATGACGGCAGCGACATCGGAATCGTCGAGGAAGCCCAGGGGGCGGACGCGCTCGGGGGCGAGGCCGGCCTCCCGCGCCACCGCGGCAAGGTCGAGGTCTCCCCAGCCCTGCGGGCCGACGTGCACGAGCGGCAGTTCCGGGCGGTCGAGACGGGCGAGCGCCCGCACGAGGGGCTCGAGGCCCTTGCGCGGCTCGACCGTGCCGACGGCCGCGACGTAGCGCTCGGGCAGGTCGAGGGCGGCGCGCCGCTCGGCGGCATCCGTCGGCACCGCGAGATCGCTCGCGACCGCGCCCGCGATGATGCGCACCCGATCGCCGAGCGCGAGAACCTCCGCGAGCTCCTCGGCGACGGCGTGGGTCGGCACGACGACGGCGTCGGCGTAGCGCTCGGCGCGCTTCGCCATGGCGCGGTGCCAGGCGACGCCGCGCGGGGTCAGGGTCTCCGGGTGGGTCCACGGCACGGCGTCGTGGATCGTCACCACGATCTGGTCGCCCGGGTTGTTGATGCGATCGTGACGAAACAGGGGAGCGAGCAGGCTCGGAGCGTGCGTCGTCGACCCGGCGCCGAGACGGGTGAAGCCGTGCTGCCACGCCGCCGCGATCTGACGCCGGTCGAGCGCGCTCTTCTCGAGGCTCGCGAGACCCGGCAGTGCCTCCTCGATCGCCCGGTAGGCGGTCTCCGGCGATGACGGCACCCAGCCCGAGACCGTGCAGCCGCGTGGCTGCGTCGCGATCAGGGCCCGCGTGAGCTCGCGGGTGTAGCGGCCGATGCCGCCCGGAACCGGAGCGGCCAGCTGGTCGAGGATCACGCGGAGAGTCGTCATGGGCTGACGGCCAGGCTACCCGGCGAGGGTCGGAACGAGCTCGGCGACGACGTCGACCGTCTCCTCCCAGTCGCTGACCGCGTGCGTCCGGACGCCCACGGTGATGACCGGGAAGTCGTTGCCGCCCTCGTCCAGGCGGTCTCCGATGAACAGCATGTCGGCCGGCGCGATGCCGGTCAGCTCCGCGAGCTTGCGCATGCCGTAGGCCTTGTCGATGCCACGGCGGGTGATGTCGACCGAGGTCGATCCGCCCGAGCGCACTTCGAGCTGGGGCAGCCGCTCGGCGACCGCGGCCCGCAGGCGCTCCTTCTTCGCGCCGTCCGGGTCCCACGCCTTCTTGGCGTCGACCGGAGCCTCCTGGCCGAGCGCCGAGAAGGTGATCTGCGAGCCGCGATCCTCGAGGATCGGCCCCCAGGTCTCCGCCTCCCACAGCCCGAGGCGCTTCGCCTCCTCCTCGACGACCGCGAGGGCCTCGAGGCGCTCCTCCTCGGTGAGGTTCTCGGCGTAGCGCTGCACCCAGTCGCCATCCTCGTAGCGCCAGTACTGGGTGCCGCAGGTGGGCATCAGGTGCAGGCGGTCGAGCAGCGGCACGCTGGATTCCGGCAGGCGGTCGAGGATCTGCGCGCGGAACTGCCCGTACTGGCCGCCCGAGATGATGCACACCGGGCGGCGCTCGAGCAGAGCGACGAGCTGCTCGAGCATGCTCGGCGGGATCGGCGACTTCGAGGGGGCGAGCGTGTCGTCGAGATCGAAGGCGACGAGCGCGGGGGGCAGAGTCATGGTGGGGCTCTCCAGGCGTCAGGGTGAGGTCAGGGTCCGTCGGTCGGTGACGGCGGCGCGCTGGCCCAGCCGATCTCGGCCGCGGCATCGGCGAAGGCCGACTGCCAGTCGCGCAGGGGCGCGAGACCCAGTCGCGCCCATCCATCATGCCCGAGAACCGACCAGCGCGGGCGCGGGGCGGGCCGTTCGCCCGGTACGGTCGCCGCCGGCCGCACCAGCTCGGGGTCGAGGCCGGCCGTCGCCAGGATGGTCCGCGCGAACCCGAACCAGGTGGTGCTGCCGCTCGCCGTGGCATGCACGATGCCGCTGCGGACACCCCGATCGAGGATCGCCGCCGTGCCGTCGGCCACCTCGCGCGTCCACGTCGGCTGGCCCCACTGGTCGTCGACCACCGTGAACGGCTCTCCGAGGGCGGCCCGATCGCGGATCGCTGTGACGAAGCTCCTGCCGTGCGCGCCGTACAGCCACGCCGTGCGCATGACGATGACCCCGTCCGGATGCGCGGCGCGCGCCCGGCGCTCGCCCTCCGCCTTCGTGCGCCCGTAGACCGAGATCGGCCGCAGCGGCGCCTCCTCGGGCCAGGGCGTTCCGGCACCGGTCGGCGGGGTATCGCCGAAGACGTAGTCCGTCGAGTACTGCACGAGCACGGCCCCCGTGTCGGCGCACGCCCGGGCGAGGTTCTCGGCACCGAGCGCGTTGACGCGCCCCGCCGCTTCCGGCTCGTCCTCCGCCGCGTCGACGGCGGTCCAGGCCGCCGTGTTGAGCACCACGTCGTGCCCGCGCACCGCCGCCCGGCACGCCTCCGTGTCGGTGATGTCGAGGGAAGCCCGGCCCAGCGCGGTGACGGGACGGCCGGCGAAGCGGGCGCGCAGATCGTGCGCGAGCATCCCGTCGGCACCGGTCAGCAGGATCCGCGTCACGGGCGCGCCGACTCCTGCGCGCGGTAGCGCGCCTCGGTGGCGTCCTTCTGCGGCGCCCACCAGGGCTCGTTGTCGCGGTACCAGTCGATCGTCGCCGCCAGGCCGGCCGCGAAATCGCCGTAGCGGGGCACCCAGCCGAGCTCGGCGCGCAGCTTCGACGAGTCGATCGCGTAGCGCATGTCATGACCCGGCCGGTCGGCGACCTCGTCGAAGTCGTCTTCGTCGTGCCCCATTGCGGTGAGGATCATGCCGAGAACCTCGCGGTTGCTGCGCTCGCCGTCGGCGCCGATCAGGTAGGTCTCGCCGATGCGTCCGCGCTCGATGATCGCGAGCACGGCGGCCGAGTGGTCGTCGGCGTGGATCCAGTCGCGCACGTTCTCGCCCGTGCCGTAGAGCTTGGGGCGCTCGCCGCGCAGCACGTTCGTGATCTGGCGCGGGATGAACTTCTCGACGTGCTGGTAGGGCCCGTAGTTGTTCGAGCAGTTCGAGATTGTCGCCCGCACGCCGAACGAGCGCACCCAGGCGCGCACGAGCATGTCGCTGCCGGCCTTCGTCGACGAGTAGGGGCTCGACGGGTTGTAGGGCGTGGTCTCGGTGAAGCGCGCCGGGTCGTCGAGCTCGAGATCGCCGTAGACCTCGTCGGTGGAGATGTGGTGGAAGCGGGTGCCGTGCTTCCGCGCCGCCTCCAGCAGCGTGTAGGTGCCCGTGAGGTTGGTGTCGATGAACGGCCGCGGGTCGGCGAGCGAATTGTCGTTGTGGCTCTCGGCGGCGTAGTGCACGACCACGTCTGCCTCCCCGACGAGCCGGTCGACCAGCGGGGCGTCGACGATGTCGCCCTGCACGAAGGTGAGCCGGTCATCCGGCAGGCCCGCCAGCGATGCGCGGTTGCCGGCGTACGTGAGCTTGTCGATGACCGTCACGTGGTGGGCGCCCGCGCCGAGCACGTGGTGCACGAAGTTCGAGCCGATGAACCCGGCGCCGCCGGTGACGAGCAGTCGCATGGCCTCCAGCCTAGTGAGGGGCCGTTGCTAGGCTGGCGGGCGTGCGAATCCGCGAGCTCTCGGTGCCGGGTGCCTTCGCGGTCACGCCTCGGCAGTTCGCCGACGAGCGGGGCGTCTTCCTCGAGCACTACCGCTTCGAGGCGCTCGCCGAGGCGGTCGGCCACCCCCTCGACCTGCGGCAGGGCAACACCTCGGTCTCGCGCCGCGGCGTCGTTCGCGGCATCCACTACGCCGACGTGCCGCCCAGCCAGGCGAAGTACGTCACGGTGCCCCACGGCTCGATCATCGACTTCGTCGTCGACCTGCGGGTCGGCTCGCCGACGTTCGGGCGGTGGGATGCGGTGCCGATCGATGGGCGCGAGCGCACCGCGGTCTATCTCGCCGAGGGCCTGGGGCACTGCTTCGTCGCGCTCGAGGATGACACTGTCGTGACCTACCTGGTCAACCAGGTCTTCGCGCCCGAGCGGGAGCACAGCGTGCACCCCCTCGACCCGGCGATCGGGCTCGAGCTGCCGTTCGCCCCCGACCAGCTGATTCTCGCGCCGAAGGACGCCGCGGCGCCGACGCTCGCCGAGGCGGTCGACCGGGGACTCCTGCCGACCTGGTCGGCATCGACCGAGCTGACGGCGTCGCTCGACGCCGCATGGAGGGCGCGATGAAGGGCATCATCCTGGCCGGTGGCACCGGCACGCGGCTGTGGCCGATCACCAAGGGCATCTCGAAGCAGCTGATGCCGGTGTTCGACAAGCCGATGATCTACTACCCGCTCTCGACGCTCATGATGGCCGGCATCCGCGAGATCCTGATCATCACGACGCCGGAGTACCGCGCGCAGTTCGAGCAGCTGCTGGGCGATGGCGGAGAGCTCGGCATCGAGCTCTCGTACGCTGTGCAGCCCTCCCCCGACGGCCTCGCCCAGGCTTTCCTGATCGGGGAGCACTTCATCGGTGACGACAGCGTCGCCCTGGTGCTCGGCGACAACATCTTCCATGGCGCGGGGCTCGGCACCGCGCTGCGCCAGTACCGCGAGATCGACGGCGGGCTCATCTTCGCCTACCAGGTCGCGAACCCGAGCGACTACGGGGTGGTCGAGTTCGACGGCACCGGCCGTGCTATCGCCATCGAGGAGAAGCCCGCGAACCCGCGGAGCTCGTACGCGGTGCCCGGCCTCTACTTCTACGACGCGGGCGTGGTCGCAGTCGCGCACGGCATCACGCCCAGCGCGCGCGGCGAGCTGGAGATCTCGAGCATCAACGAGCACTACCTGCGGGAGGGTCGCCTGCAGGTGCAGGTGCTCGATCGCGGCACTGCCTGGCTCGACACGGGCACCGTCGAGTCGATGATGCAGGCCTCGGAGTACGTCCGTGTGATCGAGGACCGCCAGGGCTTCAAGATCGGCTGCATCGAGGAGATCGCCTGGCGCGCCGGCTGGATCGACGACGCCCAACTGGCGGCTCTCGCCGAGCCCCTGGCCAAGAGCGGCTACGGCACGTACCTCCAGCGGCTGCTGACGCTGCCGCGCAGTTAGTCGGCGCTCGAGGGCGGCGTGCTCAGCCGGCCGGACGGGTCCGGACGAGGATGTTCGCCTTGTAGTCGGTGAACCACGCATAGCGGCTGACCGCCAGCAGCATGACCAACCGCTCGGTCTCGCTGTAGACGACGTACGGCCGCACCATGCGCCCGGCGGTGCGCGACGTCGTGAAGCTGTTTGTGGTCGTGCATCCCGCCCCCCAGCGGCAGCGCAGGTAGCTGATCGTCCACGAGCCCGAGGTCGAGGTGGTGGGGGTCTGCCGAGCCGTGATGATGCCGCCGTCGATGAAGGCCGCCCCGCCGACGTAGCGGGCGGCATACCGGTAGCCGAAAGGGCGGCCCGTGAGCTGACCCCAGGTGCCGGAGGTCCAGCGCGCACCGTTCCAGACCTTGTAGCGGTAGGTCGCCGTCGCGGTGCCCTGCCAGGCCGCATAGACGACGGCCGGCGCTCCGTTCACCCGGGCGATGTCGTGCAGCCGCACGCGGGTGCTTCCTATCGGGACGACGGTGGCGTCGAACTCCTCCGGCAGCAGGGCAGGGCCCCCGGGCTCATCGAGGGATCCGATCACGGTGCCGTCGACGCGGGTGATCTCACCGGTGGTCAGGTCGAGGGTCGCCGTACCCACGTTCCGCGGGATGAGGGTGGCAGGGTGCGCGTAGTAGGCGAGCGAGACCAGGTGGCCCTCGTCGCCGTAGCCCGGCCGTGCGAGCAGGTACATGCCCGGATGATCCGTTCCATCGGTGAGAAGCCGCGGCTCGCTCCAGGTCGTTCCCCAGTCGGTGGTGACGACGTACGTCCAGTCGCGACCCGCCCGCACGATGAGCAGCAGGGCATCGTCGGTGCGCAGGAGTTGCGCGTACGTGACGCGCGCCCCGAACTCGATGCGTTGCTCCTCCGAGGCTTCGAGCGTCTCGCGGTCCACCCAGCGGAACCGGGTGTGGGTGAGCAGGCCGTGGGTCGAGTACACGGCCAGGAGCGTCGGCTGGTCGGGATCGACCGCGATCGCGGTCGCATTGTGGTCATCCGGGCTCTCCGGCCCGCCGAGCGGGACTCGGCGAACCTCCCCTGAGCGGCAGTCCACGCGGCTCACGGCGTTCGTGCCGTCGCGGGCCACCGAGCCGACCCACCAGTACGGCCCGTCGGGAGAGGCGAGCGGGTTCACCCAGCTCGAGTAGATCGCGTCGGGAACGATCGCGCAGGCGGGGTGCCGGGCGGCCTGCGCCGGCGCGGGGGAGCCCATGATCAGGGCACCAGCGACGAGAGCGAGCGCGGTGAGGAGGGCGGCGACCCGTCGGGGGAGCGCGCCGGGTGCCGACGGTGTCGCGGTCGCGGCCATCGGCCCTCCTGTTCTCGGGGTCCTGGTCCCTCGCGGGCGGACGATTGCTCAGGCTACCGCCCACCGCCGTCCGGGGCAGCGGGCCGCGTATAGTGGGGGAGGCTGTGCCGCGTCGGCGCGTCCCGCGTCCGGATGCCGATTCGCGACGCGCAGTCCTTCTCGTGACGGAGAGATCGTGCTCAAGAGACTCAAGCGCATCGCCAAGAAGCTGCTGGCGATCACCTGGATCCGCCGCACCTACGAGGTCGTCAACCGGGTGTTCCTGGAGACCTTCGGGTCGAGCCGGATCCTCACCCACCTGTTCTTCACGATCGGCTTCCTGACCTTCAACCGCGAGCAGGCCGCCGTGCTGCGGGGTCGCCGCAACTACTACCGCAACAAGGGCCGCGCGCGCCTGACGCACGTCGAGCTGCGCCGCAACGTGCACCGCCTCGAGAAGGGCATCATCATGCGGCCACGCCGCGATGTCTTCGCGCGCGACTACATCGGCGAGACCGTCGAGTTCTACGCCGCCGCCGTCGCCCAGTACACCGGTGACGCCGCGCCGATGGAGACCGCGGAGATGGAGTGGGCGCACGACGTCATCACCGAGTACTTCCGCGTCAGCACCGGGAGCCACCCGGTCGTCGATGCCGCGCGGGCGCGGTTCGAGGCCCTCCCGAAGCCCACCGAGCCCTCGGGCAAGGTGCCCTACGTGAAGAGGCAGCTCTCGACCATCAGCTACGACGAGCTGCACCAGCTCGCCATGCAGCGCCGCTCGGTGCGCTGGTTCGAGCAGCGCCCCGTCGACCGCGAGCTCATCGACAAGGCGCTCACCGTCGCTCGGCAGGCCCCCACCGCCTGCAACCGGCTGCCCTACGAGTTCCGCATCTATGACGAGCCCGAGGCCGTGCAGACCGTCGTCGGCCTGCCCTTCGGCGCCGCCGGATTCGCGCACAACGTTCCCGCCGTGGTGGTGGTCGTCGGCAAGCTCGAGTCGTACTTCAGCCCCCGCGACCGGCACGCGATCTACGTCGACTCCTCGCTCGCCGCGATGTCGTTCATCTTCGCCCTCGAGACGCTCGGCCTGTCGTCCAGCGTCATCAACTGGCCCGACTTCGAGCCTCTCGAGGCGAAGATGCAGAAGACCCTCGGCCTCGACATCTCCGACCGCGTCGTCATGCTGATCGCCGTCGGGCACGCGCACCCGGAGGGCATGGTGCCCTACTCGCAGAAGAAGGAGCTCGACACCTTCCGCTCGTACAACGTGCTGCGATGAGCTCGGGCCGTCGGCCGCGCACCCGCACGATCCTGCGGTACGGCCTCACCACGGTCGTGCTCATCGCGGTGGGCTGGCTCTTCGCCCTCGCCCTCGCCCAGAACTGGGAGCAGGTGCAGGCGGCCGACCTGCGGCCCAACGGACTCATGGTCGTCGCGGTCGTGGTCTTCGCCGCGGCGGTCCCCGTCTCCGGGCTGCTGTGGGGCGCGATCGTCGCCGTCCTCGCCCCGGATGCCCGCATCACCCCGCGCGAGGCCATCGAGGTGCACAGCGCATCCTGGCTGCTCAAGTACATCCCCGGGCAGGTCGGGTCGCTCGTCAACAAGGTCGTGTGGGGAGGGCGCCGCGGCATCAGCCGCATGGTGATCCTGATCAGCTTCATCTACGAGAACGTCTTCCTGCAGATCGTGTCGATCGTGCCGAGCGTCGTCATCATCGCGATCTCGGTCGGGGTCGGGGTGCTGGCGGGCAACATCGCCACCGCCATCGTTGTCGGCATCGCGCTCGTACCGCTCATCGCCGTGCTCGACCGCCGCGTCTTCCGACGCGTGCTCGATCTCGCGACCCGGCGACTGACCAAGCAGGCGCTCCCCGTCGAGTACTTCCTGCCGACCCGCCGAACCCTCGCTCTGCTCGCCGGCTTCGTCGCGCCGCGCGTGATCAACGGCGTCGGCATCGTGCTCGTCGCCGCCTCGATCACGAGCGTCCCCGCCGACGACTGGCTGCTGATCGGCGCGGCCTACGCGCTCGCCGGGGCCCTCGGTATCCTGGTCTTCTTCGTGCCGAGCGGGCTCGGTGTGCGCGAGGCCGTGCTCTTCGCCTGTCTCGTGGCCGCGGGCTACTCCGCCGCCGATGCCGTGCTCATCTCGCTCCTCGCGCGGCTGCTCAGCACGATCGCCGATGCTCTCCTCGCCCTGATGTACGCCCTGCTCCGCATCCTGCCCCGTAAGGACACCACCGCATGACCACCACCGTCCCCGCTCCCCGCATCGCGATCATCGGCTCGGCACTGTCGGGCAACAAGGGCGCGTCGGCGATGCTCGAGAGCTCGATCGCGACGCTCAGCGAGCGCATCCCGGGCGTGCGCTTCACTCTGTTCAGCATGTACCCGGCCGAGGACCGCGCCCAGAACGAGTACGCCGCTCTCGACATCATCGACGCCCGTCCCCGCCAGCTCGGCGTCACGATCAACACCCTCGCGCTGCTCTACCGCATCCTGCCGCCGCTGCGTCCGCTGCTCCGGGCGCGGTCGCGCGCGATCGGAGCGCTCGCCTCGTCGCAGGTGCTGCTCGACCAGGGCGGCATCACCTTCACCGACGGCCGCGAGAAGTTCCTCCTCTACAACGTCGCCTCGATCCTGCCGGCGATGATGCTGCGGGTGCCGGTCTTCAAGTGCGCGCAGGCGGTGGGGCCCTTCCAGAACCCCATCAACCGCTGGTCGGCCAAGCGCTTCCTGCCCCGAGTGCACACCCTGGTCACGCGCGGCCGCATCACCCACGAGTTCGCCGAGGCCCTGGGCCTCACGAACCTGTACGCCGGAGCCGACTACGCCTTCTCGCTCGAGCTCGACGGCACCGAGCAGGCGGCCGCCGCTGCGGCCTTCGACCTCGGCTTCTTCGAGGGACCGGAGCAGGTGGTGGGCGTCTCGCCGAGCGTCGTCCTGCAGAAGAAGGTCGAGGCGCGCGGCGCCGACTACATCGGCGACGTCGCCGCATTCATCGACGAACTCGTGGCATCCGGCCGCCGGGTGGTGCTCTTCCCGCACAGCGTGCGCACCGGCACCGAGAAGACCCACAACAACGACCTCCCCCTGTGCTCCCGCATCCACGAGCGGCTGGCCCACCCCGAGGGCGTGCTGTTCATCGACCGGGAGCTGTCGTCGCAGACCCTGCGGTACCTCATCGGGCGGTGCGACTACTTCGTCGCCAGCCGGTTCCACGCCATGGTCTCGTCGCTCGCGATGGCGGTGCCCACGCTCGTGATCGGCTGGAGCCACAAGTACCAGGAGGTGCTGGAGATGTTCCAGCTGGACGAGTGGGCCTTCGGCCACGACAAGCTCGAGCCGGACTTCCTCCGCGAGCGGTTCGAGGCGCTCGTCGCCGCGGGTGACGAGGTGCGCGATCGCCTGCGCACCCACCTCCCTGCCGTCAAGGCGCGGTCGCTGGCGCAGGCCGACCTGATCGCCGCCCTGGTCACCGGTGCGGAAGCCTCGCGCGCATGACGATCCTCGGCATCATCGCTCTCGCGCTCCTCGTCTGCCTCGTGCTGGGGCTGCCGATCGCGCTGCTCGCGCGCGAGCGCGGCGAGGGCTGGGCGGCGCTCGCCGCCGACGCCTCCATCTACGGGTACCTCGTCCTCATGCTCATGCCGACGGTCTACGCGTGGTGGGGCGCGGTGCCGCTGGCGCTCTTCGCCGCGGGCTGGGTGGTGCTGATCGTCCTCGCCGTGCGGCGGCGCGAGGTTCCCGCGCGCCCGGTGCTCTCCGCTCGCGACCGCTGGTTCTGGGCCGGGGCCGCCATCGTGGCGGTGGTGACGCTGATCCCGCGCGTCGACTCCGTGAACTTCCTACCCTGGCTGGGCGACATGGGCGCCTACATCAACTGGGCAAACCAGTTCGCCCGCACCGGCGAGCTGTCGTCGTCGTGGCCGCCGCTCCTGCCCGCCTACCTGGGCCTCAACAGCGCGGTGTTCGGCTTCGAGCACGTCGCCTCGTCGCTCTCGGTCTCAGGCCTGGTGCTCGCCATCGCGATCGCGCGCACCCTGCACCGCATGGAGGTGAACCGCTGGCTCGTTCTCGCGGTCTCCGGGCTCGTCGCGGTGCACGTGCACGCCATCTGGTACTCGAGCTTCCCCAGCAGCGAGACCCTCAACGCGCCGCTCTTCGTGATCTGGGTGGTGACGGCCTACACGGCCATGCGGTCCGAGCGCCCGCTCGGGCCCGTGCTGCTCAACGTTCTCGCGATGACCGCGCTGGGCCTGTTGCGCGGCACCGGCCCGCTGCTGCTCGTGCCGTTGGTCATCCTCGCCGTGTGCACCATCGTCGTGCCCGACTTCCGCGCCCTGCGGCGCTCCGTGTGGATGCTCGTTGCCGGCAACATCGTCGCGGCGGTGCTCGGCTTCTGGTACGGCATCACGGAGATCCGCCGCTACTACGTCGAGACCCAGCTGACCAACCTGCTTCCCGACGCCGTCATGTCGCTCGTCGGCGGCCGTCTCGGGCTCTTCGATCCCACGGTGACCACGGCCGCCGTGCTCATCATCGTGTGCGGTGCCGCGATCGCCGCCGCCGTCGTGATCGCCCGCCGCCCAGTGGTCGAGAGCCGCCCGACCCGGGTGCCGGGCATCCTGGGCATCATCGTCGCCGCGGTGCTCGCGGCGGGCGTGCTGGCGACAGCCGTCGGCGGCACCGCCCTGTGGAACATCACGCTGCGCCTCGGGGTCGTGCTGATGGTCGTGGGGATCGCCGCGATCGTGCTCGGCTCCCGCGCCCGCGACGACGCCCCGCGGGCGGCTGTCGTGCTCATGCTCGGCGCCACGATCGCGCTGTTCTACGCCCTGCAGACCGTGCGGCTCGGACTCCTCTCCGACCACTCCTTCTTCCTGTACTGGGACCGCTACGCGGTGAGCGAGATCCTCCCGGCGCTGTTCCTCCTGCTCGGCATCGGTCTCGAGCTGACCCGCCGCCGCGCGGCCGCCTCCGAGCGGGTGCGGGCACGGGTGCCCGCGGGCATGCTCACCGCCCCCGCCCTGCTGGCGATCGGCGCGGTCGTCATGGCGATCGTGGTGCTGCCGCAGCAGCAGAACCTGCGGCTCATGCTTGCCGATAGCTACATGCGCGGCGCCTACGATCTGCAGGTCGACCTGAACGAGGCCGTCGAGCAGGAGCAGGTGCCGGTGGTCTGGGCCGCGACGTCGACCGCGACCGTGCCCGGCTTCTTCTTCCCGAACACGTGGATGGCTTTCGCCCGCCCCATGCAGATCTCCTACGGCTATGAGGTGCTGCGCGTGACCGGTCGCGACAACTTCGGCCGCGATGAGGTCGTTGATCGTGCGGCCATCGACAGTTCTCTGGCCTGCTCGTTGACCGGGCGGATCCTGGTCTACGAGCTCCAGAACGGCGGCCCCGTGCTCGGCGAGCGCATCGATGACGAGGGCGTGAGCATCCGCCTGCGCGAGACGGTCAGCGGATCGATGTCGCTGCTGAGCCAGCCCCCGGGCGCTGGATGGCAGAAGGTCGACTTCACGGTCGGTGTCTGGGAGGTCGAGGCGCTCAGCGCGAGCGCCGCCGCCTGCGTGCGCTGACCCGGCCGACTCGGCGCTCAGCCGACGAGGCCGGCGAACCGCTCGGCGAGACGACGGGCTCCCCGTGTGCGCGCGGCGCGCCAGGGGGTCGAGCGCACGTCCACGGCGCTGACCCACACCCCGCGGTCGAAGTCGATGTGGTCGTCGTTGTGCGTCGGCACGATGAGGTGCACGATCTGGCCCTCGGCGGCGAGCGAGCGGCCTCGCTCGAGGGTGGCCGTCACCCGCGACGGCCCCGCCACCAGAACCCGGCGCACGACGTCGTCGTTGACGAGCGTGGGGAACCGCCGGAACCCGGCGCCGCTCAGTCCGCGCGGCAGCTGCCCGCGATGCCCGTTCCGGCTGGCCTCGCGAGCGGCCTGGATCCCCGTCTCGACCGCGCGATCGCGGTGCTGCAGGAAGCGGTCGAGATCACCGCTGTCGACCAGGCCGTCCGCGACCGCCTGCACCATCTCGCCCTCGTGCATCTGCGCGAAGGCCCACTGCTGGTCGACGAGCTCGCTCTCGTCGAAGAACGGCCGGGCGTGCCGGAGCGCGAAGTAGGCGTGGTTCTTGAGCACCGGGTAGCGGTTGCGTGCCACGCGGCGGTGGTCGCGGATCGTGCTCGGGGCGAACCGATGGTGCAGGTGCGCGCCGGCGACCTGCCGCACGTCGTAGCCCCGGTCCATGATCCGGACGACCAGATCGGTGTCGTCGAGGTAGTACTCGTACTGCTCGTCGAAACCGCCGACTTCCTCGAGCGCCGCGCGGCGGAAGGCCATGTTCGTGCCGATCAGGTGCGGGAAGGTGAGGCTGTACGGGAAGACCCGTTCCGGGCTGGCCGCGTTGGGCGACGCCACTGGGTCCGCCAGCCGGTTGAAGAGCGCGAACGTGCTCTGGTAGCCCACCCCGGTGTGGTCGATCACAAAGCCGCCCGCCGCTCCGACCGCCGGGTCGTCGAAGGCGGCGATCAGCTCGCGCAGCCACTCCGGCTCGGGAACGGCGTCGTCGTCGATGAACGCCACGACCTCCCCGCTCGCGGCCGCGATGCCGAGGTTGCGCGACACCCCGAGGTTCGCCACGGGGCAGCGCTCGACCACCACGCGGTCGGCCCACGCGGCGAGCACCGCGTCGGTGCCGTCGGTCGACGGGCCGTTGACGACCACGACCTCGAACTCGCCAGGGTACGCGACCCATTGCAGCGACTCCAGGGTGGTCGGCAGCGACTCCGCCCGGTTCAGCGTGTTGATGACGATCGAGACTCGGGGCGCGCTCATCGCGTCAGCCCCCGGAGGGCGTCTGCTCGCCCTCGAGCGCGCTCACGCGGCGCCCGAGCTCGCGCAACGAGACCGCGACCGAGAGAGGATCCTCCGTGCCCCGCGGCTGCCTTGATGGAGCGCCCGCGCGGACCGTGCCGGCCTGTTGCTCCAGCGCGTCGAGCCGGCCCTCGAGGGCCCGCAGCTGCTGGTTCACCGACGCCTCGACCAGCGCCATGTGACGGCGGAAGCTCGGAAGCGCCACCAGCGCCCGCGCGAACGCGGCGATCCAGCCGAGCACGCCGTACCGCGGCTCGGCGGCCGGTGCGGGGGTGGACGGGGCGCTGGGAGTCATCGTCGACCTGCTTCCTGGTGCGGGGCGGGCGTCATGCCCAGACTGGCATGATTCCAATCGGGGGCGCCAGCCCGCGGCTCGGTCACCGGGCCGTGCGCCGCAGCTCGCTGCGCAGGCGCAGCTGCAGGCCCCAGCGGGCGACGAGCAGGGCGGGGCGCATGAACCACTGCGGATACTTCTTCGCCAGGTAGCGGTAGGCGCTCTCGTGGTGCGCGCGCAGCATGCGCTCGGAGTGCTGCGACGTCGAGCTTCCGCCGATGTGCACCACCTCGGCATCGGGCACGTAGACGCTGCTGTAGCCGGCCTCGAGCATCCGCTTGCCCAGATCGACGTCTTCGAAGTACATGAAGAAGCCCTCGTCGAAGCCGCCGATCGCGTCGAAGGCGCTGCGTCGTACCAGGAAGCAGGCCCCCGAGACCCAGCCGGTCGCGGTCGGCTCGGTGGCGAGCCCGAGCTCCTCCTGGCGGTAGCGACGCGTCCACGGATTGCCCGGCCACCGGTCGGCGAGAACCGCATGGCCGATGCCGTCGCGGAACGACGGCAGGCGCCGGGCCGAGGGGTAGACGCTGCCGTCGTCATTGCGGATCAGCGGGCCGACCACGCCGATGCTGTCGTCCGCGCGGATGACCTCCGCCAGCCGCTCGATCGCCCCGGGCCGTACGGTCAGGTCGCTGTTGCAGACCAGCACCCACCCGATCTCCGGTCCGAGCACGGCCGCTCCGGCGTTGACGGCCGCCCCGTAGCCGGGGTTCGTCTCGTCCACGATCAGCCGCGTGCCCGGACGGGCGGCGGCCACCCGTTGAGGCGCGCCGTCGGTCGAGCCGTTGTCGCTCAGCACCACGGGCAGGGGGGTCGCCGTCGCCGCGTCGAGCGAGGCGACGAAGGCGTCGAGCTCGACGCCGGGGGAGTAGGTGACGACGACAACGCCGATGCCGTCGCCGTACTCAACTGCGGCCATCACTGCCTCCCCTCCTGCTCACGCTCTCGTAGACCGCGCGGTGCGCGGCCGCGGCGGCGCTCCAGGTGAAGCGGGCCGCGCGCGCGACTCCGCGCTGGCCCAGCTCGTGCCGCGCGGCCTCGTCGTCGAGCAGGGCGACCAGGGCCGCGCGGATCCCCTCCGTCGAAGGCTCAGCGTACGCGACTGCGTCGCCGCCGACCTCGGGGAGGGCGAGGCGCCGCGTCGTCAGCACGGGGGCTCCGCAGGCCATCGCCTCGACGACCGGCAGGCCGAATCCCTCGCCGAGCGAGGGGTAGGCGACGAGCAGCGCGCCGCCGAGGAGGCCGGGCAGGTCGTCGCGGTCGACGTAGCCGAGCACGCGCACCCGGTCGCCCGCTTCGGCGAGGAGCCCGTCGACCTCGGTGTCCCACCCGCGGGCGCCGGCGAGCACGAGCGCCGCATCCGGATACCGCCCCTGCAGCTCGGGCTGCGCGGCCAGCACCGCGCGGATCAGGTTCGGGACGTTCTTGCGCGGCTCGATGGTGCCAAGGAACGCGATCCAGTGCGGAGCGCCGACGAGGGTGCGTGCCCGTTCGACCTCGTCCGCGGTCGGCGGGTGGAACGCCGAGCCGTCGACCCCGTGGTGGGCGACATGGCAGGCGGCCGCGCGGGGCCCGACGAATCGCACCAGCTCGTCGCGGGTGGCGGCGCTGGGCACGATGCAGGCCGCCGCGCGCCGCAGCGAGAGGCGGGTCCACGCCCGGAAGAACACCCGCTTGAGCCGGCTGTGCAGGTGCGGGTCGGAGAAGAAGGTCGCATCGTGCAGGGTGACCACGACGGGGCGCCCGGCGAGCAGGGGCATCGTGTAGTGCGGCGCGTGGATGACCGCCGCTCGGTGCCGTCGCGCCAGCCGCACGAGCCCCGTCTGCTCCCAGAGCAGGCGCAGCGCCGTGCGCTCGACGGCCGCGGGCACGGTGTGGATGACCGCGTGCGGGGCGCTCTCGGCGATCCAGTCGGCGTCGCGCCGCTGGCAGGCGATCACCAGGGCGACACCCTCCGCGTCCAGGGCGGGGATCAGCTGCTCGAGATACCGGCCGACACCGCCCACCTGCGCGGGGATCGCCGTCGCGTCGATCACGATCGGCGGAGCAGCGTGCACAAGGGGCCTTCCTGTCGGGGGTGACGCTCCATTATCCCGTCGCGCGCCGGTCGAGGAGGGCCGCCGGGGTGCGCTCGCGGTAGAGTCGACCGGACGAACGCCGATCTGCCCCGACGGGGCCGGCAGTCGCAGGCGGCCGGCACGTCGGCGCACGACCCCCTCACCTCGACGAAAGATTGCACTATGAAACGAGCACTGATCACCGGAGTCACGGGTCAGGACGGCTACTACCTCAGCAAGCTCCTCCACGACAAGGGCTACGAGGTCTACGGCCTCGTGCGCGGCCAGAACAATCCGAAGATCGAGTTCCTCGAGCGCGAGCTGCCGTTCGTCACGATCCTCACGGGTGACCTGCTCGACATCTCGAGCATCCTGCGCGCCCTCGACGTGGCGCGGCCCGACGAGTTCTACAACCTGGGCGCCATCTCGTTCGTCGCCTACTCGTGGGAGAACGCGATGCTCACGAGCGACGTCACCGGCAAGGGCGTGCTCAACGCGCTCGAGGCGGTGCGCCTCTATGCCGGCGACGACATCGGTAAGGTGCGGTTCTACCAGGCCTCCAGCTCGGAGATGTTCGGCAAGGTGCAGCACGTGCCCCAGTCGGAGTCGACCCTTCTCTGGCCGCGCTCGCCCTACGGCGTCGCCAAGGTCTTCGGCCACTACATGACCATCAACTACCGCGAGTCCTACGGCATGCACGCGTCGAGCGGCATCCTCTTCAACCACGAGTCGCCGATGCGCGGACCGGAGTTCGTCACGCGCAAGATCAGCATGGCCGTGGCGAACATCGCCCGCGGCCGTCAGGAGACGATCACGCTCGGCAACCTCGACGCCAAGCGCGACTGGGGCTTCGCGGGCGACTACGTCGACGCGATGTGGCGCATGCTGCAGCAGGATGAGGCCGACGACTACGTCGTCTCGACGAACGAGACGCACTCGGTCGAGGAGTTCCTCGATGTGGCGTTCGGCCACGTCGGCATCGACGACTGGCGGCCGAAGGTGCTGCAGGACCCGCGCTTCATGCGCCCGGCCGAGGTCGACCTGCTCATCGGCGATGCCAGCAAGGCGCACGAGAAGCTCGGCTGGAAGCCGACCGTCTCCTTCCCCGAGCTCGTGCGCATGATGGTCGACGCCGACCTCGCGCGCATCGACGCCGAATCGGCCTGATGCGCCGGGCTCTCGTCACCGGCATCACCGGTCAGACGGGCAGCTACCTCGCCGAGTCGCTGACCGCCCACGGCTGGGAGGTCCACGGGGCCGTGCGCACGGTCGGCGAGGAGGCGCGCAGCGGCGCTCCGGAGCTGCACGTCGCCGATCTCACCCGGCCCGACGAGATCACGACGGTGATCGAGCGGGTGCGCCCCGATGCGGTCTTCCATCTCGGCGGCCTGACCTCGGTCGCCGAGTCCTGGGCCGATCCCGCGGCCTACGCGGTCACGGTCGGCGGCTCGACGGCGGCGATCCTCGCCGCCGCGAAGCGGCTGACGGATGCGGGGCACGAGGTCCGCGTCGTGAACGCCTCGAGCGCCGAGGTCTTCGGCCGCGCGGTCGATCAGCCGCAGACGGCCCGCACGGCGATCGCGCCCGTGACGCCCTACGGCGCGGCGAAGGCGCTCGGGCACCACCTCGTGCAGATGTACCGGGCCGGGGGGCTGCCCGCCGCGAACGGCATCCTCTACAACCACGAGTCGCCGCGCCGCCCGCTCGCCTTCGTCACCCGCAAGATCACGCACGGGGTCGCGCAGATCGCGGCCGGGCGGGCGGAGACGCTGACGCTCGGCAACCTCGATGCCCGCCGCGACTGGGGCTGGGCCCCCGACTACGCCGAGGCGCTGCGCCTGGCGGCGGATGCTCCCGACGACTACATCATCGCGACGGGTGTCAGCCACTCGGTGCGCGACTTCGTGGCCGCCGCCTTCGCCGCGGTCGGCATCGACGACTGGCAGCCGCTCGTGCGGCAGGACCCGCGCTTCATGCGGCCGAACGACGCGCCCGAGCAGCGCGGCGACCCCTCGGCGACCGAGGCCGCTCTCGGCTGGCGCCGCACCGTCGGCTTCGAGGAACTGGTCGCCGCGATGGTCGCGGCCGATCTCGCCGCCCTCGACGAGGGCGCGACGAGCGCCGACTGAGCAGCGCCGACCGAGCGGGCAACTACGGGACTACGCCGCCGACGGAACGCCGCCCGGAGTGAACGGCGACGACGGCCCTCGCCCGTCTTAGGCGGTGGTGCCCGCCGTGGGTGCGGGGGAGACGCTCTCGCTCGGAACCGGGCTCGGCGATGCGGTCGGTGCCGGAGTCGGGCTCGGCGACGGTGTCGGGGCCGGGCTGCGCGTCGGCGCCGGGCCGGGCGCGCTGCTCGTGGTCGCATCCTCGGCCGTCCGCGTCTGCGCGTACTCCCAGTACTCGTCCGTGGCGAGGATCGCGGCGCGGAAAGCGAGCGGCCCGCGGGAGCGGATGAACGAGCCCCAGCTGATCCGCTCCTCGGGTGTCGCCTCGCGACCCAGGTAGTCGATGAAGGTCTCGTTGGCCCGGTTGCGCGAGGTCTCGACCGAGTTGTAGATCGCATTGACGACCCACTTGCGGCTCTTCTCCACGACGTATCGCGCCCAGTGCGCCTGCTCGTTGACGCTTGCTGGTCGCCCGATGACCCGCTGGTACAGCGCGTCGACGAAGGCGGTGTCCGTGCCGCCGGCCTTGAGGTAGAACTCCTTGGTCGACAGGAAGATCTCGAAGACATCGTCGGGCGTCAGCTGCCCGCGACGGATACCCTCGAGCCAGCTGGCCCGCCCGCCCGCGTCGGGCTCGCGGTCGAGCACGGTGCGGTACGCCTCATCGATCTTGCGCAGCCGGTACTCGGTCGAGTTGACGAAGCCGTTCGCGACCTGCTGGCGGGGCATGCCCGTGAGGATGGCCCGCACCCAACCCGGGTACTCGCGCGCGCTCGCGGGGCGGCCCAGAACGTCGTCGTACACGGCGACGACGTAGTTGATGTGGGTCTGCGGCAGCACCGGCGACCCGAACCAGGCGTTGAAGAACCGCCAGAAGTTGCGGTTGCCGTACGAGCTGCAGGCGTCGCCCGTGCTGGTGAGGTTGGCGAGCGCTGCCGCGTTCGGCGTGTACGGCGTGTAGTAGTACAGCGCCGCCGTCGCCCGAGACTGGATGGTCACCCGCTTGGTGCCGCAGGCCTCCTTCGGGTGGTAGCGGACATTCGTCGCCACCCCGATCGGGAACCAGTTGTAGTAGTCGGGGAACTCGCCGTAGCGCACCAGCTGACGACCCGCCAGGTACACCTGGTTGTAGAAGCCGTAGAAGCGCTCGTCGCAGGGGGCGGTGTCGGGGCATCCGTAGCCCATCGCGATCTTGTACGACCACGACGTCGGGCTCGTGCGGGTGATGAGGGACATCTCCTTCTGGAGCGTCACCAGCAGCACCTGGGGGTTGATGCCGCAGGCCTTCGCGACCTTGAAGATGATCGAGGCCGCGGTCTCGTTCGCCGCGCCCGTGTAGCTGGCGCAGGTCGAGTCGGCCGCGCGCGTGAACGTCGTCTGCGTGTAGTCGGCCAGACAGGTGTAGCCCGACTGACAGGTGCCGCCCTTGGCGTCCAGGAACGCCTGGATCTGATCGCGCGTCATCGTGTTCGCGTTGAAGAAGACCTCATCGCTGATGATGAGGCCCGGGTTGAAGTCGGCGCCCGACAGAGCCGTCGCGGGGCTCGACGGCACGGCGACGATGCCGCCGGCGACGATCACCAACGCGCCCAGAATCCCTACCAGTCGTGCTCTCAGGCTCACGATCGACCACTCCCCCTTGTGCCCGCCGCCCCCGGCGTCCGGTGTCCGTCCATGACTGCAGAACGCGATACGGCACTGCTAGACTACCCCGTCCCCGTGCGTCTCCCCGTGTTCAAAGGTGAGCGGGTCGCCGACCACGACCTTCGCCGTTCGAATACCGAATGAGAGAGACCTGTGCACTCACGCCGCGCATCCGACGCGCCGTTCGATGACGCCGAGCTCGCATCCTGGCTCGCCGCGACCCAGCACGCGGCTGCTCGCCACCACCGCCTGGCCGATCTCTCGAACCGTGCGGGCGCCGGGCGCTACCTCGCGATCGCCATCCGCCTGCGCGACAAGGTCAGGGAGGTCGGGCTCACCCGGACCGTCGCTCTGGCCTGGACGATCCTCCGCTCTCGACTGCGGTCCGCCGGATGAGCGCCGCTACTGACGCCGCCGTCGCGGCCGCGACCGGCCAGCGCCTCGGTGCCGCCCTGGCCGCGCTGGGCCAGCCCGACGAGGGGGGCTCCGCGGAGCGGCTCGCCCGCCTGGTCGATGCGGCCCGTGGCGATGCCGCGCGTGGTGATGCGGCGGCCGTCTGGCTGCTGATCATCGCGATCTGCGGGGCGTACCCGCGGCAGGAGGACGTGCTCGCCGTACGGCGCGTGCTCGACCTCCTCGACGGTGCCGCCGCCATCCGGGCGGTGCTGACCACCCTTCGTCCCCTCGCCATCGGGGCGGGCGGGCTGGAGCGGCACCTCGCGGTCGTCGACAGCGGCGTGGTGGTGGATGTCGACTTCAGCGCGACGCACGAGCACAACACCGGCATCCAGCGCGTGGTGCGCGAGACGATGGCGCGCTGGACGGCCCGACCCGGCGGGGTCCACCTCGCCGCCTGGGCCCCGGCGAGCGCGAGCCTGCGGGCCCTGTCTGCCGGGGAGACCGCGCGGGTCGTGGCCTGGAACGCGCCCGACCGTGATCGGGCCGCGGCCCCGCCGCGGCAGGGCGAGATCATCGTGCCCTGGCGCAGCGACGTGGTCGTCGTCGAGGTGCCGAGCGAGCCCTCCAGCGAGCGGCTCGCCGCTCTCGCCGAGTTCTCCGGCAACCGGGTGCACCTCATCGGGTACGACACCATCCCGATCGTCAGCGCCGACATGCTGCACGCCCGCGAGGCGGAGAAGTTCGCGCGCTACCTCACCCTCGTCAAGCACGCCACCTCCGTGGTGGGCATCAGCGAGTCGGCGGCCCAGGAATTCGCGGGCTACGTCTCCGCCCTCTCCTCGCAGGGTGTCGTCGGTCCTCGGGTGAGCGCCTGCTCGCTCCCCGCCGAGCTCACCGCGGGCAGCGACGCAACCGCGCAGGGCACGCCCGACAACGGCCGGATGCTCGTCCTCTCCGTCGGCAGCCACGAGGCCCGCAAGAACCACCGTGCGCTGCTCTTCGCCGCCGAGGTGCTCTGGCGCGAGGGGCTCGACTTCGAGGTGGCGCTCGTCGGTCGCGGCAGCGCCGAGTTCATCGGAGCCTTCGACGCCGAGGTCGCCGCCCTCCGTGCTGCTGGCCGCCCCGTCGTGGTGCGCCGCGATGCCGACGACGACGAGCTCGCCGCCTTCTACCGCCGCGCCCGGGTCATGGTTTTCCCCTCCCTCCAGGAGGGCTACGGACTGCCGGTCGCGGAAGCCCTCTCGCGGGCGACGCCGGTGATCACCACCCGCTACGGCAGCACGGCCGAGATCGCGCGTGACGGCGGCTGCCTGCTCATCGATCCGCGGGACGACGACAGCCTGGTCGCGGCCCTGCGCGCGGTACTCACCGACGACGCGCTCGTCGACCGTCTGCAGACGGAGGCGCGCCAGCGGCCCGAGCGGACCTGGCAGCAGTACGCCGACGAGCTGTGGGCCGCGATGCTCGGCTCGACGGCCGCCTCGCGCACCGAGACCGCCGGAGGTGCGGCGTGAGCGCGACCGAGCTGCAGGCGCACCGCGCCCGGACCCGTCCCGAGCGCCTGGCCCTCCTCGCCCGGCTCCTCGGTGCTCCGACCGACGCCGTCGATGAGCGCTCGCTCGCGACCGTGCTGGAGGCGGAGCCCGCCTCCGACCGCGTCTGGCTCGTGCTCGCCGTCCTCCGCGGCGAGCTGCCGACGGCGCCCGAGGTGACCGCTTGGCGCCGCCGGGTGCGGCTCGACGGGGCCGGCGCCCTCCTGGCGCTGCGTCCCGCCCGCCGTCTGCGCCGCCGCGCCGTGCGGGTCGTCGAGGGCGGTGTGGTCGTCGACGTGCACCACACGGTCCGCACCGACCTCGAGACGGGCATCCAGCGCGTCGTCGTCGGCGTTATGAAGCAGTGGACCGCGGCCGACCGCGCCATGACGATCGTCGGGTGGACGCCCGACAACCGCGCCCTCGAGCACCTCGGCGAGCGCTGGCAGGAGGCCCGGGACTCCGCGCGACGGCCGCGCTCGGCGCACGACACCGTCGTGCCCTGGCGGTCGACCTACGTGCTGCCCGAGCTGGCCGTCGAGGAGACCCGGCTCGATCGGCTGCAGGCTCTCGCCCAGTCGGGTGCGGGGGAGTGCTCGGTCGTGGGCTACGACTGCGTTCCGCTCACCGTGCCGGAGACCGCCGGTGGCGGCATGCCCGGCGCCTTCGCCCGCAACCTCGCGACCGTCGCCTGGTTCGACCGCGTGGCCACGATCTCCGAGGCGGCCGCCGTCGAGTACCGCGGGTGGTCCGCGATGGTCGCGGCCGCGGGCATCACGGCGCCCCGCATCGCCTCGGTGCTGCTCGCCGACGAGCCCGTGCCCGCCGGTGGGGACGCCGTCGAGCTCCAGGAGCTCGTCCGGCCCGACCACCCGCTCGTGCTGTGCGTCGGCAGTCACGAGCCGCGCAAGAACCACCTCGCCGTGCTGCACGCCGCCGAGCTCGCCTGGAGCGAGGGGCACGACTTCGACCTCCTGTTCGTCGGTGGCAACGCCTGGAACTCCACGCGGTTCCTCGACCGGCTCGCCGAGCTGCAGCGGCAGGGCCGCCCGGTGCGCAGCCTGCTGCGCGTCGACGACGTCACGCTCGCGGCCCTCTACCGGCGCGCGGCGTTCTCGGTCTTCCCCTCGCTCAACGAGGGCTACGGGCTGCCGATCGTCGAGTCGCTCGCGCTCGGCACCCCCGTCATCACCTCCGCGTTCGGCAGCATGCGCGAGATCGCGACCGCCGGGTGCGTGCTGGTCGACCCCCGGGATGACCGGGCCATCGCCGCGGCGATCGGCGGGCTGCTCACCGACGACGTGCGCCGCGAGCGGCTCGCCGGCGAGGCGCGCGAGCGGGGCATCCGGAGTTGGGAAGCCTATGCCGATGAACTATGGTCGTTCATGGTCAACGGGGGGCACGTCGATGGCCGGCCCCAGTCGAGCTCAGGAGTGTCATGAAGCTGTTCGTGCAGGTTCCGTGTCTCAACGAAGAGCAGACCCTCCCCGCCGTCCTGTCGACGATCCCGCGGTCGATCCCGGGCATCGATGAGATCCACATCCTGATCATCGACGACGGCTCGACCGACCGCACCGTCGAGGTGGCGCGCGAGCACGGCGTCGAGCACTTCGTGCACCACGTGCGCAACATGGGTCTCGCCCGGTCCTTCCGCGACGGGGTGCACTACGCCCTCCTTCACGGGGCCGACATCGTCGTCAACACCGACGGCGACAACCAGTACCCGCAGGACCGCATCCCCGACCTGGTCGCCCCGATCGTGGCCGGCGAGGCCGACATCGTGATCGGCGACCGCCAGACGCACACGATCGCCCACTTCTCGTGGTTCAAGAAGAAGCTGCAGAAGCTCGGCAGCGCCGTCGTGAATCTGGCTGCCAGCACCGACCTGCCCGACGCGGCGAGCGGCTTCCGCGCGTACTCGCGCGACGCCCTCATCAAGCTCAACATCGTCACCCAGTTCAGCTACTGCATGGAGACGATCATCCAGGCCGGCAACAAGCGTCTGCGCATCGGCAGCGTGCCCATCGACACCAATCCGAAGACGCGCGAGTCGCGCCTGTTCTCGAGCATGGGGCAGCACGTCACCAAGTCGGCGCAGGCGATCCTGCGCAGCTACATCATGTTCAAGCCGTTCGCCTTCTTCGCGGCCATCGGCACGTTCATGTTCGTCGGCGCGATGGTCCCCTTCGTCCGCTACCTGATCCTGATCTGGGTGTTCGGTGATGAAGCCGGCCAGCACCTCCAGTCGCTGATCCTCGGTGTGGCCCTCCTGATCGGAGCGCTCCTGTCGTTCGCGCTCGGCGTCCTCGCCGATCTGCAGCGGACGAACCGCGTGCTGGCCGAGGAGTCGCTCGAGCGCCTCAAGGAGATCCAGTACGGCATCGTGCGCACGGGCTCGTCGGTTGGATAAGCAGCAGCGCGTCGCCCACGTCGAGGCGCTGCCGTTCGAGCGGACGGTCGCCGGACGGGTCGGCGTGTTCGCCGGGCTGTGGCGCGCCATCCGCGACGTCGTGGCGCGGCGCGAGCTGCTCGCGCTGCTCGTGCGCCGCGAGCTCAAGGCGCGCTACAAAGACAGCTCGCTCGGGTTCCTGTGGAGCCTCATCAAGCCGCTGACGATGCTCCTCATCTACTTCGTCGCCATCGGTCAGTTCCTCGGGGCCGCCCGGGCGATCCCCGACTTCGCGATCTTCGTCTACGCGGGCTTGACGCTGTGGGCGCTCTACAGCGAGATCGTCGTCACCGGAACCCAGTCGATCCTCGCCAACGCGGGGCTGATCAAGAAGGTCTACCTGCCGCGCGAGATCTTCCCGCTGGCCGCCACCGGCTCGGCCTTCGTCAACTTCGGTGTGCAGTTCCTCATCCTCGTCGCGGCGGTCGTGGCGCTCGGGCAGTTCCCGCTCTCATGGAACCTCCTGTACATCCCCGTCGCCGTCGCGATCGCCGCCGTCTACGGCATCGCTCTCGCGCTGCTGCTCTCGGCCGTCAACGTCTACCTGCGCGACATCCAGTACCTCGTCGAGGTCGGCCTTCTCGTCTTCTTCTGGGCCTCGCCCATCGTCTACTCGTGGTCGTTCGTCGTCGAGGCGGGCGAGCGCTCCGACCTGCCGTGGCTGGAGAGCGCCTACCTGATCAACCCGATGTCGACGGCGATCCTGGCGTTCCAGCGGGGCATCTGGGCCGCGGGTTCGCAGGAGCGCGTCATCGGCGGCGTCGTCGTGCCGCCGCAGCCGTGGCCGGCCGATCTCGACCTCCGGCTGCTCATCACCTTCCTCGTCGGCCTGGTGCTGGTGGTCATCGCGCAGCGCGTGTTCTCGCGCCTGCAGGGCAACTTCGCGCAGGAGATCTGATGAGCACCGCATCCTCGATCGTGCGCGTCGACGGCGTCGCCAAGCGCTTCGTGATCCGCAAGGAGAAGTCGCTGAAGGAGCGGCTGGTCAACTTCGGCCGGTCCAACCAGCACAAGGACGACTTCTGGGCGCTCGACGACATCGCGTTCGACGTGGCGATCGGCAGCTCCGTCGGCCTGCTCGGGGCGAACGGCTCGGGCAAGAGCACGCTGCTCAAGGTCATCGGCGGCATCATCGAGCCCACCCGCGGCATCGTCGAGCGGCGCGGCCGCGTCGCGGCCCTGCTCGAGCTGGGGGCCGGGTTCCACCCCGACCTCACCGGTCGCGAGAACGTCTACCTCAACGGCTCGATCCTGGGGCTGTCGCGCAAGCAGACCGACCGCTACTTCGACTCAATCGTCGACTTCGCCGAGGTGCACGACTTCATCGACACGCAGGTCAAGTTCTACTCCTCGGGCATGTACGTGCGGCTCGCGTTCGCGATCGCGGTGCACGTCGACCCCGACCTTCTCCTCGTCGACGAGGTGCTCGCGGTGGGTGACGAGCGGTTCCAGCGCAAGTGCATGGACAAGATCGCCGAGTTCCAGCAGGAGGGGCGCACGATCCTGTTCGTGAGCCACTCGGCCGATCAGGTCACCCGCGTGTGCGACCGCGCCATCGTGCTGTCGCACGGTCGGGTCATCTTCGACGGCGACACCGAGGGCGGCATCGCGGCCCTGCGCGGCTCCTTCTAGCCCACGCCGCCGGGCCCGCGGCCGCCGCGCGCGGGGTCCCGATGCCCGCGCAGGAACCCCGAGACGGCGCGCAGGGGAGCGGTCATGCGCCACGAGCTGCTCGTCTCGAGCTCGCGCACCCGAGCCTGCCAGCGCGCCGCCTCGTCGTCTCCGGCGTGACCGCCGGCCCCTTCGGCGGCGAGCGTCAGCGCCGCCATCCGCCTCAGCTCCGCGGCCAGCGAACCCTCGAGGTCGAGGCGCGGCGGGGTGGGGTACGGCCCGGGGATGCTCGGCTCGCGCCCGGTCAGGACCGCGGCGACCGCATCCCACCACTGCTCGGCGTGCGCGCGGGCGGCCGGACGGGCGCTGGCAAGGTGCTCCGCGATCGCGCCGCGGTGCTCCCAGGCCGCGCTGATCAGGCGCTCCGCGTGCCCGGTACCGATCGCGCTCAGCGGGGCGCACCAGTCGTCGAGACCGTGGTGGGCCAGCAGCCCCTGCATCTTCTGCAGCGAGTAGCGCTCGGGCCACAGGGCGACCGTGGGCACCGCGCCCGCGAGCGCGAAGACGGCGCCGTGGTAGCGGCTGGTGACGCACAGCGCGGCCGAGCGCGTGAGCGCCGCGCTGGTGCGCGCGTCGAGCATCCGCGGCGAGGCAACGCCCAGCGGGGCGAGGGCCACGGCAATGGCGTCGTCGGCGAGAGAGTCGGCGGGATCCATCGCCCCCTCGTGCCGCACCAGCACGAGCGGGAGGCTGGTGTGGGCCGCGATCGAGCCGGCCAGGTGCCGAAGGTCGTCGAGCAGTGTGGCGTAGCCCATGACGCCGGATGCGGGGGAGAAGCTCAGCGCGACGAAGCCCCCCGGCACGAGGCCGTGCCGCCGCGCAATCTCCTCGTCGCTCGCATCGGCGGGGCCGAGCAGCACCGCGTCGTCACCGGTCTCCACGAGCCGAGTGCCGGGGGCCAGCGCGCGGCCGAGCGCGAACGACCCGGGCTCACGGGCGGCCGTCAGGTGCGACGAGCGGAGCAGCGCGGCGACGCGCAGGCTGTCCTCTGCGCTGAAGTCGGGTCCGAGGCTCTGCCCGCCGATGGCGAGGGGGATCCCGGCGCGCGCGGCGATGGCGCCGACGGCGGCGCGCTCGGCGAGGTGCTCGGCGTAGAGCGTGGTGATGTTGCCGCCCCCCGCGATCAGCACGGCGTCGGCATCGCGGACGGTGCGGATCACCGTGTGGGCGGGGTCCCCGGGCGGGAGTGCGTCGCCGTCGCCCTCGAGCAGCCGCAGCACGCGGTCATACCGCGCCATGACCGCGTCGTGATCGAGACCGGCGAATCCGATGCGCTGGATGCTCGCAACCCCGTAGCGCGCCCGCGTGTCCGCCGGATTCCGCGACAGGAGGAGGAGGCCGTCGAGGCCGCGCCGTCGCAGTTCCGCGACGGCGGTCTCGGTCATGGCCTCGTCGCCGACGTGCAGCGTGCTCCCGCCTCCGACATCGCCGACGACGACGATGCGGGGACGGCGCGGCGACGGCATGGACTCCATCGTGCCACGGGCCGGGCTCACGCCAGGCGCCGCCGCCACGAGCGGTTGCGGGCAGCGGCGAACGCGCTGGTGACGAAGAGCAGCAGGCCCCCCTCGAAGAGCAGGTAGCTCTCGGTGAGGCTCGTCGTCATGAGCAGCACCAGGGTCAGAGCGGGCCAGACGTAGACGGTGCTCCGGCGGTCGCTCGCCACCAGCCAGGCCCGCACGAAGGCGAGCCCGAGCGCGGTCACGAGCACGATGAGCCCCGCGAGTCCCAGCTGGAGCCCGATGTCGACGTAGGCGTTGAGCGCCGAGTCGGGCTGCAGACCGGCGCTCGAGCGCACGCTCGAGAACGGATAGACGGTGACCGGCCAGTGCCCGACCCAGCCCCAGCCGAGTGCCGGCTGTTGGTCGATGAGGCCGCTCACGGCCGACCAGACGCTCGTGCGCGCCTGTACGTCGGCGGTGGCGTCGACCACGGTGATCACGCTGTCGCGGAAGATCCAGGCGATCATCGCCCCGATCATCGCGGCGACGAGCAGCACGCTCTGCGTCGCGCGGCGCGCGACCGGCTGGAGGCGGCGGAGGACCACCAGCGCGAGCCCGGCGGCCAGGACGGCCGCCAGCACCAGCAGCGACACCGGCGACCGCGCGAACACGATCGTGGCCGCGGCCAGCGTCAGCGAGTACGCCGTGAGCCCGCGCGGCACCGACCGGGTGCGGTATTCGATCCAGAAGCTCAGCACGGCCAGCGCGCCGAGGAAGGCGAGCGCGTTGCGAGTGCCGGCCAGTCCCTGGATCGGACCTCCCGCCGCCAGGTCGCCGCTGATGCCGATCCAAGCGAAGGGGGTGTCGATGATCACGCCACTGAGGATCTCGAGCACGAACGAGCCGGTGAGGATCGCCCGGAGGGCGTTGCCCATCGCCCGCACCAGCTGGATGAGGTCGCGCACGAGCGCGATGTAGACGCCGAGGACGCCGAAGGCGATCGCGTAGGCGATGCCCCCCAGGGACGCCCAGGTGTACTGGCTCCAGATGATGCTCACGGCCATGAGCGAGAACAGTGCGAGGAGGGAGACGGGCAGCACCCCCCGCCACTCGGCGCGCTCGGGCTGTCCCGCGAGCGATACCGAGGCGAGCACGATCAGGGTCGTCAGGATCGCGATGGCGCCCGGCCAGCCGACGAACGCGCGCACCGCGTGGGTGACGAGGGCCACCGTGATGATGACCTCGGTGAGCACCTGGGTCGCGCGGGGCGATCCGAGGGCGTCGCGCAGCGCGCGCAGGGCATCCGGCCTCATGGGGCCCTCGCAGCGTCGACGGATGCGGGGCCGCGGCGTGGCGGCCCGTGGCGGCGCGACGCGACCGCGAGCCAGGTCAGCAGCACGAGGCCGGCCTCGATCAGCAGGCGCGACTCGGCCAGGCTGTGCACGAGCAGAACGGTGAGCACGAGGGTCGGCAGCAGGCGCAGTGCGGGGGTCTCCTCCGCCGACCGCGGTGCGTCGATCGTCCAGCCCAGGGTGCGCGCCGCCGTCGTGACCACGAGCACGCCGAACACGACCAGGCCCACCGCGCCGAGCTGCAGCCAGACGTCGAGCCACGCGTTGTGGGCCTGCAGGTAGGTGACCCCGTTGATGACGACGAGGTCGTCGAAGGGTTCGACCCAGGGCGCCCAGTAGCTCACCCAGCCCCAGCCGAGAACGGGACGCTCCTGGGCGAGCTCGATCACCGCGGCCCAGATGTCGAGACGCCCGGTGAGGTCCTCGCTGCGCCCCAGGAGGGCGAGCAGTGGCTCGCGGGCCGCGACGGCCCCTGCCGCGACGGCCCCGAGCGCGAGCGCGGTCGCGCCGGCCAGCGCGTACTGCCCGCGCAGGGTGAGCCGGCGAGCGAGCAGCACCACACCGACCATCGCGGCCGCCGCGAGGCCGCACAGCAGGACGGTGGAGGACCGGGTCAGGGCGAGCGTCAGCAGGGCGGCGCCCAGCCAGCCCCAGCCCGCGGCCGACCCGACACGGCGCTCGGCCAGCTGGATGCCGAACACGATGACGGCGAGCAGCGCGGCGAAGGCGAGCAGATTCGCGTTGCCGGGGATCCCCTGGATGCGCCCGCCCTCGAACAGCAGGGCGCGCGACCAGTAGAACGCGCGGGGGAAGGGCTCCTCGTACTCCACCCACAGCGGCAGCACGGGGCGCTGCAGCACCGCGGCCACGACGAGCTCGAACGCCAGGGAGAGGCCGAGGATCCAGCGGAGAGCCACGCCGAGAGCCCGCACCAGCTGCGCGAGGTCGAGCGTGTGCGCCATGATCACGCCGACGAGCATCGTCGCGAGGGTGCCCGTCACCCCCAGTGCCGAGGCGCCCGGATACGCCGACCAGAGGATCGATGCGGTCATGAGTGCCGCGAGCGCGCCCAGCGCGATCGGGATACGGCGCAGGTCCACCCGGGCCCGCACCGCGACGGCGATCCAGCCGGCCACGATGAGCACGACGACCGCGCCCCAGCCGTACCAGCTCACCGAGTACCGCCAGGCGTCGCCCGCCAGCAACGTGAACAGTGTGAGCGCGGCGAGAGCCACGCGCCGGTCGCGGAGCCACGTCATGGGCTCCAGCCTAACGTCGGGCCGCTGCGGTGCCCCGGGCGGATGCTCGATCAGACGAAGGCGCCTACGCCGGTGATCGCGCGCCCGACGATGAGCGAGTTCATCTCGCGCGTGCCCTCGTAGCTGTACAGCGCCTCAGCGTCGGCGTGGAACCGCGCGACGTCGTAGTCGAGCACGATGCCGTTGCCGCCGAGAGCCTCCCGGCACAGCGCGACGGTCTCGCGCATCGCCGTCGTCGCGAAGGCCTTGGCCAGCGAGGCGTGCTCGTCGCGCTGCACGCCCTGGTCGAGCATCTGCGAGACGCGCGTGCACAGCGCGATGCTCGCGGTGATGTTGCCGAGGCTGCGGCTGAGCAGGTCTTGCACCAGCTGGTGGCTCGCGATCGGCTTGCCGAACTGCTCGCGGCGCGTCGCGTAGTCGACCGCGGCCTCGTAGGCGCCGATCGCCGTGCCGACGGCGGCCCAGGCGACCTCGGCGCGGGTCAGGCGCAGCACCGCCGCGGTGTCGCGGAACGAGTTCGCGTTCTGCAGCCGGTGGCTCTCGGGCACGCGCACGTCCTCGAGCACGATGTCGGCGTTCTGCACGATGCGCAGGGCCTGCTTGCGCTCGATCTTCGTCGCCGTGTAGCCGGGGGTGCTGGTCGGCACGATGAAGCCCTTCACCTGGCCGTCCTCCGTGCTCTTCGCCCAGATGATCGTGATGTCGCTCCAGGTGGCGTTGCCGATCCAGCGCTTGGCGCCGTTCAGCACCCAGTGGTCGCCGTCGCGGGTGGCGGTGGTCCGCAGGCCCTGGGCCGAGTCGCTGCCCGACAGCGGCTCGGTCAGGCCGAAGGCGCCGATCACCTCGCCGGTCTTCAGCTTGGGCAGCCACTCGGCGCGCTGCTCGGGCGAGCCGGCGACGCCGATCGACCCCATGGCGAGTCCGTTCTGCACGCCGACGTAGGTGGCGACGCTCGCGTCGACGCGAGCCAGCTCGAGGGCGGTCCAGCCGCTGTAGACGGCACTGAAGTCGCCGGCCTTGGTCTCCTCCCACAGGTTTCCGAAGACCTGCTGCGCGTGCAGGCCGGGAAGGATCTGCCGGGGGAACTCGGCGCGGTCCCAGTAGTCGTTGACGACCGGCTTGACCTCGGTCTCGAGGAAGGTGCGCAGGCGCACCAGCTCGCGCTGCTCGTGCTCGGCGAGCTGGCTCTCGAAGGCGTAGAAGTCACTGGCGAGGGTCGGGAAGGTCATGGGCACCACGCTAGGCGAGGGGCCAGCGCACGCGGCGGAGTCCGTGGCCTTCCCGCAGGGCGGGCGGCGGGCAGCGGCCCTCCTTTTGTCGGGAGTGCACCAAGGGGCTCCCGCGCCGCAACCGCGCCCGGGGATCGCGGGTAGTACCCTGTGCCTGCCCGAGCCTGTGCCCGCTCGCGCTCCCCGTCGAGAGGTTCCCGTGCTGCTCCGCATCACCAATGCTGCCCGTCCGTACCCGTGGGGCTCGTACGACGCCATCGCGGCGTTCCGCGCACTGCCCCCGAGCGGTGGGCCCGAGGCCGAGGTCTGGCTCGGTACGCATCCCGGCTCACCGGCGCTGCTCGCCGATGAGCCGGGGACCACGCTCGCCGCCTGGCTCGCCGAGCACCGCCCCGGGGTCGCTGTGCCGTTCCTGGTGAAGATCCTCGCGGCCGCCGCGCCGCTCTCGCTCCAGGCGCATCCGACGCCTGAGCAGGCCCGGGCCGGGTTCGCGCGCGAGGAGGCCGCGGGCATCCCCGTCGATGCGCCGCACCGCAACTACCGCGACGACAACGCGAAGCCCGAGATGATCGTCGCCCTCAGCGACCCCTTCCTGGCGCTGTGCGGGTTCCGGCCCGTCGCAGAGGCGCGCGCCGAGCTCGCCGCCGTCGGCGATGCACGGCTCGCCCCGCTCGTCGAGCGCCTGGTCGACGAGTCGGCACTGCGCGAAGTCGTGCCCTGGCTGCTGCGCCGCGGTCCCGAGGTCGACGGGGTCGTGGATGCCCTCCGCGAGTGGTCGGAGGGCGACCGATCGCTCACCGCGTCGACGGTGCGCCGGCTCGCCGCCGCGTACCCGGGCGACCCGGGCGTTGCCATCTCGACCCTCATGCACACGGTGTCCCTCGCTCCCGGCGAGGCTCTCTACCTGCCGGCCGGCAACCTGCACGCCTACCTCGAGGGCCTCGGCATCGAGGTGATGGCGACGAGCGACAACGTCCTCCGAGGCGGACTTACCAGCAAGCACGTCGACGTCGACGAACTCCTCCGTGTCGTCGACTTCCGACCGATCACGGAACCCAGGATGCGGCCCGCGGTCGAGGGCGCGCGCCGCGTGTTCCGCCCCGATGTTCCCGACTTCGCCGTGCAGGTCGTCACCGTCGCCGGCGCCGAGGAGACGGTGCCCCTGAGCGGCCCGGCGATCGTGATCAGCATCGGCGGCGACTGCCGGCTCGACGACGGTGCGACCCTGCGGCGCGGTGAGGCGGCCTACGTCGATGAGCGCGCCGCGTTGCTCGTGGGCGGCACCGGCACGCTGCTGGTCGCGACGGCCAACGCCGTCTGAGCGTCGATCTGCCCCGGCCCGAGCGGCCGACGGTCAGGCGTCGGGGCGGTGGGGCAGCGGTTGGCGCTGCTCGAGCATCCGTGCCCGTCGTCGTGCGAGCCGCAGGGCCAGGCGGTCACGCCGGTCGGGCGCGGGCAGAGGGGTACCGCCGGGGTTCGGATGCCGGCGATTGATGAACCGCACGCGCGCATCGATGATCGACCCGTAGGCGCGGGTGGTCGCATTGGCCAGAAGGGCGTCGGCGAGGTGCCGCATGTTGAGCACCTCGTTGACATCGCGGAATCCGTTGTCGAGCAGCCGGTGCAGGGTGATGTGCCCCGGGAAGGTCCGCAGCCGGTGCCCGGCGCCGGTCAGCTCGAAGTAGAGGCGGGTGCGTGTGCAGTTGACGCAGCTCCCGCAGTTCTCCTGATCGAACTGCTCCCAGCACACGCGGAGATGCTCGTGGACGAGAGGCTCGTGAGCGATGCGGGCGATCTTGCCGCCGCGCGGAGCGTCGGCGCCGTCGTGGATGACGCGCACCCCCTCGCTCGACCAGAGCGGGTCGGTGAGCGGGTGGCTGCCCCACGGGATCACCTGGTCGTAGCTCTTGCCGGAGGCGATCCGCACGCACCCGATCCCCAGCGGCGCTAGGTGTAGTTCCTAGGGACGTTGTTCATGCCGCCGCGAGGACGGTCATGGGCGCCTTGTGGCCGAGGGAACCGTGGGGTCGCTGAGTGTTGTAGTAGCGCACCCATTCTGGCAGCACCGCTCGTCGGTGGTCACTGTCGCGGTAGGTCGCCGCGTACGCCCATTCCCGCAACAGCGTCTGGATGAACCGTTCGGCCTTGCCGTTCGTGCGCGGCCGGTACGGGCGCGTGCGAATATGCACCAGCCCCACCTCGGCGCACGTTGCCGCCCACAGCCGGGAGACATACGCGGACCCGTTGTCGGTCATCACCTCCTGCACGATCACGCCATGCCGGGCGAACCACGCGATCGCGCGGTGCAGGAACCCGACCGTGGTCGCAGCCGTCTGGTCAGGCAACACCTCCACGTAAGACAGTCGGGTCGCATCATCGACGGCGACATGCACCGCCTCCCAACCGGCTTTCCGACTGCGTCGGTCTGCTCCCTGGCCGAGGGCGCGTTTGCCGGGGCGGCGGAAGCGGCCCAACGTCTTGATGTCCAGGTGGATCAGCTCCCCGGCATGGCGACGGCAATACCGGTTCGCCGGCTCGACGGGCTCCAACTTCGACAGTCGGTTCAACCCGACGCGGGCCAGCACCGCGCAGACTGTCGAGACCGCCATCTGCAGGATCGCAGCGATCGTGGACGCCGTTTTGCGCAGTGTTCGCAGGCGCACGATGGCCGCTTCAACACTGGCTGGGGTCTTCTTCGGGGACGACTTCGGCCGTGACGACCGGTCAGCGAGGGTTTCGCCGGCATCGAACCGGGCCAACCATTCGTAGGCGCGACGTTCGCTGATCCCGCCCGCGAAGGCCGCGTCGGCGACCTTCCAGTTCAGCTCGCGAACGCGTCGACACAGCAGTCGTCGACCTTCAACAGACAAACGGGCATTAGCGTGAAGCTCCATCGGGCTCCTTCAGGTGAGAGCGACTAGACACCCTCAAGCCTGGAGGAGCCCGACCTGAACAACGTCCCTAGGAACTACAGCTAGGGCGAGGGCGACCGTGCCGAGCGCGGCCCCGTGGGTGTGGTGACCCCAGCTGCCGATCCGGTCGAAGAGTGCCCGGACGTTCGTCTGCAGCTCCCACAGCTGCATCCCGGTCGCATCGGCGACCGCACGCAGGTGGGGCCGGGTGCGCTCGATGGCGTCGACGCGGTCGACGGGAATGTCGAACCCGGCGACGAAGACCAGGGCGGTGAGGGTCGATCGGTTGCGCAGCAGGGTGTCGAAGGAATCGACGCCGCCCGAGAAGAACGACGCCTCGCCGGAGCCCGGAACCCGCAGCTCGGCACCGTTCTCGGCATGCACCGCGACCGGGCCGACCGCTTCGGGAAACCAGGTGGACATGATCACCTGGTACTCGGCGGCGCCCGCGAGGAGCCGTGGGGACACGGGATGCGCCACTCGCAGTTCGGTTCCGTGGTGCATCGCGGCCAGCAGCCCGAGACCGAGCGAGACGTTGCCGAGGTCGGTCTCGGAGTACTGGTCCGGCCGGGCGCCCTCGGGGAGGGCCAGCCAGACCGGAGGCAGGTCGAGGCCCGAGAATCGCGTGGTGATGACGGTGCGCCCGTCGTCGCCGGTCATCACGTCGCTGGCGACCACCAGCTCAGGCATCCGTCCCACCTCTCCGACTCCGCATCCGGCGGGGAGACGCCCCTCCCGGCACCCGTGCGACTCTACCGGCGACTAGCGTGGAGCCCATGTCCACCGCATCCTCGCCCTGGCTCGTCACCGGCGGCGCCGGCTACATCGGAGCGCACGTCGTGCGCGCCCTCACCGCCGCGGGCATGCCCGCCGTCGTGCTCGACGACCTCTCGAGCGGTCACGCCGCGTTCGTGCCCGCCGACGTGCCCTTCGTGCGCGCATCCGTTCTCGATGCGGCGGCGGTGGATGCGGTGCTCGGCGAGCACGCGGTGGCCGGGGTCATCCATGTCGCCGGCTTCAAGTACGCGGGCGTGAGCGTCGAGCGGCCGCTGCACACCTACGAGCAGAACGTCACCGGCATGATCACGCTGCTCGAGGCGATGCAGCGCCACGGCGTGCAGCGGTGCGTGTTCTCGTCCTCGGCCGCCGTCTACGGCGCGGTCGATGTCGACCTGGTCACCGAGGAGACCCCGAAGAGCCCGACCAGCCCGTACGGCGAGTCGAAGCTGATCGGCGAGTGGCTGCTGCGCGACCAGGAGGTCGCGGCGGGGCTGCGGCACACCAGCCTGCGCTACTTCAACGTCGTGGGCTCGGGCGACCCCGCCGTGCGGGACACCAGCCCGCACAATCTCTTCCCGCTCGTGTTCGACGCGCTCGCCGAAGGACGGCAGCCGCGCATCAACGGCACCGACTACCCGACGCCTGACGGAACCTGTGTGCGCGACTACATCCACGTCGCCGACCTGGCGCTCGCGCATGTCGCCGCCGCCCGTCGGCTCGAGGCCGGCGAGCCGATCGAGCCCGCGTACAACCTGGGCTCGGGTGACGGCGTCTCGGTGCGCCAGATCATGGATGCGGTGGCCGAGGTCACCGGTATCGCCGTGACGCCCGAGCTCGCGCCTCGTCGCCCGGGCGATCCCCCGCGCATCGTGGCGAGCGGCGCGCTCGCGGCGCGCGACCTGGGCTGGAAGATGCGCCACACCCTCGCCGAGATGGTCGCGTCGGCGTGGGAGGCGCGGCGGGCGTCTGGAGCCTGAGCTCGGCCCGACGTCGCGCCGGCTCGTCGCGCCGGCGATGAGCTTCCCTCGCGCACATAGCGCTTTCTGCGGCGCGTCGCAACTCTCATTGCGCCATTGAGCCTTTTACTATCCGCGACTTGACGCGGGCGAATCACACGGGTGTAATTAGGGCATCCCGCGCAACGGGGGTCGTGCGGGGGAGGGAGTTGAACCAATGAGCGAGTACCGGAACACCGTTCCCGGCGATTGGTTCGTCGACCCCGTGCGCCTGGGCGTGCCGGGCGTCCGCCGCCCGCGCGATACCGACGACGACGCTCTCGCCTGGCAGGCCGACGCTCTCTGCGCGCAGACCGACCCCGAGGCGTTCTTCCCCGAGAAGGGCGGATCGACGCGCGACGCGAAGAAGATCTGCACCTCGTGCGAGGTCAAGGCGGAGTGTCTCGAGTACGCCCTGCAGAACGACGAGCGCTTCGGAATCTGGGGCGGCCTCAGCGAGCGCGAGCGCCGCAAGCTGCGCCGCCGCGCCTGAACCGGGTGCCGGTTCTGACCAACGCGGCGCGCGTCATCGCCGCGGCCCTCGACCCGGCCTAGGGTGGAGACCGTGCAGCCCCGAGTCATCGCGATCGTCGCCGCCCGCCGGGGTGGTGAGCCGCTGCAGCAGACCCTCGACGCGCTCGCCCAGCAGAGCCGACGCCCCGACCTGCTCGTGGTCGTCGACGCCGCAGGCAGCGATGCCGTCACCGCGCAGCTCGCCGCCGCGAACCCCACCCAGTTCGTCACGGCGGCCTCCGGCCTCGGCTTCGGCGAGCTCGTGCATCGCGCCCTCGGCGCCCTGCCGGCCGCCGAGCCGACGAGCTCGCCCTACGGCGGGGTCGAGGAGTGGCTGTGGCTGCTGCGCCATGACACCGTGCCCGACCCGCGCGCCCTCGAGCGGCTGCTGGCCGCCGTCGAGATCGCACCCTCGGTCGCGGTCGCCGGCCCCAAGCAGATGGACGCCGCGCAGCCCACGATGATCGCCGGCTACGGGGAGACGCTCACCCGCCTGGGCGCCAGCATCGCGATCGCCGAGCGCGAGCTCGACCAGGCTCAGCACGATCGCACGAGCGACGTGCTCGCGGTCGGCGAGGCCGCCATGCTCGTGCGGCGCACCGTGTTCGCCGCCGTCGAGGGCTTCGATCCGGCGCTGCCGGGGGTGGATGCGGCCCTCGACCTCTGCGTGCGCATCCGTCTCGCCGGCCACCGTGTCGTCGGGGTGCCGCAGGCCCGCGTATTCGTGCATGAGAGCACCGCGCAGGCCGCCCGACCGGGAGCCGCGCGTCCGGTCTCCGACCGGCTGGCCGCGCGTCTGCGCCGCACCGCGCAGCTGCACCGGCGCCTGGTGTACGCGCCCTCCGTCGCCGTGCCGCTGCACTGGCTCGGCCTGCTGCCGCTCGCGATCGCCCGCGCCCTCGCCCAGCTGCTGCGCAAGCAGCCGGGCCGCGTCGGCGGCGAGTTCACGGCGGCGCTCGCCGTCGCGTTCTCCGGCACGGCGGTGCCGAGCGCCCGTCGGCGCCTCGCCCGCGCGCGCACCGTCGGGTGGGCCGCGGTCACGCCGCTGCGCATGGAGCCTGACGAGGTGCGCCGCCGCCGCGCGGTCGCCCGCGATGCCGCGCTGAGCGCCGTTGAGGACGATCGGCCGGTGCGCCCCGATTTCCTTCCCGGAGGCGCGTGGGTGGTCGTCCTGGCCGCCGTCGTCGGGGCCGTCGTCTTCGCACCGCTTCTCGGTGCCCCTGCGCTGCTCGGCGGCGCGCTCGCGCCGCTCGCCCCCGACGCGGCCGCGTTGCTGGAGGCGTTGCGGCGCACCGGCCAGGGCGCGGCCGACCCCTTCACCTTCGTTCTCGCCGGGCTCGGCGGCCTGACCGCCTGGCAGCCCTCGCTCGTGCTCGGCGTGCTGTGGGTGGCGGCCGTGCCGCTCGCAGCGCTGGGCGGCTGGTGGGCGGCCGCGGCGCTGGTGAAGCATCCCGGGCCAGCGGCGGTCGCCGCCCTGCTGTGGGCACTCTCGCCGGCGCTGCTCTCGGCGCTCGCGAACGGCCGCCCGGCCGCCGTGATCGCGCACCTCGCCCTGCCCCTGCTCGTCGCCGCGGCCGCCCGTGCCCCCCGGTCGTGGAGCGCCACCGCGGTCGCCGGTCTCACCGCTGCCGTCGTGGTCGCGAGCGCCCCCGCCCTGCTGCCGGCCCTGGTTCTGGTCTGGGTGGTGTGGATGCTCACGCAGCCCCGCCGCATCGGCCGCCTCCTGACGCTCGCCGTTCCGACGGCCGCGCTGCTCGGCCCCCTCGCGTGGGACCAGCTGCGCCGCGGCACCCCGCTCGGGCTGCTCGCGAGCCCCGGCCTGCCGGTCGCGCCGCCTGCACTCGCTCCGACGGGGATCCTCGCCGGCTGGCCCGATCTGTCGCTCGTGCTCGGCCCCCTCGCAGCCGTCGCCCCGGCCCTGCCCGCGCTCGGAGCCGGCCTCGTCGTCGCCGTGCTCGCGCTTCCGGCCGCGCTCATCGCCCTCGCGGGGCTGGCGCTGCCCACCGTTCGCCGCGCTCTGCTTCCCCTCGCGCTCGCCGCCCTCGGTGTGACGACCGCGTGGGCGGTCGGCGGCGTCGCCGTGAGCGTCGCGAATGGCGCCCCCGTGCTCGTCGATGCCGGCCCCGCCCTGAGCCTCGCCGGTCTCGGCATCGTGCTCGCCGCCGCCGTCGCGCTCGAGGGCATCCGCACCCCGGCACCGAGCCGTCGGGTCGCCGCCGTCGCCTCCGAACCGCGTGGCCCGCGCGCCCTGGCCGCAGCGCTCGGCGCCGTGCTCGTCGTCGCCGCCGTGCTCGCCGCGGTCCCCGCCGTCGCGACCATCATCACCGAGGGAGCGGGCACCGCCGCGGGTGCCGTGCGCGCCGCCGAGCCGCGCACCCTGCCCGCCCTCGTCGCCGCCGAGGCGCAGGCCGAGCCGGGCCTCGGGACGATCGTGCTGCGACCGACGTCGGTGGTCGACCCGCCGGGTGCCGAGCCCGCGGCGATCAGTGTCTCCGCGCGCATCGACCGCGGGGCGGGCCGCAGCCTTGTCGCGCAGCGATCGTTCGGTGCGACGGCGCCTCTTGCGGGGGCTGCCGGTGCCGGCACCACCAGCGCCGAGGGGCCGTACGCCGCTGCGGAGATTGCGGCGCTGGTCGCGAATCTCGTGGCCCCCAGCGGGCAGGATGCCAGCAGCGGGCTCGCAACCCGCGACATCCGCTTCGTGCTGCTCGAACCCGCCGCTCCCGGTGTCGCCGAGTCCACCGTCTCGGCGATCGTCGCCGCCCTCGACGGCAATGCCGCCCTGGCCTCCGTCGGCGACACCGACACCGGGCGCCTCTGGCGGGTCGTGACGGATGACGACGGTCCCGCCCCGGCCGATGACCCCGACCCGAGCAGCGGGGTGCTGCTCGGGGTGCAGCTGGGCATCCTGGGCCTGACCCTGCTGCTCGCCGTGCCGACCAGCATCCGCCCGCGCCGGCCCGCTGAGCGCACCGACCCCGACGGCCCCGCCGCCACCTTCGAGCCGGAGGGCGACGATGACTGACGAGCAGCCCGCCCCTGTGGCTTCCGCGGCGCCCGGCCGCGGCCGCGACGTGCTCGTCGCCTCCGGCAGAGCGACCCTCGCGCTCGTCGCTGCTGTCGCCGCGGCGGCCCTCGCCGCCGGGGTGCTGCTCCTGCCCGCGCCGTCGACGGCCCCCGCCGTTCCCGCACTCACGGTCACGCCCGAGCGCGCCGACCAGACGGTCGTCTGCGCCGGCGGAGCGATCGGCCTGACCCGCGGCGACGACCCGCAGCCCACCGTGGTCGCAACCCCGGCCCGAGCTGCCTTCGGTCCGGGTCTGGTCGAGAGCGCCCTTCCCGAGAGCGACGCCGCTGGCGGGGGAGCGGGTGTCGTCACCCTGCCGCGCGAGGCCCCCAGCGACGCGCTCGCCGCCGCCGAGCGCGTGCGAGCCGCCACCCCTGACCTCAGCGGACTGGCCGCCGCCGAGTGCCTGACACCCGCGCGCACCGCCTGGCTGGTCGGCGGATCCACTACCGTCGGCCGCACCACCTGGATCGTCCTCAGCAACGCCGACGTCGTCGACGCGGTCGTCGACCTGCGGCTATGGGGCGATACCGGCCCCATCGAGGCCGTCGGCTCGACGGGCATCATCGTCGGTGCCGGCAGCCAGCGCGTGCTGCCGCTCTCCGGGTTCGCGGTCGACGAGCCGTCGCCGGTCGTGCAGGTGACGAGCACGGGCGGCTCGGTCGCCGCCACCCTGCAGACCTCGATCGTGCGCGGACTCGACCCCGACGGCCTGAGCGTGGTGACGCCCGTGGCTGCGCCGGACGTGCGCCACGTCATCCCGGCCCTGCCCGTCATCGGCCTGGAGGCCGTGCTCGAGCGGTTCAGCGCCGATGGCGGGACTGACGCCCTCCCCGCCCTGCGGATGCTCGCCCCCGGTGATGCGACCGTCGAGGTCACCGTCACGCTCGTGCCGCCGGCCGGCGTGGTCGGGCTGACCACGCAGACCACGCTCGACCCCGGAGTCGTGGTGGATCTGCCGCTCTCGGACATCGCCGACGGCGAGTACGGAGTCGTCATCGAGGCGAGCGCCCCCATCGTGGTCGCCGGGCGCACCACGGTGACGGGTGCGAGCGGCTCCGATGTGGAGTGGTTCGCCCCCGCGGCTCCGCTCGTCGCGGGGGAGGAGGCTCTCGCCGCCGTCGCCCCCCTCGGGGCGGACGCCGGTCTCGGGGCGGTGCTGCACCTGCTCGCACCCGACGGTGCGGACGTCGAGATCGACGGGATCGCGGTGACGGTGCCCCCGGGCTCGGTGGTGACGGTGCCGGTCGCGAGCGACGCGGGCCTGCGCATCCGCCCCAGCGGCACGGTGCACGCGAGCATCACGTACCGCGGCGACGGCCTCCTGGCGGGATCCCGCGTCGCCCCGCGGCCGGCGGCGGCCGGCAGCGTCACCGTGCTGCCGGGCTGACGCCGCTGCGGCTCAGCAGGGTCGGCTGAGCGCTACCGGCTCAGTGGTGCCGGAACCGGTCCGGAGCGAGATCCCAGGGATCCTTGCCGATCAGCTCGCCGACCGCGCGGAACACGCAGCTCTCGACCATCAGCCGCCGGTGCCAGTCGTCGTCGCGGTGCAGGCGGCTCATCCGCTCGATCGGGATGCGGAACAGCACCACCCGGCTGCGCGCGTGCTCGACGCGCCACCGCGCGACACCCTTGACCGTGAGCGGCTGGTCGGGCATCGGAGCGACGTCGATGCGCAGGTCGGCGAGCTCCTCCGGCCACAGGTCGACGAGATACTCGGCGGTCGACTGCACGGTCGTGTCGAACAGGTCGCGCCGCGTGTGGATGAGCGGCAGGTGCGGGCCGGTGATGGGCGAGCGCCCGAGGCGGCCGTGCCGCGCGCGGGCCCGCGCCGACGGGTGCATGCCGCTGCCGCGCTCTGCTCGGGCCACGCCCTCAGCCTACCTGCGCGCCGTCGCCGGTCGGCCGTATGCTGACAGCACGATGACCGTTCGACCGTGCAGCAAGGTCGCGTGCGGCGAGCCAGCGGCCCGCACGCTCACCTACGTGTACGCCGAGTCGATGGCGGTTCTCGGCCCCCTGAGCGTGCGCCGCGAGCCGCACAGCTACGACCTGTGTGAGCGGCACTCCGAGCGGCTCTCGGCGCCGAACGGGTGGCAGATCGTGCGCTACAGCGCGCTCGGCGAGGTCGGCTAGCGCGCCTCGTCCTTCCCCGCACGAGTCGACCACCCCTCCGCGCGGGGCCACCGTGCCGCGGTGCGCAGGATGTACGCCATGATCGCCAGCTCGACGCCGATCGTGAGCGCGTAGTAGACGGCGTAGTCGGGCGTCGCGCCCGCCGCGTTGACGACCATGATCGGGATGTAGACCGCCGTCACGACGATGTTCGTGAGGCGGTTCGCGCGTGCGGGCAGTGCCGCCGAGAGCAGCACCATGAGGCCGGGGATCGCGATGATCACGAAGAAGATCGACATGAGCATCCCGCTGATCGGGAACGCGAAGATGACGCCGTTGCGGATCGAGTCGATCTCGCCCGGCTGGTAGAGGTGGAAGTAGTCGATGTAGAGGACGAGGAAGATCAGGCTCGTCCACGCGGCGGCGAGCCGGGCCTGCACGGGCAGGGGCCGCGAATCGAGCAGTGTCGCGGGCGGTGTCGGGGCGGTCGTTGGTGCGGTCATCGAAGGGTCCTTTCGTGAGCGATGTCGTACGCCGTACGACGTACACCGTACTATCGACCGTACGCTGTACGATTGTCAAGGTTTCCAGCCGCGAGAGGAGCGTCGTGCCAGCGAGGAAGCAGCGCCAGGAGGGCTCAGTGAGCGGGCTGAGCAAGCAGCGCGTCGTCGCCGAGGCGGTGCGCCTGGCTGACCTCGGCGGCGTCGACGGCCTCAGCATGCGGCGCCTCGCGACGGCGCTCGGCGCGGGTGCGATGTCGCTCTACCACTACGTCGCGAGCCGCGATGAGCTGCTCGACGCCATGGTCGACGTCGTGTTCGGCGAGATCGAGCCGCCGACCGGCGGGGACGACTGGCAGGCCGCCATGCGGCGCAGCGCGCTCTCGACCCGGGAGGCGCTCGCGCGGCACCCCTGGGCAACGGCGCTCATGGAGTCGCGGACGACCCCCGGTCCGGCGAACCTCCGGCACCGCGAGGCGTTCACCGCCTGCCTGCGCGCGGCCGGCTTCTCCGTCATCCACGCCACGCATGCCAACTGGATGCTCAACAGCTACGTCTACGGGCACGCGCTGCAGGAGGCCGCTCTGCCCTTCCAGACCGCCGACGGGCTGGCCGCCATGACCGAGAGCGTCTACCTGCCGCAACTGCCCCCCGAGGAGTTCCCCGCGCTGCACGAATCGGCCGTCACCCTGGCGGCCAGCGGATACGACCCGGCCGGGGAGTTCCTGTTCGGGCTCGATCTGATCCTCGACGCACTCGAACCGCTGCGGGATCGCGATCGCGCCGAATACCCGGCGTAACCACAGCCGCGAGCCTGCCAGAATGTGGGACATGAGCATCCACACGCCCGCGCGCCCCGCCCTCGACGTCGACGTCGTCAACGGTGTCGCCCACAAGGTCCGCGACCTCGCGCTGGCGGAGGCCGGCCGTCACCAGATCCGCCTCGCCGAGCACGAGATGCCCGGCCTCATGGCACTCCGCGAGGAGTTCGGCCCGCACCAGCCCCTCGCCGGGCAGCGCATCGCCGGCTCGCTCCACATGACGGTGCAGACCGCGGTGCTCATCGAGACGCTGCGGGCCCTCGGCGCCGACGTGCGCTGGGCCAGCTGCAACATCTTCTCGACCCAGGACGAGGCGGCCGCCGCGGTCGTCGTCGGCACCACCGGCACGGTCGAGCGTCCCGAGGGCACCCCCGTCTTCGCCTGGAAGGGCGAGACCCTGGAGGAGTACTGGTGGGCCACCCAGCAGATCTTCGACTTCGGCGTCGACGCGGCCGGTGAGCCCGTCGGCCCGACCATGATCCTCGACGACGGTGGCGACGCGACCCTCCTCGTGCACAAGGGTGTCGAGTTCGAGGCGGCGGGCAGCGTTCCGGCCGATGCCGAGGGCGACAGCGCCGAGTGGAGGGTCGTGCTGGAGGTGCTGCGGAACTCGCTGGCGAGCGACCCGCAGCGCTGGACCCGCATGGCCCGGAGCATCCAGGGCGTCACGGAGGAGACCACGACCGGCGTGCACCGCCTCTACGAGCTGCACCGCGACGGCAAGCTCCTCTTCCCGGCGATCAACGTCAACGACTCGGTCACCAAGAGCAAGTTCGACAACAAGTACGGCATCCGGCACTCGCTGCCCGACGGCCTCAACCGCGCCACCGACGTGCTGATGGGCGGTAAGACCGTCTTCGTGTGCGGCTACGGCGACGTGGGCAAGGGGTCGGCGGATGCTCTCCGCGGGCAGGGCGCGCGCGTCATCGTGAGTGAGATCGACCCGATCAACGCCCTCCAGGCGGCCATGGACGGCTACCAGGTCGCCCGGCTCGAGGACGTGATCGGCGACATCGACATTCTCGTCACGGCCACCGGCAATGAGAACGTCGTCACCCTCGATCACCTGCTGGCGCTCAAGCACCTCGCGATCGTCGCCAACGTCGGGCACTTCGACAACGAGATCGACATGGCCGGGCTCGAGGCTCTGCCCGGCGCCGAGCGCATCGAGATCAAGCCGCAGGTGCACGAGTGGCGCCTGCCGAACGGCCGTTCGATCCTGGTGCTCAGCGAGGGGCGCCTCATGAACCTCGGCAACGCCACCGGCCACCCGAGCTTCGTGATGAGCGCCTCGTTCACCAACCAGGTGCTCGCTCAGCTCGAGCTGGCGACGAAGCGCGCCGAGTACCCGATCGGCGTGTACGTGCTGCCGAAGCTGCTCGACGAGAAGGTCGCCCGCCTGCACCTCGACGCCCTCGGTGTGAAGCTCACCGAGCTGTCGCCGCGGCAGGCGCAGTACATCGGCGTCGACCCGGCGGGCCCCTACAAGGTCGAGCACTACCGCTACTAGCGGCACTCCACGATGACGACCTCGAGCACCCACCCCTCCCTCCGCCTGCGCCTGACGCGCGCCGGCATGATGCTCGCCAGCCGGATCGGCGGCGCCGAGCCCGAGCTGCGCGGCCTGCCCGCGCTCGTGCGGCCGGGCGACACCGTCATCGACATCGGCGCCGCGCACGGCATGTACGCGGTCACCCTGTCGGCTCTCGTCGGGCCGCAGGGCCGCGTGGCCGCCTTCGAGCCGCACCCCCGCCAGCAGCGCACGCTGCGCCGCTGGCGACGGCTGCTCGGTGCCCCGCAGCTCGAGTTGACGCCGAGCGCGGTCGGCCCGGCGGCCGGGTCGGTCACCATGCGGCTGCCGATCGTGCTGGGGCTGCCCATCTACGGGCGTGCCCACCTCACGGAGGGGGCGGCCGAGCCGGGCCCGCGCGAGCGTTCACGCCTGTGGTCGACGCCGATGACCTCGGTCGACGCCTGGGTCGAGAGCACCGGTGTCGGTCGGGTCTCGTTCATCAAGGCGGACGTCGAGGGTTTCGAGCCCCAGGTGCTGGAGGGCGCGGCGGCGACGATCGACCGCGACCGGCCCGCGGTGCTGCTCGAGATCGAGGACCGCCATCTCGAGCGCTACGGAACGGTGGCCGCGGAGGTCGTCGCCGAGATCGCGCGCCGCTGGCCCGACTACCGCATGCACGTGTGGCGCGACGAGGCGTGGCAGCCGGTCGACGAGGTCACCCTCGCTGCCCGCAACTACCTCTTCGCCACCGAGGCGGGGCTCAGCCGGGCCTAGGCCGGCGGTGAACGCCCGGCACCGCGCGTTCGTCATCCTCCTGCGCCGGGCACCCTGGTGGAAGCTGGGTGCTCAGCCGCGGTCGGGGAACCCGTGCGGCAAGGCGCTCAGCGTCGGCCGCAGCTCGTCGAGCCGAGCCTGCTCGAGTCGCAGGGCCGTCGCCTCGCGCTCGCGGCGCAGCGCGGCCACCCCCGCCAGGAACAGCTCGGGGTCGCCGCCCGGCACGGGTGACACGTAGCTCGAGGCCTCGATGGCGAGGTCGCGGGCGAGGCGCTCGCGCGTAGCCGGCAGGTGCCCGGGCGCTTGGCGCAGGAACTGCGCGATGCGGCGCGACAACGGGTCGGGCAGGCGGGCGACATCGGCGACGGATGCCCACTCCACCAGCTCGGCGGGAACCCCGAACGCCCCCGACACTGCGGGGGCGACCCGCTCGTACTGGCTGTAGGTGCCCGCGATCAGGTCGCCGAGCCGCTTCGCGCGCGCGTTCAGCATGGCGACGACGACGGCGAGGCCGCCGAACGTGAACACGATCTCGAACAGGCCGACGAACGACCGGATCACCGCGTGCCGGAACGCGATGGCGCCGCCGTCGTCGCGCACGATGCGGTCGCCGAGCGCGAGCCGGCCGAGCGACTTGCCCTGCGCGGCCGTCTCGACGACGGCGGGCAGCAGCACGAGCCCGAGCACGATGCACGCGATCGAGATCGCGGTTCCCAGCTCCTCCGGCACGCCGAGCGCGCCCGCGGCGGAGAACGCCAGCCACAGCATCCCGGCGGTGACGAGACCGTAGAGGAGGTAGTCGATGATGGCGCCCGCCATGCGCAGCACGACGCTCGTCGGGCGCAGCTCGAGCGCGACCGCTTCACCGGTGAGCAGCTCGCGCTGGTCGTCGAATGCTGCCTCGGTCGAACTCATGCGGCGCCTCCTTGGCTCTCCATGCGATCATCTCAACACATGGATCTCGACGCATACTCGACCGCGCACGCTGACGAATGGCAGCGGCTGCGCGAGCTGGCGCGCCAGCGGCGGTTCGCCGGGCGCGACGCCGATGAGCTCATCGAGCATTATCAGGCCGGCGCTACGCAGCTCTCTGCCATCACGACGAGCGCCGGGCAGGTGGCGCAGGCGGCGACCCTGAGCGTGCTGCTGTCGCGCGCGCGGCTGCGGTTCACGGGGGCGACGGCCGAGCCGCTCGCCCAGCTCGCGCGGTTCGCGACCCGCGAGGTGCCGGCCGCGCTGTACCGCATCCGCTATCTGACGCTCGTGATCGGCGCCCTGTTCGTGATCGTCGGCGCCTTCTCCGCGACCTGGGTGGCGACGACCCCCGGCGTGCTCGCGGCGCTCGGCCCCTACGACGACCTGCGGCGCTACGCCGAGGAGGATTTCGTCGGCTACTACAGCGCCTCGAGCGAGGCCGTGTTCGGCCTGCAGGTGTTCAGCAACAACGCGTGGATCGCCGCCCAGTGCGTGGCCTTCGGCATCACCGGGCTGTACGTGCCGTTCGTGCTCTTCCAGAACGCGCAGGGCATCGGCATCAGCGCGGGCATCATGGCCGAGTTCGACCGGCTCGACGTGTTCTTCCTGAGCATCCTGCCCCACGGCCAGCTCGAGATCTACGCGATCTTCGTCGCCGGCGCCGGCGGTCTCATGATCTTCTGGGCCTGGGTCTCGCCCGGTCCGCGCACGCGGCTCCAGGCGCTCGCCGAGGACGGGCGCGCCCTGTTCGCGATCATCGGCGGCCTCGTCGCTGCCCTGCTCGTCAGCGGCATCATCGAGGGCTACGTGACGCGCCAGGAGTGGCCCGACGTGATCCGCATCGGCATCGGCACGGTCGCGCTCGGCGCCTTCCTCCTGTATCAGTGGATGCTCGGGGGCCGGGCCTTCCGCGAGGGCGAGACGGGCGACCTCGACCCGATCAGCCGCGGCGCCCGCGTCGTCGTCGGCGACTGAGCCGCCCGCCCCCCCGCACCCCACGCATGCCCCACCGGGCAACCCGACTTTCTTCACCGAGCACGTCCTCTCGCGGCACCGTGCGAGCCCGGCGCGTTTGCCGAGTTCGACCTCATCGCCGCGCGATCCTTCTCGCCGCGCCGAGCCTTCCGGTCGCGGTGGACATGAGCCGGAGCGCCTTCCAGATCTGCGGATCAACATGAATCAACATCAGGTGCATCCGCAGATCTGGAAGCGACCGCCAGACCATTCCTGAGGAGGCCTGGGTCGAGCCTGTGGCGCCTCGCGTGCGAGCGCAGTGCAGCGCAGTGCAGGGCTGCGCCCTAGAGTCGCCCGGCGGCCTTGTAGGCGAGGTACCGGTCGGCGACGGCCGGGGGCAGGTCGAGCGGCGCCGCGCTGACGACGTCGCCGCCGAGGCGGCGCACGGCGGCGGCGACGCGCTCGGCGTCGAGCAGAGCGCGCTCGGCGGCGGCCGCCCGGTAGACGGCGGCCCGGTCATCCCGCACCGCGGCGGCCTCGAGCACACCGGGGTCGGTGACGGCGGCGACGAGCACGAGGTGCCGGGTCGTCAGCTGGGGCAGCATCGCCAGCAGCGAGCGCGTCGCGCCCGGCGACTCGAGCGGAACGCACAGCACGACCAGCGACCGCTGCGTCGTCATCGACCGCACCAGGCTCGGCACGGCCGTGTAGTCGGTCTCGATCAGCTCGGGCTCGACGGGGGCCATCATCTCGACGAGTTTCGGCAGCAGGGCCGCTCCGCGCGCGCCCTGCACGCGCCCGCGCACGCGCCGGTCGAACACGGCGACGTCGACACGGTCGCCCGCCCGGTCGGCGAGCGCGGCCAGCAGCAGGGTCGACTCGAAAGCGGTGTCAATGCGCGTCTCGTCGGCGATACGGGCAGCGGAGGTGCGCCCCGAGTCGACGATGACGACCACGTGCCGGTCGCGCTCGGGCCGCCAGGTGCGCACCATGAGCGTCTGACCGGCTCGTCCGCCCGGCCCCGGCTCACCCGAGCGTCGCGCCGTCGCCCGCCAGTCGATCGAGCGCACGTCGTCGCCGCGCACGTACTCGCGCAGGCTGTCGAACTCGGTGCCCTGGCCGCGCACCATCACGCTCGTGCGGCCGTCGAGCTCGCGCAGCCGCGCCAGCCGCGAGGGCAGGTGCTTGCGCGCGGCGAACTCGGGCAGAACCGTGATCGATCCCGGCAGCCGGATGCTCGCCTGCCGCTCGGCCAGCCGCAACGGCCCTCGTGCCCGCACGGTGACGTGCAGCGCCCGGCGCTCGCCGCGGCGCCACGGCGTGAGCTCGGTGACCACCGCCCGGCGCTCGCCCGGCGGCACGAGCACGGCATGGCGCGTGGGTCGGGCACCCGCCGAGGGTTCCCACGCGTCGCGCAGGCGCCCGCGCAGCACGCGCCGGGAGGGGTTCGTGATGAGCAGGGTCGCTCGGGCGGTCTCGGTGAGCCGCACGCGGGCATCCGTCTGCCGGTGCAGCCGCAGCGCGCGCGGCGAGGCGGCGAGGGCAAGGTCGAGCCCCGCGAGCACGGCGCACAGGGTCAACCAGCCGAGCAGCACGAGCCCGGCGGGCGCGACCGTCGACAGCGCGACGACGGGCACGGCGCCGACGGCGACGAGCAGCACGAACCAGCCGGTGAGCGCCATGGTCAGTTGTGGAACAGCATCAGAGGGGCACCTGCACCTGCTGCACGATCGAGCGCAGAATCGTGTCGGCCGAGACGCCCTCGAGCTCGGCCTCGGGGCGCAGGCCGATGCGGTGCCGCCAGACCGGCAGCAGCATCTGCTGCACGTGGTCGGGCGTGATCGCCTCGGCGCCCTGCAGCCAGGCCCAGGCCTTGGTGGCGGCGAGCAGCGCGGTCGAGCCGCGCGGGCTGACGCCGAGCTTCACCGAGGGGCTCTGGCGCGTGGCGCGGGCAAGGTCGACGAGGTAGCCGAGCAGTTCGGGGGTCGCGCGCACCTCGCCGACGAGGGCGCGGGCGGCGATGATCTGCTCGGCGGTGACGACCGCCTGCACGCCCGCAGCGGCGAGGTCGCGCGGGTCGAAACCGTCGGCGTGCCGCTGCATGACCTCGACCTCGGCGTCGCGCGCCGGCAGGTCGAGCACGAGCTTGAGCAGGAAGCGGTCGAGCTGCGCCTCGGGCAGCGTGTACGTGCCCTCGTACTCGACGGGGTTCTGCGTGGCTGCGACCATGAACGGGCGGGGCAGCGGGTGCGTCTCGCCGTCGATCGAGACCTGGCGCTCCTCCATGGCCTCGAGCAGCGCCGACTGGGTCTTCGGGGGCGTGCGGTTGATCTCGTCGGCGAGCAGGATGTTCGTGAACACCGGACCGCGCCGGAACTCGAAGTCGCCCGCCTTCGCGTCGTAGACGACCGAGCCGGTGACGTCGCCCGGCATGAGGTCGGGGGTGAACTGCACGCGCGTGGTGCGCAGGTCGAGCGCCGCGCTGAGGGACCGCACGAGCAGCGTCTTCGCCACGCCCGGCACACCCTCGAGCAGCACATGTCCGCCGGTGAGCAGCGCCACGATGAGGCCGCTGACGGCGCCGTCCTGGCCCACGACGGCCTTGCCCACCTCGGCTCGCACCCGCCCGAAGGCGTCGCGCAGCTCGGCGTCGGTCATAGAAGTCGTCGTCATGCGTCCATTCTTCCTGTCGGTTCGGTGGCGGTGCTCGTGCTGATGGTGGTGGTGGTGCCGGATCCGGAGCCGCCGCTCGGGAAGTCCTCGAGCCCGACCCGCCGCGCGACGAGCCGCTCGAGCTCGAGCAGCTGATCGCTGAGGGCGACCAGCTCGCGGTCGGTGGCGGGCTCGCGGTCGATGAGCAGTGCGCGCACCACGGCCGCGTCGCGCCCGGTGATGCCGACGACGGCGGTGACGATGTCGTCGACCCCGGCGGCGCGGCCGAGCGCGAGGCCCTCGGCGAGCCGCCGCAGCGTGCCGACCCGCAGCGCGTCGAGCGCCCGAAGCCGCGAGCCCTCGCGCGCGTAGAGCCGCGCGCGGCCCTCCATCGTCTCCGTCGTCTTGACCGTCACCGGCAGGTTCTCGATGACGACCGGGCCGAAGCGCCGCCCGCGCCAGAACGCGGCGGCGAGCCCGACGAGCACGGCCAGCCAGGCGAGCGGGTTCAGCCAGTCGGGGGTGAGCTCGGCGGGGCTCGGCGCGGTCGCGTCGGCCGGGCTCGGCTGGTACCAGACGAGCGTCGGGTGCTCGCCGAGCAGCCCGAGCGCGAGGGCCGCGTTGCCGGCCCGGGTGATCTCGCCGTTCTGCAGCACTGTCGCGGCGCCGAGCACGCTGACGTCGCCGGTCGCCTCACCCGCCCCAGAGCCTGCGCCATCACCCTCCCCGAGCCGGATCAGCCCCGCGCCCGCCTCGCCCGCGTCGAAGCAGACGAGGCCCTCGAGCGTGCTGTACCCGATGCCGTCGGCACGGATGCTCTCCGCACGCTGCGCGGCCGGCAGCGGGCATCCGGCCGCCAGTTCGATGCCGCCCGCGACGGGTGCGTCGTCGGCGTCGACCGCGAGCGCGCCTGCGGTGAGGGCGTCGATGCGCAGGGCATCGAGCGCCGCCTGCGAGGGCTGCACGAGAACCAGGTGCTCGGCCGCACCGAGCAGCTGCGGCCACTGGGTGTCGTCGAGGATCTCCCGCACGTCGGCGACGAGCAACGTGGCACCCGCCCCGGCAGGCGACTCGGCCGCCGACTCCGCGGCCTCGAGCGCGGCGCTCAGCCGGTCGACCTCGACGACCTCGACTCCGGCGTCGCGCAGCACCTCGACGACGGCGCGCGAGCCGACCGGGGCCGTCTCGGCGGCGCCGAACGGCCTCGGTTCGCGGGCGGCCCCGTTGACGGCGAGCAGCACCACGCCGAGCACGATGAGCCCGGCGGTCACGATCGCCCAGTAGAGCGAGCGCCGCACCGAGCGCCGCACGGTCGGGGTCATGACGAGCGCGGAGAGTTCGCTGTTCAGGTCGGCATCGAGACCGGAGGCCCTGCCGGCGCCGGGCCGCGTGACGGGCGCGCTCATGCCGGCACCGTCCCGGGCAGGTCGGCCAGCTCGGCGAGCGGCGCGGGCGCGGCCTCGAGCCGCTCGTCGAGCGCGCGCACCAGCGCGTAGTCGTCGGCGGTTCCGGCCCGCTCGAAGTAGCGCACGCCGTCGAAGCGGTCGGCGGCCGCCTCGAGTGCCGCGGACTCGGCAGGGAACACCCGACCGGCGGTGCGGGCGAACCCGTGCGCGGTCGTGCCGGGCAGTGCCGGCACCAGGGTGCGCTCGTCGAGGGCGCGAGCCACCGCACGGTAGCGGTCGGCGATCGCGCGCGCCCAGTCGCCGCTGCTCGCGGCCCGCTCGGCGTCGCGCCGCAGCTGCCGGGCTGTGCGGCGGTCCCGGTCGCCGAGCAGCTCGACGCCGACCCCGCTGCGGGCCCGCCAGCGCGGCACCCCGTAGATGAGGATCGCCGCGGCGATGGCGGCGGCGAGCAGGATGCCCCCGACCAGCAGCGCGATGGCCGGCACCCCGTCGCCCTCGGCCAGGCGCAGCGACCCGAACCAGTCGAGCACCGCCTGCGAGAGCAGGTCGAACCAGCTCGGCTGGCTCTCGGCGTAGGCCGGGTCGCTGAGCTCATCGAGCAGCAGCTCGCGGGCATCCGGAGCGTCGGGCTCGACCGGAACCCCGAGGGCCGGGGAGATCCGTGCGGCCAGGCCCAGCGCAGCGGCGAGCGTCACGGAGCCGATGGTCCGGTCGCGCGCTGGTAGGGGTCGGCCGCGGCGCCGCCGGCCGCGCGCTGCTCGACGAAGCGCTGCAGCTCGAGGTCGAGGCCCTCGGTGCGCATGCGGCGGTCGATGTAGAGCAGCGAGCTCGCGGCCGTGGTCAGCACCGACCCGATCGCGCCCACCACCGCGGTGATCGCGATGACGGCGATGTTCAGCACGATGAAGAGGGTCAGGTCGGTCTCGACCTCGCCGGCTGGGTTGACGAGCGGCGCGGCGAAGGTGAGCCCCAGCTGGAACGGCGTCGTGACGATGCTCGCCGCGATGTTCACCATGACGCTGACGAGCAGCAGGATCCCGAGCACGCGCCAGAACGCTCCGCGCACCAGGCGCCACGAGCGCCGGGCGGCCTCCATCAGCGGCAGGCGCTCGATCATCAGGGATGCGGGAACGAAGGCGAGCTTCGTGGCGACGAACGCGCTCACCACGATGAGAGCGAGCACCCCGAGCAGCACGACCGCCACGCCGGCGAGCGCGAGCAGGGGATCGCCGGGCAGGAAGAATCCGATGCTCAGGGCGATGAGCAGGCCCACGCCGAGCCCGACCGCGAGGCCGAGCAGCGCCGTCCAGCCGATGAGCGCCCACCAGCGGCCTCGGCCGAGGGCGATGAGCTCGCGCAGCGTGCGCTTCTCGCCGAGGGTGGCCCGCGCCACCTCGATCGAGATGATGCCCTGCAGGAGCGCCTGGGCGACGACCGAGATCGCCACGGCGAGCAGGCCGGCCACGATCGTCAGCCCGATGGTGCCGACCAGGATGGTGTCGGCATCGGCGGAGCTCGCGCGCGCAGCCCGATCGAGGCCGGAGAACACGATGACGGTGCTGATGCCCGTCGAGAGGAAGACGACGAGGGCGTTGAGCAGCAGGGCGGCCCCGAAGGTCGGCCGCGGGTTGCGCCGCAGCACCTGGAAGCACGCACCGAGCACGGTGCCGAAGTCGAGCGGCCGCAACGGGATCAGCCCCGGCTTCGGCGGGGGAGTCCAGCCGGTCGTGCCCGCGGGGGTCGGGGCGCCGCCGAAGGGCGCGCCCCCGTCGGCCGGTCCGTACGGGGTCGCACCGGGGGTGGGCGATGCCCCCGCGCCGGATGTCCCGCTCGGGCCGGTCGTCGGCTGCGGCTCGCCGCCGCCGGGTGCTGCCCAGGAGGTGCTGTCGCTCACGGTCCGCCCTTCGTACGTGCCCGGTCGTGCCCGATCGGTGCCCGAGGTCTGCTCAGGCGTATGGTGTCACACTCGTCTAGGCTGGCGGTGACGGAGAACCGGAGGCCAGCCATGACCGCGCGCATCCTCGTTGTCGATGATGACGCCGCCATCGCCGAGATGGTCGGCATCGTCCTGCGCGGAGAGGGCTTCGATCCGCACTTCTCCTACGACGGTCCGGCCGCCATCGAGGCCTTCGCGAGCGTCAAGCCCGACCTGGTGCTGCTCGATCTCATGCTGCCGGGCATGGACGGTATCGAGGTGTGTACGCGGATCCGTGAGACCAGCGGCACGCCGATCATCATGCTCACCGCGAAGAGCGACTCGACCGACGTCGTGCGCGGGCTCGAGAGCGGTGCCGACGACTACGTCGTGAAGCCGTTCAATCCGAAAGAGCTGGTAGCGCGCATCCGCACCCGGCTGCGCCCCGCCGCGCAGTCGTCGGTCGAGCGCCTGCCGATCGGCGACCTCATCATCGACGTCACCGGGCACGAGGTCACGCGGGATGGCGTGCCGATCGCCCTGACCCCGCTCGAGTTCGACCTGCTGCTCGCGCTCGCCATGAAGCCCAACCAGGTCTTCACGCGCGAGATGCTGCTCGAGCAGGTGTGGGGCTACCAGTACAAGGCCGATACCCGCCTGGTCAACGTGCACGTGCAGCGGCTGCGCGCCAAGGTCGAGCTCGACGCCGACAACCCGCGCATCGTCATGACCGTGCGCGGCGTGGGCTACCGGGCCGGCACGGCCCGCTGATCGCGGGGCGCCGGTACGGGATGCTCACCTTCACCTGGCGCAGCCTCGTGCAGCGCGCGCGGCGCCTGTGGCGCGGCTCGCTGCAGCTGCGCACGGTCGCAATCACGGTGCTCCTGTCGACCGTCGCCGTCACCATCATCAGCGGCTACATGTCGCTGAGCATCGCCACCAACCTGTACGAGGCGCGCAAGAATCAGGCCATCGCGGAGGCGCGGCAGGCGACCGTCAGCGCCCAGGAGCTCTTCGACAGCTCGGTGACGGCGAGCGGCACGATCGACGTGGAGGCGGTCAACCGCACGGCGCAGACCACGATCCGCAGCGTGGCCTCGAGCCCTGGCGGCACCGAGTTCGCGATCCTGCGCACGCCGGGTCAGACGACCGAGGTCACCATGACGGCGACGCAGACGCGGGCGCTCGACCTGTCGGTGATCTCCGACGAGCTGCGCGAGCAGGTGGCCCAGGACGACGGGCAGCTCTACACCCAGGCGGTCACGCTCAACGCCGCGAGCGGCCGCCCCGACCCGGGCCTCGTCGTCGGGGGCGTGTTCGAGGTTCCGACCGCCGGCCAGTACGAGCTCTACCTCGTCTACAACGTGCGCGACGTGCAGCAGACCCTCGACTTCGTGCAGCAGACGCTCGTCATCGGCTCGCTGCTGCTGGTCGGCACCATCGGGCTCGTCACCTACTTCGTCACGCGGCTCGCGATCGGCCCCGTGCGCATCGCCGCCGAGACCGCCGAGAAGCTCGCCGAGGGCGAGCTCGACCGCCGCATCCCCGAGAAGGGCGAAGACGTCATCGCCACTCTCGCGCGCTCGTTCAACCGCATGGCCGACAGCCTGCAGCGGCAGATCACCCAGCTCGCCACGCTCTCGCGGGTGCAGCAGCGGTTCGTCAGCGACGTCAGCCACGAGCTGCGAACGCCGCTCACCACCATCCGGCTGGCCGGCGACGTGCTCTACGAGCAGCGCGACCAGTTCAGCCCGACCACCGCCCGCACGGCCGAGCTGTTGCACGCCCAGGTCGACCGCTTCGAGTCGATGCTCGCTGACCTGCTCGAGATGAGTCGGTACGACGCGGGCGCCGTCGACATCGACGCCGAGCCCACCAACCTCGTGCGGCTCGTCGAGGAGTCGCTCGACGCACTGCGCCCGCTCGCCGACGAGAAGGGCAGCGAGCTGCGGCTCGTCGCCCCGGGCGGCTACTTCGAGGCGGATGTGGATGCGCGCCGCATCCGCCGCATTCTGCAGAACCTGCTCGGCAACGCCGTCGACCACGGCGAGGGGCGCCCGATCGTCGTGCACGTCGACAGCGACGCGACCGCCGTCGCCATCGCGGTGCGCGACTACGGTGTCGGAATGGATGCGGGGCAGCTCGAGCGCGTCTTCGACCGGTTCTGGCGTGCCGACCCCTCGCGGCAGCGCACCACCGGCGGCACCGGGCTCGGGCTCGCGATCGCGACGGAGGACGCGCAGCTGCACGGGGGCACCCTCGATGTCTGGTCGGAGCCGGGGGAGGGCAGCTGCTTCCGGCTGACGCTGCCGCGCGAGCGTGGGGCGACCGTGCACCATTCTCCGGTCGACCTGCCGCCCGCCGAGCCGCTCGAGGGCGACCTGCTCGGAGCCGATCGTCTCGCGCCCGAGAGGGATGAGAAGAATGCGTAGACGGCTCGCGGTGCTCCTCCTGCTGCCCCTGCTCCTGCCGGCGCTGCTGCTCTCCGGCTGCGTGTCGGTGCCCTTCGCCGGCGGCGTCGACCCCGGCGGCCCGATCGAGGGCGAGGTCGACGTCGACTTCGACTTCCTGCCCTCCGGCCCGAGCGCGGGCGCGACGCAGGAGGAGATCCTGCGCGGCTTCCTTGCCGCGACGACCGCGGCGCAGGACAACTACCGCATCGCGCGGTCCTTCCTCGCGGAGGACGTCGCCGACGCGTGGAACCCCTACGACAGCACGCTCGTGCGGGCGCGCGAGGGTGCCGTCGAGCGGCTCGACGATGCGACCCTCACCTACAGCGTGCCGATCGTCGCCTCCGTGGATGCGGTGGGCCGGTACTCCGTCGCCGACAGCACCTCCAGCCAGACCCTGCCCGCCTTCCGCTTCGTGCAGGAGGGCGGCGAGTGGCGCATCGCCGAGCTCGGCGACGGCATCCTGATCTCGCAGCAGGCGTTCCCCAGCGCGTTCAGCCAGCACACGATCTACTACTGGGATTCCGCGTTCCGCAACCTGGTGCCCGACCTGCGGTGGTTCCCGACCCGCTCCGAGGTCGCCACCCGGATCGTGCGCGCGGTGCTCGAGCCGCCGACCTCGTGGCTCGGCCAGGGCGCGACCGTGTCGGCGATCCCCGAGGGCACCGAGCTCGCGCTGTCGCCCGTATCGGTCGTGGCCGGCACCGCGCAGATCGACCTCACGAGCGAGGTGCTCACGCTCTCGGAGCGCGAGCGGCAGCGCGTGCGCCTTCAGCTGGCGGCGAGCCTGCGCGCGGTGAGCGGCGTCGTCGGTGTCGACATCACGGTCGACCAGAACCTGGTCGCGATCCCGGAGTGGACCAGCGGGGCGCCCGACGTCGTGCCGCAGGTCGACCCGCGCGTGCTGCTGCGCACCGACGAGAGCTTCGGCTTCGCGACCGGCGGGGAGGTCGAGCCGCTCGGCGCGCTGAGCACCCGCGTCGTCGAGCTCGGGGCGACCGCCGTCGCGCTCGCCCCCGGGCGCACCACCCTCGCTACCGCGCTCGGGCCCGACGGCGTCTGGGCTGTCTCGGCGGGCGAGGCCCTACCGCTGCTGCTCGATGAGCGCCCCGGCCTGATCGCCCCCAGCATCGACGGCTACCAGTTCGTGTGGTCCGTGCCGGCGACCGGCTCGGGAGCGATCCGCGCCACCGAGCTCAACGGCACGGTGCACGAGGTCGAGGCGGCACTGCCCGACGGCAGCCGCGTCGTGAGGCTCGCAGTCTCGCGCGACGACGCCCGCGTGCTCATCATGCTCGACGGCCGCGGTGGGCCGCGACTGGTCGTCGCCGCCGTTATCCGCGACGAGACCTCCGGGGTGCCGGTGCGCCTCGGCGAGCTGCGCGAGGTTCCCCTCAACGGCGACACCGCCGTCGACGCGGCGTGGGTCGACGAGGTGCGCATCGCCTCGATCACCCGCACCGACGAGCAGACGCTCGTCGAGCTGCACGAGATCGGCGGCCGCAGCCGGCCGCTCGGCCTGCCGCGCGACGCCGTGCAGATCGTCGGTGGCAATGGCGGCACCGAGGGCATCCGCGTGCTCGGCGCCGACGGCGTGGTGTTCGAGCCGCGCGGCTCCGGATGGCAGGGCACGAGCCTGCGCGCCTCCTTCCTCGGCACTCAGCAGTAGCGGTCCTCCACGGGTTCGCGCGGGCGCCGCCCCGCCGCGGGCCCCTGTCGCACCCTGTCGACATGATCTCCGCGCACATCGCCACGGCGCTCGCCGATGCCTGGGCGCTCGTCGCCCCGGTCGACTGCGCCGGATGCGGAGCCCCCGATCGTGCTCTCTGCGCCCTCTGCGCCACCGCGCTGCGGCCGTCGCTCCGCCGCGCGCTGCTCGACGTCGACGGCCACGCCCTTCCGGTGGTCGCCGGGCTCGCCTACGAGGGGGTCGCGCGGGCCGCACTGCTCGCCCTCAAGGCGGAGGGTCGCACCGAGCTCGCGCGGCCCCTCGCCGTCCCGCTGCGGCGGGCCGTCGCGCTCGCCTGGCCGGGCGCGGGAGCCGACGTGCTGGTGCCGGTGCCGGGCTCGCGCGCGGGCGCCGCGCAGCGCGGCTTCGCCCCGGCAGCGCTCCTGGCCCGGCGCGGCGGGCTGGTGGTCACCCGCGGGCTGCGGGCGCTCGACGGTGGGCCGCAGCAGAAGCGGCTCCGGCTCGACGAGCGGCTCGCGGGGCAGCATCCGCGATTCATTGCGCGCCCCGCGCTGGCCGGTCGGCGGGTCGTCCTGATCGACGACATCGTCACCAGCGGGGCGACGCTGCGCGATGCGGCGCGGGCCCTCCGAACGGTCGGGGCCATCGTCGTGGGGGCCGCGGCGGTGGCCGCCACCCCCCGACGGCAGGGTGTCTCGAGCCTGCTCTGGAGATTCTGGGCCGATGATGACGAAGGTCCCGGTGACAAGGTCGGCCCGGAGGGCTATGGTCAGGGAAAGGAGGCGTGATCACTCGCCTGACCGACAGGCGACACGCTGACGGCTCAGGAGGTCGACGTGGACATCACCATCACCGGACGCAACATTGGCATCACCGACCGGTTCCGCGACTACGCCACTGAGAAGGCGGAGAAGGTCGAGCATCTCGCCGATCGCGCCCTGGTGCTCGAGATCAAGGTCTCTCGCCACCACGAGAAGAGCGCCGGGCGATCGCCGGACGACGATCGCGTCGAGCTGACCCTCATCGGACCGGGTCCGGTCGTGCGGGCCGAGGCCGCCGGCAGCGACAAGTACGTCGCCTTCGACCTCGCCATCGACAAGCTGCTCGAGCGGCTGCGCCGCGCGAAGGACAAGCGCAAGGTGCACCGCGGCAACCACCGCCCGGTGTCGCTGCACGAGGCCGCCGCGGGCGGGTTCACCGTCATCGACATCACGCCCGCCGACGCCGAGATCATCCGGAAGGTCGCGACCGGGTCGATCCCGGTGCAGCAGGAGGACGAGGCCGAAGAGGTCTACACCCCCGTCGTCGTCCGGCAGAAGGTCTTCCCCGCGGTCTCGATGACCGTCGACGAGGCCGTCGACCAGCTCGAGCTGGTCGGCCACGACTTCTTCCTCTTCATCGACGCCGTCACCGACCGCCCGAGCGTGGTCTACCGGCGCCAGGGCTGGAACTACGGGGTCATCGGTCTCGAGGCCGAGCAGGAGAAGGCCGCGGTCGGCGGGCGACGGGGGCGCTGAGCCTCCCGACCGCCGGCCCGCGGTGCACGGATGCTCCGCTCGTCGTGAGCGGAGCATCCGTGCCGCCCCGCCGGGGCGCGCTTGCTAGCATGGGCCCGCCGCGAAGAGCGGTGGTCTGTGGCGCGCCCAGGCCTGGCGAGCGTCGCCCCCGGCGCCGCCCGACGAGTGGAGTGACCGAAGTGGCGAATGTTCTCGAGCGTGTTCTGCGGGTGGGCGAAGGGCGCCTCCTGCGCCGGCTGAAGGCGTACGCCGAGGCGATCAACCAGCTCGAGGACGACTTCAGCGATCTCTCGGATGACGAGCTCAAGAACGAGACCGTCGAGCTGCGCGAGCGCTACGGCAACGGCGAGTCGCTCGACGACCTGCTGCCCGAGGCCTTCGCCGCCGTGCGTGAGGCGGCCAAGCGCACCCTCGGCATGCGCCACTTCGACGTGCAGCTGATGGGCGGCGCGGCCCTGCACCTGGGCAACATCGCCGAGATGAAGACCGGTGAGGGCAAGACCCTGGTCGCCACGCTCGCCGCCTACCTCAACGCGATCCCCTCGCGCGGCGTGCACGTCGTGACGGTGAACGACTACCTCGCCAGCTACCAGAGCGAGCTCATGGGCCGCATCTTCCGCGCCCTGGGCATGACCACCGGCTGCATCCTCTCGGGCCAGACGCCCGAGGTGCGCCGCCAGCAGTACGCCGCCGACATCACCTACGGCACCAACAACGAGTTCGGCTTCGACTACCTGCGCGACAACATGGCCTGGCAGACCGCCGACATGGTGCAGCGCGGCCACTTCTTCGCGATCGTCGACGAGGTCGACTCGATCCTCATCGACGAGGCCCGCACGCCGCTCATCATCTCCGGCCCCTCATCGGGCGAGGCGAACCGCTGGTTCACCGAGTTCGCGCGCATCGCGACGCGCCTGAAGGCGGGCGTCGATTACGAGGTCGACGAGAAGAAGCGTACGGTCGGCGTGCTCGAGCCGGGCATCGAGAAGGTCGAGGACCACCTCGGCATCGACAACCTCTACGAGTCGGCGAACACCCCGCTGATCTCGTTCCTCAACAACGCCATCAAGGCGCAGGCGCTGTTCAAGCGCGACAAGGACTACGTCGTCATGAACGGCGAGGTGCTCATCGTCGACGAGCACACCGGGCGCATCCTGGTCGGCCGCCGCTACAACGAGGGCATCCACCAGGCCATCGAGGCCAAGGAGGGCGTGACGGTCAAGGCCGAGAACCAGACCCTCGCCACGGTGACGCTGCAGAACTACTTCCGCCTTTACACGAAGCTCTCGGGCATGACCGGTACGGCCGAGACCGAGGCCGCCGAGTTCATGAGCACCTACAAGCTCGGTGTGGTGCCGATCCCGACCAACCTGCCGATGCAGCGCATCGATCAGCCCGACCTCGTGTACAAGAACGAGCAGGTGAAGTTCGAGCAGGCCGCCGAGGACATCGTGCGCCGTCACGCCACCGGGCAGCCGGTGCTCGTCGGAACGACGAGCGTCGAGAAGAGCGAGCTGCTCTCGCGGCTGCTCGCCAAGCGCGGCGTCAAGCACGAGGTGCTGAACGCCAAGAACCACGCCCGCGAGGCGGCGATCATCGCCCAGGCCGGGCGGCTCGGTGCCGTCACCGTCGCCACCAACATGGCCGGCCGCGGCACCGACATCATGCTCGGCGGTAACGCCGAGTTCCTCGCCGTCACCGAGATGAACGCGAAGGGCCTCTCGCCGGTCGAGACGCCGGAGGAGTACGAGGCGCAGTGGGATGCCGTGTACGAGCGCGTCAAGGCTCAGGTCGCCGAGGAGGCCGCCAAGGTCATCGCGGTCGGCGGTCTGTACGTGCTCGGCACGGAGCGGCACGAGTCGCGGCGCATCGACAACCAGCTGCGCGGCCGCTCCGGCCGTCAGGGCGACCCGGGCGAGAGCCGCTTCTACCTCTCGCTGCAGGACGACCTCATGCGCCTGTTCAACGCAGGTGCAGCCGAGGCGCTCATGGGTCGCTCGAACGTTCCTGACGACCTCGCCATCGAGTCGAAGGTCGTCAGCCGGGCCATCCGCTCGGCGCAGTCGCAGGTCGAGGCGCGCAACGCGGAGATCCGCAAGAACGTGCTCAAGTACGACGACGTGCTCAACCGCCAGCGCGAGGCGATCTACACCGACCGCCGGCACATCCTCGAGGGCGATGACCTCCGCGACCGCGTCCAGGTCTTCCTCGAGCAGGTCATCACCGAGATCGTCGAGACGCACACCGCCAGCGGCCACAGCGACGAGTGGGACTTCGACCAGCTCTGGACGGAGCTGAAGACCCTCTACCCGATCAGCCTCACGATCGACGAGGTCATCAGCGAGGGCGGTGCCAAGCTGACCTCGGCCTTCCTGATCCGCGAGATCACGAGCGACGCGAAGCTCGCCTACGAGCGTCGTGAGGAGAGCCTCGGCCGCACGGCGACCCGCGAGCTCGAGCGCCGCGTCGTGCTCAGCGTCATCGACCGCCGCTGGCGCGACCACCTCTACGAGATGGACTATCTGAAGGACGGCATCGGCCTGCGCGCCATGGCGCAGCGCGACCCGCTCGTCGAGTACCAGCGCGAGGGCTACGCGCTCTTCCAGTCGATGATGAGCGCGATCCGCGAGGACGCGATCGGCTTCCTGTTCAACCTCGAGGTCGAGGTCACCGGCAGCAAGGGCACCGCGCAGGTCACGGCGAAGGGCCTCAACCAGCCGCAGACCCCGCAGAACCTCAGCTACACGGCCCCGTCGGCCGATGGTGACGTGGAGGTGCGCAACCAGCGCGGCCAGGTGCTGCAGGCCCCGACGGATGCGGCCCGCCGCGCCCAGCCGCCGGTCTCCGCCGCATTCGGCGGCCCGGCCGCGGCCCCGGCCGCGGGTGCAGCGCCGACCACGCGCCGTGCTGCACAGGGTCAGCCGCAGGGCGGCCAGGGCGGCCAGCAGACCGGTGCCTTCGGGCAGAAGACCCCCGCGGCGCCGGCCGGCCCCGCGCCGGTGAACCGCGCCCAGCGTCGCGCCCAGGACAAGAAGAAGGGCCGCTAGCCCCGACCGGCGCGCTCCAGGCGCGGTGGCCCGGCATCGCCCTCGCCGTCGTGTGCGGTCAGCTCTGTCGTGAGGTGTGAAACGTCTCGGGCGTGATGGCAGAAGAGGTTCGTCTCGCTGGTCAGCGCAGGTTCGAACGCGCGACCGCCGCGGAGGTGCTCAGCAGCAGCACTCCGAGCACGAGGAATACCGCTCCGGAGCCGGCCAGCGCGGCGACGGTGCCGACAGCGACCGGGATGAGCGACTGCCCGATCCGATTTCCGGTCAGCCGAACGGCGAGAGCGGTGGCGCGCAGCTCGTCGGGGGCCGAGCGCGATACCCAGGCCATGGTCAGGGGCTGCCCGATGCCGAGCACGAGCCCCGTGATGCCCATCAGCACGAGTGCGACCCAGCCCGGCAGCATCGGCACCATGAGCAGCAAGGCCGTCGCGCCGATGCCGCAGGCGCCGACCAGCAGCGGGCGTCGGCCCAGCATCCGCACCAGGGGGCCGGTGGCGATGCGTACGGCGAACGATGCCGCGGCGCGCACGGCGAGCAGGATGCTCACGAACGCGATCGTCCACCCGCGCTCGGCGCCGATCGCCGGCAGGTAGACCGTCAGCACGTCGGTCGTCGACAGCACCACGAGGCTCGCCCACAGTGCCTTGCCCATGTGCGGGGCCCGCAGCACGGAGCCGAGGCCGGGCTGCGCTTCGGCGGCTGTCCCGTCGGCGGCGGCACTCTCGACGGCGGTGCGGGTGCCGCCCGGATGGCGGGGCAGGCCCAGGGCGGCGAGCGCGCCGGCCGTGCACAGTGCGCCCGCGAGCACGAAGATGGGCGTGGTGCCGAATGGGTCGGCCGGGGCCGCCGCGTCGAGCGCGAGGGTGAGCTCGGCGAGCCCACCCGCGACGATCGGGCCGAGCACCTGGCCGAGGGAGATGATGGCCCCGAACATCCCGAAGCGGGCATCGGCGCTCTCGGCGGGGCCGGCGTGGGCGACGATCGCCTGCAACCCGACGACCGCGCCGATCAGCCCGAGGCCGAGAGCGGTGTGCGCCGCGACAAGAGTGACGAGGTCGGTGGCGAGCGCATGGGCGGCGGCCGCGGCGCCCATGAGGGCGATGCCGCCGACGGTGGTGAGGCGGGCTCCGCGGCGGTCGACGAGGCGGCCGATGGGGATCGCGACCGCGATGGCGAGCACCGCGAACGAGAACGCGAGGTAGCCGAGCTGCTCGACGCTGGCGTCGAGGCCGAGCGCCCGGTACGAGGCCATGGGTCGCGTGGCTTGCTGGGCGAACTGCACCAGCATGGTCACGGTGAGCGCGAGGGTGAGGGTGCGGCGGTCGGCCGCGCGCTCGCTGTCCGAGGGGCTCGTCTCCATGACGGAGACAGTGTCTCATAAGTCATGTGCGGCGGCGCGCTGAGATTGCGGTGGGGTGATGCGGGGCCGGATGCGGGTCTAGAGCACCGCGATGGCGCTGGCGCGCCAGCGCCGGTCGAGCCCCTCGAGCCGGATCGCCACGGCGCGCGCCCGAGCCCGGCTCGTCACGATGACGACCGCTTCGACCACGCCATCGCGCGGGCCCGTGATGCGCGGCTCGCCGACCGAGAAGGTCGGGCGCACGGCGGGAGCCCCGCGCGCCGCACGGGCTCGGGCGCTGATCGCGGCCCGCGAGAGCATCGTGCGGTAGACGTCGTCGGTGACCCAGCGGGCGATCTGCTCCAGCTCACGCGCACCGGCGAGGATCTCGATGACGCAGCGTGTCAGATTCTCGATCAGTGGGCGCGGATCGGGCAGATCGGCGGTCGACGTCGGCTGGTAGTCGAAGAACTCCTCGTGCGCGATGCGGGCCTTCGCCCCGCGTCCGCGCGGCGGCGCGGCGGGCGACGCCGGCTCACCCTGGGTGGGCGCAATGTGCGGAATGGTCTGAACGGCGGTCACAGTCGGCTCCTCTTCCCCCGAACCGGCAGGCGGTCGATTGGTCGTCGTGGCCTGCGCGCCGCCCCCCGGCGGTAGACCGATAGGTACACCCCGAGCGGGGCGACATCACTCAACCAAACGTTTCCTCACTTGTAAAGAGGATTCCTCGAACTGTGGACAACCCGGCTCCGGCCGTCGGAGGCGGTCGCTACCGTCGCGGCATGCGCTGGGACCACCTCTTCGACGATCTCTCCGCCCAGCTCGAGCACGAGCTCCGCACCGAGCAGGCCGACCTCGAGCAGGAGGAGGAGCGGCTCCGCCTCGGCCGGCTCCCGCTGCGCGAGCGCCTCGTCGCGCTCCGCCGCTCCGCCGAGGCCGAGCAGGTGCTGACGATCCGTCTCGTCACCGGTGAGCGCGTGCGGCTGCGGCTCGTCACGATCGGGCGCGACTGGTTCGCGGGCTCGGTCGAGGCGCCGCCGCGCGCAGTGCAGATGGCGGTTCCGCTCGCGGCCGTCGATGCCCTGCTCCTCTCCCCGGCGCAGGCGACGACCTCCCTGATCCCTGTGGCCGAGGCATCGGAGCTCGGCGCACGGCTCGGGCTCTCGTTCCTCCTGCGCGACCTGTGCCGACGCCGGGCATCGGTCGCGCTGCGCACACGCGGAGGGCAGGTGACCGGCACGATCGACCGCGTCGGACGCGATCATCTCGATCTCGCCGAGCACGACCGCGACGAGCCGCGCCGGGCCACCGCGGTCGAAGCTGTGCGCGTGATCCCGCTCGATCAGCTCGTCAGTGTCACGCTGTGATCAGGCGAGGCCTGCGAGCGGTCGAGCGCCGCGGCTCACCCGCGGCGCAGCCGGCCGCGCCGCTCGCCGAAGAGCTCGGCGACATCGGCATTCTGGACCTCGTGCCAGAGGGCGGCCCGCCGCGCCTCCTCGTACTTGTCGGCGATGAACGACGACAGCACCGACTGCTCGACCCGCCACTGCCCGATCGATCCCAGGCGGATCGCCGGCAGCTCGCCGGAGCGCACGAGCGCCACCACCTCGGCGGCGGAGAGCGCGAGCACCTCCGCCACGTCGGTGAGGGTGAGGAAGCGCCCGGGCTCGAGCGGCGACGAATCCGTCATACGTCCAGTATCCGCCCGCGGGGGGCCGTGGGCCCGCCGTGTGGATAACTGCGGCGGCGCATCCGGCTGATGATCAGGATCGGTCGCGACCACCCGCCGTGCCTGGAGGACCGATGACCGAGAACACCCCGCGCGCCGCCGAGGGGGCGGCAGCCCGTGCCGCCCGCCGACTCGATGCCCGCCTCCTGGTCGGCCTGCTGCTCGTGATCGCCTCGGTGGCCGCCGTGGTCGGCATCGTCGGGGCCGCCGACGAGGGGGAGGAGCTGCTCGTCGCACCCAGCGATCTGGTCGCCGGGCAGGAGCTCACGGTCGGCGACCTCGAGGTGCGCCGCGTCTCGCTCGGGGTCGAGGCCCACGGCTACGCCGGCCCCGCCGATGTGCCGGAGGAGGGCGTCGTCATCAGCCGCGCCCTCGCCGCCGGCGAACTCGTGCCGCTGAGCGCGCTCGGCGACCCACGCGGTCCCGTCGCGACGACCATCGTGGTCAGCCTCTCCACTCCGCTCGGGGCGACTGTGCGCGCCGGCGACGCGCTCGACCTGTGGTCGTCGCCCGCGATCGAGGGCGGCCGGTTCGGTGCGCCGTCCGTCATCGCCTCGGGCGCTCAGCTCGTCCGCACGGTCGCCGCCGAGGGCATCGTCGCCGCGGAGGAGGGCGGGCGCGTCGAGCTCCTGGTTCCGCGCCGCGATGTGGCGCGCATCCTGCACGCGCTGGCCAACGGCGACGCGCTCGCCGCGGTTCCCGTGTCGCTCGCGATCGGAGGCTGACGTGCTCATCGCGCTCGCCGTTCCGGGGCTCGACCTCGACACCGTCGAGCTCGCCCTGCTGCGCGCCGGGCACGCCATCGCCTGGCGGGCCGCCGATCAGGACGACGTGCTCACCCAGCTGGCGCAGCGTGCGCCCGATGTGCTGCTCGTCGCCGACCATCCCGCAGTGGCCACCAGCGGCGTCGTGGGCGCAGCCGACCTGCTGGGCGTGCGCACGTGCCTGATCGCCCTCGCTGGCGCCGATCTCTCGCCAGGGGCCGCGCGGCTCGGCGTGCTCGACGTGCTGCCGCTCGGGGCCGAGGGCCTCGATCTCGGGATGCTCGACGCGGGCCGAGCGCCAGCCCCCGCACCACTGCCCCTATCGGCCGAGGCACCGACCCCGGCCGCGGTACCGACCTCTGCCACGGCACCGGCCCAGCCCGCGGCGCCCGCCCTCGACCCCGGGCTGGTGCCCGCCGCCGCGCCGCCCGCCGCCGCGCCTCCCCGTGTCGCCGAGCACTCGCGGGCGGAGGCCTCGACCCCTTTCGTGCGCCGGCCGCGCACGATCGTCGTGTGGGGTCCGGCCGGCGCGCCGGGGCGCACGACCCTGGCCATCGGCCTCGCCGCGGAGCTCGCCGGTCGAGGCCACGCCGTCGCCCTCATCGACGCCGACACCTACGGTGGCACGATCGCCCCGGCCCTCGGGCTGCTCGACGAGGCACCCGGGTTCGCCGCGGCCTGCCGGCTCGCCGGTGCCGAGGCGCTGACCATCGCCGAGCTCGACCGCATCGCCCAGCCGAGCCCGGCCGCGAACGGTGCGGACATGGTGGTGCTCACCGGCATCGGTCGGCCGCACCGCTGGCCCGAGCTCTCGGCCGGGCGCGTGGCCTCGGTGCTCGAGCGCTGCCGCCGCTGGCGCGAGGTGATCGTCGTCGACGCGGGCTTCAACCTCGAGGCCGATGAGGAGCTCAGCAGCGACCTCGCGGCGCCGCGCCGCAACGCCGCGACCATCGCCGCGCTGCGGGCCGCCGACGAGGTGGTTGCGGTCGGGTCCGCCGACCCGGTCGGCCTCGCGCGGCTGCTGCGCGCGCACGGCGACCTCGTCGAGGCGGCCGAGGCCGCGCGGGTGCGGGTGGTCGTGAACCGGGTGCGGGCATCCGTGCTCGGCATCGACCCGCACGGGCAGGTGCGGCAGACGCTCGAGCGCTTCGTCGGGGTGCGCGATGCCGTCTTGATCGAGAACGACCCGGATGCCGCCGACCTCGCCCTGCTCACCGCCCGTCCGGTCACCGTGGCTGCCCCGCGCGGCGCGCTGGGTCGCGGCATCGCCGAGCTCGCCGACGCGCTCGGGTTCGCGCGGTCCCCGGCGCTGCGCACCGGCGCCCGCTGGGCCGCCCGTCTCGGGGCCCGGCGGGGAGCGCCGCACCCCGCGGCCTCGCAGTCGCCCGCTCTGCACTCCGCAGCCCCGACCGCGCGCCCCGGCTAGCCTGGGGGCGTGTCGACGCTCTCAGACCTGGTGCACGAGCACAGTGATGCCGACGAGACTGACATCGAGTGGCTGCACCTGCTGCTCGCCGACGGGCAGCTGATCGCCGACCTCGCCTTCGCCGACATCGTGCTGTGGGTGCCCACGCGCGCCGGCACCTTCCTCGCTGTCGGGCACGCGCGCCCGAGCAGCTCAGCCACCCTCTTTTACCGCGATTTCGTCGGGCAGGAGGTGCGGCCCGAGTGGCGCAGCCAGGTCACCGAGGCCTTCGAGACCGCCGCGATCGTCGACTCCTCGTCGCCCGACTGGTACGAGGAGACGCCGACGCGGGTGCGGGCGATCCCGGTGATGCGGCGACCCGGCAGGGACGGCGAGGCGGTGAGCGAGCATCCGATCGCCATCATCACCCGGCACACGAACCTCAGCGAGGCGCGCATGCCGAGCCGCCAGGAGCTGACCTTCAACGAGTGCGCCAACGACCTGTTCGCGATGATCGCCGCCGGCGACTTCCCCGACCTGGCCGCGCCGAGCATGCCTCGCCGCGGCGCTCCGCGCGCGAGCGACGGGCTCGTGCGGCTGGACCTCGACGGCACCGTCACCTTCGCGAGCCCCAACGGCCTGAGCGCCTTCAACCGCATGGGCTTCGCCGGCGAGCTCGAGGGTCAGTCGCTCGCCACCGTCACCACGCGCCTGCTCGCCGGTCGCCCGCAGCAGGTCGACGAGTCGCTGCCGCTCGTCGTCACCGGCCGAGCGCCGTGGCGCACCGACATCGAGTCGCGCGGGGTGACGGTGACGCTGCGCACCATCCCGCTGTTCCGCGACGGCACGCGCATCGGTGCGATCGTGCTCGTGCGCGACGTCACCGAGGTTCGGCACCAGGAGCGCGAGCTCATCACGAAGGACGCGACGATCCGCGAGATCCACCACCGGGTGAAGAACAACCTGCAGACGGTCGCGTCGCTGCTGCGCATCCAGGCCCGCCGCTCGCACGCCGAATCGACGCGCGAGGCGCTCACGCAGGCCATGCGCCGCGTGGCCGCCATCGCCGTCGTGCACGACACCCTCAGCGAGGGGCTCAGCCAGAACGTCGACTTCGACGTGGTGTTCTCGCGCGTGCTCATGCTCATCGCCGAGGTCGCGTCGAGCCACAACACGGTGGTGCATCCGCGCTCGACCGGCACGTTCGGCACGCTGCCGAGCGAGTACGCGACCCCGCTCGCGCTCGCCCTCACCGAGCTCGTCACCAACGCCGTCGAGCACGGCCTCGAGGGGCGGCCTGACGGCGAGGTCGAGATCATCGCCTCGCGCAGTGACGAGGCCCTGTCGGTGAAGGTGCGCGACAACGGCGGCGGCATGCCCGAGGGCAAGGTCGGGTCGGGGCTCGGCACGCAGATCGTGCGCACGCTCATCCAGGGCGAGCTCGGCGGAACCATCGACTGGCACACCCTCGAGGGCGAAGGCACCGAGGTCACGATCGACGTGCCGCTGCTCTACCTGCAGAAGAAGCGGGCCTAGGCGTCGCGGCCGCGGGCAGCCGGTACGCGCGGGTGCGGAGCGCGGGCGCGTCGCGCGAGCATCCGCGCGCCGTGCATGCGCAGACAGCACGACGCCCCGGTCGCATCACGCGGATGCGGAACCGGGGCGTCGGGTGCGGTGCGAGCCGCGCGGGCCGCGGGTCAGGAGGCGCGGCGGGCGCGAGCGGCGCGGCGCTTGAGAGCGCGGCGCTCGTCTTCGCTGAGGCCGCCCCACACGCCCGAGTCCTGGTTGGTCTCGAGGGCGTACTGGAGGCAGGCCTCGGTGACCGAGCATCGGCCGCAGACGGCCTTGGCCTTCTCGATCTGGTCGACCGCGGGGCCGGTGTTGCCAACCGGGAAGAACAGCTCGGGGTCGGCAGTCAGGCAGGCTGCTTTGTCGCGCCAATCCATGGGGCAGTGCTCCTTTGTGTTGTGCAGCAGCACGCCATCGAGGGTTGAACGACGCGCCACAAGAACCGGTTTTTCACCGGCTCGCAGGTGAGAGAGAAGAAGACCTGGGAAGTCGCCCACCGCTTTGTAGGCGTCACATCAACCGCAATAAGGCTCCCATAGGCTGGGCGTCAAATCAATAGTTTTGTATTGGGTGGTTCATGTGAGCGAAACACGCCGTTCATCTCTGGTCACCGTTCTGGTCGTGCTCCTCGCCGGTCAGACGGCCCTGCTGATCGGCCTTACGGCTTTCCTCGTGATCGAGCTGCTGCTCGCCGAGGCGCGTTTCCCGCCAACCGCGATCGCCCTCACCGTGCTGGTGCTGCTGATCGCCGTGTGGCTCGTCGCGATGACCGTCGGCGTGCACCGCGGCCGCGCCTGGACGCGCGGCAGTGTGCTGACCTACCAGTTCCTGCAGCTCGCCATCGGGGTGGGCAGCATCCAGGGGTTCATCCCCCGCCCGGACATCGGCTGGTGGGTGATCGCCACCGCCGTGCTCGGGCTGATCCTCATCCTGAGCACGCCGGTGACGCGGTGGCTCGACCAGCGCGACTAGCGCCGCCGGTCAGGTTCGACCTCTAGTCGAGGCCGAGCTTCTTGCGCAGGCTCGCGACGTGGCCGGTCGCCTTCACGTTGTAGAGGGCGTGCTCGATCGCGCCCTTCTCGTCGATGACGAACGTCGAGCGGATCACTCCCATGACGGTCTTGCCGTACATCGACTTCTCGCCGTAGGTGCCGTAGGCGTTGTGCACGGCGAGGTCGGGGTCGCTGAGCAGCGGGAAGGGCAGGTGCTCCTCCTCGGCGAACTTCTGGAGGGCATCCGGGCCGTCCTTCGAGACGCCGAGCACGGTGTAGCCGGCGCTCGTCAGCGAGGCCAGGTTGTCGCGGAAGTCGCAGGCCTGCGTCGTGCAGCCCGGGGTGCTCGCGGCCGGGTAGAAGTACAGCACGACCTTCTGGCCGGCGAAGTCGGCGAGTGAGACGTGCGCGCCGTCCTTGTCGGGCAGCGTGAAGGCGGGGGCCGGGGTGCCGGGCTCGAGGCGGGTCGCGGTCATGAGGTGCTCCTTCGACGTCGGGGCGCGGGGCGCGCGCCTGATCAGTGTATGGATGCCGGCCCGACGTCGGCTGGGCGTCGACCGTGAAGCGTTCCGCCGTCGCGCCGAGCGCGCCACGAGGGTGTCGATCGTGAGCCCTAGCGCGATCGCGACGACGATCGACAGCCCGACGGCGAGCAGGGGCGCGTCGGCCAGCACCGCGCCGACGGCCGCGCCGACGGCGACGTTGTAGACCGCCCAGGCGAGGCCGGCGAGGGCCGACAGGGGCAGGAACCTCCGCAGTGGCAGGCCGCTCGCGCCGGCGGCGAGGTTCACGGCGATGCGCGCGAAGGGCACGTAGCGCGCGGTGAGGACGAGAACGGCGGTGCGTGTGAGGATCGCGCCGCGCGTCCGGTCGAGCGCGTGCCGAACGCGGCCGGTCCGCTGCCAGCGCCAGCGGTCGAGCCCGATCCGGCGGCCGAGCGCGAAGCAGAGCGCATCGCCGCTCACCGCACCGGCGGCGGCGACCACGATGACGGGCAGCAGGGCGGGGGACCCCGTGGCGGCCCACACGGCCCCGAGGGCAACGACGAGGGTCTCGCTCGGCAGCACGACGAGGAAGGCGTCGCCGATGACGAGGGCGAGCAGGGCGGGCAGCAGCCAGCGGGACTCCGCCAGCGCCAGCAGGGTCGCGTCGTCCACGGCAACCGTTGTACGGCGTCGAGTCGAGCGGCGGGGGAATCCCCCGTGAACACTCCGTGTCGCCCCGCGCTTCGCCGTGCATCGGGATGCCCGTCCCCCCGACGCTGTGATCGTGAGAGTCGCCCTGGTCGCAGAGACGTTCCTTCCCCAGATGAACGGCGTGGTCGGGTCGGTGCTACACGCCGTCGCCCACCTGCGCGAGCGGGGCGACGAGGTGCTGATCATCGCCCCCCGCCACGCCGGCGCCCCCGAGTCGGTCTCCGTTTCGGGCGCGCGCGTCGAACGCGTGCCCTCGGCGGCGCTGCCCGGCTACCGCGACCTGCGCCTCGGTCTCGCGAGCGTGCCGCGGATGACCGCGGTGCTGCGCGACTTCGCCCCCGACGTCGTGCACCTCGCCTCGCCGTTCCTGCTCGGCTGGCAGGCGCTGCGCGCTGCCGAGCAGTGCGATCTGCCGGTGGTCGCCGTCTACCAGACCGATGTGCCGTCGTACGCCGAGCGCTACGGGGTGCCGGGTCTCGCGACCGCCTTCACCCGGCACGTCGTGCGGCTGCACGAGCGGGCGAGCATCACGCTCGCGCCGTCGAGCGCGGCGATCGACTGGCTGCGCGATCAGGGGGTGCCGCGCGTGCGCCTCTGGGGGCGCGGCGTCGACGGCACGCGCTTCCACCCGCTGCGCCGCAGCGAGCCCTGGCGGCGTGCGCTGGCCCCCGGCGGGGAGCTTCTGATCGGCTACGTCGGGCGGCTCGCGCCGGAGAAGCAGGTGCGCGACCTCGCGGCCATTGCGAGCATCCCGGGTACCCGTCTGGTGATCATCGGCGACGGCCCGGAGCGCGCCGCCCTCGAGCAGCTGCTGCCGGGGGCTGCCTTCCTCGGATTCCTGCAGGGGGAGGAGCTGGCGCGTGCTGTCGCCAGCCTCGACGTGTTCGTGCATCCCGGCGAGCACGAGACCTTCTGCCAGACCGTGCAGGAGGCGCTTGCGAGCGGGGTTCCGGTGGTGGCGACCGGGCGCGGCGGCCCGGTCGACCTGGTCGACAGCAGCCGCACCGGCTGGCTGTACCGGCCCGGAGACCTCGTCGACCTGCGGGATCGCGTGCTGGACCTCGTCGGGGACGACCGCAAACGGGCCGCGTTCGCGCTGGCCGCGCGCGACGCGGTGGCCCACCGGACCTGGCACAGCCTCGGGGAGCAGCTGCGGCAGCACCACGCCGACGCGCGCCGCGAGCACGGCCGGCGACCGGCCCCGGCTCCCGGTTTGGCCAAAGGGGATCCTGCCGCGTAGTATGGGCGACTGGTCGCTCTCCGAGAGACCGAGCACCTCTAGCTCAATTGGCAGAGCAACTGACTCTTAATCAGTGGGTTCCGGGTTCGAGTCCCGGGGGGTGTACGAACGGCCCCGTTGCTCTCGCCAGCGCGGGGCCTTTCGCTTTCCGCCGGCGGCCCGCGCGTGCTGCGCGGCTGCGCGGGCGGGTGTCCGACGGCGGGCCCCCCGGTGCACCAGAATCGAGCCATGCAGCTCGAGATCTGGCTCGTCTTCGCCCTCGCCGCACTCGGGCTGTCGCTGACGCCGGGGCCGAACGGGCTGCTCGCGCTGACCCATGGCGCGATCTACGGGGTGCGGCGCACGGTGTTCACGGTGCTGGGCGGCGCGGTCGGGTTCGCGGTCGTCATCGCCGTGTCGATGTTCGGCATCGGGGCGCTGCTGACGGCGGTGCCCGAGGTGCTCACCGTGCTCAAGTGGGTGGGTGGTGCCTACCTGGTGTTCCTCGGCATCCAGGTCTGGCGGGCGCCGGCGATCACGGTGGCGACCGACGGAGACCGGCCGACGGCGTCGTCGTGGTCGCTCTGGCAGCAGGGCTTCCTCGCCGCGGTCACCAACCCCAAGGGCATCCTGTTCTTCGTCGCCTTCCTGCCCCAGTTCATCGACCCGGCCGGCGACCTCGCCGTGCAGTTCGCCGCCATGGCGGGCACCTTCATCGCAATCGAGATCGTCTTCGAGTTGACGGTCGCCGCGCTGTCGCAGACGCTGCAGCCCTTGCTCGCCCGCGCCGGACGCTGGTTCAACCGCGTGACGGGCGGATTCTTCGTGCTGATCGGCGTGCTGCTGCCCTGGCAGGTGTGAGCGCTCAGCGCCGGGCGAGCCACAGGCCCGGCCCCTAACGATTCGCGAGCCGCAGCCAGGTCTCGACGACCGTGTCGGGGTTGAGCGACATCGAGCCGATGCCCCGGTCGACGAGCCACTCGGCGAGGTCGGGGTGGTCGCTCGGGCCCTGGCCGCAGATGCCGATGTACTTGCCGGCCGCCTGGCAGGCGTCGATCGCCATGCCGAGCAGCGTCAGCACGGCAGGGTCGCGCTCGTCGAACGAGCCGGCGACGAGGGCCGAGTCGCGGTCGACGCCGAGGGTCAGCTGCGTGAGGTCGTTCGAGCCGATCGAGAAGCCGTCCACGTGCTCGAGGAAGGCCGCGGCCGAGATCGCGTTCGACGGGATCTCGCACATCATGATGATGCGCAACCCGTTCTCGCCGCGCTTCAGCCCGTTGTCGGCGAGCACCTGGATGACCGCCTCCAGCTCGCCGACGGTGCGCACGAACGGCACCATCAGCTCGAGGTTGGTCAGCCCCATGTCGTCGCGCACCCGCTTCATCGCCGCGCACTCGAGGGCGAAGGCCTCGGCGAAGTCCTCGGAGACGTACCGCGACGCGCCACGGTAGCCGAGCATTGGGTTCTCCTCGCGCGGCTCGTACCGGTCGCCGCCGACGAGGTTGGCGTACTCGTTCGACTTGAAGTCGCTCAACCGCACGATCACCGGCTCGGGCGCGAAGGCGGCGGCGATGGTGGCGACGCCCTCGGCGACCCGGCTGATGAAGAACTCGCGCGGCGAGGGGTAGGCCTGCCAGTGCTCGTCGACCTGCTGCTGCAGGGCGGCGGGCAGCAGGTCGCGCTCGAGCAGCGCGCGGGGGTGCACGCCGACCTGGCGGTTGATGATGAACTCGAGCCGGGCCAGGCCCACCCCGCGGTTCGGCAGGTGGGAGAGCGCGAAGGCCTGATCGGGCGTGCCGAGGTTCATCATGATCTTCGTCGGGGGTTCCGGCATCGCATCCAGCGCCGTCTCGACGACCTCGAACGGCAACCGCCCCGCGTAGACGCGCCCCTCGTCGCCCTCGGCGCACGAGACGGTGACCTCCTGACCGTCGGTCATGACGCTCGTCGCGGTGCCGGTGCCGACGACGGCGGGAATGCCCAGCTCGCGGGCGATGATCGCCGCGTGGCAGGTGCGGCCGCCGCGGTTGGTGACGATGGCGGAGGCGCGCTTCATGATCGGCTCCCAGTCGGGGTCGGTCATGTCGGCGACGAGCACGTCGCCCTCGGCGAACTCGCTCATGCGGTCGATGTGGGTGAGCACGCGCACCGGGCCCGCGCCGACCTTCTGGCCGATCGCGCGGCCAGCGATGACGACCTCGCGGGCCGCGGCGTCGCCGCCGATCGCGTAGCGGGTGAGCACTTGGCCCTCGCGCCGCGAGACCACCGTCTCGGGCCGCGCCTGCAGGATGTACAGCAGGCCGTCGACGCCGTCGCGCGCCCACTCGATGTCCATCGCGCGGCCGTAGTGCTCCTCGATCGTGAGGGCGTGCCGGGCCAGCTCGTGCACCTCGGCGTCGGTGAGGGAGAACCGCGAGCGCTCGACCGGGTCGACGTCGGTGAACACGGTGCTCGTCGCCATGCTCGAGCCGCCCGCGTAGATCATCTTCACGGCCTTGGCGCCGAGCGTGCGGGACAGGATCGCCGGGCGGCCCACGCGCAGCCCCGGCTTGTAGACGGAGAACTCGTCGGGGTTCACCGCGCCCTGCACGACCGCCTCGCCGAGGCCGTACGACGAGGTGATGAGCACCGCGTCGGTGAAGCCCGACTCGGTGTCGATGCTGAACATCACGCCCGAGGCGCCGACATCGCTGCGCACCATGCGCTGCACTCCGGCCGAGAGCGCCACCTCGTCGTGCGCGAAGCCGTTGTGCACGCGGTACGCGATCGCGCGGTCGTTGAACAGGGAGGCGAACACGCTGCGGATCGCCTGCAGGAGGTTGTCGATGCCGCTGATGTTGAGGAAGGTCTCCTGCTGGCCGGCGAAGGACGCATCGGGCAGGTCCTCCGCGGTGGCGCTCGAGCGCACCGCCCACGAGACCGCGGCCGGGTCGGGGTCGTTCGCGATCAGGCGGTCGTAGGCGGTGCGGATGCTCTCCTCCAGCTCGGCCGGGAACGGCTGCCGCTCGATCCAGCCCCGGATGGTCGCCCCGACGCGGGCCAGCTCGGTCACGTCGCCGACGTCGAGCGGCAGCACCAGCTGCATGATGCGGTCGTACAACCCGTCGCCGGCGAGGAAGCGGTGGTACGCATCCGCCGTCGTGGCGAAGCCGCCGGGAACCCGCACGCCGAGGTGGCCCAGCTTGCTGACCATCTCGCCGAGCGATGCGTTCTTTCCGCCCACCTGGGGCACGTCGGCCATGCCCAGCTCGTCGAACCACAGGATGTCGGTCATCGTTCTGCTCCTTCGGAGGGGGTGATGCGGCGGCGCATCGCGGCGAGGATCACGGCCGCCATCTCCTCGACCGACCGGTCGGTCGAGTCGAGATGGGGGATGCCGTGCTGGCGGTACAGGCCCTCGGCCCAACGCACCTCGCGCGTGCACTGGGCGACGGAGGCGTAGACCGAGTCGGGCCGCCGCGCCGAGCGCACCTGGCTCAAGCGCTGCGGGTTCGCCGTCAGGCCGAACAGCCGCGCGGCTTGCGCGCGCAGCGGCGCCGGCAGCAGCGCGCCGGTCGGATCGGCGGTGAGGTCGTCGTCGGTCAGCGGGTAGTTCGCCACCACGACCCCGTGCTGCAGGGCCAGGTACATCGAGGTCGGCGTCTTGCCGCAGCGCGAGGGTGCGATGAGGATGACCTGGGCCCGGTCGAGGGCGCGCAGGCTCTGCCCGTCATCGTGCTCGATGGCGTACTCGATCGCCCACATGCGCTCGTGGTAGCGGTCGAGGTCGCCGAGGCTGTGCACGGTTCCGCGCCCCGGCTGCGCGGAGACGCCGAGGGCGGCCTCCACCTCGCGCAGGTGGCCGCCGAGCAGGTCGATCACGATCGCGGGGGCGGCGGCGACCCGCTGGCGGATGGCGAGATCGCGGATGGTCGTGAAGACCAGGGGAGGGGCATCCGACCGCGCCCGATCGGTGGCCGTTGCCGCGATCGTCGCGACCGCCTCGGCCGCCGCCTCGGGGGTGTCGACGAAGGGGATGGTGTGCCGGTCGAGCGGCACGGAGGGGAAGCTCACCAGCAGCGCGCTGCCGAGGGTCTCGGCCGTGATCGCGGTGCCGTCGGAGACGAAGTACACGGCGCGCCGTGGTGCCGCTGCGCTGTCGCCCATGCGCCCTCCCCGTGGTTGCCGGCTGCCGTGCCGTTCGCGTCACAGGCTAGACCCGCGCGGCCTCACAGCCCAGGGCCGATGGTCCCGTCGTGGGTCCCCGCGCGTGGGTGCCCGTAGGCGTCAGTCGTCGAGCTCGTCGAACCGATCGGGTCCGAGGCCCTGCGCCAGGCGGTCCTGCTCGCGGCTCTCCTCGATGACCGTGCCGACGGCGATCGCGACGTTGATGCCCCAGCTCACCCACATGAGGGCCAGGCGCCAGTCGCGCGGGCCGGTGCGGGTCGCGTTGATGACGCCCACGGCCGAGAACGCGGCGCCGAGCACCGCGCCGTTGAGGATGTACTTGCGCATGGGGCCTCCCGAGGTCGCCTCCACGCTAGCGGCTCGCGCCGTCGAGCGCCGCGGGGTGACACCGGGCAGCCGCGCCCGAGCCTGAGACTGCGCCCAGAGCATCCTCTGAGACTGACCGGGTGGTCAGAGAGCTGGCCGATCGGTCAGTACCGTTGAGGGCATGTCCCTCCACGATCAGTTGCGCGCGGTCGCGCTCGCCGAGTTCGCGAGCGCGGGCTACGCGGCGACCTCGCTGCAGCGCATCGCTGATCTGGCGGGCACCTCGAAGGCCAGCTTGCTGTATCACTTCTCGTCGAAGGAGCAGCTGCTGGCCGAGATCGTCGATCCCGTGCTCGACGACCTCGAGCGATTGCTGATCGACGACGAGGGCGGCTCGGTGCTGCGCCGCGCCGATTTCGTGGAGCGCTTCGTCGACCTCCTGCTCACCCACAGCCAGGTCGTGCCCCTCGTCATCAACCAGGGGGCCACCCTGGACGACGTGCCCGTGATGCACCGGGCCACCGAACTCATGCGCCGCGTGGCCGAGCTGTTCCGGCTCGCCAGCGGCTCCACCATCGAAAAGCTGCGCTTCGGCGTGGCCTTCGGCGGTGTCGCCTACACCCTGGCGGCCGCCGAGCGACTGGGACTCAACGGCGAGATCCCGATCGATGAGGTGCGTACCGCCCTCCTCGAGATCCTGCACGACCTGCTCGTGCCCGCCGATACCCCCGTCGCCTGAGGAGACCCATGGCCACGCTTCTCTACCGGCTCGGCCGGTCGTCGTACCGTCGCGCCCGACTGGTGATCATCGGCTGGCTGCTCGCCTTCGCCGCCGTCCTCGGCGGCGCCGTGGCGCTCGGCGGCCAGACCGACGAGACCTTCACCATTCCCGGCACCGAGTCGCAGATCGCGCTCGACCAGCTCGACGCCCTCTTCCCGGCCGTGTCGGGCGCGAGCGCGCAGGCCGTGGTCGTCGCGCCGGAGGGCTCCGCGGTGACGGATGCGGGCATCCGCGACCAGATCGCGACGCTGCAGGATGCCCTGACCGAGGTCGACGGCGTCGACTCGGTGCTCGGCCCCTTCGACGAGTTCGCCGACGGGCAGGTCAGCGATGACGGTTCGCTCGCGATCGTGCGCGTGCAGCTCGACGGCGCATCGAGCGACGTCTCGGAGGAGACGATCGCCGCGCTCGTCGCGACCGCCGACACGGTCGACGTGCGGGTCGAATTCGCCGGGCAGATCTTCCAAGACACCACCGTCGGCCTGACGATCACCGAGGTGCTCGGCGTGCTGTTCGCCGGCGCCGTGCTCGTCATCACCTTCGGCTCGCTGCGCCCGGCCTGGATGCCGCTCGCCTCGGCGCTCATCGGAGTCGGCATCGTCGTCGGCGGAATCCTCGCCCTCGCGGCCTTCCTCCCGGTGTCGAGCTCGGCGCCGCTGCTCGCCGTGATGATCGGGCTCGCGGTCGGCATCGACTACGCCCTGTTCATCCTGTCGCGCCATCGCGCCCAGCTGGCCCAGGGGATGGACCCGGAGGAGTCGGCGGCCGTCGCCACCGGCACCGCCGGCAGCGCGGTCGTGTTCGCGGGCGCCACCGTCATCATCGCCCTCCTCGGCCTGCTCGTGGTCGGCGTGCCGTTCCTCTCCGTCATGGGCGTCGGCGCCGCCTTCGCCGTGCTCGTCGCCATCGCGGCGGCCGTGACGCTGCTGCCCGCCCTCGTGGCCACCGCCGGGGCGAAGCTCGCGCCGAAGGAGGGCTCGCGCGCCTGGCAGCGGGCCCACCCCGTCGCCGCGAGCGCTCCGACCATGGGGCGGCGCTGGGTGCGCGGCGTGATGAAGCGCCCCATCGTGACGACCGTCTCCGTCGTCGCCCTCCTCGGCGTGCTGTCGATCCCCGCCTTCTCGCTCGACCTCAACCTGCCCGACGGCGGCAGCGAGCCCGCCGGCTCGACCCAGCGCGAGGCCTACGACCTCATCGCGGAGGGCTTCGGACCCGGCACCGCCGGCCCGCTGCTCGTCACCCTCGACATTACGCAGACGACCGAGATCCTCGACGACCTCGCGGCGATCCGCTCCGAGCTCGAGCGGGTCGAGGGCGTCGCGAGCGTCAGCCCGGGCATCCCCTCACCGGGCCTCGAGACCGCCATCTACCAGGTCGCGCCCGAGACCGCGCCCGATCACCCGGCGACCAAGGTCGTCGTCGCCGACCTGCGCGCGGCGGGCGAGCGCATCGAGGCCGAGTTCGGCACCCCGCTCGCCGTGACGGGCGTCACCGCGGTCGGCATCGACATCTCGACCCGGCTCACCGGTGCGCTGATCCCCTTCGGGCTCGTCGTCGTCGGCCTGTCGGTCATCCTGCTCATGGCCGTCTTCCGCTCGGTGCTGGTGCCGGTCAAGGCCGCCCTCGGGTTCCTGCTCTCGGTCGGCAGCGCGATGGGTGTCACCGTCGCTGTCTTCCAGTGGGGCTGGGGCGCCGAGCTGCTGCACGCCGAGCCCGGGCCGATCCTCAGCTTCATGCCGATCATCCTCATGGCCGTGCTGTTCGGCCTCGCGATGGACTACGAGGTCTTCCTCGTCTCGGGCATGCGGGAGGAGTTCGTGCGCACCGGCGATGCGAAGCGGTCGATCGAGGACGGCTTCGCGAACGGCGCCCGCGTCGTCACCGCCGCCGCGCTCATCATGTTCTTCGTCTTTGCCGCCTTCGTGCCCGAGGGGGCGGGGCTCATCAAGCCGATCGCCCTCAGCCTCGCCGTCGGCATCGCGATCGATGCCTTCCTCGTGCGCATGACCCTCGGGCCCGCGCTCATGACGCTGTTCGGCCGGGCCGCCTGGTGGTTCCCGCGCTCGCTCGACCGGGCGCTGCCCGACCTCGATGTCGAGGGCGAGAAGCTGCGGCACCACCGCGAGCACCGCACCTGGGCCGAGGCCATGGGCGACGCCGTGATCGTCGCCGACCGGCTGGGCCTCGACGGCACGGATGCGGAGCTCACGCTCACCGCCCGCCCCGGCGACCGCGTCGACCTGGTCGGCGAGCCCGGCCTGCGCCGCGTCGCCGGCGCCACCCTCGCCGGCTACCTGCCGCCGCGCTCGGGCCGCGCCGTGGTCGCCGATGCCGTGCTGCCCTCGGAGGCCGGCCGCGCGTCGCGCCGGGTCACCCTGGTCGACGTCAGCGGCGACCGGCTCGCCCCGAGCGTGACGATCGGCGGCCTCGTTAGCGAGCGCATCGCGCTCGCCGCCGGGTACCCGCGCGGCGCGCGCCGCACCCAGCGCTGGATCGCCCGCCTCGCGGCGGCCGCCGCCGCGGTCGGCGTCGAGCCGGGCGCGCTCGTCGACCCGGAGGCCCGCGTCAGCAGCCTCGACGCCCGCCGTCGGGCGGTCGTGCTCGCCGGCGTCGCCACCCTCGACGCGTGCCCCGTGATCGTGCTCGACCACCGGGACGACGCGCTCGACGCCGACGACATCGACATGCTCGACGCCCTCGTGCAGCGGCTCGCCCCGACCCCCGTCGTGCGGGTGTGGGGCCGCGAGGCCGGCTCGACGCCCGGAGACGGCGCGATCCCGGCCAGCATCACCGTCGGCGCCGCTGGATCCGACCCGGCGGACGGACCCGCCGGCGAGCGGGCTGCCGACCCCTCTCTCGCTCTCTCCGAAAGGAGCGGCTCATGACCGCCGCCGTCACCGCCGTCGCCGACCGCATCGTCCCCCGTGGTCGGACGCGTCGCTGGCTGACCATCGTCGCCGCGGCCGTCGTTCCGCTCGCGCTGCTCGGCCTCGCCCTCGCCGCCTTCGGCACCAGCACGAGCGGTCTCGAGCGCATCCCCGCCGCCGTCGTGAACGAGGACGAGCTGCTCACCACGACCACGCCCGATGGCGAGGAGCAGATCGTGTTCGCGGGCCGTCAGCTCGTCACCGAGCTGACCGGCACCGACGACGCCGGCTTCGCGTGGCGCGTCACCAGCGCCGACGAGGCGCAAGCGGCGCTCGAGCGCGGCGACGTCTACGCGGTGCTGACGATCCCGAGCGACTTCTCGGCCTCCCTTCTCACCATCGGCACGGCCGATCCGGTGCAGGCGCAGCTGCGGGTCGAGACCGACGACGCGCACAGCTACCTGGCCGGCTCGGTCGTCCAGGCGGTCGGCAGCGGACTCGCCCAGCAGTTCGGTGCCGCGATCACCGCCCAGTACCTCGACGGCCTGACCGCCGGGCTCGGCGAGCTCGGCACCGCCCTCGGCGAGGCCGCCGACGGCGCCGCGGCTCTCAGCGACGGCGCGAGCCAGCTCAGCGGTGGGCTCGCCGAGCTGAGCGACGGCGCCCGCGCGTCGGCCGGCGGAGCCTCCGCCCTCTCCAGCGGCATCGCCGAGTACACGGGCGGCGTCTCGGCGCTCTCCTCGGGGCTCGGGCAGCTGCGCACCGGCGCCGGGCAGCTCGACGCGGGCCAGGCGGCGCTCGGGGGCATCCCCTCGTCGGCCGGCGCGCTCGCCGGTCAGCTGGCGGCCCTCGCCCCGGTGATCGCTGCCTCCGATCTCAGCCCCGCCGACCAGCAGGCGTTCATCGACGCCCTCACCGACGCGCAGATCCTCGCTGGCACCGCGACCGCGGTCGTGCCGCCGCTCAACGCCGGCATCGACGGCATTCAGAGCGGGATCGCCGAGAGTGCCGCGGGCGCCGCCGCGCTCGCCGCCGGCGGGGCCGAGCTGCGCTCCGGCTCGGCCGGGCTGGCCTCGGGCCTCGGTGCGCTCGCCGGCGGCACCTCCGAGGTGTCCTCCGGTGCGGCCTCGCTGGCCGACGGCGCGGGCGAGCTCGCCGACGGCCTCGCGACCGGTGCCGCACAGGTTCCCGCCGGCGACGCCGGCGACAGCGCGATCGCGAGCGAGCCCGTCGTGGTCGACGCCAACCGTGTGAACGCCGTCGACGGCATCGCCCCGGTCATCGCCGAGACGCTCGTGCCCCTCGGGCTCTGGATCGGCGCTCTCGCCACCTTCCTGGCGCTGCGTCCCGCCGCGCGCGGGGTCATCGGCACCTCGGCCGCGGGCGGCATCATCGTGCGCCGCACCGTGGGCCGGGCATCGCTGCTGGCCCTCGCGCAGGCCGGGCTCGTCACCCTGCTCGTGCACGCGGTCAGCGGTCTCGCCCTGAGCCTGCTGCCGGTGACCTTCGCGTTCACGGCGCTCATCGCGCTCGCCTTCACGGCGCTACATGCGGCGCTGACGCTCACGCTCGGGCGGGGCGGCCTCGTGGTCTCGCTGCTGCTGCTCGCGCTCCAGCTCGTCGCGGCGGGCGGCATCATCCCGATCGCAGCGCTCGCCGATCCCTTCCCGGCCCTCAGCGCCGTGCTGCCGATGACCGCCGCGGTCGACGGCATGCAGGCGCTCCTGGCGGGTGGAGACCCGGCCCGCATCGTCGCCGCCGCGGGAGCCCTCGTGCTGCTCGGTGGGGTGTCGCTCGTGGTGGCACGGCTCGCGGCCGGTCGTGCCCGTCGACGGGATGCTCTCGCCGCGTTCGCGCCCGCCCTCGTACCGGCGGCCGGCTGACGGAGGGCATCCCGCCCCGAACGCGGACGGCGCGGGCCGCGAGCGCGAAGGCTCAGCGACCCGCGCCGCGCGCGGGGCCCGGTCGGGCGACGCTGCGCGCGCCGCCCGACCGGGGCTGCTCACTCCTTGGTGAGCTCGTGGGTTCCGCCGCTCAGCGCGTACTCCTCCTCGGGGGAGAGCACGAGCTGCTTGCGGTAGTGCAGCCCGAAGCCGAGCAGGATCAGCACGTAGACGATGATGATCGCCACGATCGCCGCCTGGAAGGCCGGGTTGATGAGCAGACCGATGAAGACGAGCGCCGAGATCGCCGCGGCGCTGTAGGCGCCGAACAGGCCCCAGGGGCTCTTGTAGGGCCGCTCGACGTCCGGCAGCTTACGGCGGAGGATCAGGAACGAGACCATCTGCAGGAAGTACGCCACGACAGCGCCCCAGACCGCGATGTTGAGGATGATCGCGCCGGCGACGGCACCCACACCCTCCGGGTCGAGGCGGGCGAGCAGGTCGAGCGCGACGATCGCGACGAAGCCGACGACGGCTCCGACGGTGAGCGCCACCCACGGGGTCTGGTTCTTGCCGGTGAGCGACAGGAACTTCGGGTAGTAGCCCGCGCGCGACAGCGAGTACATGTTGCGCCCGTAGGCGAACATGATGCCCTGCAGCGAGGCGAGCAGTCCGATGAGCGCGAAGATCGCGAGCACCGCCGCGAGCTCATCGCCGACGATCGCGCGGAAGCCGTCGAGCAGCGGCTCGAGCGAGACGCCCGTCGCTTCGGCCCCGAGCACGCCCGTGTTGAGGAACAGCACGAGCAGACCGGTGATGATGAGCGTGCCGCGCGCCAGCACACCGGCCCGCGGGATGTCGCGCTGCGGGTTGTGCGACTCCTCCGCCGCCAGCGGAAGCTCCTCGATTCCGAGGAAGAACCACATGGCGAACGGCAGCGCGAACAGGATGGCGAGCCAGCCCTCGGGCAGGAACGTCGTCGCTCCGGCGACCTCGGGGTTGGGGGCGATGTCCCACAGCTTGTCCCACGAGAACAGGCCCGAGGCGAGCGCCATCACCGAGAAGACCAGGATGATGCCGATGGCGATGATCGCCACGACGATCGCGAAGCGGAACGAGATGTGCGCGCCGGCCGAGTTGAGGGCGACGAAGGCGACGTACAGGACGATCCACCAGATCCACATCATGTCGGCCTCGGCGAGCGAGAAGTTCAGCAGGCCGCTCGTGACGCCGTCGAGGTACTGGGCGGAGAAGAACACGATGACCGCCGTGGTCGCGACGTACTCGATGGTCTCCGCGGCACCGGTCACAAGTCCGCCCCACGGGCCCATCGCCGACCGTGCGAACGAGTAGGCGCCACCCGTGTGGGGCATGGCGGCCGACATCTCGCTGATCGAGAACGTGAGGCCGTAGTACATGACCATGAGCACGGCGAAGGCGATGAGCATGCCGCCGAAGCCGGCGAAGTCGATGCCGAAGTTCCATCCCGAGAAGTCACCCGAGATGACCGCGGCGACCGCGAGGCCCCAGAGGCCCCAAACGCCCGCCGAGCGGCGCAGCCCGCGCTTCTCGAAGTACGACTGGTCGACGCTGGTGTACGTGACACCGCCCGTCGCCGTGGTTTTTTCCGCCATTCATTCCTCCTGGGGGGTGGTGGGCATGGATCGGCGAGGCGGCATCGGGCGCCACGCTGCGCCTTGGTGATTGAGCATGTCGCTAAAGGTCGGCTGTGTCCACCATTGCGCACCACTTTTTTGGTGTCGCCCGCTGAACTGCGCTGAGTCGCTGTGGTACTAATGGTCGACACCTGAGCCAAGGGAGGCCGTCCATGTCTGCTGCGCCGTCGACGATCCAGTCGGGCAACCTGACGATCGCCCAGCTGGAGGGGCTCATCGATGCGGGCGAGATCGACACCGTCATCGTCGCCTTCACCGACATGCAGGGCCGCCTCGTCGGCAAGCGGGTGTCGGCGCGGCTGTTCCGCGAGGAGGTCGGCGCTCACGGGGCCGAGTGCTGCAACTACCTGCTCGCCGTCGATGTCGAGAACAACACCGTCAGCGGCTACGCGATCTCGAGCTGGGAGAGCGGCTACGGCGACATGGTGATGCGCCCCGACCTCGGCACCCTGCGCCGCGTGCCGTGGATGGAGGGCACCGCCCTCGTCCTCGCCGACCTGCTCTTCCTCGACGGCACGCCCGTGCCGCCGAGCCCCCGCGCGATCCTGCAGAAGCAGATCGATCGGCTCGCCGAGCTCGGTCTGGTGCCCTACGTCGGCACCGAGCTCGAGTTCATCGTGTTCGACAACACGTACCGCGACGCCTGGTCGCGCGGCTACCGCGACCTCACCCCGGCCAGTGATTACAACATCGACTACGCCCTGCTCGCCTCCACCCGCATGGAGCCGCTCCTGCGCGACATCCGCAATGGCATGGATGGCGCGGGCATGTACTGCGAGGGCGTCAAGGGCGAGTGCAACCTCGGCCAGCAGGAGATCGCCTTCCGCTACGCCCACGCGCTCGCCACCTGCGACAACCACTCGATCTACAAGAACGGGGCGAAGGAGATCGCCGACCAGCACGGCAAAGCGCTCACCTTCATGGCCAAGTTCAACGAGCGCGAGGGCAACAGCTGCCACATCCATCTCAGCGTGCGCGGCACCGACGGCGCGGCCGTCATGGCCGGGGACGGTCCGCACGGCTTCTCGACGCTCATGGAGCACTGGCTCGCCGGGCAGCTCGCCGTCATGCGCGAGTTCAGCCTGTTCTTCGCCCCGAACATCAACTCGTACAAGCGCTACGTGCCGGGCAGCTTCGCCCCCACCGCGATCGCCTGGGGCGTCGACAACCGCACGTGCGCGCTGCGGGTGGTCGGCACGGGCCACAGCCTCCGCATCGAGAACCGCGTGCCGGGCGGCGACGTCAACCAGTACCTCGCGACCGCGGCGATCATCGCGGCGGGCATCTACGGCATCGAGAACAAGCTCGAACTGCCGCCCATCTTCGAGGGCAACGCCTACGCGGCCGACTTCCCGCGCGTGCCGGCCACCCTGCGCGACGCGGCCGACCTGTTCGCCGGCTCGCCGGTCGCCCGGGCGGCCTTCGGCGACGACGTCGTCGAGCACTACCTGAACATGGCGCGCGTCGAGCAGGCGGCCTACGACGCCGCCATCACCGACTGGGAGCGGATCCGTGGCTTCGAGCGCCTCTGACGCCGCGACCGGAGCGGCGCCCCGCCGCCCGGTGATCGGCCTGACCACCTACCTCGAGCAGGCGAAGAGCGGGGTGTGGGATGTCCCCGCCGCGTTCCTCCCGCGCGTCTACGTCGACGCCGTCACGCGCGCCGGCGGCATCGCGGTGCTGATCCCGCCGCAGCCGGTCGACCCGGCGGCGGCCGACGCGATCCTCGACGGGCTCGACGGGCTCATCATCACCGGCGGCAAGGATGTCGACGCGCGCCGCTACGGTCAGGAGCCGCATCCGACCAACGACGAGCCGCGCCTCGATCGCGACGCGCTTGAGGACACCCTGCTGCAGCGCGCCCTCGCGCGCGACATCCCCTTCCTCGGCATCTGCCGCGGCATGCAGGTGCTCAACACCACGCTCGGCGGCACGCTCATCCAGCACCTGCCCGACGTCATCGGGTCGACCCGCTACAACGCGGGCGGGGGAGTGTTCACCCCGAACCCGGCGATCACCGTGCCGGGCACCCGCGTCGGCGCTCTGCTCGGCGACCGGGTGACCGTGCAGAGCTACCACCACCAGGCGCTCGACGCGGTGGCCGACGGCCTCATCGTCAGCGCGGTCGGCGACGACGGCATCATCCAGGCGGTCGACGTCGAGGGCCTCACCTTCGGCGTCGCGGTGCAGTGGCACCCGGAGGAGACCGCCGCGGACGACCCGCGCCTGTTCACCGCGCTCATCGACGCCGCCGTCGAGTACCGCGATCACCGGAAGGGCCGCGCATGAGCGAGACCACCCTCATCAACCCCGCCGACGAGACCGTCATCGGTACCGTTCGGCACACGACGCTCGAGGAGGTGGATGCCGCCGTCGAGCGCGCGATCGTCGCCCAGCGCGACTGGGCCGCCCTCGCGCCGGTCGACCGCGCCCGCGCGCTGCGCCGCTTCGCCGCCGTCGTCGACGCGCACATCGACGAGCTCGCCGAGCTGGAGGTGCGCAACTCGGGCCACCCGATCGGCGCCGCCCGCTGGGAGGCGGGCAACGTGCGCGACGTGCTCGACTACTACAGCGGCGCGCCCGAGCGGCTGATCGGCCAGCAGATCCCCGTCGCCGGCGGCATGGACGTCACCTTCCACGAGCCCCTCGGCGTCGTCGGGGTCATCGTCCCGTGGAACTTCCCGATGCCGATCGCCGGCTGGGGCTTCGCGCCGGCGCTCGCCGCGGGCAACGCCGTGCTGCTGAAGCCCGCCGACTGGACGCCCCTGACGGCGATCCGGCTCGGCGAGCTCGCCCGCGAGGCGGGCCTGCCCGAGCACCTCTTCCAGGTGCTGCCCGGCCGCGGCTCGGTCGTCGGCGAGCGGTTCGTCACCCACCCGGCCGTGCGCAAGGTCGTCTTCACCGGGTCCACCGAGGTGGGCAAGCACGTGATGGCCGGATGCGCCGCCCAGGTCAAGCCGGTCACCCTCGAGCTCGGCGGCAAGAGCGCGAACATCGTCTTCGCCGACGCCGACCTCGAGGCCGCGGCCGCGAGCGCACCCGGCTCGGTGTTCGACAACGCGGGCCAGGACTGCTGCGCGCGCTCGCGCCTGCTCGTCGAGCGCAGCGTGCTCGACCGTTTCCTCGAGCTGCTCGAGCCGGCGGTGCAGGGCTTCCGGGTCGGCGACCCGCGCCAGGCCGACGTCGACATGGGGCCGCTGGTCTCGAAGGGCCACTTCGAGTCGGTGCGCACCTTCCTCGACGGCTCGGTGCCGGTCGCCTTCCAGGGCACCGCGCCCGAGGGCCCCGGCTACTGGATGGCGCCGACCGTGCTGCTGCCGAACCGCACCGACCGGGTCGCGACCGACGAGATCTTCGGGCCGGTCGTCTCGGTGCTGCCCTTCGACGACGAGGCCGACGCCATCGCGCTGGCCAACGACTCGATCTTCGGCCTGTCGGGCTCGATCTTTACGCGCGACCTCGGCCGCGCCATCCGCGTGTCGCGCGGGGTCGAGAGCGGCACGATCAGCGTGAACTCGCACTCGTCGGTGCGGTACGCAACGCCCTTCGGCGGGTTCAAGCAGTCGGGGCTCGGGCGCGAGCTCGGCCCGGATGCTCCGCTCGCCTTCACCGAGACCAAGAACGTCTTCTTCTCCCACGCCTGATTGGAGCCCGCACCATGAGCATCACCCCCATCGACCTGACGCAACGCCTCAAGGGCAAGGTCGCCGTCATCACCGGCGGCGCGAGCGGCATCGGCCTCGCCACTGCCCGCCGCTTCGCCGCCGAGGGCGCGACCGTCGTCATCGGCGACATGAACCCCGAGACCGGTGAGGCCGCGGCCGCCGAGGTCGGCGGCCTGTTCGTGAAGGTCAACGTGACCGACGAGGCCGAGGTCAACAATCTGTTCGACACGGCGCAGGCGACCTACGGCTCGCTCGACATCGCCTTCAACAACGCCGGCATCTCCCCGCCCGACGACGACTCGATCGAGACCACCGAGCTGCCCGCCTGGGACAAGGTGCAGGAGGTCAACCTCAAGAGCGTGTACCTGTGCTCGCGCGCGGCGCTGCGGCACATGGTGCAGCAGCAGTCGGGATCGATCATCAACACGGCGAGCTTCGTCGCCGTCATGGGCAGCGCGACCAGCCAGATCTCCTACACCGCGAGCAAGGGCGGCGTGCTCGCCATGACCCGGGAGCTCGGCGTGCAGTTCGCCCGGCAGGGCATCCGCGTCAACGCGCTCTGCCCCGGCCCGGTCAACACGCCGCTGCTGCAGGAGCTGTTCGCGAAGGACCCGGAGCGCGCCCAGCGCCGCCTCGTGCACATCCCGAAGGGCCGCTTCGCCGAGGCGGAGGAGCTCGCGGCCGCGGTCGCCTTCCTCGCCAGCGACGACGCCTCCTTCATCACCGCCTCGACGTTCCTCGTCGACGGCGGCATCAGCGGCGCCTACGTGACGCCGCTGTAGGGCCTGAACCATGACGAGCGACGGCGGGCGGACGGCGGGGGAGGCCGCCGTGCAGCCCGCCGTCGAGCTCGCAGTCGCCGCTCTCGAGTCGCTCGCGCAGGAGGCGCTGTCACGCCCGGTGCGCAGCGGCAACGCCTTCGAGGAGACCCTCGCCCGCCTGCTCCAGCTGATCCGGCTCGGCATCGTCGCGCCAGGGGAGGCCCTCGCCCCGGAGCGCGAGCTCGCCGCCCGGTTCGAGGTCAGCCGCGACACCGTCCGCGAGGCGATCCGCTCGCTCGCCGACGCCGGGTATCTCGAGTCGCGGCGGGGTCGCTACGGCGGCACCTTCGTGTGCGACCCGCTGCCAAGCGGCCCGCCGGCCCCGGGCGAGCCCGGTCCCTCGCTCACCGCCGACGAGCTCGACGACATCCTCACCCTGCGCGCGGTGCTCGAGGTCGGCGCGGCGCGCGCCGCCGCATCCCGTGCCCTCACCGCCGCCGAGCGCGAGAGCCTCAACGCCCGCCTGGTCGAGCTGCGGGCCGCCGCACCCGCCGACTACCGCCGCCTCGACTCGCGGCTGCACCTCACTCTCGCCGAGCTCTCCGGCAGCCCGAGCCTGGTGTCGCTCGTGGCGGAGAACCGCATGGTCGTCAACGGGCTGCTCGATCGGATCCCGCTCATCGCGCCCAACATCGCGCACTCCGACGAGCAGCACGGTCAGATCGTCTGGGCGGTGCTCGTCGGCGACGCCGACCGGGCCGCCGCGCTCATGGCCGAGCACCTCGAGGGCTCGGAGTCGCTGCTGCGCGCCTTCCTCAGCTGAGGGAGCGTCGAGGCGGCCCTGCTACGGTCGGAAGGCCGGCACCGCACCGACGATCCCCCACAAGGAGACGCACGAGCGCCATGACCGAACCGCAGCTGTACGACCTCGTCGTCGTCGCCAACCGCCTCCCCGTCGACCGGCAGACAGCCGCCGACGGCTCAATCGTCTGGGCGCGCTCGCCGGGTGGACTCGTCACCGCCCTCGAGCCCGTGATGGCCGCGGCCGAGGGCGCGTGGGTGGGCTGGGTGGGTGCTCCGGACACGGCGCCCGAGCCCTTCGACGTCGATGGCATCCGCCTCGTGCCGGTGCCGCTCAGCGCCGCCGAGATCGAGCTGTACTACGAGGGCTTCAGCAACGACACCCTGTGGCCGTTGTACCACGACGTCATCGCCGAGCCGAGCTTCCACCGCGAGTGGTGGGACGCCTACACGACGGTCAACCAGCGCTTCGCGGATGCCGCGGCGCGCATCGCGGCGCCGAGCGCGACGGTGTGGGTGCACGACTACCAGCTGCAGCTGGTGCCCCGCATGCTGCGCGAGGCGCGGCCCGATCTCACGATCGGCTACTTCCACCACATCCCGTTTCCGCCGTACGGCATCTACGCCCAGCTGCCGTGGCGCCGCCAGGTGGTCGAGGGGCTGCTCGGCGCCGACGTGATCGGCTTCCAGCGCGTCGCCGACGCGGGCAACTTCTCGCGCGCCGTGCGGCGCTTGCTGGGCTTCGCGGCGAAGAGCCCCGAGATCCGCGTGCCCGACGGTGCGGGCAGCCACCGCTCGGTCGTGGCGAAGGCCTTCCCGATCTCGATCGACGTCGAAGGCTACGAGCAGCTCGCGGAGCGGCCGGAGGTGCAGGAGCGCGCGCGGCAGATCCGCGCCGGCCTCGGTGACCCCGACACGGTCTTTCTCGGCGTCGACCGCCTCGACTACACGAAGGGCATCCGGCACCGTCTGAAGGCGTTCGGCGAGCTGCTCGACGAGGGCACCCTGCGGGTCGGCGACGCCGTGCTGGTGCAGGTCGCGAGTCCGAGCCGGGAGCGTGTGGCGGCGTACATGCAGCTGCGCGACGAGATCGAGCTGACGGTCGGGCGGCTCAACGGCACGCACGCGACGATCAGTCACAGCGCGATCGCCTACTTGCACCACGGCTACCCGCGCGAGGAGATGGTGGCGCTCTACCTGGCCGCCGACGTCATGCTCGTCACGGCGCTGCGCGACGGCATGAACCTCGTCGCGAAAGAGTACGTGGCCTGCCGCCTGCGCAACGACGGCGTGCTCGTGCTGAGCGAGTTCGCCGGTGCGGCCGACGAGCTGAAGAACGCGCTGCTCATCAACCCGCACGACATCGAGGGGCTGAAGGAGGCGATGGTCACCGCCGCCCGCATGCCCCGTCGCGAGCAGACGACACGGATGCGCGCCCTGCGCCGACGCGTGCACGACAACGACGTCGCCCACTGGTCGACCACCTTCCTCGACACGCTGCGGCACGCGAGCCACCAGTCGAGCGCCCGATGACGGGACCGTCTGCGGGGGAGGTCGACCCGGAGCTGCGGGCCGCGATCACCCGCGTCGCGGGGGTCGACCGCCTGCTGGTCGCCCTCGATTTCGACGGCACGCTGGCGCCCGAGGTCGACGACCCCGAGGCCGCCCGCGCCCTGCCCGCCGCGGGCCCGGTGCTCGCCGGCCTGCGGGCGCTGCCCGGCACGACGGTCGCGCTCGTGTCGGGGCGCTCGCTCGCCAGCCTCGCCCGAGTGGCGGAGGTCGACGCGTCGGTGCCGCTGATCGGCTCGCACGGCCTCGAGCTGCGGTTCGGGCAGGGCGAGAGCCCCGTTCCGGTCGACGCGGCCGAGGCGGCGAGGGTCGCGGCGCTGCGCGTCCGGCTCGAGCCGCTCGTCGCTGCCGTCGAGGGTGCCTGGATCGAGGAGAAGCCCGCGGGCTTCGCCGTGCACGTGCGCCGTGTCGAGGGCGAGCGCGCATCCCGGCTGCTGGCGGCGTTGCGCGCGGAGACCGCCGATGAGCGCGATCTCACGGTGCGCGCGGGCAAGAACGTGCTCGAGTTCGCGGTGCGGGACGCGACGAAGGGGGACGGCCTCGCGGCGCTGCGGCGGAGATTCGCCCCTGACGCGGTGCTGTTCGCCGGCGACGACGTGACCGACGAGGATGCGCTCGCCGTGCTCGGACCCGGCGACGTCGGCATCAAGGTCGGGGCGGCGCCGACGATCGCGGCGCACCGCGTCGCGGATCCGGCCAGCCTGGTGAATGTTCTGAGGCTGCTGATGAGCACTCGGGAATCTCCCGGGAGCAGCCGGTAGGCTGTCCTCATCCGGCGATCGCGCCGTGACGCCCTGCCCCCTTGCCGAATCACGACACCGCGGGAGGACGCATGTTCATCGTCCTGATGGTGTTCGGTGCGGCCGCGGTCGTGCTCCTCCCGCTCGCCCGCCCTCTCGGCCGCCGCGTCTTCGCCGTCGCCGCGCTCGTGCCGCTCGGCGCGTTCCTCCACACCGTGCTGCAGGCGCCGGCCGTCCTGAGCGGGGTCGAGAGCAGCCTGCCCGTCGAGCGCTGGACCTGGATCGCCCAGCTCGACCTCACCCTCGACGTGCGCATGGACACCCTCTCGTGGGTGCTGGCGCTCGTGGTCACCGGCGTCGGCAGCCTCGTCATGCTGTACTGCGCCGCCTACTTCGGCGACGACGAGCCCGGTCTCGGCCGCTTCGCCGCCGTGCTCCTCGCCTTCGCCGGCGCCATGTACGGTCTCGTCATCGCCGACGACGTCTACCTGCTGTTCGTGCTGTGGGAGGCGACGAGCGTCTTCTCGTACCTGCTCATCGGCCACTACACCCATCGACGGGCGAGCCGCGGTGCTGCCCTGCAGGCGCTCGTCACCACGACCCTTGGCGGACTCGTCATGCTCGTCGGCCTCGTGCTGCTCGCGGTGCAGGCGGGCACGTCGAGTCTCACCGCGATCCTCGCCGACCTGCCGGCGGGCCCGCTCACGATGACCGCGATCATGCTCGTGCTCGTCGGGGCGCTGTCGAAGTCGGCGATCGTGCCCCTGCACTTCTGGCTGCCCGGTGCCATGGCCGCCCCCACCCCGGTGAGCGCGTACCTGCACGCGGCCGCGATGGTCAAGGCGGGCATCTACCTGATCATGCGGATCGCGCCCGCCGGCGTCGAGGTGCCCGGCTGGCGCGAGGTGCTCGTCGTGCTCGGCGTGCTCACCCTGCTGCTCGGCGGCTGGGCCGCGCTCAAGCAGACCGACCTGAAGCTGCTGCTCGCCTACGGCACGGTCAGCCAGCTCGGACTGCTCGTCGTCGTTGCCGGTTTCGGCACCCGCGATACGGCGCTCGCCGCCATCGCGCTGCTGCTGTCGCACGCTCTGTTCAAGGCGGCGCTCTTCCTCATCGTGGGCATCATCGACCACGAGGCGGGCACGCGCGACCTGCGCAAGCTCTCGGGTCTCGGCCGGCGCCTGCCCTGGCTCGCCGGCCTCACCGCGCTCGCGCTCGCCTCGATGGCGGGGGTGCCGCCGCTCGTGGGCTTCGTCGCGAAGGAGACGGCGCTGCATGCGCTGCTCAGCGCGGCCACCGGCGGCGCAGCGACGGGTGGCGCAGTCGCGGGCGGGAGCGCTGCGCTCGACCCCGCGGGTCAGGCGTGGGCGGCCGTCGCGCTCGTGGGCGTGGTCGTCGGCTCGGTGCTGACCGTCGCGTACAGCATCCGCTTCTTCTGGGGCGCCTTCGCCCGCAAGCCCGACGTCGACGAGGTGACCGATCTCGCGGGAGCGACCCCCGCCTTCGTGCTCGCGCCGGCCGTGCTGGCGATCAGCGGCCTCGTGCTCGGGCCGCTCGCACCGCTCGTCGGCGCGGGCGTCGCCGGCTACCCGGCGCTCTTCCCGCCCACCGGGGGCAAGCCCTACGAGCTGGCCCTGTGGCACGGGCTCACCCCCGAGCTCGCCCTCTCCGTGCTGATCGTCGCCCTCGGCACCCTGCTGTTCGTCGTCCGCGCGCCCGTCGCCCGGCTGCAGGCGCGGCTCGCTCGCGAGTACACCGCGAGTGACGCCTACTGGGACTCGGTCGGCGCCGTCGACCGCCTCGCGGTGCGCGTCACCACGCTGACCCAGCGCGGCTCACTGCCGTTCTACCTCGGGGTGATCCTCGTCGTCTTCGTCGCCGTGACCAGCACGGGGCTGCTGCTCGGCGGTGCGGTGCCCGGGGCGATCCGGCTCTGGGATCACCCGGCGCAGCTCGCCATCGGAACCGTCATGATCATCGCTGCGATCGCGGCCACCCAGGCGCAGAAGCGCTTCGCCGCGCTCGTCGTCGTCGGGGTCACCGGCCTCGGGATGTCGGCCACGTTCGCCCTCCAGGGCGCCCCCGACCTCGCGCTCACGCAGATCCTCGTCGAGATCGTCACCCTCATCGCCTTCGTGCTGGTGCTGCGCCGCCTGCCCGCCCGCCTCGGCGACCGGCACGGCAGCTCGCACAAGCTGCTGCGCGCCATCATCGGCATCGCGGTCGGCACGGTCATGGCGCTCATCGCCCTCGTCGTCGCCGGCTCGCGCATCGCTGCGCCCATCTCCCTCGGCTGGCCCGAGGCCGCCTCCGTGCAGGGCAACGGCCGCAACATCGTCAACGTGGCCCTCGTCGACCTGCGGGCCTGGGACACGCTCGGCGAGCTCGCCGTCGTGATCGCCGCTGCCACCGGCGTCGCGAGCCTGCTGTTCCTCCGCGGCCGGGGCGACGCCGCCTCCCGCCTCGGTCGCGCAGCCGCGCAGCAGCGCATCGCCGACCGCATCGCCCGCGCCCGCGCGATCTCCGAGCCGGGCGAGCTGCGCAACGCCTGGATCCTCGCCGGCCCGACGCTCGACCCGCGCCACCGGTCGATCCTGCTCGAGGTGGTCGTACGGCTCACCTTCCACGCGATCATCGTCATCTCGCTCTACCTCGTCTTCGCCGGGCACAACCTCCCCGGCGGCGGCTTCGCGGGCGGACTCGTCGCCGGGCTCGCGCTCGTCGCGCGCTACCTCGCCGGCGGACGCTACGAGCTCGGAGCCGCCGTGCCGATCGGCGCGGGCACTGTGCTCGGGGCGGGCATGATCCTCGCCGCGGGCACCGCCCTGGTGCCGCTGCTGCTCGGGGCGCCGCCGCTGACCTCCGCCTACTGGAAGGGCGAGCTGTGGCTGCTGGGCGAGGTCTCGTTCGTGACCTCGACGATCTTCGACCTCGGCGTGTACCTCATCGTGATCGGCCTCGTGCTCGACGTGCTGCGCAGCCTCGGCAGCGAGGTCGACCGGCAGGGGGGCGACGAGTTCGCGCCTCCGGGGCTGCCGGAGCCCGCATCCCGCGATACCGACCGCGCCGCGCCCGCCGCCGCCCGACCCCGCGGAGGTGCCCGATGACCGTCTCCCTCGCCCTCGTGGTCGTCATGGCCGCGCTCATCGCCTGCGGCGTCTACCTGCTGCTCGAGCGCAGCCTGACGCGCGTCGTCCTGGGCTTCCTGCTCGTTGGCAACGGAGTCAACCTGCTGATCCTGATCATGGCCGGGCCGGCCGGGTTCGCCCCCATCTACGACGAGTCGCTCGCGCCGGAGGAGTACTCCGACCCGCTGCCGCAGGCGCTCATCCTCACCGCGATCGTCATCACGTTCGCGGTCTCGGCCTTCCTCCTCGCGCTCATCTACCGCTCGTGGCGCCTTGCCAACGCCGACGACGTGTCCGACGACGCCGACGACGTGGCGCTGCGCGAGGGCGCGGTCACCATGCCGCTGGAGGAGACGGCGCCCGACGAGGGCGACACCGACTTCCCGGTCGACGAGGCCGCCGGCGAGCCGGTCGCCCCCGCCCCGGTGGCGGATGGGGAGCCGCAGCCCGCGGACGTCGAGACGGGAGGCGCCCGATGATGGAGGCCCTCGTTCCGCTCGTCGTCCTCGTGCCGCTGTTCGCCGCGGCCCTCACGCTCGTGCTCGGGCGCCGCGCCCGCCCGCAGCGCATCGTCGCCGCGCTCGCGCTGACCGCGGTGCTCGGCATCAGCGTCGCGCTGCTCATCGGCGTCGACGCGGAGGGGGCGGTCGTCGTCGAGGCGGGCAACTGGGCCACGCCGCTCGGCATCGTGCTCGTCGTCGACCGGCTCTCGGCGCTCATGCTCGTGGTGTCGTCGGTCGTGCTGCTCGCGGTGCTGATCTTCTCCATCGGTCAGGGTCTGGCTGACGGCGATGACGAGACGCCGGTCTCGATCTACTACCCGACCTACCTGATCCTGACCACGGGCGTGATGGTCGCCTTCATCGCGGGCGACCTGTTCAACCTCTACGTCGGCTTCGAGATCCTCCTCGTCGCGAGCTACGTACTCATCACCCTCGGGGGCACGCGGTCCCGCATCCGCGCCGGCGTCACCTATGTCATCGTCAGCCTGCTGTCGTCGATCCTGTTCCTCGCCGCGATCGGCATGGTCTACGGCGCGCTCGGCACGGTGAACCTCGCGCAGGTGGCCGAGCGCGTGCAGGAGCTGCCGCTCGACGTGCAGATCCTGCTGCACGTCATGCTGCTCGTGGCCTTCGGCATCAAGGCGGCCGTCTTCCCGCTGTCGTTCTGGCTGCCCGACAGCTACCCCTCGGCACCGGCGCCGGTCACCGCGGCCTTCGCGGGCCTGCTCACCAAGATCGGCGTCTACGCGATCATCCGGCTCGAGACGGTCATCTTCCCGACCCCGGAGCTGAATCCCGCGCTGCTCGTCGTCGCGCTGCTGACCATGGTGGTCGGCGCCCTCGGCGCGGTGGCCCAGGCCGACATCAAGCGGATCCTGTCGTTCACCCTCGTCAGCCACATCGGCTACATGATCCTCGGCGTCGCCCTCGGAACGGTGGCGGGAACCGCGGCGGCGATCTACTACATCGTCCACCACATCGTCGTGCAGACCACTCTCTTCCTCGCCGCTGGCCTGGTCGAGCGCGAGGCGGGCAGCACCTCCATCACGCGCATCGGCGGGCTGCTGGCGAGCGCGCCGCTCGTCGCGGTGCTGTTCTTCATCCCGGCCCTCAACCTCGGCGGCATCCCGCCGTTCTCCGGCTTCATCGGCAAGCTCGGCCTGTTCCAGGCCACCGCCGTGCAGGGCGATGCTCTCGCCTACACGCTCATCGGCGGCGGGGCGCTCGTGTCGCTGCTGACCCTCTACGCCCTCGTCCGGGTCTGGAACCTGGTGTTCTGGCGTCCGGCCGGCGATGTCGAGGGCGACGAGACGCGACTGCTGCGGTCCGTCGAGGAGGCGCCCGATGCGCCGGTGACGACGGAGACCCGCGCGACGCCGCGCCTCATGACCCTCAGCACGGCGGGCATGGTCGTCGTCAGCCTGGCGCTCACCGTCTTCGCGGGCCCGCTCTACGCGCTCTCCGACCGGGCCGCCGCCGACCTCGACGGGCCCGACGCCTACGTCGTCGTCGTGCTCGGCGATCTGACCGAGGAGGAGGGCCGATGACCGCGCTGACGGTGACGACCCGCGGCGGCCGCGGCGCGCGCGTCCGTGTCTCGCTGCGTCAGAAGCTTCCCCTGCTCGTCGCTCTCGTGCTGCTCTGGATGATGCTCTGGGGCTCGACGACACCCCTGACGATCCTCACCGGCATCATCGTCGCGCTCGTCGTCACGAGCACCTTCTCGCTACCGCCCGTGCAGCTGTCGGGCCGCTTCAACCCGTTCTGGTTCGCGGTCTTCGTGGCGCGCGTGCTCGGAGAGATGGTCGTGGCCTCGTTCCAGGTCGCCATCATCGCGATCGGCCGCCGGTCGCGGCACCGCGGCGCCCTCGTCAAGGTCGACCTGCACACCGAGAGCGACTTCATCCTGACCGGCACCGCGCTCGCCGTCTCGATCGTGCCCGGCTCGGTCGTCGTCGAGGTCGACCGCGACCGCACCGTGCTCTACGTCCACAGCCTCGGCGTCAGCACGCCCGAGCAGGTCGAGCGCGCCCGCCACCACGTGCTCAGCCTCGAGCGGGCGCTGCTGCGGGCCTGGGGCTCGCGCGACGAGTGGGAGGCGGTGCGCGCATGACCGCCGCGACCGTGCTCTGGATCGTCGCCGGCGTCATCGCCGTCGTCGCGGTGTTGCTGATCCTCACCCGCCTCATCGCCGGGCCCACCCTCATCGACCGCCTGATCGCCAGCGACGTCATGCTGACGACGCTGATCCTCGTGATCGGCGCCGAGATGGTGATCTCCGGCCACACCCTGACCATCCCGCTGATGGTCGTGCTCGCCGCCACCGGTGTGCTCGGCAGCACCGCTGTGGCCCGCTTCGTGTCGCGGGCGGGGGCGGATGCTCCCGCCGAGCCGGGAGGTGACCATGACCAGCATTGACCTCATGAGCACTGACATCATGAGCGCCGACCCCGTGGCGGGCATCCTCGACCTGATGGCCGCGGCCCTGCTGGTCGTCGCGGCACTGCTGACCCTCGCCGCCGCGATCGGCCTGTGGCGGCTGCCCGACCCGCTGTCGCGGCTCCACGCGGGCACCAAGCCGCAGATCCTCGGTCTGACGCTCGTCGTCATCGCGATCGCGCTCAGTCTGCGCGACCCGGTGGTGCTGCTGCTGCTCGTGCCGGTCGTCGTGTTCCAGCTGCTGACGGCGCCGATCGCGGCCCACATGGTGGGGCGCGCGGGCTACCGCAACGGCGACTTCGACCCCGCTCAGCTGGTCGTCGACGAGCTGGCCGACGACATCGATGCCGCCCGGGAGCAGGAGGCGCTCGAGGGCGCGGAGGGCGACCGGCCCGGCCCGTAGAATCGTGCCATGAGCGCGACCGACCGCAAGCCCCGTTCCCGCGTCGTCACCGACGGCATCGAAGCCACCACCTCGCGCGGCATGCTGCGCGCCGTCGGCATGGGTGACGCCGACTGGGACAAGCCCCAGGTCGGCATCGCGAGCTCGTGGAACGAGATCACCCCCTGCAACCTCTCGCTCGCGCGTCTCGCGCAGGCGGCCAAGGAGGGCGTGCACGCCGGCGGCGGCTACCCGCTACAGTTCGGCACGGTCAGCGTCAGCGACGGCATCTCGATGGGTCACGAGGGCATGCACTTCTCGCTGGTGAGCCGCGAGGTCATCGCCGACAGCGTCGAGACCGTCATGCAGGCCGAGCGCCTCGACGGCAGCGTGCTACTGGCCGGATGCGACAAGTCGATCCCCGGCATGCTCATGGCGGCCGTCCGCCTCGACCTGGCGAGCGTCTTCCTCTACGCCGGCTCGATCGCGCCCGGCTGGGTCAAGCTCTCCGACGGCACCGAGAAGGAGATCACGATCATCGACTCCTTCGAGGCGGTCGGGGCCGTGAAGGCGGGCAAGATGAGCTACGAGGATGCTCACCGCATCGAGTGCGCCTTCGCCCCCGGCGAAGGCGCCTGCGGCGGCATGTACACCGCCAACACGATGGCGAGCGTCGCGGAGGCGCTGGGCCTGAGCCTTCCGGGGTCGGCGAGCCCCGCATCCTACGATCGCCGCCGCGACATGTACGCCCACCGCAGCGGCGAGGCCGTCGTGAACCTGCTCGAGAAGGGCATCACGGCGCGCGACATCGTCACCCGCGAGGCGCTCGAGAACGCGGTGACCGTCGCTATGGCGCTCGGCGGCTCGACCAACGTCGTGCTGCATCTGCTCGCCATCGCGAACGAGGCCGAGGTGCCGTTCACGCTCGACGACTTCAACCGCATCGGCAACCGGGTGCCGCACATCGGCGACCTGAAGCCCTTCGGTCGCTACGTCATGAACGACGTTGACCGTCAGGGCGGCCTGCCCGTGCTGCTGAAGGCCCTGCTCGACGAGGGCCTGCTGCATGGCGACGCCCTGACGGTCACCGGCAAGACCATGGCCGAGAACCTCGCTGAGCTGAACCCCGACCCGCTCGACGGCGAGGTGCTGCGCACGCTCGACAACCCGATCCACGCCACCGGCGGCATCACGATCCTGCACGGGTCGATGGCGCCCGAGGGTGCCGTCGTGAAGACGGCCGGTTTCGACGCGGCCGTGTTCGAGGGCCCGGCTCGCGTGTTCGAGCGCGAGCGCGCCGCGATGGACGCCCTGACCAACGGCGAGATCGCCGCGGGCGATGTCGTGGTCATCCGCTACGAGGGCCCCAAGGGCGGCCCGGGCATGCGCGAGATGCTCGCCATCACCGCCGCCATCAAGGGGGCAGGGCTCGGAAAAGATGTACTACTCTTGACCGACGGACGATTCTCGGGCGGCACAACCGGCCTGTGCATCGGCCACGTAGCTCCCGAAGCGGTCGACGCTGGTCCGATCGCCTTCGTGCGCGATGGTGATCTCATCCGGGTCGATATCGCTGCTCGCTCGCTCGACCTACTTGTCGACCCAGCCGAGCTCGAGGCGCGCCGCACCGACTGGGCGCCCCTGCCTCCGCGTTACACCCGTGGCGTTCTCGCCAAGTACTCGAAGCTCGTGCGCTCAGCGAGCGAGGGAGCCGTCACCGGGTAGTCACGCGGTCGATCCTGTTCCGACCACCGACTCACCAAGGAAGCCGTCTGTCATGACCTCGGATTCGACCCCTGCGCCGACTCCTGCAGCCGCATCGTCGGTCGCGCCCGTGCTGACCGGCTCGGGCGCGATCCTGGCCTCGCTCGAGAAGCTGGGCATCACCGACGTGTTCGGCCTTCCCGGCGGTGCCATCATGCCGTTCTACGACGAGCTGATGGCGTCGACCGCCATCCGGCACATCCTCGTCCGCCACGAGCAGGGTGCCGGGCACGCCGCCGAGGGCTACGCCGCCGCGAGCGGTCGGCTCGGCGTGTGCATCGCCACCTCGGGCCCGGGCGCGACCAACCTGGTCACCGCCATCGCCGACGCCCACATGGACTCGGTGCCGCTGCTGGCGATCACCGGTCAGGTGTTCTCGACCTCGATGGGAACCGATGCGTTCCAGGAGGTCGACATCACCGGCATCACGATGCCCATCACGAAGCACTCGTTCCTCGTCACCAAGCCCGAGGACATCCCGGGCGTGATCGCCGCCGCCGTGCACATCGCGACCTCGGGCCGCCCGGGCCCCGTGCTCGTCGACGTGACGAAGGACGCCCAGCAGAAGTCGGCGCCGTTCATCTGGCCGCCCAAGGTCGAGCTGCCCGGCTACCGCCCGGTGACCAAGGCCCACGGCAAGCAGATCCAGGCGGCCGCGCAGCTGCTCGTCGAGTCGCGCAAGCCCGTGCTGTACGTCGGCGGCGGGGTCATCCGCTCCGGCGCGCACCGCGAGCTGCTCGCCTTCGCCGAGGCCACCGGCGCCCCGGTCGTGACCACCCTGATGGCTCGCGGCGCCTTCCCCGACTCCCACGCGCAGAACCTCGGCATGCCCGGCATGCACGGCACGGTGCCCGCGGTGCTCTCGCTGCAGGAGAGCGACCTGCTCGTCGCCATCGGCTCGCGCTTCGACGACCGCGTCACTGGCAAGGTGAGCGAGTTCGCGCCCCACGCCAAGGTGATCCACATCGACATCGACCCGGCCGAGATCGGCAAGATCCGGCACGCCGACGTTCCGATCGTGGGGGATGCCCGCGAGGTGCTGCTCGACCTGCTGCCGGCCTTCCGTGCCGCGGCGAAGGAGCACGCGCCCGACTACGCCGACTGGTGGAAGCGGCTCGAGACGCTGCGCAGCCAGTACCCGCTCGGCTACACCGACGACCCCGACGACGGTCTGCTCGCCCCGCAGTGGGTCATCGAGAAGATCGGCGAGCTCTCGGGCCCCGAGGCGGTCTACGCCGCCGGCGTCGGCCAGCACCAGATGTGGGCCGCGCAGTTCATCCAGTACGAGCGCCCGGGCGCGTGGCTGAACTCGGGCGGCGCGGGCACGATGGGCTACGCGGTCCCCGCCGCGATGGGGGCCAAGGTCGCCCAGCCCGACCGCCTGGTGTGGGCGATCGACGGCGACGGCTGCTTCCAGATGACCAACCAGGAGCTCGCGACCTGCACGATCAACGACATCCCGATCAAGGTCGCGATCATCAACAACTCGTCGCTCGGCATGGTGCGGCAGTGGCAGACGCTGTTCTACGACGGCCGCCACTCGTTCACCGATCTCGAGACCGGGTCGAAGAGCGCCGACGAGCAGACCCGCATGGTGCCCGACTTCGTGAAGATGGCCGATGCCTACGGCGCCCTGGGCATCCGTGTGACCAAGCCCGAGGAGGTCGAGCCCGCCATCAAGCTGGCGATCGAGACCAACGACCGGCCCGTGGTGATCGACTTCATCGTCAGCCGCGACGCGATGGTCTGGCCGATGGTTCCGCAGGGTGTCGGCAACTCGTCCGTGCAGTACGCCCGCGACCACGCGCCCGATTGGCACGAGGAGTAACCGCCATGACTTATCACGTGCTCTCCCTGCTCGTCGAGGACAAGCCCGGCTTGCTGACGCGCGTCGCCGGCCTCTTCGCGCGGCGCGGGTTCAACATCCGTTCGCTCGCCGTGGGCACGACCGAGGTCGAGGGCCTCTCGCGCATCACCGTCGTCGTCGAGGTCGAGGGACTGCCGCTCGAGCAGATCACCAAGCAGCTGAACAAGCTCATCAACGTGCTGAAGATCGTCGAGCTCGACCCGTCGAGCTCGGTGCAGCGCGAGCACATGCTCATCAAGGTGCGCGTCGACAACGCCACCCGCTCGCAGATCCTCGAGGCGACCAACCTCTTCCGCGCCCGCGTGGTCGACGTCGCCACCGACTCGCTCGTCATCGAGGTGACCGGCGACACCGCCAAGGTCGAAGCGCTGCTGCGCGTGCTCGAGCCGTACGGCATCAAGGAGATCGCCCAGTCGGGCCTCCTCGCCATCGGCCGCGGCTCGAAGAGCATCAGCGAGCGCGTCCTGAAGAACTAGAACCTGCCACCCACCCAACCAAGGAGACAACCTCTCGTGACCGAGATCTACTACGACAAGGACGCCGACCTGGCGCTCATCCAGAGCAAGAAGGTCGCCATCGTGGGCTACGGCTCGCAGGGCCACGCCCACGCCCAGAACCTCCGCGACTCGGGGGTGCAGGTCAGCATCGCGCTCAAGGCCGGCTCCAAGTCGATCCAGAAGGCGACCGACGACGGCTTCAGCGTCATGACCGTCGCCGACGCCGCCGAGTGGGCCGACGTCATCATGATCCTCGCGCCCGACCAGCACCAGCGGGCCATCTTCAGCGAGAGCATCAAGGACAAGCTGGTCCCCGGCAAGACCCTCGCCTTCGCGCACGGCTTCAACATCCGCTTCGGCTACATCGAGGCGCCCGAGGGCGTCGACGTCATCCTCGTCGCCCCCAAGGCCCCCGGCCACACGGTGCGCCGCGAGTTCGTCGCCGGTCGCGGTATCCCCGACATCATCGCCGTCGAGCGCGACACCACCGGCCACGCCTGGGACCTCGCGCTGTCGTACGCGAAGGCCATCGGCGGCACCCGCGCCGGCGTCATCAAGACCACCTTCACCGAAGAGACCGAGACCGACCTGTTCGGCGAGCAGGCCGTGCTCTGCGGCGGCACCTCGCAGCTCGTGCAGTACGGCTTCGAGGTTCTCACCGAGGCCGGCTACCAGCCCGAGATCGCCTACTTCGAAGTGCTGCACGAGCTCAAGCTCATCGTCGACCTCATGTGGGAGGGCGGCATCGCCAAGCAGCGCTGGAGCGTCAGCGACACCGCCGAGTTCGGCGACTACGTCTCGGGCCCGCGCGTGCTCGACGCCGGCGTCAAGGAGCGCATGAAGGGCGTGCTCGCCGACATCCAGTCGGGCGCGTTCGCCAAGCGCTTCATCGACGACCAGGACGCCGGTGCCCCCGAGTTCATGGCCCTGCGCGCCAAGGGCGAGCAGCACCCCATCGAGGAGACCGGCCGCAAGCTGCGCGCCCTCTTCGCCTGGAAGCAGCAGGACGAGGACTACACGGACGGCAGCGCTGCGCGCTGACATCCGTGCAGTCCTCTCCGAGGACGCTGTGCTTGCTGGTTCGAACGCGCGAGCGCGTGCGAACGTCGACGGCAGCGCTGCGCACTAACATCCGTGCAGTCCTCTCCGAGGACGCTGTGCTTGCTGGTTCGAACGCGCGAGCGCGTCCGGACGTCGACGGCAGCGCTGCGCGCTAGCCGCCCGCGCCACCCCAGCTCCTCCGCTACCCGCTGAGGACCCCACGAGGCCGCGGCCCCCGCAACCCGGGGTCGCGGCCTCGTGCTGTTCGCGGAGGTGCGCCTCGGTAGGCTCGGGGCATGGCTCGACCTGTGCCCGACGATGACGCCGCCCTGCGGTGGGACGACGTCGACGACCCCAGCTACCTCGACCCCGGCGCCGCGGAGCCCGAGCTCGAGGCGGTCGGCGAGGCGGACGACGCGGGCGCCGCATCCGCTGCCGCGACGACGGATGCTGCGCCCGACGCCGCCGCTGGCGCCCCGCTGCCCGCCCCGGGCCTGCGCCTGCTCACGGCACTGTTCGCCCTCGTCTACGTGCTCTGGTCGGTCGGCTGGATCATCGGTGTGGGTCTGCTGCCGATCAGCGGCCCGACCCTGCTGATCGAGGTGCTGTACCAGTTCAGCGAGTTCCTCGCGATCATCGCCAGTGCGCTCTGGTTCGCCACGACCGTCTCGCTCACGCGCGACGGTCGGGCGCCGCACCGCATCGGCTGGCTCGCTCTCGGCACCCTCGTGCTGCTGCCGTGGCCCTTCGTGCTCGGGGTGGTCGCATGACCCGCCTGCACTACGGCGTTGCCGCCCTGCTCTCGATCGTCGTCGGTTGGTTCGTGTTCGACGGCGTGAGCTCGCTCGTCGGGCTGCCGGCGTTCTACGCCCAGCTGGGTGTGCCCGCCGACGAGGTGCCGTGGGTCGCGCTGTGGATCGGCGTCATCCAGCCGGTCGTGTTCTTCCTCGCCGGCATCGCGATCGGCCATCGCCGACCGCTGGCGCAGTTCACCCTCGTGCTGATCACGGCGCTCGCGGTGAGCGCCGCCGCCCGTCTGACGATCATCGCCGTCGCGACCGGCTCGATCACGCTCGTCGGCTGAGCTGCCCGCTATCCCGCGAGCCCCACCCACAGCACGAGCACGATCAGCAGCACCTGCAGCGCGAGCCGCGGCCAGAACGGCACGGCGAACGCCCCGAAGCGGTCGCGGTGCTGCGCCGCATACGCGTTGGCGGGGAACACGCAGACCAGGAAGACGGCGAGCGCGATGCCCGCCGCGGCCCGCGTCGGCTCCCAGAGCAGCCCGAGTCCGCCGGCGATCTCCGCGACGCCGGTCACCCACACCCAGCCGACCGGGCTGAACGGCCGCCCGAGGAACGCCCGCGGAACCATGGCCGCCATTCCGCGCACCACCGGCGGCACGAAGTGCGTGATGCCGATGCCGACGAACACGACCGCGGTGATCACCCGGGCAAGGGCGACGGGGTCGCCGAGTCCGGTGGCGAGCTCCGGGACAGCATCCATGCCGCCATTCTGGCGGTGCGCCCTGCGATACCCTGAGAAGCACCGGTCGCCCCCACTGGCGTAGGCCACCGCATACCACCATGCCCCTGCTGGTACCCCTGCGTAAGGACCTCACCGTGAGCAAGCCGGTCGTACTCATCGCCGAAGAGCTGTCACCCGCCACCGTCGACGCCCTGGGGCCCGACTTCGATATCCGCCAGGTCGACGGCACCGACCGCGGGGCCCTGCTCGCGGCGCTCGCCGACGCGAACGCGGTGCTCATCCGCTCGGCCACGCAGATGGATGCGGAGGCCATCGCCGCCGGCCCGAACCTGCGCGTCATCGCGCGCGCGGGGGTCGGCCTCGACAATGTCGACGTGCCCGCCGCGACCCGCGCCGGCGTCATGGTCGTGAACGCCCCGACCAGCAACGTGATCAGCGCCGCCGAGCTCGCCATCACCCACCTGCTCGCCCTGGCCCGGCACCTGCCCGCGGCCGACGCGAGCATGAAGGCGGGGCAGTGGAAGCGCTCGGCCTTCACGGGCGCCGAGCTGTACGAGAAGACGGTCGGTGTCGTCGGTCTCGGCCGCATCGGCGTGCTCGTCGCCCAGCGCCTCGCCGCCTTCGGGGTCGAGCTGATCGCCTACGACCCCTACGTGCCGCCGGCCCGCGCCCAGCAGCTGGGCGTGACCCTCGTCGAGCTCGACGAGCTCATGCGGCGCAGCGACTTCATCACCATCCACATCCCGAAGACGCCCGAGACGACGAACCTCATCGGCGCGGACGAGTTCGCGCTCGCCAAGCCCACGCTGCGCATCGTCAACGCGAGCCGCGGCGGCATCATCGACGAGGATGCTCTCCTGGAGGCCCTGCAGAGCGGCCGCATCGCCGGCGCGGGTCTCGACGTGTTCGTCTCCGAGCCGCCGACCGGCTCGCCGCTGCTCGGTGCCCCCGGCATCCAGCTCACGCCGCACCTCGGGGCCTCGACGGACGAGGCGCAGGAGAAGGCGGGCGTCGCCGTGGCCAAGTCGGTGCGCCTCGCGCTCGACGGCGAGCTCGTGCCCGACGCCGTCAACGTGGCCGGTGGGGCGATCGACCCGAGCGTGCGCCCGGGCATCCCGCTCATGGAGAAGCTGGGGCAGGTGTTCGCGGCGCTCGCCGATCACTCGTTCGCGAGCATCGACGTCGAGGTGCGCGGCGAGATCGTCGCGCACGACGTCGGCGTGCTCAAGCTCGCGGCCCTCAAGGGCATCTTCAGTCGCATCTCGAGCGAGCAGGTCAGCTACGTCAACGCCCCGCTGCTCGCCGAGCAGCGCGGCGTCGCCGTGCGTCTGCTCACCGAGGCGAGCAGCGAGGAGTACCGCAACCTGCTGACGATCCGCGGGGCCCTGAGCGACGGCACGCAGCTGAGCGTCTCGGGCACCCTCGTGGGCGCCAAGCAGGCGCAGAAGATCGTCGAGATCAACGGCTATGACGTCGAGGTGCCGATGGCCGAGCACCTCATCGTGATGCTCTACACCGACCGCCCGGGCATCGTGGCCGTCTACGGCAAGGAGTTCGGCGAGGCCAGCATCAACATCGCCGGCATGCAGATCGCACGCCGCGAGGCCGGCGGTGAGGCACTGAGCGTGCTCACCGTCGACTCGCGCGTGCCCGATGAGCTGCTCGAGCGGGTGCAGTCGGCGATCGACGCCCGCGTCATGCGGGCCATCACGATCGTCGAGCAGTGACGCAGCACCCCCAGCAGACCCCGCACGTGACCCGGTGCGCAGCGACGCGCGTCGGACGAAGGAGGACCCCATGACCCGCACCCTTGACCTCGCCATCATCGGCGGCGACGGCATCGGCCCCGAGGTGACCGCTGAGGCGCTCAAGGTGCTGCGCGTCGCGGTCGCCGGTGATGCGACCGTCACGGAGACCGCCTACCCGCTGGGCGCCGAGCACTACCTGGCGACGGGCGAGATTCTCGACGAGGCGACGCTCGAGGCGCTGGCGCAGCACGACGCCATCCTGTTCGGTGCGGTCGGTGGCGACCCGCGCGACCCGCGGCTCGCGGGCGGCATCATCGAGCGCGGCCTGCTGCTGAAGCTGCGGTTCGCGTTCGACCACTACGTCAACCTGCGCCCGACGTTCCTGGCCCCCGGCATCGCCTCGCCGCTGGCCGACCCGGGCTCGGTCGACTTCGTCGTCGTGCGCGAGGGCACCGAAGGCCCGTACGTGGGCAACGGCGGCCGATTCCGGCAGGGAACCCCGCACGAGGTCGCCACCGAGGTCTCGATCAACACCGCGTTCGGCATCGAGCGCGTCGTGCGGTTCGCTTTCGCGCAGGCCGCGGCGCGCCGCCAGAAGCTCACGCTCGTGCACAAGACCAACGTGCTCGTGCACGCCGGCGCGCTGTGGCAGAGCGTCGTCGACCGGGTCGCGCCCGAGTTCGCCTCCGTGACCGTCGACTACCTGCACGTCGACGCGGCGACCATCTTCCTCGCGACCGACCCGTCGCGCTTCGACGTGATCGTCACCGACAACCTGTTCGGCGACATCCTCACCGACCTGGCCGCCGCGATCGGTGGCGGCATCGGGCTCGCCGCTTCGGGCAACCTGAACCCCGACGGCGCGTTCCCGAGCATGGTCGAGCCGGTCCACGGCTCCGCGCCCGACATCGCGGGGCAGCAGAAGGCCGACCCGACCGCGGCGATCCTGTCGGCGGCGATCCTGCTCGACCAGCAGGCGCTGCCGGATGCCGCGGCGCGCATCCGCGCCGCGGTGCTCGCCGACCTCGCCGAGCGCGGCAGTGCCCCGCGCCGCACGAGCGAGGTCGGAGACGCCATCGCCGCCCGCCTGCGCTAAACGGGCGCCAGCGCTCGTTCCGTTCGCGGGCGCCAGCGCCCGCCGATTGGCCTGAGATCCCGCCCGGGGTCGGGCAGTACGCTGTAACCCACGCTCTCCCGGCGACCCCGCGTCGCCGGCGACCTTCCGAGGACTCCCATGACGACTCTCCTTCCGATGGCGACCCCCGACCTCGCCTGGGCCGTGACCCGCAACGAGGCGGCGAAGCCTGCCGCCGAGCGCGACGCGATCCTCGCCGACCCGGGCTTCGGCAAGCACTTCACCGACCACATGGTCGACATCTGCTGGAGCGAGCGCGGCGGCTGGCACCGCCCGCGCGTGCAGCCCTACGGCCCGATCAGCCTCGACCCGGCCGCGGCCGTGCTGCACTACGGGCAGGAGATCTTCGAGGGCCTGAAGGCCTACCGTCACGCCGACGGCTCGATCTGGTCGTTCCGCCCCGACGCGAACGCCCGCCGCCTGCAGCGGTCGGCGAAGCGCCTGGCGCTGCCGGAGCTGCCCGAGCAGTACTTCATCGAGGCGCTGCGGCAGCTCGTCGCGATCGACGGCGACTGGGTGCCGAGCGCTCCCGAGACGAGCCTGTACCTGCGGCCGTTCATGTTCGCCAAGGAGGCCTTCCTCGGCGTGCGGCCCGCGCACAAGGTCGCGTTCTACGTGATCGCCTCGCCCGCCGGCGCCTACTTCCAGGGCGGAGTGAAGCCCGTGTCGATCTGGCTCTCGACCGAGTACTCGCGCGCCGGCAAGGGCGGCACGGGGGCGGCGAAGACCGGCGGCAACTACGCGGCCTCCCTCGTCGCGCAGGCGGAGGCGGCCGAGCACGGCTGCGCCCAGGTGCTCTTCCTCGACTCCGTCGAGGGGAAGTGGCTGGAGGAGCTCGGTGGAATGAACATCGTGCTCGTCTACAAGGACGGCACGCTCGTCACCCCGAAGAGCGACTCGATCCTCGAGGGCATCACCCGTGACTCGATCCTGCAGCTGGCGGAGGACCGCGGCCACCGCGTCGAGCGCCGCCGCGTGAGCATCGACGAGTGGCGCGAGGGTGCCGCCTCCGGCGACATCGTCGAGGCCTTCGCCTGCGGCACCGCCGCGGTCGTCACGCCGATCGCGATGATCAAGGCCGCCGACTTCACGATCGGCAGCCCCGACACCGCGGCCGGCGATCTGACGATGTCGCTGCGGGCCGAGCTGACCGACATCCAGTACGGCCGGCTTCCCGACCCGCACGGGTGGATGCTGCGGCTGGACGCCTGAGCGCGTGCCCCGCATCGATCCCGACTACGCCCGAATGGCGATGGCGGCCCGCGCGGGCGTCATCGCGCTCGCTCTCGGGGGCGGCGCCGCCCTCGGGTTCCTGGGCACCTTGGCGCACCAGTCGCTGCCGCCGATCGGCCTGATGATCGCGCTCATCACCCTCGGCCTCTACCTCGCGGGGTTGCGGGTGTGGGGCGGGGTGCGCGGGCCGGCAACGGCCGGCGCGGTTGGCGCCATCCTGCTCGTGGGACTCATGGCGAGCATCACCGACGGCTCGGTGCTCGTGCCCGGCAACCCGATCGGCTACGCCTGGCTCATCGGCGTCTCGATGATCGCGCTTGTGGTGCTCGGCTGGCCGCGCATCCAGCGGGCTCCCCGGCGCGCGGCGGCTAGCATGGAGGGCGGTGGCGCTGTGGCGCCCGCATCCCCGCGGTTCACCGAAGAGAAAGACCCCTCACTGCCGTGACCTACGTGATCGCCCTTCCCTGCGTCGATGTCAAGGACCGCGCGTGCATCGACGAGTGCCCCGTCGATTGCATCTACGAGGGCGACCGGATGCTCTACATCCACCCCGACGAGTGCGTCGACTGCGGCGCCTGCGAGCCGGTGTGCCCGGTCGAGGCCATCTTCTACGAGGACGACCTCCCGGCCGAGTGGAGCGACTACTACACGGCCAACGTCGAGTTCTTCAGCGAGATCGGCTCGCCCGGCGGCGCCGCCAAGGTGGGCGTGATCGCGGGCGACCACCCGGTCGTCGCCGCGGTGCCCCCGCAGGGCTAGCCCTCCGGTGACCCGCAGCGCGCTTCCCGACTTCCCCTGGGACTCCCTCGCGCCCTTCGCGGCGCGCGCCCGGGAGCACGCCGACGGCATCGTCGACCTGTCGGTGGGCTCGCCCGTCGACCCGACGCCTGCGGTGATCCGCGAGGCACTGGTCGCCGCGACCGACGCCCATGCCTACCCGCAGACGATGGGCACGCCCGCCCTGCGCGAGGCGATCGTGCGCTGGTATGCCCGGCGCCGCGGCGTGGTCGGTCTGACGACGGATGCGGTGCTCCCGACCATCGGATCGAAGGAGCTCGTCGCCCTCCTGCCGCTGCTGCTCGGCCTCGGGCCCGGCGACACCATCGTGCACCCGCGCACCGCCTACCCGACGTACGCGGTCGGCGCCGCCCTGGTCGGCGCGACCGCGGTGGCGGAGGACGACCCCGCGCGCTGGCCGGAGGGCACCCGCCTCATCTGGCTCAACTCGCCGGGCAACCCCAACGGGGCGGTGCTGGGGGTCGACGCCCTGCGGGCGGCGGTCGCGCGCGCCCGCGCGCTCGGGGCCGTGCTGGTCAACGACGAGTGCTACGCCGAGCTGGGCTGGGGCGAGGAGCCGGTGCCGAGCATCCTGCACCCGGCCGTGACCGATGGCGACCGCACGAGCCTGCTGAGCGTCTACTCGCTGTCGAAGCAGTCGAACCTCGCCGGCTACCGTGCGGCCTTCCTGGCGGGCGATGCGGCGGTCGTGGGCGCGATGCTCGAGGTGCGCAAGCACGCTGGGCTGATCCCGCCGGCGCCGGTGCAGGCCGCCATGGTCGCCGCGCTCGACGACGACGCGCACGTGGCCGAGCAGCGCGAGCGCTACCGGGCCCGCCGGGTCGCGCTGCGCTCCGCGCTCGAGGGCGCGGGGTTCCGCATCGACCGCTCGGAGGCGGGCCTGTACCTGTGGGCGACCCGCGACGAGCCCGCCTGGACGACGATCGGCCTGCTCGCCGAGCACGGGATCCTCGCCGCGCCGGGCACCTTCTACGAGGGCGAGGCCTCGCGGCATGTCCGTCTGGCGCTCACCGCCACCGACGAGCGCATCGCGGCGGCCGTCGCGCGCTTGGCGCACCTCTCCAACGCCTGAGCGAACCTCTTGGGGGGTGCCACACTGGTGCCCGGTTGCGCTTAGGCTGTAACCGGGTCACTCCCGGGCCGCCACCACCACCATGGCTCGTGCCGGGACCCCGCCCCCACCACCGATCACACCCTGATCACCCCATGCGAGGAGGCGCCGTGAGCGACAACGCTCCCACCGGAACCGACCAGAAGGCAACCCTGCACTTCCCGGGCGGTTCCGCCGAGTTCCCGATCGTCGCGAGCGTCGACGGTGCCTCAAGCATCGACATGTCGAGCCTCACGCGCCAGACCGGCCTCACCGGTCTCGACTACGGCTTCGTCAACACCGCCTCGACGCGCAGCGCAATCACCTACATCGATGGCGAGCAGGGCATCCTGCGCTACCGCGGCTACAACATCGAGGACGTCGCCGCGAACTCGACCTTCCTCGAGGTCGCCTGGCTGCTGATCTACGGCGAGCTGCCGACCGCGAGCGAGCTCGCCGACTTCGACTCGCGCGTGCGCCGCCACACCCTCCTGCACGAGGACCTCAAGCGGTTCTTCGACTCGCTGCCGCACCAGGCGCACCCGATGTCAGTGCTCTCGAGCGCCGTCAGCGCGCTCTCGACCTACTACGGCGACTCGCTCGACCCGCACGACCCCGAGCAGGTCGAGATCTCGACCATCCGCTTGCTCGCGAAGCTGCCGGTGATCGCCGCCTACGCCCACAAGAAGGCGATCGGCCAGGCGTTCCTGTACCCCGACAACTCGCTCGGCTTCGTCGAGAACTTCCTGCGCCTCAACTTCGGCATCATGGCCGAGCCCTACGAGGTCAACCCCGTGCTCGTGAAGGCGCTCGACCGCCTGCTGATCCTCCACGAGGACCACGAGCAGAACGCCTCCACCTCGACCGTGCGCCTGGTCGGCTCGACCGGGGCCAACCTGTTCGCCTCGGTCTCAGCGGGCATCAACGCGCTCTCCGGCCCGCTGCACGGCGGCGCCAACGAGGCCGTGCTCGACATGCTGGCCCGCATCCGCGACTCGGGCGAGGGCGTCGAGCGCTTCGTCGAGCGGGTGAAGAACAAGGAGGACGGCATCAAGCTCATGGGCTTCGGCCACCGGGTCTACAAGTCGTACGACCCGCGCGCCAAGCTCGTGAAGGCCAGTGTGGATGCGGTGCTCGCCGACCTCGGCGTCTCCAACCCGCTGCTCGAGATCGCGCGCGAGCTCGAGGCCATCGCCCTCGCCGACGACTACTTCGTCGAGCGCAAGCTCTACCCGAACGTCGACTTCTACACGGGCGTCATCTACAAGGCCATGGGCTTCCCGACCCGCATGTTCACCGTGCTGTTCGCGATCGGCCGCCTCCCCGGCTGGATCGCCCACTGGCGCGAGATGAACGACGACCCGGCGACGAAGATCGGCCGCCCGCAGCAGCTCTACATCGGCTCGCCCGCCCGCGACTGGCCGCAGCGCTAGCCGACTCCGGCCGCCCGGTGGTCGCGGTTCGGGTTGCTCGCGGCGAGCATCCCGCACCCGCGACCTAGGCGTGCAGGGCGGCGTTGAGCTGCACGCCCGCGCCCGTGCGGGGCAGCACCTCGACGGCTCCCGTGAGCGAGCTGCGGCGGAACAGTAGCCCCGGCACGCCGGACAGCTCGGCGGCTTTCACGACGCGCGGCTGCCCGTCGGCACCGACCGTGCCGTCGACCACGACGACCTTCTGGCCGGCCGTGACGTACAGGCCTGCCTCGACGACCGAGTCGTCGCCGATCGAGATGCCGATGCCGCTGTTGGCGCCGAGCAGCGCGCGCTGCCCGATGGTGATGCGGTGCGTGCCGCCGCCGCTGAGCGTGCCCATGATCGAGGCGCCGCCGCCGATGTCGCTGCCGTCGCCGACGACGACGCCCTGGCTGATGCGCCCCTCGACCATCGAGGTGCCGAGGGTGCCGGCGTTGAAGTTGACGAAGCCCTCGTGCATGACGGTCGTGCCGGGGGAGAGGTAGGCGCCGAGGCGCACGCGGCTGGCGTCGGCGATGCGCACGCGCGGCGGCGTGACGTAGTCGAGCAGGCGCGGGAACTTGTCGACCCCGAGCACACTGATGCCCGCCTGCTGCAGCTGCGGGCGGCGCGCGTCGAAGTCGTCGGGGTGCACGGGGCCCGCGGTGGTCCAGGTCACGATCGGCAGGTGGCTGAAGATGCCCTCCAGGTTGAGAGAGTTGGGCTGCACGAGCCGGTGCGACAGCAGGTGCAGGCGCAGGTAGGCGTCAGGGGTCGACTGCGGCGCCGCATCCAGGTCGATCGTCACGGTGCGCGCCTCGCGCCACACGCCGCGCCGCGGGTCGTCGCCCTGCAGGTGCTCGATCTCGGCGGGCACGATGTACGGGTCGCGCCCGTGCGGCAGCGCGCCGAGCTCGGGGGAGGGGAACCAGGTGTCGAGCACGGTGCCGTCGGCCTCGCGCACCGTGGCGAGGCCGTAGCCCCAGGCGTGGCGGGTGGCGCGCTCGGAGTCGGTGGCGGTGTGGGGGCTCGACATGCCTCCAGGCTACCGGCGCGCGGTTAGCCTGGAGGCGTGACCGAGACCGCCGTCCCTGCCGCCGACCACCCGCTCGAGCACGCCCTCGACGATGTGGTGGCCCTGACGGCGGCCCTCGTCGACATCGCGAGCGTCTCGGGCGATGAGCGGATGCTCGCCGACGCGATCGAGCACGTGCTCCGCCTCCGCGCCCCGCACCTGGAGGTCGTGCGCGATGGCGACGCGATCGTCGCCCGCACGCACCTCGGCCGCGCCCAGCGCGTCGTGATCGCCGGGCACATCGACACCGTTCCGGTGAACGGCAACCTGCCCAGCCGGCTCGAGCTCGACGGGGGCAGCGGCGATGCCCGCACCGGTACCCTCCACGGCCGCGGCACCGTCGATATGAAGGGCGGCTGCGCGGTCATGCTCGCGCTCGCCGTGGCGCTCGCCGAGCCCGCCTACGACGTGACGTGGGTCTGGTACGACCACGAGGAGGTCGAGGCCAACCTCAACGGCCTCGGACGCCTCGCCCGCACCCGGCCCGAGCTGCTGGCCGCCGACTTCGCGATCCTCGGCGAACCGAGCAACGCCGGCATCGAGGGTGGCTGCAACGGCACGCTCCGCGTCGAGCTCACGGCGACCGGCCGGCGGGCCCACTCGGCGCGCGCCTGGATGGGCGTCAACGCGATCCACGGTCTCGCCCCCGTTCTCGACCTGCTCGCCCGCTTCGAGCCGCTCGAGATCGAGGTCGACGGCCTGCGCTACCGCGAGGGGCTCAACGCTGTCGGCATCCGCGGCGGGGTCGCGGGCAATGTCATCCCCGACGAGGCGGTGATCACGGTCAACTACCGCTTCGCGCCGTCGCGCTCGGTCGCCGAGGCCGAGCAGGAGCTGCGCGACCTGTTCGCCTCGGTCGCGCCCGCGGTCACGATGACGGTCACCGACGCCTCGGGCGGCGCCCGCCCGGGGCTGGATGCGGAGCTCGCACAGCACTTCGCCGCCGCGGTCGGCGGCACCCCGCAGCCCAAGTTCGGCTGGACGGATGTCGCCCGCTTCGCCGAGCTCGGCATTCCCGCCGTCAACTACGGCCCCGGCGACCCGTCGCTCGCTCACACCGACGACGAGCGCGTGCCCATCGAGCAGATCATCGCCTGCGAGCGCGGGCTGCGCGCCTGGTTGACGGGGGAGCCGGTCGGGTGACGACCCTCGCGCCCCCGGCGGCGGGTTCCGCGGGCGCGGTGCTCGACGTGCTGCGCCGCACGCCGTGGTGGGCGGCGGTGCTCGGCATCTGGGCGGCGTCGCGGCTCGTCACGACGAGCATCCTGCTGTCGTTCGCCGCTCGGCAGGGCGAGAACGCGTGGACGGCCGCGAGCCCCGGCTACCTCGACTTCGCTCGGCTGTGGGACGCCCACTGGTACTACATCATCAGCGTCGTCGGGTATCCCAGCGAGATTCCGCGCGATGAGAACGGGCTCGCCGGCGAAAGCGCCTGGGCCTTCATGCCGGTCTACCCGGGGCTCATCCGGGTCGGCATGGCGCTCACGGGCGACACCTCGCCGCAGGGCTTCGCCGCGGTTGCGGTGACGATCTCGGTGGCCGCGAGCGCGGTCGCCGCGCTGCTGTTCTTCCGCCTCTGCCGCCGGTGGCTCAGCGAGGGCACGGCCCTGCTCGCGACGGCCCTGCTGTGCGTCGCGCCGCTGTCGCCGATCGTCCAGGTCGGCTACGCCGAGAGCCTGCACCTCGCACTGCTGTTCGGGGCGCTGATCCTCGTGCTCGACCGCCGCTGGGTGCTCCTGCCGGTCGTCGTCACCGTCATGGCGCTGACGCGGCCGAGCGGGCTCGCCTTCGCCCTGCTGCTCGCGCTCGTGTGGGGGTGGCGCTGGTGGACCCGGCGCGATGAGCCCTTCCCGCCCCTCGAGCGGGTGCGCCTGGGACTCGCGGCGGTCATCGCGGGGCTCGCCGGGCTCGCCTGGCCGGGAATCGTCGCGGTCGGCACCGGCGAGCTGCGCGGGTACCTCGAGACCGAGCTCGCGTGGCGCCGCCCGTACATCGGCGAGGGCGAGCTGCTGCCGTTCATGCCCTGGGTCGAGGGGGCCGGCTGGTGGGGCGGGCAGGTCTGGTGGCCGAACCTGCCGCTCGCGGGGGTGCCGTTCTCGGGGGGCGAGGTGCTCGGGGTGAGCATCCTGATCGGGATGCTGGCCTTCGCCGCGCTCTCCTTCGGCCTCCCGGCCATGCGGCGCATGCCGCTCGAGCTGCGGTTCTGGCTGATCGCCTACGCGCTGTACCTGCTCGCCGTGTTCTTCCCGCAGTCGAGCACGTTCCGCCTGCTGGTGCCGCTGGCGCCCGCGCTGGGCGCGCTCGCGCTGGGCATCGCGAGCGTCGGCACGGGGCGGGTCGGCGGTCGCTGGTCGCCGCCGATCGTGCGGGGTGCACGCGTCGCGCTGGCGGTGCTCGCACTCGGTCTCGGCATCGCCGGCCAGATCGCCTGGGTGCATGTCGGCTGGTGGGTCGACGGCTACGACTGGACACCGCCGTGACGCACTGACGAATAGTCGCCGAACAGTCGCTGTACCCGGGGTGAGACCGCTCTCCGCCCGGCCTCTCGATTTAGCCGTTGAGCATCCGTAAGGGATAATGGAAGCAGGATTTCAGCGAAAGGGGGAGGCCGAATGGCTGCCATGAAGCCCAGGACCGGCGACGGACCGATGGAGGCTGTCAAGGAGGGTCGCCTCATCATCGTGCGCGTCCCGCTCGAGGGCGGCGGCCGCCTGGTCGTCTCGGTCAACGACGACGAGGCCCGCGAGCTGCACGACGCTCTCGCTGCCGCCATCGGTTGACCGGAGACCCCTCCGACGACCCGCTCGGCCTCGTTGAGCTGATCCGGGGTGCGCTCAGCGGGCGGTGACGATCTGCAGCAGACCGTCGCCGACCGGTGACACCGCGGTGCGAACGGCCGTCGACTCGAGCAGCTCGGCGAGGATGCCGCGCAGCTCAGCCGTGACGCCGTCGCGCCGGGCGGGGTCGGGCACCGCATCGTGCCACAGCGCGTGCGGCAGCAGCACCGCCCCGCCGGGGCGGACGAGCCGCAGCGCATGCTCGAGGTACTCGGCGATCGAGGCCGGGTCGGCGTCGATCAGCACGGCGTCGTAGCTGCCCTCGTTCATCCGGGGCAGCACCTCGCTCGCGCGGCCCGTGATGAGGCGCACCCGCGCCGCCGGGTGCCCGGCGTCGGTGAAGTGCCGACGAGCCGCCTCGTGGTGGTCAGCCTCGACGTCGATCGACGTGAGCTGCGCATCCGGAGCGCCCTGCAGCAGCCACAGGCCGGAGACCCCGACGCCCGTGCCGATCTCGATGAGCTGCTCGGCCGCCAGGGCCGCGGTGATGACCGCGAGCTGCGCGCCGGTGGCCGCGCTGATCGGCTCGACGCCGAGCTCGAGCGACTGCGCGCGCGCGCCGCGGATGACGTCGGGTTCGACCGTGCGGTCCTCGACGAACTTCCACGACAGATCTTTGCTGGCCACGATGCTCCTTCTCGACGCCCAGCCTAGGGCGAACCTCCCGGCTGGCCCCGGTATTCTCGAGGGGTGTCCTGGGGCCTGACGTTCGAGAAGCTGCTGCTCATCGGACTCATCGCCGTGCTCATCATCGGCCCCGACCGCCTGCCGGGGTACGCCGCCCAGTTCGGCCGGTTCGTGCGGACCGTGCGCGACATGGCCAATGGCGCGAAGCAGCGGATGCGGGACGAGATGGGCCCGGACTACGACGACGTCGACTGGAAGAAGCTCGACCCGCGGCAGTACGACCCGCGCCGCATCATCCGCGAGGCGCTGCTCGAGGACGAGGCACCGCCCACCCGGCCTGGCGCCGTGGCGGCGGCCGCACCCCGCGAGTCGGCCTACGCGCAGCGGCAGCGGCTGATCCGCGAGGGGCGCCCGGCGCCGTTCGACCCCGAGGCGACCTAGGCGCTCGCGCTCCAGAGACCGGCGCCACCGACGGTCGGGATCGCCGCCGTGACCGTGCGCGGCTCGCCGACCGTGCGGTAGCCCTCCATGACGCGCTCGGCCTCCGCCTGCAGCAGCTCGATCACCCGGCGCACGCTCGGCCGCTCGGCGCGGTCGGCCCGCAGCAGCGCCGAGATCTGCCGTTCGGCCGAGAGACCGGTGATGGGACGCGTCACGATGCCGTTGCCGTGGCTGCGGGTGGTGAAGCGGGGCAGGATGGCGATGCCGACGCCGGCGGCGACGAGGCGCTCGACGATGATGTTGTCCATGATCCGCTGCACGATGCGCGGCTCGCGGCCGACGACGGCCGCCAGGCGGTCGTGCACGCGGTCGTAGGGATAGCCGAGCGGCGCCCCGATCCAGTCCTCGTCGATGAGGTCGGCCGGGCGGACGACGCTCTTCTCGACCAGCCGGTGCCCGGCGGGCAGCGCCACGTCGAAGGGCTCGGTCATGAGCGGTACGACGGTCAGCCCCTGCTCGCTCCAGTGCGCGGGGATCCCCTGCGAGTCGGCGAGCACGAGGTCGTAGTCGGGGGTCAGCATCGCGAACTCGGGCTGCGGCAGGTCGTGGTCGGTGACGACGATCTCGAGGCCCGGCTCCTCGCGCGCGGCGAGCAGCACTCCGGGCAGCAGCATCTGCCCGGCGGTGGGGAAGGTGCTGACGGTGACGATGCCCTGCGGGCTCGCCGCGAACTCCTGCCACAGCGCCTCGGCGGCCTCGATCGCGACCGCGATGCGGCGCGCGGTGTCGGCGAGCGCGAGCCCCGCGCCGGTGAGCACGAGCCCGCGACCCCGGCGCTCGGTCAGGGGGACGCCCACCTCGGCCTCGAGCACCTTCAGCTGCTGCGAGACGGCGGATGCGGTGCGGTGCGTGGCCCGGGCGACCGCGGTGATGCTGCCGCGGTCGGCGAGCTCGCGCAGCAACTGCAGGCGGCGGACATCCATGCCGCAATACTAAAGCAGAACTGCACTGTTACTTCAGAAAGTATCGATTGTGCTAAAGCATCGCGGGCACTGGAATAAGAGTGTTCAGGAAACCAAGGAGACCCCCGCCATGACCGCTCTGCTCGTCATCATCGCTCTGCTCGCCGCTGCTCCCGTCGTCTCGACGGTCGTCGTCGCGAGCCGCGACGGCTACCGTCGCGTGCCGGCGATCGAGCGCTACTAGGCCCGGGAGGATCCCGCGTCGCGGGGTGCGAGCGAGAGCTTGCGCCCCGCGAGCCCGCGGGGCCGCCGCGCCAGCTCGGACGCCAGTCGCCGGATCGCCGCTCCCGCCGGGTCGCCCTCCGCGCCCGGGGTTCCGAGCACGATTGGCTCGCCCGCGTCGCCGCCCTCGCGCAGCGCCACGCTGAGCGGCACCTGCGCCAGCAGCGGCACCTCCAGCCGCGCGGCCGTCTCGGCTCCGCCGCCCGAGCCGAACAGCTCGAGCACGCTGCCGTCGGGTTGCGCCAGCCCGGCCATGTTCTCCACGACGCCGATCACCGTCTGCCCCGTCTGCCGGGCCACCAGCCCCGAGCGCTCGGCCACATCGGCCGCCGCCCGCTGCGGCGTCGTCACCACCACCACCTCGGCGTGCGGCATCAGCTGCCCCACCGAGATCGCCACATCGCCCGTGCCGGGCGGCATGTCGAGCAGCAGCACATCGAGGTCGCCGAAGTGCACGTCGGTGAGGAACTGCTGCACCGTGCGGTGCAGCATCGGCCCGCGCCAGGAGACGGCCGTGCGGGCATCCACGAACATGCCGATCGAGATCACCGCGACCCCGTGCGCGCGCGGCGGCATGATCATGTCGCCCACCCGCGTCGGCTTCGCGTCGGCGATGCCGAGCAGCGCCGGGATCGAGAATCCGAAGACGTCGGCGTCGACCAGCCCGACCCGCAAGCCCTCCTGCGCCAGGGCGACGGCCAGGTTGGCCGTGAGCGTCGACTTGCCGACGCCGCCCTTGCCGCTCGTGATCGCGATGACCCGGGTCAGCGAGTCGGCCGTGAACGGGTGACCCGAGGGCCGGGCGCCGCGTAGCCGCGCGATGAGCGCGTCGCGCGTGGCAGCATCCATGACCCCGACGTCGACCGTGACCGGTCCGACCCCGTCGACGCTCTCGGCTGCCGCCCGCACGTCGCGCTCGATCGCGGTCGCGGCCGGGCAGCCGACGATCGTCAGACGCAGGTCGATCTGCACGGCGTCGCCGTCGACGCGGATGCTCGGCACCATGTCGAGCTCGGTGACCGGCCGCCGGATCTCCGGGTCGATGACGCGCTCGAGTGCGGCCCGCACGCGCCCCGCGAGGTCGTGCGCCGGGCCCGAGGGCTCAGCGCTCATCGGTCCGCGGAGCCCCGGAGCTGCTCACGTCGCCCGCGCCGCTCTGCGCTCGCTCAACATCCGCTCGCTCAGCATCCGCTCGCTCAGCATCCGCTCGCTCAACATCCTCACGATCGCGGCGATCCAGCTCGTCCAGCAGTGCTCGCAGCTCGGTGCGCAGGTGGTCGCGGGTGACGACCTCCTTCAGCGCCAGCCGCAGGGCGACCACCTCCCGGGCGAGGTACTCGGTGTCGGCCAGGTTGCGCTCGGCGCGCTGGCGGTCCTGCTCGATCTGCACGCGGTCACGGTCGTCCTGACGGTTCTGCGCGAGCAGGATCATCGGGGCCGCGTAGGAGGCCTGCAGCGACAGGATCAGCGTCAGCAGGGTGAAGTTCAGCGCCCGCGGATCGAACTGGGCCTCGACCGGCGCCACGGTGTTGTAGACCAGCCACACCGTGACGATGACGGTCATGCCGACCAGGAACCAGGGCGTGCCCATGCCGCGTGCGAAGGCCTCGGAGAACCGGCCCATGCGGTCGTTGCCGGTCGAGAAGCGCGGCACGAGCGGGGTGCGCAGGCCCTTCGGCGAGTCGAGCCGCACCTCGGGCCGGCGCTCGCGCCGACGATCGCGCGCCGCCATCAGCGGCCCTCCTCGGGGCGGATGCGGGCAGCGGGCGCGGCGGCGCGGCGGCGCGGCGGCACCGTCGTGTCATGGTCGGCGCTGCGCCAGTCGTCGGGCAGCAGGTAGTCGAGCACGTCATCGATGGTGACCACGCCCACCAGGCGGTGGTTCTCGTCGACGACGGGCAGCGAGACGAGGTCGTAGCTGGCCAGGCGGCGCGAGACCTCGGCGGCCGAGGTGTCGGGCCCGACCGGCTCGATGCTGCGGTCGATGATCGTGCCGAGGCGCTCGTGCGGCGGGTAGCGGAGCATCCGCTGGAAGTGCACCATGCCCAGGAACCGCCCGGTCGGCGGCTCGTAGGGCGGTAGGGTGACGCAGATCGCCGCGCCGATGGCGGGCGCGAGCTCGTGGCGGCGGATCAGCGCGAGGCCCTCCGCCACGGTGGCGTCGGCCGAGACGATGATGGGCTCGGTGGTCATGAGACCGCCGGCGGTGTCGGCGTCGTAGCTGAGCAGGAAGCGGACGTCCTCCGCCTCCTCCGGGTCCATGAGCTCGAGCAGGTGCTCACCGCGCACGGTCGGCAGCTGGGCGATGAGGTCGGCCGCGTCGTCGGGCTCCATCTGGTCGAGCACGTCGGCGGCGCGCTCATCGTCGAGCTGGGCGATGATCTCGACCTGCGCGGTCTCGGGCATCTCCTCCAGGGCGTCGGCGAGGCGCTCGTCCGAGAGCTCCTCGGCGACCTCGATGCGGCGCGTCTCGGGCAGCTCGAGCAACGAGGTGGCGAGGTCGGCCGGCAGCAGCTCGTTGTAGGAGGCGACGAGGTGCTCGGCGCTCTGCGGCACGGCCCCGGTGGTCTGCTCGATGACGTCGCCCCAGCGCACGAACATCGTCGCGCCCTTCGCGAAGGGCGCCGGCACGCTGCGCGGCTTGCGCACGAACAGCTGGTCGACCGTCCACTCGCCGAGGCCCGACTCGACGATCGCGACGTCCTCGATGGTCGCGGAACCGCCGCCGTCACGCAGCTGCACGCCGCGACCCACGAGCTCGGCGAGTACGCGCACCTCGCCGCCGCGCTGGGCGAAGCGGCGCAGGTTGATCAGGCCGGTCGTGATGACCTGGCCGCCGCTCATGCTCGTCACCCGGCCGATCGACACGAACACCCGGCGCCGGCCCGGAACCTCGACGACGAGGCCGATGACGCGCGGCGGGTCGTTGCGGCGGTAGACGACCAGAACGTCGCGCACGCGACCGACGCGGTCGCCGACGGGGTCGAAGACCGCGCATCCCGCGAGGCGGGCGACGAAGACGCGGGTGCTGCTCACGGCACAACCTTATCGGCGGGCTGTCAGAATGGCCTGGTGAGCACTCCGAGCCTCTTCGGCCGCCGTCCGGCCGCGCCGCCGACTGTCCCGCAGGGCGACGTGCTCGGCGAGTACGCGACCTACCCGGAGGCCCAGAAGGTCGTCGACCGGCTCGCCAAGGCCGACTTCGCGGTCTCGGGCATGGCGATCGTCGGCAGCGACCTGAAGACCGTCGAGCGCATCACGGGTCGCATGACCTACGGGCGCGCCGCGATCGCGGGGGCGGCGAGCGGCTCGTGGGTGGGCCTGTTCTTCGGGCTCGTGCTGTTCTTGTTCTCGCCCGCGCCCGACTTCTCGCTCGTGCTCGCCGCGGCGCTCATCGGGGCCGGGTTCGGCATGATGCTCGGCATCGCCTCCTACGCGGTCAACCGCCGCCGCCGCGACTTCAGCTCGACCCATCAGGTGCTCGCGGGCTCGTACCAGGTGATCATCGACCCGAGCCAGACGGCGCGGGCGCGTCTCGCGCTCGCCGAGTCGACGGCGCAGGCCGCGGCCGAGGAGAGCGCGGGAGACTAGACGCCGGGCCGCGGGCGCGCGTCAGCGCGACCGTGAAGGGTGCTGTCGGGCGCGCGTCAGCGCGACCGCATCCAGGTCTCGACCTCGTCTGCGGTGCGCGGGATGCCCGCCGAGAGGTTCTCGGCCCCGTCGGTCGTGACGAGGATGTCGTCCTCGATGCGCACGCCGATACCGCGGTACTCCTCCGGCACGGTGAGGTCGTCGGGCTGGAAGTACAGGCCCGGCTCGATCGTGAAGACCATGCCGGCCTCGACGATGCCGTCCATGTAGAACTCGCGCCGGGCCTGCCCGCAGTCGTGCACGTCGAGGCCGAGGTGGTGCGAGGTGCCGTGCACCATGTAGCGGCGGTGGTATCCGGCATCGGGCGCGAGGCTCTCCTCCGCCGAGACGGGCAGGAAGCCCCACTCGGCGGTCTTCCGGGCGATGACCTGCATCGCGGCCGCGTGCACCTCGCGGAACCGGATGCCCGGCCTCACGATCGCGAACGCGGCATCGGCGGCCTCGCGCACGGCCTCGTACACCCGGCGCTGCACGGCGGTGAAGGTGCCCGACACCGGCAGGGTGCGCGTGATGTCGGCCGTGTAGTAGCTCTCGAGCTCGACGCCGGCGTCGATGAGGATGAGGTCGCCGGGAACGACGGGGCCGTCGTTGCGCGTCCAGTGCAGGATGCAGGCGTGCGGCCCGCTCGCGGCGATCGTGTCGTAGCCGACCGTGTTGCCCTCGGCCCGAGCCCGGCGGTTGAAGGTGCCCTCGACGAGGCGCTCACCGCGCGGGTGGGCGATGATCTGCGGCAGGTCGGCGATGACGTCGGCGAAGCCCTGCTGCGTGGCGGCGACCGCGCGGCGCATCTCCTCCACCTCCCAGGAGTCCTTGACGAGCCGCAGCTCGCTGAGGTCGCGCGCCAGCTCGGCGTCGCGCGCGGGGTCGACCTCCACGTCGTCGCCCGCGACGCCCGCGAGCATGCGCAGCGCGTCGAGCCGGTCGGTCAGCGCACGGTCGGCCTCGCGCACGATGAGGGTCTCGGCGCCGTCCGAGGCGCCCGCCTCGTCGGCATCGGCCAGATCGGCGCCGATGAGCCCGAAGACCTCCTCGAGCGTGTCGAGCCCGGCCGTCGCCAGGCCCAGTGCCGCGGCGACCTCGGCGAGCGAGGGGCGCGGGCCCGTCCAGAACTCGCCGATCTCGGGGTTCGCGTAGAACTCGTCCGAGTCGCGGCCGGCCCCCTCGCGGAAGTACAGGGTCGCCGTGTGCCCGGCGTCGGTCGGTTCGAGCACGAGCACGCTGCCCGGCACCGTGTCGGCGCCCCAGCCGGTCAGGTGCGCGAACGCCGAGTGGGCGCGGTAGGCGTAGTCGGTGTCGTTCGATCGCTGCTTGGCCGGGCCGGCGGGCAGCACGAGCCGCACGCCCGGGTAGAGCGCCGACAGGCGGGCGCGGCGCTCGGCCGCGCGTGCGGACACCGGGCGCTCAGGCACCTCGACGCGGGGCCGGTCGGCCCACTGGCTCGAGATGTACTGCCGGAAGGTGTCGCTGGCCGGAGTGGTGGAGCGGTTCTCGGTCGCGCGCGGAGCATCCTTGCCGTCGGTCATGCCCCCATTCTGGCACCGCGCGGATGCCCGCCCGCCGTCACCCCAGGATGATGCGGGCCACGACGGGCCGGTGGTCGCTGCCCGCCCCGTCGTACTCGGTGAGCACGCGCATGCCGGTCACGGCGATGTCGGGCGACACGAACACGTGGTCGATCGGTGCCCCGAGCAGCGGCGGCAGCCGCGTCGGCCAGGTGCCGACGGCCCCGTTGCCGGTGAGCAGTCCGGCGTTCTGGCACTCTCCGAAGCCGAGCCCGGCGACGGCGGCGCTCGGGTCGACGATGCGGAAGTGGTCGGCGGTCGCGTTGAAGTCGCCCGCCATCACGACGTTCTCGCCGGCGCAGATGCCGTCGACCCAGCGCAGATCGGCCCGCCAGTTCTCCAGCTCACCGGGCAGCGGGGCGACGGGATGCACGCCGACGATCGTCAGCCCGCCCGGGTCGAGCGGCCGCAGCACGATGCTCGGCAGCACCGTGGTGTTGCCGACCGTGTCGTCGACCTCGTGCCGGCCCAGCTCGACCGAGACCAGCACGCTCGTCGACCGCGCCTTGGCGACGTAGTCGAAGGCGATCGAGTAGACCCACATGGGTCGGTCGGCCTCGCGGGTGAGCTCGGCGATCGCGATCGCCGTCTCCTGACTCGTCTCGGGCAGCACGACGATGTCGGCCTGCTCGGCGATGATCAGCTCGGCGATGCGCTCCGCACCGGGGGCGTCGCCGAGGGTGTTCCACGTGAGCACCGAGAGCTCGGCCGGCGCGCGCGTGGGGAACGACTCGTCGCCGAACCCGCGCGTCGACAGCACCGCCCCGTTGACGAGCGCGAAGAGCATCGCGAGCAGGGCGAGCGCGGCGAGGAACCGCCGGGCTCCTGCCCACAGCAGCGCCACGAGCCCGAGCGTGATCGCTGCGGCCACGGCGATCACCGACGTGAGCGCGCGCACCGACACCAGTTGGGCGACCACCGGGGCCTCGGCGAGCCCGAACAGGTTCGGCCACGCGATCACCAGCAGCGCGGCCGCCACGCCGACGACGATGACGGCGGCGAAGAAGCGGCGGATCATGGTGGGCCGAGCCTAGCGGGCGGGCCTTGGCGGCTCCCGGGGGGTGCGGCCCGCGGCGGACGCCCGGGTCGGGCCGCCTAGCATGGCCCTATGACCCGCGGCCCGATCGACCTGCACACCCACAGCAGCGTCAGCGACGGCACCGAGACCCCGACGCAGCTGATCCGGGCAGCGGTCGAGGCGGGCCTCGACACGATCGCCATCACCGACCACGACTCCACCGCGGGGTGGGACGAGGCGGTCGCCGCTGCGGCCGGCACGGGACTCCAGGTGATCCGCGGCATGGAGCTGAGCACGCGGCACGAGTGGCGCAGCGTGCACCTGCTCGGGTACCTCTTCGACCCGCACGATCCGGTCATCCTGCGCGAGACGGCGCGCACGCGCGACGACCGCCTGACGCGCGCGGAGCGCATGGTGGCGCGTCTGGCTGAGGACTTCGATATCACCTGGGATGACGTGCTCGCGCAGTCCGGCGGCACCACTATCGGCCGCCCGCACATCGCCGACGCGCTCGTGGCGCGGGGCGTCGTGCCCACGCGCAGCGCGGCGTTCGAGTCGATCCTGCACTTCCAGGGCGGCTACTACCTGCCGCACGAGGCGCCGACGGTGCTCGACGGCGTGCGCATGATCGCCGAGGCCGGGGGAGCCCCCGTGCTCGCCCACCCCGCCACCCGTGGGCGCGCCGCCGTCGTCGACGGGGATGACCTCGGCCGGCTCGTCGATGCGGGACTCGTCGGCCTCGAGGTCGGTCACCGCGAGAACACCCCCGACGGGAAGGCCCGCCTGCTCGAGCTGGCCGCGCAGTACGACCTCGTCGTCACCGGATCGAGCGACTACCACGGAGAGGGCAAGCCCAACCGGCTCGCCGAGAACACGACGGCGCCCGAAGCGCTCGAGCGGCTCATCGCCGCGACCCGCGGCATCGCTCCGGTGCGGGCCTAGCCCTCCCCGCCGTCGCTCCCGCCGGCGCCCTCCTCGCTCGCTGCACCGTGCGCCCCCCAGATCGTCGAGAGGGCGTTGACCAGCTCGACACGCGGGGCGCCCATCCGGTTGCAGGCGATCGCGATCGTCAGGTCGCGCGCGGGACTGACCTCGAGGATGCTCACGGATCCGCCCCACCGGCCGGCGTGGAAGAGCGTGCCGTCGGCGGCGATGCGGATGCCCGCGCCGTAGCGCTCGCCCGCGTACTCGGCGAGGCCCTCCGATGAATCGACCGCTCCCTCGGCGGCGGCCGCCAGGAGGCCGTCGGAGGCGAACTGGGCGCTCCAGCGCACCAGCTCGGTCGGCGTGGTGACGAGGCCCACCGGTCCGACGGCCGTCCAGGCCGCGATGATCGGCACACCCTCGGCATCGTGGCCGACCGCGACGTCGGCAGCGACCGCGGCCGGCTCGATGCGGGCGTCGAGACCGAGCGGGTCGAGCACGCGGGCCTGCAGCGTCGCCGCGAACGGCTTGCCGGTGACGCTCTCGACCGCCGCCGCGAGGAGAACGTAGTGGCTGTTGGCGTAGGCGTAGCCGGAGCCGTCGAGGGGCGCCTCGACCCGCCGGATCGCGGCGAGCACGGCGGCCTGGTCGGCGGGGTCGCTGAAGCCGATGCCCTCGTCCTCGAGCTCGATCCAGAAGTCGGGCAGCCGCGCGGTGTGGTGCAGCAGCTGCTCGACGGTGATCGTGCGGCCCCAGGCGGGCAGCCCCGCCACGTGGGTGCCGATGGGGTCGTCGAGGCCGAGGAGTCCGTCGCCGACGAGCGCCAGCACCAGTGCCCCGGTGAACTGCTTCGCGAGCGAGGCCATTTCGAACCGGGTGCTGGTCGTCAGCGGCGTGCCGGCCGCGAGGTCGGCGAGTCCGCGCGCCCCCGCCCAGAGCGGCTCGCCGGGGCGGCCGACGGCGGCGGAGCATCCGGGAGCATCGTCGGCGACCAGCGTCGCGAGTACCGCATCGCTCGCGGCGGCCTGCTTCGCCAGGCGCTGGATGCTGGCCGGGGCCCCCGTCGACCCGCGTTCGCCGCCGACAGGCAGGCTCGCCGCGCACCCGCCGAGCAGCGGCGCGAGCAGCAGCGCGAGCGCCGTGGCGCCGATCGCCGCTCGCACCGCCACGGGCCTAGTGCCCGTCGGGGGTGCCCGGTCCGCCGGGGGCGGCGGACCGCTGCCAGCGCACCAGCAGCACCAGCGGGATGATCGCCGTCGCGAGCACCGCCGCGACCGTGAACGCCGCCCGCACGCCGTCGGCCGTGATCGAGGCGTCGCCGGTCGGCGGGGCGATGAACGCCGCGACCGACAGGAACAGCGCGATCCCCGCCGCTCCCGCGACCTGCTGCACGGTGCCGACGATCGCCGAGCCGTGCGGGTTCAGCTGCGGGCGCAACGACGCCATGCCGTTGGTGAGCAGCGGCGTGAACAGCAGGGCCAGACCCAGGCTCACACCGATGTTCGCGACGGCGACGAACCAGATCGGGGTCGCGACCGAGAACATCGACATGATCCACAGGGTCGCCGCCATGAGCAGGATGCCGGGGATCACCAGCGAGCGCGGACCCACGCGGTCGTACCGCCGGCCGATCGCGGGCGCGAGCAGGCCCTGCAGCAGGGCGCCCGGCAGGATGATGAGGCCGGAGACGAGCGGCGAGGCGCCGAGCACCTCCTGCACGTAGAGCGGGATCACGATGATCGCGCCGAACAGCGCCATCGACGCGACGGTGATGATGCCGATCGACAGCGCGAACTGCCGCTCGCCGAAGGTGCGCAGGTCGAGCAGGGCGCCATCGGTGCGCTGCAGGCGCACCTGCCGCGTGCCGAACACCGCGAGCGCCACGACGCCCACGCCCAGGGAGATCAGACCCGTGACCACCGGGTCCGGCCCCGCGCCCGCCTCGGTGCGGCCCGCCTCGCCCAGCTGCGCGAGCCCGTACACGAGGCCGCCGAACCCGGGGATGGAGAGGAGCACGCTGAGGACATCCAGCTTCGACCCGCGGCGCTCGCCGACGTCGACCATGCGCACCGCGCCGATGATCAGGGCGGCCGTGGTGAGCGGCAGCATCGTGATGAACAACCAGTGCCAGTCGGCGATGCTGAGGATGAAGCCCGACAGGCTCGGGCCCACGGCAGGCGCGACCGCGATGACGGTCGACACGGTTCCGATAACCTGACCGCGGCGGTCGGGGGCGACGAGCGCGAACACGGTCGTGAACAGCATCGGCATGACGATCGCCGTGCCGCTGGCCTGGATCACGCGGGCCACGATGAGCAGCTCGAACACCGGCGCGACCGCGCCGAGCAGCGTGCCCGCCGTGAACAGCGACATCGCAGTCACGAAGAGCGCGCGCGTGCTGAACCGCTGCAGCAGCCAGCCGGTGATCGGGATGACCACGGCCAGCGTGAGCATGAACGCGGTCGTCAGCCACTGCGCGGCGGTCGCCGTGATGCCGAAGACCTCGATGAAGCGCGGGATCGCGACGCCCATGAGCGTCTCGTTGAGGATGACGACGAAGGCCGAGCCGATGAGCACGCCGAGCACGATGCGGCGCTGCGCGTCGGTCACGGTCGGCGCGGTGACGGCGCTGGCGGATTCGAGGGAGTGGTGGCCATAGGGGAGCCAACTTACTCCGCTGCGGCCCCATTCCCGGATGCTTCGCTCGCGGTACCCGAACCGCCCGAGCGGCGGCGGCGCCGACGCCGCTTGGCCGCGCCGCCCTCGCCGCTCGTGGTGGCGTTCTCGCCGGCGGGACGCTCGGCGCGCTCGGTGCGCTCACGACGCTCGCCGCCAGAGCCGCCGGAGCCCCCGGAGCCATTCGACCGCGTCCGCGTGCGCTCCCGCTCGCGCGGGGGCCGGGAGGCCTCCTTCTCGACCTTCGGGATCGGGGTCGCCTTGAGGCGGCCCTTCGAGCCCTCGGGGATGTCGAGGTCGGTGTACAGGTGCGGCGATGAGGAGTACGTCTCGACCGGCTCGGGGATGCCCATCTCGAGCGCCCGGTTGATGAGGGCCCACTTGTGCATGTCGGCCCAGTCGACGAAGGTCACCGCGATACCGGTCTTGCCGGCGCGGCCGGTGCGGCCAGCGCGGTGGAGGTACGTGTCGTGATCATCCGGAACCGTGTGGTTGATGACGTGCGTGACGTCGTTGACGTCGATGCCGCGCGCCGCCACGTCGGTCGCGATGAGGATGTCCTTCTTGCCCGCCTTGAAGGCGGCCATCGCCCGCTCGCGCTGCTCCTGGTTGAGGTCGCCGTGCACGGCCGCGGCATTGAAGCCGCGATCGTTCAGCTCCTCCACCAGCTTGGCGGCGGCGCGCTTCGTGCGGGTGAAGATGACCGTCTTTCCGCGGCCCTCCGCCTGCAGGATGCGGCCCACGACCTCGTCCTTGTCGAGGGCGTGCGCGCGGTAGACGATGTGCTTGATGTTCGCCTGCGTCAGCCCCTCGTCGGGGTCGCTCGCGCGGATGTGGATGGGCCGCGTCATGAAGCGTCGCGCGAGGGCGACGATCGGGCCGGGCATCGTGGCCGAGAAGAGCATGGTGTGCCGGGTCGGCTTGGTCTGCGCGAACAGCTTCTCGATGTCGCTGAGGAAGCCGAGGTCGAGCATCTTGTCGGCCTCGTCGAGCACCATGACCTCGACGTTCGCCAGGCTCAGCAGGCGCTGGCTGGCGAGGTCGAGCAGGCGGCCGGGCGTGCCGACCACGATCTGCGCGCCCGCCTTCAGCTGCTCGATCTGACCCTCGTAGGCCTTGCCGCCGTAGATGGAGACGATCGTGACGTCGCGGTTCGAGGCGGCGAGCTCGAGGTCTTCGGTGACCTGCACGCACAACTCGCGGGTCGGCACGACGACGAGCGCCTTGACGCCCGGCTCGGGGTGCAGGCCGAGGCGCTGGATGAGCGGAAGGCCGAAGCCGAAGGTCTTGCCGGTGCCGGTCTTGGCCTGGCCGATGATGTCCTGGCCGCCGAGGGCGAGGGGGATGGTCTGCTCCTGGATCGGGAAGGGCTCGAAGATGCCCTTCGTCGCCAGCGCCTCGACCATGTCGGGCTCGATGCCCAGATCAGAGAAAGTCACAGTGGTGTGTCGCCTGTCGATAGATGATGTCGTGCCAGTTTAGCCGTCGGCCCGCGGCAGGCGGGCCCATCGCCTAGGCTTGCCGTCGTGGCTTCGTGGTTCCGTCGTCGACGACCTCGCGTGGAGGCTCCCACCCTCACGCCCCGCGACACCGCCGCGGCGGCCCTCCGGGTCGATCTGGCCGACCTCGCTCCGGCCCCCGACCTCTTCCTCGGGCACTGCGCCGCACTGCACCTGACCTTCGTCGAGCAGCTCACGACCGCCATGTCGAACGCCCCGCGGGTGGCCGACAAGGATGCCCTGGCTCGCGTCACCGGCGTCGTGCTCACCCGCTATCTCGCTCTCGTCGCCGAGATCGAGCGGCTGCAGCTCGACAAGAGCGACATCATGGCGCCGCACCTCGACGGGGTCGAGGAGTTCGAGCGCCGCACCCAGGGCAACTCCTGGCAGGAGCAGGTGGCGAGCGCCCACGTCACGATCGGGTTCCTCACCGACTTCTGGATCCGCCTCGCCGCGGGCCTGCCCGCCGAGCTGCGCGACCGTGCCGTGGCGGCCCTCGGCAACGGCGACCTCGACGGGCCGGTGCACCGCGTGCTCGAGCGCGAGATCGCCGCGAACCCTCCGCTGGCCTCGCGGCTCGCGCTCTGGTGCCGCCGCCTGGTGGGCGACACGATGCTCCAGGCCCGCTCGGCCCTCGTGCTGCACGACGACCCGGCGCGGGACGAGAGCAAGATCGAGCCCGTCTTCACCGAGCTGGTCGCCGAGCACACCCGGCGTATGGACCGCCTCGGCCTGACCGCCTAGGAGCCCGCCGTGCCCGAGACCTCCCGCTCCTCCGCCGCGCCCGTTCCGCGTGCGCTGCGCACGCTGCCGCGCACCCGCCTCGGCTGGTGGGGCCTCGGGCTGCTCGGCGGCGGCGCCGCTCTGCAGCTCGTGCAGAGCTTCCTGCGCTGGGCGACCGGAGCCTGGGGGTGGGACGCCGCCGTGCGGGTGCCCGACCTGGTGTTCATCATCGTGATGAGCGCCGGCGTGCTCGTCTCCGTGCTGGCCGTGCTGCTGCGCCGGGACTACTCGATCATGATGATCGCGCTCGCGGGCGTGACCCTCATCAGCCTGGCGGGCGTGGCCGTGCGAGGCATCGCGGGCTGAGCCCGCATCCGTCGCCGGGGTGATCCGCCGCCATCGGCGGCGCAACGAGCTCAGGCCTTGGCGGGACGCCCGGGCTTCATGAGCTGCTCGAGCAGGGCCGCGTCGGAGGCCTCGCGGCGCTTCGGCAGGGCCAGGGCGAGGCCGAGGGCGACGAGAGGGCCGAGCACGAGGGCGATCACCCAGATCCAGCCGCCGTCGAAGGCCAGGCCCAGCCACACGCAGATCACCCAGATCGCGGCGGTCGCCGCTGCGCCCACCATCGGAACCAGGAGCAGCCCGTGCCACTGCCGACCCGGGACGACGTAGCGCACGCCGAGCGAGATCGCGGCGCCGATGACCGTGGCGAAGAGCAGTTCCATGGCGGTGAGCCTAGTCGAGGACGGCCCGCTCGTGCGGTGCCCGGCCCGCGCGACGGGAGGGGCGCGGTGCCGCACGGGCGGGTGGGGCCGGACTAGCCGACGAAGCCGACCTTGCGGGCCGAGTCGTTGCCGATCTCGACGTAGCCGATCGCGGCGGTCGGCACCAGGTAGTGCTTGCCCTTGCTGTCGACGAGGGTCACGAGTGGCGCACCCTTCTCGACGGCGGCCGCGATGGTCGCCGCGATGTCGGCGGCCGATTCCGAGCTCTCGAAGGCGAGCTCGCGGGGGCTGTTGAGAATACCGATGCGAATGTCCACGAGCGCCAGCGTACCCGGCGGCTCCGGCCCGCATCCGCGTGTTCACTGAGGGCGCACCGGGTCGCGACCACGGCGGTCCGGCGGCGACGGAGCGCCGGTCGGGGCACGCCGCTAGCGTGGAGCGCGTGACCACCTTCGACGCCGCGCTGCCCGTGATCGGCCGTGCGCCGGTGGTGCTCGACGCGGCGCAGCAGGCGGTGCGGGATGCCCGCTCGGGCCGCGGTGCCGTCGTGCTCGGCGCCCCCGGGTCGGGCAAGACGACCGCGGCGATCGAGCTCGTCGCCGCCGCGATTCTCGACGACGGGCTCGACCCCGCCCAGGTGCTCGTGCTCACCCCCGCCCGGCGCACGGCGACCCTGCTGAGGGACCGGCTCGTCGTGCGGCTCGGCGCCGCGGGCGAGGGTGCGGGCGAGGGCGCGGGCCGTGCCCTGCCCGGGCCGCTCGCGCGATCGGTTGCCGCCTTCGCGTTCGCGCTCGTGACGGCGGCGAACCGGCTCGACGGTCTCGCCGAGCCGCGCCTGCTGAGCGGTGCCGATCAGGATGCGGACCTCGGCGAGCTGCTCGACCGCGCCACCCTCGACGAGGTGCTGGGCGAGCTCGCCGGGCCGGGCCCGGCGTGGCCCGAACACCTCGGGCCCGAGGTGCGCCGTCTCGGCGCGTTCCGCACCGAGCTGCGCGACGCCATCGCGCGGCTCAGCGAGCACGGGGTGGGCACCGACTGGCTGCGGGCCCGCGGCCGCGAGCGCGGGCTCGACGCCTGGGCGGCGCTCGCCGACCTGGTCGACGAGTACCGGCAGGTGCTCGGCTCGGCGCGTCCGGGGCAGCTCGACCCCGCCGAGCTCGTGCGGGCCGCGGTCGGGCTCGTGCACGAGCCGCCCTCCGGCATGCCCGACCTGCCGCGGCTGGTCGTGCTCGATGACGCCCACGACGCGACCCCGAGCGCGCTCGACCTCGTCGCGGCGCTCGCCGCGCGCGGAGCGACCGTCGTCGCGCTCGGCGACCCCGACGTCGCCGCCAACACCTTCCGCGGTGCCGAGCCCGAGGCCCTCGCCGGTCTGCCCGCACTGCTCGGCTGGCGCGACGCCGAGCCGATCGTCCTCGACACGGTGCACCGGCACGGGCCGACCCTCCGCGCTCTCGCCGCCGATGTCGCATCGCGCATCGGCACCGCCCGCGCCGGCATGCAGCGGCGCGCCCCGGCCGTGCCGCTGGACGGCGCTGCGACCGACGGGCGCGGTGCCGCCGACCCGCGCGCCATCCCCGCCACGTGGGGTGGGGCGATCGTGGCGCTCGACGCGCCGACCGCGACGCGCGAGCGCTCGCTCATCGCCGACTTGCTGCGCGAGCGCCACCTGCTCGACGGCGTGCCGTACCGGCGCATGGCGGTCATCGTGCGCAGCGGCCGGATGGTGCCGGGCATCGTGCGCGCCCTCGCCCAGGCGGAGGTGCCCGTGCAGTCGACCGCCGCCGGGCGGCCGCTGCGCGAGCATCCCGCCGCCCGCGCGCTGATCCGCCACGTCGATGTCGGCGTCGGCCGCAGCCCGCTCGATGGGGCGGCCGCCACCGAGCTGCTGCTCGGCCCGCTCGGCGGCATCGATCGCGTCGGGCTGCGCCGCCTGCGCCGTGCGCTGCGCGCTGAGGAGCTCGCCGGTGAGGGCGATCGCCCGGCCGACATCCTGCTGGCGGATGCCCTCGCCGACCCCGCCCGCCTCGCCACCATCGACCACCGCACGGCCCGCCGCGCCGCGCGGCTCGCCCGCACCCTCCAGGCGATCGGCGAGCGGCACGCGGCCGGAGCCACCGTCGACGAGTTGCTCTGGCTCGCCTGGAGCGAGTCGCACGTCGCCGAGGTCTGGCAGAGGGAGGCCGCCGGGTTCGGCGTGGCCGCGGCCGAGGCGAACCGCGCGCTCGACGCCGTCGTGGCCGTGTTCACCGCCGCGGCGACGATCGTCGACACCGTGCCCGACGCCACGGTCGAGTCGTTCCTCGCCCGCGTGCTCGACAGCGACGTCGGCGACGATCTGCTCGCCCCGGTGCGCTCCGACGACGCCGTGCTCGTCGCCACCCCGGCCGCCGTGACCGGGCTCGAGGCCGACATCGTGGTCATCGCCGGGCTGACCGAGGGGGTCTGGCCGAACACGCGCGTGCGCGGCACCCTGCTCGGGGCACCGCTCATCAGCCGGCTCGCGCGCGGCCTGCCGGTCGATGACCTCGACGAGCGGCGGCTCGTGCTCGATGACGAGCTGCGCATGTTCCTGCTCGCCGCGACCCGCGCCCGTCGCCAGCTCGTGGTGACGGCCACCGCGGGCGACGACGAGCAGCCCAGCGCCCTGCACGCCCTCGTGCGCGAGCACGCGCACCGTGACGCGGCCGCCCGTCTCGGCATCGACCTCGATGCGCTCGCCGCTGATGCCGTCGCCACCCCCGGCTCCGACCGGGAGCAGGAGCGCGTGCGCGCCGAAGCCCAGATCGAGGCGGCTCTGCAGGCCGCCCGCCCGGTGCGCGCGCGCTCGCTGCGCCGGCTCGTCGGGCGGCTGCGCCGCGAGCTCGTCGACGCGGGCGGAGTCGCCCGCGAGTCCGATCGCGTCGAGGCGGCCCGCGCTCTCGCCCGCCTCGCCGTCGAGCGGGTCCCCGGGGCCAACCCGGAGCAGTGGTGGGGCATGCTCGCGCCGTCGACCGAGGCCCCGCTGTTCGACGGCGACGAGGTCGTCTCGATCTCGCCGTCGAAGCTGGAGGCGATCGAGACGTCGCCCCTCGACTGGTTCCTCGACACCATCGCGCCCCGCGAGGCCGGGCCGCAGACCGGCATCGGCACCATCGTGCACGCGGCCATGCAGCACGCCGTCGACCCCGACCTCGACGCCATCTGGGCCGAGATCGAGAGCCGGTGGAGCGAGCTCGTCTTCGACGCGCCGTGGCTCGCCGAGCAGCAGCGCCGCCTCGCCCGGCGCTACGCCGTCGGGGTCGCCGCCTACCTGCGCGACGCCGAGCAGGAGGGCCGCGGGCTCGTCGGGGCCGAGCAGCGCTTCGAGCTGATCGTCGACCGCGCCCGCGTCAGCGGCAGCGTCGACCGGCTCGAGGTCGACGGTGACGGGGCCGTGCGGGTGGTCGACCTGAAGACGGGCAAGCCCCTCACCAAGCAGAGCGACATCGACACCCACCCGCAGCTCTCCGCGTACCAGCTCGCCTACGCCGAGGGCGCGTTCGACGAGGTGCTCGACCGCGTGCTCGACGGCCTGCCGCACCGGCCGGGCGGGGCGCGGCTGCTCTACGTGCGCGAGGGCGTGCGCGGCAGCGACTACCGCGAGGCGGCGCAGGCCCCGCTCGATGAGGAGCAGCGCGAGGCCGTCCGCGAGCGCTTGCGCCAGGCCGTCGCGGCCGTCGCCGTCGCCCGGCTCACCGGCGTGCGCACGGTCGACCGGTTCGACTTCGCGGCGGTCGCGCACCGCATCCATCGCATCGGGCCCGTGACGGGGGAGAGCTGATGAGCGCGCGCTTCACCGCGGTCGAGATCGCCCGCGCCCTCGGGCAAAAGCACGACCCCACGCCCGAGCAGCAGGCGATCATCGAGGCGCCCGTCGCGCCCGCGCTCGTCGTGGCCGGCGCCGGGTCGGGCAAAACCGAGACCATGGCCGCGCGCGTGCTCTGGCTCGTCGCCAACGGCCACGTCGCGCCCGAGCAGGTGCTGGGCCTCACGTTCACGCGCAAGGCCGCGGGCGAGCTCGCGGCGCGCATCCGCGAGCGGCTGGTGCAGCTGGCGGGCTCGGGCCTGCTGGGCTCCTCGACCGTCGTCGTCGACGCTTTCACGCAGCCGACCGTCGCCACCTACAACGCCTTCGCCTCCAGCCTGTACCGCGACCACGCTGTGCTCATCGGGCGCGACCCCGACGGTGTCGTGCTGCGCGAGGCGAGCGCGTGGCAGCTGGCCCGCGAGCTCGTGACGACGGCGAAGGATGCCCGCCTCGCCGACCTCGACCTCAGCGCCGACCGCATCACGGCGGCGGTGCTCGCCCTCACGCACGCCGTCTCCGAGCACGGCGCCGACATCGCCGACGTGCGGGCGTACATCGAGCGGTTCGTCGCGCACATCGCCGAGCTCCCCCTCGGCGACCGCTACGAGCGCAAGGCCGAGTTCGACAAACTGATGGCGCTCGGGGCGACGCTGCCGATCGTCGACCTCGTCGAGCGGCTGCAGCAGGTCAAGCAGCGGGACGGGTACGTCGAGTTCTCCGACCAGGTGAGCCTCGCGCTCGCCATCGTGCGCCGGCACGCCGGGGTCGCCGCGCAGCTGCGCGACCGCTACCGGGTCGTGCTGCTCGACGAGTACCAGGACACGAACGTCGCCCAGACCTGGCTGCTCGCCGAGCTGTTCGGCGGCACCCCCGTCATGGCGGTGGGTGACCCGCACCAGTCGATCTACGGCTGGCGCGGCGCGAGCGCCTCGAACCTCGACGACTTCGCGCATCGGTTCCGGGCCGGTGGGGCCAATGAAATCGACGCCCCGGGTGAGCCCGTCGGGCGCTACTCGCTCAGCACCTCCTGGCGCAACGGCACCCAGGTGCTCGCCGCCGCCAACCTGCTCGTGCAGCCGCTGTCGGCGCGCGGCGGAGTGGCCGTCGAGACGCTGCGCCCCTCGCCGGTCGCGAGCGAGCATCCCGTTGAGACGGTCTTCGCCGAGACCGTCCACGACGAGGCGCAGGCGGTGGCCGCGTGGCTGGCCGCGCGCGTCGCCGAACCGCCCCCCGGGGCGCCGGCGGGGGCGACGGATGCGGACGGGCGCCCGCTGCGGGCGAGCGCCGCCCTGCTCATGCGCTCGCGCACGACCCAGCCGGTGTTCCTCGCCGCGCTGCGCGAGGCGAACGTTCCCGTGCACGTGCTCGGCATCGGCGGACTTCTCGAGCAGCCGGAGATCGCCGATCTGGTGAGCGCGCTCGCGGTCATCGACGACCCCGCGGCGAGCACCGAGCTCGTGCGCCTGCTCGCCGGCCCGCGCTGGCGCATCGGCGTCGCCGACCTGCACGCGCTCAGCCGCATCGCCTCCTGGCTGCGCGACCGCGACCTGGCGCAGCAGCCGTTCAGTGACGAGGTGAAGGAGCGCCTGCGCGCCTCGGTCGCCCGCACCGACGGTGTCTCGCTGGTCGACGCGCTCGACTTCGTCGGCACCGCCCCCGACGAGCACGGGCAGCTGCGCGGTCTCACCCCTGTCGGCCTCGAGCGCTTGCGGGATGCGGCGCGCCTGTTCGCGGCCCTGCGCAGCCGCACGGCCCTCGACCTGCCCGACCTCGTCGTCGCGGTGGAGCACGACCTGCTGCTCGACATCGAGGTCGCCGCCAACCCGGCCAGGGCGCTCGGGGATGCGCCGCGCGAGGCCTTCCACGAGGCGCTCGACGGCTACCTGGCTCTCGCCGACCACGCGACGCTCGGCGGCTTCCTCGGCTGGCTGCGTGAGGCCGAGTGGCGCGACAACCTCTCGCCGCGCTCGGAGGATCCGGAGCCCGGCACCGTGCAGGTGCTGACCATCCACGGCGCGAAGGGTCTGGAGTGGGACCACGTCGTCGTGCCCCGCCTCGTCGACGGCGAACTGCCGGGCACCCCGCGCGAGGGGTCGACCGGCTGGCTGCGGGTCGGCGTGCTGCCCTACGAGCTGCGTGGCGATCGCGCCGAGCTGCCGACCTTCGCCTGGCGCGCCGCCGAGACCCGAAAGGAGCTGCTCGAGCGCCGCGCCGCCTTCGCCGACGAGGTGAGCGAGCACCACGAGCGCGAGGAGCGCCGCCTCGCCTACGTCGCCGTCACCCGTGCCCGTCACCGCCTCCTGCTGACCGGGTCGTTCTGGGCCGGGCAGGCGAAACCGCGCGACCCGAGCCCGTATCTGCGGGCCCTCGAGGGGGCCGGCCTGATCGAGCCCCTGCCCGAGCATCCCCAGAACGAGCAGAACCCGATCGTCGACGACAGCGGCGACGAGCCGTGGTGGCCCGTCGACCCCTTCGGCGCGCGGCGCGAGCGGGTGGTCGAGGCGGCGGCCCGGGTGCGGGCATCCGACCCCGCCGACCGGGGGGATGATCGCCGAGGGTGGCATCGCGAGATCGACCTCCTGCTGGCCGAACGGGCCGAGCGGCTCGCGAGCGCGGGCCGCGTCACCGTGCCGCTGCGGGTGCCCGCCTCATCGTTCAAGGACTTCATCACGGCGCCCGCCGAGGTCGCCGAGCGCCTGCGCCGGCCGATGCCGCAGCGGCCATTCCGGGCCACCCGGCTCGGCACGGTGTTCCACCGCTGGGTGGAGCAGCGCTACGGCCTCGGCGCGATGCCCGACCTGGTCGACGGGCTCGCCGCTGAGCTCGACGTGCCGCTCGAGGGCGACTCGGCCGAGGCGCTCGCCGCGCTGCAGGAGACCTTCGCGCGCTCGCCGTGGGCGGCGCAGGCTCCGCTCGAGGTCGAGCGCGAGCTGCACCTGCCGTTCGAGGGGCGCATCCTCGTCTGCAAGATCGATGCCGTCTACGCGACCGACCCCGCGTTCGACACCGTCCGCGACCGCGGGTCGGGTCGCCGGCCGCGCACCGTCGAGATCGTCGACTGGAAGACCGGAAAGGCGCCCCGAGACGATGCCGACCGAGCGGCGAAGGAGCTGCAGCTCGCGCTCTACCGCCTCGCCTACGCCCGCTGGTCGGGGCTGCCCCTCGACGCGGTGACCGCGGCCTTCTACTTCGTCGCCGACGACGCGGTGCTGCGCCCCGCATCGTTGCCCGACGAGGCCGAGCTGCGCCGCCGCTGGCGCGCCGCCGTCGGCTCCGTCTAGCCCGCCTCCCGTTGGGCCCGTCGCTCGGTTGCGCGCGCCCGTTCTGCACTGTGCCTCTCACGGCATGTGCCGCGCGAGGCACATTGCCCCAGAACTCACTCTGTCCCGACGCACCCTCCGGCGCGCGGCCGATCTCAAGCAGCGCGATCGCGCCCGCCGCAACCTCCTCCGGGACCAACTACCAGAAGAGTGAGAGGAAGAATTCCGCGATCAACGGGAAGAGGGAGGTCGCCATGGAGCCCGAGTGCTACTCGGTCGGCTCCTCTGCGGGGGCCTCCTCGGCCGGCGCATTGTCCTGCTCGACGCTGTCGCGCAGCTCGCGGATCTCCGCCTCGAGCTCGTCGAGGTTCTCCGGCTCGGGCAGGCCGCACTCGCCGAGCTCCTGCTCGACCTGCAGGGTCAGCCCCTCCTTGCCGTCCGCGTGCGCCGCATCCACCGTGCCCTCGTAGATCGCGTTGTCGGCCGACTCGCGGTTCACGGCCGAGGCCTCGAGGCACAGGTGGTAGACGCTGCCGCCGGCCGTCCAGGTGACCGAATCCTGCCCGGTGAGCTCCTGCACGATCGCGGTGTACTCGTCGATCTGGCCCTCGTTGGCGTAGTCCTCGACCGACGGCGGGTTGAACGAGGCGCCGAGCAGAGTCGCGACGATCAGCACGACGATGCCGACGGCGCCGGCGATGCCCTTCTGCTTCCCGTCCATGTCCTTGTTCAGGAAGATCAGGATGATCAGCGGCAGGAAGGCGATCATCGTGATGATCGCGCCCAGCTGGTTCTGCACGAAGAACCGCGCCGGCTCCGACCTGCGGGCCGGGTCGAGACGGTTCGCCTTCTTCCACAGCTGCGAGCCCGCAACGGCGAGCAGGCCGATGCCGACGAGCATGCCGAGCAGCAGCCACAGCGCCGTCTCCGAGTTCTGGAACCACGGCGCCGACACGCTCGGCTTGAACGGCTCGAGCCACAGCAGCCAGTAGATCGCGAGGCCCTCGCCGATGAGCGCGCCCGCCCAGAACGCGGCCGCACCCCAGCGGAGGCCGGTGGCCTGTCCCTTCGCCTCGGCGCTCGGCTTCCAGTCGGCGCGAGGGGCGGCGTCGTCTCCGCCGTTCGCGGAGGATGCGCGCTCGGCGGGCGACTCGTCGACCTCTACCTTGACGACCTTCTTCGTGACCTTGCGTTCTGCCATGGGGGTGCCCTTCAGCTTTCGGGATGCGCGCACACGCTCGCCGCGAGCCTAGCCGGGGCGCCCGGCTGAGGAGTAGCGTCGCGCCATGTTCCTTCTCGACCTCAACTGGCTGGCCATCCTCATCGGCTTCGTCGTCGCCTTCGCCGCCGGAGCCCTGTGGTTCGGGCCGAAGACCTTCTTCCCCGTCTGGTGGAAGGCCATGGGCAAGGGCGACGAGACCCCCGGCGGCGGCAACATGGGCCTCGTGTTCGGCCTGACCGCGCTCGGGGCGCTCGTGCAGGTCATCGCCGTGGCCTCCGTCATCCATTTCGTCGACCTCGCGGCAGGCCCGGTCGGCCCGCTCGGCGGCGCGCTGACCGGTCTGCTGCTGGGGGTCGGCTTCGCGGCGGCGAGTTCGCTCAGCCACCGGCTCTTCGCTGGGCAGGGCCTGAAGGTGTGGATCATCGAGGTCGGCAGCGACGTGCTCAACTACACGCTCGTCGGCCTCGTCATCGGCCTGTTCGGCTAGCGGGCGCCGCCTCGGGCGCGTGTGCGCGGGCCGTCAGCGCGCGAGCAGCTGGGCGGCCGCGCCGCGGCCGGTGCGCACGGCACCCTCCATGTACCCGCACACCCACTGGTCGGAGCCGACGAGCCAGAACGGCGGCTCGTGCGTGCCGTGCAGCGGCCCGACCGCCGTGAGGTCGCCGGGGCGCCACGCGGTGATGTAGCCCTGCGTGTAGGGGTCGGCGAACCAGTCGCGCACGAACACCGCCTGGGTGTCGCGCGCCTCCGGGCCGTAGGCGGCGACGAGCTCGTCGAGCAGGGCGTCCTGGCGCGCCGTCGTGGGCAGCGCGAGGTACGGCCCGAGGCGGTCGACGGGCACGAGGGCGGAGAGCGCGCCGTCGGTCTGCACCCACGTTCCGCCGAGCAGCGTGTGCTCGAAGTAGCCGGTGCCGTTCTGCCCGTTGGCCTCCCAGAACGAGGTGGCGTGCACGGTGACGAGCTTCGCGGCGGGTGCGTGCTGGCGACGCGTCGCGGCGGCGAGGTATGCCTCGCTCACGCCGCTGATGCGCAGGTCGCGCAACGGCCCGGCGGGCAGGGCGCAGACGACGTCGGCGGCGTGCAGCCGCTCGCCGGTGTGCAGCGTGACGACCACCCCCGTGCCCGTCCCGTCGGCGCTGGTCACATCGACCGCGCGCACCGGGCTGCCGTAGCGGATGCGGTGCCCGAGCTCTTCTGCCATCCGCAGCGCGACCGTGGCCGAACCCTCGAGCACCTTCGCGCTCTCCCATGCGTCGTAGTCGTAGAACCCCACCGCGCCGGCGGTGGCTTCCTTGCGCAGGTCGGCCAGCAGCGACCGCCGCTCGATCGAGGGGTCGGCGAGGGCGAGCGTGCGCAGCTCCATCGCGCGCAGCACCGCGGGTGTCGCGCCCTCCGACCGCAGCCAGTCGCCGACGCTGAGCCGGTCGAGCGCGACGGCATCCGGGTGCGCCCACGGGTCGTCGGGGTCGACCGTGGCGGTCAGGGCCGCGAACTTCTGCTCGAGCTCGTCGTAGATCGCGCGGTCGGCGGCGGGCATCCACGGCATCTCGTCGCCCAGCGCGCGCCCCTCGCTGACGAGCCACGTCGATTCGCCGGGGATGCCGGTGAAGCTCGGCACGATCGTCAGCCCGAGCTCGGCGACCAACTGCCGGTAGCTGGTGTGGGACTCGCCGATGACCTCTCCGCCGAGCTGGATCGGCCGGCCGTCGGCCATGCGCGTCTGCTCGACCCGGCCTCCGGCGCGGCCGCGAGCCTCGAGCACGACGACGTCGGCACCGCCTGCCACGAGGTCGCGGGCGGCGCTCAGGCCGGCGAGGCCGGCGCCGATCACGATCACGTCGGTTCTGGTCATGCGGTCTCCTGGGGTCAGCCGCGCAGGCGCTCGCCGCGCGGGTCGTAGAAGGGGCGACGCGAGACGGTCGCGGGCACCGCGATGCCGCGGCACTCGACGGCGAAGCCCGGGCTGCCGTCAGGCAGGAGGGTGGCGACGTCGACGAGCGCCGGGTCGACGATCGCGATCCCGACCGAGCGTCCGAGCGTGTGCCCGTAGGCGCCGCTCGTCAGGCGTCCGACTTCCACGCCGTCGCGCAGCAGCGCTTCGTCGTGCACGAGCATCGCCTCCGGATCGTCGAGGGCGACGAACACGGTGCGGTGCTTCGGGGAGCGCGGGTCGCGGGCCGCGAGCGCGTCGCGGCCCGCGAAGCCGCCCGGCTTGTCGAGCGCGACCGTGAAGCCGAGGCCGGCGGCGTACGGGTCATCGCTCGGCCCGATGTCATGCCCGAGGTGGCGGTAGCCCTTCTCGCTCCGCAGGGTGTCGAGCGCTTGGTAGCCCGCCATCCGCACACCGAGCTCCTGCCCGGCCTCCCACAGCGCGTCGAGCACGTTCACCGCGAGGTCCGCCGTCGGGTAGAGCTCGTAGCCGAGCTCCCCGACGAAGCTGATGCGCAGGCTGTAGGCGAAGCCGTCGGCCAGCTCGACCTCGCGGCCGGTCTGGTACGGCTGCGCCTCGTCGGACCAGTCCTCGGGCGACACGCGCCGCAGCAGCTCACGGCTGAGCGGGCCCATCACGCCGATCGTCGCGTACATCGCCGTGACGTCGGTGACGACCGCCGCCGTGCCGCGGGCGAGGCGACGCAGCAGCCCAAGGGTCGCGTGATGGCTGAACGAGGGCGTGACGACGAGGAACCGGTCGGCGGCGAGGCGGGTGACGGTGCCGTCGAGCTCGATGCCCCCGGTGCTGTTGAGGAACAGCGTGTAGACGGCCTGCCCCACCGACGTGTCGACGTCGCTCGTCACGGCGCGCTGAACGAGTGCGAGAGCATCCGGCCCCGCGATCTCGACCTTGGTGAACGGGCTCAGATCGAACAGCGCGACGCCCTCGCGCGCGGCCCGGTGCTCGGCCGCGATCCGGTCGAAGCTGCCCGGACGGCGGTAGCTGTAGCTCTCCTGGGGCGTCGGGCCGCCGTACCAGAGGGCGCGCTCGCCGCCGTTGACCTCGCCGAAGCGGGCCCCGAGCTCGGCGAGCCGGGCGTGCAGGGGAGTGCGGCGCACATCGCGCGCGGTCTGCGACTGGTAGCCGGGCCAGTGCATGGCGTAGAGGCGCCCGAGGCTCTCGACCGTGCGGGCGTGCAGGTAGCGGCGATTGCTCTGGTGGCGCGAGAAGCGCCGTACGTCGACGCTCGCGGAGTCGAACTGCGGCGACCCGGCGACGATCCAGCGCGCGAGCTCGCGGCCGATGCCGGGCCCGTAGATGATGCCCTGCGAGTTGAGGCCCGTCGCGACGAAGAGGTTCTCGACCTCGGCCGTCTCGCCGAGCAGGAAGGCGGTGTCGGGCGTGAAGCTCTCGGGTGCCGTGAGGAAGCGGTCGTAGCCGGCCGGGCCGAGCGCTGGCACGGCGCGCTCGGCGGCGGTGCGCACGGGGGCGAAGTGCTCCCAGTCGTCGGGGAACGTCGCGAACCCGTCCGCGGCGATCGTCTCGACGGCGCGCGGGATGCCCTGCGGCTCGAACGCGCCCACCAGCAGCCGCCCGGCCTCGGGCCGGATGTAGTAGCTGTGATCGACGTCGCGCAGCACGGGCAGGGTCGGCGCCGCCCCGTCGATCGCGTTCGAGCGCACGTGCACGTGCTCGGCCGCGTACAGCGGAAGAGAGACGCCCGCGGTGCGCGCGAGGTCGCGGCTCCACAGCCCGCCGGCGATGATGACCCGGTCGGCGGCGATCGTGCCGTGGGCGGTGACGACTCCGGTGGCGCGCCCGTTCTCGGTCGTGATCGCCGTGACCTCGACCCCCTCGCGGAGGACGACGCCGGCCTCGTGCGCGAGCTTCGCGATGGCGAGGGCGGCCCAGCCCGGGTTGAGGTATCCGTCGTGCGGGAAGTGCAGGGCCGCGAGCACGCCCTCGGGCGAGGCGAGCGGCCAGAGGCGCGCGACGGCATCGGCCTCGACGAGGGTGGCCTCGATGCCGCTGCGCACCGCGACATCGCGAGCGTAGGCGAGCTCGTCGACCCGCCCGGGCTGGCGGGCGATGCTGAGCGAGCCGCTGCGGGTGAGCGACACGTCGAGGCCTGAACGCGCCTCGAGCTCGCCGTAGAAGGCGAGCCCGTACGACGACAGCCCGGTGAGGGCCCGTGAGCCGCGCGCCCCGGCGACGAGGCCGGCGGCGTGCCAGGTGGTGCCGTTGGTCAGCACCCCGCGCTCGAGCAGCAGCACGTCGTCGACGCCTGCCTCGGCCAGGTGCAGCGCGATGCTCGCGCCGACGATGCCGCCGCCGACGACGATCGTGCCGGCGCGGGTCGGAAGCCCCTCACCAGCCGCCGGCAGGTCGGCGGCGAACACGGATGCGCTCAGCGAGCGGTCGACGAGTCTGTCCACGGCGATGTGCCTCCCGCGTGCAGGCTAATCGCTTATTGGCCTCTTGGACAACAGAACGGGAGGTGCCGGACGGTGGAGGCTGTGTGCCTCCGGCGGCACGTGCCGTCAGAGGCACATTGCGGAATCGCCGGTGCAGAGTCCAGGCTGGTCCGGCACGATATGCCTGTGGATGCTGAACCTGCGCTCGCCGCGGCGCGCGCCGCGCTCGCCGCGGCCGTGCAGCGCCTCGCCACGGCGGGCGCCGCGCCCGAGCAGCTCGTGCAGACAGTCCCCGCGCGGCGCGCGCTCGGGGTGATCCCGCGCCGCGAGACCTTCCGGCGCATCGGCGAGGGGTACCTCGTCGGCGCCCTGCTCGTCACCGCGGCTGGCGACGTGCTCGAGCCGGGCCGCATCATCCGCGCGAGCCGGCAGGTGCTGCCGGGCCATCAGTCCGAGAGCGCGCGGGCCCGCCGCGAGTTGCGCCAGCGGCTGCTCGACGCGCGACTGCCCGAGGGCAGCACGGTCGTGATCGATCCCCGTCCGCTGCCGTTCGACGACCCGACGGCGTTGGCTGCCGAGCACGCGCCGCTGGTGCTGCGCGAGATCGACGGCGCCCCGACGGTGCTCGTGCGCTGGATGCCCTCCGCTCCGGATGCGGCGCTGCGGCCCCTCGACGCCTACCTCGCCGAGCGCCTCGACCTGGCGCTGGGCGCCTTGACGGGCGCGCGAGCAGAGAGTGAGCATCCGTGACCGAGACGACGGGGCTGCATCCCGACGCGTTCGCGTTCTACGCCGAGCTCGAGCAGAACCAGAACCGCGAGTGGTGGCTCGCGAACAAGCGCCGCTACGACGAGAACGTGAAGGCGCCCGTCGAGCGCCTCGTCGACGCGCTGGGCGGCGAGTTCGGGCCGCTGAAGATCTTCCGGCCCTACAAGGACGTGCGGTTCAGCGCCGATAAGCGCCCCTACAAGGACCACCTCGGGCTGGTCAGCGCCGACGCGGGTGCGGCGGCGGGCGCGATGGCGTTTTACCTGCAGCTCTCCCAGCACGGGCTGATGCTCGCCGGTGGCCTGTACCAGCCGGAGCGCGCGCAGCTCGCCCGGTTCCGCGAGATCGTCGATGACAATCGCCTGGTCGGCGACCTCGAGGCGACGCTCGACGAGGTCGGCGAGCACGGCTTCGCGATCATGACCGAGGATGCCCTCACGACCGCCCCCCGCGGCTACCGCGCCGACCACCCCAAGATCGCCCTGCTGCGCCTGAAGCGCCTGGCCATCGCCGTCGAGCACGCCCCCGCCGACTGGATGACCGGGCCCGACCTCGTCGACCGCGTGCGCGCGGGGTGGCGCACCGTGCGCGTCTGGAACGATTGGCTCGTGGAGAACCTGCCGCGCCCGGTCGAGGCGAGCCGATGACGCCGCGTCGAGGCGTGCCGGGGAGCCCCGCGCGCGTCGACCCGGTTGTGCGCGCTGTGCGCGCGGTCGTCGCGCCGATCACCCGCACGCGCGCCTTCCGCTGGGCCGCGCCGCGCGTCATGCCGCCGATCGAGCAGCTGATCGCCGCCGCCACGGGCCGCAGCGTGCAGCTCAGCGGGCTGCTCGTGCCCTCGCTGATCCTCACGACGACGGGGGCGAAGAGCGGGCTGCCGCGCGACTCGGTGCTGATGTACACGGCCGACGGTCACGGCCGGGGGATCATCGCCGGCACGAGCTTCGCCCGCGAGAAGCACCCGGCCTGGACGTACAACCTGCTCGCCCACCCCGAGGCCGCGATCAGCGTGCGCGGGCGGCGGTACGCGGTGCGGGCATCCGTCATCGAGGGGGAGGGCCGCGAGCGGGCCTGGGGCCTCATCGAGCGCCAGTGGCCCGGCTACCGCGCCTACGAGCGCGAGTCGGGCCGCGTCGTGCGGCTCTTCCTGCTGACCCTGACCGCCGAGCTGCCCAGCGAGCCGGCGCCCGATCTCACGACCGGAGGAGCCGCCCGTGACTGAGTTGCGCCCCCTGCCCACCGCCGACCCGATCGTGCGGGGCGTGCGCACGGTCGTCTCCGCGTTCACCCGCACGAACGTGTGGCGCTGGGCGGCCCCGCGCGTCATGCCGCCGATCGAGAGCGCCCTCGCGGCCGCGACCGGCGGCCGGGTTCAGCTCAGCAGCCTGTTCGTGCCCTCGCTGATCCTCACGACGACGGGCGCGAAGAGCGGCCTGCCGCGCGACACCGTGCTCATGTACACGGCTGACGGCTACGGTCGTGCGATCGTCGCGGGCACGAACTGGGCGAGCCCGAAGCATCCTGCCTGGACCTCCAACCTGCTCGCCCGCCCGGAGGCGGAGATTACGGTGCGGGGACGGCGGTACGCGGTGCGGGCATCCGTCATCGAGGGCGATGCTCACGACCGTGTCTGGCGCCACCTCGAGACGCAGTGGCCCGAGTATCGCCGCTACGAGAGCGACTCAGGCCGCACGGTGCGGCTGTTCAGACTCCACCTGCTGCGCGAACTCTGAGCTGCGCGGTGTCGGTCGGCACCATCCGCCGTCGCGCCCGCCGGGCGGCCCGCCGCTCGCGGGCCCCGCGCAGACCCGCCGCGATCGCCGGCTGGCCGAGCACGATGCCGAGGAGCACGGTGACCATGCCGATCACCTGCACGACGGTGAAGGTCTCCTGCGCGACCAGCACGCCGAGGGCGACGCCCGCCACCGGGTTGAGCAGGCCGACGAGGCCGACTGCGCCGGCCGGCAGGTGCTGCAGCGCCGCGAACCAGGTCGCGAACGCGAGGGCGGTGGCGACGAGGGCGAGGTAGGCCGCTCCGGCGATACCGGCCGCGTCGAGCGCGGGCGGAGCCCCCTCGACGAGCAGCGCGACCGGGACGAGCGCGAGGCCGCCCATGGTCAGCTGCCAGGAGGTCACCGAGAGGGCGGGGGTGCCGTCGTTCCAGCGCCGGGCGAGGACGAAGCCCACCGATGACATGAGCATGGCGGCGAGCGAGGCGGCGACGCCCCACAGGTCGAGCGCGCCCGTCGCGCCGGCGAGCAGCACGACGACGCCGGCGAAGCCGACGATGGCGCCCACGAGCGAGAGCGCGGCGGGCTTCTCCCGAGCGATGGGCCAGGCCAGCAGCAGGATCACGGCGGGGGAGGTGGCCATGAGCATCGCCGCGACGCCGGACGGCAGCAGCTGTGCGGCGAGGTAGACGAGCACGAAGAACGCGCCGACGTTGAGCACGCCGAGCACGGCGGAGCGCCACCACCACCGCCCACGCGGCAGGCGGCGGGCGAGGAGGAGCAGCACGAGCCCGGCGGGCAGCGCGCGCATCGCTGCACCCCAGACCGGAGAGTCGGCGGGCAGCAGCTGAGAGGTGACGACGTAGGTCGAGCCCCAGGCGAGGGGGGCGATCGCGGCGACGAGGAGCCAGCGCCAGGTGGATGTCATGACGGGCAGAATCTTTCCCGGGAAAGTATTATTCCCGCATGAGCGAGAACGTTCTCGACGGTGCGAGCGCTCCCGACCGCGTCGCCCGCATCCAGGCCGAGTGGCGGCGGGAGCGCCCGGAGCTCGACGTCTCGCCCCAGGGCGTGTTCGGCCGGCTCGCCCGGTTGGCGGCCGCGATCGACGTCGAGCTCGAGCGGGTCTTCGCTCAGCACGGGCTGACCGCCGGCGAGTTCGACGTGCTCGCCGCCCTCCGTCGCGCCGGCGACCCTTACGAGCGCACCCCCTCGGCGCTCGCCGACAGCACCATGGTCACCGCGGGCGGCCTGACCAAGCGGGTCGACCGGCTGGAGGCGGCCGGGCTCGTCACCCGCCGTCGCTCGCCCGATGACGGTCGCGGGCGCGTTGTCGCGCTGACGGATGCGGGCCTCGCGCTCGTCGAGCGCGCCTTCGAGGCGCACCTCGCCAACGAGCATCGACTGCTCGAGCCGCTCGACGCCGGCGACCGCGCCGCCCTCGAGCGCCTGCTGCGCTCCTGGCTCACCTGGCTCCGGCCGGAAACCTGACCCAGATGTCAGGTTTCTCGCCCTAGGCTGGGCACGTGCTGCTGGACATCGTCTTCATCGTCGTCGGTCTCGTCGTGCTCGTGGCCGGCGGCGAGGCGCTGGTCCGCGGGGCCTCCACGCTCGCGGCGAAGGCCGGCATCTCCCCGCTCGTCATCGGGCTGGTGGTGGTCTCGGCGGCGACCTCGGCACCCGAGCTCGCGGTCACGCTGGACGCCGTGCTCCGGGGCGAGCCCGACCTCGCGGTCGGCAACGTCGTCGGCAGCAACATCGTCAACATCCTCTTCATCCTGGGGATCTCGGCGCTCGTCATGCCGCTCATCATCAAGCGGCAGCTCGTGCGCTTCGACATCCCCGTCATGGTCGGCATCTCAGTGCTGCTCGTCGCCGTGAGCCTCGACGGCAGCATCACCCTGGTCGACGGCCTCCTGCTTCTCGCGGGCCTCGCCCTCCACACGGTCATGAGCATCGTGATCGGGCGGCGCGAGGGCTCGGGCGCCGAGACCGTCGAGCCCGCTCTGAACAGCAAGCCGGCGCCGCTGTGGCTCGCGCTGCTGCTGCTGATCGCCGGCATCGGCCTGCTCGTGCTCGGGGCGCGGCTGCTCGTCGACGGCGCGGTCGGCATCGCCACCGCCCTGGGCATCAGCAGCCTCGTCATCGGCTTGACGGTCGTCGCCGTCGGCACCTCGCTGCCCGAGCTCGCGGCGTCGATCATCGCCGTCCGCCGGGGCGAGCGCGACATGGCGGTCGGCAACATCGTCGGCAGCAACATCTTCAACATCGGCATGGTGCTCGGCCTGCCGGCGGTGCTGTTCGGCCAGGGCATCCCGGTCTCGCCCGCCGCGATCGCGCTCGACCTGCCCCTCATGCTCGCGACCGCGGTCGCCCTGCTGCCGATCGCGTTCACCGGATTCGCCGTCGCGCGATGGGAGGGGGTGCTGTTCGTGCTGCTCTACCTCGCCTACACGGTGTACCTCGTGCTCGCCTCGACGGCCCACGACGCACTCGAGGGCTTCACCGACGTGATGCTGTGGTTCGTCCTGCCGCTCCTCGCGGTCACCCTCGTCGCGGTGACGGCCTACGAGGTCGGAGTCGTGCGCGGTCGTCGTCTCGCGGCGGCGGGCCCGAACGACGAAGCGGCCGGCAGCGCGCCCCCCGCGCAGCCGGCCGCCTGAGCCACGAGCGTCAGTTCATCGACGCGAGCAGGTCCTTCATGTTCTTGTAGATGAGGCCCGCGGCGTTCTTCGGGTTCAGGCGTGAAAGGCGCGACATGGCCTTCGCGTCGCCACCGATGAAGATCTCGTACGAGCCCTTCTCGATCGCCTCGATGATCTGCCGTCCGGCCTCTGCGGGGGCGGTGGTCTTGCGCGCCTGGTCGCCAGCGTTCGCCGCCATCTGCTTCGCCTGCTCCTCGGTCATGATGCCCGAGTTGATGCTGATGTTGGTGCCGATCGCGCCCGGGAACACGCCCGTGACCTGCACGCCGGTCTCCATGAGCTCCGAGTGCAGCGCGCGGCTCAACTGGGCGACGGCCGCCTTGGTGGCGCCGTACACGCCCTGACCGGGCACCGGCGCGTAGGCGCCCATGCTCGCGACGTTGACGAGCGCCGCCTCGGGCCGCTTCACGAGCTCGGGCAGGAACGCCTTGCAGGTGTTGAGAACGCCGTAGAGGTTGACGTCGATGACGCGCTCGATCTGATCCCAGTCGAGGTGCATGACCGGCACGAACTTCTGGATGATGCCGGCGATGTTCAGCAGGCCGTCGACCTGGCCGTGCTGCTTGATGATCGCGGCGGGCAGCTTCTCGACCGCCTTGCGGTCGGTGACGTTGACGACGTGGGTCGAGATTCGGTCGCCGTTCGCGCCGGCCAGCTTCACCGTCTCGGCCAGACCCTCCTCGTTGAGGTCGAGGGCGGCGACGCGCGCGCCCTTCGCCACGAGACCGAGTACGACCTCGCGCCCGATGCCGTTGCCGCCGCCGGTGACGGCGAAGACCTTCCCGCTGATCTGCATGATGCTCCTTCGATGACGGATGCGCGTCCTCGCGCGCTCTCACACTAACCCGCGCCTTACCGATCGGTCAGGGTCGAACGTCCTGCACATCCGCAGGAAGCCCTGCCAGGCTGGCCGCATGACGGTCCTGCCGATGTTCCCGCTGGGCTCGGTGCTGTTCCCGGCGATGCCGACCGCGCTGCGCGTGTTCGAGGAGCGCTACATCGTCATGCTCTCGACGATCCTCGGCGACGAGCCCCCCGAGTTCGGCATCGTGCTCATCGAGCGCGGCAGCGAGGTCGGCGGGGGCGAGCAGCGCTTCGCCATCGGCACGGTGGCTCAGATCACCCGCGTCGAGACGAGCGAAGGCTTCATCGGCCTCGTCGCCGTCGGCGACCGCCGCATCGAGGTGGTCGACTGGCTGCCCGACGACCCCTACCCGGTCGCCGAGGTGCGTCCGGTCGTCGAGCTCGGGTGGAGCGAGGAGCACCGCCCGCTGCTTGACCGTGCCGAGCAGCTGGTGCGCCGCACCATCGCCCGGGCCAGCGAGTTCGTCGAGCAGCAGTGGCCCGCCGACATTGCGCTCGACGACGACCCGGTGCGCGCGTGCTGGCAGCTCGCCGGCATCGCCCCGCTCGGGCCGCTCGACCAGGTGCGGCTGCTGCGGTCGGCGAGCGTCGTCGAGCTGCTGAGCGGCCTCATCGAGGCCACCGAGGGCGCGGCCGAGATGCTCGCCATGCCCGGCTTCGATGATGACGGTCTCAGCGCCCTGCTCGACGACGACCGCGGCGACGATTAGCCTGCGACCATGACCGAGCTGCTCGCCTTCCCGGTTCCCGTCGATGCCGCCACCGCCGCCTGGGCCGGGCCCGTGTTCGCCATCATGGCGCTCACCGGTCTCGTCGTGCTCATCGGGCAGGCGGTGAAGTACTTCCGCGAGAACCGGTAGCGAACAAGGCCGCCCACTCCGACAGCCACGGCGGCAGGCGGGGGAGTAGAGTGAGCCGCAGCACCGCCCTTAACTGAATATCCGGCCGTTTCCGCGATGCGGGAGAGCCGCGGGCCTCGGGCCCCGGCACCGAAGGAGCAAGCCTCCCCGCCAATCTCTCAGGTCACACGTACCGCATCAGCCAGGCCACTCTGAAAAGCAGGGCACCGACCGCGCGTCGGCTCGGCCCTCGCCCACGGTGAAAACCCCGACCTCCTGCCACGAGCAGCGCGGACGCGGCGAAACTCTCAGGCACGATGACAGAGGGGGAGTTCCACCGGCCGTCCGCGTCAGGAGAACTCCGTGTCTGAAGCACCGCAGTCTGAGTCACCGCAGTCCGAACCCGCCCCCCGCTACTCCCCGCTGCATGATGTGCACGTCGCCCTGGGGGCGGCGTTCACGGACTTCGCCGGCTGGCAGATGCCGGTGCGGTACAGCTCCGACCTCGCCGAGCACCACGCCGTGCGCACCGCCGCCGGCATCTTCGACATCTCGCACATGGCCGAGATCGCCGTCGATGGCCCCGATGCCGCGGCCTTCCTCGACGCCGCGCTCGCCGGCCGGCTCTCGGCGATGGCGGTCGGCAAGGCCAAGTACTCGCTGATCCTCAATGAGCAGGGCGGCATCGTCGACGACCTCATCGTCTACCGCATGGCCGACACCTCCTTCTTGGTCGTCGCGAACGCGTCCAACCGCTTCGCCGTGGTGGATGCCCTCCGCGCGCGCGTCGCCGGGGTGGGCGGCCCGGCCTTCGCCGTCGAGCTCGACGACCGCACCGAGCAGATCGCCCTCATCGCCGTGCAGGGTCCCGTCTCGGAGGCGGTGCTCGCCGCGACCGCGGGGCTCGCGATCGACGGCCTCGCCGACCTGAAGTACTACGCCTGGGGCTCGGGCAGCTTCGGCGGCTCCGACCTCATGGTCGCGCGCACCGGCTACACCGGCGAGGACGGCTTCGAGTTGTACGCGCCGGTCGAGCACGCGGCTGCGCTGTGGGCCGCGCTCGCCGCCGCCGGCGAGCCGCTCGGCCTCGTGCCCTGCGGGCTCGCCGCCCGCGACACCCTGCGGCTCGAGGCGGGCATGCCGCTCTACGGGCACGAGCTGGGCACCAGCATCCTGCCGGTGCAGGCCGGGCTCGGCCGCGTCGTCGTGACCGACAAGCCCGCCTTCGTCGGTCGCGATGCGATCCTCGCCGGCCCGCCCGCGGGCGCACCCGTGCTCGTCGGCCTCGCCGCCGAGGGCCGCCGCGCCGCCCGCGCCGAGTACCCCGTCTATCGCGGCGAGCAGCTCGTCGGCGAGGTCACCTCCGGTGCCCTGTCGCCGACCCTCGGCCACCCGATCGCGATGGCCTTCGTCGACCCCGCCGCCGCCGAGCCGGGCACGGCGCTCGAGCTCGATGTTCGCGGCACCCGCATCCCGGCCACCGTCGTTCCGCTCCCCTTCTACAAGAAAGAGGCCTGACCATGAGCGCGATCCCCACCGATCTGCAGTACACCGCCGAGCACGAGTGGGTGCGCCTCGACGGCGACGTCGCCACCGTCGGCATCACCCAGTACGCGGCCGACGCCCTCGGTGACGTCGTCTACGTTGACCTGCCCAAGGTCGGGGCGGCGCTCGCCGCCGGCTCGATCGTCGGCGAGGTCGAGTCGACCAAGTCGGTCGGCGAGCTCTACGCGCCGCTCGACGGCGAGGTCGTCGAGGCCAACCAGGCCGTCGTCGACGCCCCCGAGACCATCAACAGCGACCCCTACGGCGACGGCTGGCTGGTGAAGGTGCGCGTTGCGAGCACCCCCGCCCTGCTGAGCGCCGACGAGTACCGCGCCCTCATCGGCGAGTAGGAGCATCCCCCCGTCATGTCTCTCGACTTCAGCAACCGCCACATCGGCATCGACGGCGACGCCCGTCAGCTCATGCTCGACGCGCTCGGCTACGCCTCGCTCGATGCGCTGATGGATGCGGCCGTTCCCGCCGCGATCCGCCAGACCGCCCCCCTCCGCACCCTGCCGGTTCCGGCGACCGAGGCGCAGGCTCTTGCCGAGCTGCGCGCCATCGCGGCCGAGAACCGCGTGCGTACGAGCCTCATCGGCCAGGGCTACTACGGCACGGTCACGCCCGCGGTCATCCAGCGCAACGTGCTCGAGAACCCGAGCTGGTACACGGCCTACACGCCCTACCAGCCCGAGATCTCGCAGGGCCGCCTGGAGGCGCTGCTGAACTTCCAGACCATGGTGAGCGACCTCACCGGGCTGCACACGGCGAACGCGTCGATGCTCGACGAGGCGACCGCGGTCGTTGAGGGCATGCTGCTCGCCCGCCGCGCCTCGGGCTCGGCGTCGAACGTCTTCCTCGTCGACAGCGACCTGTTCGCCCAGACGCGCGCCGTGCTCGACGGACGGGCCGAGGCGCTCGGCCTCGAGCTGGCGTACCTGCCGCTCGCTGACACCGACCCGGCCGAGCTGCCCGAGGCCTTCGGCGTCTTCGTGCAGTACCCCGCCGCCTCGGGACGCATCTGGGACCCCTCGGCGGTCATCGCCCGGGTCAAGGAGCAGGGCGGGCTGGCGATCGTCGCGGCCGACCTGCTCGCGCTGACGCTCATCACGAGCCCGGGCGAGCTCGGTGCCGACGTCGCCGTCGGCACGACCCAGCGGTTCGGCGTGCCGATGGGCTTCGGCGGACCGCACGCCGGCTACCTGGCCGTGCGCGAGGGCCTCGAGCGGCAGATGCCCGGCCGCCTCGTCGGGGTCTCGAAGGATGCCGACGGCCGCCCCGCCTACCGGCTCACCCTGCAGACGCGCGAGCAGCACATCCGTCGCGACAAGGCGACCAGCAACATCTGCACCGCGCAGGTGCTGCTCGCCGTGATGGCGTCGATGTACGGGGTCTACCACGGCCCCGACGGCCTGCGCCGCATCGCCGAGCGCATCCACCGTCAGGCGGTCGCGCTCGCCACGCACCTCCGCGGCGCCGGCTACGCCGTCGCCCACGACGCCTTCTTCGACACGCTCGAGATCAGCGCTCCCGGCCGGGCGGCCGCACTCGCCGCCGCCGCGCGCGAGCACGACCTCCTGCTGTGGCAGGTCGACGCCGACACGCTGCGGCTCAGCGTCGACGAGGTGACCTCGGCGGCAGCGAACACCGGTACCGCCGCCGACATCGGTCCGGCGCTCGCGGAGGTCTTCGGTCTCGGAGCCGGTTGGGCCACGGCGTTCGAGCCCGCATTCCCTGCCGACCTGCGCCGAGCATCCGAGTACATGACGCACCCGGTGTTCCACACGCACCGCAGCGAGACGTCGATGATGCGCTACCTCAAGCGCCTCGCCGACCGCGACTACGCGCTCGATCGCGGGATGATCCCCCTGGGCTCGTGCACGATGAAGCTCAACGCGGCCACCGAGATGGCGGCCGTCACGTGGCCCGAGTTCAGTGGCCTGCACCCCTTCGCCCCCGTCGAGGACGTCCAGGGATCGCTCATCCTCATCGGCATGCTCGAGACCTGGCTCGCCGAGCTCACCGGCTACGACGCGGTCTCGCTGCAGCCCAACGCCGGCTCGCAGGGCGAGCTCGCGGGCCTCCTCGCGATCCGCGGCTACCACCGCTCGCGCGGCGACCTGCACCGCACGGTGTGCCTGATCCCGTCGAGCGCGCACGGCACGAACGCGGCGAGCGCGGTGCTCGCCGGCATGCGCGTCGTCGTCGTCGGCACGACCGAGACCGGCGATGTCGACCTCGCCGACCTGCGCGCCAAGATCGCCGAGCACCGAGACGAGCTCGCGGCGCTCATGATCACCTACCCGTCGACGCACGGCGTGTACGAGCACGAGGTCATGCAGGTCACGGCCGCGGTGCACGAGGCCGGCGGGCAGGTGTACATCGACGGCGCCAACCTCAACGCGCTGCTCGGCTACGCCCGCTACGGCGACCTCGGCGGCGACGTCAGCCACCTCAACCTGCACAAGACGTTCTGCATCCCGCACGGCGGCGGCGGGCCCGGCGTCGGGCCGGTCGCGGCGAAGGCGCACCTCGCGCCCTTCCTGCCGGGCCACCCGCTGGCGCAGATGCACCAGCACCCGCCGTTCGACATGGCGACCGGTGCGGCCGGAACCGTCGAGCACCGCGGCGCGCCCGTCTCGGCGGCACCCTACGGCTCGGCGAGCATCCTGCCGATCTCGTGGGCCTACGCGCGCATGATGGGCGCCGAAGGGCTCACGGATGCGACCGCCAACGCCGTGCTCGCGGCGAACTACGTCGCCCTCCGCCTGCGCGAGCACTACCCGGTGCTGTACGCGGGCGAGAACGGGCTCGTCGCGCACGAGTGCATCCTCGACCTGCGCCCGCTCAAGGAGGCGACCGGCATCGGCAACGACGACGTCGCCAAGCGGCTCATGGACTACGGCTTCCACGCGCCGACCATGTCGTTCCCCGTCGCGGGCACGCTCATGGTCGAGCCGACCGAGTCGGAGGACCTCGCCGAGCTCGAGCGGTTCATCCAGGCCATGATCGCCATCCGCCACGAGGCCGACCGCGTCGCGGCGGGGGAGTGGCCGGCGGACGACAACCCGCTCGTCAACGCGCCGCACACGGCCGAGAGCGTCATCGCCGGCGAGTGGGAGCACCCGTACTCGCGCGAGCTCGCCGTGTACCCGTTCGCGGGCGCGCGCGTCGACAAGTACTGGCCGCCGGTGCGCCGCGTCGACCAGGCCTACGGCGACCGCAACCTCGTCTGCGCGTGTCCGCCGATCAGTGAGTTCGCCTGACGGCGAACTCACTGATCGGAGTCCGGCTGCGCTTGTCTGCCGCGCCTCCGGCGCGGGCGAAGCGTTCGCCTGACGGCGACCGACTGAGTCGGCGTGCCCGCCGTGCCGCCCTGCCGCGCCTCTCACGGTTTGCGACACCTCACACAGAAGAAGGAGTGCGAAGTGTCGCGGAGCGTGCGACGCGCGCAGCTGTCAGGCGGGCGGGGCGAGCAGCGTGGGGAAGGTCGCGGCCGCCCACGGGTAGCCGATGAAGATGACGGCGTCGAGGATCGTGTGCGCGATGACGAGCGGCAGCAGCCGCCCGTAGCGCGTGTACAGCCAGCCGAACAGGAGGCCCATGGCGAAGTTGCCGACGAAGCCGCCGAAGCCCTGGTAGAGGTGATACGTGGCGCGCAGCAGCGCGCTGGTCAGGATGATCGCCCACGGCCCCCAGCGCAGGTCGCGCAGCCGCGCGAACAGGTAGCCGACGACGATGACCTCCTCGACGATGCCCGCGCGGGCTGCCGCCAGCAGCAGCACCGGAACGGTCCACCAGTGCTCGTCGAGCGCGGTCGGCACCACGGTCACCGCGAGTCCCAGCTCGCGCGCCCCGAGGTACAGAGCGAGGCCCGGAACGCCGATGAGCGCCGCCAGGCCGAGCCCGTCGCGGGCATCCCGCCACGGCCGGGTGCCGTCGATGCCGAGGCGGCCGAGGTGCGGGCGCGTCCCGCTCCACAGCAGGAAGGCCACCAGGGCGACCGGCACCAGGTCGAACAGCACGCCGAGCAGCTGGTAGATCAGGTCGAAGATCGGCCGCTCATCGCGCGGGGGGTTGATCGTCGCCGTCTGCTCGCCCAGCGGCACGTCGCGAGTGAGACGGTTGGCGATCGCGACCACGGAGTACACGGCGCTCGCGCCGAGCGACAGCCCCAGCACAAGAAGGATCTCGATGCGGATCCGCCGATCGCTCGGCTCGGGCAGATCGGGGAGGGCGTGCGGGCGGGTCGTCACCCCCACATTCTCGGTCGCTCCGGCCGCGATTGTGCCGAGTCCTCAATCCTCGTCGCGGATGCGGGCCGCTCTTTGGCGCGCTTCCACAGCCGCTCCACCCGGCGTGGGCAGGGCATTCGAGGCCCGAGCCGCCCGTTCTCGCAACAGTCCGCACCCTGAGCGCGCATCCGTGCACAAAAGCGCGACTTTGGCGCAAGGATCGCGCGTTTCCCGCACCGCCACCGCGCAAGCGTTACCGGTGTGTAACGAATGGGCCTACAGTTTGGCGGGGGTGTCTCTGGGCTTCTAGGGTCGGACCCAACAGGCGTGACGGTGCGCTCGGAAAACGTGCCGACACGTGTCCATCTTGCACAGGAGGAAAATTGCGTATCAGCAGATTCGCGGCCGCCACGGCCACGATCGCGGCGAGCGCTCTCGTTCTCTCGGCTTGCGCAGCGCCGCAGTCCGAGGTCGTCGAGGGTAGCTCCATCACGGTCGCGTGGAACCAGCCGTTCTACTCGTACAACAGCAACACGTCGTTCGGTAACGCCACGGCCAACGCCAACATCGTGTACCTGACGAGCGGCGGCTTCAACTACTACAACAACGAGCCCGCCCTCGTGAAGGACGAGTCGTTCGGTACCTACGAGCTCGTCTCGGAGGACCCGCTGACCGTCAAGTACACGATCGCGGACGACGTCCAGTGGTCGGACGGCACCCCCGTCGACGCCGCGGACATGCTGCTCGCGTGGGCCGCGAACTCGGGCGTTCTGAACACCCCCGACTTCGACCCGGGCGAGTTCACCGACCCCGAGACCGGTGAGTTCACCGACGACTACCCGACCGACGTCGTGTACTTCGACGGCGCGATCGGTGCGGGCCTGCAGCTCGTGACCGAGACCCCGGAGATCGACGGCAAGTCGATCACCCTCGTCTACGACGAGTTCTTCGTCGACTGGGAGCTCGTCTTCGGTGTGGGCCTGCCGGCGCACGTCGTCGCGCAGCGCGCCCTCGGCATCGAGGACGCCCAGGAGGCCAAGGACGCGCTCGTCGAGGCCGTGCAGAACGCGGACGCCGCGGCGCTGGCCCCGATCTCGAGCGTCTGGAACTCGGACTGGAACTTCACCGAGCTCCCGGCGGAGGAGGACGCCAACCTCCTCGTCGTGAACGGCCCCTACAAGATCACCGACTTCGTCGCTGACCAGTCGATCACGCTGACCGCCAACGAGAACTACCGCGGTGAGAACCTCCCGAACATCGAGGAGATCACCATTCGGTTCATCTCCGACCCGCTGGCGGCCGTTCAGGCGCTCGCCAACGGCGAGGTCGACATCATCAGCCCCCAGGCCACGGCCGACGTCGCCGACGCCCTCGCGGCGCTCGACGGCGTGACCGTTCTCGGTGGCGAGGAGGCCGTCTACGAGCACTTCGACCTCACCTTCGAGAACTCGAAGAACGGCACGTTCGACAACCCGCTGCTCCGCGAGGCCTTCCTGAAGACCATCCCGCGTCAGCAGATCGTCGACACCCTCATCAAGCCGCTGAACCCCGAGGCCGAGGTGCGCAACTCGCAGCTCTTCCTCCCGGGTGCCGCCGGCTACGACGAGACCGTTGCGAACAACGGCATGGCCGAGAAGTTCGGCGAGGTCGACATCGAGGGCGCCAAGGCGCTCATCGCCGAGGCTGGCGTCACCGACCCGGCCGTCTGCATCCTCTACGCGTCGAACAACCCGCGTCGTGTCAACGAGTTCGCGCTCATCCAGGCGTCGGCTCAGGAGGCGGGCTTCGTGGTCGAGGACTGCGGCAGCCCCGAGTGGGGTGGCCTGCTCGGCACGCCCGGCGCCTACGACGCGGTGTTCTTCGGCTGGCAGTCGACGAGCCTCGGTGTGACGAACAGCTCGTCGACCTTCCGCACGGGCGGCATCAACAACCTGAACTACTACAGCAACCCTCAGGTTGACGCTCTCCTCGACGAGCTCGACGTGACGCTCGACCCCGAGCGCCAGATCGAGATCCAGCTGGAGATCGACAAGCTGCTGATGGACGACTTCTACGGAGTCACCATCTTCCAGTTCCCGGCCGTCACCGCGTTCTCCGACCGCGTGACCAACGTGAACCCGGGCCCCCTGTCGCCGACCATCTTCTGGAACGCGTGGGACTGGGAGCCGACCGAGTCGAACTAGTCGAGAGCCCCGCTCCCGACTGACTCCGGTCAGCTAGCACAGTGAACGGGCGCTGGGGTCGCATCTGCGGCCCCAGCGCCCACCACTGAGCGCACCCCCGTTACGCAGATAGGTAGGGCGCCACCCCCATGGCATCATTCGTGATCCGGCGACTCATCGCCTCCGTGTTCGTGCTCCTCGCGGCCACGTTCCTCATGTACAACCTGGTCGCCTTCTCCGACGACCCCCTCGAAGACCTCCGGCTGAGCAACGCTCCGAACAAGGAGCAGCTCATCGAGGCCCGCATCAAGCTGCTGCGCCTCGACGTGATCCCGCCGCTGCGGTACTTCATCTGGCTCTTCGGTGATCCGGCTGCGGGCGAGCGCGGTGTGCTCGGCGGCAACTTCGGAGTCACGGTTCAGGGCCGCGACGTGAACGTCCTGCTCGAGCAGGCCCTCGGATCGACGATCCAGCTCGTCACCATCGCGACCATCGTCGCGATCATCCTCGGCCTCATCGTCGGCATCACGACGGCGCTCCGTCAGTACTCCGGGTACGACTACAGCGTCACCTTCATCTCCTTCCTCTTCTTCTCGCTGCCGGTCTTCTGGGTCGCCGTTCTGCTCAAGCAGTTCATCGCCATCGGCTTCAATGACTTCCTCGAGGACGACCCGCAGCTGCCGGTCTGGCTCATCGCCGTCCTGACGCTCGTCGGCGGTCTGCTCTGGGCCTCGATCATCCCCGGCACCCTGCGCCGCAAGGCGATCACCTTCACGGTGGCGGCGGGTGCGACGGCGTCGATGCTCGTGATCATGAACCTGATCGACTGGTTCACCTACCCGGGCTTGTCGGTCGTCGGCGTCGCGATCATCGGTCTGGGTGCGGCGGTCGGCTTCACGGCCCTCATCACGGGCCTGAAGAACCGTCGGGCACTGTACGCCTCGCTCGCCGTCGCCGGCCTCGGCATCGTGCTCTACTTCCCGTTCCAGTACGGCATCTCGTACTCGATCACCGAGTGGTGGATGCTCGCGGCACTCGCCGCCCTCACCATCGTCGTGAGCATGGGCATCGGCTGGTTCATGGGCGGCGTCGACAAGGGCCCCGTCATGCGTGTCGCGGCCTTCACGGGCTTCATCACCGCGGGCGCCATCGCGCTCGACCGGTTCATGATGGTCTGGGACGACTACGCGAGTTCGGGACGCATCCGCGGACGCCCGATCGCGACGATCGGCTCGTCGACCCCGAACCTCGAGGGCTCCCTCTGGGTGCAGGGTGTCGACATCTACACGCACCTGCTGCTGCCGACGATGGCGATCATCCTGATCTCGTTCGCCACCTACACCCGGTACTCGCGGGCGAGCCTGCTCGAGGTGATGAACCAGGACTACATCCGCACCGCGCGGGCGAAGGGCCTCGCCGAGCGCACCGTGGTCGTGCGTCACGCCTTCCGCAACGCCCTGATCCCGATCGCCACCATCGTCGCCTTCGACATCGGCGGCATCGTCGGCGGCGCCGTCATCACCGAGACGGTGTTCGGCTGGACCGGCATGGGCCAGCTCTTCATCAACGGTCTGCGGGCCGTCGACCCGAACCCGGTCATGGCCTTCTTCGTCGTCGTCGGCGGTCTCGCGATCCTGTTCAACCTGATCGCCGACCTCGTCTACGCGTCCCTCGACCCCCGAATCCGAGTCAGCTGATGAGCAAGAAGAGCACTGCCCCCGTCGCCGGCGTCACCGACGCCGAGAACAACATCGCCAACAAGGAGGTCGAGGGCCTCTCGCAGGGCCAGATCGTGCGCCGCCGGTTCTTCCGGCACAAGGGCGCGGTCATCTCGATGATCTCGCTGGCCTTCATCATCGTGCTGGCCTTCACCGCCGTCGGGTTCGACTTCTCGTTCTTCGGCATCCAGGTGAAGACGCCCGGATGGTGGCTGTGGACCTGGACGGACATCCCGCCGGTGCAGAACGGGGGGCAGCCCACCCTGAGCCTCGTGCCCGAGTGGCTCGGCGGCGCCGGCGTGACCCTCGGCCTGCACCCCTTCGGGCAGGACGAGATCGGCCGCGACACCTTCGCGGTCGTCATGCGCGGAACCCAGCAGTCGATCGTCATCATGCTGATCGTCGGCGTGATCGCCACCGCGATCGGCACCGTCATCGGCGCGGTCTCGGGCTACTACCGCGGCTGGGTCGACGCGGTGCTCATGCGCCTGACCGACATGGTCATCGTCATCCCGCTCATCGTCATCGGTGCCGTTCTCGGCCGTGCCGTCGGCGGACTGGGGGCCGCCTTCCTCGCCGTCATCATCGGCTTGTTCACCTGGACGGGCCTCGCCCGACTGGTGCGCGCGGAGGTGCTGAGCCTGCGTGAGCGCGAGTTCGTCGACGCCGCCCGCGTCGCGGGTGCGAGCGACCGGCGGATCATCTTCAAGCACATCCTGCCGAACGCGATCGGCGTCATCATCGTCAACACGACACTGCTGATGGCCGCGGCGATCCTGCTCGAGACCGGTCTGAGCTTCCTCGGCTTCGGCGTGCAGCCTCCCGACACCTCCCTCGGCGTGATCATCAGCCAGAACCAGGCCGCCTTCGCGACCCGCCCCTGGCTGTTCTGGTGGCCCGGCGCGTTCATCATCGCGATCGCCCTCTGCATCAACTTCATCGGCGATGGTCTGCGCGACGCGTTCGACCCGCGGCAGAAGCGCATGCCCACCGCCCGGGCCCTCGCGAAGCCGAAGGCCGCCGCTCCGACGGCGGGCTGAGGCTGACGGATGCTCCTACAGCAGCTGCCCGAGAAGGCTCAGCGCGACCAGCGCGCCGAGCAGCACGACCGTGCGCGTGTTCAGCGTGCGCCGCAGCGAGCCCGGCTCGACGCCCGCGTCGAGCAGCCCGTCATCGCGCAGCTGCTCCCAGTGACGACGGATGTGGTTCGCCGCGGCACCGCTCTCGCTCGAGAGGGTGTCGCCGGGGCGGATCGCGCCGGCGACGCGCGCCGACTCGGTGACTTTCACGTCGTCCGGTCCCAGCCGGAACACCGTGTAGCGACCCGAGGCGGGAGCCGCCCAAGCCTCGACGCGCCGTTTCTCGGTGTAGAGGGTCAGCGCCCACTTGGTATCGATGCGCTGGATCGCGGCCCACGGAACGTGCCAGGTGGTCAGCGGGTTGCGCACGACGACCGCGTGCTCGAGCACCTCGACCCGGGGCATCCAGTACAGGGCCCACACGACCGCGACCATGAGCACCAGCCACCAGCCGGATCGGAGCAGCGCGACCAGGTCGCCGGCCGCGATGTAGCCGATCAGGGCGCCCGCCCCGATCACGGCGATGATGATCGTCAGAACTCGACCGAACGCGGGGCGGAAGCTCGCGGGCTGGAAGCGCATGCCTCCAGCTTCGCAGACCAGCGCCGCTCCGCCCTGCGCCCGACAGACCTGCGCCCGACAGACCTGCGCCCGACAGACTCCCGCCTCACCACCGCACGGAAGGACCTCCCGTGAGCAGCACCACCTCCACCGCCGTCGAGACCGTTCTGGAGGTCTCCGGCCTCGGCGTCGACTTCTGGGTCGACGGCGAGTTCTACCCGGCGGCCATCGGCCTCGACTACAGCGTCAAGCGCGGCGAGGTGCTCGCGATCGTGGGCGAGTCCGGCTCGGGCAAGTCGTCCAGCTCGATGGCGCTACTCGGCCTGCTCCCGTCGACCGCCCGCGTCTCCGGCTCGATCAAGCTGCTCGGTCGCGAGATCGGCAACCTCGACAAGCGCGAGTTGCGCGCGGTGCGCGGCCAGCAGATCGCCGTGATCTTCCAGGAGCCGATGACGGCTCTGAACCCCGTGTACACGGTCGGCTTCCAGATCGTCGAGACCCTGCGCACGCATTACGACCTCACGCCCGCTCAGGCGAAGGAGCGTGCGATCGAGCTGCTCGAGAAGGTCGACATGCCCGACCCGGCGCTCGCCTTCCACAAGTACCCGCACCAGCTCTCGGGCGGCCAGCGCCAACGCGCGATGATCGCGCAGGCGATCTCGTGCGACCCGGTCCTCCTTATCGCGGACGAGCCCACGACCGCCCTCGACGTCACCGTCCAGGCCGAGATCCTCGACCTTCTCCGCAGCCTCCGCAGCCGGCTCGACTCCGCGATCGTGCTCATCACGCACGACATGGGGGTCGTCGCCGACCTGGCCGATTCGATCATGGTGATGAAGGACGGCGTGGCTGTCGAGCAGGGTTCCGCCCTCGACATCTTCCAGCGTCCGCAGCATCCCTACACGCAGTCGCTCCTCGCCGCCGTGCCCCACCTCGGACTCGACATCACCGAGGCGGCTCCCGCCGTGGCGGAGAAGCGCACGGTCGAACCGGTGCTGTCTTTCCAGGACGTGTCGATCGAGTACCCGAAGCGCGGTCGCGTGCCGGCCTTCCTCGCCGCCGACGACATCACCCTCGATGTCTACCCGGGTGAGATCGTCGGCCTCGTCGGCGAGTCGGGCTCGGGCAAGACCACCCTCGGGCGCGCCGCCGTCGGCCTCCTGCCGATCAAGTACGGCCGCCTGATCTCCGCCGGCATCGACATCTCGCAGGCCTCGATGAAGGATCTCCGGCCGCTGCGCCGCAAGGCCGGCATCGTCTTCCAGGACCCGGGTTCGAGCCTCAACCCGCGCATGCCGATCGGCGAGAGCATCGGCGAGCCGCTGCTGCTCGCCAAGGAGGCGCAGGGCAAGGAGCTCGACAAGCGCGTCGAGGAGCTGCTGAGCCAGGTCGAGCTGCCGGCTAGCTACCGCAACCGCTACCCGCACGAGCTCTCGGGCGGCCAGCGTCAGCGCGTCGGCATCGCGCGCGCCCTCGCGCTCGCTCCGGAACTGCTGGTCGCGGACGAGCCGACGAGCGCGCTCGACGTCTCGGTGCAGGCCCGGTTCCTCGACCTCCTGCAAGAGCTGCAGAGCAAGCTGCAGTTCGCCTGCCTCTTCATCAGCCACGACCTCGCGGTGGTCGACATGCTCGCACACCGGATCGCGGTGATGCACCGGGGTAGACTGGTCGAGCAGGGTTCGCGTGATCAGATTCTGCGCAACCCCCAAGACCCCTACACTCAGCGCCTCATCGCCGCTGTTCCCCTGCCCGATCCCGTGGCGCAGCGGGAGCGCCGAGAGCAGCGCGCAGCCAGCAAGGAATAACTCATGGCCCTCGCCACCCGCACCGACCTGCGCAACGTGGCGATCGTCGCCCACGTCGACCACGGCAAGACGACCCTGGTCGACGCCATGCTCCGCCAGACGGGGTCGTTCGCCGCGCACGCTCACGTCGAGGAGCGTGCGATGGACTCGAACGACCTCGAGCGCGAGAAGGGCATCACGATCCTCGCCAAGAACACGGCGGTGACGTACACCGGCAAGCACGCCGGCGGCCAGGAGATCACGATCAACGTGATCGACACCCCCGGTCACGCCGACTTCGGCGGCGAGGTCGAGCGCGGTCTGAGCATGGTCGACGGCGTCGTGCTGCTCGTCGACGCGAGCGAGGGCCCGCTGCCGCAGACCCGGTTCGTGCTCCGCAAGGCGCTCGCGGCGAAGCTCCCGGTGATCCTGCTCGTGAACAAGACCGATCGACCGGATGCCCGCATCGAGGCCGTCGAGGAGGAGACCCACGATCTCCTGCTCGGGCTGGCGAGCGACCTGCAGGACGAGGTGCCCGACCTCGATGTCGACGCGATCCTCGACCTCCCCGTGATCTACGCCTCGGGACGTGCCGGTGCCGCGAGCCGCACCCGTCCGGCCGACGGCCAGCTGCCCGACAACGACGACCTCGAGCCGCTGTTCGAGGCGATCCTGTCGCACATCCCCGCCCCGACCTACGACGACGAGCACCCCCTGCAGGCGCACGTCACCAACCTCGACGCGAGCCCCTTCCTCGGCCGCATCGCGCTGCTGCGCATCTTCAACGGCACTCTCAGGAAGGGCCAGCAGGTCGCCTGGGTGCGTCACGACGGCACGCACAGCCAGATGCGCATCACCGAGCTGCTGAAGACGCGCGCCCTCGAGCGCTACCCGGCCGAGTCGGCGATGGCCGGCGACATCGTCGCCATCGCGGGCATCGAGGACATCACGATCGGCGAGACGATCGCCGACCTCGACGACATCCGCCCGCTGCCCGCCATCACGGTCGACGAGCCGGCGATCTCGATGACGATCGGCACCAATACGAGCCCGCTGGTCGGCAAGGTCAAGGGCCACAAGCTGACGGCCCGCATGGTGAAGGACCGCCTCGACCGCGAGCTCATCGGCAACGTGTCGATCCGCGTCGTCGACATCGGCCGCCCTGACGCCTGGGAGGTGCAGGGCCGCGGCGAGCTCGCCCTCGCGATCCTCGTCGAGAACATGCGTCGCGAGGGCTTCGAGCTCACCGTCGGCAAGCCGCAGGTGGTCACCAAGACCATCGACGGCAAGCTGCACGAGCCGTTCGAGCACCTCACGATCGATGCGCCGGAGGAGTACCTGGGTGCGATCACCCAGCTGCTCGCCGCCCGTCGCGGCCGCATGGAGGGCATGACGAACCACGGCACCGGCTGGGTGCGCATGGAGTTCATCGTGCCGAGCCGCGGCCTCATCGGCTTCCGCACCGAGTTCTTGACGACCACCCGCGGCACGGGCATCGCGAACGCGATCGCCCACGGCTACGAGCCCTGGGCCGGCAGCATCGTCGCCCGCAACAACGGCTCGATCGTGGCCGACCGGGCCGGCGTGGTCACGAGCAACGCCATGATGGCGCTGCAGGAGCGCATGACGTTCTTCGTGAAGCCCACGGAGGAGGTCTACGAGGGCATGGTGGTGGGCGAGAACTCGCGCGCCGACGACATGGACGTCAACATCACCAAGGAGAAGAAGCTCAACAACATCCGGTCGTCGACGGCTGAGGAGCTCGAGCGCCTCACGCCTCCCCGTCAGCTGACCCTCGAGGAGTGCCTCGAGTTCGCCCGCGAGGATGAGTGCGTCGAGGTGACGCCCGAGACGGTGCGCATCCGCAAGGTCGAGCTCGATCAGACCTTGCGCGCCCGCGCCACCTCGCGCCTGAAGAAGCAGAACGCCTGACGACCGAGCCCCGCGCCGGCGCCTGTGCGGCGCGGGCTGCGGGGTGACCCGAGAGGAGCATCCGATGACCGCACGCCGCCCCCGCACGCTCGCCGCCGCCGCGCTGGCCCTCGTTCTCGCCACCGGGACCTCGGCGTGCAGCACGGGCACTCCGCTCGACAACATCGTCGAGGGCCTCGTGCAGCAGGGTGTCGACCAGCTGGTCGGCGGCATCGATGAGCAGATCCGCGGCCTCGTCGACGACGTGCTCGGCGGTGTCGAGCTCACGGCCGACGGCACGGTTCCCTCGAGCTTCCCGGCCGAGATCCCGCTCACCGGCGAGGTGCTCGGCGGCGGTGCCGGCCCGCAGGGTGCCGGCTGGGTGGTGCGCACGCGTCTCGACGGCGGCGTCGCGTTCACGGATGCGGCTGCCGCGCTCGAGGGTGCCGGGTTCGCCCCCGCCGGGGTCTCGAGCGATGCGACCAGTGGCTACGGCGCCTTCTCGAGCGTCGCGTACCGGGTCGACCTCTCGGTCGCGACCGACGCCGACGGGGTCATGACCGCCACGTACGTCGTCACCCCGCGCTGATCGTCGGCTGAGCATGCACCACCCCAGTGCAGTAGCAGTGAACGTGGCCGTTAGGCTTGTCGGGTGAAGATCGCGCGATTCAGTGCCGGCGGTGATCCGCAGTTCGGCATCGTCGACGACGACGAGCTCGTCGTGCTCGCGGGCGACCCGATGTTCCACGGGTACGACACCACCGGCGAGCGGGTGAAGCTCGCCGATGTGCGCCTGCTCGCACCGGTGATCCCGCGCTCGAAGGTCGTGTGCATCGGCATGAACTATGCGGCGCACGTCGCGACCATGCAGTACGAGGTGCCCGAGAACCCCCTCATCTTCCTGAAGCCGAACACGGCCGTCATCGGCCCGGACGAGCCGATCATCATCCCCCCGGTCGACGGCCGCATCACGCATGAGGGCGAGCTCGTCATCGTGATCGGCAAGGTCGCGAAGCGGGTGAAGAAGGAGGACTGGCGCGACTACGTCTTCGGCTTCACGATCGGCAACGACGTCTCGGCCCGCGACGTCATGTTCGCCGACGGCCAGTGGGCGCGCGCCAAGGGCTTCGACACCTTCGCCCCGATCGGTCCGTTCATCGAGACCGATCTCGACCCCAGCGCCCTCGAGATCGAGACCTTCGTCGACGGCGAGCCTCGCCGCAAGGGCAATACGCGCGACATGATCACCGGGGTTCCCGAGATCATCGCGTTCGTCAGCGATGCCTGGACGCTCCTGCCGGGTGACATCATCATGACGGGCACGCCCGACGGGCTCGGCGGCTTCCACGACGGCCAGACCGTCGAGATCCGCATCGAGGGTCTCGGTACGCTGCGCAACCCGGCCAAGAACCGCGACGACCGCGTCGACTAGCGGTCGAGCGGGTGGATGATGGAGCCATGAGCTCCACCCCCGCCGCCCCCGTTCGTCCGCCGGGCGCCGACGCCGCGATCGCTCCGCTGACCGCGGAGGCGGTGGCCGCCGTGCAGCGCCGGACCCGCGGTGTGCTGATGGCGGGTCAGGTGCTCGCCGGCCTCGGCATGGGAGCGACCCTCTCCATCGGGGCGATCCTCGCGGCCGAGATCTCGGGTTCACCGGCGTTCAGCGGCATGGCGGCTACCTCGGTGACGCTGGGCGCCGCGCTCGCGGCGATCCCGCTCGCGCGGCTCGCGCGCCGGGCGGGGCGGGCCCCCGCGCTCGCCACCGGCGCGCTCGCCGCCGCCGCCGGCGCCGTCGTCGCGATGCTCGCGGCGGCGCTGGCGAGCTTCCCGCTGCTGCTCCTGGGCATCCTGCTCATCGGATCGGGGACCGCGGTGAACCTGCAGTCGCGTTTCGCCGCCGCCGACCTCGCGGCGCCCGCGACCCGCGGGCGCGACCTCTCGCTCGTCGTCTGGGCGACGACGGTCGGGGCGGTCTCCGGTCCGAACCTCATCGGGCCCGGCGAGAGCCTCGGCGCCGCGCTCGGCCTGCCCGACCTCAGCGGGCCCTTCCTGTTCACGGTCGTCGCGCAGTCGCTCGCGGCCGCGCTCTACCTCGTGGGGCTGCGTCCCGACCCGCTGCGGCTGGCCGAGGCCTGGCGCGCCGAGCAGCGCCTGCAGGAGGAGCGCGGCGGGGGAGCGGAGGCGGTCGTCGCCGCGGTCGAGCACCAGCCGAGCATCCGTCTGGCGGTGCTCTCGATCGCGCTCAGCCACGCCACGATGGTGTCGGTCATGGCGATGACGCCCGTGCACCTGACCGCGCACGGCGCGAGCCTCGTCATCGTCGGGTTCACGATCAGCCTGCACATCGCCGGCATGTACGCCCTGTCGCCCGTCTTCGGCATCCTCGCCGACCGCCTCGGCCGGCGCCCGACGATCCTGATCGGGCAGGGAATGCTCGCGGCGAGCCTCCTCATGACCGGCCTCGGCGCCGAGAGCGAGGGCTGGGTGGTCGCCGGGCTCATCTTCCTCGGCCTGGGCTGGAGCGCCTCCACCGTCGCAGGCTCGGCTCTGCTCACCGACTCCGCAGCGCCCGAACGCCGCCCGATCGTCCAGGGTCGCAGTGACCTGGTGATGAGCGCCGCGGGTGCCGTCGGCGGAGCCCTGGCAGGAGTGGTGCTGGCGGCGCTGGGGTACGGCGGGCTGTCGTTCGTGACGCTCGCGCTGGTCGCCCTTGTCGCCGTCGCCGCGGCGATCACTCCGCGCCGCTGACGCCACGTCCCCGCCGCCCGGAAACCCTCGGGAAATTAGGCAGAGACAGCAGCGCGCGGCCCACCTACACTGAAAGTGCCCTCCTCAGCACCGATCACCATCGATGGGATTGTGGACAGGGCACAACATGGGGGGTTCGGGGGAACCGTGAAGATCGACCGTGGTCTTGCCGTCGTGCTGGGTGCCGCCTTGGCGCTGACACCTCTGAGCGCCGCGGCGGCTACCGCTGACGGCCTCGTGCCGTCCCTAGCCGGGTCGGCCGCATCCAGCGCGGTGGCCCCGACCACGCTCCTGGCGACGAGCGGCGACGTCGAGGCCGAGCGCTTGCTCATCCTCCAGCAGACGAACGAGCTGCGGGCGAGAAACGGTCTGCCGCCGCTGCGGCTCAACAGCGCGCTCCACTCGATCGCGCAAGACTGGTCGACGCAGCAGGCGCGAGTCTCGACCATGTCGCACCGGCCGAACTTCACGAGTCTCTACCCGTCGGGCTGGACGTATGCGGCTGAGAACGTCGCGGCCGGATACAGTCCCGGGTCGGTCGTGACGGCATGGGCGGCTTCCCCCGGGCACCGCGCCAACATGTTGTCGTCCGCTACCGATATCGGCATCGGGGTCGCGACAGACTCCCGAGGTCGGTACTACTTCACGCAGAATTTCGCTCGCTACAACGTTCCCTTCAACTGGGCGCCTTCGGCGCCGCGAGCGGTGTCCGCACCGGTCAATGATGGGTCGAGCCTGACCGTGACGTGGGAGGCTCCGTCGAACAGCGGGGCGGGGGCACTTGTCGACTACGTGGTGCAGATCAAGCGCTCGACGTCGACCACGTGGACGACGGTGGCAGACGGTGTCAGCCTGACTCCGTCGCACACGTTCACGAGACCAACGACCGGCGTGGTCTACAACATCCGCGTTCGCGCGAAGAACATCTACGGAGCGGGCGCGTACTCGAGCGTGCTGACCGTCAGGGCGGGAGCCCCGGCGGCGCCGACGTCGATGGTTGTTCCGACGAACGAGGGCTCTCGGTTGACCGTCGCGTGGAATCCCCCGACGAATGTCGGCGCGGGTCCGGTGACGGACTACACGATTCAGATCAAGCGCTCGACATCGACGACGTGGACCACGGTGTCGGACGGCGTCAGCACGAATCCGTCGCACACGTTCACGAGAACCACACCCGGAGTGACGTACGACGTCCGGGTGCGAGCCGTGAACGCCGCCGGCGCGGGGGCATTGTCGACCGTGTTGACGGTGAAGGCGGGTGCCCCGACAGCGCCGACGGCATTGGCCGCACCCGTCAATGACGGGACCTCGTTGACGGTGTCCTGGGCGGCTCCGGCGAACTCTGGCTCCGGTCCGGTCACCGACTACGTCATCCAGATCAAGCGATCGACATCGTCGACATGGTCCACCGTGTCGGATGGGGTGAGCACGAACCTGTCCCACACCTTCACGAACACCACTGCGGGAGTAACGTACAACGTTCGTGTGCAGGCGCGGAACGGGAGCTGGGCCGGGCTGCTGTCGAGCGTCCTGACGGTGCGCATCCCGACCGAGACGTAAGAGCCGACCCGGCGGAGCCGCACGAGGGGCAGGCCGACCGTGGGGGGACATCCGGTGCGGCAGAACCTCGCTCGCGGCTCCCTGCCGACGGGCACCGCCTAGACTCGAACGTTGTGACGAGCCCCGCTTTCTCGACCGCGACCGGCGCCGACGTGCGCGTGCGGTTCTGCCCCTCGCCGACCGGTACCCCGCACGTCGGGCTGATCCGCACCGCCCTGTTCAACTGGGCGTACGCCAGGCACACCGGCGGCACCATGGTCTTCCGCATCGAGGACACCGATCAGGCGCGCGACAGCGAGGAGAGCTACCACCAACTGCTCGACGCGCTGCGCTGGCTCGGCATCACGTGGGACGAGGGCGTCGAGACCGGCGGCCCGCACCCGCCCTACCGCCAGTCGCAGCGTGGGCCGATCTACGCCGACATCATCGAGCGCCTGCGCGCCAGCGGGCACCTCTACGAGAGCTTCCTCACCCCAGAGGAGATCGAGGCGAAGAACCTCGAGCTCGGCCGCGACCCGAAGCAGGGCTACGACAACTGGGAGCGCGAGCTCACCGACGAGCAGAGGGCTGCCTACCGTGCGGAGGGCCGCGAGCCCGCGCTCCGCCTCCGTGTGCCCGACAGCGACCTCAGCTTCACCGACCTGGTGCGCGGCGAGATCACCTTCCCGGCCGGCAGCTTCGTCGACTTCGTCGTCGTTCGGCCCAACGGCCAGCCGCTGTACACCTTCGTCAACCCGGTCGATGACGCCCTCATGGGCATCACGCACGTGCTGCGCGGGGAGGACCTACTGTCGTCGACGCCCCGGCAGATCGCGCTCTACCATGCGCTCATCGAGATCGGCGTGGCCACCCACATTCCGCAGTTCGGGCACCTGCCCTACGTCATGGGCGAGGGCAACAAGAAGCTCAGCAAGCGCGACCCCGAGTCGAACCTGTTCCACCACCGCGACCGCGGGTTCATCCCCGAGGGGCTGCTCAACTACCTCTCGCTGCTGGGCTGGTCGCTCGCGCCCGATCGCGACGTCTTCAGCATGAGCGAGATGACTGCCGCGTTCGACGTCGCGAACGTCAACCCCAACCCCGCGCGGTTCGACGTGAAGAAGGCCGAGGCCATCAACGGCGACCACGTGCGGCGGCTGCCGCTCGACGAGTTCGTCGAGCGCAGCATCCCGTACTGCTCGGGTGCCGGCCTGTTCAACGACGTGCCCCGCCCCAGCGAGCGGGCCCTGCTGGCGGCCGTCGCGCCGCTCGTGCAGGAGCGGGTGAACCTGCTCGGCGAGGTGCCCGGCATGGTCGGCTTCCTGTTCACCGCCGACGACGACCTCGAGATCGAGGCGGATGCTCGCGCGTCGCTCGACGCCGACGCGGCCGCCGTGCTCGACGCCGGGGTCGCCGCGCTCGAGGCGCTCGCCGACTTCACGCCCGCCGCCATCGAGGAGGCCCTGCGTGCGGCCCTCATCGACGGGCTCGGCCTGAAGCCCCGCACCGCTTTCGGCCCGCTGCGGGTCGCGGTGTCGGGCCGCCGGGTCAGCCCGCCGCTGTTCGAGTCGATGGAGCTGCTCGGCCGCGACTCGACGCTCGCTCGGCTGCGGGCCCTGCGCGCCGCCCTCTAGCGCGCGGGAGGCGCAGGGACGCGCCGCACGTCGGCGACGCGCTCGGCGATCGCCGTCTGCGCGGGAGGGCGCAGCAGCACCCACGCCACGGCCATGACGACGACGGATGCTCCGAACACGATCGCGCCCACCCAGCTCTCGGCGTCCTCGACGCCGACGTACATCGCGTTGAGGTTCGTGCGCGCGCCGGTCAGCAGCACGAGCCCGACGTGCACGGCCGTGAACGCCAGGTAGTACCAGAGCACCAGTGCGTGGGTGCGACGGGCCCAGGTGTCACTGAGCGGCCCGCGCTCGCGCATCCACCGCTCGGGCCAGACGGGGGAGAGGCGCAGCCCGGTGGCGAGGGCGAGCGGCGCGGCGATCAGCACGGTGGCGCTGTAGACGATCTCCTGCAGGGCGTTGTAGGTGATCCAGCTGTCGTGCTCGGGCCAGTCGAGGGAGAGGTACTGGATGCCCGCGGAGACCGCGTTCGGCACCGCCGCCCACTCGGTGGGCAGGAGGCGCGCCCAGTGCCCGCTGACGACGAGCAGCACGAGGTAGACGACCCCGGTGGCGACCCACAGCGTGACGACCACGAGATGCCACCACGTGTGCAGGCCGAGGCGCTTCGGAGGGCGGGCCGGGTTGAGGCGCCACAGTGCGGTCGCGCGCCGCGTCACGAACGCGGGCGGGCGGGCTTTGGCGCGCAGGTGCAGGGCCGAGCTGACGATGAAGAGCAGGAAGAAGCCGTTGAGGAAGTGCGTCCAGCTGAGCCAGGCGGGGAATCCCTCGGGCGTGCCCGGGAGGGGGGCGACGGTGCCGGGGTGGTCGGCGAGGAAGGCGATGCCGGCCTCCGTGCCGCGCCACCAGCGCGCGAGCAGCACCGCGGTGACGAGCAGGACGAGAGCGAGGCCTGCGGCGACGGCGATCGTGCGCGCCCGTGCACGGGGTCGGGGGCTCGCGGGAGGCACCCCTCTACGCTAGTCGCGTGAGCGATCGACATCCGCACCGACCCGAGTGGGTGCGCTGGCTCCCCGCGATGATCCTCGGCGTGATCATCCTGGGGGTCGCGATCTTCGGTGTGGTCGCCGTGCCGCGTCTCACCGCCGACCCCGGCCCGGCCGCCACCGATCAGGTCACCGACCTCAACTGGTCCGTCTTCACCGAGGAGGGTCTGGCGTACATCGAGGACGCCCGCACCCCGCGCATCGACCTCAGCGACCCGCCCATCGCGGCCGCCCCGCTGGGGCTGCCCGCGAGCGGCGATCTGACCGTCGGCCCGCATCGCACGCTGCTCGACTACCGGCTGGTGCTCATCGCCTCGGAGGACCAGGCCAACGGGGCGCTCTTCGTCACCCCGGGCTTCACGCTCTCGACCCGCGACGGCCGCCTCGTGTCGCTGCGCATCGAGGAGCGCGGGGGCCGCGACTTCCGGCAGACCTACCTCCTCGTCGCGGAGCGCTCGGCCGACTACGGCTTCACCCCGCCCGCCTCGGCCCGGCTGGCGGAGGCGATCAGCGAGGCGCGCAATGCGGGAACCCCCGTCACGGTGCGGTCCGACCGCGGCACGAGTGCGGGCATGGGCATCATGGCCGAGATCACCTGCTTCGGCGCGGGCGTCTGCACGGTGTCGTACATCGTGACTCCGGGCTTAGGGTAAACTCGCTACTCGGCCCGGTCACGGGCCGTGTCAGCGCGAGATCCGGTCTCCGGATGCGCCGCTGATGGGGTGTGGTGTAATTGGCAACACGGCTGATTCTGGTTCAGTTGTTCTTGGTTCGAGTCCAGGCACCCCAGCTCTGATCTCCTCTCGGCGGCGACTCGTCGCGTACGCGGGTGCCCGTGCGTCCGCGTACCCTCGAGCCATGCGCCTCGGAGTCATCGACGTCGGCTCGAACACCGTCCATCTCTTGATCGTTGACGCGCATCCCGGCGCCAGCCCGGTGCCGTTCCACTCGCAGCGGTCGACCTTGCGGCTCATGCGCTACCTCGATGCCGAGGGCGCGATCACCGAGGAGGGGCAGCGGCTGCTCGTCGACGCCATCCGCGAGGCGGTCGAGGCGGTCGCCGCGATCGGGGTCGACGATCTCATCGGCACGGCCACCTCGGCGATCCGCGAGGCGGCGAACGGCGAGCAGGTGCTCGCCCGCATCGCCGCTGACGCGGGCATCGAGCTGCAGGTACTGACCGGAGACGATGAGGCCCGGATCACCATGCTCGCCGTGCGCCGCTGGTTCGGCTGGTCGGCGGGGGAGATCCTGCTCTTCGACATCGGCGGCGGCTCGTTCGAGATCGCCCAGGGGGCCGACGAGTACCCCGACGTGCAGGTCTCGCTGCCGCTCGGCGCCGGACGCACGACCATCACCTACCTGCGCGACGACCCGCCTGCCCGCGAGGCGGTCTCCGCACTGCGCGCGCACGCCCGTGCCGAGTTCACGGCCGTGCGCGAGCGGCTGTTCGCCGATCGCCCCACCCCGACGCGCGTCGTCGGCACGTCGAAGACGATCCGCTCGCTCGCCCGACTGGTGGGCGGGCCCGCCGATCCCGTCACCGGGCAGCTCGCGCCGATCCACTACACGGGACTGCGCGAGTGGGAGCCGACGCTGCGCGAGATGCCTTCGGAGGTGCGGCAGTACCTGCCGGGCATCACCCCCGAGCGCGGCTACCAGATCCTCGCCGGCGCGATCGTGCTGCGCACGGCGATGAAGGTTTTCGAGGTCTCGACCCTCACCGTGTCGCCCTGGGCGCTGCGCGAGGGCATCGTCATGCGCTACATGGACGCGCTGGACGCGCGCGGCTGACGCGCGAGCGCGGGCACGATCGCCTGCGCGTCAGAGCTCGCCAGCGCGCCAGGGCCCGCCTGCGCGTCAGGGCCCGCCTGCGCGTCAGGGCCCGTCCGAGCTTCAGGGCTCGAGCGCGCGGGCGAGCTCGGCGCCCGCATCCCGCAGCCACACCGTCGGGTCGGCGATCGCCGCCTCCGACGACCCGGCGAGCGCGGTCAGCGTGATCACCCGGCGCTCGGCGGCGGCGGCGGGGTCGGCCTGCCCCGCGACGATGGCGACGTCGACCCCGGCAGCCCCGGCCCGCTCGATGGCCGAGCCGACGACCTTGCCGCGGAGACTCGTCGCGTCGAAGCGGCCCTCGCCGGTGATGACGAGGTCGGCGCCCTCGAGCGCCTGATCGAGCCCGGTGATCGCGGCCACCGTCTCCGCCCCCGAACGGATGCTCGCGCCCCAGTAGCGCAGGAACCCCCAGGCGGTGCCGCCCGCCGCGCCCGCGCCCGGCCGCACGTGCTCGCTGCCGCCAGCCAGCGTCGCGGCCCGGGCGAGGCCGGCGTCGAGCAGGGCGACGTCGGCCGGGCCGGCACCCTTCTGCGGTCCGAACACCACGGCCGCGCCCTCCAGCCCGGTGAGCCGCGCGGTCGTGTCGGTGAGCAGCGTCACACCCCGCGGGGGAGCGGCGCGCAGCCCCGTGTCGTCGATCGCCGCGAGTGCGCCGAGCGCGCCGCCGCCGTCGGGCAGCGTCGCACCGGCGGCATCCCGCAGCTGCAGGCCGAGCGCGGCGAGCGCGCCGAGCCCGCCGTCGGTGGAGGCCGAGCTGCCGAGCGCGATCGTCACCCCCTCCGCGCCCGCGTCGAGCGCCGCGACGAGGGTCTCGCCGAGCCCGCGCGTCGAGGCGGTGAGAGCCGCGAGCCGCGGGTTGCCGGATGCGTCGCGCGGCAGCAGGGTGATGCCGCAGCTCTCGGCGACCTCGACCACGGCCTGCCCGCCGGGCAGCAGCAGCCAGCGGGCCGTGTGGGGCTCGCCGGTCGGCCCGGCGACCTCGGCGGTCCTCCAGCGCGCGTCGGGCCGCGCGGCGGCGATCGCGTCGAGGGTGCCCTCGCCCCCGTCGGCCTGCGGCACGAGCAGCAGGGCGTCATCGGGACGGATGCGCTGCCAGCCGTCGGCGATCGCGCGTGCCGCCTCCCGCGCCGCGATCGAGCCCTTGAACGAGTCGGGGGCGATGACGATGCGGCGCACGCCTCGATGATGCCAGCGGAGCCCCGAACAGGAATAGACAGTGGAACTATCGATAGTGTTACTATCTGTTCATGAGGATGTCCGAGCTCAGCACCGCGACCGGGGTCGCCGTGCCCACGCTCAAGTTCTACCTGCGCGAGCAGCTGCTGCACGCCGGTGAGCGCACGAGCCCCAACCAGGCGCAGTACGACGCCAGCCACATCGAGCGTGTGCGCCTCGTGCGCGCGCTGCTCGAGGTCGGCGGGCTCAGCGTCGCGCAGGCCGCGCGGGTCGTCGCTGCGCTCGACGCCGACCTCCCGCTGTCGAGCGTGTTCGGCATCGCGCAGCGCGCGGTGAGCATCCCCGCGGCGCTCGGCGACAGCGACGGCACCGCGGCGGATGCGGAGCCCGCGCCGACCACCGGCCAGACCCGCATCGCCGCCCTGTGCGAGAGCCGCGGCTGGCGCGTGTACCCCAGTAATCCGGGCCTGCCGCTCGCGGCGCGCGTGCTCGACACCTATGCCGCGCTCGGGCTCGACCACATCCCCGACACCGTGCTCGAGGGCTATGCGCAGGCCGCCGACCTCGTCGCCGCCGCCGACCTCGCGGCCGTCGGCGCGGTCGGTGAGCCCGCCGAGATGACCCGCACCGTCGCCGCCGGGATCGTGCTCGGGGACGCCCTCTTCGCCGGCCTGCGCCGCATCGCTCAAGAGGCGGAGTCGTTCCGCCGCTTCCCGCTCCCCGAGGGCGCGTCCGCGCCCGCCGCCACCACGACCGAGGACTGCTGATGACCACCACGCCTGCCACCGCGCCCACCACCGCGGCCCCCGCCGACTGGCGCCTCGACCTGCCGCCGAGCCGCTGGCACCGACCGCTGCTCGCGCTGGGCATCCTGCTGGCGGTGCTCACGGTCGTGACGCTCGTCGGCCGCCTCGTCGACGACCGCGAGCTCCTCGGCGTGAATCTGTGGGAGAAGCCGCTCAAATTCGCGATCTCGGGAACGATCTACGCCATCACCTGGGCCTGGATCATCGGTCATTTCACGCGCTGGCAGCGCGCCGCCTGGTGGGCCGGCACGGTCATCGCCGTGACCCTCGCGATCGAGCTCGTCGTCATCGTCGGCGCTTCCGTGGCGGGCATCACCAGCCACTTCAACGTCTCCACCCCGCTGTCGACCACGCTCTGGTCGATCATGGCCGCGGCCATCACGACGCTGTGGGTCGCGACCTTCGTCGCCGGCGTCGCCCTGTGGCGCAACCCCGGCGCCGATCCGGCGCGGCAGGCGGCGATCCGCACGGGCGTCGCGATCTCGCTGCTCGGCATGGGACTCGCCTTCCTCATGACCGGGCCGACCGCCGAGCAGCTCAACGACTTCCAGGGCATCGCGGGCGCCCATGCGGTCGGCGTCGCCGATGGCGGGCCGGGCCTGCCCCTGCTCGGCTGGAGCACCCTCGGCGGCGACCTGCGCATCCCGCACTTCATCGGCATGCACGCTCTGCAGGCTCTGCCGCTGCTCGCGCTGCTGCTCGAGTGGGGCGCTCGCCGGGGCATCATGCCGCTGCGCGATGCGCTCGTGCGGCGCGGGCTCGTGCTGACCGGCGCCGGCGCGTATCTCGCCGTTGTCGGACTCGTGACCATGCAGGCCCTGCGCGGTCAGTCGATCGTGGCGCCGGATGCCCTCACTCTGTCGCTCGGTGCCGCCATCGCCGCGGCCGCTGCGGCCGCCACGCTCGCGGTGCTCGCCGCGGGAGCGCGGCGCGGCCGCGCGCTGCTCGCGGCCGGCTAGTCGATCGTGAGCGTGTCGCCCGCGACGAGGGGCACGAACTCCCCGCCGTGCTGCTCCGTCACCAGGCGGATGCGCGCGTTCGCCATCGCGTTGCCCGCATCGGAGTTCACGCGCTCGTGCGTCGGGAACGTGCGCAGGGGCGCGACGGCCTCGACGTAGTCCATGACCTCCGCGACCTTCAGCCAGGGCGCGCTGGCCGGCACCGCGAGCACGGGCACGGGGCCCTCCTCGGCGGTGCGCGGGGGGACGGTGAACGAGTCGCCCGGGTAGTACAGCGCGCCGTTGACCATGACGCCGACGTTGTCGATGACCGGGATCGTGCGGTGGATGACGGCGTGCTGCCCGCCCGAGAAATCGAGGGTGAACGGCCCGGCGGTGCGCCGGTCGCCCGCCTCGACGACCTGCCACGGGTAGCTCGGGTGGGCGGCGGCGACCCCGGCCGGCGCGAACAGCGGCACGGTCTGATCGGCGAGCAGGCGATCGAGGTGCTCGGGGGTGACATGGTCGCCATGTTCGTGCGTGACCACGATGGCGGCCAGGTTCTCGACCGCGAACGGGGCGGTGAAGCTGCCGGGGTCGACGACCAGGGCGCTGCCCTCGTGCTCGATGACGAGGCAGGCGTGCTCGCGCTTGGTGACGATCATGGGCACACTGTACTCAGCGGTCCCTGGAGGATCGGCGCGAGCATCCTTGACCTGAATACCCCCCGGGGGTATTATGGCCGCATGATCGACGACATCAAGAAGCGCGCGCTGCACCGCTCGCGCATCCTGCAGGGCCAGCTGCGCGGCATCGAGAAGATGATCGAGAACGACGAGTACTGCGTCGACATCATCACCCAGTCGCTCGCCGTGCAGAAGAGCCTCCGCAGCCTCAACAAGCTGCTCGTCGAGAACCACCTGCGCACCCACGTCAGCGACATGTTCGAGGCCGGCGGCGACGAGCGCGAGAAGGCGATGGCCGAGCTCATGGCCGTCTACGAGCTGCAGCAGAACCGCGGCAGCTGACCCGCACGCTCGCGACCCTCCGGGGCGCGATAATCAGCGCATGACATCGTCGTCGAAGCGCATCGTCGTGGCCATCAACCCCCATGCCTCCTTCGGTCGCGGACGCGAGGTCGGCCCGGCCGTCGTCACCACGCTCCGGGCCCTCGGCCACGACGTGACGAGCCTCATCGAGCCCGACTTCCTGCAGTTGCTCGAGGCCGCCCGCGAGGCCGTGCGCACGAAGCCCGACGCGCTCGTCGTGGTCGGCGGCGACGGCATGGTCAACCTCGGTGTGCTCGCGCTCGAGGGGTCCCGCGTGCCCCTCGGCCTTGTGCCGAGCGGCACCGGCAACGACATGGCGCGCGGGCTGGGCATCCCCGTCGGCGACACCGAGGCGGCGATCGCCCACCTCGTCGCCGCGCTCGACCGGCCGCCCCGGGTCATCGACGCCGGGTCGATCGGATTCGACCTCCTCGACGTGCCCGCCGACTCGGTCGAGGTCGGGCGCGGCGGTCGCGGTCGCTCGCGCTTCGCGTGCATCCTCTCGGCGGGGTTCGACGCGCTTGTCAACGAGCGCGCCAACCGCATGACGCGCCCGCGCGGGCGCAGCCGGTACACGATCGCGCTGCTCATCGAGCTCGCCACGCTGCGCCCGATCGACTACACGCTGACCCTCGACGGGGTCGTGCATCACGAGAAGGCCCTGCTCGTCGCCGTCGCCAACAACCTCTCGTTCGGCGGCGGCATGAAGGTCGCCCCCGACGCGCAGCTCGACGACGGCCTCTTCGACGTGGTGCTCGTGCGACCGCTCGGCCGCCTCGCGTTCCTGCGCATCTACCCGCGCGTGTTCGCCGGCACCCACGTGACCGACCCGCGCGTCGTCGTGCACCGCGCGGCCGCGGTGCGGGTCGAGGCCGACGGCGTCGTCGCCTACGCGGACGGCGAGCGGATCGCCCCGCTGCCGGTCGACATCAGCATGGATGCGGGCGGTCTGCGCGTCGTCGCCTGAGGCGGTGCGCGCCCTCGTCGGCCGGTTTTGTCGGCGTGTGTCGGCTGTGGCATACTCGTGTGGTTGCCAACGCGGCCCCATCGTATAGCGGCCTAGTACGCCGCCCTCTCACGGCGGTAACGCGGGTTCGAATCCCGCTGGGGTCACCAGCGCTCCACACTGGAGCACGGCAGCACGAGAAGCCCTCGCACTCGCGGGGGCTTTCCTCGTCTGTGCTGATAGGTCGCTATTCCCGCCGTTACGTCGCCGTTCCCGCCGCGACGACATGGTTTCGGCCGCCACTACGCTGGGGGCATGACCCGGTTGCGCATCCTGACCACCGCCGCTCTCGTCCTGACGCTGCTGGTCGGCACCACGGGCTGCGCGCAGGTCGCCGAGGTGCTCAACCCGTCGACCGGTGAGGAGCTCGTCGGCACCAGCTGGTCGGGCACCGACAGCGACGGCGACGAGTGGGGCTTCGAGTTCCAGAGCGGCGGCGGGGTCGCCCTGACCTTCAACGGCGACGAGTTCGACGACGACAGCGACGTCTGGAAGGTCGAGGACGGCGTGATCGCCATCGGCATCGCCTTCGAGACCGGGGTCGCCACCCTCACCGGCCCCTACTTCCGCGACACCACGGTGATCGAGCTGGAGGGCGAGCAGGGCGACGTGACCTGGACGCTCACCATCGAGAAGGACTAGCTCTCCGACGGGGGTCGGGCGGCGCGAGGGTAGACTCGCCGGGCATCCTCCTGAAAGGCTTCCGTGAGCGACTTCGTCATCCCCGCCTGGTTCGAGATCGGCTCCCTGGTCGTCCTCACCATCATCCTCATCGCCGACCTGCTCCTGGTCGTGCGTCGTCCGCACGTGCCGAGCCCGAAGGAGTCGGGACTCTGGGTCGCGTTCTACGTGACGCTCGCCCTCATCTTCGCCGGCCTCATGTACACCATCGTCGGGGCGCAGGCGGGCGGTGAGTTCCTCGCCGGCTGGCTGACCGAGTACAGCCTCTCGATCGACAACCTCTTCGTCTTCGTCATCATCATGGCCCAGTTCGCGGTGCCCAAGAAGATGCAGCAGGAGGTGCTGATGATCGGCATCATCCTGGCGCTGATCTTCCGCGGCATCTTCATCCTGCTCGGGGCCGCTCTCATCGAGAACTTCTCCTGGATCTTCTACATCTTCGGGCTCTTCCTCCTCATCACCGCCGGTCAGCAGGCCTTCAGCGGTCGGGAGGACGACGAGGAGCGCGAGAACGCCCTCATCCGCTTCCTGCGGCGGCGCATCGCGATCACCGACGAGTACAACGGCATGAAGCTGCGCACCACCGTCGACGGCACGCGGGTCTTCACTCCGCTGCTCATCGTGCTCATCGCGATCGGCACCACCGACCTGATCTTCGCCCTCGACTCGATCCCGGCGATCTTCGGCATCACGCAGAGTCCGTTCATCGTCTTCACCGCGAACGTCTTCGCCCTCATGGGCCTGCGTCAGCTGTATTTCCTGCTCGGCCACCTCGTCGACAAGCTCGAGTACCTCAAGTACGGCATCGCGTTCATCCTCGCCTTCATCGGCGTGAAGCTGATCTTCCACGCCATGCACGAGAACGAGCTGCCCTTCATCAACGGCGGCGAGTACATCGAGTGGGTGCCGGTCATCGATACGGTGACCTCGCTGCTCGTCATCGTGGCCGCGATGACCGTGGCCGTCGTCGCGAGCCTCGTCAAGCTGCGCATCGAGCACCGCTACGTGCCGACCGCGCTCACCGCGCCGGTCGCCGACGACGACGAGACGACGGCGACGGTGGCCGCCGGTGCTACGGCACCCACCGCCACCTCAGCCACCGACGGTGCGGCCGAGCAGGAGACCGGCGACCGGCCGTGATCCCGCACCCGACCGAGGAGCAGTTCCTCGCCGGCCGCACCTCGGCCGACGAGAGCCGCGAGTGGGTCGACAGTGTCGAGCACGAGTTCGAGCACGCCTTCGCCACGCTCAACGGGCTGCGGTCCGGGGTCTCCGTGTTCGGCTCCGCGCGCATCGCGCCCGACCACCCGTGGTACGCGCTGGGCGTCGAGGTGGGGCGGCGCATCGCCGAGGCCGGGTACCCGGTCATCACCGGGGGAGGGCCCGGTCTGATGCAGGCGGCCAACCGCGGCGCCGCATCCGTCGGAGGACGCTCGATCGGCCTCGCCATCGAGCTGCCGCGGGAGGAGGAGCCCAACCCCTACGCCGACACCGTCGTGCCGTTCGAGCACTTCTTCGTGCGCAAGACCGTGTTCGTGCGGTACTCGTGCGCGTTCGTCGCCCTCCCGGGCGGCTTCGGCACTCTCGACGAGCTGTTCGAGGCGCTCACCCTCATCCAGACCGACAAGCTGCACGACTTCCCCGTGATCCTCGTCGGCACCGCGTTCTGGGGCCCCGTCGCCGAGTGGCTGCGCACGACCCTGGTCGACGCGGGCACGATCTCTCCGCACGACCTCGACCTGCTCACCGTCACCGACGATCTCGACGAGATGCTCCGGGTGATCCGCGCGTGCGTCGAGTGCCACACCCCGCCGCCTGGCGGCGTCGTGCCCCGGTGATAGCCTGAACCGCATGCAGCGTGAGCGGCGGGACCTCCTTCGTCGCCGCGGCGAGTCCTGATCACCCCAGGTCGCATCCTCGCCGCGGTGTTCCGACGCGGCCGCTCCGACGTGAACGTACGAAGGGTGATTTCCCCATGACAGACAGCTCCTCCGCCGCCCCGCGCCCCCGCACCCTCGCTGAGAAGGTGTGGGACGCCCACGTGGTGACCAAGGGCCAGAACGGCGAGCCCGACCTCATCTACATCGACCTGCACCTGGTGCACGAGGTCACGAGCCCGCAGGCCTTCGACGGTCTGCGGATGGCCGGCCGCCCCGTGCGCCGCCCCGACCTCACCATCGCGACCGAAGACCACAACACCCCCACGCTGGCGATCGACAAGCCGATCGCCGAGCCGACCAGCCGCAAGCAGATCGAGACCCTGCGCGCGAACTGCGCCGAGTTCGGGGTGCGCCTGCACTCGCTGGGCGACATCGAGCAGGGCATCGTGCACGTCGTCGGTCCGCAGCTGGGCCTCACCATGCCGGGCATCACGGTCGTCTGCGGCGACTCGCACACGAGCACGCACGGCGCCTTCGGGGCGATGGCCTTCGGCATCGGCACGAGCGAGGTCGAGCACGTGCTCGCCACGCAGACCCTGCCGCTCAAGCCGTTCAAGACCATGGCCATCACCGTGGAGGGCGAGCTCAAGCCCGGGGTCACCGCGAAGGACATCATCCTCGCGGTCATCGCGAAGATCGGCACCGGCGGCGGGCAGGGCTATGTGCTCGAGTACCGCGGATCGGCCATCCGCTCGCTGTCGATGGACGGCCGCATGACGATCTGCAACATGTCGATCGAGGCGGGCGCCCGCGCCGGCATGGTCGCGCCCGACGAGACCACCTTCGCGTACCTCAAGGGCCGCGCCCACGCGCCGCAGGGCGCCGACTGGGATGCCGCCGTCGAATACTGGCGCACCCTCGCGACCGATGACGACGCCGTGTTCGATGCCGAGGTGTTCCTCGACGCGAACGAGCTCGAGCCCTTCGTCACCTGGGGCACCAACCCGGGCCAGGGCATCTCGCTCAGCCAGACGGTGCCCGACCCGGCGACGATCGTCGACCCGAACGAGCGGGCCGCGGCTGAGCGCGCGCTCGAGTACATGGACCTCACGCCGGGCACCCCGATGAAGGAGATCCCGGTCGACGTGGTCTTCATGGGCTCGTGCACGAACAGCCGGCTCGACGACCTGCGCGCCTTCGCCTCGATCATCAAGGGCAAGAAGAAAGCCGAGGGCGTCGACGTCATCGTGGTCCCCGGCTCGGCGCGCGTGCGCATCGAGGCCGAGGCCGAGGGCATCGACAAGGTGGTCGAGGAGTTCGGCGGCGAGTGGCGCTTCGCCGGCTGCTCGATGTGCCTCGGCATGAACCCCGACCAGCTGCAGCCGGGCCAGCGCTCGGCATCGACGAGCAACCGCAACTTCGAGGGCCGGCAGGGCAAGGGCGGGCGCACGCATCTCGTCAGCCCGCTCGTTGCCGCCGCCACCGCTGTGCGCGGCACGCTGTCGAGCGTCGCCGATCTCGTGGCCGATGGCCATGAGGTGGATGCCCGCTACGTCTCGATCGAAGGGGCCACGGTCTAACCATGGAGAAGGTCAGCACGATCACGGGCGTCGCGGTGCCGTTCCGCCGCAGCAACGTCGACACCGACCAGATCATCCCCGCCGTCTTCCTCAAGCGGGTCACGAAGACCGGATACGACGACGCGCTGTTCTCGGCGTGGCGGCAGGACCCGGAGTTCATCCTCAACCAGCCCGCCTACGCGAACCCGTGCATCCTCATCGCCGGGCCGGACTTCGGCACCGGCTCGAGCCGCGAGCACGCGGTCTGGGCCCTGCGCGACTTCGGCTTCCGGGCCGTGATCAGCCCGAAGTTCGCCGACATCTTCCGCGGCAACGCCGGCAAGCAGGGTCTGCTCACCGGGGTCGTCGACGAGCCCACCGTCGAGCGACTGTGGGCCGCGCTCGAGGCGAGCCCGGGCATGGAGGCGACCGTCGACCTCGAGGCCCGCACCGTCACCGTCGGGAATGTCTCGGTGCCGTTCGAGATTGATGACTACACGCGCTGGCGCCTCCTCGAGGGTCTCGACGACATCGGCCTGACGCTGCGCGACGAGCAGGCCATCACCGACTTCGAGTCGCGCCGCGAGGCCTGGCGCCCCACCACCCTCCCCGCTCGCTGAGGGGCGAGACCGACACCACCACCTGAGGTCAACCCATGAATTCGCTCACCAAGGACTCGCAGAAGGCCGCCGCTCGCGTCGGCCTCACCTCCGACACCATCGTGATCCACGGCGGCAAGCCGCTGCGCGGGCGCATCGAGGTCCGGGGTGCGAAGAACCTCGTGACGAAGGCGATGGTGGCCTCCCTCCTGGCTGACACCCCCAGCATCCTCAAGGGCGTGCCCGAGATCAGCGACGTCCACGTGGTCAGCGGTCTGCTCAAGGCGCACGGTGTCGAGATCACCACCCTCGAGCCGGGGGTCCTCAAGCTCGACCCGAGCAACGTGGTGAGCGCGCACTTCGCCGAGATTGATGCCCACGCGGGCTCGAGCCGCATCCCGATCCTGTTCTGCGGACCGCTGCTGCACCAGCTCGGCGAGGCGTTCATCCCCGACCTCGGCGGCTGCCGCATCGGCGACCGCCCGATCGACTTCCACCTCAACGCGCTGCGCGCGTTCGGGGCCACGGTCGACAAGAAGCACGAGGGCATCCACCTGACCGCGCCCCAGAAGCTCAAGGGCGCCCTCATCGAGCTGCCCTTCCCGAGCGTGGGCGCCACCGAGCAGGTGCTGCTCACAGCCGTTCGGGCCGAGGGCACGACCGAGCTCAAGAACGCCGCGATCGAGCCCGAGATCATGGATCTCATCGCGATCCTGCAGAAGATGGGCGCCATCATCTCGGTGGAGCCGAACCGCGTCATCGTCATCGAGGGCGTCGAGACGTTGCGCGGCTACCAGCACACCGCGATCTTCGACCGCAACGAGGTCGCGAGCTGGGCCGCTGCGGCACTCGCCACGAAGGGCGACATCACCGTCGGCGGTGCACGCCAGCAGGAGATGATGACCTTCCTCAACGTCTTCCGGAAGGTCGGCGGCGAGTTCGAGGTGCTGGAGGACGGCATCCGCTTCTGGCACCCCGGCACCCCGCTCAAGCCGGTGATGATCGAGACCGACGTGCACCCGGGCTTCATGACCGACTGGCAGCAGCCCCTCATCGTCGCGCTCACCCAGGCCGAGGGCGAGTCGGTCGTGCACGAGACCGTGTACGAGAACCGCTTCGGATTCACCGAGGCACTCAACGAGATGGGCGCCGACATCGTCGTGCACCAGTCTGGGCTCGCCTCGATCACGCGTCGGGTGCCGCGCCGCCCGCTCGAGCAGGCGGCGGTCATCCAGGGCCCCACGCCGCTCACCGGCGCCTCGGTGCGCGTGCCCGATCTGCGGGGCGGCTTCAGCCACCTCATCGCGGGGCTCGCAGCGACGGGCACCTCGACGATCAGCAACGTCGGCATCATCAGCCGCGGCTACGAGCTCTTCATCGACAAGCTCGAGACGCTCGGCGCCGACTTCGAGCTCGTCTAGCGCGGTCGTCCGCGGAGCCGGGCAGTACCCTGGTCTCCGTGCCTGACGCCACCCCCGCCGAGCAGTCCGCCGTGTCGACTCCCGCCCCGCGCCGTCGGCGTCGAGAGAAGACGTTGCTCTGGCACACCATCGCCGCGATCCTGCTGCCGCCCCTGACCGTGATGGCGCGGTACCACGTGGTCGACGGGCACAAGCTGCCGCGCACGGGCGCGTTCATCCTGGCGCCCAACCACTACAGCGAGATCGACCCGGTCATCATGGGCCGCTACATGTGGAAGCTCGGCCGCGTGCCGCGGTTCCTCGCCAAGGCGAGCGTCTTCCGGGTTCCGGTGCTCGGGGCCGTGCTGCGCTGGTCGGGGCAGATCCCGGTCGAGCGCGAGGGGCGGGGACGGTCGGATGCTCCGCTCAAGGCGGCGCAGCAGCTCGTCGATCGCGAGCTCGCGGTCATCATCTACCCCGAGGGCAGTCTCACCCGCGACCCCGACCTGTGGCCGATGCGCGGCAAGAGCGGGGCCGTGCGCATGGCCCTGCAGGCGGGCGTGCCGATCATCCCGGCCGCCCACTGGGGCACGCAGCAGATCATGGCCCGATACTCGAAGAAGATCAGCTTCTTCCCGCGGAAAGACCTCTACTGCAAGATCGGCGACCCCGTCGATCTCAGCGACCTGGCCGGGCGTCCGCTCGACCAGGCGACCCTCGCCGCCGGCACCGAGCGCGTCATGAACGCCATCGCCGAACTGCTCGGCGACCTCCGCGGCGAGACGCCGCCGGCCAAGCGGTGGGACCCGTCGGAGCACGGCCAGAGCGAGACGGGGCGCCTGTGAGCGAGCATCCGCCGCTGACCGAGGCGGTGCGCCTGCCCTCGGCCGCCGCCCGCGACGGAGCGAAGCGCATCGCCGTGCTCGGCGCCGGGTCCTGGGGCACGACCTTCGCGAAGGTGCTCGCCGACGGCGGTTCGGATGTCGTGATCTGGGCGCGCCGGCGCGAGGTGGCCCACGAGATCACCGAGACGCACCGCAACTCCGGCTACCTGCCGGGCATCAACCTTCCCGCCAACCTGCGGGGCCACGACTCGCTCGAGCACGTGCTCGCCGGCGCCGAGCAGGTCTACCTCTCGGTTCCGAGCCAGAGCCTGCGCAGCAATCTCGCCTCGATCCGCGACATCCTGCCCGCCGACGTGCCCGTCGTCAGCCTCATGAAGGGTGTCGAGCGCGGCACCGGCCTGCGCATGAGCGAGGTCATCGAGCAAGAACTCCGCCTCGATCCGGCGCGCATCGCCGTCGTCAGCGGCCCCAACCTGGCGCTGGAGATCGCCAAGCGCGAGCCCACCGCAGCCGTCGTCGCCAGCGCCAGCCGCGACACCGCGGTGGCCGTCGCCTCGGTGGCCTCGAACGACTACTTCCGCTCGTTCGTGAACACCGACGTGGTCGGCACCGAGTTCGGCGGCGTGCTCAAGAACCTCATCGCCGTCGCGGTCGGCATCGCCGACGGGGTCGGCTACGGCGAGAACACCAAGGCGTCGATCATCACGCGCGGGCTCGTCGAGCTCAGCGCCTTCGCTGTGGCCTTCGGCGCCCGCCCCGAGACGATGATCGGACTCGCCGGCCTCGGCGACCTCATCGCCACCTGCGAGTCCCCGCTCTCGCGCAACAACACGGCCGGCCGGCTGCTGGGTCAGGGCTACGGCTTCGAGCAGGTCATCGCGCAGATGAACCAGACCGCCGAGGGGCTCGCCTCCGTCGGCCCCGTGCTCGAGCTGGCCGAGTCGAAGGGCGTCGCGATGCCCATCGTCGCCCAGGTCGGGAAGGTGCTCGAGGGCACGCTCGACCCGCGCGAGCTCGCCCCGCACCTCGCGACCGACTCCGACGAGCCGCAGGCGGAGTAGTCGGCGTCGCGAGCCGCAGGCAGAGTAGTCGGCGTCGCGAGCCGGAGGCGGCCTGCCCGCTCTCGATAGGCTTGCACCCGTGATCACCTCCCTTGCCGGCGGCCGCGTGCTCGCCGAGAAGCACGGTGCGACGCCACCCCGGGTTGTCGCTCTGCATGGCTGGGGTCGTGACGGCGGCGACTTCGCCACGATCCTCTCCGGGCTCGATGCGGTGAGCATCCACCTGCCCGGGTTCGGCCCCGCGCCCGCCCCCGAGACGGTCTGGGGCACCGAGGACTACGCCGATCTTGTCGCGGAGGCCATCGCGGCTTTCGCCCCCGTCGTGATCGTCGCACACTCGTTCGGCGGCCGTGTCGCCGCCCGTCTCGCTCTCCGACGTCCTGAGCTGGTGCGGGGCCTGGTGCTGACGGGCGTGCCGCTCGTGCGGCTGGCTCCGGCGAGCCAGCCTCCGCTCGGCTTCCGCCTCGCGCGCTGGGCGAACCGGCGCGGCCTGCTGAGCGATGCCCGCATGGATGCCCTCCGCGACCAGCGCGGCTCCGCCGACTACCGGGCGGCGCAGGGCGTGATGCGCGGCATCATGGTGCGCGCCGTCAACGAGACCTACGACGACGAGCTGGCGGCGCTCGCCGCGAGCACGTTCCCGCTGCGCTTCGTGTGGGGTGCCGACGACACGGCCGCTCCGACCGAGGCCGGACGCATCGCCGCCGAGCGTGCGGGTGCCCCTTTCCGCGTCATCCCCGGTGCGGGGCACCTGCTGAGCGGCGACCTCGAGCTCGCCGTGCGGGAGGAGCTGCTGGCCATGATCGCCGAGACCGAGGAGCCCGCGTGATCGCCGTGTACGTCATCCCTTTCGCCCTCCCGGCCCTGCTGCTGGCGATCATCGCGGCCGTGCCGGTCGGCGCGCGCTGGCTGCGGGTCGCGCAGCGCGAGCACTACGTGCCCGGCTCGACCAGCTGGATGGCGTGGTTGTGGGTGCGGCGCGAGCCGCTCACCGGTCCGCTCGCGCTCGTCGCGGCGGGGGCTACGGTCGCCGCCGCCCTGTCGCCGTACTCGTGGCTGCAGGTGATGGCGCTCGTCGCCATCGTGCTGACGGCACTGCTGCCGTGGGGCATGCCGGTGCGCGGCACGTCGAAGAAGCTGGCGTTCACGCCGCGCCTGGTGCGGCTGGCCGTGCTGTGGGCGGTGCTGCACCTGGCTCTGGGCATCCTGGCCCTGTTCGTGCTCGGTACTGCGGGCCCGGCGCTCGTGCTGGTGCTCAGCGCCCCGCTCACCGACCTGGCGCTCGCCATCATGGCGCCGATCGAGAAGGCCGCATCGCAGCGCTTCGTCACCGCGGCGCAGAAGCGGCTCGCGCAGGTGCGCCCGCGCGTCGTCGCGATCACCGGCTCGTACGGCAAGACCAGCACCAAGAACTACGTCGCCCACCTGCTCAGCGGCACCTTCGCCACCGTCGCCAGCCCGGCCTCGTTCAACAACCGCCTCGGGCTCTCGCGAGCGGTGAACGACAAGCTCGTTCCCGGTACCGAGGTGTTCGTGGCGGAGATGGGCATCTTCGGTCCGGGTGAGATCCGCGAACTCTCGACGTTCTTCCCGCCCGACATCGCTGCCATCACCGTCATCGGCGAGGCGCACCTGCAGCGGATGCGGTCGACGGACGTCATTCTGCGCGCCAAGACCGAGATCACCGAGCGCGCCGGTACCGTCGTGCTGCCGATCGACGACCCGCGCCTGGCCCGGCATGCCACCCTCTGCGCCTCGCAGGGCAAGCGCGTGATCACAGTCAGCTGCGTCGCCGGCACCGAGGCCGACGTGGTGCTCGACCCGGTCGACGGCACGATCGTGATCGGCCCCGGTGCGGCCCCGGTGCCGGTCACCGTCTCGGGCACTGGCCACGCGGTCAACGTCGCCGTCGCGGCGGGCATCGCCTTCGCCGCGGGGGTGCCCGTGGCGGGCATCGCGGCGCGGCTCGGTGACCTGCCCGGCTCGCAGCACCGCGCCGAGGTGCAGCAGGCTCCCAGTGGCGCGCTCGTGATCGACGACACCTACAACGCGAATCCGGTCGGGTCGCTCCGCGCCCTCGAGGGTGCGGCATCCCTGGCCGCCGAACGCGGAGGGCCGCTCGTGGTCGTCACGCCCGGCATGGTCGAGCTCGGCCCCGTGCAGGTGGAGCGCAACCGCGCTTTCGGCGCTGCGATCGGGGCGGCGAACGGACTGCTGCTGGCCGTGGCCCGCACCAACCGCGCCGCACTGCTCGCCGGCTACGCCAGCACCGCCACGGCGGAGGCCCCCGGAGCGGTCGCGGTCGCTACCCGCGAGCAGGCCGTGCGCCGCGCGGTCGAGGCCGCGGGAGACCGGGGCGTTATCCTCTACGAGAACGACCTGCCCGACCACTACCCCTGATCGGCCGCCGCGGCCATCGACCTGAGGTGACCATGGCTTCCACCGCCCCCTGGGCCGTCGTCTTCGGCGGCCCGAGCCCCGAGCACGAGATCTCGATCCTCACCGGCCTGCAGGCCGAGCGGGTGCTGACCGCAGCCGGGCACGACGTGGTGCCGATCTACTGGTCGCCCACCGGCGACTGGTTCCGGGTGCCGGCCGCGACCGAGGCGAAGGACTACCTCGAGGGCGCGCCCTCCGGCTCGACGGTGCTCGAGGTGCGGGTGTCGGGGGAGCCCGGCATCTACCGGCGCAAGACCTTCGGCGCCGAGCGACTGGAGATCGAAGCGGCCCTGCTGTGCCTGCACGGCGGTGTCGGCGAGGGCGGCGGGGCGGCGGCGGTGTTCTCGCTGCTGGGCATCCCCGCCACCGGCTCGACCCTGTTCGCGGGCGCTGTGGGCATGGACAAGCTCGCGTTCGGCGGCCTCATGCACGCCGCGGGCATCCCGAGCCTGCCGCGCGAGGCGGTGTCGACGCTCGCCGAGCCGAGCTTCGCCGGCCCGTACATCGTGAAGCCGCGGTTCGGCGGCTCGTCGATCGGCATCGAGATCACCGACGACATCGACGCCGCGCGCGCGCTCGCCGCGACGAGCGTCCACCTGCGCACCGGGGCCGTGCTCGAGCCCTACCGCCCGGAGCTGGTCGACCTCAACATCGCCTTCCGCACCTTCCCGACCCTCGAGATCACTCCCCTCGAGAAGCCGTTGCGCGGTGACACGGGCAGCGCCCTCTACTCGTACGCCGAGAAGTACCTGGCCGGCGGTGCGGGCACGGATGCGGGGCTCACGAGCGCCCCCCGCGAGTTCCCCGCCCAGGTGCCCGACGCGGTCGCGGCGACCGCTCGCGTGCTGGCCGAGCGCGTCGCCGAGGTGACGCGCCTGACGGGGATCGTGCGGGTCGACCTGCTGCTCGACGAGTCGACGGGCGAGCTGTTCGTCAACGAGGTCAACTCGATCCCGGGGGCGCTCTCGCTGTACCTGTGGGCCTCGCTGCAGCCGGCCGCGACCGTGCTGGTCGATGCGCTCACCGAGGCGCGCGACCGTCGCGTGGTCTTTCCGCAGGCCGGCTTCGGCGGCGGTGCCGCGCTGCGGGCAGCGGGCGGCATCGCCGGCAAGCTCGTCGGGCTCGACGGTCCCCGCGCGTAGCGCCCCTGTGGCCCAGATCTGGGGCGGACGGGCCGTACCCGTTCCGCGATCAGCCCGTCGGTGGCCGATCTGGAGCCGGGTCAGGGAGTGGGGGTGGGCGTCGGGTTCACCGTGCCGCCGCCGAACACGTCGGTGGCCACGAGGCACCGGGCAGCCGCATCCCGTACCCCGACCAGCGGGCTGAGCTCGCGTACGGCATCGGCGCCGGCGATGTAGGTGACGTCGACGATGATCTCGGTCACCGGTGCACGGCCGTAGGTCGTGAAGACGTAGCGCGGCGCGTTGCTCTCGTCGAGCAGCCAGTCGACGCCCTCGATGGTGAAGCAGGGCAGGTCGCTGGGTCCCTGCTCGGGGAGTCCGCAGCGGTAGATGACGGCCGTCGGGTCGCCCCAGGCCGCCGTCGACTGGGCGTTCGTCGTGCGCCGGTCGAGTTCGCCGACGGTGTCGGGCAGGCGCACCATGGTCTCGGCGCAGGCGACGGCGTTCGACTCGGGCCCCGGCTCGAGCGGCACCGTGCCCGCGCAGCCGGCGAGCCCGACGACCGCGGTCGCCATCAGGGCGGCGGATGCGGAGCGCACGCGCGCGGAGGCCGATCGGGTCGTCACGCTCCCACGCTAGCGGGCCGCGCGCTGGCGCGGGCTGGGAGCGTTGGCGCTCCGGCTACATCGCCTGGTCGGTCGCGGAGAACAGCAGCGACAGCAGCATGAACCCGATGAACACGAGGCAGAACACGAGCACCACGCTCGCGAGCGACAGGATTCCGCCGACGCCGATGATCGTCACCGTGCGGTTCGTCGGCGCCATCTGCGTCAGCGATCGCACCATCGCGCGCCAGACCAGCATGTGCAGCCCGAGAACGAGCAGCGTCGGGCCGAGGAAGGTCAGGGTGAAGCCGGCGATCTCGCTGAGCGGATCGATGCCGAAGGCGCCGCCGGTCGCGACCTGCACCGCGAGGGCGACGACGCTGAGCACGAGGCCCGCGACCGGCAGCACGATTGCGAGGCGCCCCAGCGTTCGGCGGGCGCGGGTGATGCGCTCACTGTCGGCCGGGCCGTACGGCGAGGCGAGAGACGGTTCCGGAGCGTCGTCGGGCCGCTGAGCATCAGTCATTCGTACACCGTACCATCGGCGCGGCGGGCGAGCGGGCCGCGCGCGCGACTCAGGCGATCCCGTTGCCGAGCACCCCGAACGCGATGAACCACAAGAAGATCAGGACGGCGACGGCGAACCAGCTGGCCACGGCGAGGCTCAGCGCGATGATGACCACGAGGGCCACCGCCTCCGTGCGGCCGCGCCGCGCGAGCCCGCGCAGCAGTGCCCGCCAGACCAGCAGGTTGAGGGCGATCACCGTGAGCACCGGCGCGGCGATCGTCGCCGTGTCGCTCAGCCAGGCCTGCGGGCCGACGCCGACGTCGCCGACGACCCCGCCGCCGTTCCCGGGGCGGATTCCGAGCACGGCGAGCACGATGACGACCAGCGTCAGCGCGATGGCCAGCGCCCCGACCGCCGCGGCCGCGACGAGGAGGATCCGCCGTCCGCGCTCGACCCAGGCCGGCGCGGCGGGGGTGGGATCGGCGGGCGTCGCGGAGGCGGGCGTGCTCGTGTCGCTCTTGCCGCCCGGGGCCGGGCCGTACGGGCTCGACGGGGTCTCGGGTTCGGGCTCGCTCATGCCCCGACAGTACGACAGGCGCGGGCGCCGGACTAGCGTGGAGCCGTGACGCGCGACCCCGACCCTCGCCCTGCCGCGCCCGCCGACACCCTCGGCGCGGTCGGCGAGTTGGCCGCGCTCGCGCGCATCATCCCGCGGCTGCCCGGCAGCGACGCGACCGTGCTCGGCCCCGGCGACGATGCCGCGGTGCTCGCCGCCCCCGACGGGCGATACGTCGTGACAACCGACATGTTGATCCACGGTCCCGACTTCCGCACAGCCTGGTCGACCATGCACGACCTCGGCTTCAAGGCCGCGGCGACGAACCTCAGCGACGTCGCCGCGATGGGTGCGCGGCCCACGGCGCTGGTCGTGGCGCTCGCCGCGCCCGCCGAGACCCCCGTCGCCAAGCTCGAAGCCCTGGCCGAGGGGCTGCGCGATGCGTGCGAGGCGCTCGCGCCCGGCTGCGGGGTCGTGGGCGGCGACCTGAGCGTGTCGAGCGTGCTGACCATCGCCATCACGGCGTTCGGCGACCTCGAGGATCGCGAGCCGGTGACGCGATCGGGCGCGCGGCCGGGCGACTGGGTCGCCGTCTCCGGCTCGCTGGGGCTCGCGGCGGAGGGGCTGCGGCTGCTGTTCGAGCGCGCGGTCGATGCGACGGGGGCGCCGGATGCTGATGCCGCGGCTCGGCTGCGCGCCGAGCATCCCGTGCCCCTCGCCGCCCAGCTCACGCCGCACCCGCCGATCGCGGACGGCGTCGCCGCCGCCCTCGGCGGAGCGTCGGCCATGCTCGACCTGAGCGACGGCCTGGCGCTCGATGCGCGCCGCATCGCCCGCGCGAGCGGTGTCTCGATCGATCTCTCGAGCGCGCAGGTGCGCGAGGTCGCGCTCGCGCACGGGCTCGACCCGGCCGCGCCCGCGTCGGTGGCCCTGACCGGAGGAGAAGACCATTCCTTGCTGGCGACCTTCCCGCCCGACGTGGCGCCGCCGCTGGATGCTCTTCCCGGCGGCTTCCGCATCATCGGCCGTGTCGTCGCGGCCGACCGCCACGGGCCCGCGCTGCTCGTCGACGGCCGCGTCTTCGACGAGCGCGGTGGCTGGGACCCGTTCGCCGAGTGGAGCGGGCAGGCCGGCTAGTCCGTTGCCGTGCCGGAATCAGTGGGTTCCGGGCCGAGCCAGTAGACCGCGGTCTCGCCGTAGCGCGACACCTTGTCGAGCGCGAGCCCGGCCGGCCAGGCCGGAGCCGGGGAGCGTGATGAGCGCTCGAGCGCGACCACCGCATCCGGAGCCAAACGGGGCACGAGCCCCTCGAGCACGTGGTCGAGCTCGAGCCCGCCCACCTCGTACGGCGGGTCGATGAAGACGAGGTCGAACTCGACGAGCGCCGACGAGAGGTATGACGTCGCGGGCTTGCCGATGACCTGGATGCTCGGCCTCGCGCCGCGCCCCGCCCGACCCTGCACGAGCGCGGCATTGGCCTTGCACACCTGCACCGCCGCGTGCGACTTCTCGACGAGCACGGCCGAGGCGGCGCCGCGGCTGATCGCCTCGAGCGCGAGGGCGCCCGAACCGGCGTAGAGGTCGAGCACGCGCATCCCGTCGATCGCGTCACGGGCCTCGAGGGCGCTGAAGATCGCCTCGCGCACGCGGTCGCTCGTGGGCCGCGTGCCCGCCGACGGAACCTTCAGCGTCAGCGAGCCCGCGAACCCGGCGATGATGCGTGTCACGGCCCTAACGCTAGTGCGCCGTCGTGCGCACTCCACGGCCTGCCGAGCCGGAGTGCGCGTGTCGCGCGCGACGTGACTGAGTCGGGACCGCAGGCCGCAAGCTTCGGTGCCACGGTTGACCCCGATCGGTCCTGAATGGGACTGCGGCGTGCGCTCGACGGCGATTCGGGACCGATCGGTGCGCTCGACGGCGTCGATCGGTCACTCGTTGCGGACCGTCCCGCGAACGTGCGCAACGAGTGACCGATGGATGGCCAGAGGCGCGGCGTCACTCGCTGTCGCCGCCGTCCGGCGAGTCGGCCCTGCTGAGAGGGCACCGTTGCGCCCCGGCGCGAGGCCGTCAGGCGGCGCGAGTAGCGTTGACGCCGTGAGCAGCCTGGCCCCTCCTGACCCGCTGAGCGCGAAGCTCAGCAGCGCGTTGGGCGACCGCAGCGCCAACGCCCTGAAGAAGGCGTTCGGGATGCTCACCGTCGGCGACCTGCTGACCCACTATCCCCGGCGCTACGCCCGCCGCGGCGAGCTGACCGCGCTCAGCGAGCTGCGCGTCGACGAGTCGGTGACGATCGTCGCCGAGGTCATCGACGTCACCGAGCGGCCGATGCGCCAGCGGCGCGGAAGCATTCTCGAGGTGCGCATCACCGATGGGCAGGGCATCCTGACCCTCACGTTCTTCAACCAGGCGTGGCGGGCCAACGACCTGAGGAAGGGCGTGCGCGGCATCTTCGCCGGCAAAGTCGGCGAGTACCGCGGCGCGCGGCAGCTCGCCCACCCCGACTACGAGCTCTTCGAGGCGGGCGATGAGCGCGACACCGGCCCCGAGGCGACGAAGTGGGCGATGCAGCCGATTCCGATCTACCCGGCGACGTCGACGGTGGCGAGCTGGCAGATCGCGAAGGCGATCGGGGTGGTGCTCGACACGCTGCCGGCGCTCGACGACCCGGTTCCGGCGAGCGTGCGGGCCGAGCTGCGGGCGCCCGACGCCTCGGAGCACGACGACGCCCCCGACCTGCTCGAGCTCACGACGGCGTACCAGTACATCCACCGGCCCGAGAACGACGGGCAGTGGCGCCGCGCGCGCGACACCCTGCGCTTCCATGAGGCCTTCGTGCTGCAGGCGGCACTGCTGCAGCGGCGACACGCCCTGCGCGAGCAGCCCGCCACTCCGCGCCTGCCCGGCGCCGAGCTCGTCGGCTTCGACGCCGAGCTGCCCTTCACGCTGACCGACGACCAGCGGCTCGTCGGCGACGAGATCGCGCGCGACCTGGCCGCCCCCGTGCCGATGAACCGGCTCGTGCAGGGGGAAGTCGGCTCGGGCAAGACCCTCGTCGCGGTGCGGGCCATGCTGACCGTCGCGGAGAGCGGCGGGCAGAGCGCCCTGCTCGCCCCCACTGAGGTGCTGGCCGCCCAGCACCTGCGCTCGATCGTCGCGACCCTCGGCCCCGACCGGGCGGCCCGGCTGCGACCCGTGCTGCTCACCGGGCAGCTGTCGCAGCCCGAGCGCCGGGCGGCGCTGCTGAGCATCGCGAGCGGAGCATCCCGCATCGTCGTCGGCACCCACGCCCTGCTGGGGGACAGAGTCCAGTTCGCCGACCTCGGTCTCGTCGTCGTCGACGAGCAGCACCGCTTCGGGGTCGAGCAGCGCGAGAGCCTCCGTCGCAAGGGTGCGGTGCCGCCGCACGTGCTCGTGCTCACCGCCACGCCGATCCCCCGCACGGTCGCGATGACGGTGTTCGGCGACCTCGACGTCTCGACCATCGCGACCCTGCCCGCCGGGCGCACCCCGATCGTCAGCCACGTCGTGCCGCTCGCGGACAAGCCCGGCTGGTGGAACCGCGTGTGGGAGCGCATGGGCGAGGAGCTCGCGCAGGGTCGTCAGGGCTTCGTCGTCGTGCCCGCCATCGACCCGGCCACGCGCGAGGACGACCTCGACGCCCTGGTGGATGGTCCGGCCGACGGCTCGGTCGACGACGGGCCCGACGGCAGCGGCGTCGACGCGATCGCCCGACCGCCCGCCACCGTCGCCGAGCTGACGCCCCTCCTGCGCCAGCACCCCGCCCTCGCCGGGCGCCGCATCGAGCCGCTGCACGGCCGCATGTCGTCTGACGAAAAGGATGCGGTGATGCGCGCCTTCGCCCGCGGCGAGATCGACGTGCTCGTGTCGACGACCGTCATCGAGGTCGGCGTCGACGTGCCGAACGCCTCGACGATGGTCGTCGTCGACGCCGACCGCTTCGGGGTGAGCCAGCTGCACCAGCTGCGCGGCCGCGTCGGTCGCGGCGGGGTTCCTGGGCTGTGCCTGTTCGTGACCGCGGCGCTGCCCGAGACCCTCGCGCGCGAGCGCGTCGAGGCCGTGGCGGGAACGCTCGACGGCTTCGCGCTCGCGCAGATCGACCTCGAGCTGCGGCGCGAGGGCGACGTGCTCGGGGCGACCCAGAGCGGCGGGCGTTCGAGCCTCAAGCTGCTGCGGGTGGCGACCGACGGCGACCTCATCAGCACGGCCCGCGCGGCCGCGGCCGGGGTGCTCGAGGGGGATGCAGCGCTGAGCGGGCATCCGGCCCTGAAAGCCGCCATCGAGCGCCGTCTCGACGACTCGGCCCGCGACTTCCTCGCGAAGAACTAGCGAACCCGCCTCGCCGATTCGTCGGCGGCCGATCGCTCGGGGGAGACTGTGCGGGTGAGAGTGATCTCGTACAACCTGCGCAAGCATGCCGCGCGCGGCGAGCTCGAGCAGCTGGTCGCCACGCACACGCCCAACCTGCTGTGCCTGCAGGAGGTCGACACTGACGACCTGCCGCGCGAGCTCGGCCCCCTGCACCTCGCCGACGCGACGAAGCTCAACCGCCTCGGGCTGGCGATCTACTACGACCGCGAGCGCTTCGACGCGCTCAGCACGCGAGCGTTCCAGCTCAAGCGGTCGCTGCACGACATCATCGCCAAGCCCGCGCTCGAGCGCCTGCTGGGCACGCACTTCATCGACCGGTTGCACGATCGTGAGCTGGTCATCGGCTGCTTCCACGCCGCGCCGCTCACCGCGCTGAACTCGCTGCGGCGCACGCAGATCCGGGCCGCGCACGAGGCGCTCGACACCTTCGGCCCGACCCTGCCGACCCTCATGGTGGGCGATTTCAACTACCCGGTGTTCAAGGACCACCTCTCCACGAGCGTGCAGGAGACCGGGCATGAGGTGACCCTCAGCGATGCCCGCACCTACACCCGCTACAAGTTCTTCCGCGGCCACTTCGACTTCGCCACCTCGATCGGGCTGTCGATCACGCGCGTCACGACGCTGCCGCAGGGGGTCTCCGACCATCTGCCGATCCTCGTGACCGCCGATTACGCGGCATCCCGCTCCGAAACACTCCAGTAACCGCGCGTCGGTAGGCTGGGAGCATGAGCCGGATCGCTGTCGTTCCGGGGTCGTTCGACCCCGTCACCCTGGGGCACCTCGACATCATCGAGCGCGCCGCGGGCGTCTTCGACGCCGTGCACGTCGTCGTGGTGCACAACCCCGGCAAGCAGGCCATGCTGCCGATCGCGCAGCGTGTCGCCCTGATCGAGCAGGCCATCGCCGACCGCGCGCTGCCCTCGAGCATCCTGGTCACCAGCTGGAGCGTCGGCCTCCTCGTCGACTACTGCACCGACGTGGGGGCGACCGTGCTGGTGAAGGGCGTGCGCAGTCAGGTCGACGTGGCATACGAGACCCCGATGGCGATCGTCAACCGCAACCTCGCGGGCATCGAGACCGTCTTCATGCTGACCGACCCGGCGCACGCGCACGTCTCGAGCTCGCTGGTGCGGCAGGTGGCGGCGCTCGGCGGCGACGTCGCGCCGTACGTGCCGCGCGCGGTCGCGGAGTTCCTGGTCAGCCAGAACACCGACTGACGCGGCGCTCGCCTCCGCATTCGACGTCGGATGCGGGCTCGCCGCCCGCTACCCGCCGAGCCCCTCGGCCCCCTTGCTGATGAGCACGACGCCGATGAGGAGCAGAATCGCTCCGACCATCGCGGCATTGTGCGCGATGAGCCAGGCGCGAAGGCGGTCGAGCGGCCCGCGAATGCGGTCGCCGGCCACGAACGACACGATGACGGGGATGATCACCGGCAGCGCCCCGAGAAGCACGACAAGAGCGAGCGCGATGGCGGCCTCGCCGACGGTCGCGTCGGCGGCTTCCAGGGTCACGCCAACACCGATGCTCAGCAGGAGGTTCTTCGGCTTCAGACCGCCGATGAAGGCCCCGAGCGCGGCCGCCTTGCCCGGGGTCATGCCGTCGATCTTGGCCATCCAGCCCGGCACCTCCGGCACGGCCGCCGCGCCGTCATCCGCGGTGGTCGGGCGTGCGCGCCACTGCCGCACCGCGAGCACGACCGCGACGATGCCGAGGCCGATGAGAACGAACGGTGCCGACAGCGACCGGTCGTCGGCATCGTGCGGCAGCAGCGCCGCGACCACGTAGGCGATCGTGGCGACTGCGGCAACCGCTCCGGCGAAGCCGAGCAGAAAACTCAGGGTGGCCGCCTTCGCGTTCGGCGTCAGCAGCATCAGCACCACCGAGGCGACGGCCAGCGGGCTGAGGGCGATCGCGGCGGCGAGGGGCAGGGCGTCGGTGAGAGCGTCGAGCATGGGTTCTCTTCTCGGAAAGGGGGCGGGAGCCGCGCCGATGCGCAGGCACTGCACAGTGAACACCGGTCTGGGGTGCGGCACCAGTGGCTAGGCTGGCGACATGGGAGCGTGGGGCAGCGGAGCGTTCGAGAACGACGATGCGCTCGACGCCGTCGACGCGCTCGTCGATGGAACCTTCGAGCTGGACGACGTGCGCGCGGCCCTCGACGGTGGCTACCTCGAGGCTCCGGAAGGCTCGGTCGCCCTGGCGCTCGTCGAGGTGGCTCTTGCCGCGCTCGGCCGCATCGACCCGCCCGCCGCGCTCGACGAGGTCGACATCCGTCTGCTCTCGACGCAGCTTGACGACGAGGCCTACGAGGTGATCCTCCGCGCCGCCGACCGCGCGGTCCGTGCCGACGGCTCCGAGCTGTACGAGCTGTGGGAGGAGGCCGGCGAGGAGGAGCTCGCCGAGTGGCGCCGGGACGCCGTCGCCTCGATCGAGCAGCTGCGCGCCGCCCTCACCGACTGACCCGTTCCGCCCGTCATCCCGAACCGGAGGCCCCTCATGACGCGACCCCTCACCCTCGGCTACAAGGCCTCGGCCGAGCAGTTCGACCCGCGCGAGCTCGTCGAGATCGCCGTCGCCGCGGAGGCGCACGGCATGGAGAGCGTCGCCGTGAGCGACCACTTCCAGCCGTGGCGCCACACCGGCGGGCACGCCCCGTTCTCGCTGACGTGGATGGCGGCCGTCGGCGAGCGCACGTCGCGCATCCGCATCGGAACCTCGGTGATGACCCCGACCTTCCGCTACAACCCGGCCGTGCTCGCCCAGGCGTTCGCGAGCATGGGCGTCCTGTATCCGGGGCGCATCTTCCTCGGCGTCGGCACCGGCGAGGCCCTCAACGAGATCGCGACCGGCTTCGCGGGCGCGGGCGATCAGGAGTGGCCCGAGTTCAAGGAGCGCTTCGCGCGCCTGCGCGAGAGCGTCGACCTCATGCGGCAGCTCTGGACCGAGGACCGCGTGAACTTCCGCGGCGAGTACTACTCGACCCACGACGCCTCGATCTACGACCGCCCCGAGCAGCCGATCCCCGTGTACATCGCCGCGGGCGGGCCCTTCGTCGCCCGCTACGCCGGTCGCGCCGGCGACGGCTTCATCTGCACCTCGGGCAAGGGTGCCGAGCTGTACGTCGACGAGCTGATCCCCGCCGTGAAGGAGGGCGCCGAGAAGGCCGAGCGCGCGTTCGATGAGATCGACCGCATGATCGAGATCAAGATCTCGTACGACACCGATGCGGATGCGGCGCTCGAGAACACGCGCTTCTGGTCGCCCCTCTCGCTCAGCAAGGAGCAGAAGCACGACATCACCGACCCCATCGAGATGGAGCAGGCCGCCGATGCCCTCCCGATCGAGCAGATCGCGAAGCGCTGGATCGTCGGCAGCGACCCGGACGCGGTGGTCGCCGAGGTGAAGAAGTACGTCGACTGGGGCATGAACCACCTCGTCTTCCACGCTCCCGGGCACGACCAGCGGCGGTTCCTCGAGCTGTTCGAGCGCGACCTGGCGCCGCGCCTGCGCGCCCTCTGAGGGGTCCGCTGGTACTCTGGAGGGTCGCCGCCGTCCGCACAACGGGCGGTCGCCGAACCACCAGGGGGACCACGATCATGCCCAAGCACCAGCATTCCGACGCGCGTCCGGCCTTCCGCCGACACGGGTGGTCGACCGTCCGCACCGCCTTCGCCTCGATCGTGGCGGGCCTGCTGATCATGAACACGCTGGGCTTCAGCACCCCCTCCGACGACGATCTGCTCGCCGCCTACACGGCCGCGAACGCGCAGCCGCTGGTCGTCGCCCCGGCCCCGACTGCGGACCCCTCTGTCGTCGCTGACGCCGCGGGCGCGTCGGATGCCGCCGCGGACGCTGTCGCGACGGTCGCGCCCCTCATCGAGCGCCCGACCTACTCGGCGACTCCGGGCTACGAGACCCTGATCTCCGGCGGAACGAACTACGACTGGGCGAAGCTGGTGCTGCTCAAGGGCGAGTTCCCGATGACCGACAGCAACGTCACCGTGCTCACGCGCTGGATGCGCCAGGAGAACTACGTGAACACCTGGTGGAACCGCAACAACCCGCTCAACAACGGGTGGGGCTCCGGCGGGGGCGGCGGCACCGGTCGCTACGTCAGCCTCGTGTCGGCGGCCGAGAACGCCGCGGAGGCGCTGCGCACCCTGCCGCGGTACAGCGGCATCGTCGCGGCGCTGGAGAAGTCGGTGCCGACGGCGCAGCTCGAGCGCGCCATCTGGTTCTCGGGCTGGGCCACGGGCATGTACAACAACGGCGCCCACTGGTCCTACGCCGAGGTGCCGGTCGTGAAGGCCCCGCCGAGCGCCTGGGGGCGATAGCCCTCCGACGCCCGACGGGGCGACCGCCGCGCATCAGCGCGGTGGGAGAAGCAGCAGCGCGCGGCGCTGCCACTGTCGCTCGCGCAGGGCGGTCGAGCGCTTGAGCTGTGCTCGACGCTCCCGTTCGGCCCGGTCGTCGAGCAGGCGCGGGCGCCGGCTCCACGCGACGAGCGCGACGCCGACGCGCAGCGCGATGCGGTCGACGAGCCCGACCCGTCCAGGGACGGGCCGCGGTCGCGGCGGGACGCCCGCCGGACTCGGCGGGTGCTGCGCGGTGGTGACCGCGCGGGTGATGGTGGTCATGACAGAACTCCTCAGCGTGATTCGGGGGGCGCGCGCACGAATGTGCGCGTCGAAGCAGGGCTTCGAGAGCGTCGCCACCGGATGAGCGGGTGGCGTCAGCGGCGCTGCGACCCGATCAGGCGGTGAGGACGCCGACGAAGCCGGCGGTGGTGGGGATCATCCCCAGGGTGATGGTGAACACGCTCGGCCTCCTTTCCTTGTTCGGCGCCCGAGAAACCTAGCCGCCCACGGACCGGTCGCGCAACCGTGCATCCCGGGCGTGTCGCAGATGGTGACCGATTCGTTACTGTGGCGGGGTGATGCCCGCAGAGCCTTCCGACCCCGAAGCGGTGTCCCAGGCGCCCGGCCGCCTCGCCCGCACGGCCCGTGCGCTCGCCCTGCCGATCGGCGTGGTCGACCTCGCGAGCGGTTCGATGCTGCTCGCGCTCGCGAGCGGGCTCGGACTCGTAGCGCCACCGCTGCTCGGCGGGTTCGGCACCGCCCTCGCGGTCGGCATTGCGGGCGCTCTGACGCTCGGGTTCGCCCGAGCTCTGCTCGCCGCCGGGCTGACCCTCACGATCGTGGTCTCGGTCGCCCGTGTGGTGTCGATCGTCGGCCAGGTGCTCGTGCTGCTCTCGCAGACGGGCGTCGCGGCGGTGGTGATCGCGGCGATCATGAGCCTCGTGCTGACGATCGGCCTGCTCGTCGTGCTCTGGCTCCCGGTCGTGCTCGCCCGCCGACGCTGAACCCGCGCGGCGGTTCGCCGTTCCGCCTCCGTCGCTGATCGAGAATCGAGCTCACCATGAGATCCGTCATCGCCGACTCCTATGGCGGCCCCGAGAAGCTGCGGGTCGTGGATGCGGAGCCGCCGCTGCCCGCCGGGGGCCAGGTGCTCGTCCGCGTCGCCGCCAGCTCGGTCAACCCGCTCGACACCCACGAGCTCACCGGCCGGCCCTACCTGGTGCGGATCGTCCGCGGTCTCCCGAGGCCGAAGCCGGCCAACCGGGCCTTGGGGTCCGACCTCGCCGGCGTCGTCGAAGCCATCGGGCCGGGAGTCACTCGACTTCGAGTCGGCGACCGCGTGCCCGGCTTCGGGCGCGCGGCCTGGAGCGACCGCGTCGTCGTCCGCGAGGAGGGTCTCGTGCTCGTCCCCGACGGGCTGCCCCTGCTCGATGCCGGCGGTGTCGGCGTCGCCGCCATCACGGCCCTGCAGGGGTTGCGGCGCGGCGGGCTGACTGGCCCGGCGACGTGGGGCCCCGGCGAGGTCGAGCCGATGCGCCCGCGCGTGCTCATCGTCGGCGCATCCGGCGGCGTCGGCACCTTCGCCGTGCAGCTCGCCAAGCTGCTCGGCGCGCACGTCACCGCGGTCACGAGCACCCACAACGTCGAGCTCGTCGCGCGTCTCGGCGCCGACGACGTCATCGACTACACGACGACCGAGGTCACGGAGGGCATCGCGCGCTTCGAGCTGGTGCTCGAGCTCGCCGGAAGCCGACGGCGGCGCGACCTGGCGCGCATCCTCACCCCGACCGGAACGCTGATCGCGTGCGGGGCACCGCGCGGGCAGTGGCTGGGGCCGGTGGTCGGCCCGGCGTGGCTCGCGCTCGTCTCGCGGTTCTCGCGGCGCACCTACGCCTCGTTCCTCGCGAAGCGCGACACCGCCGATCTGCAGCGCCTGGCCGACTGGCTGGGGGAGGGGGCTCTGCGCGTCGTGATCGACGAGGTCTATCCGCTCGCCCGCATCGCCGAGGCCGTCGCCCACCAGCTCACCGACCACGCGCGCGGCAAGGTGCTGGTGTCGCTTCTCTGACGGCGGCGGCCACCTTCGCCGCGCTCGCCGATCTGACGCGGCGGCGCTAGCGTTGCGCCATGAGCTCCGCCATCACCGTCCCGACCATCAGCATCGACCGCGACCCCGCCGTCGTCGGCCGCGAGTTCGACGAGACCCTCCGCACGGTCGGCTTCTTCCAGATCGTCGACCACGGCATCGATTCCGCCGTCGCCGACGCAGCGTGGAGCATCGCGCGCGCGTTCTTCGACCTGCCTCTGGAGGACAAGCTCGCGGTCGAGCGCGCGCCCGGCGGGCTCTACGGCTACTTCCCGATGCGCAGCGAGTCGCTCGCGGCCTCGCGCGGCGACGTCACCCCGGGCGACCTGAAGGAGTCGTTCAACATGGGGCCGGGCATCCGCCACGATCACGCGCCCGTCGACGCGACCGAGGCCGCGATCTTCACGGCGAACCTCTGGCCCGCGGCGCTGCCCGAGCTGCAGACTGCCTGGAGCGCGTACTACGCCGCGATGAGCGGCCTGGCCGACCGTCTGATGGGGATGTTCGCTCTCGGTCTCGACCTTCCCGCCGACTTCTTCGCCCGTTTCATCGACCGCAGCCCGAGCGCGCTGCGCGCCATCAACTACCCGGAGCAGACCCAGGCGCCCGAGCCCGGGCAGCTGCGCGCCGGCGCGCACACCGACTACGGGACCCTGACGATCCTGCGGCAGGAGGCCGGCCGCGCCGGGCTCGAGGTGCACGACGCGGCGACCGACGCCTGGCTGCCGATCCCGCCCGCGGAGGGTGCCCTCGTCATCAACATCGGCGACCTCATGGCCCGCTGGACGAACGACCGCTGGACCTCCACGCTGCACCGCGTCGTGAATCCGGATGCGGCGGCCGGGTCGACTGCCACCGCGAGCCAGCGCCGCCAGAGCATGCCGTTCTTCCACAATGCGAACTACTCCGCCCTCGTCGAGGCACTGCCGACCTGCGTGCCCGCGGGGGAGCGGCCGCGCTACGAGCCCGTCATGGCGGGGCCGCACCTGGCGGGCAAGACGACCCGGAGCGTCGCCGCCTCCTGACCCGCGCCGCCGCCCGCTCGGGCGGCAGGGCCCGAGAGACCCTCTTTCGCAATGTGCCTCCCGCGGCACATGCCGCACGAGGCACACTGCGAAAGCGCGGGCTGCCGACACCGTCAGTGTCGTGCCGGTTCACGGCTCGCGCCCCCTCTGATCGTGCCGACCACTCGCGCCCTCTCACGCGGCCATGTGTCGTCGCCTTCAAAGACAACGACGACACGCTCGCGGGGGAGAATGGGCGGATGGACGAGCTGCTGGTGCGGGGCATCCCGGGTCTGCCCGAGATCGGGCCCGGCGACCCGCTGCCCGCCCTGATCGCCGGGGCGGCGCGCGATGCTGGGGTCCAGCCGGGCGACATTCTCGCGGTGACCAGCAAGATCGTCAGCAAGGCCGAGGGGCGCATCGTGCACGCGACCGACCGCGAGCAGGCGATCACCGATGAGACCGTGCGGGTCGTCGCGACGCGCGTTCGCGCCGACGGCGGCACGACGCGCATCGTCGAGAACCGCCTCGGTCTCGTCATGGCCGCTGCGGGGGTCGACGCCAGCAACACCGTCGAGGGCACGGTGCTGCTGCTACCGCTCGACCCCGACGCGAGCGCCGCCGCGATCCGTGCTGCGGTCGAGGGCGCTGTCGGCGCGCCGATCGGTGTTGTCGTCACCGACACGGCGGGCCGCGCGTGGCGCGAAGGCCAGACCGACATCGTCATCGGCGCGAGCGGCGTGCGGCTGCTCGACGACCTCCGCGGCACCTACGACGCGACCGGCAAGCTGCTCGAGGTCACCGCGCCCGCGGTCGGCGACGAGATCGCCGCGGCCGCCGACCTCGTCAAGGGCAAGACCTCCGGGGTGCCCGTGGCGGTCGTGCGCGGCCTCGCCCGGCTGCTCGACGACCAAGCTCCCGGGGCCCGGGCGCTCATCCGCCGGCCCGAGGATGATCTCTTCTCCCTCGGCACCGCCGAGGCCCGGCAGGAGGGGTACGAGGCGGGATTCTCGGCTCGCGCTCCGGAAGACCGTGCAAGAGTCGAGGAATGAGCATGACGACGACGTCCGCGGCCACTCCTGACTCCGCGCTGAGCGCCGAGGAGTTCGCCGAGCTCGGCGCGGGCATCCGCCGGGCGATGAACAGCGTTCTCGACGGCAAGCCCGACGCGGTGGATGCGGCGCTCACGGTCCTCCTGGCCGAAGGCCACCTGCTCATCGAGGACGTGCCCGGCGTCGGCAAGACAATGCTCGCCCGGGCCCTGGCCCGCTGTGTTGACGCGACGGTCTCGCGCATCCAGTTCACACCCGACCTGCTGCCGGCCGACATCACCGGCGTCAGCGTCTTCCGCCAGCAGCTGGGCACCTTCGAGTTCACGCCCGGTCCGGTCTTCGCCCACATCGTGATTGGCGACGAGATCAACCGCGCGAGCCCGAAGACCCAGTCGGCGCTGCTCGAGTGCATGGAGGAGCAGCAGGTCACGGTCGACGGCCGCACGCACCACCTCGAGAGCCCCTTCCTCGTCGTCGCGACGCAGAACCCCATCGAGATGGAGGGCACCTACGCCTTGCCCGAGGCGCAGCGCGACCGGTTCATGGCCCGCATCTCGATCGGCTACCCCGATGCCGAGAGCGAGGCGCTCATGGTGCGCGATCGCGAGCACGGCAGCCCCCTCGACCGCGTCGAGCCGGTCGTCGACGTCGCGGGCTTGCGCCGGATGATCGCGACCGTGCGCGAGGTCTACGTGAGCCCTGCCGTCGAGCGCTACGCCGTCGCGATCGTGCAGGCCACGCGCGACGACTCGGCCCTGCGCCTCGGCGCCAGCCCGCGCTCGACTCTGCAGCTCGTGCGCGCGAGCCGTGCGCGCGCCGCGCTCGACGGCCGCGACTTCGTGCTGCCCGACGACATCGACGCCCTCGCGACGACCGTGCTCTCGCATCGCATGGTGCTCGTGCCGCGCGCGCAGCATCCCGACGGCTCGGCGGTGCGCAGCGTCGACGAGGTCGTCGATCGCATCGTCGCCGCGACGCCCGTCCCGGTGCCGACGGCGCGCGACTAGGGGCCCTGCGTGCCTCGACTGACGGCTCGCGGCATCGCGTTCCTCGTGGTCGCGGTGGGCCTCATCGCGCTCGCATACGTGCTCGAGCGGCCCGAGTTGCTGCCGATCGCGGCGATCGCAGGGGCGGCGCCCCTCATCGCGCTCGCGGCCGTGGCGAGCTCGCGGCCCCGCGTGCGGGTGGGCCGTCAGCTCGACCCGGTGGTCGCGACCGAGGGCGAGCCCGTGCAGGTGAGCGTGACCGTCAGCGGTCGGGCTCGGGCCGCCGAGTGGATCGAACACGTACCCATGGCCCCCGGCTACGCGGGCCCCGGGCGCCTGCGCGAGGTGACCGCCACGCGTCCGGGCAGTATCGGCTACCGCTACTGGCCCGCGCGGCGCGGCCTGCAGACCGTCGGGCCGCTGCTCATCGAAGACCGCGACCCCTTCGCCCTCGCACTGCGGGTCACCGACACGCGCGCTGTTGTCGCCCAGCTCGTGCTGCCTGAGGTCACGCCGCTGCCCGCCGGCCCCGTGCCCGACCCCTCCACCGAGGCGGGGCCGCGCACGGCCCGCTCGCGTGAGCGCGCCGACGACGACGTCGTGACGCGCGAGTACCGCGACGGCGACGCCCTGCGCCGCGTGCACTGGCGCGTGACGGCGCGGCAGGGCGAGCTCATGGTGCGGCAGGGTGAGCCGCAGGCGGGTCCACACGCCCGGCTCGTGGTCGACGCGCAGTCGCTCGGGTACCTCGACGCGCGACTCGTGCGCGACGCGAGCGCCCGGTCGACGCGCACCTCCTCGAGCGCGACCTTCGAGTGGGTCGTGCGCATGGCGGCCTCGGCGGCGGTGCACCTCGCCGAGCGCGGCTACACGGTCGAGCTCGTGACGCCCACCCCCCGAGTCGCCGATGCGCCCGCCGCCGACGGCCCGGTCGGCGACGTGCTCGGTGAACTCGCTCGGCTGGCCCTCGGCGACCGTGCGGGCGACCTCGATGAGCGCTCCGCGCCCGGGGCGCCGCCCGTCGTCGCCATTGCGAGCGCGCCCGACGACCAGACGGTGCGCTGGATGCTCGCGCAGCGCTCCCCGCGCGCCCCCGCCGTCATCCTGCTCGCGGGCGCTCCCGCGCCGCACCCCGGTGAGCTCGACCCCGACCCCGTCCGCACCGCGTTCGAGCGCTCGGGCTGGACGACGGCGCGCGTGAGCATCGGGCGCACACCTGACGACGCCTGGCTCGCCCTGCTCGGCGAGCGGCACGACGCCCTGCCCGACTGGGCCATCGCGACGGGGGCGGGTCGTGGCTGAGCGCGCTGAGGCCGCGCCGCGCGGCTCGTTCGCCCTCAGCGGCGTCGCGCTGCTCGCGGTCGCGGCGGCGGTCACGGGGTTCAGCGCGATCCTCGACGAGGGGCTCTGGGGGCCGACCGTGCTCGCCGTCGCTGCGGTCGCGGTCGCCGCGGCCGCCATCACGCGCCGGCTCGTGCGGCGCTGGGCCGCCGTCTGGGCCGCGGCCGCCGCGCTCGTCGCCGCCCTGCTCGCGCTCACGCTGCTCTTCGCGGCCGACACGGCACTGCTCGGCATCGTGCCGCTCCCCGGCACGGCGGCGCGCTTCGCCGAGCTCATCGCCGCGGGAGAGCTCTCGATCGCCGAGCAGTCGATCCCGGCGGCGGCCGACGACGGCATCCGCTTCCTCATGGCCTTGGGGCTCGCGGGCCTCGCGATCATGGTCGACGGCGTGCTCGTGCACAGTCGTCGACCCGCGTTCACCGCGGTGCCGCTGCTCGGAATCCTCGCCGTGCCGATCGTGCTCGCGCCCGGCGCCCTGCCCGTGCTCTCGGTGCTCGCGACCGCGGCCGCCTACCTGCTCGCCCTCGCGCTGCACCGCCCGGCCGCGAGCGGCGGGGCCGCCGCCGCTGGCCGTGCGATGTCTGTGGCGGCGGCGGTCCTGGTGGCAGCGCTCCTGGTCCCGCCCCTGCTACCCCCGGTTGTCGTGGGGTCAGGGCTGCCGGGGGTGGGTATTGCAGGTCTTGTTACAGGCATCAATCCGGTGCTTGAACTCGGCAATGACCTACGACGAGATACCCCCGTCGAGGTGTTGCGCTACACGACAGACGCGGGGGGCGGACTGTACCTGACGCTGTCGCATCTTGCCGACTTCGAGGGGCAAACCGTTCAGCCCGTTGTCGGAGGAGAGGCCATCGTTCCGGGTCGAGTGGGGCCGCCGTTGTGGCTGGGTGACGACGTTGCGACGAGAACCATCGACACAACCATTCAACTCCAAAACGTGCGGTCACGCTGGGTGCCCCTGCCGGCGGCGCCTGTTGAGATCACGGGACTCTCGGGTTCGTGGGTGGTCGACCCGCAGGGCATCACTGTCGGTGCCGTCGACGGAACGTTCCGAGGTGGAACATACGACGTCGAGAGCCTTGTCGCGGAACCAACTCCCGAGCAATTGCGCGTTGCAACGGTCTCCGAGGAGGGACTGGACCGTTATCGTGTCCTTCCTCCTGAGCTGGAACCGTTCGTCGTTGACACCGCCGCCGCCATTGCCGCGAACGCCGAGGGACCGTCGCCCTATGACCAGGCACGAGCATTGCAACGGTTCTTCACCAGCGGCGACTTCGAGTACTCCGAGGAAGCGCCCGTTGAATTCGGGTACGACGGCACAGGGGCCGATATCGTCGCTGAATTCCTCAGGGTTCGTGCCGGGTACTGCGTGCAGTTTTCCACGGCAATGACTCTGATGGCGCGCTCCCTCGGTCTCCCCACTCGGCTCGCCGTGGGTTTCACTCCGGGAACGAGGAACCCAGAGGTTCCGGGTGAGTACGTTGTCACGACCGACAATCTGCACTCGTGGCCAGAGATCCACTTCGATGGCATCGGCTGGGTGCGCTTCGAGCCGACGCCCTCGCGCGGCGCCACACCGGCATACGCGAGCGACGACGTGCCGGCGCCGGGGGAGGAGCCCGCGATCGACCCCGAGACGGGCGAGCCGATCGAGCCGACGGCAGCGCCGTCGAGCCCGGCCGATCCAGCCGCCTCGGATGCCCCCGACCCCGACGCGTCCGATGCGGCCGACCCGCTCGACCTCATCGACGGCGGCTCCGACGGCACGCTCGACGGCCCGTCGGCCGGCGGCCTCGTTGCCGGGAGTGCGGATGCCCGCCCGCTCGCCGCGGCCCTGCTCGCGCTGCTCGTGCTGCTGCTCGCCGTTCCCGGGGTGTGGCGCGCGATCCGCCGCGCACACCGACGCCGCTCGCCGGATGCGCTCGACCGCTGGCGAGAGCTGCGTGACACGGCCCGCGACCTGGGGCTGGCCGCCGAGGAGACGAGCACGCCGCGCGCGCTCGCCGAGGCGTGGGCCGCGCGCTGGGTCGCGGATCCCGCCGCGCTCGCCGCGCTCGCCGCCGAGCGCGCGGCGCTCGAGCAGCGCGCCTACGCCGCCCCGCGGGGACGCGCCGCCGCCGCCGACATCGCGGTGCTGCTCGCGGCCCTCCGCGCGAGCGCGCCCCGCTGGCGCCGTGCGCTCGCGGTCGTGGCACCGGTCTCGCTGCTCGACCGCACGCCCGCCGACGAGCGGCTGCCGGCCGCTCCGCTCGCGACCTAGGCTGGCCGGGTGTCTGCGCGCGTCTCCCTCGTGATCCCCGTGCGCGATGCGGCGAGCGCGAAGAGCCGGCTCGCGGGCGACGGCGGGGCCAAGGCGGATGCCCGGCGCGCCGCCCTCGCCGCCGCGATCGCCCTCGACACGGTGTCGGCGGCCCGAGGTGCGCGCGAGGTCGGCGAGCTCATCGTCGTCGGCTCGCTGCCCGAGGCGCTGCCGGGGGTGCGCGTGGTCGACGACCCCGGCTTCGGGCTGCTCGTGGCGATCGGAGCGGGGCTCGCGGCGGCCGATCCGGCGAGCCCGACGGCCGTGTTGCTCGGCGACCTGCCGGCCCTGCAGCCCGCCGACCTCGACGCCGCGCTGGTCGCGGCGAGCGAGCACCACTGGGCCTTTGTGCCCGACGCCGAGGGCGCGGGAACGACGCTCGTCACGGCCGCCGCCGGCCTGCCGCACGCCCTGCGCTTCGGCGCGGGCTCGGCCGAGGCGCACCGCGACGCCGGCTACGTCGAGCTCGACGTTCCCGAGCGCTCGGGCCTGCGCCGCGACGTCGACACGCCCGCGCAGCTCGCCGCCCTCGCGGCGCTCGCCGCGGCGGGCGCGGTGCTGCTCGGGCCGCGCACGGCCGCCCTGCTGTAGCGGCCTACGCGGCGGGCGGGCCCTGCTCGGCGGCGGCCGGGTCCATCCAGAACGGGTCCCAGTAGGTGCCGTCCGGGTCCTGGAACGCTCGGCTGTACATGAAGCCGAGGTCGCGCGGCTCGAACGGGGTGCCGCCGGCCTCGACGGCGCGGGCGACGAGGGCGTCGACATCCTCACGGCTGTCGCAGCTGAGCGCGTACTGCGCGCCGATCGCCGCGCGAGCATCCGCCACCGCATGGCCGGGGATGAAGCTGCCGAAGAACTCGTAGGTCAGCAGCATGACGTAGATGGTGTCGCTCACGACGATGCACGAGGCGTTCTCGTCGGAGAACATCGGGTTGAGGCGCCAGCCGAGCGCCTCGTAGAAGGCGGTCGCGCGAGCGACGTCGGTGACGGGGACGTTGATGAAGACCATGGTGGACATGGCCCCCACTATCCTCCCGATCGCACCTCGGCAACAGTCAGGGTCAGTCGACGGCCCGTCGCGGCGTAGCCCTGCTCGCGGTGCGCCTGGGCGACGGCGACCCGCTCGGGTGCGGGCGAGCCGTACGTCGTCGTACGCTGCCGGGCGACCCGCCCGATCGAGGCGGCGAGGGCCTCGAGCTCGGCGACCGTCTTCTCCGAGCCGTTGTCGGCGCCGGCCATGCGGCTGATCGTCTCCTCCATGAGGGTGCCGCCGAGGTCGTCGGCGCCGCCGCGCAGCATGAGCCGCGTGCCGTCGTCGCCGAGCTTCACCCACGAGGTCTGGATGTGGTCGATGCGTCCGTGCAGCATCAGGCGCGCGACGGCGTGCACCGCGCGGTTCTCCTGCGGCGTCGGGCCGGGGCGGGCCACGCCCGCGAGGTAGATCGGCGAGCTCGCGTGCACGAAGGGCAGCAGCACGAACTCGGTGAAGCCGCCGGTGTCGTCCTGCACGCGCGCGAGGGTGCGCAGGTGGGCGACCCAGTGGGGCGGAGCATCCACGTGCCCGTACATCATGGTGCTCGATGACCGGATGCCCAGCCGATGCGCGGTGGAGACGATCTCGATCCACTCCGCGGCGGGCAGCTTGCCCTTGGTGAGCACCCAGCGCACCTCGTCGTCGAGAATCTCGGCGGCGGTGCCGGGGATCGTGTCGAGCCCGGCCTCCTTCGCCGCGGTGAGGAACTCGGCGAACGAGAGCCCCGTGCGGGCGGAGCCGTTGACGATCTCCATGGGGCTGAAGGCGTGCAGGTGGATGCCCGGCTGGCGGCTCTTCACCTCGCGGGCGAGGTCGAAATAGGCGGTGCCGGGGAGGTCGGGGTGGATGCCGCCCTGCATGCAGATCTCGGTCGCACCGAGCGCCCAGGCCTCATCGACCCGGTCGCCGACCTGCTGCATCGACAGCGTGTAGGCGTCGGCATCGGTGCGGCGCTGCGCGAAGGCGCAGAAGCGGCAGCCGGTGTAGCAGACGTTGGTGAAATTGATGTTGCGGTTGACGACGTAGCCGATCTCGTCGCCGACCGTGTCGCGCCGCACCCGGTCGGCGAGGTCGGCGACCGCGTCGAGGTCGGCGCCGTCGGCCTGCAGCAGGGTCAGGTAGTCGGCGTCGCTGAGCCCGGCGGGGGCATCCTCTGCTTTGCGCAGCACGGCAGCGACGCCCGTGCTCACGGCGACCGTGCGGGTGCGGGCGTCGACCGTGCGCTCGCGCAACTCGGCCCAGTCGCCGTACACCTCGTCGACGTCGCTGCGGGTCTCGGTGCGCCGGCCCTCGGTGTCGATCGCGACGTGCAGGTCGGTGCGTCCCGTTCCGGCGCGGCTCGCCCAGTCGGGGTCGGGCTCCTGCCACGGGATGCCCCGCAGCAGGGCTGACTCGTCGGCGAGCCCGTCGGGGCCAGCGAGCGCGCGCACGTGCGGCACGATGCGCGGGTCGAGCCAGGGCTCTTCGGCGCGCACGTAGTGGGGGTGGGCGGTGAGCCGCTCGTGCAGCGTGAAGCCGCTCTCGGCGGTGAGGCGCGCGAGCTCGTCGATCTGCGGCCAGGGGCGCTCGGGGTTGACGTGGTCGGGCGTCAGCGGGCTGACACCGCCCCAGTCGTCGATGCCGGCACGGATGAGCAGCCCGAGCTCTTCGGCGTCGGTGAGGTTCGGCGGCGCCTGCACGCGCGCGCTCGGCCCGAGCACGAGGCGGCTGACGGCGACGGCGGCGATGTACTCCTGCAGGGCGAGATCGTCGGCGGCGCGCATGGCCGTGCGCGGCTTGGCGCGGAAGTTCTGGATGATGACTTCCTGGATGTGCCCGTGCCGCCGTGCGGTCGCCCGGATGGCGAACATGCCGTCGACGCGCTCGGCGTAGGTCTCGCCGATGCCCAGCAGCAGCCCAGTCGTGAACGGGATCGCGCTGCGCCCTGCGTCCTCCAGCACCCGCAGCCGCAGCTCGGGGTCTTTGTCGGGGGAGCCGAAGTGGGCGAGGCCGCGCGTCTCGAACAGGCGCTTGCTCGTCGTCTCGAGCATCATGCCCATGCTGGGCGCGACGGGCTTGAGGCGCTGCAGCTCCTGCCAGCTCATCACGCCGGGGTTGAGGTGCGGCAGCAGCCCGGTCTCCTCGAGCACGAGAATCGCCACGCTGCGCAGGTAGTCGAGAGTCGAGTCGTACCCGCGGGCATCGAGCCACTCGCGGGCGGCGGGCCAGCGGTCCTCCGGGCGGTCGCCGAGGGTGAAGAGCGCCTCCTTGCAGCCGAGCGCCGCGCCGTGGCGCGCGATCTCGAGCACCTCGTCGGGGGAGAGGTAGGGGGTCTTGCCCTGCGCGGCGAGCTGGTTGGGAGTCTGCACGAACACGCAGTAGTGGCAGCGGTCGCGGCAGAGGTGCGTGAGGGGGATGAACACCTTGCGCGAGTACGTGATGACGCCGGGGCGTCCGGCGCGCTCGAGCCCCGCATCCCGCACCCGCCCGGCGACGGCCAGCAGGCGGTCGAGGTCGTCGCCGCGGCAGTGCAGCAGCGTCTCGGCCTCGGTCGCGTCGAGCGTCACGCCGCTCTCGGCCCGCTTCAGGGCCCGCGAGATCGCCGAGGCGGTCGGCACGAACCCGCCGTCGGTTCCGGATGCGTCGCTCGCGTTCATGGAACCCTCACCCTACCCGCGCCCGCCTCCGTCGCCGCGCGTTCGCCGGTCGCGCCACCGCTGACGCACCCCGTGCGCGAGCCGCACGACCATGCCGATCGCGACCGCGATCAGGAAGAGGATCAGGATGAACCGCAGCACGCTTCCGGCGTTCATCGGACCACTCCGCGCTCAGCGCTCGCCATCAGTCCTCGTCGTTCGTGTGCGCGCCGCCGTCACGAGCCGAACGGCGATCCCGACCACCAGCACGGCGGCGAACCCGAGAGCCAGCAGGGGAGCGATCGCTCCGAATGACACGCGTGGCCTCCCTCTGATCGGCGTTGCTGCGAGTCTTGCACGCGCGTATCGGCATTGTGTCTGAGTCCCTTCCAGAACTGCGGATCAGAACGAACCTTCTTCATCTGCATCCGCAGATCTGGAAGGGGCGGTCGGGGTTTGCCCTTGGGACGACCGCTCGGCCTTCCACGTCCCCTCCGCACCCTTCGCTCGCTCGTCTGGTCGGTACCGTCAGCCGTCATCGGGGCGCTTCGGGGGGTCGCTGCCCTCAGGCTCGACGGATGCTCCGACGCCCGATCGACCCCGCTCTCCACCCCGAGGTGCCCGGGCCGGGGAGGCCGGCTCCGCCGGGCTACGAGTTCGCGGGGTTTCGGCGGTTCGAGCTCGTGCTGCGGCAGCTCGGCGGCATCGCGTCACGGCGGGAGCTGCTCGCGGCGACCGACGGCGACGAGACGAGCTTCTGGTTCGCCCTGCACTATGGCTACCTCGACCGCGTCCGCACCGGCTGGTACGCCGCGGCGACGGTTCCCCCTGACGCGCGCGCTGCGTGGGCTGCCGGGGGCCCGCTCGCGTGCGTCAGCGCCCTCGTGCACCATGGCGTGCTCGACCCCGCTGACCACCGGATCGACGGCACACTGCACATCGCCCTCGGGCGGGGCGGCCATCGCTTCGTGACCGATCGCCCCGTCGTGGCGCACTGGGGCGACGAGGATCGCGCTTCGGGAACGCGGATCGCCGTCTCGCTCGAGACAGCGCTCCGGCAGGCGAGGTGGTGCGCTTCAGCTCACCAGTGACCGCGTACGCGCGGGCTCGTGGCGTGCAGGGAGATGGTCGCCCGCGTGTAGTCGGCGATGCGGTCGAGACCGGCGGTCTCGGGGCCCGCGTAGTCGCCGCGCACCACGACGCGCGCGCCCGCCGCGCGACCGGCCCGCAGCCCGGCGCCGACGTCCTCGACGACGATGCAGCTCGCCGGGTCGACCCCGAGACGGCTGGCCGCGAGCAGGTAGCAGGCCGGGTCGGGCTTGCCGACCGCGACGTCGTCCGCCGTCACGAGCACGGGCGGCGTCGGCAGCCCGGCCGCGTCGAGGCGCGCGTGCGCGAGCAGGGCGCTCGCCGAGGTCACGATCGCCCAGGGTGCACCGAGCTCGACCAGTCGCTCGAGAAACTCTTGGGCGCCCGGCAGCGCGACGGTCTCGTGCACGAGCTCGAGCTCGCGCGCATCGAGCCAGGCGGCCGCCGCCGCTCGCTCGCTCTCGGGCAGAAACCGCGTGATCGTCTCATCGGCCCGCACCCCGTGCGCGACCGCGAGCACCGCCTCGGGGTCGACACCGTGATGCACGGCGAAGTCGTGCCAGGCCCGGTCGACCGCACTCGTCGTGTCGACCAGGGTGCCGTCGTTGTCGAAGAGCAGCGCATCGGCGGCGATCGGTGCCGCCACCCCGCGTCCGTCGCTCACGACGCGCTCCGACGGGCGAGCCCGGCCTGCAGGGCCGCCTCGGCGAGGGCGGCGGCCGAGTCGAGGTCGCGCATCCACAGCGGCACCGCATCCGTCGCGATGCCGTCGGCGCGCAGGCCGTCGACGACCGCCGCGTCCGCCTCGTCGACGAGCCAGGCGTCGAGCAGGCCCGGCTGCGCTGGCCCTGCGCCGACGGCAGCGCCGACGCCCGACCGGGGGCCGTACAGCCGGGCGACCGCGCCGGCATCCGTCGCCACGCCGATCGCCGCGAGGCACGCGTCGGCCATGCCGCGCACCGCGGCTCCGGCGATGATCGGCGAAACCCCGACGATCGGTGCGGCGACAGCGCGCAGCGCATCGCGCATGCCCGGGATGCTCACGATCGTGCCGATCGATACCACCGGGTTCGACGGCGCGATGATCACGACATCGGCCGCCTCGAGCGCCGCGAGGGCTCCCGCCGAGGGCCGCGCCGCCGCGAGCCCGCGCTGCTCGAACCGCAGCGCCGGCAGCTGGGCGCGGTAGCGGGTCCACCACTCCTGGAAGTGCAGGTCGTGCTCACCGCCCGCATCCGAGGCGACCCAGACGTGGGTGTCGACCTCGTCATCGGTGGCGGGGTGCAGGCGCACGCCGCCGAGGTCCCAGCGCTGCTGCAGGCGCGCGACGACCTCCGACAGCGAGGCGCCCGACCGCAGCCAGGCCGTGCGCGCGATGTGCGTGCCGAGGTCGAGGTCGCCGAGCGTGAACCACTCGGGCGTCACGCCGTAGGCCTGCAGTTCGGCCGCGACGCGCTCGCTCTCGCCGACGCGCCCCCAGCCGCGCTGCTCGTCGTTCTGCCCGGCGAGCGTGTACAGCAGCGAGTCGAGGTCGGGTGTGATGCGCAGGCCCCCCAGCCACCAGTCGTCGCCCGTGTTGACGATCACGTCGATCGCGGCCTCGGGATGCCACCAGCGCACCGCTTCGCGCAGCCCGCGCACGAACCGCGCCCCTCCGACTCCGCCCGCGAGCACGACGATCCTCATGCGCTCCACGCTAGCGGCGGTCAGTTGTGCTCATATGTGCGTGTCGCTGTACCTCCGCGCAGAGCCGCCCTATGGTGTGCCTCACGCGTCACTGGGCGGAAACGAGCCGGAAACGCTCGTCCCGCACACTGGCCCCAGTTCAACGAAGAAGAGGGGAAGCATCCATGAGCACCATCCGTGCCGCCATCACCCAGACCACCTGGACGGGCGACAAGGAGTCGATGATCGCGAAGCACGAGCAGTTCGCGCGCGACGCCGCCGCGCAGGGCGCCCAGATCATCTGCTTCCAGGAGCTCTTCTACGGCCCCTACTTCGGCATCATCGAAGACGCGAAGTACTACGACTACGCCGAGCCCGCCGACGGCCCGACGGTGCAGCGCTTCGTGAAGCTGGCCAAAGAGCTGAAGATGGTCATCGTCCTGCCGATCTACGAGGAGGACATGCCCGGCGTCTACTACAACACCGCGGTGGTGGTGGATGCCGACGGCACGATCCTCGGCAAGTACCGCAAGCACCACATCCCGAACCTCGACCGGTTCTGGGAGAAGTTCTACTTCCGCCCCGGCAACCTCGGCTACCCCGTGTTCGACACGGCCGTCGGCAAGGTCGGCGTGTACATCTGCTACGACCGGCACTTCCCCGAGGGATGGCGCGAGCTCGGGCTCAACGGCGCCGAGCTGGTGTTCAACCCGAGCGCGACCAAGCCCGGCCTCTCGAACCGCCTCTGGGAGCTCGAGCAGCCCGCCGCCGCGGCCGCGAACCAGTACTTCATCGGCGCCAACAACCGCATCGGCACCGAGAGCGACGAGTTCGGCGACCTCGCCGTGACGTTCTACGGCTCGAGCTACTTCGTCGACCCCCGCGGCAACTACGTCGGCGAGGTCGCGAGCCAAGACCAGACCGAGATCGTCATCCGCGACCTCGACCTCGACCTCATCCGCGAGGTGCGCAACAGCTGGCAGTTCTACCGCGACCGCCGGCCCGAGTCGTACACCGCGACGGTGAAGCCCTAAGGAGGCCCGATGACCACCATGCTCATCCGCGGCGGAACCGTCGTCTCCGCCACCGGCCGCGGCGCGGCCGACGTGCTCGTCGACGGCGAGACCATCGTCGCCGTGCTCGCGCCCGGCTCGACCCTGCTCGGCCACGACCTGACGGCATCCGTCGACACCGTCATCGACGCGACCGGCAAGTACGTGATCCCCGGCGGCATCGACGCGCACACCCACATGGAGCTGCCGTTCGGCGGCACCGCCGCGATCGACACCTTCGAGACCGGAACGATCGCCGCCGCCTGGGGCGGCACGACGAGCATCATCGACTTCGCCGTGCAGACGGCCGGCCAGAAGGTGTTCGACGGGCTCGCCGCCTGGCACGAGAAGGCGGGCGGCAACTGCGCGATCGACTACGGCTTCCACCAGATCGTGGGCGGCGTCGACGCCGATTCGCTGGATGCTCTGCCGAAGCTCATCGACGAGGGCATCACGAGCTACAAGATGTTCATGGCGTACCCCGGCGTCTTCTACGCCGACGACGCGCAGATTCTCCGCGCGATGCAGGTGGCCGCCGAGCACGGGCTCATGACGATGATGCACGCCGAGAACGGCCCCGCCATCGACGTGCTCGTGGCGCAGCTGCTCGAGCAGGGCAAGACCGACCCGTACTTCCACGGAGTCGCGCGCGCCTGGCAGATGGAGGAGGAGGCGACGCACCGGGCGATCATGCTCGCGCACCTCACCGGCGCTCCGCTCTACGTCGTGCACGTGAGCGCCAAGCAGGCCGTCGAGCAGCTCGCCGCGGCGCGCGACCGCGGCCAGAACGTGTTCGGCGAGACGTGCCCGCAGTACCTCTACCTGTCGCTCGAAGAGCAGCTGGGCGCGGTGAGCGAGAAGTACGGCGCGTTCGAGGGCGCCAAGTGGGTGTGCTCGACGCCGCTGCGCTCGCGCGCCGAGGGCCACCAGGACCACATGTGGCAGTCGCTGCGCACCAACGACCTCCAGATGGTGTCGACCGATCACTGCCCGTTCTGCATGAAGGGTCAGAAAGAGCTCGGCCTTGGCGACTTCTCGAAGATCCCGAACGGCATCGGCTCGATCGAGCACCGCATGGACTTGATGTATCAGGGCGTCGTCACGGGCGAGCTGACCCTCGAGCGCTGGGTCGAGATCACGAGCACCACGCCGGCGCGCATGTTCGGCCTCTACGGCAAGAAGGGCGTCATCGCGCCCGGAGCCGACGCCGACATCGTCGTCTACGACCCGAACGGCCACACCTCGATCGGCATGCCCGTCGACGAGAACGGCAACCCCACGGGCAAGAAGCACCACATGAACATGGACCACGCCGCGTGGGAGGGCTTCGAGATCGACGGCAAGGTCGACACGGTGATCTCGCGCGGCTCGGTCGTCATCCAGAACGACCAGTTCCACGGGCGGGCCGGGCACGGGCAGTACCTGCGCCGCGGCCTGAGCCAGTACCTGGTGTAGCGACAACCGACAGCCCGCGAACGACGAGAGACGAGCATCCATGGATTTCGGCGCTGTTCTGCAGACCAACCCGCCCGCCAGCCGCACGGTGCACCTCGCCAAGCTGGCGGAGCAGTACGGGTTCAGCCACGTCTGGACGTTCGACAGCCACATCCTGTGGCAGGAGCCGTACGTCATCTACTCGAAGATCCTGGCCGAGACGACGCGCATCACGGTCGGGCCCTTCGTGACCAATCCCGCGACGCGCGACTGGACGGTGACGGCGAGCGTCTTCGCGACCCTCAACGAGCTGTACGGCAACCGCACGATCTGCGGCATCGGCCGCGGCGACTCGGCGGTGCGCGTGACGAACGGCAAGCCGACGACGCTCGCCGAGCTGCGGGAGGCGATCCACGTCATCCGCGAGCTCGGCAATTCGCGGGCCGTCGAGTACAACGGCTCGACGCTGCAGTTTCCGTGGAGCCACGGCAGCGAGCTCGAGGTCTGGGTGGCCGCGTACGGCCCGCTCGCCCTGAAGCTCACCGGCGAGGTCGGTGACGGGTTCATCCTGCAGCTGGCCGACCTCGATATCGCCAAGTGGATGATCGAGACCGTGCGCACCGCGGCCGGCTCCGCGGGCGCGACCCGATGAGCGTGAAGTTCTGCGTGGCAGCCCCGATGTACATCGGCACCGACTGGGATCACATGCGCAACCAGACCCGCTGGTTCGGCGGCATGGTCGGCAACCACGTCGCCGACATCGTCGCGAAGCACGGCGAGAGCTCCGACGTGCCGAAGGCCCTCACCGACTACATCGCGGGCCGGCAGGGCTACGACTACAACTCGCACGGCAAGGCGCACAACGACCACGTCGACTTCGTGCCCGACGAGATCGTCGACCGCTTCTGCGTGCTGGGGGATGCGAAAGACCACATCGACAAGCTCGAAGCCCTGCGCGAGCTCGGGGTCGACCAGTTCGCCGGCTACCTCCAGCACGACAACAAGGAGGAGACGCTGCGCGTCTACGGCGAGCACGTCATCCCGGCGCTGAAGGGCAGCAAGAGCGCTCGGGTGTGATGCGCGGGATGCTCGCGCCGAGCATCCCGCCGCCTCTCAGCCGCGGTGCCGCACGATGAGGGCATGACCGCCGACGCTGCAGCCGCGTTCGAACCTACGCGGGCGGCCGGGCTCGCCCGGCTGGCCGACTTCGTTCCGCGTGCCGGGCGCGCCTATGCCGCCGAGCGCAATGCCGACCACGGGCCGGGGGATCGCACGAACGTGTCGACCCTGTCGCCCTGGGTGCGGCACCGGCTCGTCACCGAGCGCGAGATCGTCGCCGCCGTGCTCGAGCGGCACCCGCTGAGCGCCGCTTCGACGTTCGTGCAGGAGGTCTACTGGCGCACCTACTGGAAGGGCTGGCTCGAGCGGCGACCGAGCGTGTGGACGCGCTACGCCGCGAGCGTCGCGCCGACCCTCGACGCGCTGAGCGGTGCTGAGCGCGCGACCTACGACGACGCGGTCGCGGGGCGCGTGGGGCTCGACGGCTTCGACCACTGGGCGCGCGAGCTCGTCAAGACGGGCTACCTGCACAACCACGCGCGCATGTGGTTCGCGAGCATCTGGATCTTCACGCTGCGCCTGCCCTGGCAGCTCGGCGCCGACTTCTTCCTGCGCCACCTGCTCGACGGCGACCCGGCGTCGAACACGCTGAGCTGGCGCTGGGTCGCGGGCTTGCAGACCGTCGGCAAGACCTACCTCGCCACCGCCGACAACATCGCCCGCTACACCGACGGACGCTTCCGGCCGCGGGGTCTCGCGACCGTGGCCCACGCCGTCGACGACGATGCTGCCGTGCCACCCGCCGGGCCGGCGCCCGTGCCCGAGCCGCTGCCGCGCGCGACGCGCGTGGCGCTGCTGCTGCACGAGGACGACCTGCACGCCGAGAGCCTTCCGGCACTGCCGCCGGAGGTGACCGTGGTCGGCGTCGCCGCGCCGACCGCGGGGGAGCCGCGCTCACCCCTCGCGGCGACGGCCGCGGTGCCCGCGCACTTCACCGCCGCGGCGCTCGCCGACGGGCTCGCCCGCGCCGCCGCGTACTGCCGCTCAAGCGGCACCGCGGCCCCCGCCGAGCACCTCCCCGACCTGCACCCCGACACCGTCATCGCCTGGCTGCGCGGCCTCGGCGCCGAGGCGCTGCTCACCCCGCATGCGCCGGTCGGCCCGACCCGCGACCGGCTCGACGTGCTCGCGGCGGCGCTGCGGGCGGAGGGCATCCCGCTGCATCGTCGGCTGCGGGGGTGGGATGCTCGCGCCTGGCCGCACGCCCACCGCGGGTTCTTCCCGTTCAAAGCGCGCATCCCTGCACTTCTGCGCGAGGAGCAGATGCTCGACTGACCGGGGATAATGGGCGCATTCCCGTTCCTTCGACTCAAGGACTGATAGCCATGACCGACACTCTGAACCGGTCAACCCCCGCCGCCCCCGCTCACGACCCCGCCGATGGCGTGCGGGCGTATGAGCTCGATCGTCAGTACGTCTTCCACTCGTGGAGCGCGCAGGGGGCGCTGAAGCCCTTCGTCGCCGCGAGCGCGCAGGGCAGCTACGTCTACACCTACGACGGCGAGACCTACCTCGACTTCTCGAGCCAGCTCGTCAACACCAACATCGGCCACTCGCACCCGAAGGTCGTCGCGGCGATTCAGCAGCAGGCGGCGCAGCTCGCGACCGTCGCGCCCTCGCACGCCGCCCTCGTGCGCGGCGAGGCCGCGAAGCGCATCGTCGAGAAGGCGGGCCCCGGGTTCAGCCAGGTGTTCTTCACCAACGGCGGCGCCGACGCGATCGAGAACGCCATCCGCATGGCGCGCCTCACCACCCACAAGCACAAGGTGCTCTCTACCTACCGCAGCTACCACGGCAACACGGGGGCCGCGATCGCCGCGACCGGCGACTGGCGCCGCATGCCCAACGAGTACGCCTACGGGCACGTGCACTTCTTCGGGCCGTTCACCTACCGCAGCGAGTTCTTCTCCGAGACCCCCGAGCAGGAGTGCGCCCGCGCCCTCCGTCACCTCGAGCGCACGATCGTCGCCGAGGGCCCCGGAACGATCGCGGCGATCCTGCTCGAGTCGGTGCCCGGCACCGCGGGCATCTTCGCCCCGCCGCCCGGCTACCTCGAGGGTGTGCGCGCGCTCGCCGACAAGTACGGCATCGTGTGGATCGCCGACGAGGTCATGGCCGGCTTCGGCCGCACCGGCGACTGGTTCGCCTGGCAGAACCCGACGATCAACCCCAACCGGGCCACCCCCGACCTCATCGCCTTCGCGAAGGGCGTCAACTCGGGCTACGTGCCCGTGGGCGGCGTGGTCATCAGCCCGACGATCGCCGAGGCGTTTGCCGACAAGGTCTTCCCGGGCGGACTCACCTACAGCGGGCATCCCCTCGCCGCCGCGTCGATCGTCGCCTCGATCGACGCGATGACCGACGAGGGCATCGTCGAGAACGCGCGGATGATCGGCGAGCAGCACCTGGGCCCCGGCCTGCGGGCGCTCGCCGAGAAGCACGAGATGATCGGCGACGTGCGCGGCCTCGGCGTCTTCTGGGCGCTCGACCTCGTCACCGACCGCGCGACGCGCGAGCCCGTGAGCGTCGACGTCGTCAACCGCCTCAAGGCCGAGCTGATGGCCCGCAAGGTGCTGCCATTCGCGGCCGAGAACCGCATCCACGTCGTGCCGCCGTGCATCGTGACTCCCGACCAGGTCGCAGACGCCTTGCAGGCGTATGACGGCGCTTTCTCGGCGGTTGCGCAGAAGTAGCGGCCTAGCGTGAGAACGACCGCGGGCATCCCGAGCGATCGGGCGACGGATGCTCGCGGTCGTTGCACGTCCGGCCGCGTTTCCCGGCCCTGACCGACGGTTCTGCGCCCTCCCGGCCAGACCACCGGGCCCGCCCGGTAGACTGACCGGCTGTGCCTGCCGCCTCGAACCCCTATCGCGTGAACGTGCGCGACCTCGTGCACCGCCCCGGCGAGATGCGCGAGAAGAGTCTGACGTTCGCCGTGCCCGAGCAGCTGGGTGCCGCCGTCGTCACCGTTCCGGCCGGCACCGAGCTCGACCTCGACCTGCGGCTCGAGGGCCTGCACGACGGAATCCTCGTCACGGGCGAGGTCGCCACGACCGCCGTCGGCGAGTGCGTGCGGTGCCTCGACCGCGTCGAGCTGCCCCTCGAAGTCGAATTCCAGGAGCTTTTCGCGTATTCTCAGGACGACGCGTACGACTACCTGGTTCACGATGATCACGTGGATTGTGAACCGGTGGTGCGAGACGCGGTGGTGCTGTCGCTCCCGTTCCAGCCGGTGTGCCGCGACGATTGCCCGGGTCTCGACCCCGAGACGGGCGAGCGTCTGGCTGACGTCGGCCCGCGGGAGCCCCGAGTGGAGATCGATCCGCGCTGGGCGGCGCTCGAGGGCCTGGCCCGAGACGCCGACGAGAACTGAGCACCGAACCCCGACCTCACCGGCGCGCAACCGCGCCGGTCTGACAGAGAGAAGAACCACCATGGCTGTTCCCAAGCGGAAGATGTCGCGCTCGAACACCAACGCGCGCCGCTCGCAGTGGAAGGCGTCGGCCCCCACCCTCGTCAAGACCATCGAGAACGGCAAGGTCGTCTACAGCCTGCCCCACCGCGCGAAGGTCGTGGAGGACTCGGCCGGCACGCCCCTGTACATGGAGTACAAGGGCCGCAAGGTCGCCGACGTCTGAGTTATCACCTCTCCCGGTGAGCACAGCAGCTCTCGAGCAGGCCCTCGGGGTCGCGCTCGATCCTGAGCTGCTTGACCTCGCGCTGACGCACCGGTCGTGGGCCTATGAGCACGGCGGCGTCGCGACGAACGAGCGCCTCGAGTTTCTCGGCGACGCCATTCTCGGGCAGGCCGTGACGGTCATGCTCTACACGAGCTACCCCGAGTTGAGCGAGGGCGACCTTGCCAAGCGGCGCGCCTCGCTCGTGTCGGCCGTCGCCCTCGCCGAAGTGGCCCGCGCGATCGGGCTCGGCGAGCACCTCAAGCTCGGCAAGGGCGAAGAGCTCACGGGCGGCCGCGAGAAGTCGTCCATTCTCGCCGACACCGTCGAGGCCCTCATCGGCGCGACCTACCTCGACCTCGGCGGCGACGTCGCCACGGCCCTCGTGCTGCGGCTGATCGAGCCGCTGCGCGCCGACCCCGATCGCTTCGGTGCCGCGATGGACCCGAAGACCTCTCTGCAGGAGCTCGCGGCGGCGCTCAACCTCGGTCTGCCCGTCTACCAGGTGGCCGACGACGGCCCCGACCACTCGAAGGTCTTCACCGCCACCGTCGTGCTGGCGGGGGATGCGGTTGCGAGCGGGTCGGGTACGAGCAAGAAGCAGGCCGAGATGGCCGCCGCGCTCGAGGCCTGGACGGTGCTGCAGGCCCGGCGCTGACCGGAGCCGCAGAACTCCCGTGCCTGAGCTTCCCGAAGTCGAGGTCGTGCGCCACGGCCTGCAGCCCGCCGTCACCGGTGCGCGCATCGTCGCCGTCGAGGTGCTCGACGAGCGCTCGCTGAAGCGCCACGACGGCCCGGCGGAGGACTTCGTCGATCGGCTGACCGGTGCCCGCCTGCTCGGTGCGGTGCGGCGCGGCAAGTTCCTGTGGCTGCCGCTCGAGGAGCGAGACACCGCCTCGGGCGGCGACCCCGCGGCAGAGCCCTCTGCCGCGCTCGTCACCCACCTCGGCATGAGCGGCCAGGTGCTGCTGCGCGACCCGACGGCCGAGGCCGCGCCGCTCACGCGCATCCGCTTCGCCCTGGAGCATCCGACGCACGGCCCTCTGCGGGTCGACTTCGTCGACCAGCGCATCTTCGGCTCGATGGCGGTGGACGCGCTGCTGCCGACGCGCGACGGCGCGGCGGCCGGATACGGGCTGCCGTTGAGCAGCATCCCGAACCAGGTCGCCCACATCGCGCGCGACCCGCTCGACCCCGCGTTCGACGAGCGTGACTTCCTGCGCCGGCTGCAGGGCAAGCGCACGACGGTGAAGCGCGCGCTGCTCGACCAGACGCTCGTCAGCGGCATCGGCAACATTTACGCCGACGAGGCGCTCTGGGCGGCGCGCGTGCACTACGACCAGCCGACGGAGACCCTCTCGACCCGGAAGGCGCGCGAGCTGCTCGAGGAGGTGCGCGTCGTGCTGCGCCGCGCGCTCGACGAGGGCGGCACGAGCTTCGACGCCCAGTACGTGAACGTCAACGGCGCCTCCGGGTACTTCAGCCACTCGCTGCGTGCCTACGGCCAGCAGGGCAAGCCGTGCCCGCGCTGCGGCCGGCCGATCGTGCGCGAGCAGTTCATGAACCGCGGTTCGCACTTCTGCCGCCGCTGCCAGCGCGTCCGCTGACCCACGCTGCCGTCAGCCGGCGAGGTCCTTCCGCCACGCGCCCTCGTAGACGAACGGCTCGAAGCCGAGCCGCTCGTTGACGTCGAGCATGTGCCGGTTCTCCTCGGCGTTGTAGGTGATGATCGCCGGATGCCCGGGCGACACCTCCTCGAGCCATTGCAGGTTGGCCGCCTTCAGCAGCAGGCCGAGGCGGTGCCCGCGGTGCTCGCGCAGCACGATCGTGTCCTCCTGCGCGACGGTGCGCTCGGGCTCGGCCGGCACGGTGAACTCGGTGAATCCGACCAGGCGGCCCGAGGGCACGTGCTCGACGGCCGTGACGACCGGGGTGCGCGGGCTCGACGCCTCGAGCGCCTCGTCTTCGAGCAGCCGCTCGACCGTCCACGGATCCTCGGGCTCCTCCAGCCCGGCGGTGGGGGCGTCGGTGCTCATGCGGGTCAGCAGGTGCGCGATGTCCTCCCGCCACTCCGGCGGGGTCGGCCCCGCCCAGGTGTGCACGCGGTAGTCGGGGCCAGCCGCCTCCTCGGCCGAGCGCCGCACCGCGGCGATGCCCGCGGCGGGCAGGGCGAGGCGACTGCCGCGCTCGACCTGCTCGAGCCGGTAGCCCATGGTCTGCAGCAGCCGCACCTCGGGGGTGCCGGCGGGTACCGATCCGAAGCCGGTCGGGGCGGGGATCCGGATGCCCCCGCGCTTCCAGGAGGGGGCGTAGACGATCGTGCGGGTGCGGCCCTCGCCGAGCGCGACCGCCTCGAGGTGCCGGGCGAGGGCCTCGCCGACGCCGTGGCCCCGGGCATCCGGAAGCACCTCGACGTGCATCCACGCGGTGTCGGCGGCCTCCTCGGTGCGCGTCTCGTAGATGCCGCGCCCGACCAGTCGGCCGTCGAGGCGCGCGGCGAAGAGGCGCTTGGGTTCGAAGGCCGTCTTCTGCCAGCCGGGCAGCAACTCGGCGGCCGTGTAGACGTTGTCATCGCTGCCGGAGTCGTGACGGTTGACGGCGTTGCGCAGCTCGACCAGCGCCAGAAACTCCTCCGCCTCGGGGGAGTCCAGGGTCTCCGGGATGCTCACCTCGGTGATCTCGATCGCACTCATGCCGCGCCTCCGTCGCTATGGGGTCTGGCTCGTGACCAGCCCGCCAGACTAGCCGCCCTCGACCCGATACGGTAGACCGCAGCCGTCGTCACGGAGCCGTTATCGCCGAGCCGGGAGAGGGGGAGACCGCGTGCATTTGAAGAGCCTGACCATCAAGGGCTTCAAGTCGTTCGCGCAGCCGACCACCTTCCAGTTCGAGCCCGGCGTCACCTGCATCGTCGGCCCCAACGGCTCGGGCAAGTCGAACGTCGTCGACGCCCTCGCCTGGGTCATGGGCGAGCAGGGGGCCAAGACCCTGCGCGGCGGCAAGATGGAGGACGTCATCTTCGCCGGCACCGCCACGCGCGGTCCGCTCGGCCGCGCCGAGGTGCAGCTGACGATCGACAACGCCGACGGCGCCCTGCCCATCGAGTACACCGAGGTGACGATCTCGCGCACGCTCTTCCGCAACGGCGGCAGCGAGTACGCGATCAACGGCACGGCGTGCCGCCTGCTCGACGTGCAGGAGCTGCTGAGCGACTCCGGTCTCGGCCGCGAGATGCACGTGATCGTCGGGCAGGGTCAGCTCGATGCGGTGCTGCACGCGAGCCCGGAGGATCGTCGCGGGTTCATCGAGGAGGCCGCGGGCATCCTGAAGCACCGTCGTCGCAAGGAGAAGACGGTGCGCAAGCTGGAGGCCATGCAGGCGAACCTGACGCGCCTCAGCGACTTGGCCGGCGAGATCCGGCGGCAGCTGACCCCGCTCGGTCGGCAGGCGGAGATCGCCCGCGAAGCCCAGACCATCGCCGCGATCGTGCGGGATGCCCGCGCACGGCTCCTCGCCGACGACGTGGTCGCCCTGCGAACCGCCCTGGCCGACCACGCCCGTAGCGAGAGCGAGCGCACGAGCGAGCGCATCGTCGTGCAGAGCCAGCTCGACCAGACCCGCCTGCGCATCCAGCGCATCGAATCGCAGCAGGTCGGCGATGCGGTCGACGGCGCCCGTCGGGTCGCCTTCGACCTCGAGCAGGTGCAGGAGCGCGTGCGCAGCCTCACCAGCCTCACCCAGCAGAAGCTGACCCTGCTCAGCCAGCAGGCCGAACTGCCGGGCATGACGACGACGATCACGCAGGCGCAGGTCGATGAGGCGCGGGCCGAGGCCGTCGCGCTCCGCGAGGGCGTGGCCGCCGCCGAGCAGCTGGTCGGCGAGGTCGCCGCCCGCACCGCGACCGCGCGCGCCGCACTCGACGCTCTCGACGAGGAGATCGCCGCCCAGAGCGCCCTCGTCTCGCAGCACGACCTGCAACTGGCCGCACTGGCCAGCCGCGTCGATGTCGCCCGGTCGACCCTCGACGCCGCGCGCGGCGAGCAGCTGCGGCAGCAGAACGCGCTCGAGGCCGCGCTCGCCCGCCAGGAGGCGACGCGGGCCGACCTCGCTGCCCTTCCAGCACTCGACGACGGCACGGGCGACGATGCCACGCTCGCCCTCGACGCGGCGCTCGCCGACGCCGATGCCCGGGTGGCCGAGCTGACCGCGCGCATCGACACCGAGCGCGAAGCGCTGCACGCCCTCGAGCGCGAGCGCGACGCCCTCGCCGCCCGCGTCAGCGCGCTCTCGCAGGCGGTCGACGCCGGCGACGGCGCCTCCGAACTCGTGGGCTCGCGCGGTATCCGCGGTCTGGTCAGCGATCACCTGCAGGTGCGCGCCGGCTTCGAGGCCGCCATCGCCGCCGCTCTCGGCACCCTTGTGGATGCGGCGCTCGCCGACGACCTCGACGCGGGCCTCGCTGCCCTCGAGCGCGCGCACGCCGCCGAGGCCGGGCGCGTCGACGTGGTGCTGGCGCAGATCGGCGGGGGAGCATCCGGCACGCTCTCGGCGGTCGGCGGGCTCACCGCAGCGACCGACGTCGTGACCGCGCCCGACGGCGTGCTCGCCCTGCTCGCCCGCACGTTCATCGCCGAGGACCTCGCTGCCGCCCGCGCGGCCTGGCCCGCCGTCGCCGCCCTGCCGGAGGCCGACACGGTCAGCGTCGTCACGCGCGCGGGCGATGTGCTGACCCGCTCGGTGCTGCGCGGCGGCTCGGGAGCCGGCCGCAGCCGCCTCGAGCTCACGGCCGAGCGCGACGCCGCCTCTGCCGCGCTGACCGAGGTGGCGACCGGCATCGAGCGCGCCCGCGGCGCGCTCGACGACACCCGCGCGGCCCTCGCCATCGCGAAGCAGCAGGCGGTCGACGCTCTCGCCGCCGTTCGTGATCAGGATGCCCAGCGCGCCGCCCGCAGCGAGCAGGTCTCGCGCGCGCGGGCGCAGGCCGAGGCCGCGGAGGCCGAAGCCGCCCGGCTCGCGACCGCACTGGACGCCGCCCGCGAGGCCGTGCGCGACGCCGAGCAGGGCGTCGAGCGCGCTCAGGCCGAGCACGAGGAGTTCGCCGCCCGGCCTCGGCCGATGCTCGACGCGAGCCAGCGCGACGCGCTCGTCGCCGAGCTGGAGGCGGCCCGCGCCGTCGAGCTCGAGCGCCGCATCGAGCTGGAGACCGCGCGCGAGCGCGTGCGCGCGGCCGTCGACGCCGCCGAGCAGCTCGACAAGCGCCGCATCGCCGAGAAGGCGGCGGCCGAGGAGGCCGCCCGCCGCGCCGTGCTGCGACAGCGCCAGGTGGAGCGTGCCATGGCTGTCGCCGCCGCGTTGCCCGCCGTGCAGGAGGCCATCGACCGCTCGGTCGCCGAGGCGCGGGTGGCACTCGCCCAGCGCGAGAGCGAGCGCGCCGCCCAGAACGACGAGCTGCTCGAGCTGCGCCGCACCGAGAGCGCGCTGCGCGAGCGCCTGTCGGCGATCACCGAGGGCGTGCACGGCCTCGAGCTGCAGATCTACGAGAAGAAGCTGCACCTCTCGCAGCTGCTCGAGCGCGCGGGTGACGAGCTCGGGCTCGTCGAGGAGGTGCTGGTCGCCGAGTACGGCCCGCAGGTGCCCGTGCCCGACGACGAGGCCCTGACCTCGGCCGCCCAGGCCCTCGCCGACGCCGTGGCCGCGGAGGCGGCATCCCGCGTCAACCCTGACCCGGATGCACCGCTCTTCGACCCGACCTCCGACGAGGAGGCGGCACGGGTCGCGGAGATCGTGGCGCAGGCGGCCGTGCATCCGTTCGCAACTCAGGCTGAGGGTGCAGAAACGGGTCTCGACGGCGCACGTTCCGGCGTTCAGCCTGAGTTGCGAACAGATTCCACCGGCAAGCCGTTCGATCGCGCCGAGCAGGAGGCCCGGCTCGCGCGCGCCGAGCGGAAGCTCGCGCAGCTCGGCCGCGTCAACCCGCTCGCGCTCGAGGAGTTCGCGGCGCTCGAGCAGCGCCACAAGTTCCTCACCGAGCAGCTGACCGACCTCGCGAACACCCGTCGCGACCTGTTGACGATCATCGACGAGGTCGACAGCACGATGCAGACGATCTTCGCGGCCGCGTTCGCCGACACCCAGGCCGCCTTCGACCAGGTGTTCCCGATCCTCTTCCCGGGCGGCTCGGGCAGCCTGACGCTGACCGACCCCGACAACATGCTCACGACGGGCATCGAGGTCACGGTGAAGCCCGCCGGCAAGAAGATCGAGCGGCTCAGCCTGCTCTCGGGCGGTGAGCGGTCGCTCGCGGCCGTGGCGCTGCTCATCGCCATCTTCAAGGCCCGGCCGAGCCCGTTCTACATCATGGACGAGGTCGAGGCGGCCCTCGACGACGCCAACCTCGGCCGTCTGCTGACGATCTTCCGCGATCTGCGGCAGAGCTCGCAGCTGATCATCATCACGCACCAGAAGCGCACCATGGAGATCGCCGACGCCCTCTACGGCGTGAGCATGCGGCAGGACGGCGTGAGCGCCGTCGTCGGCCAGCGCGTGCAGACGCCGGACGAGCGTGCCAGCTAGGCGGTCACGAGCGGCAGCGCCGGGTCGCCGGGGCTGAGTCGCAGGGCCGCAGCGGGCAGCTCGCCGACCGCGGCCGCGCAGTGCGCCCGCGCCGCGCGCACGCCCTCCGGGCCGAGCCACTGCGGATCGGGCTCGCCGTCGCGCATGAGCGTCGCGGTCAGCGGGCGCGCGGTGAGACCCTCGGCGCGCGCCGCGTCGGCCGCGTCCCGCTCGGGGATGCCGTCGCCGTCGTCGTCCACCACCACGCGCTCCGCGACCGCGACCCCGTCGCGCAGCAGCCGCTCGGCCCGCTTCGCGCCGCCGACCGAGCGCTTGCCGACGGAGTTCTTGGCCACGGGCTTCCATGCGCCCCCGTCGGCGCCGGTGCCATCGCGACGCGCGACGAGCTTGTAGACGAAGCCGGATGCAGGGGCTCCCGCCCCCGTCACGACCGAGGTGCCCACCCCGAACGCGTCGACGGGCGTTCCGCGCAGAGCCGCGATGGCGTGCTCGTCGAGGTCGCTCGTCACGGTGATGCGCGTGCCGGTCGCGCCGAGCGCGTCGAGCTGCGCGCGCGTCTCGCGCACGAGCGTGGGCAGGTCGCCCGAGTCGAGCCGCACCCCGCCGAGCTGCGGCCCGGCGACGCGCACCGCGGTCTCGACGCCCTGCCGCACGTCGTAGGTGTCGACGAGCAGCGTCGTTCCGACCCCGAGCGCGGCGACCTGGGCGCGGAATGCCTCCTCCTCCGAGTCGTGCAGCAGCGTGAAGGCGTGCGCTGCCGTGCCCATCGTCGGGATGCCCCAGGTGCGGCCCGCCTCGAGGTTCGAGGTCGCGCTGAAGCCGGCGATGTAGGCCGCCCGGGCGGCGGCGACGGCGGCGTGCTCGCCCGTGCGCCGCGAGCCCATCTCGGCGATGGGATGCCCCTCCGCCGCCGACACCATGCGCGCGGCCGCCGTGGCCACCGCCGAGTCGTAGTTCAGCACGCTGAGCACGACCGTCTCGAGCAGCACGGCCTCAGCGAAGGTGCCGCGCACCGTGAGCAGCGGCGAGCCCGGCATGTACACCTCGCCCTCGCGGTATCCCTCGACCTGGCCCGTGAACCGATAGTCGGCGAGATACGCGAGCGTGGCATCGTCGACGACGCGCTCGTCGGCGAGCCAGTCGAGCTCGGCCTGCCCGAACCGGAACGCCGTGATCGCGTCGAGCACGCGGCCCGTGCCGGCCAGCACGCCGTAGCGTCGCCCGCCCGGCAGTCGTCGCCCGAAGACCTCGAAGACGCAGTCGCGGCCCGCGCGTCCCGAGCGCAAGGCCGCCTCGAGCATCGTCAGCTCGTACCGGTCGGTGCGCAGGGCGGTCGTCACGCGGTCAGCCTACGCGCGGCTACCCGCCGTAGTCTCGGGCGCATGACGAGCGAACCGACCCGCTGGCTCACGGCCGAGCAGCTCGGGCCGACGTTCGACGACGGCGGGCGCATCCTGCTGCTCGAGAACCACGAGGTGTTCCGGCGCCGCCCCACCCACCGGCAGAAGGCGCACCTCTACCTCGTGGCCCTGCGGCAGCGGGCACGGGAGCTCGGCGACCGCGGCGCGCTGCACCGGGTGCGCCGCTACCGTGACGCGCTGACGGATGCGGCGCTCGTGCCCGGCGAGCTCGAGGTGATCGACCCGCCGTCGTGGGCCGCGCGGCGCCTCGTGCGCGAGCTCGGAGCGAGCATCCTGCCCGCCCGGGGGTTCGTGACGGGCGAGGAGCAGTTCGCCGCGTGGGCCGCGGGGCGAAAGCCGACCCAGCTGGTCATGGACCGCTTCTACCGGGAGGTGCGCGAGCGCACGGGCATCCTCATGCAGGGCGGACAGCCGGTCGGCGGGCAGTTCAGCTTCGACGCCGACAACCGCCAGCCGCCCCCGAAGGGCGCCGTCAGCCTGGGGCTGCCCGACGCGTGGCAGCCGGTCGAGGACGACATCGACGCCGCCGTGCGCGCCGACCTCGACGCGCTCGAGGCGCAGGGCGTGCGCTTCCTCGGCCGCGACGGCCCGCGCCGGTTCGCGGCGACGCGCGCCGAGGCGCTCGCCGCCCTCGACGACTTCGTCGCGACCCGGCTCGGCGACTTCGGACCGTTCGAAGACGCGATGATGCTCGGCGACGACACGATGGCGCACTCGCGGCTGAGCGTGCCGCTCAACCTGGGGCTGCTGCACCCGCTCGAGGTCGTCGACCGCGTCGTCGCCGAGTACGAGGCCGGGCGCGCACCGCTGAACAGCGTCGAGGGCATCGTGCGCCAGCTCATCGGGTGGCGCGACTGGGTCTGGCACCTCTACTGGCACCTCGGGCCCGACTACACGCGGCGGTCGAACGCGCTCGCCGCACACCAGCCGCTGCCCGCGCACTGGTGGCGGCTCGACGGGTCGGCGACGGATGCCCGCTGCCTGTCGCACACCCTCGACACGGTCGGCGGCGCGGGGTGGGCGCACCACATCCCGCGCCTCATGGTGCTGGGCAACGCCGCCCTGCAGCGCGGCTACGACCCGGCCGAGCTCACGGCCTGGTTCCAGGGCGCGTTCGTCGACGGCACGCCGTGGGTGATGCCCGCCAATGTCGTCGGCATGAGCCAGTGGGCCGACGGGGGAGTCGTCGCGACGAAGCCCTACGCCGCGGGCGGCGCCTACATCCAGCGCATGTCCGACTACTGCGGGTCGTGCCGCTTCGACCCGAAGAAGCGGCTCGGTGAGGATGCCTGCCCGTTCACCGCGGGCTACTGGGCGTTTCTCGATCGGGTCGAGCCGAGCATCCGCGGCAATCACCGCATGGCGCAACCCCTCGCGGGGCTGCGCCGCCTCGCCGACCGCGAGCAGGTCGTCGAGCAGGAGCGGGCCCGCGGCCCGCTCTAGCCCCACCCCACCTGCCAGATCTGGGCCAAAACGGCGCATGCCGCCCAGCGCATCAGCACATTAGGCCCAGATCTGCCTCCACGGGCGGGCCTAGACTTGCCCCGTGAGTAGCGCGCCGATCGGAGTCTTCGACTCAGGGGTCGGCGGCCTCACCGTGGCCCGCGCGATCATCGACCAGCTGCCCCGCGAGCGGCTGCTCTACGTCGGCGACACCGCCAACGGCCCCTACGGTCCCCTTCCGATCGCCGAGGTGCGCGAGCACGCGCTGCGCATCATGGACGAACTCGTCGACCAGGGCGTCAAGCTGCTCGTCATCGCCTGCAACACCGCGAGCGCCGCCATGTTCCGGGATGCCCGCGAGCGGTTCGAGCAGGGCCACGGCATCCCCGTGGTCGAGGTGATCCAGCCGGCCGTGCGCACCGCCGTGCGCCGCACCCGCAGCAAGCGCATCGGCGTGATCGGCACCGAGGGCACCGTGCGCTCGGGCGCCTACGTCGACGCGTTCGTGGCCGACCCCGAGATCGTCGTCACGCAGGCCGCGGCGCCGCGCTTCGTCGAGTTCGTCGAGGCCGGCATCACGAGCGGGCCCGAGCTTTTCGCTGCCGCCGAGCAGTATCTCGCGCCGCTGAAGCAGGCGCAGATCGACACGCTCGTGCTCGGCTGCACGCACTACCCGCTGCTCGCCGGAGCCATCCAGTACGTCTGCGGCCCCGACGTCGCTCTCGTCTCGAGCGCGGAAGAGACCGCCTACGACGTCTACCGCCGACTCGTCGAGCACGGCCTCGAGACCGCGGCGACGGATGCCCCCACCCACTCCTTCGAGGCCACCGGCCCCGACACCGCGGGCTTCCGGCAGCTCGCCCACCGTTTTCTCGGCCCCGAGATCGGGCACGTGGAGGCGTTTCCGACCGGCACGATCCCCGCAGTACCGTCCACCGCACCGAGAGGCTCCTCATGACCACGATCGCCGAATCCACGGGCCTCGGCTCGACGAAGCGCGCCGACGGCCGCGCCGCCGACCAGCTGCGGCCGGTGACGATCGAGCGCGGCTGGAGCGCCCAGGCCGAGGGCAGCGCCCTCATCAGCTTCGGCGGCACGAAGGTGCTGTGCACGGCGAGCTTCACCAACGGCGTGCCGCGCTGGCTCACCGGAAAGGGCAAGGGCTGGGTCACGGCCGAGTACGGCATGCTGCCCCGCTCGACGAACGACCGCATGGACCGCGAGGCGGTCAAGGGCAAGGTCGGCGGCCGCACGCACGAGATCTCGCGCCTCATCGGCCGCAGCCTGCGGGCCGTCGTCGACATGAAGGCGCTCGGCGAGAACACGATCGTCATCGACTGCGACGTGCTGCAGGCCGACGGCGGCACGCGCACGGCGGCGATCACGGGCGCCTACGTCGCTCTCGCCGATGCGATCGATTGGGGCCGCGCGCAGGGCTTCATCGCCAAGAAGGCCACCGCCCTGAAGGATTCGGTGAGCGCGGTCAGCGTCGGCATCATCGACGGCACCCCGCTGCTCGACCTCGCCTACGTGGAGGACGTGCGGGCCGAGACCGACATGAACGTCGTCGTCACCGGCTCGGGCCACTTCGTCGAGGTGCAGGGCACCGCCGAGGGGGCGCCGTTCGACCGCGCCGAGCTCGACGCGCTGCTCGACCTCGCGGTCGGCGGCTGCGTCGACCTCGCCGCTGCGCAGCGCGCAGCTCTGGGGGCGTAGATCGTGCAGGTCGTCGTCGCGACGCACAACGCGCACAAGGTCGCCGAGCTGCAGCGCATTCTCGGCGCAGCCCTGCCCGGCCTCGAGCTGCTGCCCTACGACGGCCCCGCGCCGGTGGAGGATGCCGACAGCTTCGCGGGCAACGCCCTCATCAAGGCGCGCGCCGCCGCGGCGCACACGGGTCTGCCTGCCATCGCCGACGATTCGGGCGTCAGCGTGGATGCTCTCGCCGGCGCCCCCGGCGTCGACAGCGCCCACTACTCGGGCGAGCGGGATGACGCCGCCAACCTCCGGCTCGTGCTCACGAACCTCGGCGACGAACCGAACCGTGCCGCGCAGTTCACCTGCGCCGCCGCGCTGGTCGATCCTGTCGGCACCGACCCGCTCGACGTCGACCAGTCGGGCGCGGCCTTCGAGCACGTCGAGCTCGGCATCTGGCCGGGCACGATCGGGCACGAGCCTGCCGGCGGGGGAGGCTTCGGCTACGATCCGATCTTCATCCCCGAGGGCTACAGCGTCACGAGCGCCGAGCTCTCCGCCGACGAGAAGAACGCGATCAGTCACCGCGGCCGGGCCTTCGCGGCCCTCGCGCGCGTGCTCGCCGAGCGCTACGGCGCCGCGTAGCCCGAGCCGAGTGACCCCCGCGCTCTAGGCTGGCAGGCATGCCAGGCAGTCCGAGCGCGAGCGCAGCATCCGCTGCCGCCGACGACTACCTGAAGACGATCTTCCAGTTCACCGAGTGGCAGCCCGAGCCGATCACGCCCGGGCAGCTCGCCGAGCGGCTCGCGCTCGCCCCCTCCAGTGTCACCGAGATGGTGAAGAAGCTCGCCGCGGCCGGGCTCGTCGACCACCGGCCGTACGGGGCGATCCGGCTCACGCCCGAGGGTGAGCAGCGCGCACTCGCGATGCTGCGGCGGCACCGGCTCATCGAGACCTGGCTCGTGCGGGTGCACGGCTACACGTGGGACGAGGTGCACGACGAGGCCGAGGTGCTCGAGCACGCGCTCAGCGACCGCCTGCTCGATGCGATCGACGCGCAGCTCGGGCGGCCGACGCGCGACCCGCACGGCGACCTGATCCCGGCGGCCGACGGCACGATCGTGCGCCCCGACGCGGTGCGGCTCGATCGCGCTCCCGTCGGGTTCGCGGGGCGCGTGGTGCGCATCAGCGACCGCGACCCGGATGCTCTCCGCGTGCTCGATCAGCTCGGCATCGGCCTCGACGAGCCGGTGAGCCTCTCGGCCGCCCAGCCGCCCGCCGGCGTCGCGCTCGTGCGCCGCGCGGGCACCGAGGTCGTCGTCGCCCCGGCGGTCGCGGCCGCCGTCTGGGTGGTGCGCGAGGACTAGTTTTCGGTACACCGAAAACAGCGTGCTACTCTGCCTCGCGTGACCGACGCGCGCCCCGAACCGCCGACCTCGCAGAGCCCTGCCGACCGCCCTGCCAGCGGCACCGATGCGCGCACGGTCGCCGCGCGCAGCGGCCTCGTCATCGTTCCGTTGCTCGGCCCGGCGATGGTCGCCGGCGTCGCCTACCTTGACCCCGGCAACGTCGCCGCCAACATCACCGCGGGCGCACTGTTCGGGTACCTGCTCGTCTGGGTCGTGGTGACGGGCAACGTCATGGCCTGGCTCATCCAGTACCTCTCGGCGAAGCTCGGCATCGTCACCGGACTGAGCCTGCCCGAGGCGCTCGGGCAGCGGTTCCGCCGCCGCCCGGCGCGGCTCGCCTACTGGGGGCAGGCCGAGCTCGTCGCGATGGCCACCGATGTGGCCGAGGTCATCGGCGGTGCGGTCGCGCTGTACCTGCTGTTCGACCTGCCGCTCGTCGTCGGCGGCGTCATCACCGGTGTCATCTCGATGCTGCTGCTCGTCGTGCAGAGCCGCCGCGGCGGCGTGCGCATCTTCGAGCGGGTCATCACCGGGCTCATCCTCGTGATCGTCGTCGGCTTCTGCGCCGGGCTCGTGATCGGTCCGCCCGACCCGGCCGCCGCGGCCGCCGGGCTCGTGCCCCGCTTCGACGGCGTCGAGAGCGTGCTGCTCGCGGCGAGCATCCTGGGCGCCACCGTCATGCCGCACGCGATCTACGCGCACTCGGCCCTCACGCGCGACCGCTTCGGCCAGGTCGCCGCCGGAGCGGGCCGGCGCACGGTGCTGCGCGCCACCCGCATCGACGTGACGATCGCGCTCGTCATCGCCGGCTCGGTCAACGTCGTGATGCTGCTGCTCGCGGCCGCCAACCTGCAGGGCGTCGAGGGCACCGACACGCTCGAGGGCGCGTTCGCGGCGCTCGCCGCCTCGCTCGGCCCGGCGGTCGCCGTGCTCTTCGCCATCGGGCTGCTCGCCAGCGGTCTCGCCTCGACCTCGGTCGGCGCCTACGCCGGCGCCGAGATCATGCACGGGCTGCTGCGCGTGCGCATCCCGCTGCTCGTGCGCCGCGCGATCACGATCGCGCCCGCCCTCGCGCTGCTCGCGTTCGGGGTCGACCCGACGCTCGCCCTCGTGCTCAGCCAGGTCGTGCTGAGCTTCGGAATCCCGTTCGCGCTCATCCCGCTCGTGCGGCTGACCGCCGACCGCGCGCTCATGGGCGAATCCGTCAACCGGATGCTCACCACGGCCGTCGCCATCGTGTGCGCCGCGCTGCTCATCACGCTGAACGTGACGCTGCTGGTGCTGCTCGCTCTCGGCGGCTAGCGCCGCGCGGCGCGCGGGCGTCAGGCGGGCGGCTGCTTCTCGTGCTTGCCGTCGTGCGGGCCGACGCCGTAGCCGGCCTTCGGGTAGGCGGCTTCGTGGCGTCCGTCGTGGGCTGCCTCGTCGACCCAGATCTCGACCTCGGGCACGGGCTCGCCGGCCGCGGCCGCCTTGGCCTCCTTGCGCTTCTCCCACTGCTCGTGGCCGAGGTGCCAGGCGATGCCCGTCACGGCCATGCCGATGACCACGAGGAAAACGATCTCGATGTACTCGGTGACGACGTCGGCGACGCCGGGAATGTGCGCGGCACCCCAGCCGATCAGGGGCAGGCCGACGCCCCAGAGGAAGGCGCCGAGCACGTTGTAGAACAGGAACTTCCTGTACGGCATCTTGCCGACGCCGGCCGCGACCGGGGCGATGGTGCGCACGACGCCGATGAAGCGCGCGATGGTGACGGCGAACCCGCCGTAGCGGGCGAAGAAGTACTCGGTGCGCGCGACCGACTTCTTGCTGAAGAAGCCCGCCGACTTGCGCTCGAAGATCGGCGGTCCCGCCTTGTAGCCGATGTAGTAGCCCAACTGGTCGCCGAGCACGGCGGCGATGAAGATGCACAGCACCACGAGCCAGATCGGCTGCGGAATGACGCCGGTGAACGTCAGGATGCCCGTGATGAGCAGCAGGGTGTCGCCCGGTAGCAGGAAGCCGATGAGCAGCCCGGTCTCGACGAAGACGATCGCGCAGACGAGCAGCAGGCCCCACTGGCCGGCGCCCGTGATCCAGGCCTCGACGTCGAACAGGCCGAGATCCATCGGCATCATGGGCGGCTCCAGCGCTGGCAGGGTTGCGATTCCGTGCTCAGGCTACCTGCTCGTCGCGCGAATGACGCGTGCGGAAGGAGGGACTTGAACCCTCACGCCCGAAGGCACAGGAACCTAAATCCTGCGTGTCTGCCAATTTCACCACTCCCGCTGGCAGGGCCAGTCTAGAACCGCGGGTGCGACGGCCGTCGGGTCATACCCGCCCTGCCGCCTGCAGGGCCGCCCACACCTCGGCCCGGGCCGGGAAGGCATCGAGGTCGCGGTCGAGCAGCTCGGCGGCGCGCCGCAGGCGCGCCCTGACGGTGTGGCGATGGATGCCCAACCGCAGCGCCGCCGCCTCGGCCACCGCATCGCACCGCAGCCAGGTGCCGAGCGTGCTCACGAGCTCGTCGCCGGTCTCGGCGTCGTGCTCGAGCAGCGGCTGCACGAGCGCGGCGGGATCGCCCGGAGCGGGCGGCTCGGCGACCACGGCGGGGGAGGGCTCGCTGGCGACGAGTGCCGCCTGCACGGCCGACCGCAGGGCCGCGAGCCGGGCGGCCGTCTCGGCGGCGGAGGCGGTGAGGGCATCCCGGTCGGTGACGCCGGCGAGGCCGGCCAGCGCGACGACGCTGGTGATGACCGCGCGCTCGGCATCGTCGTGCAGCGAGCCAGGGCCGATGGCGAGCACGCCGGTGAGGGCGGTGGCCGCGCCGACGGTCTGCAGACTCCAGTCGTCGACGGTGCGGGCGGCGCGGCGCCCGGCGCGCAGCAGGGCGAGGGCCTCGTCGAGCACGGTGCGCGGCGGCTCGTCGCCGAGCAGGTCGGGGCCCTCGTCGCCAGTGCGCGCCCCGGCTGCCTCGCGCACGATCGCGGCGGGGGCGCCGATGCGGCGCGCGAGCTCGGCGACGACCGCGCCGAGCCCGGCGGGCCGCAGGGCGGCGACGGCGATGGCGCGCTGCGTCTCGAGCGTCCAGCGCACGCGGGCGTAGCGCTCCTCCGCGTCGAGGTCGGCGACCGCGCGGGCGACGGCGATGAACGGCGTGCGGTAGGGCACTTCGAGCAGGGCTAGGCCGTGCGCGGCGCAGGCCGTCACGAGGGCATCCGGCGTGCCGTCGCGGATCACCTCGGTGCCGAAGCCGACGCCGGGAACCCCCGCCGCGGCGAGGCGCTCGACCCACGGGGCGATGTCGTCGTCGCTCGACCACTGGGTGCCGGTGGTCAGCAGCGCGTCGCCGGGGGAGAGGAACGGCGTCGGGTCGGCGAGGTCGCTCGAGTGCACCCACGCCCAGGGCCGTTCGCGCGCGGCTTCGTCGGCCCAGACGAGCCGCAGCTGCAGCTCGCGGCGGGCGAGCAGGGTGTCGAGTGTGACCGGCACGGGCGTCCTTCCGTCGCGGGATGCGGGGCTCACCGGTTCCGTGGATTCGGGAGTCTGCCCACACCCTACGCCCGCACTGTACGCGGTGTCGACTTGGAGCGACCCTGCTGTACATACCGTATACGGCTCTCCGACGCTGCGAGCCCTACGCTGACCGCATGAGCATGACGATGGACGCCCCCGCCCTCACCGGCGGCCCCAGCCTGCCGCAGCGCCGCGAGCTCGTGACGAGCATCCCCGGCCCCAAGAGCCAGGCCCTCATCGCGCGCAAGCAGGCCGCGGTCTCCTCCAGCGTCGGCACCACCATGCCGGTCTACGCGGCCGCCGCCGGCGGCGGCGTGATCGTCGACGTCGACGGCAACTCGCTCATCGACCTCGGTTCGGGCATCGCCGTGACCAACGTCGGCAACGCCGACCCGCACGTCGCCCAGGCCGTCATCGACCAGGTGCAGCGCTTCACCCACACCTGCTTCATGGTCACCCCCTACGACGGCTACGTCGAGCTGGCCGAGAAGCTCAACGCGATCACCCCCGGCGACCACGCCAAGCGCACCGCCCTGTTCAACTCAGGCGCCGAGGCCGTCGAGAACGCCATCAAGATCGCCCGCTACTACACCGGCAAGTCGGCCGTCGTCGCGTTCGACCACGGCTACCACGGCCGCACCAACCTCACCATGGCGCTCACCGCGAAGGCCATGCCCTACAAGGCCGGCTTCGGCCCCTTCGCGCCCGACGTGTACCGCGCGCCCATGTCGTACCCCTACCGCGACGGTCTCACCGGCGAGCAGGCGGCGGCCCGCGCGATCCACACCCTCGAGAAGCAGATCGGTGCCGACCGCCTCGCCGCGATCATCATCGAGCCCATCCAGGGTGAGGGCGGCTTCATCGTCCCGGCGAAGGGCTTCCTGCCCGCGCTGCAGGAGTGGGCCAACAAGAACAACGTCGTCTTCATCGCCGACGAGGTGCAGACCGGCTTCGCCCGCACCGGCCAGATGTTCGCCAGCGAGGACGAGGGCATCGTGCCCGACATGATGACGCTCGCCAAGGGCATCGCCGGTGGCCTGCCGCTCGCCGCGGTCGTCGGCCGCCAGGAGATCATGGACGCCCCGCACGTCGGCGGCCTCGGCGGCACCTACGGCGGCAACCCCATCGCCACGGCGGCCGCGCTCGGCGCGCTCGCCGCCTACGAGGAGGGCGACCTGCTCACCCGCGCCCGTGAGCTCGAGGCCGTCATTCTCGACGAGCTGACCACGCTGCAGGCGCGCGATGGCCGCATCGGCGACATCCGCGGTCGCGGCGCCATGGTGGCCATCGAGCTCACCGACGCCGACGGCAAGCCCGACGCCGCCCTCACCGGGGCCGTCGCGAAGTACTGCCACAACCAGGGCGTCATCGTGCTGACCTGCGGCACCGACGGCAACGTCATCCGCCTGCTGCCGCCGCTGTCGATCAGCGACGAGCTGCTGCGTGAGGGCATCCGCGTCATCGGCGAAGCCCTCGAAGCGAACTAGACCACCGCCCCCCATCCATCCCCGCGGACGCCACCACCGCACCCGTGCCTGATCCGGTCTGGACCGGCAGGGCACTGAGCGAAACGAGAGACGAATGATCAGCGAAGCCGAGCTGCTCGCCAAGGTTCCCCGCGGCCTGTACATCGACGGCACGTGGGTCGACGCCGAGGGCGGCGCCACCATGACCGTGAACGACCCCTCGACCGGCGAGATCATCGCCGAGATCGCGAGCGCGTCGGTCGCCGATGCCAAGAAGGCGATGGATGCTGCGGCGAACGCGCAGGCGAGCTGGGCCGCCACGGCCCCGCGCGTGCGCGGCGAGCTGCTGCGCAAGGCCTTCGAGCTCGTCATCGAGCGGGCCGACGAGTTCGCCCTGCTGATGACGATCGAGATGGGCAAGCCGCTCGCCGAGTCGCGCGGCGAGGTCACGTACGGCGCCGAGTTCCTGCGCTGGTTCAGCGAGGAGGCCGTGCGCATCACGGGCCGCTTCGGCGAGAACCCCGAGGGCACGGGCCACATCGTGGTGTCGCACCAGCCGGTGGGCCCGTCGTTCCTCATCACGCCCTGGAACTTCCCGCTCGCTATGGCGACCCGCAAGATCGCGCCCGCGATCGCCGCGGGCTGCACCTCGATCATCAAGCCGGCCGCGCTGACCCCGCTCACCACGATGTACTTCGTGAAGACCCTGGAGGACGCGGGCGTTCCGGCCGGTGTGGTCAACGTCGTCACGACCGCGAAGTCGGGCCCGCTCTCGGCCGAGATCATCGGCGACCCGCGCCTGCGCAAGCTCAGCTTCACCGGCTCGACCGAGGTCGGCCGCATGCTCATGAAGCAGGCCGCCGACGGCATCCTGCGCACCTCGATGGAGCTCGGCGGCAACGCCCCATTCGTGGTGTTCGCCGACGCCGACCTCGACAAGGCCGTCGACGGCGTGATGCTCGCCAAGTTCCGCAACATCGGCCAGGCGTGCACCGCCGCCAACCGCATCCTCGTGCAGCGTGACGTCGTCGACGAGTTCAGCCGTCGCGTCACCGAGCGCGTCGCCGCCATGAAGATGGGCCGCGGCACCGAGGAGGGCGTGCAGATCGGCCCGCTCGTCGACGACAACGCCGTTCAGACCTCCCACGAGCTGGTGCAGGATGCCGTCGCGCGCGGCGCGACGGTCACCACCGGCGGCGTGATCCCCGACCGTGCCGGGTCGTTCTACCCGGCCACGGTCATCACCGGCGTCACCGCGGGCACCCGCCTGCTGGCCGAGGAGATCTTCGGCCCGGTGCTCGCCATCGTGCCGTTCGACACCGAGGACGAGGCTGTGGAGCTCGCCAACGCGACCGAGTACGGGCTCATCTCCTACGTCTACACGAGCGACCTCAACCGCGGCATGCGCATGATCGACCGCCTCGAGACCGGCATGATGGGCCTCAACGCGGGCGTCATCTCCAACGCCGCGGCGCCCTTCGGCGGCGTCAAGCAGTCGGGCATCGGCCGCGAGGGCTCGTTCGAGGGCATCGATGAGTACCTGACCACGAAGTACACCTTCGTGCCGAAGGCCTAGCGCCTTCTCCCTCTTCCGCTGCCGGGCGCTGTGGTGGCCGCCCGGCAGCGGATCTCTTCCGCGGAGTACTCAGTTCTCGGAGCTCGGCGGAGGTGGAGCGAGCGAACCCCGAGGGATGAACTCAGTTGGCAGCGTGACCGTTGCGGGATCGTGCCCCGGATCGGCGATGCGCTCGAGCAACAGGCGGACCGCCGCCTCACCCACTTCCTCGACGGGGCGAGCGACAACCGCAATTCCCGGTGAGAACGCCGACGCCCACGGGCTGTCGTCGACCGTCACGATCGAGATGTCGTGGCCCACGCGCATCCCGCGCTGAGCGATAACGCGCAGTGATGCGATGAGCATGTCGTTGTTCGAGCAGAAGACCACCGAGGGCGGGTGGGGCCCATCGAGCATCGACGCGATGGCGCCCTCGGCTGCCTGGGCCGAGTCCTGCGCGAATCGCCACTGCTCTGACAACACACGACCGCCTGCTGCCTTTGCTCCCGCGCGAAATCCTTCGACGCGCTCGCGCACGGTTGAGATCATGGCGCTGGGCTCCTGATCGGTGAATCCGTCGACCCCGACCGTCGAGATCAAGAACCCCAGGCGCCGGTGCCCCAGGGCGATCGACTCATCTACCGCACGTCGCGTGCCGAGGCGGTCATCGGTCGTCACCGAGCTCAGGCGCGCGTCGTTCGTGTAGCGGTCAAGCAGCACCACGGGCTTGCCATTCACCTGTTCAAACAGCAAGTGGTCAGAGTTCTCGTGCAGTGATGGCACCACAAGGATGCCGTCGACCTGCTTGTCGAGCATCGTCTGCACTGCAGCGAACTCTACGGAGATCTCTTCATCCGTGTTGGAGATGATCACCTGGTAGCCACGTGTCCGCGCGGTGTCGACGATCGCTTTGGTGACCCGATCGAAGAAGGCGTTCGTGAAGTCGGCGATGACCACGAGACCGATTGTCGAGGTGGAGCCGATGCGCATAGAGCGTGCCAACTCGTTCGGGCGGTACCCCAGTGCATCGGCTGCGTCGCGCACGCGGTCGATCGTGGCGGCGGCGACGCGGCCGTAGCCAGCGAGTGCCCGGGAAGCCGTGGCCAATGAGACGCCAGCTGCCGCGGCTACATCCGCGATGGTGGGAGCACTCGGCTTCTGCACAGAGGCACGACTCCTTGGGTCGAAAGGCGTGTCGTACGGAAGGATTTGCGTTCGACGCTCATGAGTGTAATCATTTCCTCTCAAGTGCGAGAACGTTCTCGCACCCCAACCCCTTTCGCGACAACGACGTCCGCACAGCGTTCGGCCCGGAGTCGCGACTCAACCACTGGAGAATCGCATGAAGACCCCGTTCCGCACTGTCGCGGTTGTCGGCGCCCTTGCTGCCGCCTCGATCGCCATCACCGGTTGCAGCACCACGGAAGCCGGCGGTGAGCCGACTGCTGAAGACATCTCGATCGCGTTCGTCATGGGCGCCGAGTCCGACCCGTTCTTCCAGGCCATGAAGGTCGGCGCCGAGGAGGAAGCCGCTGCTCAGGGCGTCGAGCTCATCTGGCAGGGCGACCCCGCCAACTACTCGGCCGAGACCCAGATTCCGATCGTCGACGCCGTGCTCGCGCAGCAGCCCGACGCTCTCGTTCTGATTCCGACCGACCCGGTTGCCCTGCAGGCTTCGGTCGACAAGGCTGTTGCGGCCGGCATCGTCGTCGCGAACGTTGACACGCGCGTTGAAGACCTCAGCGACGTGCTGACCTTCATCACGGGTGACAACACCGACGGTGGTGCCAAGGCCGCCGACGCTCTCGCGGCCAAGATCGGCTACGAAGAGGGTGGCAGCTACGAGGTTGTCGTCGGTCTGACGAGCCCCACCGCCACCACGAACGTGGGCCGCCTCGACGGCTTCACGGCGCAGATCGAGGCCGAGTACCCCGGCATCGCGATCGTCGACGTTGCGTACTCGGAGTCGAACCCCGAGAAGGCCGCCACGAACGTGAACAACTGGCTCACCAAGTACCCGGGCCTCGACGGCATCTTCGCCATCGACGGCACGAACGCGTCGGGTGCCGCTGCGGCGCTCGAGGCCAAGGGCCTGGTTGGCACGATCGGTCTCGTCGGCTACGACGCCTACCCCGACAACGTGGCCAAGATCGAGTCGGGCATCTTCACGGCTCTGATCGCGCAAGACCCTGCTGAAGAGGCGCGTCTCGCCATCCGCACCATCGTTGAGTTCATCCGCAACGGTTCGACGTCGACCCCTGCCGAGGTCGTCATCCCGAACGTTACGCTCGACGCCAACACCTCTGCGGCCGACCTGGCCAAGTACACCTACGTCGCCAACTAGGCCCAGACGTAGCTAACGAAAGTCACACACCATGACCGACAGCAGTCAAGCGATCAGCGTGACACCGAACCCCGCCGCTTCGGCGCGCAAGGCACGGGCGTTCGATGCTCTGACATCACAGAGCAGCCTCCTTCTCGGAGTGCTCGTGATTCTCATCATCGTCTTCACGATCCTCGAACCGAAGTTCTTCTCGGTTGCAACGGCGAGCAACATCCTCACGGACTGGGGCTCGATCGTCTTGATTGCTGTCGGTCAGGCTTTCGTCATCATCAGTGGCGGCATTGACCTCTCGGTGGGTGCCGTCATTGGCCTCAGTGGTGTGGTGGCCGCCTGGACGATGGCGAATGTTCTTGGCCTCGACCAGACGGTCAAGGGCCAAGACGCCTGGGGCGGCCTGCTCGTCGGTGCCGCCGTCTCGATCGGCGTGGGGTTGCTCGTGGGCCTCATCAACGCCTTTCTCATCAACGTCTTGAAGATCGTTCCCTTCATCGCGACGCTCTCGACCATGGGAGCCGCGCTCGGCCTCTCGGTCGTCATCTCGCAGGGTGCTCCCATCGGTAGCGCCAACGACTTCGCCCTCATCTCGTCGTTCTCACCGCAGTGGAACCCGCTGTCGCCAGCGCTCGTGGTCGTCATCGTTGTCGTCACGGTGCTCGGCCTGTACTTGCACAAGGCGCGGGTTGGTCTCTACACCTACGCGATTGGCTCCAATGCCTTCGCCGCCCGTGCCGCGGGCATCAACGTTGCTCGCCACTTCACGTGGGTCTATGCCGTGTCGGGAGCTCTTGCTGGCCTCGCGGGCATCTATGTCTACATTCGCCTGGGCGCTGGATCGCCCTCATCGGGCACCGGCCGTGAGCTCGACGCGATCGCCGCCGTCGTGATCGGCGGCGTGTCACTCATGGGTGGCATCGGTCGCCTGTCAGGCGTCGTCATCGGAGCCCTCATTTTGTTCACCGTGCAGTCGGGGCTCATCATGATCGGCGTCGAGCCTGACTGGAAGAAGGTTGTCGTTGCCGTGCTGATCGCTGCGGCGGTGGCGGCTCAAGTTCTGCGAAAGAGTGATGGGCGAAGCTGATGACGAAAACCGTGATCTACGAAGCACACGATGTCTCTAAGAGCTACGGCTCGGTTAAGGCGCTGACGGGGGCGAGCCTGCGTGTTCACGCCGGCGAAGTGGTCGGGTTGGTGGGTGACAATGGGGCCGGAAAGTCGACCTTAGTGAAGGTTCTTTCGGGGGCCCACCAGCCCACCTCTGGCCGTCTCGAGCTTGACGGCGTCGAGCACGTCTGGGGTTCGCCGCGTGACGCGCTTGAGGCGGGCATCGAGACCTTGTACCAAGACTCGAGCCTCGCGCCGCACCTCACGGTCTCGCAGAACTTGTTCTTGGGTCGCGAGGTCATGAGCCCGGGCATCCTGGGCAAGCTCGGTTTTCTCGCCCGTCGTCGCATGGAGAAAGAGGCGCACGACGACCTCGAGCGCGTGGGCATTGCGGTGCCGGCCTCGAGCCGGCCGGTCTCGGCACTCTCGGGTGGTCAGCGACAGGCCGTCGCGATTGGCCGCGCCGTGTCGTGGGCCCGCAAAGTCATCATTCTCGACGAACCGACCAACCACCTCGGGGCACGCCAAGCGGGCGAGGTGCTCAACGTCATCCGGGCCGCCAAGGCAAAGGGACTGGGCGTCATCTTCATCTCGCACACGCTCCCGCACGTGCTCGAAGTGACCGACCGCATTGTGGTGCTGCGTCTCGGTCGCATCGTGCGCGATGCCCCCACGTCAGAGTTCACTCCCGACTCGCTCATTGCGGCGATCACCGGCTCGGCTGATGCCGAGCCTACGACCGACGCGTGACGGCGGCAGGCAACCCTGACTCCTCGCCGGCCACACGCATTTGTGTGGTCGGCGAGTCGATCGTTGACATCGTGCGTTCTGGCGACGCCGTCGTTGAGCACGCGGGCGGCAGCCCACTCAATGTCGCCGTCGGCGCGGCGCGCTTGGGTCTTGCCGTCGACGTCGTCACGTACCTGGGGCCCGATTCCCACGGCGAGTGGCTCCGTGCGCACCTTGATGCCAGCGGCGTACAGAACGTGCACACCGCCACGGGCGTCGACCGTGCAACGTCGACGGCCGCGGTGACGCTCGACGCCGACGGCTCAGCGTCGTATGTGTTCGACATGCACTGGCAACTGCCGGACTCGTTCGTCGTCGCGCCCGCGACGCGTTTGATTCACGCCGGCTCGATTGCGACGGTGCTCGAGCCGGGGGCGACCCAGGTTGACGCGCTCATTCGTGCTCACGCCGCTGGGGTGTTCGTCACCTATGACCCCAACCTGCGCCCTCAGATCATGGGCTCGGTTAAGCTCGCCCGCGAACGGGTCGAGAGCTTCTGCTCGCTCGCGCAGGTCGTGAAGGCGAGCGCCGAAGATCTGGCGTGGGCCTACGACTCCATGACCCTCGTTGAGGCCGCACAGCATCTGTTGAGCCGGGGGCCCGAGCTCGTCGTGGTGACCGATGGGGGAGCATCCACCATCGCGGTCTCGAGCTCCGGAGTCGTGGAGTTCGCACCGCCGCGCGTTGACATTGTCGACACGATTGGCGCAGGCGATTCGTTCATGGCGGGAATCATCGCAGCGTTGGTTGATCAGGGTGTGGTCGACGCCTTCGCCGTCGATCGCGAGCGAGCTCTCGCGTCGATCGACGTCGACGCTCTGCTGTCGTTCGCGGGGCGGTGTGCCGCGATCACCGTGACACGCGCTGGCGCGGAGCCGCCGTGGAGGCACGAGCTCGGTTAACGGCGCCACCTCGGCGCTGGGCCTCGGCCCGCTGGTGTCTAGACGAGCGTGCGTGAGTCGTTCGCGCCGCCTACCGACTCGATGTCGACGAGTTCGATGAGGGTCGTTGCCCCACCGTGAATCCACGGTGCGATCGCGGCGTTGAACGCCGCACAGTGTGCTGTGCTGAGGTGCACCGCGAAGGCTTCATCGTTCTCGTACTCTTCGAAGATCAGGTAGCTGTTCGGATCGTCTTGACGGGTCGTCGGCGCGAACAGTCGGTTGCCCTTTTCGGCGCGAACAGCGTGCGCGTACTCGACCACGAGTTGGCGAACCACCTCGGCGCCAGAGGGCGCAACGGTGAATTGCGCGAGAAGGACCTTCTTCACTCGCCCACTCTAGCGAGTTTTGCGAGAACCTTCTCGCACATCGTCGGAGAACTGTCCCGGACGCCATCCGCTAGCGTTTCCCTGAGTCATTCGGAAGCGAATGACTGGCGAGCGGGCGAGGAGGCCGGTGTGAGCATCCGCTGGGTCATGGTGCTGACCGAGAACGACGCGATCGTCGACGCGCGCGACCTGGGCGGGCTCGTCGAGCTGTCCGTGACCGCCGAGCGGCACGGCGTCGACGCGGTGATGCTCAGCGACCACATCGCCCTCGGCCCCTCGGCGGGCGCGAACGGCGTCATGGCGAACCTGCGCGACTACGCCGCCCCCGGCAACCAAGACCCGGCGACCGCCTGGCCGAGCTCGCTCGTGCTCATGTCGGCCATCGCGCAGGCCACGACGACGCTGCGCCTGGTGGCGGGCGCCATCATCTTCCCGCTGCGGCACCCGCTGCTGCTCGCGAAAGACCTCGGCACGCTCGACCTGCTCGCGCAGGGCCGTCTCGTCGTGCTGCCGACGGTCAGCTGGCACAAGGACGAGTACGCGGCCCTCGGCGTGCCCTTCCACCGGCGCGGGGCGATTCTCGACGAGCAGCTCGACATCGTCGCGCGCGCGTGGCGGGGCGGGCCCGTGCGGCACGAGGGCGAGTTCTACCGCTTCGACGATGTGTGGCTCGAGCCGGGGCCCTTCCGGCCGGGCGGCCCGCCGCTGTGGTTCGGCGGGCAGGGCATGCACCCGCCGCTCGTGCGGCGGCTCGTGCGGTACGGGTCCGGTCTCAACCCGTTCGGCACGCTCACCGCCGACGATCTCGCCAGGCTCGAGCGCGCGATGGCCGAGGCCGGGCGTGCGATGAGCGAGCTCGAGCTCGTGGGGGGCATCCGGGGCCGCTTCGATGGGCCGGATGCGGTGGCCGACCTCGACGAGGCCCTCGCCGCCCTGCCCCGACAGGTCGAGCAGGGCTACACGAGCATCTGCTTCAAGCCGGCGATGTTCTGCCGCACGGTCGACGAGGTGCCCGAGCTCATCGCGCGGCTGCACGCGGCGGGCGCTGCCCTCAGCGCGTAGGTCACTCCGGGTGGTGTGGGCTCAGCCCAGCTGGTACAGCGCGAAGGCGAGCGCGAAGCCCAATGCCGCCCACAGTCCGGTCAGCGAGCGGTCGGCGGCGAAGGCCTCCGGAATCATCGTGTTGGCGACCATCGCCATGATGCCGCCCGCCGCGATCGTGGTGACCACGGCGACGACCTCGGGGCTCGCGCCCGAGAGCAGCGCGAAGCCGAGCATCGCCGCGACCCCTGAGACGAGCATGATGCCGCCCCACACCCCGAACACGTAGCGAGCGCTGCGGCCCTCGTGCTTCATGCCCGCGGCGCTCGACAGCCCTTCCGGCACGTTCGACACCGCGACGGCGACGAGCATCGGGATGCTCACCGCCCCGCCATCCGCGATCGACAGCCCCAGCACCAGGCTCTCGGGCACCCCGTCGAGCAGCGCCCCGATCGCGACGGCCAGCCCGACCCCGGCGCTCGCGGCCGGCACGACCGGAGCCGCGTGCACCCCCGGGGCGCTCTGCAGCGCGATCGAGCGCTTGCGCGCCCGCGCCCCCTGCCGGGCGAGCGCGAGGTCGGCCAGCACGTAGATCACGGCGCCGGCGAGAAAGCCGCCGATGGTCGGGGCGAGCCCGCCCACCGCGTGCGCCTCGCCCACGAGCTCGTACGCGAGCGTCGAGATCAGCGCGCCCGCGCCGAACGCCATCACTCCGGCGACCACCCCGGTCGGCACCTGCATGAGCCACCCGATTGCGGCCCCGATGAGCAGAAAGCTGGCAGCCCCGAGCCCGACAGCGCCGGCGGCGAGCGTCTCGAGCATGGGGGGCTCCTCGGGGTGGGGAAGGTTCGGTGTGGGCGCGGTTCGGGGTGCGCGGCGTGAACGCCGGGCGCGGCGGGCCCAGCCTACGACCGCGCTCGGGTCGTGAAGAGTCGCCGCACCCCCGAATTTCTCGCTTGCGGCGCCCCACACAGCGTCGATCGGTCACTCGTTGCGCACTCCTCCCCAACTCGGGTCAACGAGTGACCGATCGACGCTGTCGTGCGCACGCCAGTCGCCGAGTTGCTGTCTCCGGCACGCTCGCCGCCATGACTCGCGAACCTCAGCTGCTCAACGGTGCCGACGATGCGTGGGTCGTGCGCGCATCCGTCGCCGGCGGCGGGATGCCCTACGCGCGCACCCGCCGACGCGACGTTGCGCATCCCTACCGCGGAGTCGCCGCGCACGCCATCGATCTCGATGACCCCGTCCAGCGAGCTCACGCGCTCACGGTCTGGCTCGACTCTGCCGCGGCCTTCAGCCACAGTTCGGCGGCTCTTCTGCGCGGGTATCCGCTGCCGCGCGTCGTGCGGCGCGACGGTCTGGTGCACGTCGCGGTGCCGCGTCCGCGGCGCGCTGTGCGCATCGCCGGTGTTCGCGGCCACAGCATCGAGCTTCCCGCCGCACGTGTTGAGCACCTGTTGGTCGTTGCGCCGAGCTCAGGCGAGTACCTTCCACTGCCGCTGGTCGACGAGCCGCTCACTCTGCTGACCTGCGCGACGCAGCTCAGTCGACCCGATCTGGTGGCGCTCGCCGACGCGATGCTGTTGCGGGCCGAGTCGGAAGGCCGCCCCGACCCGATGCTCGCAGCCCTCGCCTTCGGTGCCCGGCGCCCGGGGTATGCGCGACTCGCGCGGGCCGCCCCGCTGCGTCGGGCCGGTGTGCGGTCGCGGGCTGAGACGCTTCTGCGTCTGATGATCGCGAGCGCAGGGTTGCCCGAGCCCGTGGTCGCGCATCCGGTGCTGTCGACCGAGCTTTCGGCGGAACGCTGGCGCGCAGAGGCAGACCTGGCGTGGCCGCCGTTCGGGGTGCTGGTCGAGTACGAGGGCGACGAGCACCGGACATCGCGCCGACGCTTCGCGACCGATGTGAGGCGGTTCGATCGCTACACCGACGAGGGATGGCGGGCGGTCAGGGCGACCCGCGCTGATGTGTTCGAGCAACCGAGCGAGCTGATGGGTCGACTCGAGCGGCGGTTGCGCGACGGGGGATGGCGCCCACCCCGCGGCTGGCGGCTGCGTCAGGTTGGGCCCGCGCTGGCGTGAGCTCCGCATCCCGCGCTGGCGCGACACGCGGGGCCGCGCCGGGGCTCCTGCTGACACCGGCGCGGGCCCGAGGCTGCGATGAACAGCGTCGATCGGTCACTCGTTACCGACACACTCCCGACTGGCGCCAACGAGTGACCGATCGACGCCGTTCGCAGCACCCCTGCCCTCGCGTGCTCCGGCCAGCCCTCCCCGAACCCCGACAACTGTGGAAAACCAGCCAACCTCCGCCCCGCCCGTCACCAGAATGACGCGCATGTCGAGTGCCGTCAGCGTCATCACCGAGCGCGTGCGCGAGCGGGTGCGCACCGAACGGCTCGACCTGACCGTCGACCCGACCGCGGCCGAGCGCCTCGTGCGCGACGAGCTGCGCGCCTACGCCGAGCGCGCGCTCGCCGGCTCGCTGCCCCGGCTCGATGACGAGCAGGCCGCGCTCGGCCGCGTGCTCGCCGACCTCACCGGCTACGGTCCGCTGCAGCCCTACTTCGACGACCCCACGGTCGAGGAGATCTGGATCAACGCCCCCGACGCTGTCTTCATCGCGCGCGCCGGCGTCACCGAGCGGGTGGATGCGAACCTCACCGACGACCAGGTGCGCACTCTCGTCGAGCGCATGCTGCAGAGCACCGGCCGCCGTGTCGACCTGGCGAGCCCCTTCGTCGACGCGAGTCTGCCCGACGGCTCGCGGCTGCACGTCGTCATCCCGGATGTCACGCGCCAGCACTGGGCGGTCAACGTGCGCAAGTTCTCGCAGCGCATCCGCAGCCTCGGGCGACTGGTCGAACTGGGGTCGCTGACGCCGCTCGCCGCCGAGTTCCTGCGCATGACCGTGCTCGCCGGCGGCAACATCCTGGTCAGCGGGGCGACCCACTCGGGCAAGACCACCCTGCTCGGCGCGATGCTCGCGAGCGCGCGCCCGAACGACCGCATCGTGACGGTGGAAGAGACCTTCGAGCTCGACCTGGCCGCGTCCGACGTCGTCGCGATGCAGTGCCGCACGCCCAACCTCGAAGGAGCCGGCGAGATCTCGCTGCGCCGCCTCATCAAGGAGGCCCTGCGCATGCGCCCCGACCGCCTCGTCGTCGGCGAGGTGCGCGAGGCCGAGTCGCTCGACCTGCTCATCGCGCTCAACTCCGGACTGCCGGGCATGTGCTCGATCCACGCCAACAACGCCCGGGACGCCCTCGTCAAGCTCTCGACCCTGCCCTTGCTCGCTGGCCGCAACATCGACTCGGGCTTCGTCGTGCCGACCGTCGCGAGTGCGATCGACCTGGTCGTGCACTGCGAGCTCGTGAAAGGCGGCCAGCGCCGCGTCGCCGAGATCGTCGCGCCGACCGGCCGCGTCGTCGACGGCGTCATCGAGGCCGACACCCTGTTCGGGATGCTCTCCGGCACCCTCACACCAACCGGCGTCCTTCCGGCGCGGCTCGAGAGGTTCGACGGCGCGGGCCTCGACCCGGCGATGCTGCTTCGCGCGCCCGCGCCCGAACCCGGCCCTCGCGCATGACGCTCGTCGCCGCGCTGCTGCTCGCCGCCGGGGTACTGCTGCTCGCCTCCCCGTGGCTGTGGCCGCGCCGACCCCGCGCCGCGGCGCCGCGGCGCGCGCTGTTCGAGCCGCTGGCCGAGCTGCTCGCCCGCGCGGGGGTGAGCGGCGTCGCGCCGGGGGTGCTCGTGGCGAGCATCCTGATGGCGGGCCTCGCGGGCGCAGCCCTGACGCTGGTGTTCGTGCCGGTGGCGGCGCTCGCCCCGATCGCGGGGGTGGTCGCGGCGTCGGTTCCGGTGCTCGTGCTGCGGGCCCGCGCGGCCGCCCGCCGTCGCGCGCTGCGCGCCGTCTGGCCCGACGTGGTCGACCACCTGCTGTCGGGCGTGAGGGCGGGGCTGAGCCTGCCGCAGGCGGTGGCGGCGCTCGCCGATGCCGCGCCCGAGCCGGTGCGTCCGGCGTTCCTGGCGTTCCGGCGCGACTACCTGCGCACGGCGCAGTTCGGCGCGTGCCTCGACACGCTGAAGGCGACCCTGGCCGACCCGGTCGCCGACCGCATCGTCGAGACCGTGCGCATGGCGCGGGAGGTCGGCGGCACCGAGCTGCCGACGGTGCTGCGCTCGCTGTCGCAGTACCTGCGGGCCGACGCTGCGGTGCGCTCGGAGGTTGACGCCCGCCAGTCGTGGGTGCGCACCGCCGCTCGTCTGGGCGTGGTCGCGCCGTGGATCGTGCTGCTCATGCTCGGCACCCGCCCCGAGGCGGCCGCCGCCTACAACACTCCCGGGGGCGCGGTGCTCGTGGCGGGCGGTCTCGCGGCGACACTCGTCGCCTACCGGCTGATGATCGCGCTCGGGAGGCTGCCCGAGGAGGGGCGGTGGTTCCGGTGACGCCGCTGCTCGGCGCCGCCCTGCTCGCCGGCCTCGGCCTCGGCACCGGCCTGTGGCTGCTCGTCTCGCTCGCCCCGCGTCTGGGCCGCCCGCGCCTCGCGGCCCGCCTCGCGCCCTACCTCGTCGACGTCTCCGCCGAGGCCCGGGCGATGACGACGGCGCGGCGCTCCGACCCGCTCCCCGTCATGGACGCGGTGCTCTCCCCGCTCGCCGAGCAGGGGCAGCGGATGCTCGCCGCGACCCTCGGCGGCGATCAGGTCATCCGCACGCGCCTGCGGCAGTCGGGCTCGGCGGTCACGCTCGCCGGCCACCGCACACGCCAGCTGCTCGGAGCCCTGCTGGGCGCCGCTCTCGGCCTCGCTCTCGCGCTGGCCGCCGCGGCGAATGGATCGATGACAGCCGGCGCGCCCGTGGTCGTGACGGCGATCGCGGCGGTCGCGGCGGGCGGCATCGGCGGCATCGCGGCGACGGATGCGCTCCTCACCCGCGCGGCCCGCCGGCGCTCGGCGCGCATCGCCGAGGAGTTTCCGACTGTGGTCGAGTTTCTCGCCCTCAGCGTCGCGGCCGGCGAGAGCATCCTGGAGGCGCTGCGACGCGTCGCCCGCACCGGGTCGGGAGAGCTGGCGGGCGAGCTCGATCGCGTCGTGCAGCGCGCCGCCGCGGGTCAGCCGCTCGCCGCCGCACTCGCCGAGCTGCGCGACGACCTCGCCCTGCCCGCGGTCGGTCGGCTCATCGACCAGGTGCTCGCTGCCCTCGACCGCGGAACCCCGCTCGCCGAGGTGCTGCGCGCCCACGCGCTCGACGCCCGCGACGAGTCGAAGCGGCGCCTGCTCGAGGCCGCCGGAACCCGCGAGGTCGCCATGCTCGTGCCGCTCGTGTTCCTCATCCTGCCGGTGACGGTGCTCTTCGCCGTCTGGCCGGGGCTCATGGTGCTGCAGCTCGGATTTTGAGGTCGGCGACGCCCGCCTCGAGCCCGAGGTGCCAGAGCGGAGCCGTCGATCGTGCCACCCCACCGCGAGTGCTCGTCACAGTGTGGGTAGGCTTCACACATGCCTTCCCCCTCGCAGCGCGACGGCGTGGAGGTGTCTCCCGTCCGGTTTCCGCACCCGAATCGCCTCGAGTTCGATGTCGCCGTTCGTGGTGAGGTGACGACCGTATGGTTCGAGGCGGATCGACCGGTGGCACGCTCGGCGGCTCCGGTGCTGCCCGCGGTGCTGCCTGTTGCGATGCGGGTCGGGGCTCCGCTAGAGCTTCTCGATGAGCACGATGCCGTGGCGATCGAGAACGCCGCCCGTGCGGCGCAGACGCTGCACGGCTGGTTTTCCGATCTGACGCCTGTTGCGGTAGCTGCGCGAGCGGCGACAATCGACGACCGTTCCGCGGGCGGGGTCGGGTGCTTCTTCAGCGGCGGTGTCGACTCGTACTTCTCCGCTCTCCAGCACCTCAACGAGGTCTCCCACCTCATCTTCGTGCATGGCTTCGACATCGAGATCGCCGACGAGGCGCTCGCCGCGAAGGCCATCAGCGAGGCGCGGTCCGCAGCGGCGGAGCTCGATCGAGAGCTCATCGTCGTGCGCACCAACGTCCGGGCCCTCTCAGAACCCCATGTCGCGTGGGGAGACTGCTATCACGGGGCCGCGCTCGCGGCGGTCGCTCATCTGCTGGGCAATGACCTCGGTCGCGTCATCGTCCCCGCCTCATACCACGTCAGCGATCTCTTCCCCTGGGGTTCGCATCCTGATCTCGACCCGTGGTGGTCGTCGTCGCGCCTGACGCTGGTCCATCACGGTGAGGAGTTCACTCGACCGCAGAAGGTCGCCGCGATCGCCACGAGCCCTGTGGCGATGGCGCATCTCCGCGTCTGCTGGGAGAACCAGGGGGGTCGTTACAACTGCGGCCAGTGCGAGAAATGCGTCCGGACGATGATCAACCTCCGTGCCGCGGGCGCTCTCGAGCGCTGCGCCACGCTTCCGAACACGATCGACATCGCCGGCGTGCGCGACGTGCGGACCGATCATGGCGTCGTGCTTTTTGCGAGGGAGAACATCGCGGCCATGCGCGAGAGCGGTGCTTTTGATCGGGAGCTCGAGCGTGCCCTCCGGTCGCTGATTAGTCGCGCCCGGATGGAGGAGATCCGCCACCGACTCCACCGCTGGGTGGCGCGGCGCTGACTGTGTCGTCGTGCCGTGGCGGTTCGTCTGTGGAGAGCGCCGTCGCGGTCTGACGGTGTGCGACCACAATCGCCCGTATGCGCAGAATCCTCGACTTTCTCACTGGAGCCGACGACGACCGCGGCGACGTCCCCGGCTGGGTGCTCATCACCCTCATGACCGCCGGTCTCGTGATCCTCATCTGGGCGCTCGCCGGGCCCGCGCTGCAGGGGGTCTTCCAGCAGGCGATCGACCGCGTCACCGGCTTCTAGTCATGCGGTGGCGGAAGCGCCTCACCGACGACCGCGGCTCGGCTCCGGTCGAGTTCGTGCTCGTCGGCACCCTGCTAGCTCTTGTGACGCTGAGCGTGCTCCAGGTCGCGTTCGCCCTGCACATTCGCACGACCCTCATCGATGCGGCCGCCGAGGGCGCCCGCTTCGGAGCCCTCGCCGACTCCACCCTCGAGGCCGGCATCGAGCGCACGCGCGAGCTCGTCTCGACGGCGCTCGGGGAGGGCTACGCGCAGAGCATCTCGGCGGGCACGGGGGCGTACGGCGGGCATCCCGTCGTCATCGTCACGGTGCGCGCCCCGCTGCCGCTCATCGGCATGGCCGGCCTGCCCGACGCCCTGGAGGTGACCGGCCGTGCGGCCCTTGAGCCTCTGCGATAGCGCAGCCCCCTGCGATGACGGCGACGGATGCGGAGACCGCGGCTCCGCCTCCCTCGAGTTCCTCGTCGCCGGCCTGCTGATGCTCGTGCCGCTGGTGTACCTGATCCTCACGCTCGGCACGATCCAGTCGGCGGCGCTCGCCACGGAGGGGGCCGCGCGGCAGGCGGCGCGAGTGTTCGTGCAGGCGCCGAGCACCGCCGCCGGAGCCGCCGCGGCCCAGCGCGCGCTCGACCTCGCCCTCGCCGACCACGGGCTCGCGGCGAGCGAGGCCGCCCTGCGCATCACCTGCGATCCCCGCCCAGCGCAGTGCCACACCCGCCGCGGCTGGGTGACCGTCGAGGTCGCCGTGCGCGTGCCGCTTCCGCTGGTGCCGCCCGTGCTCGACCTGCGCGTGCCGCTCGCCGTGCCGGTCGAGGCGAGCGCGACCCAGCAGGTCTCGCGCTTCTGGGGAGCCCGATGAGCGGCGTCTCGTCCGTCACCCTGGGGGCCCGGATGCTCCGCCTTGACCCGCGCGACGACCGCGGCTCGATCCTGCCGCTCGTCGCCGGGTTCGGCGCGCTCGCGCTCGCGGTGGTGCTGCTCGTCAGCGCCGCCACCTCGCTGTACCTCGAGCGCACGCGTCTCTACACCCTCGCGGATGGTGCCGCGCTGGCCGCGGCCGAGTCGTTCGACCTCGCGTCGGTGCGCCCCACCGCCGAGGGCACGCTGCGGCCCCGGCTCACCGACCCCGAGGTGCGGGCCGCGGCGGCCGACTACCTCGAGCGGGCGCCGGGCTCGCGACTTGAGCAGCTGCGGCTGGTGGCCGCGTCGACACCCGACGGCCTGAGCGCGCGGGTGACCCTGGCCGCCGCGTGGGCGCCGCCCGTGCTCTCCGTGCTCGTGCCGGAGGGCATCCCGCTGCGCGTCACCGCGACCAGCCGCAGCGTCTTCGACTGAACCGCGGCGTCGAGGAGGCAATCGCGGCACCGGCCACCAGAATGGAGCGGTGAGCACCCCCGCCGGCCCGCGCGCCGACCCACCCGTCACCTACATCAGCGTCGACGTCGAGACGGCCGGCCCGAGCCCCAGCGGCTACGCCATGCTGTCGATCGGGGGGTGCCTGGTCGACGAGCCCAACCCCGATAGCTCCGCGCCGCTGCCGACCGGCACCGCTCCGCATTTCTACGTCGAGCTGCAGCCCGACCGCGACGGCGAGGTGGCCAGCGCGATGGCCGTCGGCGGGTTCACGCTCGAGGGTCTGCGTGCCACGGGCACACCGCCCGCCGCGGCGATGCGCGCCTTCGCCGACTGGGTGGCTGCCGTCACGCCCGACGGCCACCGGCCCGTGCTGGTCGGCTTCAACGCCGCGTTCGACTGGATGTTCGTGGCCGACTACTTCCACCGCTACCTCGGCCAGAACCCCTTCGGTTACTCGGCGCTCGACATCAAGGCCTACTACCTCGGGGTGACGGGGTCGAGCTGGCCCGCGACGAGCATGCCCTTCGTCGCCGAGCGCTATGGGCTGGCCATCACCCTGACGCATAATGCCTTGGACGACGCGCGCGACCAGGCCGCCCTGTTCCGCGCGGTGCGCCACGAGGCGCAGTCCCCTCGCTGAACGGACACCGACCGTGATCACACCCGACGATGACATCGCCCGCATCCGCGAGTCGGCTGCCCGCCTCGGCGTGCAGCTCGACGAGGAGGCCGCGCTGCAGTGGCTCGCGGCGATCGCCGCCGATGCGGCGAGCGACGACCACATCGTCACCCACGAGAGCGGCACCTTCGGGCACCGGGTGTCGATGCTCGACTTCGCCCCGCGCGACCTCGAGCGGTTCCGGCGCATCGGGCAGGTCGTCGAGGTCACCGGCCCGGAGGGCGTCGTCGAGAGCGCCCTCGCGCTCAGCGGCTCGGCCGCGCAGTCGAAGATCCAGTCGTTCCCGGGCGACTGCGACTACTTCCAGCGGCTCAACATCAAGGCAGCGACACGGGAGGAGGCGTGCCGCATCATGGCCGACTGCATGCGCGCAGCCGCGCGGCGCACGAGCACGGGCGACGCCTTCCAGTTCCTCGAGGGCAAGCTCGGCAGCTACCCGGTCGACTGCGAGCACGGCGGCTGGCCGCGCAAGAAGGGCTCGCCGATCACCTGGACGCCGGAGGAGATCGAAGCGGAGCGCATCGAGCTGACTCTGGCGGACGGCTCGACCCAGACCCTCAGCTGGCAGCAGGCGGCGCTCGACCCGGGCTGGTGCAAGCTCGACTGGGTTGTCGCCGATCCGGCGCGCAAGGCGCTGTCGAACGCGAGCAACGTCATCGACGTGACGTGGGAGGCCCCCGACGGCGAGATCGTCGCCCTCGACGGCTACCTCGACGCCTACTTCCAGGAGGTCTACCTCGATGCCGACGCCATGCCGACCTTCGCGAAGGTCGCGCAGTTCGTCAGCGATGACGCCCTCGACGAGTACGTCGAGCGGCTCGAGGAGGAGGTGCGCAAGTACCTCACCACGCAGGTGAACTACGGCAAGGCCGCCAAGCGCATGTACAACATCTTCCGGCTGTCGGGGCGGCACATCGACGCCGCCTACGTGCGCGAACTGTTCGACGAGCCGGCGACGATCCTCTATCAGGTGTGGTCGCTGATCTCCACGCTCGACAACGCGACGCAGCCCGGTTCGAGCATCCCGATCGACGCGGTGCGCGACCAGGCCGACGCCCTCATGCTGCAGGTGATCCAGATGCTCGACGGCGACGAGGAGGCGGAGATCGTCAGCGCCCTGCTCGCCCTGCGCCGCACGCTGGAGGACCAGTCGGCGGGGGAGCGCCGCACCGCCGATGTCGAGGCCGCGCAGACCCGCGTCATCAACCTCGTCAACACGTTCTTCCGCGACAAGCTCGAGGGCGTGCCGACGATCCGCGACTACATCCGCGCCATGCAGGAGGCCACCGCATGACCGCGCGCACGCAGCCGCCCCGCGTTCTCGTCGTGCTGCACGACGTCGACGACAACCTCAACGAGCTCGCCGAGCCGTTCGCCGAGGCGGGAATCCGGATCGTCATGTGGGACGTGCAGCGCGACCCCGAGGGCGCCCCTGCGGTGGATGCCCTCGAGCAGTTCAGCGGCATCGTCTCGCTCGGCGCCTACGCCGGCGTGCACGAAGAGGCCCAGCATCCTTGGATGACCCACGAGAAGCGGCTCATGCAGCGCGCGCTCGAGCTGAGGCTGCCGACATTGGGCCTCTGCTTCGGCTCGCAGCTGCTCGCTGCGGCCGGGGGAGCCGCGTTCAAGCCCTCCCCGAAGTCGGAGTACGGCTGGACCACCGTGACCCTGACGCCGGAGGCCGCGGCCGACCCGGTGATCGCGCCGCTCGCACGCACGGCCGATGACGGCACGGTCGAGGTCTTCCACTACCACGACGACAGCCACGAGCTGCCGGAGGGGGCGGTGCTGCTTGGCGAGACCGACGGCATCATCGAGGCCTACCGGCTCGGCCCGGCCGCCTGGGGCCTGCAGTTCCACCTCGAAGTCGGCCTCGCGACGCAGCTCGCGTGGATCGCCGGCGGTCGCCGTGCCTATGAGCGCGCGGGTGTCGACCCCGACGAGCAGGCGGAGCGCAGCCACGAGAACTACCGCCGCTATCGCGAGCAGGCGCACGCCGTCGGCGCGGCCTTCGCGAACGAGGTGCTGGCCTATTCGGCGCGTGCGGCGGTGCGAGAAGGTCGGGGCTAGCGCCGCGGCGCCCCGAGCCTGAGTGCGCTCTGCGTGTTCCCAGAGTGCGCGCGTACCGTCTCCTGCATGACCGACCTCGCGGGTGCATCCATCATCGTTCTCGGCGCGACCGGCGGCCTCGGCCGCGAGTTCGCCCGGCAGCTCGCCGACGCGGGCGCCCGGCTCACCCTCACCGGCCGCTCGATGCTCGCCCTCGACGACCTCGACATTCCGGGTGCCGCGCTGATCCCCGCCGATCTCACCGATGCGGGCGAGGCCGAGAAGGTCGTCGCCGCCGCGATCACCGCGCACGGTCGGCTCGACGGCGTCATCGTCGCCTCGGGTGCCGTTGCCTTCGGCCCGCTCGCGGAGACCGCCGACGCCACCCTCGAGGGACTCTGGGCGATCAACGTGCTCGCCCCGCTGCGCGTGCTGCGTGCCGCGACCCCGGCGCTCGCCGCGAGCGCCGCCGACGGCGGCTCGCCGTTCGTCGTCTCGATCAGCGGCGTGGTGGCCGAGACCCCCACCGCCGGCATCGGCGCCTACAGCGCGGTCAAGGCCGCCCAGGCCGCGGCGCACCAGGTGGCCGCCCGCGAGCTGCGCCGCTCGGGCATCCGCGTCATGGATGCTCGCCCCGGCCACACCGAGACCGACCTGTCACGGCACCCGCTGGCCGGTGAGCGCCCCGCGTTCCCGGTCGGCTACGCGCCCGCCGCCGTCGTCAGCCGCATCCTCGACGGCGTGCGTGCTGGCGAGAAAGACCTGCCGTCGAGCGCGTTCCAGGGCCTGCCGACCGCGAGCATCTAGCTCGCCGCCGCTGCGCGGCGGCGGCCAGGGTTCCGCGACCTACGTGATCGGTCCGATCTCGCCGGTGGGGCCGGTCGGGCCAGTCGGACCGATCTCGCCGGTGGGGCCGGTGGGACCGGTCGCTCCGATCTCGCCCGTCGGACCAGTGACCCCCGGTTCGGGAGTGCCGGTCGGACCGACCGGGCCCGTGGGGCCGACTGGGCCCGTGGGGCCAGCGGCCCCGGTCGGCCCGGTCGGCCCGGCGATGCCGGTGCTGGACCCCGCCGGACCGGTTGCCCCTTGACTCCCCGCCGCTCCTGTCGGGCCGGCAGCACCGTCCGCTCCATCCAGGCCATTGGCGCCCGTCGGTCCTGTCGCACCGTCAGCGCCGTCGCGACCGTCAACGCCGTCCTGTCCGTCAGCGCCGTCGCGCCCATCGGCGCCGGGCGCTCCGGCAGGGCCGGCAGGGCCAGGAAGCAGAATGTTCACACCGGTCGTGAGGGCGGCGGTAGCTGCGGCGGTGCCGAGCACCAGAAGGACGTCGCGTCGGGTCGGCATGTCAGCCCTTTCACTGGCTCAGGTGCGGCAAGCCTAGTCGCGGGCGGCGCGCGTGGGAAGGGAGTCGCCCGGAGCGACAGCATGTCGGATCTTGGCCAGATGCGTTCGGTACTCGTCCGGAATGCCATCGAGGGCAAGTATGCGATCGGCCTCGGTGCGCGCGAGGTCGAGGTGTCCGAGCCGCCACGCCGCATCGGCGCGCTCGAAGGCTGCACCCCAGCGGTAGATCTCGGCCTCGACGAAGAGCGAGTCAGCGGGATGCTCGAGCGCGGCGGCCGCGCTCGCATAGAGCCACGCGGCGTGGTGCTGGCGGAGCAGCCGATGGCGGCGGGCGAGGCGGTAGAGGGGTTCGGCCCGCTCCGGGCGGGCATCCCACGCCCGGATGAAGGCGTCGCCTGCCGTCGGTGATGCGGTCTTCTCCTCGATGAGGGCAGCTTGGTAGAGCGACCAGAAGACTTCTTCCTCCCAGCCACCCATGGCGGCGCGTCGCTGGTAGTGCTCGAGGGCGAGCTGGTGCTCCCCGGCGTCGCGGTAGGTCTGGGCGAGGTAGAACACGGTGCGAGCTGAGTCGGGGTTGTCGAGCAGGTCGAGACCCAGCAGCTCGACATCGCGCTCGAGCTTGACCCGGTGCGACGAGCCGTCGGCGATATGGGTGATGCGCAGGCCGTCGAACCAGGTGGTGGTGTACGGCTCGGAGCTCGTCAGGTACTCGTGCGTGCGCCCGGCATAGTGCCACGGGCGACCGCCGCGCACGAGGTAGGGCATGCGGTACGACACCCCTCCGCCGACGGGAACAAGAGCGGCGTCGGCCGTGACCGCGGCGAGCTGTTCACCGAGGTCGTCGTCGGCGTCGATCGTCATGTCGGCGTCGAGCAGCAGCAGCCATTCGGCTCCCACGGTTGCCCATGCGACGAGCTCCGATCGGTTGTGGCCGAAGTCGACCCATTCGCTCACGCGAAGCTCGCCCGGCAGTCCGGCGAGCGCTGCCTCGATGCGTGCGACAGTGCCGTCGGTCGAGCCGGTGTCGATGATGCGCCAGGAGTCGATATGCGGGAGGACTGACGTGATCAGACGCTCGATGATGGCTTCTTCGTTGCGCACGATCATCGCCAGGCGCACGCCGCTGGCGGTCACGCGCTGACCGCTGAGGGTGAGGGCACCGGCCGAAGGCGCTCGAGCACGGTCGACAGGGGCAGCCGCGCAAGCCAGGCCTCGCGATCACCGACGCCGAAGGTCATCAACAGATCGTCTCCCGCGCGCGCCGCTCCGGCAACGAACTCCACGCCCCACCCCAGGAGCCTCAACCGTGGGGAGGCGCTGACAATGGCGCCGCTATCGTTCAGCGACACGAACCGATGCAGATACGCACGGCCAGAGGGCAAGTGATGACTCTCGTGCACGATGAACAGTGAACCACCGCCGTCGAGTTCCACGGCGCCCGAGCCACCACGTGTGCCGGGCCCGAGGCCCGACGAGCCGTGCTCGACGAGCACGATCGTGCCGGTCTCTGGGTTGATCGTCACCACGCGCAAAGGATCCCATGAGTAGACGGCGCGAATCTCGCCACGGCGAGCCCACGGCGCCCAGTTCTTCTCGTGCCTCGTCGGGTCAGGGCTGCCGACGAGCACTTCGCGGAGGCGATCAGTACCGTCAGGCACGAGCAAGGCGATGCGACAGACGCCCGAGTCATCCACGTCACGAACAGTCGCGAGACCGTGCACGCCGCCGCCGTGAGCGAACAGGCGCACGTCTTCCCAGCCGTGCACCGGAAACGAGGAGGGCTGGCGGTCGGAGACGATCGTCAGCGGTCGTGGCGCTACAGCTTGGCCATCGGCCCAGTCGAGCAGAACGGTCTCTGACCGGATGGCCGAGTCATCCATCTCGTACCGACCGGCACCCGTCAGGCGATAGTTGCTGCTGCGTACACCGATGATCGTCGATCCACCGAGCCGCACGATCGAGGGGTTGAACCGTGACCATCCAGGTCGCACCGGGGGAAGCAGTGGGTTCAGTGACACCATCGGCGCCCATTGCGTGAGCAGGGGCGGCACGGTGACCATGCGCGCAACTGTAGTGCGGGGCTCGATGCGGGTTCACCTGCCTCTCGAGCGACGGCCCGCCGGTAGGCTGGAGCCCGCCATGATCGACCTCGACTTCTCTGAGCGCATCGCCGCCGCCCGCAGCACCTTCGCCGACATCCGCGCCGTCATCGACGTCGAGCGTCTGGAGGCGGAGATTGCGACGCTCAACGAGCAGGCGGCCGCGCCCGACCTGTGGGACGACACGGCGAACGCGCAGAAAGTGACGAGCGCGCTCAGCCACCGCCAGGCCGAGCTCAAGCGCATCAGCGAGCTGCAGCAGCGTCTCGACGACCTCGACGTGCTCATCGAGATGGCGCGCGAAGCCGACGATGCGGATGCCGCGGCCGAAGCCGCGAGCGAGCTCGACGGCATCGAGGCCACTCTCGCCGAGATGGAGGTGCAGACGCTGCTCGATGGCGAGTACGACGCGCGCCCCGCCGTCGTCACGATCCGCGCCGGTGCTGGAGGTGTCGACGCGGCCGACTTCGCCGAGATGCTGCTGCGCATGTACCTGCGCTGGGCCGAGCAGCACAAGTACCCGACGACGGTCATGGACATCTCCTACGCCGAGGAGGCCGGCATCAAGTCGGCGACCTTCGAGGTGGATGCTCCCCACGCGTTCGGCACCCTCAGCGTCGAGGCGGGCACCCACCGCCTGGTGCGCATGTCGCCCTTCGGTGCCGCGGGCAAGCGGCAGACGAGCTTCGCCGCCGTCGAGGTGATCCCGCTGCTGGAGGAGAGCGCCGAGATCGAGATCCCCGAGGGCGACATCCGGGTCGACGTCTTCCGCTCGTCGGGCCCCGGAGGCCAGTCGGTCAATACCACCGACTCGGCGGTGCGCATCACGCACCTGCCGACCGGCATCGTCGTCTCGATGCAGAACGAGAAGAGCCAGATCCAGAACCGCGCCGCCGCCATGCGCGTGCTGCAGTCGCGCCTGCTCATCATGCAGCGCGAAGAGGAGGCGGCGAAGAAGAAGGAGCTCGCGGGCACGATCACCGCCAGCTGGGGCGACCAGATGCGCTCGTACGTGCTCGCGCCGTACCAGATGGTGAAAGACCTGCGCACCGAGCACGAGGTCAACAACCCCTCGGCCGTGTTCGACGGCGACCTCGACGGCTTCATCGCCGCCGGCATCAAGTGGCGCAAGCAGAAGCCCACGGAATAGCCAGCGACTGGCGAGACCGCCCCCGCACGACACCATCGACGAGCGAGCGCCCGCGCCGTAGAGTCTCGCCATGGTGAGCATCAGCATCGTCGAGATCCCCGCCCGCGACCTCGAGCGCGCCCGCGCCTTCTACGCGCACGTCTTCGCCGTCGACCTCGAACTGTCGGAGGTGGACGGCCAGCGCATGGTCTTCTTCCCGACCGCTGATGAGCAGGCGACCGGGCTGGCCCTGACCGAGGGCGAGGACTATGTGCCGAGCAGCGAGGGGATCCGCCTCTACCTGACCGTCGACGACCTCGAGAGTGTTCTGGCGCGGGCCGTCGAGGCTGGTGGGCAGATCGCCGCGGAGGTCGAGGCCGTCGAGGGCTGGGGGCGCTACGCGGCCTTCCGCGACCTCGAGGGCACGGTGGTCGGGGTGACGCAGCCCTAGCCGCGGCGGGGGCCAGCATCCGTCGCCGGCGCCCCGGTCGGCACCTGAGAACCTGGCCGCGCTGGGTGTCGCAGCCCGCCCGCGCCCGCGGCCGCGCCTATGCTGGCCCGGTGATTCGATTCGACGAGGTCACCAAGGTCTACCGCGGCACGGCGCGGCCCGCGCTCAACGGTGTCAGCCTCGAGATCCTGAGCGGCGAGTTCGTCTTCCTCGTCGGAGCCTCCGGTTCCGGCAAGTCGACCTTCCTGCGCCTGGTGCTCAAGGAGGAGAAGCCGACCAGCGGAACCATCCACGCGCTGGGGCAGGACCTCGGGCACATCTCCAGCCGCAAGGTGCCGTACTTTCGGCGCAACCTCGGGGTCGTGTTCCAGGACTTCCGGCTGCTGCCAAACAAGACCGTCTTCGACAACGTCGCATTCTCGCTGCAGGTCATCGGCAAGAGCGCCGGCTTCATCCACGAGGCCGTGCCCGACGCCCTGCAGACGGTCGGCCTCGACGGCAAGGCGCAGCGCTACCCGCACGAGCTCTCCGGCGGTGAGCAGCAGCGCGTCGCCATCGCGCGCGCCGTGGTCAACAAGCCCGCGATCCTGCTCGCCGACGAGCCCACCGGCAACCTCGACCCCGAGACGAGCGCTGGCATCATGGCTCTGCTCGAGCGCATCAACGCCAACGGCACGACGGTGATCATGGCGACTCACGACGCGGGCATCGTCGACCGCCTGCAGCGGCGCGTCATCGAGGTCATCGGCGGTCGGGTCGTGCGCGATGAGCGCGGCGGCGGCTACAAGACGCAGGCGACCCCGATCATCGCGCAGGGATTCGGGGCGGAAGGCGCATCGTGAGGCTCGGACTCGTTCTCACTGAGGTCGGCCAGGGTCTGCGCCGCAACCTCAGCATGGTCATCTCGGTCGTGCTCGTCACCTTCATCTCGCTGACCTTCGTCGGTGCGGCGGTGCTGCTGCAGATGCAGATCACGCAGATGAAGTCGTACTGGTTCGACCGCGCCCAGGTCGCCGTGTACCTGTGCACCGAGTTCTCGACCGTCGGCGGGTGCGACCAGCAGGCGGCGACGCCCGACCAGGTGGCGCTCGTGCAGGCGCAGCTCGAGAGCGAGACGCTCGCGCCGTTCATCGACACTTTCTACTTCGAGACCCAGGAGGAGGCCTTCGAGCGCTTCCAGGACCAGTTCGCCGGCCAGGCGGTCGCCGACCTCATCACGCCCGAGCTGCTGCCACAGGCATTCTGGGTGAACCTCGTCGACCCGACGCAGAGCGATATCCTCGTCGACGCCCTCGGCGGACTCGTCGGTGTCGAGAGCATCGTCGACCAGCGCAGCTACCTCGAGCAGATCTTCGCGATCCTCAACGCCGCGAGCTTCACCGCCATCGGCATCGCGGCCCTCATGCTCGTCGCCGCCGCCCTGCTCATCGCGACGACCATCCGACTGAGCGCGTTCTCCCGCAGGCGCGAGATCGGCATCATGCGCCTGGTCGGCGCCTCGAACCGGTTCATCCAGACCCCGTTCATCATCGAGGGCGTCGTCGCCGCGCTCATCGGCTCGGTGCTCGCCGGGCTCGCCGTCGTCGGCATCGTGCAGTTTTTCGTGCAGGGCTACCTCGCGCAGACGCTGCCGCTGACCTCGTTCGTCGGGCTGCAGGATGCCCTGCTCGTGGTGCCCATCCTGCTGGCCGCGGGGGCCGTGCTCGCGGCACTCTCGGCGAACGTCGCCATCACCCGCTACCTGCGCGTCTAGAACTGGCGACCCTGGCCGGTATGCTGGAAGGCTGTGCTCGACATGGGCGCAGCATCCGCAGGCCGATCGCGCAGGAGGTGAACCGTGCCGAAGGAAAAGGGCGAGAAGGTCGTCGCGACCAACCGCAAGGCGCGGCACGACTACACGATCGAAGACACCTACGAGGCCGGACTCGTTCTGAGCGGCACCGAGGTGAAGTCGCTGCGCCTGGGGCGCGCGAGCCTCGTCGACGGCTACGGCTACATCGACGGTGGCGAGGCCTGGCTCGACGCCGTGCATATCCCCGAGTACACGCAGGGCACCTGGACCAACCACCCGCCCCGCCGCAAGCGCAAGATGCTGCTGCACAAGGCCCAGATCATCAAGATCAGCCAGAAGGTGAAAGAGGGCGGTTACACGCTCGTTCCCCTGCGCATCTACTTCAGCGACGGCCGGGCCAAAGTCGAGCTCGCGGTGGCGAAGGGCAAGAAGGAGTACGACAAGCGGCACGCGCTGCGCGAGCGGCAGGACAAGCGCGAGGCCGACCGCGCCATGCGCACCCGCAACCGGATGGGCGAGTAGCCCGCCGGAGTCCGGGCCCGCCGCGCCGACCCTCTCCTGCGCCTCGCCTAGAAGGTGGTGAGCGGTGCGGTGCCCGTGAGCTGCGGGTCGCGGTGGAACATCGGCCACGAGCCGCGATCGTCGACGGTCGCTCCGTCGCTGCCCGGGATCGAGTAGTGGCGGATGACGCTGCGCAGCTGCACGCGACCGGAGACGAGCTCGCCGACATAGCCGGCCAGGGTCACGCCCACTGTGCCGTCCGGGCGGGCGGTCACGAGCGGCGAGTTCTGCAGGCCGATGCCGTTGATGCTGTGCACGATCTGCCCCGTTCTGCCGTCGAGGATGCGCAGGCCGCTCGTCGTCGGCACCAGGACGCTCTGGTAGCCGTTGCCGAGGTCGGCCGTGACGACCGAGCCGATGACACCCCCGGTGACGGAGGTGCGCCAGATCGTCGCGCCGTTCGGGCCTTCCAGCGCCCAGACGCTCGTGCTCGAGGAGGACACCCGCGCGGCGATGACGACGTCGAGCGTTCCATCGCCCTTGATGTCGGCGAAGGCCGGGCTCGAAGCGGTCGAGCCGTCGAGCTGCTTGCGCCAGACGTCGCCGCACCGGTCGTTGATCATGAAGATGAACTTCGTCGCCGTCTGGTTCGGGTAGAAGGTGCCGGTGCCGAAGGCGATCCCCGTGCGGCCCTCCGCGAGCACGGGCCCGACGGCGGGGGAGGACTGCACCACCTGGTTGGTGCGCCGCTCGCACACGAGCCCGCGGTTGGGGTACTTCTCGCCAGCCCGTCCGGTCGGCTTCAGGATGCGCAGGGCGCCGCCGTTGCCGTAGGAGCGGAAGTACGAGGTTCCCGCGGTCGAATCGGCGCCCACGATCACGTAGTCGCGACCGGTGCCGTACAGGTCGGCCAGTGCGGCCGTGGAGAACGTGGAATCGGCGGCGACCCACCAGAATCCGGGGATGTTCTTGCCCGACTCGGTGGCGAGCGCGTAGTGCAGCTGTCCCATCGTCGGCGCGTAAGCGTCGAGGGTCGAGGGGCCCCGCAGGTTGCCGAGCGAGACGGACGCCTTCACGCCGCTCGTGCCCGCCTGCGTGGGGTGCGATCGTGGCGTGACCTTCCACATCACGGCGCCGGTGTTGCGGATCTTCCAGATGCCGCCCTTGCTCGGGCTCGCGCTGCCGCCCACGCCGACGTAGACGCGTGCCGTGTCTCCGCTGCCGGAGACCGATGGCGTCGAGTCGACGACGACGCCGCCGGTCTTGACCGGCCAGCCGGGAACCCACGAGCCGTCGGAGAGGTGCAGAGCCCAGATGTTGCCGGCACGGTCGCCGACGATGACGGCGGGGCCCCCGTCGTCGAGCGTGCCGACAGTGGGCGAGGAGGTCGCGATGGGCTTGCCGAGCGTGCCGCCGCGGCGCTCCCACTCGAGGCACAGGGTGTCGCCGCAGTCGTCCGCGGAGGGGGTGACCGTCGTCGACTCCGGGAGGACGGCGGTCGAACCCATGGCGCGCTCGGTCGCGACCGCCGGACTGATGCCCGCCGACACGAGTAGCGCCGTGCAGACGATCGCCACTGCCCCCGTGCGAATCCGTCGCGAGATGATGCCCGTCATGATCCCTACCCCCAGCGGCTCGATGAGCGAGCCTCGCCGGTCAGGCTAGCGCAGGCGGTGCGACGCCGTTACCCCCGGAGCGGGTGTCACGTTCGCTTCGAGAACGCTCACTCCGCGGTGAATCGCGCGTCGACCGCGGCCTCCACCACGATGGCCTGGGGCTGAAGGGTGAACCCACCGCCGGCATCGGCGGCCATCGCCATCGCCTTCTCGAAGCGCGGCTGCGGCCCGCCGCCGTTGCTGCCACCGTCGAGCATTCCCGGGTCGGCGAGGGCCGTCACACGGATGCTCGGCCGCCCCACCGCGGAAGCCAGCGTCTCCGCGGCCTCGACCGCGTCGGCGACCGCCTGGGCCCGCACGTCGGCCCGGGCCGCCGCGAGGCTCGCGTCGGTGAGCGTCCACTCGATGCCGTCGACCGTCAGCAGGGGCTCCCCGACGAGCGCGTCGACGAGTACGGCCGCCGCGTCGCTCGGCGTCAGTGCACGCCCCTGCGCGCTCGCGCGGTGCACGAGCGGCGCCTGGCTGCCGTCGTTGGTCCAGGGGCGCTGGGCGGTCACGGTGAGCTGGTCTACCGACCACTCGATCGCGGAGCCGGCGGCGTGCGACTCGAGCGCCGCGGTGGTGCGGCCGAGGGCCGCGCGCGCGGCTTCGAGCACCGCATCCCGCTCAGGGCCGTCGCTCGCCACGGTGAACCGCACGGTCGCGCGCTCCGGGGCGAGCTCGGCCCGGGCGCTGCCGTGCACGGTGAGGGTGAGGTCGGTCATGGCGGCTCCTTCGCGGGAGGGTCGGTGGTGACGTATACTGTAGGGCTGCGTCCGATATGGCGCATGAACGCCCGGCTCGGCCGGGTACGGCAACTCCACAGTGCGTGACAATGACCCGCTCGAGCGACGCCCTGGCCACCACGGCAACGCGAGCGACCGAGGGGATGATCGGTTTCGACATCGCCTGCGAAACGGTGAGAAGCGGGTCGAGGATGCAGGGTTATCTCGTAAACGATCTCTGCAAACAACAGGTGCCAATGCTAAGCGCACCGACTTCGCTCTCGCCGCCTAAGGCAGAGTAGATAAGTCCGTCAGCCCGGGTTCGTCTCCGCCCCGGTGTCTGGCGTCATCCAGGAGGCTCGCTGCGTGCCTGCGTCTCAGGTGCACGCGGGACTTTCACTGAGGCTGGGCTCGTCGACCTAGGGGTCTGCAACAAAGGTCGGAGCCGAGCAGAACGATTCAGCAGACTACGCCCGTAGAAGGCTCCGGCTCACAGCGATGGACGGGGGTTCAATTCCCCCCATCTCCACCACTGGTCGTTGTCACGCACTGTGGAAACTGCCCTCGCAGGCCACTACCGGCGAGACCGTCGCATGGCCGCGGCCGTGATGCCAGCCGCTAGGAACAGCAGGACCAGCACAACCAGCAGAGGCACGAGCCACGGCGGAACGCCCCAGCCGGCTTCGGCTCCGTCCCCTGTCGAGACGTCGACGGTCGATGGTGTTTCGTCAGATCTCTCGGCGCCTGCTTCTCCATCGTCGGGGGGAGAGGTCTCCGCATCCCCGTCGGTGGGCATCGCGGTGTCGGGCTGCCCGCTGATGGGTGTACTGCTGATGGGTGGGCCGCTGCCAGGTGGATTGCTCACGGGCGGCTCAGGGTCTGGTGCCGGATCTGGCGTCGAAGGCGGGGGAGCGACGTAGATGAAGCGCTCGCCGAGTTGGAGGTCCGGGCGGGCGATGCCATCGACGAGATAGGCGACGGTCACCGTCGTGGCTCCGGGTGCGCCTGCCGGAGTGACCACTCGCGCGCGGGTCTCGCTCAGCCTCGTCAGCGCGGTGCCGGCGACCCCGTCGAACTCGATCGAGGTGATCGTGGTCGTGCCCCCGATTCGGTACGGCGAGACCACCGGGTCTTGATCGTCTCGAGGCCCGACGCCGGTCTGACTCTGCTCGCCGGAGCCCCAGGCGTAGGACTTTCCGTCGAGGCCGATGGCGACCGAGTGGAAGGTGCCCGCGTCGATGGAGGCGAGCCGGACGTCGGGATCGCTGACGGTCGGCACGGCGACACTCGTGTCCCCCTCCCCGTTGCCGAGTTGCCCGTCGTCGTTGCGTCCCCACGCCCACAACCGTCCGAGCTCGTCGAGTGCGAGCGTGGCCGTGTGCCGCGTCGATACAGCGGTGAAGACGGTGGTCGTTGGCGAGAGTTCGGGTACGTCGACGTACTCTCCCGGCGTTGAGCCGTCACCGACCAGAAGCCCGTCCCCCCAACTCCACAGTCGACCTGTACTGTCCAAGGCGACGCCGTGGAACGAGGACATGTCGATGGCCGTAAAGCGGGTGCCACTCGTTACCTGCGTCGGCACATCAACAGGGCCGTGTTCGGGGCCATTTCCAAGTCTCTGGGACGTGTCGGCTCCCCAGGTCCAGATGTTGCCGGCGGCGTCGAGGGCGATAGCGGCCTCGCGCCCGAGCTCGACGGCCGTGAACGTCACGCCCGAGGTGATCTGCTGCGGAACAGGGACGACCCCCACGCCGCCGGGCCCGTTGCCGAGCTCGCCGTAGGCGTCGAGCCCCCAGGTCCAGATGTTCCCCTCACTGTCGAGCGCGGCGGAGTGGAAGTCCCCGGCGCTGATGGCCGTGAACACGACCCCGCTCGAGATGGCGCGCGGCGTCATGACGTCGAAGGGTGCTCCGCCGTCACCGACCTGCCCGTCATCGTTGCGACCCCAGCCCCAGATCGTGCCCGTGTCGTCGAGGGCGAGCGAATGGAGACCCGCCGCGGCGACATCGGTGAAACGTGCTGGCACGGTGATCCGTGTCGGGTAGCGGACGGGGATGGCCCCATCGCCCGTCCCTGCCGAACCCTCGGAGTTCGCTCCCCACCCCCACAGCACGCCGTCCTGATCGATCGCGATCGTGTGCAGGCCTCCGGCGGCGATATCGACCCACTGGCTGTCCTCGGTCACCTGCACCGGCGCATCGACGGGGGCGGATGCGGCACCGTTGCCGAGCTGCGCGAAGGCGTCGCTGCCCCAGGTCCAGACGTCCCCGTTGTCATCGCGGGCGGCACTGAAGTACCCCACGGGTCCGCTCTGCACCGCGATGAGGGTTCGCTGTGTGTCAATCGCGGTCGGTGCGGTCACGTCGGCGCTCCCGGCGCCGTTGCCGAGCTGGGCGTTCCCGTCGTTGCCCCACGCGAGCACCTCGCCCTCCACCGTGATGGCAAGCGAGTGCAGCGCCCCGGCCGAGATCGAGTCCACGGCGGTGACCAGGCCGAGAGGCACGGGCGCCAGGGCGGCATCGGCGGAGCCGGGGGTTCCGAGCTGGCCGTAGGTGTCGTCGCCCCAGGCCCACAGTCCGCCGTCAGTATCGACGGCGAGCGAGTGCCGGTCGCCCGCCGCGACAGCGACGAACCCGCCGCCGCTGGTGATCCTCTCGGGCTCGAGCACGTCGCCCGCATCGACGCCGTTGCCGACCTGCCCGTGGCTGTCGTCGCCCCATGCCCAGAGGTCGCCCTGCTCATCGATCGCGAGGACATGGCGCGCCCCGGCGGCGATGGTGACGAAGGCCGGTGCGCCGGAGACCTCCTGCGGAGAGAGCGCGGGCGCTCCGGCCGAACCGAGACCCAGCTGGCCGTCGGCGTTGCGGCCCCATGCCCAGAGGCCGCCATCGCGATCGAGCGCCAGGCCGAACCGGTCGCCTGCGGCGATCGCCGCGATCTCCGGTACCGCCGGCACGCGGATCGGTGAGCGCGCATCGGTGGTCTCTGCGCCGAGTCCGAGCTGTCCGTCGTCATCGTCGCCCCAGGTGTAGAGGGCGCCGTCAGCGGCGAGCCCCATCGAGGACGAGGTGCCGGCCGCGATCCCGATGAAGAAGGTGTTCCGCGTGCTCTGGTGCGGGATCTCGCGCACGGGGGTCAGCGAACCGTCGCCGAGCTGACCATCAAGGTTCTCGCCCCAGCCCCAGATGTTGCCCTCGGCGTCGATGCCGAGGGTGTGCGAGGCGCCGACGGCCAGGGCGGTGAACGAGTCGGCGCCGGGAACCGGCACGGTGACGGTCGTGCCGCCCGTCGTGGGCCCGCGGTCGGGGGTGAGCGGCACCACGGCCAGAGCCGGTGCGGGTGCGGCCGTCACGAGGATGCTCGCCGCGAGCATCCCGATCAGCCCGCCGCCGATCGCGCGAACGGCACCCCGGCGGGCGGCATGGCGCTGCGGGCTCCAGGTCACGGTCGCCTCCTCGGGCGCGGGCGGGGGTGGTGCCGAGCCGAGCCGCGACGGTGCCGCGCCTCCCTGTTCATGATAGGTCGTCGACTTCCCTCAGGGCGAGGTTCTGACGGTGCTCGGGGCCTGACAGACTGGGCGCATGCGCACCCTCCTCAACATCATCTGGCTCGTGCTCTCGGGGTTCTGGCTGTTCCTCGGTTACGCGGCAGCGGCCCTCGTGATGTTCATCCTCATCGTCACGATCCCGTGGGGCATCGCCGCGTGGCGCATCGGCGTCTACTCGCTCTGGCCCTTCGGCAAGACGATCGTCGACAAGCCGAACGCCGGAGTGTGGTCGGTGCTCGGCAACATCATCTGGGTGATCCTCGCCGGCTGGTGGCTCGCGCTCGCGCACATCACCTCCGCGATCGCCCTGGCCATCACGATCATCGGCATCCCGTTCGCCTGGGCGAACCTCAAGATGGTGCCGGTGGCTCTGCTGCCCCTGGGCAAGGACATCGTCGACCAGCCGTGAGCCTGCGCCACAGCCTGCTGGCGCTGCTCGTCGTCGTCATCTGGGGCGCGAACTTCGTCGTCATCGATGCGGGCCAGGCGGATGTCCCTCCGCTCCTCTTCCTCGCCCTGCGCTTCCTCGTGGTGTGCGTCCCCGCCGTCTTCTTCCTGAAGCCGCCCGGCATCGGCTGGCGTCAGCTGCTGCTCGTCGGCGGCTTCCTGAGCCTCGGCCAGTTCGCGCTGCTGTACCTCGCCCTCGCGCTCGGGATGCCGCCGGGCCTGGCCTCGCTGCTGCTGCAGACGCAGGTCATGTTTTCGCTGGCGGTCGCGGCCGTCGTGCTGCGCGAGCGCCCGACCCGGCGTCAGCTCGTCGGCGTGCTGATCGGCATGGCCGGGCTCGCGGTCGTGATCACCGCGCACACGCAGGCGGCACCGCTGCTGCCCCTCGTCGTCACCCTCGGAGCCGCCCTCGCGTGGTCGATCGGCAACGTGCTCGCCCGGCGGGCGCAGGCGACGTCAGGGCTGTCGCTGGTCGTGTGGTCGGGGCTCGTCGTCCCCCTGCCGGCATTCGCGCTCTCCCTCATCGTCGATTCGCCTCCGGTGGTCTGGGAGGCGCTGACGAGCCTGTCGTGGGTGGCGGTCGGCAGCACGGTCTACACGGCGGTCTTCGCGAGCCTCATCGGCTACGGCATCTGGAACTCGCTGCTCGCGCGCTACCCCACGAGCGCGGTCGTGCCCTTCACGCTGCTCGTGCCCGTGGTGGGCATCCTGACCGCGTGGCTCGTGCAGGGTGAGGTGCCGGCCGTGGCTGAGCTTGTGGGCGGGGCCGTGATGCTCGCCGGTCTGGCGGCGGCGGTGCTGCGGCCGCGCCGCGCAGTGCCGCCCGCGCCGCTCGCGCCGAAAGGGAAAAAAGTCAAGAAAACTTGACATGATGTAATGGCTGCTTTACTCTCGCCATGTCAAGCATTCTTGACATGACCGCGAAGGAGGCCGCCATGGTCTACGAAGAGAAGATCGCCTGGGCCGGGCTGCCCGTCTCGCTGCTCACCCTCATCGGGTACGTCGCGGTGCTGCTGACGCGCGCGTCGTCGACCCCGATGCCCGACACCCCATACGTCGACGCGATGCTCGGCAGCATCGGAGTCGGCGTGATCGTCATGATCGTGATCTCGATCATCGCGGGCATCACCGCGCGCCGAGAGGGGCACGTCCGGGATGTCCGCGACAAGCAGATCGGGGCCCGCGCCGAGTTCACCGCGCGCGGGGTTCTCGTGATCGGCGCGCTCGCCGCGCTGATCCTCGCGATGCTCGAGGCCGACACGTTCTGGATCGCGCAGGCGATCTTCCTGGGCTTCGCCCTCTCGGCGCTGCTCGAGGGCATCACCAAGGTCGCGCTCTATCGCCGGGGGATGGCCGAATGGTGAAGCCGACCAGGGTGACCAACAGCATCCGCGCCCTGCGGTTCGCCGCCGGCGAGCTGACCCAGGCTGAGCTCGCCGAGCGGGTCGGCGTCACCCGGCAGACCATCATCGCCATCGAGCAGGGCAAGTACTCGCCCTCGCTCGAGATCGCCTTCCAGATCGCGCACGCCCTCGGCGTGCGACTCGACGAGGTGTTCAGCTACCCCCTCAGCCCCACCATCGCAGCCGCTCGCGACGGTGCCTCGACCGCAGGAGACCCGGAATGACAACCACCACCGCATCCGCCACGATGACCGCCCTGACCCAGCACGCGTACGGCGGAACCGAGGTGCTGCGCCTCGACCGGGTTCCGACCCCCACGCCGACGGCCGCGCAGGTACTCGTGCGCGTCCTGGCCGTGAGCCCCGACTCGGGCACGATCCACCTCATGAAGGGGGACCCCTTCGCCGTGCGTCTCGCTCTCGGGCTCCGGCGTCCGCGCCAGGCCGTCATCGGGCTTGCCTACGCCGGCATCATCGAGCAGGTCGGCGCGACCGTGCAGGGCCTGGCGGTCGGCGACCGCGTGGCCGGAACCGCCTGGGGTGCTTTCGCCGAGCTCGTCGTGGCCGACCCGTCGAAGCTCGCCCGCATCCCCGACAGTGTCTCGATGACCGACGCCGCGACGCTGCCCGTCTCCGCGAGCACCGCCCTGCAGGCCGTGCGCGACGCGGCGCGCGTCGCACCCGGGCAGGAGGTGCTCGTGATCGGCGCCGGTGGCGGCGTGGGCTCGTTCATGACCCAGCTCGCCGTCGCGGCCGGCGCCCGCGTCACGGGCCTCGCCAGCGCGGCCAAGGCCGAGTTCGTGCGCTCGCTCGGAGCCGAGCGCGTGATCGACTACCGCGCGGTTTCCGACCCGCGCGCGTGGGGGCGCTTCGACGTCGTGATCGACGCCGCCGACGGTCGCGCCCTGCACGTGCTGCGTCGGGCGCTCACCGAGCGCGGCACCCTCGCGATCGTCGGTGCTGACAACGCCGGCGGCCCGTTGCTGCGGGGAAGCGACCGGCAGCTGCGCGCGCTGCTGGTGAACCCGTGGGTGCGCCACCGGCTCGTCCCGGTGATGCAGCGCGAGAACGGCGACGACCTCGCCGAGCTGCTCGCCATGCTGGCCGACGGCACGCTCCGCGCCGCCATCGACGAGGTCGTGCCGCTCGACCGCGCGACGGACACGATCGACCGACTCGCCCGTCAGCAGACGCGGGGCAAGTCCGTCATCGAGCTCGCGCGCGAGCCGATCAGTCGGTGACGCCCCGCAGCGAGCCGGAGACCGGCCCCTCGGGGTCGAAGGCGACGCACAGCACCTCGCGGTCGCCCGCCGCCCAGCTCGCCTCGGTGGGGTAGTAGAAGGCGAAGTCGAGCCGCGAGTCGAGGTAGGGCTCGCCGACGAACTCCTCGAACGCCGGCAGGCAGAGCACCTGCGCCTTGCCCTGCAGCCCCCGCTCTCCGGGATAGGCCGACTCGTTCAGCGTGAAGGCCGCGTACACCTCGCTGTCGTGGGGCTCGGCGCAGGGCACCGTCGGCACGGTGGTGACGGCACCCTCCGCAGTGGCGTCGTCGAGGCAGTCGCCCACCTCGAGGGCGAACGCGTCGGTCTGCTCGTTCGGCTCGACGATCTGCCCCTCGTCATCGCGCACGGGGGCGTCGGAGGGCACGGCGGGGCCGAGGACCGCGCATCCGCCAAGCAGGACGGCGGCGCCGATCGCGACGAGCGCGATCGACGACCGCCGACGCAGGGTGACGAGAATGCTCAGCGCCCGATGTTCTCGAGCGAGCCGGTGACCTGGCCCGCCTCGTCGTAGATGGTGCACAGCACCTCGCGGTCGCCGTTGGCCCAGCTGCCCTCGGTCGGGAAGTAGTAGCTGTAGTAGTAGATCGAGTCGGAGTAGTCGATGCCGACGAAGCCGGGGAATGCCTCGAGGCACGCCGCGTCGGCCTGCTCGATCACCGCGTCGCTGCCGGGGAAGGTGTCGCCGGGGAGGATGTACGAGGCGTAGATCTCGCTGTCGTGCGGCTCGGAGCACGGCACGGTCGGGATCGTCTCGACGGTCTCCGACGCGGTGGCGTCGTTGAGGCAGTCGCCGACCTGGAGGGTGAAGACGTCGGTGCTGTCGTTGCCCTCGACGACCTCCCCGCTGTCATCGCGGGTGGCGGTGCCGCCGCCGAAGGTCGGCAGGAGGCTGCAGCCGGCGAGAGTGAGGCCCGCCGTCGTGACGGCGACGAGGGAGAGGGCGCGCATCCAGGGGGCACGGGTGTCGGTGGTCACGGGAGGCTCTTTTCGTTCAGTGTCGGGGTGGTGAGGTCCCGCACCGGGTACGGGATGCTCACGACGAGCCTACTCAGGGGCGCAGGCGGTGCACCACCTCGTCGTGCAGCAGCCCGTTGGTCGCGAGGGCACTGCCGTGCCAGGGCCCGGCCTCGCCGTCGACCGAGCTGAACCGGCCGCCGGCCTCTTCGACGATCGGCTGCAGCGCCGCCATGTCGTAGGGCTGCAGGTCGAACTCGCCCGCGATGTCGATAGCACCCTCGGCGACGAGCATGTACGACCACATGTCGCCGATCGCGCGGGCACGCCAGACAGAGCGGGTGAGGCCGATGATCTGCTCGAGGCGCCCGGCCTCGTCCCAGCCGGGGAGGCTGTTGTAGCTGAGCACCGCATCCCCGAGCGCGGCGACGCCGCTCACCCGCAAGCGGCGCGGAGCGGCGCCGTTCGCGGCCGCGTGGGCGCCGAGCCCGCGGGCTCCCCACCAGCGCTGCCCGAGTGCGGGCGCGCTGACCACGCCGACGACGGGCACCCGGTCGACCGCGAGGGCGATGAGCGTGCCCCAGATCGGCACCCCCCGCAGGAAGTTCGCGGTGCCGTCGATCGGGTCGATGATCCACTGCCGGCGGGTGCCGGCACCGGTGCCGACTGCCGTGCCGTACTCCTCACCGAGGATGCCGTCGTCGGGGCGCTCGCTCGCGAGACCCTCGCGGATCACCCGTTCGACCGCCTGATCGGCATCCGTCACCGGTGTGCGGTCGGGCTTCGTGCTGACGTGCAGGTCGACCGAGCGGAACCGCGCGAGCGAGACGGCGTCCGCCCGCTCCGCGAGGCTCAACGCGAGGGAGAGGTCGGCCGCGAGATCGGCCTCGAGGTCGGTCACGGGGTCGGCTGTCGCATCGCGCGCGGGGCCGGGGGCGTCATCGGGGGCGGGGGATGCGGAGCTCACGCGTTCAGCGTATCCGCGCCCGCCCGGCCCGCGCCGGGCAGCAGGGTGGCCAGCAGCCGCTGCAGCGAGTCGAGCCGCTCGGCCCCGTGCGCGCCGAGCTCGGCGGCGGCCACGGCCTCCACGATCGCGCAGTCGGGAGCGTCGGGCAGGTGCGTGCAGCCGCGCGGGCAGCGTTCGCCGACCACGGCCAGGTCGCCGAAGGCGCGCAGGATGTTGGCGGTGTCGACGTGGCCGAGCCCGAACGACCGGACGCCGGGGGTGTCGATGATCCAGCCGCCGCCTGGCAGGCGGAGCGACACTGTCGAGGACGAGGTGTGGCGGCCGCGCCCGGTGACCGCGTTGACGACGCCGGTCGCCCGGTGCGCGTCGGGCACGAGCGCGTTGACGAGGGTCGACTTGCCGACACCGGAATGCCCGACGGCGACGGTGGTGCGATCGGCCAGCAGCGCCATGAGCGCGGCGATGGGCGGGTCATCGGAGCGGCTCTCGACCACTCGGAGGTCGAGCCCGCGGAACTGCGCGAGGAACGGGGCGGGGTCGGCGAGGTCGGTCTTCGTCATCACCAGCAGCGGCTCGATGCCCGCGTCGAAGGCGGCCACCAGGTACCGGTCGAGCAGGCGGGGCCGCGGCTCGGGGTTGGCGGCGGCGACGACGATCATCAGCTGATCGGCGTTCGCGACGATGATCCGCTCGACGGCGTCGGTGTCGTCGGCGCTGCGGCGCAGCAGGGTGCGGCGCTCGTGCACGCGCACGATGCGGGCCAGCGAGCCCTCGGCCCCGCTGGTGTCACCGACCAGGTCGACCCGATCGCCGGTGACGATCGCGGTCGAGCGCAGCTCGCGGGCGCGGGTGGTGATGACGGAGCGCTCGGCGGGGGCATCCTCGTCGACGAGGCAGAGGTAGCGCCCGCGGTCGACGGTGACGACGCGGCCGACCACGGCGTCGTCATGGGCGGGCCGCTGCTTCGAGCGGGGCCGGTTCGCCTTCGGGTTGGGGCGCGATCTCACCTGCGACTCGTCGAACTGCCCGTACGGGTCGTCCGGGTCGTCGTCGGGCGGCAGCCAGCTCATGCGGGGTCGGCGCCCTGGTCGAGCATCCCGTGCCACAACTCGGGGAACTGGGGGAGGGTCTTCGCGGTCGAGCCGATGTCGTCGACCCGCACCCCGTCGACGGCCAGGCCGATGATCGCGCCGGCAGTCGCCATGCGGTGGTCCTCGTGGGCGCGCCACGGCCCGCCGTGCAGCGGACGCGGCTCGAGGGCGAGCCCCTCGTCGAGCTCGGTGCACGCACCGCCGAGCCCGGTGATCTCGGCCGCGAGCGCGGCCAGCCGGTCGGTCTCGTGGCCGCGCAGGTGACCGATGCCCGTGATCGTGCTCGGGCTGCTGGCGAGCGCGGCGAGGGCGACCAGGGCGGGAGCGAGCTCGCCGCCGGTCGACAGGTCGAGGTCGACGCCGGGCACGCGGGCTCCGCCCAGCAGCCCCGCCCCGCCGTCGACGATGAGCGCATCGCCCTCGCGCCGCACGGTCGCCCCGAACCGGGGGAGAAGAGTCTCGAGGTCGGCCCCCACCTGCGTCGTGCTCGTAGGCCAGCCCTCGACGGCGACGGTGCCGCCGGCGACGACGGCCGCAACGAGGAAAGGCGCGGCGTTCGAGAGGTCCGGCTCGATCGCGACCTCGCGGGCGCGGATCGGGGCGGACGGCACGACCCAGACGCCCGGCTCAGGGCTCTCGACAGTGACCCCGCGATCGGCGAGAGCGGCGACCGTCATCTCGATGTGCGGCATCGACGGCAGACGCTCGCCGGTGTGCCGCAGCACGAGCCCCTCCGTGAAGCGCGGCGCGGCCAGCAGCAGCCCCGACACGAACTGGCTCGAGGCCGATGCGTCGATCGCGATCTCACCGCCGCGCACGGCTCCGGCGCCCCAGAGGCTGAACGGCAGGGTTCCACGGCCGTCGTCGTTCACGTCGACGCCCAGCGCGCGCAGCGAGTCGATCGTCGTGCGCATCGGCCGTCGGCGCGCGGCCTCGTCGCCGTCGAACGCGACGGGCCCGAGCGCGAGCGCGGCCACGGGGGGCAGGAACCGCATCACCGTGCCAGCGAGTCCGCAGTCGATCGAGGTGCTGCCCGACAGCTCGGCCGGCGGGGTGATGCGCAGGTCGGGACCGTACGCACCGTCGCCGGCGACCTGCTCGATCTGCACACCCAGCGAGCGCAGTGCCTCGATCATGAGCATCGAGTCGCGCGAGTGCAGCGGTCGGCGCAGCAGCGAGGGGCCGTCGGCGAGGGCCGACAGCACGAGCTCGCGGTTGGTCAGGCTCTTCGAGCCCGGCAGGCTGACGCGGGCGGCGAGCGGGCCCGTCGCGCGCGGGGCGAGCCAATCGCCGTCGTCGGGGAGGGCCGCGGAGTCGCCGGGGCGCTGCTCGTCGCCGTAGGGCGAGAACCGGGCGCCGGAATACGTGAAGACCTGCATCGGTTATCAGGGTAACGGCACCGCACCGGTGCCCGAGCGTCGCCCGAGGGCGGCGAAGGCCCCGCATCCGTGAGGAGACGCATGACGACGCTGCTGCTGGATGCTCCGCGCGCGGCCGCTGCCGAGAACCCCTCGCTAGACTCGCGGGCGATGGCTGACACGACCGCTGAGCTCGCCGAGCGCCGCCGCCTCTTCGAGGAGCAGGCGCTGCCCTTCATGGACCAGCTCTACGGTGCGGCCATGCGGATGACCAAGAATCCCGCCGACGCCGCGGACCTCGTGCAGGAGACCTTCGTGAAGGCCTTCGCCGCGTTCGGGCAGTTCGAGCAGGGCACGAACCTCAAGGCGTGGCTCTACCGGATTCTCACCAACACGTTCATCAACGTGTACCGGAAGAAGCAGCGCGACCCCTATCAGGGCACGATCGACGACCTGGAGGACTGGCAGCTCGGCGGGGCCGAGTCAGCCACCTCCAGCGCCTCGCGCTCGGCCGAGGCCGAGGCGATCGACCGCATGCCCGCGAGCGCGGTCAAGGACGCCCTGCAGGCGATCCCCGAGGACTTCCGCCTGGCCGTCTACCTCGCCGACGTCGAGGGATTCGCCTACCAGGAGATCGCCGACATCATGAAGACCCCCGTCGGCACCGTCATGAGCCGGCTGCACCGTGGCCGCCGGCTGCTGCGCGAGCTGCTCGCCGACTACGCGCGCGAGCGCGGGATGACCGCGAGCACCGCCCCGACCCGAAGGAGCACTCGATGACCGACTGCGGCTGCGACAAGGCCAAGGCGGAGCTCGAGGAGTTCCTGCACAACGAGCTGAGCCCTCAGCAGTGCCAGGACATCCGCGACCACATGGCGAACTGCGACGACTGCTCGGCCGAGCACCTCGTCGGCGTCACCCTGACCACGAAGGTCAAGGAGGCGTGCCAGGAGAAGGCGCCCAGCGAGCTGCGCGACATGATCCTCGGCTCGATCGAGCGGCTGGACGCCCGCTAGACCGTCGCGCGCCTCGGCACGTTAACGAGTGCGGCGCCCGCCCGAAGGCGAGCGCCGCATCCCGTGTCACGCGCTAGGCGAGCGCGGCATCCATGATGTCGGCGTGCTCCTGGGCGCTGCGCTTCGTCGACCCCGTCGCCGGCGACGCCGAGGCGGGCCGCGAGACCACGCGCATCGGCTTCATGCCGCGCTTCTGCGTCTCAAGCGCGAGGAACGGCCACGCACCCTGGTTCTCGGGCTCGTCCTGCACCCACACCACCTCGGCGTTCGGGTACCGGTCGAGGGCCGCGCGCAGCTGCGCCTCGGGCAGCGGGTAGTACTGCTCGAGCCGCACGAGGGCCGTGCCGGTCGTGCCGCGCTTCTCGATCTCGCTCTTGAGGTCGTAGTGGATCTTGCCCGCGTGCAGCAGAACCCGGCGCACGGCGCCGGCATCCGTCACCGTGACGTCGTCGATGACCGGCTCGAACCGGCCGTTCGTGAAGTCGGCGATCTCGCTGGTCGCGCCGCGCAGGCGCAGCATGGCCTTCGGGGTGAAGACGACGAGCGGGCGGCGCGGGCGTGCGTAGGCCTGGCGACGCAGCAGGTGGAAGTACGACGCGGGCGTCGACGGCCGCGCGATCGTCATGTTCTCCTCCGCCGCGAGCTGCAGGAACCGCTCGATGCGCGCCGAGGAGTGGTCGGGACCCTGGCCCTCGTAGCCGTGCGGCAGCAGCAGCACGACGCTCGAGCGCTGGTTCCACTTCTGCTCGGCCGACGAGATGAACTCGTCGATGATCGTCTGCGCGCCGTTGGCGAAGTCGCCGAACTGGGCCTCCCACAGCACGAGCGCGTCGGGGCGCTCGACCGAGTAGCCGTACTCGAAGCCCATCGCCGCGTACTCGCTCAGCAGCGAGTCGTAGATCCAGAACTTGGCCTGGCTCTCGCTGAGGTTCGCCAGCGGCAGCCACTCCTGGCCGTTGACGCGGTCGTGCAGCACGGCGTGGCGTTGCACGAAGGTGCCGCGGCGCGAGTCCTGCCCGGCCATGCGCACGGGGGTGCCCTCCATGAGCAGCGAGCCGAGGGCGAGGAGCTCGCCGAAGCCCCAGTCGATCTGACCGTCGCGGCTCATCTCGACGCGCTTCTTGAGCATCGCCTGCAGCTTGCCGTGCACGGTGAAGCCGGCGGGCATGTTGTCGTGCGCGTCGCCGATATGCCGGATGACCGCCACGTCGACCGCGGTCGACTCGGGCTCGGCGACCCCGTCGTCGGGGTGCTGGGTCGCCGTGCCGCCGACCACCGGCAGGGTGCCGGTCTGCGCGGCGTGGGTCTCGGCGAAGGCGACCTCGAGGCGGTCCTGGAAGTCGCGGTGCGCGGCCTCGAACTCCTCCTCGGTGATGTCGCCGCGCCCGACCAGCGCCTCGGTGTAGAGCGTGCGCACGCTGCGCTTGGCCTCGATGAGGTTGTACATCAGCGGCTGGGTCATCGAGGGGTCGTCGCCCTCGTTGTGGCCGCGCCGGCGATAGCAGACGAGGTCGATGACGACGTCGCGGTTGAAGTGCTGGCGGTAGGCGAACGCGATCTCCGCCACGCGCACGACGGCCTCGGGGTCGTCCCCGTTGACGTGGAAGATCGGCGCCTGGATGGTCTTGGCGACGTCGGTCGAGTAGGTCGACGAGCGGCCCTCACCGGGAGGCGTCGTGAAGCCGACCTGGTTGTTGATGACGACGTGAATGGTGCCGCCTGTGCGGTAGGCCCGCAGCTGGCTGAGCTGCAGGGTCTCGAGCACGACACCCTGACCCGCCATCGCCGCATCGCCGTGCACGAGAACGGCCATGGTGCTGAACGAGCCGTCGCCCTTGCGGTCCTGCTTCGCCCGCACGATGCCCTCGAGCACGCCGTTGACGGCCTCGAGGTGCGAGGGGTTGGCCGCGAGCGACACCGCCACCTGCTGGCCGGTCATCGCCGTGAAGACGCCCTCGGTGCCGAGGTGGTACTTCACGTCGCCCGAGCCCTGCACCGACTTCGGGTCCTGCGTGCCCTCGAACTCGCGGAAGATCTGGCCGTAGGTCTTGCCCGCGATGTTGGCGAGCACGTTGAGGCGACCGCGGTGGGCCATGCCGATGGCGACCTCGTCGAGCCCCTGCTCGGCGGCGCCCTGCAGCACCTCGTCGAGCAACGGGATGACGCTCTCGCCGCCCTCGAGGCTGAAGCGCTTCTGACCGACGTACTTGGTCTGCAGGAAGGTCTCGAACGCCTCAGCCTGATTGAGCTTGCCCAGGATTCGCATCTGCTCGTCGTGCGTGGGCTTCTGGTAGGGCTTCTCCAGGCGCTCCTGGAACCAGCGGCGCTGCTCCGGCTCCTGGATGTGCATGTACTCGATGCCGACCGTGCGGCAGTAGGTGTCGCGCAGCACGCCGAGGATCTCGCGCAGCAGCATCGTGCGCCGGCCGCCGAAGCCGCCGGTGACGAACTCGCGGTCGAGATCCCAGAAGGTCAGCCCGTGGCTCGAGATGTCGAGGTCGGGGTGGCTGCGCTGGCGGTACTCGAGGGGGTCGACGTCGGCCATCAGGTGGCCGCGCACGCGGTAGGCGTTGATCAGCTCGTGCACGCGGGCGGTCTTGTTGATCTCGTCGGCGAGATCGACGTGGATGTCCTGGGCCCAGTGGATCGGGTCGTAGGGGATCCGCAGGTCGGCGAAGATGTCCTCGTAGAAGTTGCGCTCGCCGATGAGCAGCTCGTGCACCTTCTTCAGGAACTCGCCCGACCCGGCACCCTGGATGACCCGGTGGTCGTAGGTGCTGGTCAGCGTGACGGTCTTGCCGATGCCGAGGTCGGCGAGCGTCGCCTGCGACATGCCCTGGAACTCGGCCGGATACTCGAGGGCGCCGGCGCCGATGATCGCGCCCTGCCCCTTCATGAGGCGCGGCACCGAGTGCACAGTGCCAATACCGCCCGGGTTGGTCAACGAGATCGTGTTGCCCTGGAAGTCGCCGGCGACGAGCTTGTTGTCGCGCGCGCGCTTGACGACGTCCTCGTACGCGACGAGGAAGTCGCCGAAGCCCATCGACTCGCACTTCTTGATGCCGGGCACCATGAGGGCCCGCGTGCCGTCGGGTTTGGGCAGGTCGATCGCGATGCCCAGGTTGATGTGGGCGGGGGTGACGACGACGGGCTTGCCGTCGATCTCGTCGTAGTAGACGTTCTGGCTCGGGAACTCGCGCAGGGCCCGCACCATCGCCCAGGCGATGAGGTGCGTGAAGCTGACCTTGCCGCCGCGGGCACGCTTGAGGTGGTTGTTGATGACGATGCGGTTGTCGATCATCAGCTTCGCGGGGATGGTGCGCACGCTCGTTGCGGTGGGCACCGCCAGGCTCGCATCCATGTTGCTGGCGAGCGTCTTCGCCATTCCCTTGAGCGGCGTGACGATGTCGTCGAGCTCGCCATCGCCGTCGGCATCGACGTGCGCCGGGCCGGCGGGCGCCGGCGCCTGCGCGGGGATCGGCGTCGGCTGCGGGGCGATCGAGGTCGTGCGGGCCACCGGGTGGCTGCCGGTCGCGGGGGAACTCGCCACCGGCGCGCTGGCGGCCACCGGCGCGCTGGCGGCCGCGGGGGCCGGTGCTGTCTCGGCGGGTGCCGCTGGCGCGGGGGCGACGGATGCCGCTGCCGGGGCCTCGTTCACTGCGGCCGCGCCGCCGGTCGTGGAGGCGTGGTACTTCTCGAGAATGGGCCACCACGACGGGTCGACGCTGTTCTTGTCGACCTTGTACTGCTCGTACAGCTCGTCCACGAGCCACTCGTTGGCCCCGAATTCGCCCGCGGCGTTGCCGTCAGGGCCGACTCCGGTCACTTGGCTTGACACAGCCGACCGCCCACTTTCAATTCGCATCGATGGGTCTTGATCTGACGGCGCCGTCCCTGGCGTCGCCCGGACAAGCTTAACCGTTCTTGACCGCTGTTCCCGCCTCCGCGGGTCATCCGACGGCTTAATTCCTCGCCTTCTTTCCCGGTGCCCTCTGCAGGGGCCGTGGATATACTGCTCACGTTATGGAGCCTCCGAGTCCGGGCCACGCGCCCGCCCCCGACGAACCCAGCCATAGACCCTCGCCGATGAGGGGAGGCGCGCATGGGCTCTGAGTGGATCGGAGTGCTCGCGGGCATCGTCCTGACCATCGGCACTGGTTTCTTCGTGGCGAGCGAGTTCTCGCTCATCAATCTCGATCGCTCCGAGCTCGAGGCCCGTCAGGCGCGCGGTGAGAAGCGCCTCGGCCCAACGATCGCAGCGCTCAAGATCACGTCCACGCACCTGTCGAGCGCGCAGCTGGGCATCACGCTCACGACGCTGCTCACGGGCTTCCTCATGGAGCCGGCCATCTCGAGCTTGCTCGCCGGGCCGCTCACGGCGACCGGCCTGCCTGCCGCGGCCGTACCGGTCGTCGGCTCGATCACCGCCGTCGTGCTCGCGACGCTGCTGTCGATGATCGTCGGCGAGCTCGTTCCGAAGAACTTCGCGCTGAGCCTGCCGCGGCAGACGGCGAAGGTCGTCGTGCCGTTCCAATGGGCGTTCACGACCGTCTTCCGGCCGGCGATCCTGCTGCTCAACGGCTCGGCGAACGCCATTCTCCGCTCGATGGGCGTCGACCCCAAGGAGGAGTTGAGCGGTGCCCGCACGGCGGAGGAGCTGTCGTCACTCGTGCGCCGTTCGGCCAGCCAGGGCAGCCTCGACCACGACACGGCCACGCTGCTGTCGCGCACGCTCGCGTTCTCGCAGCTCACGGCGGCCGACGTGATGACGCCCCGTCCGCGCGTCGAGGCGGTCGAGCGCGGCGACTCCGCGCTGGCCGTCATCGAGCTGGCGCGCCGCACGGGCCACTCGCGCTTTCCCGTGATCGACGAGTCGATCGACGACATCGTCGGCATCGTGCACGTCAAGCAGGCGGTGGCGGTGCCGCGCGACCGTCGCGCCGAGGTTCCGGCATCGGCCCTGCAGAGCGAGGCGCTTCGGGTTCCCGAGACGATGGTGCTCGACACCTTGCTCGCCGAGCTGCGCGGCCGCGGGTACCAGATGGCGATCGTCGTCGACGAGTACGGCGGCACCGCCGGCGTCACGACGCTCGAGGACCTGGTCGAGGAGCTTGTTGGCGAGGTGAGCGACGAGCATGACCGCGCACGGGTCGACGTCGTGCGCTCGCGCAACTGGCTGACCTTCCCCGGCATCCTGCGCCCCGACGAGCTGCTCGACCGCGCCGGTGTCACGGTTCCCGACGATGGCCCGTGGGAGACCGTCGGCGGGTACCTGATGGCCGAGCTCGGGCGCCTTCCCGAGGTGGGAGACACCGTCGAGATCGCGTCGGGAACCTTTCGCATCGAACGATTGGATGGCCGCCGTATCGACCGTGTTCGCTTCACCCCTGTCGCTACGGGTGAGATCGCCCTGCCGGCCGCGGCCGCCGACGAGGGGGGTGCCCGATGACCGAGGCCGACTGGTGGGGCATCGCGTGGCTGTTCGTGCTGCTCGCTGCGAACGCGTTCTTCGTCGGTGCCGAGTTCGCGGTCGTGGCGGCGAAGCGCTCGCAGGTCGAGCCGCGCGCCGAGGCCGGCTCGCGGGCCGCGAAGACGGCTCTTTGGGCCATGGAGCACGCGACCCTCATGCTCGCCACCTGCCAGCTGGGCATCACGATCTGCTCGCTGCTAATCCTGAACGTCTCCGAGCCGGCCATCAAGCACCTGCTCGAGATCCCGCTCGGCCTCACCGGCCTCAGCGCGGAGTGGATCGCCGGCATCGCCTTCACGATCGCCCTGCTGCTGGTGACCTACCTGCACGTCGTGTTCGGCGAGATGGTGCCGAAGAACCTGTCGTTCTCGCTGCCGACGCGCGCGGTGCTGATCCTCGCGCCGCCGCTGGTGCTGGTGTCGCGCATCTTCGGCCCCGTCATCCGCGCGCTCAATGCGATCGCGAACGGCGTGCTGCGCGCGTTCCGCGTCGAGCCGAAGGATGAGGCGGCGAGCGCCTTCACCCTCGACGAGGTCGAGACCATCGTGCGCCAGTCGACGCGCGAGGGCCTGCTGACCGACACGACGGGGGCCCTCAGCGCCGCGTTCGAGTTCACGAACAAGGTGGTCGCCGATGTGGCGCTGCCGATGGATGCCCTCACCTCGCTGCCCGACGATGCCAGTGCTCTCGACGTCGAGCGCGCGGTCGCCCAGCGCGGGTTCAGCCGCTACGTGCTCGTCGACGACGCGGGCGAGCCCACCGGCTACCTGCACCTGAAAGACGTTATCGACCTGCCCGACGACGAGCTCGACGACCCCGTGCCGCCGAAGCGGATCCGCCGCCTCGTGTCGATCCTCGCGACCGCGGAGCTGGAGGACGCGCTCGCCGTCATGCGGCGCACGGGCGCGCACGTCGCCCGTGCGGCTGACGCCGAGGGTCGCACGACCGGCGTGCTCTTCCTCGAGGACATCATCGAGGAGCTCGTCGGCGAGGTGCAGGACGCGACGCAGCGCCGCGGCCGGTAGCAGTCGAGCGACAGCGGTCAGTAGTGCAGGCGCGCCTGCAGGATCACGATGTGGTCGTCGGTGACGAGATACACGAGCCGGTGGACGTCGTCGATGCGGCGTGACCACGCCCCGGAGAGGATGTGCTTGAGCGGTTCCGGCTTGCCGATGCCAGCGAACGGGTCGCGCTGGACGTCGGCGATGAGCTGGTTGAGGCGCTTGAGCGTCTTGCGGTCCTGGGTCTGCCAGTACACGTAGTCGTCCCACCCGTCCGGGTCGAAGGCGACGGTGCGGCTCATGGTCGAACCGTTCTAGTCGTCGGTGAGCGTGCGCTGCTCGAACTCTCCACGCCTCGCGCGCTCAATCGCGGCGAGCAGGCGCTCGGCGTTCGCGGGGTTGCGCAGAAGGTACGCGGTCTCGGTCATGGCGTCGTAGTCGGCCTTCGACAGGATGACCGCGTTGCCGTGCTTCGAGACGACCTCGACCGCGCTGTGGTCGTCGTTGACCTGCTGGATGATGCCGAAGAGCGTCTTGCGCGCTTCGGTGGCGCTGATCGCGGTCACGGGCACCTCCTGGGTGGTACCGGATACTGTACCACTAGTGATGAGCCATGTGTGAGAGGGTCATCGTCAATGATTCGAGAGGGGAGGGTGGGTGGAACAGCCATGGTTCGATGAGGCGACGGGTCGGGTCGACGTCGAGGCGTTCGAGCGTTTCATGGAAAAGGGTCGGCTCGAAGGCCTCGGATTCGTTCCAGGCCCGCTCGTGTCAGCGCACGCTCTCAGGGTCGAGCGGCAGAAACGTCGACCGACACGGACCCTCGTGCAGTTCGTCCTCGACTGCGACCGTGACGGTCCTTCAGCCGTGGGTGATCTCACGAGTGTCGATGACTACCCGTTCGAGGCGCGAAGCGAGACCCGCGCCCCGGTGGTTTACCGATCGACCAACCCCGCCCACCGGATGCTCCACGGAGCCGTTGACTTTCGCTTCGACGATGTTGATGGCACACGAGCAATCTCACCTGCTGAGATTCAGGCGCTGATCCACGCCCCGCGGGCCACGCCATGCTGGGCGCCCTTCGCGCTTGAGGCTCACCATGATGACGCGCCTCCGGGAATCGCGGCGTACTCTCTGCTTGTTGAGCGCGTGGGCCGCACCTTCTCGCAGGAGCTCTACTACTTCTTGGCTCGCGGACACGACGACGCCCTTGCTGTGTCGTTCACGGTCGGGCAGGACGATCCCGCAGTCGACGGTGAGGCGGAGGTCCGCCGACTTCTCTACTTCACCGGCTTCACCGGACCATGGCACGGCCAAGTGCTCTTCGAGCACGCCGTGATTGACGCGAGCGAGCCCGCACGCTGACGAGGCTCAGCGGTAGGCGCGGCGGTACTGCGGCGGCGTGCCGACGGGCACTCCGTCGACCTCGACGCCGAGGGCGCGAGCGAAGCGCAGGGCCGCGTGCGGGTCGCGCATGAACTCGCGGCCCATCATGACGGCGTCGGCACGGCCGGAGGCGACGATCTCCTCGGCCTGGGCGGGCTCGGTGATGAGCCCGACCGCGTTGACGAGCACGTCGCCCTCGCGGCTCACCGTCTCGGCGAAGGGCACCTGGTAGCCGGGGCCCACCTCGATGCGCGCGCGCACGAGACCACCCGAGGAGATGTCGAACAGGTCGGCCCCCGCATCCTGCGCCCAGGCGGCGACGATGGCGGTGTCGTGCTCGTTCCACCCCGCCAGGCCCGAGTCGGCGAGGTCGTGCGCGGCGAGCCAGTCGTCGTCGACCCAGTCGCTCGCCGAGAACCGCACGAGGATCGGCACGTCGACGGCGGCGCGCACCGCGCGCACGATGTCGAGCAGCAGGCGGGCGCGGTTCTCGAGGCTGCCGCCCCACTCGTCGTCGCGGCGGTTCGACAGCGGCGAGAGGAACTGGTGCAGCAGATAGCCGTGGGCGGCGTGGATCTCGACCAGGTCGAAGCCCGCCTCGACGCTACGGCGCGCGGCAGTCGCGAACGCCGTCACGAGGTCGTGGATGCCCTGCGCATCGAGCGCGACCGGCTCGGCGTACCCCTCGAACGCGATCGCCGAGGCCGACACGGTCTGCCAGCCGCCGAGCTCGACGGGCACCGTGCCCGAGCCGGAGGCGCCGGTGCTCATCGCGCCCCACTCGGGGTAGACGGAGGCCTTGCGCCCGGCGTGCGCCAGCTGGATGCCCGCGGCCGCGCCCTGCGTGTGGATGAAGTCGGTGACGCGGCGCCAGGCGGCGACCTGCGCGTCGTTCCAGATGCCGGTGTCGTGCGGGCTGATGCGCCCCTCTGGGACGACCGCGGTCGCCTCGGCGACGACGAGGCCCGCACCGCCGCGGGCGAACGAGCCGAGATGCACGAGGTGCCAGTCGGTCGGCACGCCGTCCTGCTCGACGACCGTGTACTGGCACAGCGGGGACACCCAGAGGCGGTTGCGCAGGGTCAGCTCACCGGGCAGCGCGGGGCGGAGGGTCAGGGGGGAGAACAGTGCGGAGGTCACGCTGAGAGTCAAGCCGATGCGGCCGGGGTGTATTCCGGGCAGCGTCTTCCGGGCGCTGTGTTCCGGGCGGCGGATGCGCTCCGCGGGCCGCGGGACCCTCCCGGCCCGCGCGGCCGGTCGGTAGGGTGACCGCGTGAGCGACGAGCGCGAGCTGACCCCGGCTGAGGCCGCCGCCCTCGTGCGCGTGCCGACGCCCGACCACGCCAAGTACGCGCGGGGCGTGCTCGGCATGCTGACCGGCTCGAGCCGGTATCCGGGCGCCGCGGTGCTCGGAGTCGAAGCCGCGCTGCGCACCGGCGTGGGCATGGTGCGGTACCTCGGGCCCGCGCGGGCTGCCGACCTCGTGCTGCAGCGCCGCCCCGAGGCCGTCACGGCGCCGGGCCGCGTGCAGGCGTGGGTCATCGGGTCGGGCATGGGCCTGCTCAGTGCGGCCGCCGACGGGGAGATCGAGGAGGCCCCCGAGCCGGAGACCGCCGAGCGGGTGCGGGGGGCGCTCGCGAGCGGGCATCCGCTGATCATCGACGCCGGGGCGATCGCGCCGACCGTGCTCGCCGCCGCGCGCGGACCGGTCATCATCACCCCACACGCGGGCGAGCTCGCGCGCCTCTCGGGGGTCGACGTCGCCGCCGTGCGCGCCGACCCGGGCGCCGCGGCGCGGGCGGCGGCCGCGCGCTTCGGCGTCGCCGTGCTGCTCAAGGGCCACACCACGCGCGTCGTCGCGCCCGGCGGGCCGATGCTCGTCGCGCGGCAGGCTCCCACGTGGCTTGCGACCGCGGGGGCGGGGGATGCTCTCGCGGGCATCCTCGGAGCCCTCACCGCGACGCACGCCGCCGCCACACTCGCCGGCCAACCCGTCGATCTGCCGCAGCTCGCCCGCCTGGGCGCGGCGGCCGCCGTGCTGCACGGACTCGCCGCCGCGCGCGCGTCGGCGGGCGGCCCGCTCACCGTGCTCGACCTGTGCGCGGCGCTGCCCGCGACCGTCGCGGCGCTGCTCGACGCCGCCGACCGCTGAGCCGCCAGTACCCTCGAGGTATGGCCGCGCCCGCTGACACGTTGCTTCGTGCCCGGCGCCTCGCGACCGTCGTCGGCGGCAGCGCGATCACCCTCTGGCTGGTATTCGGCGCCGTGCACCTCTGGCTCGGCTACCTCAACCTGTACGGCCCCGGCCTGCCGATGGGTGACGTCACCTACGTCTACCTGTTCTGGGTCGAGCGCGGCCTGCTCGGCAACGAGTGGGTCGGCATCGACACCTCGTGGGTGTACCCGCTGCTGGCCCTCGTGCCGATGCTCGCCGCCTACCTGTTCGGCCCCGCGCTCTACGGCTCGATGTGGCTGACCATCGTGATGATGCTCAACGCGGTCGCCCTCGTCGCCATCATCGGCGTGCAGGAGCGCGCCCGCCACGCCGCCATCGCCTGGTGGTGGATGCTCTTCCTCGTGCTGCTCGGCCCCATCACGCTCGGCCGCATCGACGCCATCACGGTGCCCGTCGCTGTCGTTGCCGTCATGCTCATCGCGCGGCACCCGAAGTGGGGCGGCGCCCTGCTCGCCGTCGGCGCCTGGATCAAGGTGTGGCCCGCCGGGGTGCTGCTCGCCGCGCTCATCGCCCTCCGTGAGCGTGGCGCCGTCATGGCCGCGGCGGTCGGCACCTCGATCGTGGTCGTCGCGGCGGGCATCGCGCTCGGCGGCGCCTCCGCTCTGCTGACGCCGATCACCGAGCAGACCGGCCGCGGCCTGCAGGTCGAGGCGCCGATCTCGACCGTGTGGCTCTGGGCCGCCGCCGCGGGGGAGTGGGCAGGTCGGGTGTACTACGACCAGGGCATCCTGACCTGGCAGGTCGACGGCGCCGGCAGCGCGCAGGCGGCCGCGCTCATGACCCCGCTGCTCGCCCTCGTCGTCGCCGTGATCGCCGCGCTCGGGCTCATCGCCGTGCGCCGAGGCGTCGACGATGTCGTGCTCTTCCCCGTGCTGGCGCTCGCGCTGGTCATGGCGCTCATCAGCGTCAACAAGGTCGGCTCGCCGCAGTTCGCCACCTGGATCGCCGTGCCCATCGTGCTCGGCCTCGCCTGGCAGCGCTGGGGCGGCGTCTCGTTCCGGATTCCGGCCGCCCTCGCGCTCGTTATCGCCGCCCTCACCCAGGTCGTCTACCCGGTGCTGTACGGCACCCTGCTGGCGCTCGAGACGGGCATGCTCGTCGTGCTCACGGCCCGCAACCTGCTCTACCTCGTGCTGCTGGGCTGGGCGGTCGGTCAGCTCGTCGTGCTGTGCTGGCGGCCGGCCCGCGCCGCCGCGCTCGAGCCCGTTCGTGCTCAGGAAGGAGCATCCGCGTGATCGTCGCGTTCTCGGTCGCCCCCTCGGTCAGCTCGTCGTCGGATTCGGTACACGACGCGGTCGCGGCCGCCGTGCGCATCGTGCGCGCCTCGGGCCTGCCCAACCGCACCTCGTCGATGTTCACCGAGATCGAGGGGGAGTGGGACGAGGTGATGGCCGTCGTGAAGGCCGCCACCCTCGCGGTCGCCGAGCACGGCACGCGCGTCTCGCTCGTGCTCAAGGCCGACTACCGCCCCGGCCACACGGGCGAGCTCGACGGCAAGGTGCAGCGGCTCGAGCAGGCGCTCGCCGCCACCGAGGCGGAGGGCACCGCGTGACCGTCTCGACCGCCAGTGTTCCGATCATCGATGAGGCCGCGGCGGCCGCCTACGCCGCGCAGCAGCGCGCGCACGATGAGGCCTACCGACGCGCGCACGGAGGCGCCGACCGGCCGCCGCTGAGCCGCACCCGGGTGTATGCCGCGCTGCTCGCGCTGGCTCTCGGCGGCTTCGGCATCGGCTCGACCGAGTTCGTGGCGATGGGACTGCTGCCCGACATCGCGCGCGATCTGCTGCCCGGTCTCTATGCGAGCAACGCAGAGGAGGCGATCGGCCAGTCGGGCTGGGTCATCACCGCGTACGCCCTCGGCGTCGTCGTCGGCGCACCGATCATCGCCGCACTCGGCGGCCGCATGCCGCGCCGCCGGCTGCTGCTCTGGCTCGCCGCCGGGTTCACCGTCGGCACGATCGCCTCGGCCACCCTGCCGACCTTCGAGCTCGTCATCGCCGCGCGATTCCTTGCCGGCCTGCCGCACGGGGCCTACTTCGGCGTCGCCGCGCTGGTCGCCGCGAGCATGATGGGGCCCGGAAAACGCGGGCAGGGCGTCGCCCTCGTGCTGAGCGGCCTCACGGTCGCGACTGTCATCGGCGTGCCGGTCATCACCGCGGTCGGTCAGGCCGCCGGGTGGCGCGCCGCCTACCTCCTGGTCGCGGCACTGTTCGCGGCGACGTTCGTCGCGGTGCGCATCCTCGTGCCCTGGCAACCCGGCGACGCGAACTCGACCGTCCGTCGCGAGCTCGCGGCCTTCGGCAGTCTGCAGGTCTGGGTGGCGGTCGCCGTCGGCGCGATCGGCTTCGGCGGATTCTTCGCCGTCTACAGCTACATCGCGCCCATGGTGACCGATGCGGCCGGGATGCCCTCCGCGACGGTGCCGTGGGTGCTGGCCGGCATGGGCACGGGCCTGACGATCGGCAACATCATCGGTGGCCGCCTCGCCGACGCAGGCACCTCGCGCGCCATGTTCATCGGCTTCGGCGGCCTGATCGGCGCGATGGTGATCGTCGGTCTCGCCGGTCAGTACCCGGTGGGCCTCGTCGCCGGAACCTTCCTCGTCGGGTTCATGGCGGCGATCCTGTCGCCGGTGATCCAGACGAGGCTTATGGATGTCGCGGGCGACTCGCAGACGCTCGCGGCCGCGCTCAACCACTCGGCGCTGAACGTCGGCAACGCGCTCGGCGCCTTCCTCGGCGGGCTCGTGGTCGCGGCCGGCTGGGGATACCTGACGCCCGCGTGGGTGGGGCTGCTGCTCGCGCTCGGCGGCACCGTGCTCGCGGTGGTGAGCGTCGCGCTCGAGCGCCAGGTCTCTCGGGGTGCTCGAGGGGCGAGTGCGGGGTGACCGTCGCGGGGTGACCGGCGAGGCGGCGCCGGGTGACGCTTAGATTCCGCCGCCCCCGGAGGGAGCATCCACCAGGATGCCGTCGGCGATCGCCTGCTTGCGCAGCGCGACCTTCGTGCCCACGTCGATGCCCGCGATGCGGTACTTCTCGCGGATGCGCTTCAGGTAGCTCTTCGCCGTCTCCTCCGAGATGCCGAGCTGGTAGGCGACCGTCTTCACCGGCTCGCCCGCACCGTAGAGCGCCATCACGCGGCGCTCCTGCGCGCTCAGGCGCGGCGAGCCGCCGATGTCAGCGGCGTTCAGAGCCAGATCGAGCTCGGCCGAGATGAACGACTCGCCGATCCGCGCGGCGCGGATCGCCTCGACGATCATGCCCGCGTCCTCGCTCTTCACCAGGTAGCCCAGGGCTCCGGCGTTGAGGGCCTCGCGCACCACGTTGGGCTCGCTGTAGGTGCTCATGAGCACGACCCGCACGTTCATCGACGTGAGTGTCTGGATCTTGAGCGAGACCGGGATGTTGTCCTTGAGGTCGAGGTCGAGCAGAACGACATCGACGGGGAAGGCCGGGTGCGACAGCAGGTCGGGCCACGACGCGACGGCGGCGACCATGTCGATGTCGTCCGCGGCCTGGCGGATCCACTCGGTGAGGGCGCCCAGGAGCATGCGGTGGTCATCGACCAGGGCCAGGCGGATCAGCGGCTGCGCCATCGCCCCCTCCTTTCACCGCGCGGTGTCGTGCGGAGCTGTCGTCGTCAGTGCTAGTGCGGGCGGGCAGCGTCGGCCGGGTTCTCGACCCGGCACTCGATCTCGATGACGAGGGCGCCGTCCGCCGTGCTGTCACTGTATCGCCCGACCCGGTCCAGAGCCTCCCACACACCGGGGTCGACACGATTACGCCGAAGGCCGCTCACCTCGAGGCGCATCGGCACGAGGAGGCCGCCGGGCCCGCTCGTGCGCTGCGGGTCGATCGGTCCGATCGAGACGGTGACCGCCCGCGCCGTGGCCGTGCCCACCGGGTCGGGGGTGAGCAGCCACAGCGCAGCCAGCAGGGCGTCGCGCTGCACGTCGTCGAGCAGCCCCGCGAGGGTGCCGGGATCGCTCACCGTCACCCGCCGACCCAGGTGCTCCGACTCGGTGATCGCGTGGAAGAGCCAGGTCTCTCGCCGGCCCTCGATGAGGTGCAGCCGCAGCTCGGTCGCGAGAGTGGATGCGCGCGCCGCGTAGTTCTCCGGCAGCGGCAGCGGCGCCTCGCCCGAGGCCACGGCCTCCAGCAGCTGCTCCGCGTCGAGGTCGAGCCGGGCGAGCTCCTCGCTCGCCAGCATGCCGACCGCGAGCCGCGGCGCCGTCACGGTCGACTGAACGAGCACGCGGTCGAGCTCGCGCTTCAGCATCCGCTCGAAGCCCTGCACCAGCAGCACGCCCGCGATGCCCGGGCCGATCGCGAGCGCGACCGTCACGGCCTGCGCGGGGATCGTCACGGGGGTCAGCGGGGTCGTGGCGAGGGTCGCCCCGACGAGCGCGATGCCGAGGAGGGCGGTGGCGATCAGGACCTCCCAGCGCGGGCGCAGGGTGACGATCACGAGCAGTACGAAGCCGGCCGAGACGGAGGCCGTGGCGTACTGCCCCACGTTCGCGAGGGGCGCGATCGCGACGATGTCGAGCCAGACGACCGCTGCGAGCGCGGCAAGGAACACGGCGTACAACCAGTCGGGCAGCCGCTCGCCGCTCGCCGAGATGGTGATGGTCAAGCCCAGGAAGGTGACCATGAGCAGCAGCCAGGCCGCGGCGATCGGGAGGATCGAGGGATAGAGGTCGATGCGCAATAGGAACAGGGCGATGCCGATCATCGATTGCAGGGCGGCGATGATGGCGACGCCGAGGCCGAGGAACCCGGAGCCGAGCGCGGAGGCGTGGGTGGAGGTGGGGGTGCCGCGGCGGGTCGCCGAGCGGTCACCGGCGGGGCGGACGAGGCCGCCGAGGGTGGTCTCGTCGGGCGGGGTGTAGCGGCCGCTCATCGCGGCACCTCTGCGGCGCTGGTCGGTCGGTGCCTCATCGCGGCACCTCCAAGACCACGGTCGTGCCGGCGCCGGGGGTCGAGAAGACGCGGGCGCTGCCGCCGACGTCGTGCAGGCGGGCGACGACCGACTCGGTGAAGCCCAGCCGCTCGGTGCCGACCGCGGCCGGGTCGAAGCCGACGCCGGCATCGGTGACCACGGCGCGGATGACCTCGTCGTTCTGCGTGATCGTCACGTCCGCATCCTCGACGCCCGCGTGCCGGCGCACGTTCTCGAGGCACTCGGCGAGGGCGAGCAGGAAGGCGTCGAGCACGTCGCTCGGCAGGAGCACCTGCCCGGTGCCGTGCCAGCGCACCGACAGTCCCATGCGCAGGAAGCGCTGCTTCACCGACTCGAGGGTCGTGCCGAGCGGCGTCTCGCCGACCGGCTCGAGGCTGTATACGCCCGAGAACCGCGGCATCGGTGTCGAGCCGAGCCGCAGCTGCCGCAGCAGCCGGGCGTCCTCCCCGGCCTGCTGGCGCAGCGCGTCGGCCGAGACGCCCACGCCCGAGTGTGCGAGCAGGGTGAGGGTCGCGAGCACGGTGTCGTGCAGCAGTCGCGCCCCCTGGCGTCGCTGCGCCTCGGTCTCGCTGGCCTGCCGCTCGAGCTGATGAGCGCGCCCGATGTTCTCGTTGCGCCGCACCGCGCGCTGCACGCCGACGGTGACCCACAGCCCGATGATCAGGGTGATCACCCAGCCTGCCAGGGTCGCGATGGCTGCGGTGGAGATTAGGCCGCTGGTCGGGCCCGCCGTGGCCACGAGCATGCTGGAGGCGAGCGTGCCGACCGCCCAGAGCACCCAGCGACCGGTGCTCTCGCTCAACACGAGGCCGACACCGCCGAGACCAGCCGCGCCGAGCGGCGCCAACGAGGTCGCGAGGGCGAGCGACGACGGCTGACCCCAGGGCAGCTGCGCCAGCGCGATGACCGCGCAGCCGAGCACGATGCTCAGGGCCACCCAGCCGAGGTGGCCGCTGCGGCCGACCATGACGAGCGCAGCCGCCTGCCCGGCGAGCAGCATGAGCACTGTCGGCAGAAGGTCGGCGTCGACGACGCCCGGCAGAGCCAGGCAGAACGCGGTGAGCGCGACGCCGCTGAGACCGAAGGCGCGGGCGGCGCGCTGCAGCAGGCGCCGACGATCCTTCTCGATCAGCTCCATCGCGCGCTCCTGCGACCCATGCGCTCAGTCTGTCATCCGCGCGCGCCGCGAGCTCAGAGGCCGCACGCGCGCGTGTACGCGTCGTACAGGGCTGCCTTCGTCGCGGCGTCGGCGACGATCGTCACCGTGCCCGGCGTGCCGTCGACCACGACGCCCACGCGGAACAGGGTGCCCTGCTTATCGTCGGCGAGCGCGTGCGCGTCGCAGCGCGCCGGTGTCAGCAGCAGCGGGATGCTCACCGCTCCCGCGCCGCCCGCCGCGCCCGCCGGCAGGGGCGCGCTGGTGATCCGCTCTCCGCTCGCCGCATCGACGAGCCCGAACAGCACGGTGTCGCTGAGGCTCTGCACCGCGACCCGAGACTCCTCGGCGAGTCCGGGCAAGGCGGGTCGTGGCTCGATGTCGAGCAGCAGTCCGATCAGGGGCCCCGCGTCGCGTGCGGGATCATGCCGCACCGCGAGCGCGACCTGCTGGTCGACGGCGACCGCGAGGCATTCCACGGCGACCCAGTCGGCCCATTGGCCGAGCCGGTCGGTGGTGGGCACGGTCACCGCGGCGGTGCTGCCGTCGATGAGCCGAACAACCAGCACGGCGTCGGGCGGCGGTGTGCCGCGGGGCACCGACTCACCGGCGGGGCACGCGACCGCAGTCAGCCGCATCGCGAGGTCGCGCGTCGCCCCGGCGGGGATCACGGTGGTGCGCTCCCGCACGATGGTCGTGGCCAGGGCATCCGAGTCCAGGCGCGCCTCCACGACGGTGAGGGGCACGGCAGCGTCGTTGCGCACCGAGAGCTGGATCCCGCCGCGAGACGGGTCGATGCGCGAGCGGTAGACGTCGGCGGTGACGGTCACGTCGGCGGCCGTCACCGGGCCGGGGAGGGCGAGCGACCCGGGGTTGGCCGGGGCGGCGGGGGAGCATCCGGTGAGAAGGCTGGAGAGAAGGCCGGCGAGAATGCCGCCGACGAGGGCAGTCGCGGCGGGCGCTCCGTGCCGGACGACCGCGAAGCGCGGGCGGAGAGCGGGGGAGCGGCGCACGGTCGACTACTCCGCGAGCAGCGCGGCGAGCGGCGGGCCGACCAGTTCGTTCTCGATGAGGAAGGCGTCGTGCCCGAACGGTGACGAGATGACGTGCGCCTCGGCACCGTGGATCGTGCGCGGCAGATGGGCCGCGATCTGCCGCGACTGCTCGACCGGGAAGAGCCGGTCGCTGTCGACGCCGATCACGAGCGCCGTTGCCGTGACGCGGGCGAGGGCCTCGGCGACCGATCCGCGCCCGCGGCCGACGTCGTGCGCGTTCATGGCTTCGACCAGGGTGATGTAGCTGCCGGCGTCGAAGCGGCGGGTGAACTTGTTGCCGTGGAAGTCGAGATAGCTCTCGACCGCGAACCGGCCCCCCTTGCCGAGCGGGTCGAGCACGCCCTGCCAGGAGCGCTCGAACCGCTCGTTGAGCTCGGTCGGCGAGCGGTAGTTGAGAAGCGCCATCCGCCGCGCGAGCGCGAGGCCCCGGTACGGGCCCTCCGGTTCGTCGTAGTAGTCGCCGTCGCGGAACAGGGGATCCATGCGGATCGCCTCCAGCTGCACCGAGTTCAGCGCGATCTGGTCGGCGCTCGAGACGGCCGTCGACGCGAGCACGGCCAGCCGTTCGACCCGCTGCGGATGCTCGATCGCCCACTCGAGCGCGTGCATGCCGCCCATCGACCCGCCGATGACCGCCGCGAACCGCTCGATGCCGAGGGCATCCGCGAGCGCCACCTGGGCGGCGACCTGGTCGCGGATCGTCAGGTAGGGGAACCGCGAGCCCCACTCCGCGCCGTCGGGGGAGAACGAGGCCGGGCCGGTCGAGCCCTGGCACCCGCCGAGCATGTTCGGTGCGATCACGAACCAGCGGTCGGTGTCGACGGCGAGGCCGGGGCCGACGATGCCGCCCCACCAGCCAGCCGTCGGATGCCCGGGGCCGGGCCGCCCGATGACGTGGCTGTCGCCGGTCAGGGCGTGGACGATCAGCACCGCGTTGTCGCGCGCCGGGCTCAGGGTGCCCCACGTCTCGTAGGCGAGCCGCGCATGCGGCAGGGTCGCTCCCGACTCGAGGGCCAGGGTTCCGACCGCGGCGAACTGCCGGTGGCCGGGGTCGTCACCCTCCCGCCACGCGCCCGTCGTCGGCGGGGTGCCCAGCAGCGAGCGCCGGTTGGCCTCGGTGATGAACGCCGAGGGCACCGTGTCTTCGCTCGTCTGCCAGTCCATGCTGCGCTCATTCTCTCGCAGAACGACCAGCGCCCCCGCCTTGTGGCCTGAGGGTCACAGTTCGGCGGGGGCGCGGGCGGGGTGGTGCGCTGCGGTTCTGCGGCCTACAGCGCTGCGTTTGCCGCGACGACCGCGCGGGCGGCGGCGAAGCCGTTCTCGAGGTCGGCGATGATGTCGTCGATGTTCTCGAGGCCCACCGAGAGGCGCACCAGGCCCGGGGTCACGCCGCTCGTCAGCTGCTGCTCCGGCGTCAGCTGCGAGTGGGTGGTCGAGGCCGGGTGGATGATCAGGCTGCGCACGTCGCCGATGTTGGCGACGTGGCTGAACAGCTCGACGGAGTCGACGAGCGCGCGTCCCGCATCCACCCCGCCCTTCAGCTCGAACGAGAGCACCGCACCCACGCCCTTCGGCGCGTAGGTCTGCGCGGTCGCATACCAGGGGCTCGACGGCAGGCCCGAGTAGCTGACGCTCGCGACGTCGGGGTGGGCCTCGAGCCACTGCGCCACGGCGACGGCATTCTGCACGTGCCGCTCGATGCGCAGGCTGAGGGTCTCGATGCCCTGGATCAGCTGCCACGCGTTGTCGGGCGAGACGGCGGCGCCGATGTCGCGCAGCAGCTGCACGCGGGCCTTGATGATGTAGGCGATGCCGTCGCCCAGCACGCCGGTGTAGCTGGCGCCGTGGTACGAGGGGTCGGGCTCGGTGAGGCCGGGGAAGCGGTCGACGTGCTGCGACCAGGCGAACTTCCCGCCGTCGACGATGACACCGCCGAGCACCGTGCCGTGACCGCCGAGGAACTTCGTGGCCGAGTGCACGACGATGTCGGCCCCGTGCTCGAGCGGGCGGATCAGGTACGGGGTGGCGATGGTGTTGTCCACGATGAGCGGCAGGCCGTGCGCGTGCGCGACGTCGGCGACCGCGCGGATGTCGAGCAGGTTCACCTTCGGGTTGCCGACGGTCTCGCCGAAGAACAGCTTGGTGTTGGGGCGCACCGCGGCGGCCCACGCCTCCGGGTCGTCCTGGTTCTCGACGAAGGTGACCTCGATGCCGAGCTTCGCGAGCGTGTAGGTGAACAGGTTGTAGGTGCCGCCGTAGATCGTCGACGACGACACGATGTGGTCGCCCGCCTGCGCGATGTTGAGCACCGCGTAGGTGGTGGCCGCCTGGCCCGACGACAGCAGCAGGGCCGCGGTGCCGCCCTCGAGCGCGGCGATGCGCTGCTCGACGACGTCCTGGGTCGGGTTCTGGATGCGGGTGTAGATGTTGCCGAACTCGGCGAGGGCGAACAGGTTCTTCGCGTGCTGCGCGTCGTTGAAGGTGTAGGCGGTCGTGCGGTACACCGGGGTGGCGCGCGCGTTGGTGACCGGATCGGGCTGAGCGCCCGCGTGGATCTGCAGGGTCTCGAACTTCCAGCTGGCGGTCATGGGGATCTCCTCGTGGGTCGGTGGAACGCCTCGAACGGTACGCCCGGCCTCCGGACCCGGCAATGCGGGCCGACACACGCCGTAACCTGCGGAGGCCCGTCGGGGCCTGACGAGCTCCGTCGCGCTCAGTCGAGCCGGTCGCGCCGCGAACCCGTCGGGTCGGTGCGCGAGGGCTGGATCAGGAGCGGGCCTGTGCGCGCATCCAGATCGGGTCGGAACAGCCAGCGAGGCCGCGGCTCGACGATCGGCCGGAACACGCGGCGCACCGGACGGGTCGACAGCAGCGTGGTGACCGCGATCGCGAACAGGATCATGCCCACGAGCCACGGCCAGTCCGAGCGGTCCTCGCCGCCGATGACGCCGCTCTCGCGGATCGGGTAGAGCACGAAGCTGTGCAACAGGTAGACGTACATGGTCGCCTGGCCGAGCGGAGTGATCGCGACGGGACGGCGCGGCACGAGCACGAGCACCGCCGCCGACAGCAGCACCGCCAGCCCGATCAGCGCCAGCCGTACCAGGCTCGCCCACCAGTCATCGACCCCGAGCCCGGTATAGGACTCGTCGTAGAAGAACCAGTACCGCAGCTCGATCGCCCGCCAGAGGTCGATGAAGGCGATCAGTACGGCGAGCCAGGCCGCCAGCGCGACCACCGCTGCCGTGCGCACGAGCACGGTCGGCGGGGTCGCGACGCGCCAGCGGTCGATGAGCCCCCACTCGTGCAGCTTCCAGCCGAGCACGAAGAACGGCAGGATGCCCAGGGCCCGGGCGAGCGAGAAGGTGGCTCCGACATTGTCGAAGTACCCCACTCCGACCGAGATCAGCACCGCCCACAGCAGGGGCCATCGCACGAGCGCCAGGTAGGGAAGCACGAGGCGGAAGATGCCGAGCGCGAGCAGGAACCAGAGCGTCCACGAGGGTCGCGTCGGGTTGAGCGTCCAATTGCCCTCGACGATCGCCTGCACCGCCGTCCAGACGGTCTCGAAGATCAGGTACGGGATCACGATGTCGGTGATGACCCGCTGCATCCGGCGCTCGGTCGGGGGACCCGGCTTCGAGAAGTAGCCGCTGATCAGCGCGAACAGCGGCATGTGGAATGCGTAGATGAACAGGTACACCACCAGCGCCGCGTCGGAGTCGGCGATCAACCGCTGGATCGCGTGGCCGATCACGACGAGCGTGATGGCGATGAACCGGGTCGTGTCCCAGAGCGGCACGCGCGGGCGCGCCGACAGCGATGCTCCCCCCATGACCGGCAAGGGTACCGGCCCGTGCTCGGCGGTACCGTGGAGCCATGACGAGCGACAGGACTCTGACCGCGGTGGTGACGGGCGCGAGCTCGGGGATCGGAGCGGCCACGGTGCGGCTGCTCCGCCAGCACGGCTGGCGGGTGATCGGGGTCGCCCGCCGGGCCGACCGGCTGGAGGCGCTCGCCGCCGAGTGCGGCTGCGAGACGGTGGTCGCCGACCTCACCGATCAGGCGGCGGTGGATGCTCTCCGCGTCCGCGTCGAGGCCGCAGGGCCCGTGCACGCCGTGGTCGCCGTCGCCGGCGGAGCGATTGGCACCGCCACGGTCGAGGCGGCCGACCCCGCCGACTGGATGCGCATGTTCGACATCAACGTGCTGAGCGCGCAGCGGGTCATCGCGGCCTTGCTGCCCGCGCTGCGGGCCGGGGCGCGCGAGCGCGGAGTCGGCGACATCCTCGCCATCACCTCGACGGCGGGCCAGATCGCCTACGAGACGGGCGGCGGGTACAACGCGGCCAAGTTCGCCCTGCGCGGGATGATGCATGCCCTGCGCCTCGAGCTGGCCGGCGAGCCGCTGCGGGTCATGCAGGTCGCCCCCGGCATGGTCAAGACCGACGAGTTCGCCCTCAACCGATTCGGCGGCGATGCGGCCAAGGTCGCGGCGCTGTACGAGGGCGTCGAGCAGCCGCTCACGGCGGACGACATCGCGGCCGTCGTCGTGCACGCCCTCGAGGCGCCCGGGCACGTCAACCTCGACGAGGTGACCGTGCGGCCGGTCGCGCAGGCGGCGCAGCACAAGCTCGTGCGCGGGCCGCTGCGCGTGCGCGAGGACTAGGCCCCGGCCATCCGCCGCCGGCCGTTCAGGGCCGCGACACGGGAGCGTCGTCGATCTCGGCGGGCGCGTCGCTGAAGGCGAGCCTCGGCACGACGAGCAGCGCGACCGCAGCCACGACGGCCGTACCGCCGCAGATCGCGAACACCACGAGGTAGCTGCCGAGGGTCGACGCGGTCTCGGTGACCGCCTGCCCGGCCGTCATGGCCAGCACGACGGCGAACACCGCGCTGGCGAAGGCGCCGCCGATCGTCTTCGTCGTGTTCGTGAGCCCGGTCGCGATGCCGGTCTGGCCGAGCGGGGCCGCGGCGGCCGCGGCGGCCGGCAGGGCGGCGACGAGCGCGCCCGAGCCGATGCCGGCGACCACCATGTTGAGCGTGACCCCGACGACGGTCGCGTTGTTGACGAGGAACGCCAGGTACCCGATCGCGACCGCGATGGTCGCGGCGATCATCGCCACGCGCGGAGTGGTGCGGCGCGACACCAGCGGGAACAGCAGCGCCCCGATGATCATCGCGACCAGGTACGCCCCGATGATGTACGAGCGCTCCGAGGCGTCGAGGCCCAGCCCGAAACCGTTCGCCGGGTCGGTGCCGGCGAACGTGCTCAGCGGGGCCTGGGCACCCAGGATGCTGATGCCGACCAGGCCCGCGGTGAGCTGCACCGGCCACATGCTCGGCTGCCGCAGCACGCGCAGGTCGATCGCCGGGTCCGGGTGCTTCAGCACCCAGCGGCCGAACGGGTACAGCAGCACCAGGCCGGCCGCCATGAGCGCGTAGACCCACCAGGTCGCCGGACCGTTGATGCGCAGGAAGGTCAACCCCGAGGTGACGGTCAGCAGTGCGATCGTCAGCAGCACGAAGCCCGTCGTATCGAGCCGGCGGCCCGGTTGCGGGGTCGATTCGGGTACGCCGAACCAGATGACGAAGAACGCCACCGTCACGGCGATGGCCGGGATCGACAGGGTGAGGGCCACGTTCTCGTTGAAGGCCGCGAAGATGCGTGCACCCCCGAGCGCGCCCGCGATGGCGCCCGCCTCGAGCGCGACCACGAGGTAGCCGGCCGCGCGCCGCGTCTGCGATGCACCCGTGTCGGTTCGGCGGCCGCGGTCGAAGATCAGCGCCACCTCGAGCGGCAGCCACACGACGTAGAAGCCCTGCAGCGCCCACGCGATCAGGAACACCCAGAAGGTGTCGGCGAACACGAGCCACCAGCTCGCGCCGGCGGTCAGCACGGTCGAGATCAGCAGGATGCGCTTGTGGCCGACCATGTCGCCGAGCTTCGCCAGCACCGGAACGACGAGCGCGCTCAGCAGTAGCTGGGCCGCCTCGAACCAGTTGAAGTCGGCATCGCGGATGCCCAGGTACGCGACCAGATCGGAGATCAGCGGCACGTAGTAGCCCTGCAGCACGCCGCTCACGAACTCGACGAAGAACAGGTACCCGACGAGGCCGAACGTGATCGCCCCCGCCTTCCCCCGCAGTCGCGACGGTGCGCCGGTCGCGGTCGACGGGATGCTGGACGAGACGCTCGCGGGCTCGGTCATCCCGTGATGCTAGCGCGCGGCCGCCGCGACCGGGGACGGGCGGCCGGGGCCGACGGTGCGGGCCGGTAGCGTGCTCGCATGAGCGTGCCGATCCCGCCGCCCTCCCTGCGGGGGATGATGGCCGACGACTGGGCCGGGGCCCTCGGCCCCGAGGCGCCGCGGGTGCACGCGCTGCTCGCCGAGCTGCGGGTCGGCGCGGACGCCGGGCGGCCCTTCCTGCCCGACGAGCGGCACGTGCTGCGCGCCTTCGCCCGGCCGCTGCGCGACGTGCGGGTCGTGATCGTGGGGCAGGACCCGTACCCGACGCCGCACCACCCCATCGGCCTCGCCTTCGCCGTCGACGCCGCCGTGCGGCCGCTGCCGCGGAGCCTCGCGAACATCTACCGCGAGCTGCACGACGACCTCGGCATACCGCCCGCCGCCCACGGCGACCTCAGCGCCTGGGCCGATCAGGGCGTGCTGCTGCTCAACCGCGTTCTCACCGTCGCGCCGGGGAGTCCGGGGTCGCACCGCGGCCGAGGCTGGGAGGACGTCACCGCCCGGGCGCTGCGGGTGCTCGCCGAGCGGGGCGGCCCGCTCGTCGCTGTGCTCTGGGGGCGCGACGCAGCGGCGGCGGGGTCAGTGCTGGAGGGGGTTCCGACGGTCGTGAGCGCGCATCCGAGCCCCCTCTCGGCGGGCCGGGGGTTCTTCGGCTCGCGTCCGTTCTCGCGGGTCGACGCGATGCTGCGCGCGCAGGGCGCCGCGCCGATCGACTGGCGGATCGGCGCGCCCGGCTTAGACTGACGCGGCAGACAGGGGAGGAGGCGCGCCATGCTCGCGGAGGAGTACGAGCGGCGTCGCACGCCGCCCCCGCACCTCCGGCCCCGCCCGGAGCCCGAGCCGCCCTTCAGCTTCACGGTGCGCGAGGCCGTCGAGGCCGACCTGCCGCATGTGCGCGAGATCTACAACCACTACGTCGCCAATTCGACGGTGACGTTCGACGAGTCGCCGTGGTCGCTGGCGGATGTCCGCGGGAAGCTCGCCCGCGTGCGCGAGCTCGGCTACCCCTTCCTGATCGCCGAGGCCCCCGGCGGCACCGTGCTGGGCTTCGCCTACGTGCTGCCGTGGAAGGAGAAGGCGGCGTACCGCTTCACGGTCGAGAACTCGATCTACCTGGGCCCCGCGTCGACCGGCAAGGGCCTCGGCACCGCGCTGATGCGCGAGCTGCTCGACCGTGCCGAGGCGGCCGGGGTGAAGGAGGTCATCGCGGTCATCGCCGACCGCGGCGCCGAGGGCTCGATCGCCCTCCACGAACGCTTCGGCTTCGTGCAGACCGGGTCGATGGGCCGCGTCGGCTTCAAGTTCGGCCGCTGGCTCGGGGTCGTGATGATGCAGCGCTCGCTGGGGCGCCGCGGCCGCAGCCGAGCGGCTCAGCGGTAGACGGCCCCGTCGACCTCGGCGGCGAGCACCTCGGCCTGCTCGAAGCTGGCCGGGCCGCCCACGACGCTGATCACCGAGATCCAGCTCTCCTGCGTGACGACGTTGAGGATCGCCGGCGCGAGCCCCTGCTCGTCGCCCTGCTGGCTGTAGGTGACGGCGGTGTCGAGGATCGTCTCGTTGAGACCCTGGTCGGTGAGGTCGTTGACGATGCCCGCGCGGGTGGCGGCCGTGACCGGGGCGACGCTGATCGCGATGCTCGACAGGTCGTCGTCCTCATCGGCGAAGACGCACGTGATGCCTCCGGCGAGCTGCTCGGGAGTGGCCTCGAAGAAGTACTCGTTGCCGAACCTGCTGCCCGGGCCGCCGAGCAGCTCGAGACCGTCGGCGGTGAAGGCCTCGACCCGGCTCGCCGGGAGGATCTCCGTGCAGTCGGCCGGCAGGGTGAAGGTGCGGGCGACGGGCTCGGGCTCGGCGCTCGACGTCTCGGTGGGCGTCGGCTCGATCGTCGGCTCGGCCACGACCGGCTCGGGCTCGGGAGCGCAGGCGGCGAGAGCGCCGATGAGGACGAACGCCGCAGTGCCGGCGAGGAGTCGCTGGACGACCATGGTGCTCCTTGGGAACAGGCTTCGTCGAGGGCGCGCGGTGGTACGCGCCGCTCGTCACGGTAGCAGTCGGGTGCCCGCCGAATCGGTGGCGGACGGGCCTCTCCGGGCCCTCGGTGCCGTTCGTTGCCGAATCGATACACGCTCCCCACCGCGCGCGCGCCCGTAGGCTCGACGCGTGCCCGACCTGCATGATCTGACGGCCCTCGAGCAGGGCGAGCTGCTGCGGCGGCGCGAGCTCGGTGCCGAGGAGCTCGTGCGGCACTATCTCGACCGCATCCAGCGCGGCAACCCGGCCGTCGGCGCGGTCACCGGCGTGGCGGAGGAGCGCGCGCTCGCCCGGGCCCGCGCCCTCGATGCGGCGGATGCCCGCACGGCTCCGCTCTGGGGCCTGCCCCTGCTCGACAAGGAGCTCGTGCGCCGCGCGGGCCAGCGCACGACCTTCGGCTCGCGCCTGCTCGCTGACCACGTGCCCGACGCCGACGATGAGCTCGTGCAGCACCTCGACGCGGCCGGCGCGATCAGCCTCGGCACGAGCGCCGCCCCCGAGTTCGGTCTTCCCTCCTACACCGCCTCGCTCATCGCCCCGCCGGCGCGCAGTCCCCACGCCCTCGACCGGGGGGCGGGTGGCTCGAGCGGCGGCGCGGCGGCGGCCGTGGCCGCGGGCCTGGTGCCGTTCGCGCCCGGCAGCGACGGGGGCGGCAGCATCCGCATCCCCGCCGCCGCCTGCGGCGTGGTCGGCCTGAAGCCCTCGCGCGGCCGGGTGCCGGCGGCGAGCGGGCTCGACCGCCTGGCGGGCCTCGTCGTCGCCGGTCCGATCGCGCGCACCGTCGCCGACGCTGCGCTCATGCTCGACGCGCTCGTGGCGGCGGCACCCTGGCCCCATGCGACGCGGGCGCCCGTCGACCCGCCGCTGGCGTCGGGCGGCCCGCACCCGCACAGCGGGCCGCTGCTCGGCGCGGCCGTGCGGGGCGAGGGGCGGTACCAGCTCGGCGTCATGACCGCCTCGCCATGGCAGGAGGACGTGCCGATCACGATCGCGCCCGAGGCGCGCTGGGCGCTCGACCGGGCCATCGAGGGCTTCGCGGCGCTCGGCCACGGGCTCGACGACATCGACCTCGCCCCCGAGCCGGAGTACGGCGCCCACTTCCGCACGATCTGGAAGGCGAGCGCCGCCGGGATCCCGGCGCGCACCGAGGGCGAGCTCGCCCTGCTCGAGCCGCTGACCCGCTGGCTCGTCGAGCAGGGGCGGGCGATGCCCGCGACCGAGCTGGCGGGCGCGCTCGACTGGCTCGCGGGTTTCGAGCGGCGCGTCATCGCCCGGCTGCGCGCGGTGGATGCGGTGCTCACGCCCGCCCTGGCGCTGACCCCGCGCCCCCTCGACTGGTACGACCCGCACGATGCCGAGCGCAACTTCGCCCAGCAGGTGCAGTACACGCCGTGGACGAGCTTCGTGAACGTGGCGGGCCTCCCCGCCCTCGTGCTGCCGGTCGGGCTGACGCCGCCCGACGCGGCGGACCCGGGCGTGCCGATGGCGGTGCAGCTCATCGGCCGGCCGGGGGGCGAGGCCACCCTGCTGGCCCTCGGCGCGCAGTGGGAGCGCTCCGGCCGCGGGCGCATGCCCCGCCCCGCCGTGTGGTGATCGCCGGGCCGGCGCCTAGGGCAGCAGCTGCGCAGCCGCGTCGAGCGTGAGCGTCTGCGACTGCCCACCCGAGAACACGCTCGCGAACCAGAGGTCGTCGGTGATGAGGTGCGACTCGTTGTACGAACCCACCTCGAAGGTGACCTCGATCGAGTAGAGGTCGCCGCCGGGCACCGTCGACGCGGTGTAACCGGCGGCCGTCAGCGTGGCGATGACCGTCGACCGGGTGGCCGCGTCGAGCCGGGCGATCGAGGTCGTGGAGCCGCTCTCGCTCTGCGGCAGGATCCAGGTGCAGCTCACCCGTTCGGGGATCGTGGAGAGGATGCCCTCCAGCGTGGCGTCCTGCGTGCCCCAGCCGCCCATCCCGGGGCTGCTGATGTCGCCGGAGGAGGTGCGGCCCTCGCCAGTGAGCGTCGCGACCAGGGCGGCCGAGTAGATCGTGTCGCAGTCGGGCAGGGCCGCCGTCTCCGCGGTCGGCGATGCGCTGGGGGTCTCGGAGGGTGAGGCCGTCGTCGTCGGGCTCGGGCTCGGCGCGGGGGTCGGCGTGCACCCCGTGGCGGCGAGGGCGAGAGACACGGCGATGGCCGGGGCCATAAGGGCGGAGGTGCGCAGCGATCGGCTCAGCATGCCGTCAGGGTAGTGCGGGGCCCTGCCGCGCGGGTATAGGCAATTATCGGTAGCCGCCCTTCTCGAGTCCGGCCTCGATCTCGAACCGGTTCGTGCGGCCGTCGAGGCCCGCGGCGAAGTACAGCGGGATGAACGCGAGCCCGTAGCGGCGCCACTGCGCCCGGTGCACGGCCTCGTGCTCCAGCACCTCGGGGCGGGTGTTGTCGCGGGTCAGGTAGGCCGCCCCGATCGTCGTGCCCCCGCGCCCGAAGGCCCAGCGGGGGAGCCCCGCGCAGACGATCACCCCGCCCCGCCGCGACACCCGGAAGCCGCCCAGCAGCGCGCCCCACGTGACCCCGGCCGCGGTCGCCAGCCAGTAGCCGGGCCGCGCGACCACCGGGTGCAGGCCGACCGCCCGCACCGCCCGATTGGCCGCCAGGCGGTCGACCGCGTGGGCGGCGCGCCCTTTCCGGGGTCCGTCGGCGGATGCGGCGCTCACGGCCGCCCGTAGCCCTCGAGCAGGCGCAGCCACACCTCGGAGAGCGTCGGGTACGAGGGCACCGCGTGCCACAGCCGCGCGAGGGGCACCCGCCCGACGATCGCGATCGTGGCGGCGTGCAGCAGCTCGCCGACGTCGTCGCCGACGAGGGTGAACCCGACGATCACGGTCTCGTCCTCGTCGACGACCAGGCGCGCCGTGCCGCGGTAGCCCTCGCCGTGCACGGTGGCGCCGGCGAGCCAGCCGAGCTCGTAGTCGACGACGCGGGTGCGCAGACCGCGCCGCACGGCCTCGGCCGCGGTGAGGCCGACGCTCGCGACCTCGGGGCTCGTGAAGGTCACCTGCGGCACGACGACGTGGTCAGCGGTGGCGACGTGGCGGCCCCATTCACCGTCGTCGACGGATGCGCCGCTCGCGCGCGCCGCGATCACGTCGCCCGCGGCCCGGGCCTGGTACTTGCCCTGATGGGTGAGCAGCGCCCGGCGGTTCACGTCGCCGACGGCGTAGAGCCAGTCGTGGCCGAGCACCCGCAGGGTGTCGTCCACCTCGAGCCAGGAGCCGGGCTCGAGCCCGACCGTCTCGAGCCCGAGGTCATCCGTCGCCGGGGCGCGCCCGGTGGCGACGACCACCTCGTCGACCTCGAGCAGGCGCCCGTCCGGCAGGGTGAGGCCGACGGTGCCGTTGTCGCGCCGATCGACGCGCGTCGGGCTCGTGCTCAGAAGCACCTCGGCTCCCTCTGCCCGCAGGCGCTCCGCGACCGCCTCGCCTGCGAACGGCTCGACGTCGGCGAGCAGTCCGCTGCGGGCCAGCAGGGTCACGCGACTGCCGAGGCTCGTGAAGGCGGTGGCCATCTCGCAGCCGACCACGCCGCCGCCGATGATCGCGAGCCGGGCGGGAATCGCCTCCGTGCTGGTGATCTCGCGGGAGGTCCAGGGGCGGGCGGCGGCGAGACCATCGATCGGCGGCAGGCTGGCCGTGCTGCCCGTGCAGATCGCGACCGCGTGGTGAGCCGTCACGGTGCGGGTCGAACCGTCGGAGGCCGTGATGGCCACGCGGCGCTCGCCGTCGAGCCGCGCGCGGCCCCGGGCGAGCGCGATGCCCGCCTTCTGCAGCCACCGCACCTGGCCGGCGTCGTCCCAGTGGGCGGCGACCGCGTCGCGGCGGTCGAGCACCGCGCGAGCATCCACCGCCCCGGTCACCGCCTCGCGGGCGCCGGGCACGGCATGGGCTGCCCGCCGCACGCTGCCCGCGCGCAGGAGGGCCTTGGAGGGCATGCACGCCCAGTACGAGCACTCGCCGCCGACCAGTTCGCTCTCGACGATGAGCACGCTGAGACCGCCCTGCACGGCGCGGTCGGCGACGTTCTCGCCAACGGCACCCGCGCCGATGACGACCAGGTCGTAGGAATCCTGCGCGGGCAGGTCGGTCGCGGCGGTGGCCGTCAGCGGGCGCACGGCCTACCGCCCCACGAACTCCGGGTCGGTGCGGGTCAAGAAGGCCTGCATGCCGATGCGGGCGTCCTCGGTCTGCATGAGACGCACGAGCTCGCCGGGCAGGCGCGCCTCCGCCACCGCCTCGCCCTCGCGAACGGCCAGGCGGGCGTTGGCGAGGGTCGCCTGCACCGCGAGCGGGGCTTGCGCGGCGATCCTCTCCGCGAGCTCGCGCGCCCGCTCGAGCTGCCGGCCCGCCGGCACGACCTCCTGCACGAGGCCCATGCGGTGCGCCTCAGCGGCATCGAATCGGTCGCCCGTGAGCATCCAGCGCATGGCATCGCCCCAGCCGGCACGCGCGGCGAAGCGGGTCGTCGCGCCGCCGAACGGCAGGATCGCGCGCGCGACCTCGAGCTGGGCGAACACGGTGTCGTCCGCGGCGACCACGATGTCGCTCGCCAGCGCCAGCTCGATGCCGAGGGTCAGGCAGGTGCCCTGCACGGCGAGCACGACCGGCTTGCGCACGCGCGAGCCGTCCATGCCCCAGGGGTGGATGCCGCCCTCGGGCACCATCGCGAGCCCCTGCGGGCCGATGCGCGGCACGATGTCGGCGAGGTCGAGGCCGCCGGTGAAGTGGTCCCCGTGCGCGTAGACGACCCCGACCCGGAGGCTGTCATCGCGGTCGAGCTCGCCGTACGCGAGGGCGAGCTGCTCGAGCATGGCGACGTCGGCGGCATTGCGCTTGTCGGCGCGGTTGAGGCCGATCAGCAGCAGGTGGCCGGCGCGGTCGACGGTGACCCGCGGGGCGTCGCCACCGGTCGACGGGCCGGGGGAGGGGATCGTCTCGGTCATGCGCGCCAGCGTAGTGCGGGGCGTCGAGCGGTCGTCGGGATTTGTCGACGGCCCACGACCGGTCAGCGCGTGAGAGCGGCCAGGATGCGCAGGATGACCGAGAGGTCGTCGCCGAGCGCCTCGTCATCGCCGTCGATGCTCGCGACGGGGGCGAACTCGGTGAGCCCCGCCCCGGCCAGCGGCAGCGCGGCGCGCGCGGCGCCGAGGGCAGCCGTGAGCTCGTCGAGTGCGAGCCCGAACGGGGTCGGAAACCCGACGCCCTCGAACACTCCCGGGTCCAGCACGTCGAGGTCGACGTGGGCGTAGAGCACCGGCTCCCGCCCCGCGGCGCGGGCGGCCTCGGCACGCTCCGCGACCGCGGCGCCCACCTCGGCGGCCGTGACGCGGCGCAGCCCGGCGCTCGCGATGAAGTCGGCCTCCGCGTCGTCGAGCTCGCGAACGCCCAGCAGCAGCACATCGGCGGCATCGACGAGACCCTCGTCGATCATGCTGCGCAGCACCATCCCGTGGAAGGCGCCGCTCGGTGAGGTCTCGGGGGTGTTCAGGTCGCCGTGCGCGTCGGCCCAGAGCAGCACGACCCGCCCGGCCCGTGCGGCATGCTCCACCCCGGCGTACTCGACGCCGCAGTCGCCGCCGATCACGACCGCGGGCTCGTCGAGGCCGGCGAGCTCGCGCTGCAGGCGCTCGCGCACCAGCCGGATCGCGCTGAAGCGCAGGATGCCCGTGCCCTCGCTGTCCCCGGCCTCCAGCGGAACGTCGATCACGCGGGTCGCCGTGCTCGGCAGGTCGCGGCGGATCGCCTCGGCGCCGTCGACCAGGCGCATCGCGCGGGCCGAGCCCGAGCCCTGCCACTGCGGGACGACCAGGAAGGTGCTGCTCATGCGCCCAGTCTGGCACTGCCGCCGCGCGGCAGCGCGAGGTCGACGAGGCCCGAGAGGGCGGCTTCGAGCGGCCCGCGCCGACGCAGCCGGTCGCAGGCGACCCCGAGCGCGATGCCGGCGGCGGTCAGCACGACGAGCAGCGGGATGCCCACCGCGGGCTCGAAGAACCCGGCCGGGCCGAGCGGCTCGAGCAGGGCGATCACGAGGACGTGCCCGACGTAGACGCTGAGCGCGACGCGGCCGAGTGCGGCGACGGGAGTGCCGAGGGCCGTGACCGCTCTCGGCACCCGCGGCGAGTCGAGCAGCAGCAGGGCGCCCCCGACCACCGCGATCGCGAGGCCGCCCGCTCCGAGCAGCTCGGCCGTCGTGCCGCTGTGCGCTGCAGCCTCGACCCCGGGCAGCACGGCGGCGGCGCCGTAGCCGGCCAGGCACGCGGCCGCGCCCAGACCGAGCATCAGCACCCGTACGCGGGCCCGGTGCAGGCCCGACCGCGCGCACAGCAGGCCCACGAGCAGCAGCGGCAGCCACAGCAGCGCCGGGTAGTAGCCGGTGAGGAGCCAATCGAGCAGCACCGCCGCGCCGTCGGGCGCACGCGTCGGGCCGGTCGGGCCCGCGCCGGTGACCGCCACGACCTGGTCGCGCACGAGCGGCGCGAGCACGAGGAATCCGGCCGCGGTCGCGGCGAGCAGCCAGCGCGGGGCGAGCAGCAGCGGCAGGAGCAGCAGGAACATCACACCGTACGCGTCGAGGATGATCGCGATGCCGCTGGGGAGCATCCACAGCAGCAGCCCCGCCAGCAGCAGGAGGACGGCGCGCAGGGCCAGTCGTGATCGGGCCCGCCGGCCGCCGGAGTCAACGGGACGCTCGCCGCCGGTGACGACGCCCAGGGCGAGGCCCGCGACCACGGCGAACAGCACGGAGGGCCGCCCGTCGACGAGCAGCTCGGCGCCATCGCCCGCGCGCGGCCAGGTGTGGGCGGCCATCATGCCGATGACGGCGAGGCCGCGGGCCGCGTCGAGCCCCTGCAGTCGCGCGGCGGAGCCCGGGGCGGCCGTCACGGCGCGCCCCGGGCTCGATGCGGTGCTGATGAGGGCTGCCGCTACTGGCCGATGGCCTGCTGCGCGCCGCCCGACTTGAGGGCGGCGAGGCGGGCCTCGATCTCGGTCTGCGTGCCGAGGTCCTCGAGCGACTCGAACTGCGCGTCGAGGGTCGAGGCCGCGAGCTCCTGCTGCCCGAGCACCTTGGCCTCCTCGCGGCGGATCTTCTCCTCGAACCGGCCGAGCTCGCTCGTCGGGTCCATGATGTCGATGCTCTTCACCGCGTCGATGACCTGGCTCTGGGCGTCGGCGATCTTGGCGCGGGCGATCAGCTGGTCGCGCTGCGAGCGCAGCTCGGTGAGCTTGCCCTTCATCGCCTCGAGCCCGCCCTTGAGGCGGTCGACGATCTCGGTCTGGCTGGCGATGGTCGGCTCGACGGCCTTCGCCTCGCTCTCGGCCTGCAGCTGCTTGCCGAGGGCGACCTTCGCGAGGTTGTCGAACTTGTCGGCGTCGGCCGTGTTTCCGGCGGCGCGCAGCTCGTCGGCCTTCGTGCTGGCGGCGATGGCCTTGCGGCCCCAGTCCTGCGCCGCCGCGACGTCCTCCGCGTGGTCCTGCTCGAGCAGGCGCAGGTTGCCGATGGTCTGCGCGATCGCCGCCTCGGCCTCCTGGATGCTCGCGGTGTAGTCGCGCACCATCTGGTCGAGCATCTTCTCCGGGTCCTCCGCCGCGTCGAGCAGGGCGTGGATGTTGGCCTTCGCGAGCTGCGCGATGCGGCCGAAGATGGACTGCTTGGTCATGGGTGCTGCCTTCCTGTCGGTGGTTCGGTGGTTCGGTGGTCTGTCAGGGGTCGGGTGGGCGGTATCAGAACCGTCCGCCGCCGCCGCGGCGGCCGGAAGAGCGGGGGGCGGATGACCGGCGCGCGCCGCTCGACGAGCCGCCGCTGCTGCCGAAGCGGGGGCGCCCGCCGCGGAAGCCGCCGCTGAAGCCGCCGCCGGAGCGACCGCCGCCTCCGCCGCTCAGCAGCCCGCCGATGATGCCCCCGATGATCGCCTCGCCGACCCCGCTTGAGCCGCCGCTGGTGCCGAGCCCGCCGAGGGGGCCGCTCGGGGCGAGGGAGGCGCGCAGGTCGCCCTCGGCCGACTGCAGGGCCTGGCCCGCATAATCGAGCGCGCGCTGGGCCGCCTCGAGTGCCGCCATCGGGTCGGCAGTGCGCCGCTGCACAGCGATCGCCTCCTGAGCCTGCGCCTCGGCGAGCCGCGCGCGGGCGGCGGCGCCGACGGCACCGCGGTGTGCGGCGATGTACTCGCCGGCGCTGCGGATGCGGGCCGACGCCGACGCGAGCGTGCGATCGAGGGCGGCCTCGGCCGTCGCGCGTCGTTCGGCCTCCTCCCGCGCGCCTGCCAGCTGCGCGTCGAGCACGCGGTCGGCGGCGACGACGCGTTCGAGGGCGGCGATCGGGTCGTCGGTCGGGGCGGCGGCGAGGGCGGCCTCGGCCGCGGTCAGCGCGCTCGCGAGGGCGGAGCCGGTCGCCGCGCCGGAGCGCAGCGGCTGCGCGGCTGCGATGCCCGCGCGCAGGTCCTCCTGCTGCGCCGCGAGCGCGGTCCGCGCGGTCGCCAGGTCGTCGGCGAGCGTCTGCACGCCGGCGGTGGCGCTGGTCAGCTGCCCCAGCGCGAGCTGCGCCGACCGCACGTCGATGGCGGCCTCGCTCGTGCTGCCCGCCTGCTGCTTCTGCGCGGCCTCCGCGAGCTCGGTGTCGACGAGGGCGAGCAGGCGGCGGGCCTGGGCGGGAGCATCCGCAACGCTGGCGATGGCGTTCGCCGAGAACTCGCCGCGCAGGCGCGCGACGGTGGACTCGGCGGCCTCGATCGCGGCCGGTGCGGCCTCGCGGCCTCGCGTCACCTCGGCGATGGCGCCGGGCAGGTCGCTCTCGACGTCGCGCAGGGCCTCGAAGGCCTCCTCCTGCGCCTCGAGCAGGTCGTCGGCCTCGTCGCACGCGGTGATGATCGCCAGCAGGGTCGCGCGCTTCTGCTCGTCGGTCTCGGGGCTCTCGTCGTCGAGCTCGCGGCGCAACCGGAAGGCTTCGCCGACCAGCTCCTTCGCCCGGGTCAGCGCGGTGCGGAACCCCTCGGTGGGGGCGGCGCCGAACTGCGCCTCGGCGAAGCCGAGCTCCTGCCCGCTCGTCGTCAGCGCGTCGTCGACCTGCACGAGGCGCCGCGAGGCGGTCTGGTCGAGCTCGGCGATCGACTGGCGGTCGACGTCGGCGGTGACGGGGGCCTTCTTCCGACGGGCGCGGGCGATCAGGTACCAGGCGACGCCGATGCCGCCGGCGCCCAGCGCGATCGGGAGGATTGGGATGCCGCCGCCCTGCTCGGTCGGAGCCTCCTCGCCGCCCGGCGGCACTCCGGGTTCATCCGTGCCGGGCTCACCGGGCGTCCCGCCGGGCTCGTCGACGGTCGAGAGCGCGGCGGTCAGCGTGTCGGCGTAGGCGATGATGCCGTCGGCCCAGCGGTCGTCGCGCAGCTGCGCCACGAGGGCGTTCTCGGCTTCGGCGAGCACGGCGTCCGACGCGGGGAAGGCAGCGCCGATGCTCGTCGCGTACTCGCGCGACTCGACCGCGATCGCCAGGAGCGCGTCGCGGTCGCCGAGCCCCGAGAGCGCGGCGGTCTCATCGGCCCAGGCCAGGCCGTCGAGGGCGTCGTCGAAACGGTCGACGACGATCACGAACAGGGGAGCGTCGCCCGCCTCGAAGAGCCCGTCGAGCGCGTCCTGCACCCGTTGCTCGTCGCCCGCGAGCACGCCGACTTGGTCGAGCACGTAGGCGCCCTCGAGGTCGGTCGGAGGGGCCGCCGTGGCCGGCGCCACGGCGCCGAGCGGGAGGGTGCCGAGCAGCAGGCCGGCCGCGAGGGCGCTGATCGTGAGCGCCCGCGGGCCGCGCGAGCGCGCATCCCGGTACCGCAGTGCCTGGTGGGTCATCGCGTGCCCTCCGCCGTCTCGGGTGTCGGCGCCGCCGCGGAGAGCGGCGGTGCTGGTGCCGCGATTCTAGCCAGCGGGGGTAGCCGTGCGTCGAGTGCTTCTCGACTCCCGATCCGTCGAACGTCTCACTCGACGCGCAGCGGAAGCGCGGGGGAGACGAGCATCGTGGTCGGTCCGTCGCTCGTGCTCCGCAGCGACACCCTGAGCTGCACGGTGTAGTCGCCGGGCGGCAGCGGCGCCCCGTCGGTGCAGGCGACGGTGACGAGGCGCACCGGCAGCTCGAGCACCGCGCCCGGGTCGAGCGTCGTGCTCAGCCCGGCGTCGCCGACGATGCTGGCGGCACCGACCACGATGCCGTCGCGCAGCAGCACGGAGACCGCCTCGGGGCGGGTGAGCACAGCGCGCGGCTCGGCGCCGGTGTTGATGATGCGGACCGTGCCGCTCGGCCCGACGGCGGTCGCGTCGGATCCGAGCTGGGAACTCCCGGCAGGCGCGATCGCGGGCAGCAACGCTTCCAGTCGAAGCCCCTCGGAGGTCGAGACGGCCGCTGACGCCGGCTCGCCGCACGTCGGCTGCCCGTTCTCGGCAGCGGGTGCGCCGCCGGCCTGCCCGGTCGCGCCGCCGCCGTCCCGCTCACCCTCCTCGCCGCCGTGCTCTCCACCCAGCAGGTCGACCGATTCCGGGGCGGGCGCATCCTCGGCGCCCGTGGTCGTCTCGCCCGCGGCGATCAGCACCGGAGGGGCGACGGCCGCGACGGCGATGCCGCCGAGTCCGAGCCCGCCGACGAGGGCGACCGCGCCGAGCCCGATCACGCGCGGGCGGCGCCGGGCGCGCGCGGCGCGGGCGACCGCCTCCACATCGATGACGGATGCGCGCGGCGCGTTCGCCGCCGCATCGTCGCGCAACGCGCGTCCGAGGTCATCCAAGCCGGACATTGCGACCCCCTCCGGGCTCGGCGAGCGCGGTCGCGAGCTTCGCGAGCCCGTCGCTCAGGTACCGCTTGACCGCCCCGGCGCTGATGCCGAGGTCGGCGGCGATGTCGTCGACCTTGAGGTCGCCGTAGTACCGCAGCACGACGCACGCCCGCTCGCGCGGGCTGAGCCCGTCGAGCTGGGCGCGCAGGTCGATGCGGGCATCCGTCGCCGTGTCGGCCGCGTCGGCGAGCTCGGGGCGTGCGAGCAGCGGCGCCGCGGCCCGCCAGCGCGCAGCACGGCGGCCGCGGTCGAGCCAGGCGCTCGCGATCGCCCGCCGCACGTAGGCCTCGGCGTGGTCGATGGCGAACCCGTTGCGGAGGCGGCCGAAGGTGGCGACGAGTCCGGTCTGAACGAGGTCGGCCGCATCGTCGGCGTTGCCGCACAGCACGTAGGCGTAGCGGTTCAGCGCGTCGCCCCGCTCGGCGACGAGCGTCGCGAGGGTGCGCTCCCACTCGGCCTGCTGCGTCGCCATCGCCTTGCTCCTCCCGCCGCGCGGGTGCGCGGCGGACTCAGACTCTCAGAATCGCGCGGCAGCGCAACCCTCACCCCCTCAGACGAGCGGGTGGGCGAGAACGTTGGGGCGGAGCTCAGGTGCGCGCGGCCTCGAGGCGCCCGCGCAGCAGGGTCAGCTGTCGCTGCAGCTCGGCCGGCAGGCGGTCACCGAAGCTCGCGAAGAAGCGCTCGGCGTCGTCGGCCTCGGCGAGGAAGGCCTCGGGGTCGACCCGGAAGAGCTCCTCGAGCGCGGCCTCGTCGACCTCGACACCCTCGACGTTCAGCCCGCCCGCGGTCGGCAGTGAGCCGATGGGCGAGTCGATCGCGCCGACCTGCCCGTCGATGCGCTTGACCATCCACTCGAGCACGCGGGCGTTGTCGCCGAAGCCCGGCCACAGGAAGGACCCGTCGGCTCCCTTGCGGAACCAGTTGACCTGGAACACGCGCGGCACCCGGGCCGACCGCCGCAGCCGGCGACCGAAGTCGAGCCAGTGCGCGAAGTAGTCGGCCATGTTGTAGCCGGCGAAGGGCAGCATCGCGAACGGGTCGCGGCGCAGCTCGCCGACGGTGCCTTCGGCGGCCGCCGTCTGCTCGGAAGCGATCGTGGCGCCCATGAAGACACCGTGATCCCAGTCGCGCGCCTCTACCACCAAGGGCACGTTGCTGGCTCGGCGGCCGCCGAAGATGATGGCGTCGATCACGACGCCCTCCGGGTCGTCCCAGTCCTCAGCGATCGAGGGGCATTGCCGGGCCGACACGGTGAATCGGGAGTTCGGGTGGGCGGCCGGACGGCCGCTGGCGGGGGTCCACTCCTCGCCGCGCCAGTCCGTCAGGCGCGCGGGCTTCTCATCGGTGAGCCCCTCCCACCACACGTCGCCCTCAGGGGTCGTGGCGACGTTCGTGAAGATCGTGTTGCCCCACAGCGCGCTGACGGCGGTGGGGTTGGTGCGCAGGCCCGTGCCGGGGGCGACCCCGAAGAATCCAGCCTCCGGGTTGATGGCGCGCAGGCGGCCGTCGGCGCCGATCCAGAGCCAGGCGATATCGTCGCCGATGGTCTCGACCGTCCAGCCGGGCAGGTTCGGGGTCATCATCGCCATGTTCGTCTTGCCGCAGGCGCTCGGGAAGGCGGCCGCGAAGTGGTAGCTGCGCCCCTCGGGCGAGGTCACCTTGATGAGCAGCATGTGCTCGGCGAGCCAGCCCTCCTCGCGCGCCATGACCGAGGCGATGCGCAGGGCGTAGGCCTTCTTCGCGAGGATCGCGTTGCCGCCGTAGGCGCTGCCGTACGACCAGATCTCGCGGGTCTCGGGGAAGTGCACGATGTACTTGGTGTCGTTGCAGGGCCAGGGCACGTCCTCCTGGCCCGGAGCGAGCGGAGCACCGACGCTGTGCACGGCGGGCACCCAGGATGCTCCGCGCGCGATCGCCTCGAGCGCAGCATCCCCCATGCGGGTCATGGTGCCGATGCTGACGACGACGTAGGGCGAGTCGGTGACCTGCACGCCGAAACGGGCCATGGGCGACCCGATGGGGCCCATGGCGAACGGCACGACGTACATCGTGCGGCCACGCATGGCCCCGCGGAAGACGCCGTCGAGCTCGGCCCGCATGGCGGCCGGCTCACGCCAGTTGTTGGTGGGCCCGGCGTCGGCCGGGTCGTCGGTGCAGATGAAGGTGCGGCTCTCGAGCCGGGCGACGTCGCTCTCGGCCGAGCGGGCGATGAACGAGTAGGGGCGCAGCTCGGGGTTGAGCTGCTCGATGGTGCCGTTGGCGACCAGGAGCTGCAGCAGCTCGTGGCGCTCGCTCGTCGATCCGGTCACCCAGACGATGTCGGCGGGCTCAAGGAGGGCGGCCTGCTCGGTCACCCAGGCCTGCACCTCGGCGGGACGCACAGCGACGCGCTCGGGGGTCACGACGGGCACGGGGCCGGTGGTGCGGGGGCGGTCGAGCAGAGTCATGGTGGTCTCCCTCACGAGATTTCCTGCGATATCCCCATGCTGTCCCCTCCCCGGCGGGGGTTCGGCACGAATCGAGGGGAAAGAATGCGCATTCTTTCGATATGGTCAAGGCATGAGCGACCTCGTGACCCTCGGGCAGCGCATCCGTCATTTCCGCACCGCGGCGGGCCTCACCCTCGACCAGCTCGGCGACCGGGTCGGCGTGGCGGGCAGCCAGCTCTCCCTCATGGAGAACGGACGGCGCGAGCCTCGCGTCACCCTGCTGACGAGCATCGCCACCGAGCTGGGCGTCACCCTCGCCGAGCTGCTCGACACCACGCCGCCCACGCCGCGGGCCGCGCTCGAGATCGAGCTGGAGCGCGCGCAGCGCAGCCCGCACTACACCGGGCTCGGCCTGCCCGTGGTGCGCGCGGGTCGGTCGATGCCGGATGACGTGCTCGAGTCGCTCGTGGGCCTGCATCGCGCCCTCCTCGAGCGCGAGCGCCAGGCCATCGCGACGCCCGAGGAGGCCCGCCGCGCGAACACCGCGCAGCGCCTGCATATGCGCACTCTCGACAACTACCTGCCCGACATCGAGGAGCTCGCGCAGCAGGTGGTGCGCGAGTCGGGGCACACCAGCGGCGCGCTGACCCACCGCGAGGTGGGCCTGATGGCGCAGAAGCTCGGCTTCGAGCTGGTCTACGTCAACGACCTGCCGCATTCGGCCCGGTCGGTCACCGATCTCGACAACGGCCGCATCTACCTGCCGCCGGCGTCGATCCCCGGCGGGCACGGTCTGCGCTCGATGGCGCTGCAGGCCATCGCCCACCGCCTGCTCGGGCACGAGGTGCCCACGAGCTACGCCGAGTTCCTGCGCCAGCGCCTCGAGATCAACTACTTCGCCGCCGCCTGCCTCATGCCGCGCGAGCAGTCGGTCGCCTTCCTCAGCCAGGCCAAGGCCGACCGCAACATCGCGGTCGAGGACTTCCGCGACGCGTTCGGCGTCACCCATGAGGCCGCCGCGCTGCGGTTCACGAACCTCGCCACCAGCCACCTCGACCTGACCGTGCACTTCCTCCGCGTCGGCAACGACGGGGCCGTCTACAAGGCCTACGAGAACGACGGGCTGCGGCTGCCGGTCGACGTGACCGGCTCCACCGAGGGGCAGCTGGTGTGCCGCAAGTGGAGCAGCCGGGCGGCTTTCGCGCGCACCAACCGCACGACCGAGTACTACCAGTACACCGACACCCCCGAGGGCACGTTCTGGGAGTCGACGCAGATCGGCACGAGCGCGAGCGACGAGTTCTCTATCACCGTCGGGGTGCCGTTCGCCGACTCGAAGTGGTTCCGCGGCCGCGACACGGCGAACCGGCACCGCTCGACCTGCCCCGACCCCTCGTGCTGCAAGCGGCCGGACGGCGACCTCGCCGGCCGCTGGAGGGGCAAGGTGTGGACGAGCGCGAAGCTCCACGCGCACATCCTGTCGCCGCTGCCGAGCGGCACCTTCCCGGGTGTCGACGACCTCGAGCTGTACCGCTTCCTCGAGACCCACGCGGCTGACACCGAGGGGTGACCGCGGCGTCGAGGGGTGACCGCGACCCGGAGGGCTCGGAGTCGCGACGGGCTCAGTCGCTGGGCGCCGCGTCCTTCGGCAGCTTGCGCACGGCGGCGCGGCGGCGGCGCCGACTCGGGGTCATCGACCGCATCTCCTCCATGCGGCCGAAGCACAGCAGACGGTCCTCCGCCTGCAGCACCTGCGAGCGGCGCGGGTTCGGAATCACGGTCGTGCCGCGATTGAGCGTCAGCACCGTGATGTCGCGGTCGAGGATGCCCGCCTCACCGAGCGGCTTGCCCACGATGTCGGCCCCCGCGTGCACGACGAGCTCGGCCACGCCGTAGCCCGTCGACACCGACAGCCGCTGGCGCACGTCGATGTCGGGGAAGGCCACCTCGTTGGAGATGTAGTCGATGATCGCGCCGGCCACGTCGAGCTTCGTCGCCCGTTCGATGCCCTCGAGGCCGGGGGAGGAGTTGACCTCCATGACGAGCGGCCCGTCGTTGCCCTCGAGCATGTCGACACCGGCGACCCGCAGGCCCATGATCTGCGCCGACCTCACCGCCGTGCGCTCGTACTCAGGGCTCAGCGAGACGGGCTCGACCGAGCCGCCGCGGTGCACGTTCGACCGGAACTCGTCGCCGTCCGCGGTGCGGCGCATCGCCGCGACGACGCGGTCGCCGACCACGAGGGCGCGGATGTCGCGACCGCGGCTCTCAGCGATGAACTGCTGGATCAGCACGTTCTGGTTCGTCGAGTGGAGCGTCTCGATGATCGCCTCGGCGACCTTGGCCTGCGGGGCGAGGATCACGCCGATGCCCTGGGTGCCCTCGAGCAGCTTGATCACCACCGGTGCGCCGCCGACGCGCTCGATGGCGGGGCGCACGTCGGCGCGGTTGCGCACGAAGGCGGTGGCGGGCATCCCGATGCCGTGGCGGCTCAGGATCTGCGTGGCCCGCAGTTTGTCGCGGGCGTTGCTGATGCCGTTCGCAGTATTGGGCGTGAAGACGTCCATCTGCTCGAACTGCCGCACCACGGCCGTGCCGAAGTAGGTGATGGAGTTGCCGATGCGCGGCAGGATCGCGTCGTAGGTCGACAGCGGCTTGCCGCGGTAGTTGAGGTCGGGCTCGGGCCCGGTCAGGTCGACGGCGAACCGGAGGGTGTTGAGCACCTTCACGCGGTGGCCACGCTGCTCGGCGGCGGATCGCAGGCGTCCGGTCGAGTACGAGTGCGGGGCACGCGAGAGAATGGCGAGTTTCATGGAGCGCCCCTGACAAGATGAGGGTGTGACTGAGCCCGCCCATTCAACCACCATCGCGGGGTGGCGCGAATGGGTCGCGCTGCCCTCGGCGGGCGTGCCCTGGATCAAGGCGAAGCTCGACACCGGCGCGCGCTCGTCGAGCGTGCACGCCTTCGACATCGAGCCGCTGCCGGCGGGCGCCGACGGGGTCGAGCGCGTGCGGTTCCGGCTGCACCCCTGGCAGAAGTCGGCGGCCGACATCGTGACCGTCGAGTGCCCGATTCACGACCGCCGCATGGTGCGCAGCTCGTCGGGTCACGCGGAGGAGCGCATCGTCGTGCTCATGGACATCACGCTCATCGGCCGCACGATCACCACCGAGATGACGCTGAGCAACCGCGACGCGATGGGCTTCCGGATGCTCATCGGCCGTCAAGCGCTGCGGCAGGGTTTCGTGGTCGACCCTCGGAGGTCGTTCCTTGGAGGCCGCGCGCCGAAGCCCGTGCGCCGCCAGAACCGCGGCGCCGAGCCCTCCTAGTCCGCGGCCCAGCGTCGACCTCTTCGCACGGAGTGCGGAAAGTGTCATGGGGGGCGGAACTTTCCACGCCCCACGACACAAACCGCCCCATTGGTCGGGCCACAGCCGCAGGAGCGACCTGCGAGCTACGTGAGCCGAGACCGTGCAGCGCGATGACCACGCTCATCGCGCGGAAGCGGACGCTGCGCCACAGAAGCGGCGGTCCGGGCGACGGGGGGCCGAGACCGCGCAGCGGCGCGACCGCGCTCGTGCCGCGGAAGCGGACGCTGCGCCGCAGAAGCGGCGGTCCGGGCGACGGGGGGCCGAGACCGCGCAGCGGCGCGACCGCGCTCGTGCCGCGGAAGCGGACGCTGGTGGCGTCCCCTGGGTTGGTGTAGTTTCCCGGCTCGGGTGTCACGTCGTGGACGTGGTGAGCCATCGTGCGATGGTCAGTGAGAACTGTCTAGGAATCTCACGGAAGGACACAAACGCACGATGGCTCTTGACCAGTCTGCCCTCCTCGAGCTACTCGGGGAACTGAAACTCACCGATGTGAACGACCGGATCCGGGTCGCGACCGAGACGCTCTACCAGGAGCTGATCGACGCGGAAGCAGCTGCGTTCATCGGCGCTGCCCCGTTCGAACGCTCCCCGGACCGTACGACGCAGCGCAACGGGACCCGGCTGCGGACCCTCACCACCACCGCGGGGGAGCTGGAGTTGCGGATCCCGAAGCTGCGGCAGGGATCGTTTTTCCCGTCGCTGCTGGAACGCCGCCGCCGGGTCGATCAGGCCCTGTTCGCGGTCGTGATGGAGGCGTACGTCCACGGCGTCTCCACCCGCAAGGTCGACGACCTGGTGAAGGCGCTCGGTGCCGACACCGGGATCAGCAAGTCGGAGGTGTCGCGGATCTGCAGCAACCTCGACGAGGACGTCGCGGCGTTCCGCGATCGGCCGCTCGCGGACAGCACGTACCCGTACGTGTTCCTCGACGCGACCTACTGCAAAGCCCGCGTCGGCCGGCGGGTCGTCTCCCAAGCCGTCGTCGTCGCGGTCGGTGTCGCCGCCGACGGGCGCAGGGAAGTCCTCGGCTTCGAGGTCGGGGACACCGAATCGCAACCGTTCTGGACCGCGTTCCTTCGCTCGCTGAAGGCCCGCGGGCTGGGCGGAGTGAAGCTGGTGATCTCCGACGCGCACACCGGGCTGATCGCGGCGATCGACACCGTCTTCCAAGGCTCGTCATGGCAGCGGTGTCGGGTCCACTTCATGCGCAACGTGCTTGCCAACGTCCCCAAGACCGCTGGGCCGATGGTCGCGTCGATCATCCGCACGATCTTCGCCCAGCCAGACACCGAGCACGTGTTCACCCAATTCCACGAAGTCGTCCGCATGCTCTCGAGGTCGCACCCGAAGATCGCCGGCATGCTCGAGGACGCGCAGAACGACATCCTCGCGTTCTGTCAGTTTCCCGCCACACACTGGCGGCAGATCTGGTCCACGAACCCGCTCGAGCGGGTCAACAAGGAGATCAAACGCCGCACCGACGTCGTCGGCACATTCCCCAACCCCGCCGCGTTGCTGCGCCTGGCCGGACACGTCCTGATCGAGCAACACGACGAATGGGACGGCGCTGACCGCCGCTACTTCAGCGAGCACTCCATGAAGCTCCTGAACGTCACCGAAGAGGAGGTCGCGATCCCGGAACTCGCTGCGGCATAATCACAACAGCTGACCCGCACGGTGTTGAGAAACTCCACCACTCAGCGGGACGTCACCCGGACGCTGCGCCGCAGAAGCGGCGGCGCAGCAATAGGAACAGCGCCCCCGACAGGATTCGAACCTGCGACCCTCAGTACCGGAAACTGATGCTCTATCCCCTGAGCTACGGAGGCTCGTTCAGCCTAGCGGGTCTCGCGTGGGTCGCGGTGCCGTGCCAGGCTGGCGCCATGTCGACCGTCGCGCCGCACGCCGAGACCGCCGCCGCGGCGACGCTCACGCGCCGGGTGAGCAGCGCCCTCGAGGCGACGCTCGGCGAGCCGACGACGATCGTGCTCGCCGTCGCGGTGGCGCACGCGCCGGGTCTCGCCCTGCAGGAGTCGTTGCGGGTCTCGCTCGACGGCTCGCCGGTCGGGGTCATCGAGACGATCGGGCCCGCGGGCACGCGCTGGCACACGGCCGCGCTGCCGGCGGGCGAGCTCGCGGTGCGCTACGAGGCCACGGCCCGCGGGCGGGCGACGCCGGCGGCGGTGCAGGATGCGGAGCGCATCCTGGCCGTGCGCCCCAGCCGCTACGTGCAATCCGACGAGCTCGCCGGCCCGCTCGTCGACGCCGCCGCGGTCGAGCGGCTCATCACGCTGCCGCCGCGCGCGCGTGTCGCGGCCGCCCGCGCCCTCACGCGCGAGCTGCTCACCTACACGCCCGGCTCGACGGCGCCGACCGACGGGCTGCCCGAGATTCTCGAGACGGGTCAGGGGGTGTGCCGCGATTTCGCGCACCTGCTGGCCGGGCTGCTGCGCGCCACCGACCTGCCGGCGCGCGTGGTGTCGGTGTACGCGCCCGAGCTGCAGCCGATGGACTTCCATGCCGTCGTCGAGACGGTCGTCGACGACCGCTGGGTGGTGGTCGACGCGACGGGCCTCGCCCCGCGCGCGGGCATGCTGCGCATCGCGACGGGCCGCGACGCCGCCGACACGGCCTTCCTCGCTAACGACGGCTCGTCGCTGACGCTGCACCGGCTGCTCGTGCACGCCGAGGCGGATGCGCCGCTCGACGAGCAGGTCGAGGCGCTCATCGCACTCGGCTGAGCCGCCTCGGCTGAGCCTCGCGCCGCGCCGATAGGATCGACCCTCGTGAACCCCGACCAGCTCGCCGCCGCCCTGCTCGCCGTCGTCGTCAGCGCGGTCGAGCGACGCGACGCGGCGGCGGCCGCGGCGCTCACCGTGGGCGACATCGCGCTCGAGCGCCCGCGCAACCGCGACCACGGCGACTGGGCGACCTCGGTCGCGCTCAAGACCGCGAAGACGGTCGGGATGCCCCCGCGCCAGTTCGCCGACGAGCTCGTGGCGGGCATCCGCGAGATCGAGGGCGTGGCGGTGGTCGACGTCGCCGGCCCGGGCTTTCTCAACATCACTCTCGACGCCGCGGCCGCGAGCGAGCTCGCCCGCACGGTCGTCGAGCAGGGCGACGCCTACGGTCACAACGAGTCGCTGCTGGGGCAGACCATCAACCTCGAGTTCGTGTCGGCCAACCCGACCGGGCCCCTGCACATCGGCCACACCCGCTGGGCGGCGCTCGGCGATTCGCTCGCCCGCGTGCTGAAGGCCAGCGGCGCGACCCTCGTCAGCGAGTTCTACGTCAACGACGCGGGCGCGCAGATGGACGTCTTCGGCGAGTCGGTGCTCGCGGCCGCTCTCGGCGAGCCGGGCCCCGAGAACGGCTACCCGGGCGAGTACATCCAGGTGCTCGGGATGCGCGCTCTCGCCGAGCGCCCCGACCTCGCCACGCTGCCCCGCAGCGAGGCGGTCGCGATCGCGCGCGAGCTCGGCTACGGCTGGCAGCTGGAGGAGATCCGCGAGTCGCTCGCCGCCTTCAACGTGCACTTCGACGTGTGGTTCAGCGAGCGCACGCTGCACGCGATCGACACCGCGACCGGCCAGAGCCGCATCGACGAGGCGGTCGACCGGCTGCGCGCACAGGGCCACGTGTTCGATGCCGACGACGCGATCTGGGTGCGCACGACCGACTTCGGCGACGACAAAGACCGCGTCATCAAGCGCGGCAACGGCATCTACACGTACTTCGCCGCCGACGCCGCCTACTACCTCTCGAAGAGCGACCGCGGTTTCGCCCGCAAGATCTACCTGCTCGGAGCCGACCACCACGGCTACGTGCACCGCCTGAAGGCGCTCGCGGGTGCCGCGGGCGACGACCCCGAGCGCGACATCGAGGTGCTCATCGGCCAGCTGGTGAGCATCAACGGAGCTCGCCTGTCGAAGCGGGCCGGCAACATCATCGAACTCAACGACCTGCGCGAGTGGCTCGGCACCGACGCGCTGCGCTACTCGCTCGCGCGGTACCCGGCCGACTCGCCGCTCACCCTCGACCCCGAGCTGCTGCGCAAGCGCACCAACGACAACCCGGTGTTCTACGTGCAGTACGCGCACGCCCGCACGCACCAGGTGGCGCGCAACGCGGCCGCCTCGGGCGTCGACCGCAGCGTCTTCGGCGGAGAGCTGCTGACCGACGAGACCGAGAGCGTGCTGCTCGGCGCGCTGGCCGAGTTCCCGCGCATCGTCGCCCAGGCGGCCGTGCTGCGCGAGCCGCACCGGGTCGCCCGCTACCTGGAGGAGCTCGCTGCCTCGTACCACCGCTGGTACGACACCTGCCGGGTCACCCCGCAGGGCGACGAGCCGGTCGGGCCGATCCACGCCACGCGCCTGTGGCTCAACGACGCCGCCGGCCAGGTGCTGCGCAACGGCTTGAGCCTGCTCGGCGTCTCCGCTCCCGAACGGATGTGACCATGGCCGACCCGACCGCGAGCGACCCGACGCGCGAAGCCGGGACGCCGCCCGATGTCCCCGAGGCCGGCGCGCCCGAGGCCGGCACCGCCGAGGCCGAGGCGGTCGCCGCCGCGCCCGCTCCCGCCCGCCCGCGCCGCCGCGGTCTCATCGCCGCGATCGTCGTGGTGGGCGTCGTCGCAGTGCTCGGTGTCGCGGCCGTGATCGCCGAGAACGTCGCGCGCGCGCAGGCGCAGGCGCTGATCGCCGAGCAGGTGCGCCAGTCGTTGCAGCTCGAGGCGGAGCATCCGGTGGATGTCGCGATCGAGGGCGGCCCCGTGCTGCTGCAGGCCATCGGAGGCGAGCTCGAGCGCGTCGTCGTCGCGGTGCCCGACCTGGCCGTCGGCGAGCTGCGCGGAGACCTCTCGCTCGTCGTCGAAGGCACGCCGCTCGACCCGACGCAGCCGACCGACGCGGTGCAGGCGGTCTTCGAGGTCTCCGAGGCCGATGTCGCGGCCGTCGTCGGCGCTCTCTCCGGCGCGATCGCCACCGATGTGCGCCTCGACGAGCGCGAGGTCCGCTTCGAAGTCGGCTTCGACCTCTTCGGGGTGCCGTTCACGATCGGCCTCGGCCTGACCCCGACCGTCGAGGACGGTGAACTGCTGTTCACACCCTCGAGCGTGGTGCTCGGCGACGAGCGCCTTCCCGTCGACGACCTGCAGGAGCAGTTCGGGGGCATCGTCGACCCGCTGCTCGCCGGCCAGCGGTTCTGCGTCGCGCAGTACCTGCCCCGGGCGCTCGAGCTGACGGCCGTGCAGGTCGGCGACGAGCAGCTGGTCGTCGTGCTGCAGGCCGCCGACGTCGCGCTCGACGGCCCCGAGTTCTCGACCCTCGGCACCTGCGGGTAGCGGCGCGCACCGCTCGGGCCCTATTCAGACCGGCAGCGTCATGCCCTGCTCGGCGACGATCGCCTCGCGCCCCAGCTCGTCGGCGATGCGCCGCCGCAGCCGGTCGAGCGACTCCGGCTCGCCGTGGTTCAGCACGATCCGTGTCGACGCCCCGAGGCCGGGTCGCAACCAGTCGATGATCGCGTCGGCGTCGGCGTGCGCCGACATGCTGCTGAGCTGCACCACCTCGGCGCGGATCGGACGATCGCGGCCGAAGATGCGCAGGTGGTCCTCGCCGGCCGCGAGCGCGGCGCCGCGGGTCCCGGCCGCCTGGTAGCCGGTGAGCAGGATCGCGTTCGCCGGGTCGTCGCCGTAGGCGAGGAGGTGGTGCAGCACCCGCCCGCCGGTCAGCATGCCGCTCGCCGAGATGATCACCATGGGGCCGCCGCGCAGGTTCAGCAGCTTCGAATCGTCCACAGTGCGCACCATGCGCGCCACGTCCTGCATCGCGTCGTAGTCGTCGTCCGCGATCCGCAGCTCATCGCGGTGCGCCCGGTAGATCGCCGTCGCGTCGACCGCCATCGGGCTGTTCAGGTAGATCGGAGCGTCGGGAATCGCCTCCCGCCGCCGCAGCCGGGCGAGCAGGAGCAGCAGCGCCTGCGCCCGGCCGACCGCGAACGCGGGAATGATCACGACGCCACTGCGGCGCAGCACGCGGTCGACGACCGCGCCGAGCTCAGCCTCGGGGTCGACGTGGGGGTGCGCGCGGTCGCCGTAGGTCGACTCGACGACGACGACATCGGCGGGCTCGAGCGGCCGGGGCGGCTGCATGAGCAGGTCGTCCATGCGACCGAGGTCGCCCGAGAAGTGCACCGAGCGTCCGCCGTGCTGCAGCCGCACCTGCGCCGCGCCGAGGATGTGCCCGGCGGGGAGCCAGGTCGCCGTCGGGGCGTCGGGCCCCGCGCCGAGCGGCACCGCGACGTCGGTCGGGTGGCGCGTCACACGCTGCAGGGCGAGCTCCGCATCCTGCGCCGTGTACAGCGGGGTCGGATGCTCGTGCTTCGAGTAACCCTTCTTCCGGGCGTGCTCGGCCTCCTCCTCGAGAAGGTGCGCCGAGTCGGGCAGCAGCAGACCCAGCAGTTCAGCCGTGCCCGCCGTCGCCCGGATCGGGCCCGCGTAGCCGTCGCGCACCAGCGCCGGCAGGTAGCCGCTGTGGTCGAGGTGCGCGTGGGTGAGCACGACCTCGTCGATGCTCGCCGGCGGCACCGGAAAGGGCGCGCGGTTGCGCAGCCGCAGCGTCTTCCAACCCTGGAAGAGCCCGCAGTCGACGAGCACCCGTCGCCCGCCGGCCTCCGCGACCGTGCGCGAGCCGGTGACCGTCTCGGCCGCCCCCCAGAACTGCAGCGTCATGTCCGACATGCCGACCTCCCGCTCTGCGCCGCCGTCGCGCGCCCGACGCGAGTCTGCTCGCCTCCGTCGGCGAGCGCCAGGGGCGAATGGCCCGGAGGGGCGCGGCGCCGCGCGCGGCACCCCCGCAGAAATCGCCCTGCTGCGCGCGGCACCCTGCGCATAAATCGCCGCGTCGCGCGCGGCTAAACTGGCTCCGGCTTCAGGAACCAAGCCGGGTTCGCTCGCCTCACCCTCCCTGTCGCACCGGCTGCCGCACCGCGCGGCAGCACGTCCGCCATCGAACGCCGTCGTGAGGTCGTCCGTGTCCGCCAACCCGCTCGCCCCGTCGTGGCTCGCGCCTCCGGCCGATGCCGCGGCGCTGCCCGCGCACGTGTGGCCGGCGAGCGCCCATCGCGCAGCCGACGGCGCCATCACGCTCGGGGGCGTGCCGCTCACGGCGCTCGCCGCCGAGCACGGCACCCCGCTCTACGTGATCGATGAGGCGGATGCCCGCGCCCGCGCCGCCCGCACCCGGGCCGCGTTCGCCGCGGCTGCCGAGCGTCACGGCACGCGCGCCACCGTCTACTACGCCAGCAAGGCGTTCCTCAGCGGAGAGGTTGCCCGCTGGATGGTCGGGGCCGGCCTCAACCTCGACGTGGCCAGCGGCGGAGAGCTCGCGGTCGCGCTCGCCGCCGGCGTCGAGCCCGCCCGTCTCGGGCTGCACGGCAACAACAAGTCGCTGGCCGAGATCGACCGGGCCGTCGCGGCCGGGATCGGCGCGATCGTCATCGACTCGCTCCTCGAGGTCGAGCGGGTGGCGGCCGCGGCGGAGCGCCACGGCCGGGTGCAGCCGGTGCGTCTGCGCATCAACTCGGGCGTGCACGCCCACACCCACGAGTACCTCGCCACGGCCCGGGAAGACCAGAAGTTCGGCATCCCGCTCGCCGACGCGCCCGACGCAGTCGCCGCGATCCGCGCGCACGAGAGCCTGTCGTTCCTCGGCCTGCACTCGCACATCGGCTCGCAGATCTTCGCCGTCGACGGCTTCCTCGAGGCCGCCCGCCGGTTGCTCGCCCTGCACGCCGAGCTGCGCGCCGGAGGAGAGGTGCCCGAGCTCAACCTCGGCGGCGGCTTCGGCATCGCCTACGTCGAGTCGGACGAGGCGCCCGCGATCGAGCAGGTCGCCGACGCGCTGGTCGAGGCGGTCGCGGGGGTGTGCGGTGAGCTGGGCATCCCGATGCCGCGCATCGCCGTCGAACCGGGCCGCACCATCATCGGCCCCGCCGGCGTGACGCTCTACGCCGTGGGCACGCTCAAGGACGTCGTCGTCGCGCTCGACGAGCAGACCTCGGCCGTACGCCGCTACCTCAGCGTTGACGGCGGCATGAGCGACAACGCCCGCCCCGCGCTGTACAGCGCCGACTACTCGGTCGCGCTCGCCTCGCGGGCCTCGGATGCGGAGCCGGTGCTCGTCCGCGTGGCGGGCAAGCACTGCGAGAGCGGCGACATCGTCGTGCGCGACGCCTATCTGCCCGCCGACGTCGGGCCCGGCGACCTGGTGGCCGTGCCCGCGACGGGCGCTTACTGCTTCTCGCTCGCCAGCAACTACAACTATCTGGCGCGGCCCGCCGTCGTCGCGGTGCGCGACGGCGCCGCCCGCGTCATCGTGCGCGGCGAGACCGAGGCCGACCTCCTGCGCCGCGATACCCTCTTGACTCCCACCCCCGCCGTCGCTCCCGCGGCGGACGCTCACCCGAGCCCGCTCTCCTGAGAGGACCCATCCCGCCGTGATCGACTACCGACCCCTCCGCGTCGCCGTGCTCGGCGCCGGCAGCGTCGGCGCCCAGGTCGCCGACCAGCTGCTGACGCATCGCGATGAGCTCGCCGCCCGCATCGGCGCCGGGCTCGAGCTGATCGGCGTCGCCGTCCGCGACCTCGACGCCCCGCGCGACACCGCGATCCCGCGCGAGCTGCTCACCACCGACGCCGAGACGCTCATCGTGGGAGCCGACATCGTCGTCGAGCTCATGGGCGGCCTCGAGCCGGCCCGCACGCTGATCCTGCAGGCTCTCGCTTCCGGCGCGGACGTGGTCACCGCCAACAAGGCGCTGCTCGCCACGCACGGCCCCGAGCTCTTCGAGGCTGCCGCGCAGGTCGGCGCGCAGCTCTACTACGAGGCGGCCGTCGGCGGCGCGATCCCGATCATCCGCCCGCTGCGCGACTCGCTCGCGGGCGACCGCGTGCAGCGCATCCTCGGCATCGTCAACGGCACGACGAACTTCATCCTCGACCGCATGGATAGCCACGGGGAGTCGATGGAGGAGGCGCTCGCGACGGCCACCGCCCTCGGGTACGCCGAGGCCGACCCGACCGCCGACGTCGGCGGCTACGACGCGGCGCAGAAGGCCGCGATCCTGGCCAGCCTTGCCTTCCACACCCTGGTGCCGGCCGAGGCGGTGCACCGCGAGGGAATCACGGACATCACCCTCGAGCAGGTGGTCGCCGCCCGCAAGGCCGGGTACGTCGTCAAGCTGCTCGCCATCTGCGAGCTGCTCGACGACCCGGTGACGGGCAAGCCCGGCGTTCTTGCGCGCGTGCACCCCGCGCTCGTCCCGCTCGCGCACCCGCTCGCCGCGGTGCACGGCGCCAACAACGCCATCTTCGTCGAGGCCGAGGCCGCCGGTCCGCTCATGTTCTACGGCGCCGGGGCGGGCGGCATCCAGACCGCGTCGGCCGTGCTCGGCGACGTGGTCTCGGCGGCCCGTCGGCATGTCGTCGGCGGCCCCGGCGTGGCCGAGAGCACGCACGCCGACCTGCCGGTGCTGCCCATCAGCGCGGCGACCACGCGCTACCAGATCTCGCTGACGGTCGCCGACGAGCCGGGCGTTCTCGCGACGGTCGCCGGCATCCTGCAGCAGCACGGCGTCTCGGTGGAGACGATTCAGCAGGCCGTCTCCGCGCCCGTCGGCTCGGGCTCGGTCGGCGAGGCTACCCTGGTCATCGGCACGCACGAAGCGGTCGAAGCCGATCTGGCCGCGACCGTCGCGGCCCTGAGCAGCAGCAGCGTCGTCACCGCGGTGACGAGCGTTCTGCGAGGAGAAGGACTCTGATGGCGCACCAGTGGCGCGGGCTCCTGCACGAGTACCGCGATCGTCTCGACGTCAGCGACGCGACCCCGATCATCACCCTGGGGGAGGGCGGCACGCCGCTGATCCCCGCCCGCTTTCTCAGCGAGCGCACCGGTGCCCGGGTGTTCGTGAAGTACGAGGGCATGAACCCGACCGGGTCGTTCAAGGATCGCGGCATGACGATGGCGATCTCGAAGGCCGTCGAGCACGGTGCGAAGGCCGTCATCTGCGCCTCGACCGGCAACACCTCGGCCTCGGCCGCCGCCTACGCGACCCACGCCGGCATCACCGCCGCGGTGCTCGTGCCCGAGGGCAAGATCTCGATGGGCAAGCTCAGCCAGGCCGTCGCCCACAAGGCCGAGATCATCCAGATCGAGGGCAACTTCGACGACTGCCTCGACATCGCCCGCGACCTGTCGGCGAACTACCCGGTGCACCTCGTCAACTCGGTGAACCCCGACCGCATCGAGGGCCAGAAGACGGCCGCGTTCGAGGTCGTCGAGGTGCTCGGTGATGCGCCCGACTTCCACATCCTCCCCGTCGGCAACGCCGGCAACTACACCGCCTACCACCGCGGGTACCGCGAGGAGCTCGACCGCGGTGTCACCACGAAGCTGCCGCGCATGTTCGGCTTCCAGGCGGCCGGCAGCGCCCCGATCGTGCTCGGCGAGCCGGTGAAGAAGCCGGAGACCATCGCGAGCGCCATCCGCATCGGCAACCCGGCGTCATGGGAGCTCGCGCTGGCCGCCCGGGACGACAGCAACGGCTTCTTCGGCGCCATCAGCGACGAGGGCATCCTCGTCGCCCACCGCCTGCTCTCGCAGGAGGTCGGCATCTTCGTCGAGCCCGCGTCGGCGATCTCGGTCGCCGGCCTGCTCGAGCGGGCCGAGGCCGGCGCGATCCCCGCGGGATCGACCGTCGTGCTCACGGTCACCGGGCACGGTCTGAAGGACCCGCAGTGGGCCCTCCGCCGCGAAGACGGCTCCGAGGTCTCGCCGACGGTCGTGCCGGTCGACACCGCCGAGGTCGCCTCGGTGCTGGGGCTGCAGAGGGTCGGCGCGTGACCGGAGGTGATGCGCGCCTGCGGGGTCGTCGCGTCACCGTGCGGGTGCCCGCCAGCTCCGCGAACCTCGGGCCGGGATTCGACACCCTCGGCCTCGCGCTCGCCTACTACGACGAGCTCGAGGTCGCCGTCCGCGACGAGCCCGGCGCCACCGTCGAGGTGCACGGGGTGGGAGCGGGCGAGGTGCCGACCGATGCCTCGAACCTCATCGTGCGCTCCATCGCGCACCTCTTCGCCGACCGCGGCATCGAGTTGCCCGGTCTCGATCTGGTGGCCCGCAACGTCATTCCGCACGGCAGCGGCATGGGCTCCTCGGCCGCGGCGATCGTCGGCGGTCTCATGGCGGCACGCGGCCTCCTCGACGGCATCGTCGACATCGACGGCGACGAGCTCCTGCGGCTCGCGACCGAGCTCGAGGGGCATCCCGATAACGTCGCCCCCGCCCTTTTCGGCGGACTCACGATCGCGTGGACCACGCCCGAGGGCCCGCGCCACAAGCGGCTGACCGTGCACCGCGGCGTCTCGCTGCTCGTGGCGGCGCCCGACAGCGTGACCGTCTCAACGGCGCTCGCCCGCTCGCTGCAGCCCGAGTCGGTGCCCCACGAGGACGCGATCTTCAACGTCTCGCGCTCCGCGCTGCTCATCGCCGCGCTCATCCAGAGTCCCGAGCTGCTGTTCGCGGCGACGGAGGACAAGCTGCACCAGACCTATCGGGCCAGCGCGATGCCGGCGACCAGCGCACTCATCGAGCAGCTGCGGGCGGAGGGCTTCGCGGCGGTCGTCTCCGGCGCCGGCCCCTCGGTGCTCGTGCTGTGCAGCGACCCGGCGCAGCGCGTCGAGGCCGCGGCCGTCATCGAGCGGCAGTCCACCACGCCGTGGACCGTGCACATGCTGGCCGTCGATTTCAAGGGTGCTACAGTGGTGGCGCATCCGGCCGAGGTCGTGGCCTAGCCCGCCCTCAGCCCGAGCACTCACCAGCAGCCCCGCTGCTTCCCCTCGCGCCACCAGCGTTCGCGCGGTCGATTCCGCAGTTTCCGGTCTCATCCGCGCACCCGCCTCGGCGTCGCGATCGCGAGGCAGCGGGCCCTCTCCGTGGCGATCTGCGCCCGGAGCCGAAAGGAAACCAACCCGTGACTGACCCCACCGTCCGTGCCTCGAGTGCGGATGTCCCCGCCGACCTGAGCGCCCTCAAGCTCGCCGAGCTGCAGCAGCTCGCCACCGAGCTCGGCGTCGTCGGCGTGTCCAAACTTCGCAAGGGAGAGCTTGTGGACGCCATCACCCAGACCCAGAACGCCGAGGGCGCCGAGGCCCCCGCCGCCGAGGCTCCTGCCGTCGAGATCGCCGCCGGGGCCGCCAGCACTGACACCGCCAGCACCGACACGGCCAGCACCGACACGGCCAGCACTGACACCGCCAGCACCGACACCGCGGTCGCCGAGTCCCCGCGCCGCCGCGGCTCGCGCCGCGCCACCACCGACACCCTCACCCCGGCGCCCGTCGCCGCGGGGGAGACCGCTGGTGACACCGCCGGCGACACCGCCAGCGCCGCCGCTGAGCCCGCCGAGCCCGCCGAGCAGGGCGCCGAGCCCGCCGCCGAGGGCGAGGACGGCGCCGCATCCGGCAGCCGTCGCAGCCGCAACCGCAACCGCCGGGGCGGCGACCGTGCCGAGAGCGGCGAGGGTCGCGGCCAGAACGGCCAGAACGGCCAGAACGGCCAGGCCCCGCAGGGCGGTGAGCCCCGCCAGCAGCAGGGCGGCCAGCAGAACCAGAACGGCCAGAACGGCCAGCAGAACCGCGGCCCGCAGAACGACCGCGCCGAGCAGGACGCCGAGGGGCGCGGCCGCAACCGCGGCCGCGGCCGTGACCGCAAGCGCGGCCCGGGCGGCGACGAGATCGAGCCCGAGATCAGCGACGACGACATCCTGATCCCGATCGCGGGCATCCTCGACGTGCTCGACAACTACGCCTTCGTGCGCACCACCGGCTACCTGCCCGGCCCGAGCGACGTCTACGTCTCGCTCGGCCAGGTCAAGAAGTACGGCTTGCGCAAGGGCGACGCGGTCGTCGGCGCGATCCGCCAGCCGCGCGAGAACGAGAGCCAGGGCCGCCAGAAGTACAACGCGCTCGTGCGCGTCGACTCGATCAACGGCCAGACCATCGACGAGGCCGCCGCCCGTGTCGAGTTCAGCAAGCTCACGCCGCTGTACCCGACCGAGCGACTGCGCCTCGAGACCGACGCGGCCACGCTGTCGACCCGCATCATCGACCTCGCCGCACCGATCGGCAAGGGCCAGCGCGGCCTCATCGTCTCGCCGCCCAAGGCCGGCAAGACGCTCGTGCTGCAGGCCATCGCCGACGCGATCGCGAAGAACAACCCCGAGGTGCACCTCATGGTCGTGCTCGTCGACGAGCGCCCCGAGGAGGTCACCGACATGCAGCGCTCGGTGAAGGGCGAGGTCATCGCCTCGACCTTCGACCGCCCCGCCGAGGATCACACGACGGTCGCCGAGCTCGCCATCGAGCGCGCGAAGCGCCTCGTCGAGCTGGGCCACGACGTCGTCGTGCTGCTCGACTCGATCACCCGCCTCGGCCGCGCGTACAACGTGACGGCGCCGACGAGCGGGCGCATCCTCTCGGGCGGGGTCGACTCGGCCGCGCTCTACCCGCCGAAGCGCTTCTTCGGTGCCGCGCGCAACATCGAGGATGGCGGCTCGCTGACCATCCTCGCGACCGCGCTCGTCGAGACCGGCTCGAAGATGGACGAGGTGATCTTCGAGGAGTTCAAGGGCACCGGCAACATGGAGCTCCGCCTCTCGCGCCAGCTCGCCGACAAGCGCATCTTCCCGGCCGTCGACATTTCGGCCTCCGGCACCCGCCGCGAGGAGATGCTGCTCGGCGCCGACGAGGTGCGCGTCACCTGGCAGCTGCGCCGCGCGCTCGCGAGCCTCGACACCCAGCAGGCGCTCGAGCTCGTGCTCGGCAAGCTGAAGGAGACGGGTTCGAACGTCGAGTTCCTCGTCGCCGTGCAGAAGTCGCTGCCGCAGGCGCCGTCGCACGTCGACGGCTAGGAACGCCGTGTTCGATTCGATCGCGGCCCTGGTCGCCGAGCACGAGGCTCTGCAGGAGCAGCTCGGCGACCCGGCCGTGCATGCCGACGCCGCCCGCGCGAAGAAGCTCAACCGGCGCTACGCCGAGCTGAGCCAGATCGTGGATGCGCACGCCAAGTGGCAGCAGGCCACCGACGACCTCGCCGCGGCCAAGGAGCTCGCGAAGGACGACGAGGCGTTCGCCGACGAGATCCCCGCGCTCGAGCAGCAGATCGGCGAGCGCGCCGAGAAGCTGCGCCGCCTGCTGATCCCGCGCGACCCGGACGACGGGCGCGACGTGATCATGGAGATCAAGGGCGGTGAGGGCGGCGAGGAGTCGGCGCTGTTCGCCGCCGACCTCCTGCGCATGTACTCGTACTACGCCGAGTCGCGCGGCTGGAAGGTCGAACTGCTCGACGCCACCCGCAGCGACATGGGCGGCTACAAGGACGTCCAGGTGGCCATCAAGGGCTCCTCGGCCGACCCGGCCGAGGGCGTCTGGGCGAGCCTGAAGTACGAGGGCGGCGTGCACCGCGTGCAGCGCGTGCCGGCGACCGAGTCGCAGGGCCGCATCCACACCTCGACGACGGGCGTGCTCGTCTTCCCCGAGGTCGATGAGCCCGAAGAGGTCGAGATCAACCAGAACGACCTCAAGATCGACGTCTACCGCTCGAGCGGCCCCGGCGGCCAGAGCGTCAACACCACCGACTCGGCCGTGCGCATCACCCACCTGCCGACCGGCATCGTCGTGTCGATGCAGAACGAGAAGAGCCAGCTGCAGAACCGCGAGGCGGCGATGCGCGTGCTGCGTGCCCGCATCCTCGCCAAGCAGCAGGAGGAGCTGGACGCGGCGGCGAGCGACGCGCGCAAGAGCCAGATCCGCGGCATGGACCGCTCGGAGCGCATCCGCACGTACAACTTCCCGGAGAACCGCATCGCCGACCATCGCACCGGCTACAAGGCCTACAACCTCGACGCCGTCATGAACGGGGCGCTCGGGCCGGTCGTCGAGTCGTGCATCCAGGCCGACGAGGAGGCCCGGCTCGCCGCGCTCGGCGACGGCGCGGCCTAGCCCCGAGCATCCCGTGTCGAAGCCCGACCTCGCCGCCCTGCGCGCGCACGCCATCGGTGTGCTCGCGGAGGCCGGCGTGCCCAGCCCGGAGGCCGACGCCGACCTGCTGATCGGGCACGTGCTCGGCATGAGCCGTGGACAGGTGCAGGCGAAGGCCCTGATCGGCGCGCCCGTCGACGCCGAGCAGGTCATGACGATCACCGAGTACATCGAGCGGCGCGCGACGCGCGAACCCGCGCAGCACATCACGGGGCTCGCGCCGTTCCGCACCCTCGAGCTCGCGGTCGGCCCGGGTGTCTTCGTGCCGCGGCCCGAGACCGAGTTCGTCGTGCAGTTCGCGATCGACGCGCTCGCCGCCGTGCCGAGCCCCGAGCCGCTCGCCGTCGACCTCGGCAGCGGCAGCGGGGCGATCGCGCTGGCGATGGCGGTCGAGGTGCCGCACGCCCGGGTGATCGCGGTCGAGAACTCGGTCGCGGCCGTGCCCTGGACATCCCGCAACGTCGCTCGCTGGGGCGACGAGCGCGTGCGCCTCGTCGTCGCCGATCTGGCGGATGCGCTGCCCGAGCTCGACGGCACCGTCGACGTCGTCGCCTCCAACCCGCCGTACATTCCCGAGGGCGCCGTGCCGCGCGACCCCGAGGTGCGGCTGTTCGACCCGCCCGCCGCGCTCTACGGGGGAGCGGACGGGCTCGACGCCGTGCACGCCCTCACCGCCACCGCGCGCCGGCTGCTGCGCCCGGGCGGCACGCTCGTCATCGAGCACGGCGAGCTGCAGGGCGCGGCCATCGCCGCCATCGTGCGCGCGGCGGGCTTCACGGCCATCGCCACCCACCGCGACCTGCTCGGCCGCGACCGCGCGACGACCGCCCACCGCTGAGCCGTTGCACCTTCGGCGTCAATATTGCGCGGTGATATAGTCACCGCGTGGCTCGCTTCTCGACGAGGCAACCCGGCCGACTCATCCGCCGGGCGCGGCTGGATGCTGGCCTCACGCAGAGCGAGCTAGCCAGCCGGGCCGGCATCAGTCAGCCGAGCCTCGCGCAGATGGAGAGGGACACGCGCACGCCCTCGGACGAGATGCTCGAGCGCGTGTTGCGCGCGGCCGACTATCGACCCTCGCTGCCCCTCGCCGACTTCGCGTCTCAGATCTCGGCGCTTGCGGCGAAGCGCGGCATCGAGCGGGTTCGGGTGTTCGGCTCGATCGTCCGGGGTGAGGACCACTTCGACAGCGACATCGACCTTCTCGTCTCGCCCCGTCCCCACGTCGACCTGCTCGATCTGGCGCTGTTCGCGGAGGAGGTGCGTGTCATGACGGGCTTCCCGGTCGACGTGGTCGCCGACACCTCCGACGCTCCCCGGGTCATCGACGCCGCTCGCGAAGCGGTCGGCCTGTGATGGGCATGGGCGACGTGCCACGGTTCGAGCCGCGGCCCCGGAGCGACGGAGCCCACCGCGACCGCACCGATCGACAGAACATTCGGGCAGAGCTGCAGCGCATCCTTCGACGGTGCGAGTCTGTCGTCGCCGGTGGGCGAGAGACGCTCTCCGAAGGCTCGGCGCACTACGACGTGGCAAGCATGGTCGTCATTCGGCTCGCAGCGTTACTCGAACGCTCCGAATTCGCCCCCTTCGCCCAGTCACTGACCGAGGACGAGATCACCGCGATCAAGGCCACCCGCAACATCGCCGCGCACGCTGGCTACGTCGGCATAAATGACGACCTCTTCTGGGTCGCCGTGACGGCGCGCATCCCTGCAATCATTGAACGACTTCTTCGGAGCGAACGGTCGTGACCGAACCAGGCAGGCTGCCTGCGAGCCCTTCCTGGCGGGTTCGAGTCTCGTATGTGGCGTGCATCCTGATCGTTGCTCCCGCCTCATTTCTGCTTATCGTGCCCGTGAGCGTGTGGGGAGGGTTCGGCCGCTGGCTACTCGCGCTTATCGTGTGTCTGGTGTTCCTACCAGTGACCGTCATGCTTCACCGCCGAGTGTTCCCCGGTGATCGCGCGTGACGCGCCTGCACACCCGAGCGGGCTGTGAACAAGACACTCCCTACCACTACTTTCGCCAACTCACACTGGTTCGGACACTTCGCACCCTCAGAACAATGTGAGTTGTCCGATTCGGTGTGATGAGACCTCGAACCGTTGAAAAAACTCCACGACGCCGAGGTGTCTGATGGCGCAGTGCGGCCCTATGCGGCGCGCGCCTCCGCCGCGAAGGCCTCGATCGCGGCGAGCAGCGATGCCTCGTCGACGTAGAGGTGCCCGGTGATGCCGATCGACTCGGCGCCCTCGATGTTCTCGATGCGGTCATCCGTGAAGAAGGTGTCGGCGGCAGCGGCCCCGTAGTGGGCGAGGATGCGCTCGTAGACGAGCGGGTCGGGCTTGCGGGCGCCGAACGCGGCCGAGGCGTGCATGTTCTCGCGGCCCATGATCGGCACGAGCTCGGGCGCGACCTCGTGCAGGTGCTCGTGGATGAGGATCCCGTTGTTGGTCAGCAGCGCGACCCGGCCCAGCTCGGCGGCGCGGCGCACGGCGGCGAGGGCCGCGGGGCGCGGCTGCGTCGCCTCCGAGCGGATGCGCACCCACTCCTCCCGCGAGATCTCGGCCCCGATGATGCCCGTCACGCGTCGCAGGTACTCGTCGGGGTCGCTCGGGTCGCCGGCCTCGGCCTCCCACTCCATGCCGCTGATCCACCAGCGGCGGCGCAGCTCGTGCAGGTCGTGGCCGGTCAGCGCGGTGAGGTCGGCCATGCGCGTGCGCCAGTCGTAGTCGTAGAGCACGTCGTCCATGTCGAACACGTAGAGCAGGGTCACGGCCCACAGTCTGCCCCACTACGATGAACGCACCATGACCGCCGTGTACGACTGCTCCGTCGAGAGCGAGCTTCTCGAGGGCCTGCGGGCCGCGCGCGGGGCCATCGGGCGCGGCGAGCTCGTGGTGATCCCGACCGACACGGTCTACGGCCTGGCCGCCGACGCCTTCCGCCCCGCCGCGGTCGAGCGCCTCCTCACGGCGAAGGAGGCGAGCCGCGAGGCGCCGCCCGCCGTGCTCATCCCGGGCATCCCGACCCTGAACGCGCTCGCCGAGAGCGTTCCCGCCCCGATCGAGGCCCTCGTCGCGGAGTTCTGGCCGGGCGCGCTCACGGTCGTCGTCGAGGCCCGCGAGTCGCTCGCCTGGGATCTCGGCGAGTCGCGCGGCACGGTCGCGCTCCGCATGCCCGACAACCGCCACGCGCGCCACCTGCTGGCCGACACCGGCCCGCTCGCCGTCACGAGCGCGAACATCAGCGGGATGCCCGCCGCGACCACCGCGCAGGAGGCGCTCGCGATGCTCGGCGACCGCGTTTCGGTCGTCCTCGACGGGGGAGCGCTCGAGGGCGACGCCGCCGAGCGGGTCTCCACCATCGTCGATGCGACGAGCCTGCACCTGCCCGAGGGCACGCTCCGCATCCTGCGCCAGGGGGCGATCCCCGAGGCCGAGATCCTCCGCGTCGCGGGCGCGGATCGGGCGGCGTGACCTTCTACCTGCTCGTCGCCCTGATCGCGGGGGTGGTGAGCTTCGGAGCCTCGTGGGCGGTGCTGCGGCTCAGCCACCGCTTCAAGCTCTACCCGGGCATCCGCGATCGCGATGTGCACACGACGCCCACGCCCCGCCTCGGCGGCATCGCCATCGTCATCGGCATCGTCACTGCCCTCGTCATCGCCTCGCAGATCAGCTGGTTCGACCTGGTCTACGCCGACCCATTCCCGATCATCGCGATCGTGGCTTCCGCGCTGGTCATGCTCGGCCTGGGGGTGGTCGACGATCTCTACGACCTCAACTGGATGACGAAGCTCGCCGGGCAGCTGCTCATCGCGGGCTTCCTCGCCTGGTCGAGTCTGCAGCTCACCTCGCTGCCGATCGGGCCCGACGGCGGCATCACGGTGCTCTCGCCCACCCTGTCGCTGATCGTCACCGTGCTCGCGGTCGTGCTCGTGATGAATGCCGTCAACTTCATCGACGGCCTCGATGGCCTCGTGGCCGGGGTGACGATCATCGCGGGCACCGTGTTCTTCATCTACAGCTACCTGCTGTCGATCGATACCGCGCAGACGGCGTTCAACCTCGCCTCGCTCGTGATGGCGGTGCTGCTGGGGGCGACCGCCGGCTTCCTGCCGTTCAACTGGCACCCCGCCAAGATCTTCATGGGCGACGGGGGAGCCCTCGTCGTCGGCATGCTCATGGCCGTGTCGACGATCTCGGTGACGGGCCAGATCGACCCCGGCATCGACCGCAGCCAACTGGTGCCGGCGTTCATCCCCCTGGCCCTGCCGTTCGCCGTGCTGATCGTGCCGCTGCTCGACTTCGGCCTCGCGGTGCTGCGGCGGCTTCGAGCCGGCAAGTCGCCGTTCAGCGCCGATCGCAAGCATCTGCACCACCGCCTGCTCGACATGGGGCACTCCCACTTCCACGCCGTGCTGATCTTCTACGCCTGGACGGCCGTGGTCGCCGTGGGCGCCCTGCTCTTCCTGTTCTGGCCCTGGTGGTGGGCGCTGACGGCGGTCGTGGTCGGCCTCATCGCCTGCACCGCGGTCACCCTCGCGCCTCTCAGCCGCCGCAAGCGCATCGAGGCCGCCGCCCAGTCGGCACCCGAGGGCGAGGCGGCACTGGCCCGTTTCGATCCGCTGGATGCTGCCGCCCCCGACCCCCTGAGCGACGAGCTCGACGCGCCCGCGCCCGAGCACCTCGCCGAAGCCCGACCGGAGGAGACCCGATGACCGCCGCCCGTTCCAACGCCGAGCGCCCGTCCACCGCCGCCCCCGTCCTGCGCCGCGCCCTGGTCTACGGGGCGGGCGTGTCGTTCGCCATCGCCATCGTGGGCAGCGTCGTCGGCGCGCTCGTGGCCGAGCTCGAGGGCATGCTGAGCGCGCTCATCGGCGCGGGCATGGGCTTCGTGTTCCTCGGGCTGACCGCGGCGAGCATCCTGCTGGCCGATCGGGTGACCGGCAGCGACCTGCTCTCGCCCGCGTACTTCGGGATCGTCATCGGCGCCTGGATCATCAAGTTCATCGTCTTCCTCGTGCTCGTCTTCTCGCTGCGCGACGCCGCGTTCGTCGAGCCGACGGTGCTGTTCTTCACGCTCGTGGCGGCGGTGCTCGGCGGACTCGTGATCGACATCGTCGCCGTCACGCGCTCGCGCGTGCCCTATGTGAGCGACGTCCGCCTGCCCGGCAAGGACGAGATCCCCGACCTCTGAACGGTGTCCGGCCCGCCTCGGCTAAGAGAAAGCTTGGAAGGCCCGGTCGCGACCCCTTTTCGCGTTCGGCGGGCCCCCGTTCTCTTGGTAGGGTGGTGACACCGCCGCCGATCGCCGCGATGGCTCACGCCCCGCCCCGATGCTGGAGACTCCCCTGAGCGCTGCTGCCCTGATCCCCATCCTCGCTCTTGCGACCACTCCGGCGACGGAGACCCCGGAATTCAAGGGTCCGTCGATCATGGACTTCTTTCCGCCGGCGATCCTGTTCGAGGGCACCCCCTTCGAGCTGAACCGCATTATGCTGCTCCGGCTCGTCATCGTCGCGCTGATCTTCATCCTGTTCTGGCTCGGCACCCGCAAGATGCAGCTGGTCCCCGGCCGCTTCCAGGGCACGATCGAGATGGGCCTCGAGTTCGTGCGCAAGGGCATCGTCGAGGACCTTCTCGGTCAGAAGGACGGCAAGCGGTTCCTGCCGCTGATCACGACGATCTTCTTCCTCGTGCTCTTCATGAACCTGACCGGCATCGTGCCGGGCATCAACATCTCGGCCAACTCCGTGATCGGCATGCCCCTCGTGCTCGCGATCGCCGCCTACATCGCCTTCATCTGGGCCGGCCTCCGCAAGCACCCGTGGACCTTCATCCGCAACGCGCTCTTCCCGCCCGGGGTCCCGCCCTTCCTGTACATCATCGTCACGCCCATCGAGTTCGTCTCGATGTTCGTGCTGCGGCCCGTGACGCTGACGCTCCGACTCCTGATGAACATGATCGTCGGGCACCTGCTCCTGGTGCTGTTCTTCTCGGCGACCGCCTTCTTCATGGTCGAGCTCGGCGGCTGGTGGATCGCCGCGAGCGCCGTGACCCTCGCGTTCGGCACGGCCTTCACCTTCTTCGAGATCCTGGTCTCGGTGCTGCAGGCCTACGTCTTCGCCCTCCTGACCACCGTCTACATCCAGCTCGCGCTGGCAGACGAGCACTAGCAACGACCCTCCGAGCGCGCACCCGCACGCCCGGTTTCGATACGGAAGGAAAACCCCTCGTGGACGCAAACACGGTTCTCGCCGAGATCAGCGGCAACATCGCCACCGTCGGCTACGGCCTCTCGGCGATCGGTGCCGGTATCGGTGTGGGCATCGTCGTCGGCAAGACGATCGAGTCGGTCGCGCGCCAGCCCGAGCTCCAGGGCCGCCTGACGGTCCTCATGTACATCGGTATCGCCTTCACCGAGGCGCTCGCGTTCATCGGTATCGCGACGTACTTCATCTTCACGAACTAGGAATCCGCACATGCTCGCAGAGCTCATCGTTGCGGCGGAGGAGACCCCGAACCCGCTGCTTCCGGCGTGGTACGACATCGTCTACTCGCTGATCCCGTTCATCCTCGTCCTGCTGCTGTTCTGGCGGGTCGTCCTGCCGCGCATGCAGAAGACGCTCGACGAGCGCGCCGCGCTCATCGAGGGCGGGATCGCGAAGGCCGAGTCGGCCCAGGCCGAGGCCCAGGCGGCCCTCGAGCAGTACAACGCGCTGCTCGCCGAGGGGCGTGCCGAGGCCGCGAAGATCCGCGAGCAGGCCCGCGCCGAGGGTGCGGCGATCCTCGCTGAGCTCAAGGAGAGCGCGCAGGCCGAGGCAGCGCGCATCACCGCGAACGCTCAGCTGCAGATCGAGGCCGAGCGCCAGGCGGCGCTCGTCTCGCTGCGGGCCGAGGTCGGCTCGCTCGCGCTCGATCTCGCCAGCGGCGTGATCGGTGAGACCCTGTCGGACGACAAGCGCGCGAGCGCCCTCGTCGACCGCTTCCTCGCCGAGCTCGAGAGCGACACCGCGTCGAAGAAGGCGGCCAAGTAACGATGGGCTCCGCGACGCGCAGCGCTCTCGAGACGGCCCGCACCGCGCTGGCCGCCGCGAAGGGCGTCGACCTGTCGGCCGGCGAGCAGCTGCTCGCCGCCGCCCGCACGATCGGTTCCTCGCCGCAGCTGCTGAGCGCGCTCGCCAATCCGTCCGCCGATGCCGCCGGTACCCGGGCCCTTGTCGCGACGGTGTTCGCGAAGCTCGGTGCCACGGCTCGCGGCCTGCTCGACGTCGTGGTGAGCAGCCGCTGGTCGAGCGGCGACGACCTGCTCGCCGGCATCGAGGAGCTGGGCATCCGCGCCATCGCCGCCTCGGCGTCGGAGGCCGGCCGCATCGAGGCCGAGCTCTTCGAGCTCGGTCGTGCGATCACCTCGGATGCCGAGCTCGAGCTCGCGATCGGCAGCAAGCGCGGCTCGGCCGAGGGCAAGCGGTCGCTCGTGACCGGCCTCCTCGGCGGCGCCGCGCTGCCGCAGACGGTCGCGATCGCCGAGCACCTCGTGCAGCAGCCGCGCGGCCGCCGCATCGGCGAGCTGGTGCGCAGCGCGGTCACCACGGTCGCCGACACCAGCGGCAAGGGCGTCGCGACCGTGACGGTCGCCCGGCCGCTCTCGGCGTCGCAGCTCGCCGCGGTCACCGCCAGCATCGCGCGCCGCTACGGCCGCGAGCACGTCATCAACCAGGTCGTCGACGCCGCCCTGGTCGGCGGAGTGCGGGTGCAGGTCGGCGATGAGGTCATCGACGGCAGCATCTCGTCGCGCCTGGCGGATGTGAGACTTCAGCTCGCCGGCTAGGCGCAGCTCACCGACAACCAGACGAGCAGCCGCACGGGTGCTCGAACGAATAAGGGAAGAACATGGCAGAACTGACGATCAGCCCGGACGAGATCCGCGACGCGCTGAAGAACTTCGCGAAGTCCTACGCCCCCGGCAAGGCTGTCGCCACCGAGGTCGGTCACGTCATCGACGCCGCCGACGGCATCGCCCACGTCGAGGGCCTGCCGGGCGTCATGGCCAACGAACTCATCCGCTTCGCCGACGGCACCCTGGGCCTCGCCCAGAACCTCGACGAGAACGAGATCGGTGTGGTCGTGCTCGGTGAGTTCACCGGCATCGTCGAGGGCATGGAGGTCACCCGCACCGGCGAGGTCCTCTCGGTGCCCGTCGGCGACGGCTACCTCGGCCGCGTCGTCGACCCGCTCGGTGCGCCGATCGACGGCCTCGGCGAGATCGCCAGCGAGGGCCGCCGCGCCCTCGAGCTCCAGGCCCCTGGCGTCATGCAGCGCAAGAGCGTGCACGAGCCCCTGCAGACCGGCATCAAGGCCATCGACGCCATGATCCCCGTCGGCCGCGGCCAGCGCCAGCTGATCATCGGCGACCGCCAGACCGGCAAGACCGCGATCGCGATCGACACGATCATCAACCAGAAGGCGAACTGGGAGTCGGGCGACGTCACCAAGCAGGTGCGCTGCATCTACGTCGCCATCGGCCAGAAGGGCTCGACCATCGCCGCGGTGAAGGGCGCCCTCGAGGAGGCCGGCGCGATGGAGTACACGACCATCGTCGCGGCTCCCGCCTCCGACCCCGCCGGCTTCAAGTACCTCGCCCCCTACACCGGATCGACCATCGGCCAGCACTGGATGTACGGCGGCAAGCACGTCCTGATCATCTTCGACGACCTGTCGAAGCAGGCCGAGGCCTACCGCGCCGTGTCGCTCCTCCTGCGCCGCCCGCCGGGGCGCGAGGCGTACCCCGGTGATGTCTTCTACCTGCACTCCCGCCTGCTGGAGCGCTGCGCCAAGCTCTCGGACGAGCTGGGCGCCGGCTCGATGACCGGTCTGCCGATCATCGAGACGAAGGCCAATGACGTCTCGGCGTACATCCCGACCAACGTGATCTCGATCACCGACGGCCAGATCTTCCTGCAGTCCGACCTGTTCAACGCGAACCAGCGCCCCGCGGTCGACGTGGGTATCTCGGTCTCGCGCGTCGGTGGCGACGCCCAGGTCAAGAGCATCAAGAAGGTCTCCGGCACGCTCAAGCTCGAGCTGGCCCAGTACCGCTCGCTCGAGGCCTTCGCGATGTTCGCGAGCGACCTCGACGCCGCCAGCCGTCGTCAGCTCGCGCGCGGCGCCCGCCTGACCGAGCTGCTCAAGCAGCCGCAGTACTCGCCGTACCCGGTCGAGGAGCAGGTCGTCTCGATCTGGGCCGGCACCAAGGGCAAGCTCGACACGATCGACGTCGACGACGTGCTGCGCTTCGAGGCCGAGCTGCTCGACCACCTCCGCCGCAACACGAGCATCCTCACCACGCTGCGCGAGACGAACGTTCTCGACGACGCCACCGAGGCCGAGCTCGAGAAGGCCGTCGACGCCTTCGTCGTCGCCTTCCAGGGCGGCGAGGAGGGCGGCGTGCACGCCGGCAACGAGCAGTTCGAGGCGACCGAGGCCGAGGACATCAACCAGGAGAAGATCGTCCGCCGCAAGAAGTAGGGCTCCGGGCGCGCCGCGCCCGGCATCCTGCTCGCCTCGGCGACGACCACACCCCCGAAACGACCAAGGAACGGAACCAGCACATGGGAGCGCAACTTCGGGTCTACCGGCAGAAGATCCGTTCTGCCCAGACGACCAAGAAGATCACGCGCGCGATGGAGCTCATCTCGGCCTCGCGGATCCAGAAGGCGCAGGCGCGGATGGCGGCCTCGGGCCCGTACGCGCGCGCGGTGACGCGTGCCGTGTCGGCCGTCGCGACCTACTCGAACGTCGACCACGTGCTGACCACCGAGCGCGAGAACCCCACGCGCGCGGCGGTCGTCGTGTTCACCTCCGATCGCGGTCTCGCGGGCGCGTTCAGCTCGCAGGTGATCCGCGAGGCGAACGAGCTGCGCACGCGCCTGGAGGACGAGGGTCGCGAGGTCGTGAACTACCTCATCGGCCGGAAGGCGGTCTCGTACTTCGCCTTCCGTCGCCGCGCGGCGGAGAAGCAGTGGACCGGTAACACCGACCAGCCCGAGTTCGCGACCGCGAAGGAGATCGCCGACACGCTCGTCGACGCCTTCGTGCTCGGCGGCGCGGCGGGCGGCGTGGATGAGATCCACATCGTCTACAACCGCTTCGTGAGCCTCGTCACGCAGACGCCCGAGATCGTGCGCGTGCTGCCGCTCGAGGTCGTCGACGGCGTCGAGGAGCCCGGCTCCTCCGACGTGCTGCCGCTCTACGAGTTCGAGCCCGAGGTCGACAAGGTGCTCGACGCGCTGCTGCCGGTGTACATCGAGAGCCGCATCTTCAACGCCATGCTGCAGTCGGCCGCCTCCGAGCACGCCGCCCGCCAGAAGGCGATGAAGTCGGCCAGCGACAACGCCGACAAGCTCATCCTCGACTACACCCGCCTGGCGAACAACGCCCGCCAGGCCGAGATCACCCAGCAGATTTCCGAGATCGTGGGCGGCGCCGACGCCCTGTCTTCGGCGAACTAGGAACAGGAAAAGGGAAAGCACCCATGGCCACGACCACGAAGAAGAAGCCCGCCGCTCAGGCCGCGACCGCCGGGGTGGGCCGCATCGCCCGCGTGACCGGCCCGGTCGTCGACATCGAGTTCCCGCACGACGCCATCCCCGGCATCTACAACGCGCTCTCGACCACCATCACGATCGGCGACACGAGCAGCGAGCTCATCCTCGAGGTCGCCCAGCACCTGGGTGACGACCTTGTCCGCGCCATCGCCCTGAAGCCCACCGACGGTCTCGTCCGCGGCCAGGAGGTGCGCGACACCGGCTCGCCCATCACCGTGCCCGTCGGGGACGTTACCAAGGGCAAGGTGTTCAACGTCACCGGTGATGTGCTCAACGCCGAGCCCGGCGAGACCATCGAGGTCACCGAGCGCTGGCCGATCCACCGCAAGCCCCCGGCCTTCGACCAGCTCGAGTCGAAGACGCAGCTCTTCGAGACCGGCATCAAGGTCATCGACCTCCTCACCCCCTACGTGCAGGGTGGCAAGATCGGCCTCTTCGGCGGCGCCGGTGTCGGCAAGACCGTCCTCATCCAGGAGATGATCCAGCGCGTGGCGCAGGACCACGGTGGTGTGTCGGTGTTCGCCGGTGTCGGTGAGCGCACCCGTGAGGGCAACGACCTCATCAAGGAGATGGAGGAGGCCGGCGTCTTCGACAAGACCGCCCTCGTCTTCGGCCAGATGGACGAGCCCCCGGGAACCCGTCTCCGCGTCGCGCTCTCGGCCCTGACGATGGCCGAGTACTTCCGCGACGTGCAGAACCAGGACGTCCTCCTCTTCATCGACAACATCTTCCGCTTCACGCAGGCCGGTTCCGAGGTGTCGACGCTGCTCGGCCGTATGCCCTCCGCCGTGGGCTACCAGCCGAACCTCGCCGACGAGATGGGCATCCTCCAGGAGCGCATCACCTCGACCCGCGGTCACTCGATCACCTCGCTGCAGGCGATCTACGTGCCGGCCGACGATTACACCGACCCGGCCCCGGCGACGACCTTCGCGCACCTCGACGCGACGACCGAGCTCAGCCGTGAGATCGCGTCGAAGGGTCTCTACCCGGCCGTCGACCCGCTGACCTCGACCAGCCGCATCCTCGACCCGCTCTACATCGGCGAGGACCACTACCGCGTGGCCACGACGGTCAAGCAGATCCTCCAGAAGAACAAGGAGCTGCAGGAGATCATCGCGATCCTCGGTGTCGACGAGCTGTCGGAGGAGGACAAGATCACGGTGTCGCGTGCGCGCCGCATCCAGCAGTTCCTCTCGCAGAACACCTACATGGCGAAGAAGTTCACCGGTGTCGAGGGCTCGACCGTTCCGCTGAAGGACACCATCGAGTCGTTCGACGCGATCGCCAAGGGCGAGTTCGACCACGTGGCGGAGCAGGCCTTCTTCAACGTCGGCGCGATCAGCGACGTCGAGGAGAAGTGGGCGCAGATCCAGAAGGAGAACGCCTAGCCATGGCCGAGCTCACGGTGAGCGTCGTCTCGGCCGACCGCGAGGTCTGGTCGGGGCGCGCCAAGCAGATCGTGGCGCGCACCACCGAGGGCGAGATCGGTGTGCTGCCGGGCCACGAGCCCCTCCTGGGCATCCTGAGCGCGGGCGAGGTGCGCATCACCCCGACCGAGGGCGACGTCATCATCGCCCAGGCGGAGGACGGCTTCCTCTCGGTCGAGAACAACACCGTCACGATCGTCGCCGGCGCCGCCGCGCTCATCTAGCCGCGTGCGGCCGGACGGCTCGGCCGTGAGATTCCTGCTGCCCCCGTCGGAGACGAAGCGCGACGGGGGAGCAGGCGGACCACTCGCCCTCGAGCGCCTGTCGTTCGCCGGTCTGACGGATGCGCGGCGCACCGTGCTGGAAGCCGTCGAGGCGCTGGCCCGCGACCCCGAGGCAGCGGCGCGCGCTCTGAAGCTGAGTGCGAAGGCCGCCGCAGCCGAGGTGCCGCGCAACCGCGCGCTGCGCACCAGTCCGACGATGCCCGCGATCGAGCGCTACACGGGGGTGCTGTACGACGCCCTCGCCGTGGCCGACTGGGCGACGGATGCCCGCGCGCGCGCCTCGGAGCACCTCCTGGTGCACTCCGCCCTGTTCGGCCTGCTCGGCGCCGATGACCCCGTGCCCGCCTACCGCCTCTCGCACGACTCGCGGCTGCCGGGCCTGCGTCTGCGCGCCCACTGGGCCGCGGCCGCCGCGGCCGTGCTGGAGTCGCTGCCCGGCCCGCTGATCGACCTGCGGTCGGAGGGCTATGCCGAGCTGGGCCCGCTGCCCGACCGCCCCGACGCGCTGTTCGTGCGCGTCGTCGCGATCGGCGACGACGGGGTCGCGCGCGCGCTCAACCACTTCAACAAGAAGGGCAAGGGGGAGTTTCTCCGGGCCCTGCTGTCGGCGGGCCCGGTGCCGTCGACGGTGGACGAGCTGTGCGCGCGAGCCACGGCGCTCGGCTGGCCGCTCGCCCGCATCGAGGCGTCGAGGTCCGTCTCCGGTCGAGACGAGCTCGAGCTTGTCGTGCCGGGCACCCTGCCTCCGCGCCCGACGAGGGCGCCCCGCGCGCCCGCCCGCTGAGCCTGTCGCTGAGCTAGCCGACCGTGCCGGCCGCTGGGCCCGCCGCCGCGCCCGCCGCGTCAGGCCGCGCGCCAGCAGCCTTCGACGTGGTCGTCGACGAGCCCGGCCGACTGCATGAGCGCATAGGCGGTCGTCGGGCCGACGAACCGGAGCCCGCGCGCCTTCAGGGCGCGCGCGAGCGCGACGGATTCCGGGGTCTGCGCGGGCAGTTCCGCGAGGGTCCGGGGCCGGGGCCGCGAGCCCTCGGGCCGGTGGCTCCAGATCAGGCTGTCGAGCGCGCCCGGCTCGAGGGCGAGCCAGTCGCGCAGCACACGGGCGTTCGCGATGGTCGCCTCCACCTTGGCGCGGTTGCGGATGATGCCCTCGTCGCCGAGGAGCCGGGCGATGTCGGCGTCGCCGTAGTCGGCCACGAGCCGCCAGTCGAAAACGTCGAAGGCGCGGCGGAAGCCCTCGCGCCGGCGCAGGATCGTGATCCACGACAGTCCGCTCTGGAAGGCTTCGAGGCTGAGCTTCTCGAACAGGGCGCGATCGCCCCGCAGCGGGACGCCCCATTCCTCGTCGTGGTAGCGCTGGTACTCCGGGTCGCGGCCGACCCAGCCGCAGCGGGCCCGTCCGTCGTCGCCGATGTGCACGGCGGCGCTCATCGGTGCGCGATGCCCTCGTGGTCGAGCAGCCAGGCCTTCGTCGTGACCCCGTCGCCCGCGCTGTAGCCGGTGATGCGCCCGTCGCCGGCGAGCACGCGGTGGCAGGGGATGAGCAGTGGGACGGGGTTCGCGCCGACCGCGCCGCCCACGGCGCGGCCCGCGGTGGCCCGCCCGGTGGCTCGCCCGAGCTCGCCATAGCCCCGCACGGCGCCGAACGGGATGGCTCGGAGCTGCTCCCAGATCGCCTGCTGGAAGGGCGTGCCGCTCACCCGCACCGGGACGTCGAAGTCGCGCCGCCGGCCGGCGAAGTACTCGGCAAGCTGCGCGGCCGCCCGCTGGAGCACCGGGGTCGGGTGATCCGGCGCGCCGTCGCTGGAGAGGCGCCCGGCCGCCGCGATCTCGAGCCCGGTGACCGCCGTGTCGTCGCCGCGGAGGGCGATGCGACCGAGGGGAGAGTCGATGACGAGCAGCCCCGAGGGGGCGGGAAGAGGAGACATGCTCCGAGGCTAGCCCGCGGCGAGCATCCGGCACCGGCGGTTTTCGGACACGAGGATGGGCGCGCCCTCAGCCGTGGCACGGGAGGATGGGTGCATGACCGCGATGCCGCTGCGCCCGCTGGGCGACTCCGACCTGCTCGTCTCCGCCGTCGGACTGGGCTGCAACAACTTCGGCCGTCCCGGGTCCGCAACGGAGGACCAACGCGGCACCGATCGGGTGCTGCACGCCGCCATCGACCACGGCATCACGCTGCTCGACACGGCCGAGATGTACGGCTACGAGCACGGCCGCAGCGAGGCGATGATGGGCGTCGCGCTGGCCGGACGCCGCGATCGGGTCGTCATCGCGAGCAAGTTCGGCAACGCCGACTTCAAGAATCCCGAGCTGCGGGATGTGCCGCACGGCTCACGGACGTACATCCGGACGGCCGTCGAGGGCTCGTTGCGGCGCCTGCGCACCGACTACCTCGACTTGTACCAGCTGCACACCCCCGACCCGCAGACGCCCATCGACGAGACGCTCGCGGCCCTGCACGAGCTCGTCGACGCCGGGCTCGTGCGCGCGATCGGGCACTCGAACCTCGACACCGCGCAGACCATCGAGGCCGACGACGCGGCACGGGCTGGTGGCCACCCCCGGTTCGTGTCGGCCCAGCTCGAGTACAGCCTTCTTGCCCGCGGGCTCGACGCCGAGCTGCTGCCGCTACTCGAGAGCCGCGACATCGGTCTGCTGCCGTACTACCCGCTCGCGAACGGCCTGCTGACCGGCAAGTTCAGCCGCGAGGGCGGGCCCGCCGACTCGCGCATCATGCGCCAGCGCCCGCACGTCGCCACCGACGCGCCCTGGGATGCGCTGGACTCCTACCGCGTGCTCGCAGCCGAGCAGGGCATCGGGATGCTCGAGGCGACGGTCGGCTGGCTGCTCAGCCGCCCGGCGATGGCCTCGGTGATCGCCGGCGCGACGACGGTCGAGCAGGTCGCCCAGAACGCGGCCGCCGCTACCGCGTGGACGCCCGACACGGAGGCCCTGGCCCGCATCGACGCCCTCTTCCCGGTGCCGACCGCTTAGGGTTCCGCGGGCGGTTCGGCACCCGGCTCGAGCGGTTCCGGATCGATGTTGAGCTCCTTGCCCAGCGCGGCCGCCTGGGCGTTCAGCGCCTCGAACTGCTCGACGAGAGTGTTGTACTCGTCGACCTTCGCGTTGGTGGCGTCGATCGAGCGGGTGAGGGCGTCCTGCCGCTGGATGAGTGCGCGCCGGTCGCGCTGGAAGGCCTCCTGGCTCGTGTAGCCGCCGGGGCGGGCGGCGCGCGCGTTGAACGCTTCGATGTCTGCCTCGAGCCGTCGGGCGACCCGTTCCGCCGCATCCTGCTCGGTCGCGATCTCCGCGGCGAGCCGCTCGAGCTCGGCGTTCAGCCGCTCGAGCTCGGCCTCGAGCTCCACGAAGATCGCCTCGACCTGCTGCCACAGCGCGACGACCTGGCCGCGGTCGTCGAACCACCGGGCGTAGTGCGCCTCGAGCACGGGGGACAGGTCGGCGATCTCCGTGCCGACGATCGCGTACAGTTCCGGGATGCGCGACGCGGGATCCGCCGCCTCGTAGGCCGCGACGCGCTCGGCGAGCTCGCTGTCCGGTGCGATGCCGGCGAAGACCTCCTCCAGGGGTGCCGCGAGCGCGGCCTGCTCCGCCTCGGAGAGCCTGTCCCACGCCGCGTGCAGCATCTCGTGCGCGGCGACGACGACCTCGAAGTCCTGCAGGTCGACGTTGACGATGTCGAAGAGCGCGATGCGGCCGTCGGCGAGCGTGTAGCAGCCGAGCACCCCGACCCCCGGCTCGCGACCGCCGCAGACCTGGTCGAAGTCGAGCTCGCTCAGCACGCGGGGCTGGCTGGCGTAGAACAGGAAGCGGCCTTCGTCGCTCATCGCGGCCCGGCTCGCGTATCCGGCAATGGCCGGCGTCGGCTCGTACTGCCAGACGGTGAGGGTGTCGCTGACCAGGCGCGGGTTGGCCGCCGCCCAGGCGAGCCCGCCGAGCAGCACCGCCTGTGCCGCGATGCAGATCCCGGCGACGACGAGGAGAACGGCTCGGCCCGCACGGCCGGGCGGGCGCCGGTTCCGGTCGGGCTCGCTCATGGCCTCCACGCTACCGGCGACCGACCGCTCAGCCGGCGAGGACGGCGATCGCGGCGTTGAGCGTCGTGGCGAACAGCGACCAGAACCAGTAGGGCAGCAGCAGTGCAGCGGCGGCGCGGCTGACATCGCCGAACCGGATGATCGTGGCGAGGATCACGATGTCGATCACGACGACCAGCACGAGCGCGGCCCACAGCCCCGGCGCGCCCACCAGCTCGCCGAGCCCGAAGAAGACGGGGGTCCAGAGCGCATTGAGGGCGAACTGGGCGACGTACAGCCGCAGGCCGCGTGTGCGGGCCTCCGAGTCGGGCGCTCGCCAGACGAGCCAGCCGGCGACGGCGATCAGCACGTAGAGGACCGCCCAGACGGGCCCGAAGACCGCGTCCGGTGGCGCGAACATCGGCTTGGGGGCGGCCGCGTACCAGCCCTCGATCGGTCCGGCCGAGATGAGGCCGCCCAGGCTCCCGACGGCGGCGGCGATCGCGAGCAGGGTCACCAGCACGGCGGCCGAGCGGGTTCCCCTGCGGTCGGGCGCGGTGCGCGCCGAGCGGTCGACGACGGATGCGGAGGCTGCAGCCGCGGCGGGCGTGCGAGCCGCATCCGGACGCGCGCCCGGTCGTGTCGCCGTCATGAACCCTCCTCCCGCAACCAGGCGAGAGTAGAGGGCCTACCTCCGAGCAGCCTGCGCGCGTCCTGCACGCTTCATCGGTGCGGTCCCGGTGCGGGCCGGGGAGGCGGTCTCAGTTGATCACCGCGATGCTGACCGTCAGCGAGGCGGCGAAGACCACCCACACGAGGTACGGCACCATGATCAGCGCGGCGACCCGGTGAATCGGCCAGAATTCGACGATCGTGGTCGTGATGGCGACCAGCAGCAGCAGGTGCACGGTGAGGGACAGCCACATCGCGGTCACGCCGATCGCGGGGTAGAGGGCGAAGAACAGCGGCGACCATAGCGCGTTGAGCACGAGCTGCACGACGTACAGGGTGAGGGCCCGGTCGATGCGCCGCCGGTGGCGCTCGCGCCAGACGAGCCACGCGGCCACCGAGGTGGCGAGGTAGAGCACGGTCCAGACACCCGCGAACACCTCGTTGGGCGGGGTCCAGGCGGGCTTCGCCGTTGCCGCGTACCAGCCCTGGATGGAGGGCTGCGAGATGGCCGAGCCGAGCTGCGCCGACAGCACGTTGACACCGATGATGATGCTCAGCACCAGCGCTGAGAGCGCGATCGGCCGGGTGCCGCCGCGTGGGGCGGTGCCCGGCGTCACCGTGCCTGTCATGTCCGTGCCCGCCCTGTCAGTGGCCGATGAGCGGACTCATCGCGCGGGCGATGAGGGAGGATCGGCCGGTCGCGCGCTCCTCGGCGTCGGCGGCGGTCATCGCCAGGAGCCCCGCGTTCGCTCCGGCGAAGCGCAGCGGCTCGGGCTCCCAGTCGGGGGAGCGGTGGCCGACCCAGGGCAGGCGCGTGAGCGCGGTGTCCTGCCCGGTGATCAGGTCGGCGAGGGTCCGGCCGGCCAGGTTCGTCGTCGACAAGCCGTCGCCGACATAGCCGCCGGCATAGCCGATGCCGGTCGCCGGGTCGTACTGCACGCTCGCATGCCAGTCGCGGGGAACCCCGAGCGGGCCGCCCCAGCGGTGCTCGGCCTCCAGCGGGGGCAGCTGCGGGAACATCTCCTGCAGCGTCGCGACGAGATGCGCGAACACCCGATCGACCCGATCGTACTCGTCGCGGATCGTGCTGCCCCAGTGGTAGCGGGCGCCGCGGCCGCCGAAGGCGATGCGGTTGTCGGCGGTGCGCTGACCGTAGATGATCAGATGGCGGCCGTCGGAGAACGTCTGGCCGTGCTCGATGCCGAGCTCGTCCCAGACCGCCTCGTCGAGGGGCTGGGTCGCGATCATGAGCGAGTACAGGGGAAGGATGCGCCGCCTGAGCTGCGCGGTGGCCGCGCCGTAGCCCTCCAGGGCGAGAACGATGTGACGCGCCCGCACCGTACCGCGGTCGGTGCGCACCCGGCCCGTCTCCCAGTGCTCCGCGGTGGTGTGCTCGTAGATCGTCGCTCCGCGCTGCTCGACAGCGCGGGCGAGACCGCGGACGAGGGCCGCGGGGTGCACCCGCGCGCACGCCGGGTCGTAGACGGCACCGCGGGCGTCTCGAGCGTGCACGCTGTCGGGGCCCCACAGTTCGAGCCGGTCGACGCCGAGCCGCTGTGCCGCGGCGACCTCATCCTGGGCGGCGCGCCACTGGGGCTCCGAACGCGCGTAGACGATGGTTCCGCCCTTCGCGTAGTCGCAGGCGACTCCCGCCTCGGCGGCCGCGCGACCGACCTCGTCGACGGTGTCGATCATGGCCTGCCGCATGGCGATCGCCGACTCGCGCCCGTAGCGCTTCTCGAGCGAGGCCGCGGAGGCCGGGAACAGGGCGCTCGCCCAGCCGCCGTTGCGACCGGACGCGCCGAAGCCGGCGATGCGCTTCTCGATCAGCGCGATCCGCAGCGTCGGGTCGCGGCGCTGCAGCTCGTAGGCGGTCCACAGCCCGGTGAGTCCGGCCCCGACGATGGCGACGTCGGTGTCGACGTCGCCATCGAGGGCCGGGCGCGGGGTCAGCTCATCGTCGACCGTCGCGTGCCAGAAGCTCAGTCCGCGGTAGTCGTGCTCGGCGCTCAGTGCGTGCTCCCGGGGAGGTCGTGCCGGCTAGAGCCGGTTGGAGGCCTCGGTCAGGACCGCGCGCAGGATGCGCTCGATCTCGTCGAACTCGGCCGGACCGATGGTGAGCGGCGGCGCGAGCTGGATGACGGGGTCTCCGCGGTCGTCCGCACGGCAGTAGAGACCGGCGTCGAACAGTGCCTTCGACAGGAAGCCGCGCAGCAGGCGCTCCGATTCGTCAGCGTTGAACGTCTCCTTGGTCTCCTTGTTCTTCACCAGCTCGATGCCGAAGAAGTAGCCCTCGCCGCGCACGTCGCCGACGATCGGGATGTCGAGGAGCCGCTCGAGCGCCGCACGGAATTTCGGAGAGTTCTCCCGAACGTGCGCGAGGATGCCCTCCTCCTCCATGATGGCGATGTTCTCGAGCGCGACAGCCGCCGACACCGGGTGCCCGGCGAAGGTGTAGCCGTGGTAGAACGCCGTCTGGCCGTGCTTGAACGGCTCGTAGATGCGGTCGCTGACGATCATCGCGCCGAGCGGCGAGTAGCCGCTGGTGAGGCCCTTCGCCGAGGTGATGATGTCGGGCACATAGCCGAGGGCCGTGCAGGCGAACATCTCGCCGATGCGGCCGTAGGCGCAGATGACCTCGTCACTGACGAGCAGCACGTCGTACTGGTCGCAGATCTCGCGCACGCGCTGGAAGTAGCCGGGGGGCGGCGGGAAGCAGCCGCCCGAGTTCTGCACGGGCTCGAGGAAGACGGCGGCGACCGTGTCGGGGCCCTCGAAGAGGATCGCCTCCTCGATGCGGTTGGCGGCCCACTGGCCGAACTCCTCAAGCGAGCCGTGGAAGCCCATCTCCTCGGCGCGGTAGTAGTTGGTGTTCGGCACGCGGAAGCCACCGGGCGTGAGCGGCTCGAACATCTCCTTCATGCCGGGGATACCCGTGATCGCCAGGGCGCCCTGCGGGGTGCCGTGGTACGCGATCGCGCGCGAGATGACCTTGTGCTTCATGGGCTTGCCGGTGAGCTTGAAGTACTGCTTCGCGAGCTTCCAGGCCGACTCGACAGCCTCGCCGCCGCCCGTGGTGAAGAACACGCGGTTGAGATCGCCGGGGGCGTAGTCGGCCAGCTTGTCGGCCAGCTCGATCGCGGTCGGGTGCGCGTACGACCAGAGCGGGAAGAACGCGAGCTCCTCCGCCTGCTTGCGCGCCGCCTCCGCCAGCCGCTCCCGGCCGTGGCCGACCTGCACCACGAACAGGCCCGAGAGGCCGTCGATGTACTTCTTGCCCTGCGAGTCGTAGATGTGGTGGCCGTCGCCGCGCACGATGATGGGCACGCCGTTGCCGGCCTCCATGCCGCTCTGGCGTGCGAAGTGCATCCAGAGGTGGTCCTTCGCCTTCTGCTGCAGATCGGCCTCGGTGGCGGCGTCGAGCGCCGCGCCGACGGGCGCGATCGGGGCGTCGATGGTCATGGTGTGCTCTCTTTCATGGTGGTGCGGCGCTCCGTGCGTCGTGTGCTCGGCGGTCGTCGCAGTGGTCGCTGCCTTTTTGCGGAAGATGCTCATCGGGTTCCCCAGTTGTAGTGCTGCTTGTGCAGGCGGAGGTAGACGAAGGTCTCGGTGGACTGCACGCCGTCGATCCCGCGGATCTTCGTATTGAGCAGTTCGATGAGGTCGTCGTCGTCCTCGCAGACGACCTCGGCGAGGATGTCGAAAGTGCCGGCGGTGAGGACGACGTAGTCGACGGCGCGGAGGCGGCTGAGCTCATCCGCCACGTGCCGGGTGTCGCCGCTCACGCGGATCCCGATCATCGCCTGCCGGTAGAAGCCCAGCTGCATCGGGTCGGTCACGGCGACGACCTGCATGACGCCCGCCTCCGTCAGCTTCTGCACCCGCTGGCGCACGGCGGCCTCGCTGAGGCCCACGGCCTTGCCGATCTCGGCGTACGAGCGGCGGCCATCGGTCTGCAGCTGCTCGACGATGGCCTTCGACACCTCGTCGAGGTGGAGAGGCTTGCTGCGCGGTGCCATGGGCCGATTCTGACAGTGATGCGCCAGGAATACAAGCGAATCCGAATCGATGCGCCGCATTTCACCACTGAATCCGTCGCCATAGGGCTGGATGCTCACCGCGAGCCGCGATACAGTGGCGCCATGAGCGACCGCATCCTGCGCAACGTCATCGGCGGCGAGTCCGTCGAGAGCGCCACCGACACGTACCTCGACCTGATCGACCCGGCGACCGAGGAGGTCTACGGGCGTGCGCCGGTCAGCACGGCGGCCGAGATCGACGCCGCCTACGCGGCCGCGTCGTCGGCGTTCCGGCACTGGGGCCGCACCACGCCGGCCGAGCGCCAGCTCGCGCTGTTCCGCCTCGCCGACGCGATGGCCGAGCGCGCCGACGAGTTCGCCGACCTCGAGTCGCAGGACACCGGCAAGCCGCGCGCCACCCTCGTCGCCGACGAGATCGACCAGTCGGTCGACCAGCTCCGCTTCTTCGCGGGGGCCGCGCGCGACCTCAACGGCCGGTCCGCGGGCGAGTACCTCGCCGGCCACACCTCCTACGTGCGCCGCGAGCCGATCGGCGTCATCGGCCAGGTCACGCCCTGGAACTACCCGCTCAACATGGCGGTGTGGAAGATCGCGCCGGCCATCGCCGCGGGCAACACCGTGGTGCTCAAGCCCTCCGACACGACCCCCCTCGCGACCGTCCGGCTGGCCGAGCTCGCCGCCGAGATCCTCCCCGCGGGGGTGCTCAACGTCGTGATGGGCGACCGCACCACCGGCGCGGCCCTGCTGCAGCATCCGACCCCCCAGATGGTCGCGATCACCGGCTCGGTGCGCGCTGGCATGGAGGTCGCGAAGGCCGCCTCCAGTGACCTCAAGCGCGTGCACCTCGAGCTCGGGGGCAAGGCTCCGGCCATCGTGTTCCCCGACGCCGACCCGCAGACGGTCGCCGAGGGCCTCGTGCTCGCCGCCTACTTCAACGCCGGCCAGGACTGCACGGCCGCGACCCGCGTGATCGTGCACGAGTCGGTGCACGACGAGGTCGTCGCCGCGCTCGTCGCCCGCGCCGCGACGCACGCCGTGACCGGCGGCCCGCGCGAGGAGGGCGTGTTCTACGGCCCGCTCAACAACGCTGCCCAGCTGGAGCGGGTCTCGGGCATCGTCGACCGGCTTCCCGCGCACGCCGAGATCGTCGCCGGTGGGGCGCGCCAGGGCGACCGCGGCTACTTCTTCCCGGCCACCATCGTCACCGGCATGCGCCAGGAGGATGAGGCGGTGCAGGAGGAGATCTTCGGGCCGGTGCTGACCGTGCAGACGTTCCGGACCGAGGAGGAGGCGCTCGCCCTCGCCAACGGCGTGCGGTACGCGCTCGCCTCGTCGGTCTGGACGAGCGACCACGGCCGTGCGATGCGGTTCTCGCGCGACCTCGACTTCGGCTGCGTCTGGATCAACACGCACATCCCGTTCGTGTCCGACATGCCGCACGGCGGGTTCAAGCACTCCGGCTACGGCAAGGACCTCTCGCACTACGGCTTCGAGGACTACACGCGCCTCAAGCATGTGATGTCGTACATCGGCTAGCCGATGTACGACAAGATGGCGCTGCGTTTTCCGGCGGCCCGTGAGGGCCGCCGGGACATCGGCTAGCCGATGTACGACAAGATGGCGCTGCGTTTTCCGGCGGCCCGTGAGGGCCGCCGGGACATCGGCTAGCCGATGTACGACACGATGGCGCTGTGTTTTCCGGCGGCCCGTGAGGGCCGCCGGGACATCGGCGAGCCGATGTACGACACGATGGCGCTGTGTTTTCCGGCGGCCCGTGAGGGCCGCCGGGACATCGGCGAGTAGGCAGTATCGGCTCGACGGCGGAGGGGGACCGTGACGGAGCAGCACGATGACGAGGCGACGGTCATCCGGCCGCGGCGCTCCGACGCGCCGTCGCGCCCCGGTGTGCCGTCGGGCGCCGAGCTCGAGGATGCCGAGGCCACCGTCATCCGGCTCATCGAGCCGCGCCCGCCGGCGCCCCGCGCTCCGCTGCCGACCGAGCGGCGCACGTCGGTCCCCACCCCTCCTCCTCCGGCGGCGGCCGAGCCCGCGCCGACCGGCGCCGGGTGGGCGGTGCGCGTGCGCGGCGCCACGCCGGTCGTGCAGCTCGACCGTCCGGTCGTGGTCGGGCGGCGCCCGGGTCCGCCGCGCCCGGGTGAGCATCCCGAACCGCGTCGACTCGTCGTGCCCGCGGACTGCGCCGACGTCTCCGCGCGGCACGCGCGCATCGAGCAGCTGGGAGAGACGCTCGTCGTCGTCGACCTCGGGTCGACAAACGGCACCGTCGTACACTGGTCGAGCGGCGCCCCGCTCCGCCTGCGACCGGGCGAGTCGACCGCCGTTCTCCCCGACGCGGTGATCGAGCTCGGCGAGCGTCTGATCCTCGAGTTCCTCCCTGCCACCCCGACCCCGGAGCCGCCATCGTGACCGCCCTCGGCCGCAGCAGCGTGCGCCATGTCGTCTCCGTTCCCGACCACGGGGCGACCCTCGCGCTCTCCTGGCACGGCGTCACCCACACGGGCTACCGCCGGACGGCGAACGAGGACAGCTACCTCGCCGATGTGCCCCTTTTCGCGGTCGCCGACGGCATGGGCGGGCACTCGCACGGCGACCGGGCGAGCGACGCGGTCGTGCGGCGCCTGCAGGCCGCTGTCGACGGCGACCTCATCGAGCCGGAGGCGATCGTCGAGGCGCTCAACCAGGCGACGTGGGACATCCACCAGCTCGACGACGCCGACCGCGGCATCGGCACGACCGTCACCGGCGTGGCCCTGACCCTTGTCGACGGGGCCCCGCGCTTCGTCTGCTTCAACGTCGGCGATTCCCGCGTCTACCGCTTCGCCGGCAACGAGCTCACCCAGGTCACGACCGACCACTCGATCGTCCAGGAAATGGTCGACGCGGGGCAGCTCACCGCCGAGCAGGCGGAGAACCACCCCGAGTCGAACGTCATCACGCGCGCCATCGGGTTCTCGATCGAGCCCCAGGTCGACCTCAGCATCCTGCCCATCGTGGAGGGCATGCGGCTGCTCATCTGCTCCGACGGGCTGACCAAGGAGGTCCCGGCGGAGCGGCTCCGGCTGCACCTCGCCGCCCGCCTCAGCGCCCGCGAGACCGCCAATGCGCTCGTGGATGCGGCGCTCGCGCAGGGCGGGCGCGACAACATCACCGTGATCGTCGTCGACGTGGTGCGCGCCCCCGCACCCTGATCCGCCCGACTCCCTACACTGGGGGGACATCGTGCGGGAGGGGGACCATGTCGCGGCGTCGACCGTCGGAACCCCCCGTGCTACCCGGGTTCAGCCATGTGCGGCTGCTCGGCAGCGGCGGGTTCGCCGATGTCTTCCTCTACGAGCAGAACATGCCGCGGCGTCAGGTCGCAGTGAAGGTCATGCTCGCGGATGTCGTCACCGAGCATGTGCGCCAGATGTTCCAGGTCGAAGCCAACCTCATGGCGCAGTTGTCATCGCACCCGGGCATCCTCACCGTGTATCAGGCCAGCATCTCGGCCGATGGCCGGCCGTACCTGGTGATGGAGCTCTGCTCCTCCCAGTTGGCGGGCCGCTACCGGGTCGAGCGCATCCCCGTCGCCGAGGTGCTCCGCGTCGGCGTTCAGATCGGCAGTGCGGTCGAGACGGCGCACCGCAGCGGCGTGCTGCACCGTGACATCAAGCCCTCGAACATCCTCACCACCGTGTACGGGCATCCCGTGCTCAGCGACTTCGGCATCGCGTCGAGCCTGGGCACCGTCGAGAGCACGGAGGTGGTCGGGATGTCGATCCCGTGGTCGGCGCCGGAGGTGCTCCTCGACGAGACTGCCGGCACGGTGACGAGCGAGGTCTGGTCGCTCGCGGCCACCATCTACACGCTGCTCGCGGGCCGATCTCCCTTCGAGGTGCTCGACGGCGCGAACGGCTCGAGCGAGCTGATCGGCCGCATCACCCGCGCCCGGCTGCCCGGCATGGACCGCGACGATGTGCCGGCATCCCTCATGTCCGTGCTCGCCCGTGCCATGTCGCGCGACCCAGGGAAGCGGCAGCAGTCGGTGCTCGAGCTCGTGCGCGACCTGCAGCGGGTGGAGGCCGAGCTCGGCCTCGTGACCACGCAGGCCGATGTCGCCATGGACGACTGGGCGCTCGCGAGCATCGGCGACCCCGGCGATCGCACGATCGTGCGGGCGGTCTCACCACGGGCGCCGGGTGTGCCGGGCACCCGCCGTCGTCGCCGCGCTGTCGACGGGGCGCCCGTGCCCGTCGAGAGCGTGGCCTCGCCGATCTCCTCGACGGCGGCCCGCACCGCGTCGCGCACCCGGCTGCTCGCCGTCGGCCTCGTCGTGGTCGCGCTCGCCGTGATCGGCCTCGGCGCGACAGCCACCATCCTCGCCATCCAGGGCGGCGACCGCGACCTCCCGCGCGTCGCGAACGTCGAGGCGGCGCTCGACGGCACGACGGTCGTGTTCTCCTGGGATGACCCGGGCCTCGCCGCCGGCGACTCGTACCAGGTCGTGCTGGCGGACGGTCGGGAGACCTTCCAGCGCTCCGCGGAGTTCGCCGCCGCCGCCGCACCGGGCGACCGTGTCTGCATCACGGTGCGCGTCGCGCGCGAGGGCCGTCTGGGCCCGGCGAGCGACGAGAAGTGCGCCGAGGTCTCCGGGGGGTGAGCGACTGATGCGCCACTGGCTCGCGCGCCACCGCTCCACGGTCACGACCGCTCTCGGCGCGACGGTGGTCGCCGCGGTGGTCGTGACGGTCGCCGTCGTCTACCCGGGCTTCGAGTCGCAGCGCCTCGAGCTCAACGACGGTTCGGTGTGGGTCGTCAGCGGCGAGCGCCAGGCGGTCGGCCGGGCGAACCTGCAGGTCGGTCAGCTCGACGCCGTGATCCCCGGCGAGGGCTCGCAGCTCTCGGTGGTCCAGCAGGGTTCCGATGTCGTCGTGGTCGACGCTGCCAATGCCACGGCCGAGGTCGTCGACACGGCGCGCTCCGAGGTGGTCGAGTCGGTGCCGCTGCCGCCGGATGCTCCCACCCTGCTGCTCGCCGGGCAGAGCGCCGTCGTGCACAGCGGCGGAACGGGCGAGACCTGGGTCACCCCGCGCGCCCTGCTGGCCGACTTCGACCCGGCGGGCGTCGCCGCCTTCCAGTTCGGTCCCGACAGCGCGATCGCCGCGCTCGACGGGTACGGGGTCGTCGCCGTGTCACCCGGGCTCGGCGAGGTCTACCGCTTCGACCCCGCACTCTCGCTCGCGGTCGAGCAGACGTGGAGCATCCCCGTCGAGACGGATGCCGCGCTGCAGATCTCGGTGGCCGGCGACCGCTGGGCCGTGCTCGATGCCGATACCCGGCTGCTGCACACCGAGAGCGGCACGATCGACCTCTCGGGGGTGATCGCCGCGGGTGGGGAGCCGCGCTTGGCGGCCCCGAGCGCGAGCAGCCCGGAGCTGCTCGTCGCGCACCGGGGAGGCCTGGTCGCCGTCGCCCTCGACGGTGGTCGAATCACCGAGCTGGTCACCGGTCGTCAGGGATCCGCCGCCGCACCCGTGGTCGTCGGCGCCTGCGCCTTCGCCGCCTGGACCGACGGCGTCGGCTGGCGCCGCTGCGCCGAGGAGGTGCGCGAGCTGCCGCTCGCACAGGTCGCGGCGGCCGCGGAGCTCACCTTCTCGGTGCGCGACGATCGCGTCGTGCTCAATGACCGGCGCGGGGGAGCGGCCTGGGCCGTGCAGGAGGACGGCCGGCTGATCGACAACTGGGACGACCTCATCAGCGAGGAGGAGGACCAGCGCGAGGAGCAGCTCGATCAGCTCGACACCCCACCCGAGGTCGAGCGGGTGCAGCAGCCCCCGGTCGCCGTCGACGACGTGTTCGGCGCGCGCCCGGGTCGCGCGAGCGTGCTGCCCGTGCTGCTCAACGACACCGATCCGAACGGCGATGTGCTCGTCATCGCCGAGACCACACCGCTCGACCCCGAGATCGGGCGCATCGACCTGATCGGGCAGTCGCAGCAGGTTCAGCTGACCCTGACGAGTGCCGCCCGTGGCGAGATCGCGTTCGAGTACACGATCACCGACGGCCGCGGCGGCTCCGACACCGCCGTCGTGCGGGTCGCCGTGCGCGCCGCCGGGGAGAACGGGCCGCCCGTGCAGGTGCGCCCGAGCCGCACGACCGTCGCCGTGGGTTCCTCGACCACGGCCGCGGTGCTCGGGGAGTGGGTCGACCCCGACGGCGACCCGATCTACCTCCAGGCCGCGAGCATCCCGCCGCCTGACGTCGTCACGTTCCGACCCGACGGTCGCGTCACGGTGGCCGAGGCGGGCGGGGTCGGCGAGCTCCGCATCGTCGCGCTGACGGTCACCGATGGACGGGCGAGCGGCATCGGCGAGCTGGCTGTCACCGTGCGGCCCGCCGGCCAGGCGCCGATCATCGCGGAGCCCTTCGTCGTGCTCGCCTACGCCGGCCAGGAGGTGCGCGTCGAGCCCCTCGTCCACGTGCGGGGCGGTTCGGGGCCGATCCGCCTCAGCGCCGTCCCCGAGAAGCCCGGCGTGACGATCACTCCCGCGTTCGACCGCGGCGTGTTCCGGTTCGTGAGCGAGGAGGTCCGGACCCACTACCTGGAGTACGTGGTGACCGATGGCGCGACCACCGCGACCGGCCTCATCCGTGTGGATGTCGCAGCGCCACCCGCCGCCGGGTCCGCCCCGATCACCGTGCCGAAGACTGCGTTCGTCCGCACTCTGAGCAGCGCGACCGTCTCGGTGGCGACGGTCGATATCGACCCGGGCGGGGGTGTGCTCGTCGTGACCGGGGTCGTCGGCCTGGGAGCCGGCAGCGGGATCCGCGCGGAGGTGCTCGAGCAGCGCGACATCCGCATCACGCTCACCCGGCCGCTCGACGGCCCCCAGACCGTCAGCTACCGCATCAGCAACGGCCTCGCCGAGTCGACGGGGCAGATCACGGTCATCGAGATCCCGCGCCCGCAGCGGCTGCAGCCGCCCGTCGCCGTGGACGATGCGATCACGGTGCGCGTGGGCGACGCGGTGAGCATCCCCGTCCTCGCCAACGACGAGCACCCCGATGACGAGCCGATCACACTCGCCCCCGCGCTCGTGCAGGGGCTCACGGGCGAGTCGGGTCTGCTCTTCGTCGCCGGTGACCGCCTGCGCTACCTGGCGCCGGACCAGCCCGGCGACTTCACGGCCGTCTACGAGGTGCTCGGACCGCTCGGGGAGCAGCGCGCCCAGGCGAGCGTGCGCATCAGCGTGCGCGAGGTCGACGAGGCCACCAATCAGGCGCCGATCACCCGCACGGTGACGGCCCGGGTCATCGCCGGCGACACCGTCCGCATCCGCATCCCGGTCGAGGGGATGGACCCGGACGGAGACTCGGTGCAGGTGATCGGCCAGGAGGTCGCGCCGCAGCGGGGCATCGTCGTCGACACCGGGCTCGACTCCATCGACTACCAGGCAGGCAGCTACGCGGCCGGTACCGACGAGTTCCGCTACACCGTGGTCGACGCGCTCGGAGCGCGGGCCTCCGGCGTGGTGCGCGTCGGCATCAGCCCGCGGCTCGATGGCGCGCGCAACCCCGTCGCGAACGACGACCAGGTGCTCATCCGTCCAGGGTTCACCGTTCTCGTCCCGGTGCTCGACAACGACACCGACCCCGACGGCTCCGACCTGATCGTCACCGCGGTCGAGCCCAACACCGATGGCCTCACCGCCGAGATCGTCGACGGTCGGTACGTGCGCGTCATCCCGCCCGCGGTGCCCGGTCAGTACGGGCTCGTCTACACGATCGAGAACGCGCTCGCCGGGGCGTCGCAGGCCTTCATCACCGTCACGGTGCGAACGGATGCTCCGCTCGCCCCGCCCGTCGCCCGCGACACCGTGCTCTCGCTCACCGACATCCTCGATCGCGACGAGCTCGACGTCGACGTGCTCGCGCGGGTGTTCTTCGCGGAGGGCGAGGTGAGCGACCTCGGTCTCGAGCTGGTGCCCGGATACGAGTCGGGGGCCCGCATCCAGCCCGACGGCCGGGTGCGGGTGCAGGTGGGCGAGCAGCGCCAGATCATCCCCTTCCAGGTGGTCCACCCGGCCGACCCCGCGGTGCGGTCCACGGCCTTCATCTGGGTGCCGGGCACGGACGATGCGCTGCCGCAGCTCGACCGGCGCGCTCCGCGCATCCAGGTGGTCAGCGAGGAGACCGTGACCATCGACATCAACGACTACGTCGTCGCGGTGGGCGGGACACCGGTGCGGCTCACCGACACCGCGCGCGTCAGTGCCAGCCAGTCGAACGGTGAGCCGCTCGTCGTCGACGACGACACGCTCCGCTTCACCTCCGCCGACTTGTACTTCGGGCCCGCATCCCTGACCTTCGAGGTCACAGACGGCGCGACCCCCGATGATCCGGCGGGCCGGGTGGCGACCATCGTGCTGCCGATCGAGGTCACCCCGCGCAAGAACCAGCCGCCCGTGCTGATCGGGGCCGCCCTCGAGCTCGAACCCGGTCAGGAGCGCGTGCTCGACCTCGTCCGCGTCACCTCCTACCCGTACCCCGACGACGTGGACGAGCTCGCGTACACGATCGTCGACCCGGCCTCGCCGGGGCTCGAGGTCGAGCTCAGCGGGCAGACCCTGCGCGTGCGCGTCCTCGAGAGTACGCCGCGGGGCACGACGACCGGGGTGACACTTGGCGTGCGCGACGACGCCGCCCAGGGAACGCCCGGCCGCATCCAGGTCACCGTCGTGCCGTCGACCCGGCCGCTCGCCCGGCCCGCCCCCGACGTCGTGATCGCGCCCCGGGGGGAGACCACGACGGTGCGCGTGCTCGAGAACGACCAGGCGGCCAACCCGTTCCCGGGCCAACCGCTGCGGGTCGTGGCGGTGCGCGGCCTCGACAGCGCTGACCTGCCGGCGGGGGTGACCATCGTGCCCAGCGCCGACGGTCAGACCCTGCTCGTCACGGTCTCCCCGAGCGCCGAGCCGCTCGACACCAACCTCGAGTACCAGGTGGCCGATGCCACCGACGATCCCGAGCGCCGCGTCTGGGGCGCGGTGCGCATTTCGGTGCAGGACGTCCCCGACCCGGTCACGAACCTGCGGGTGCAGGCTTTCGCCAACCGCAGCCTGACCGTCGCTTGGTCGCCCGGCCCGGCCAACAACGCCCCGATCGAGCGGTTCGAGGTGACCACGACCCGCGTCGCCGACGGCGTCACCGCCACCACCTCCTGCCCCGGATCGCCCTGCACCGTGCCCACGGCCGGTAACGGACCCGACAACCGCGTGCGCATCGCCGTCGTCGCCGTCAACGCCCAGGGGCCCTCTGCGGCCACCACCCTCGCCGAGGCCGCCTGGAGCGATCTCGTGCCGCCCGCTCCGACGATTCTGGGTGTGACCCCGCTCGACCGCGGTCTCCGCATCGGCTGGACCAAGCCGGCGCAGGACTCTGCCGCCTCGCCGATCCGCAGCTACCGGGTGACCGTCGGCCCCGTCGTCCGCACCATCAGCGTTCCCGCCGACGACCCGGTCGGCACGACCTACTGGGTCGCGGTGGTCGACGCCGGGGCGCTCGCCAACGGCACCTCGTACAGCGTCGGCGTCAGCCCGCGCAATGATGCCTTCGACCCGCTGACGACCTGGAACACCGCCACGACGACGGGCGTGCCCGCGGGCGCCCCGCTCGCGCTCGCCGCACCGACTGCTCTCGGTTCGACGGCCGACGCCGGGGGCGGCGGCACCGTCTCGGTGAACTGGGCGGGAGCCTTCGGCGCCAACGGCCGGCCCCTGCAGAGCTTCTACGTCTGGGTCGCGGACTCGGGAACGGCTCCGGCCTGCACCGTGACCGGCGTCGCCGACGGCGCCCCCGAGCACACCCCGCCGCCCGGCGTGACGACGGTGCCCGGCTCGTCGACCTCGACGGTCATCGGCGGCCTCACCGCCGACATCACGTACCGCGTGGTCGTGTACGCCTACAACGGGCAGGGATGCACCGCCAGCGTCGAGCTGACCGCCACCCCGCGCGAGCGCCCGCCCGCCATCACAGCCATCGATGTCGTCGACTCGGTGCCCAACGGCGAGGGCCTGTGGGATCTCCGCCTCGATGCGGTGACCGTCGCGGGCGGTGCGGACTCGGTGCAGTACCGGTTGATCGGCGACCAGGTCGACCCGGCCGAGTCGGCGCCCGCGGCACTGCCGACCCTGCTGACCGCGGGCACCAGCCACTACGGTCGCAGCCTCCAGGTCGAGGTGCGCGCCTGCCGCCAGTACGAGCAGCTGCTCTGCGGGCCGTGGTCGGAGCCGTTCGCGCTCGGGGTCGCCGTGCGCATCGACCTGCAGCCGACCTTCGTGGTGACCGGTGAGGTTCCCGACACCCGCACCGTCGAGATCACTTGGACGCCGCTCGCGGTCGGCGCCTACTCCGCGGTCGAGCAGGTCTGCCTGGGCGGCGACCCGATCGACAGCCCGACCGGCCCGACCTGCCTCATCACCGCCGCGCCCGGCGACGACCCGAGGCTCGCCGTCACCGTCTCCGTCAACAGCACCACCTACACCCGGGAGTACCGACCATGACCATGACCGCCGAACAGGCCACCGGGTTCAGTGGCATCGCCGACCGCATCGTCGAGAACGTCGAGCGCGTGCTGCTCGGCAAGGCCTACGTGATCCGGCTCGGGCTCACCGCGATGCTCAGCGAGGGCCACCTGCTGCTGGAGGACGTGCCCGGGACGGGAAAGACCTCGCTCGCCCGGGCGCTCGCGCAGAGCATCCGCGGCACCACGACGCGCGTGCAGTTCACCCCAGACCTGCTGCCCGGCGACATCACCGGCATGACGGTCTACGACCAGCGGTCGGGCACCTTCGAGTTCCACCCCGGGCCGGTCTTCGCAACCGTGGTGCTCGCCGACGAGATCAACCGCGCGAGCCCCAAGACTCAGTCGGCCCTGCTGGAGGTGATGGAGGAGGGGCACGTCACGGTCGACGGCGTGACCCACCCCGTCACCGCACCCTTCCTCGTCATCGCGACGCAGAACCCCATCGAGCAGGCCGGAACCTACCGGCTGCCGGAGGCCCAGCTCGACCGGTTCCTCATGAAGACCGCCATCGGCTACCCCGATCACGCGGCCACCGTGCGGATCCTCGAGGGCGCCGTCGGCCCCCGCGCCGAGGTGCTCGAGCCCGTCGTCGAGCTCGACACGGTGCGCGACATGATCGCGCTGGCCCGCACGGTGCACGTCGACCCGGTGATCACCGACTACGTCGCGCGCCTGGTCGAAGCCACGCGGACCCACGTCGACGTGCGCATGGGCGCGAGCGTGCGCGGCGCCCTGGCGCTGATCCGCTGCGCGAAGACCTTCGCGACGCTGCAGGGCCGGCACTACGTCGTGCCCGACGACGTGAAGGCGCTCGCCGAGCCGGTGCTCGCCCACCGTCTCGTGCTCGACCCCGAATCGGAGTTCGACGGCGTGACGACGACGAGCGTGGTCGCGCAGCTCGTGGTCGAGACGCCGCCCCCGAGCGAGCGGATCGCTGTGTGACGAGCATCCCGCCCTCGATGTCGTCGGGTACCGCACCGCCCGGCGGCAGCGATCACCGCGCCCGGCGCGCCATCGACGAGACGACGATCGGCTCGACCGTCACAACGGCGCGCACCCGCATCGTCGGGGAGCGCACTGGATGGCTGGCCGACGCAATCGTCGCCGCTGTGCGTCTCGGCCGCGGCCTCCGGGCAGCTCTCGCGCGGGGCCTCTCGACGGTCTCCGGCGTCGTCACCCCCCTTGGCTGGACGATCGCGGCCGGCGCGCCCCTGGCGCTTCTCGCCGGCTACGCCTGGGGCTGGAGCGAGCTGATCGTTCTCGGGGCGCTGGGCGCCACCCTCGCCGTCGTCGCGGCCCTCTACCTGATCGGCCGCACCCGCATCGTCGCCGAGCTCGTGCCGCCCGCCAGCCGCGTCGCGGTCGGCGACCCCGCGACCGCCATGCTGCACGTGCGCAATCCCGCGGGCCGGCGCACCTTCAGCCTCGTCGCCGACGTGCCGGTCGGCAGCGAGATCGTGCCGGTGAGCATCCCCGGCCTGCCCGCGAAGGGCGAGCTCGATCGCGAGCTGACCATCCCGACCGCGCGCCGGGGCCGGCTCGCGCTCGGGCCGGTGCGCTCGGTGCGGGCCGACCCGGTCGGGCTCGTGCGCCGCGAGCTCCAGTTCACCGACGCCCTCGAGCTCATCGTGCACCCGCGCACCATCGACATCCCCTCCACCTCGAGCGGCCTCCTGCGCGACCTCGACGGGCAGCCGACCCGCGATCTCACGCCCGCCGACATCGCCTTCCACGCCCTGCGCGAGTACGTGCCCGGTGATGACCGCCGGCACATCCACTGGAAGTCGACCGCCAAGACCGGCACCTACATGGTGCGCCAGTTCGAGGAGACCCGTCGCAGCCACCTGATCGTCGCACTCAGCGTCGCCAGCATCGACTTCGGCTCCGACGCCGAGTTCGAGCTCGCGGTCAGCGTCACGGGCAGCCTCGGCAGCCGCGCGATCCGCGACGGTCGCGACGTCTCGGTGGTCGTCAGCGCCGTCACCCCCGAGTTCGCGAAGCGCGCTGTCGTGGCCCTGCGCCCGCTCGCCACCCTGACCCCTACCCGGTTGCTCGACGACCTCGCCGTCGTCGAGCACAGTCCTGCGGCGCTCGGCATCCTCGACGTCGCGCGCCTTGCCGGCGACGACGCCCGCGGCGTCTCCATCGCCTTCCTCGTCGTCGGCTCGACCGTGACCGCGTCGCGGCTGCGCTCCGCCGCGAGCGCGTTCCCTCCCTCGGTGGCCGTCGTCGCGCTGCAGTGCGACCCCGGTGCCATCCCCGGCCGACGCCGGCTGGGCGGCTTCACCGTGCTGACCATCGGCTCGCTCAGCGAGCTGCGGCGAGCCATGCGGGGGGAGGAGACGTGGTGAGCGCATCCCGCCGCCCGCGGCCCCGCCGCACGCCGCCGGTCGCGCCTCCGCGCGCCATCACCGTGACCGCCACGGCGGCGACGGCGCTCAGCTGGGCCATCATCGCCGTGGTGCTGTGGTCCATCTACCGCGACGTCGCCTTCGTGGTGCTCGCCGCCGTCGCGATCCCGCTGGGCATCGGCATCGCGCTCACCGGGGTGCTGCTGCGCTGGCCATCAATCGGGATGCTCGCCGCCGCCGTCGCGGCCACCCTCGTCGTCGGGGTGCCGCTCGCCGTGCCCGGCCGCACCGTGTACGGCGTGCTGCCCGAGCCGGGCGGACTGCTCGACCTCGTCGCCGGCGTGGCCCTCGGCTGGCGGCAGCTGATCACCATCGACCTCCCCGTCGGCGCCTACCAGGCGCTCCTCGTGCCCGCACTGGTGCTCCTGCTCGGTGGTCCGCTCGCCACCCTCGCGCTCGCCCTGCGGCTGAAGCGCGGGGAGCTCGCCGCGCTCGTCCCGCTCGCCGGATTCCTGCTCGCCATCGCCCTCGGGCCCGAGACGGCCGCGCTGCCGATCAGCACGACCATCGCGCTCGCCACGACACTGCTGCTCTGGCAGGCCGTGTGGCGGCGGCATCGCCGCGCCGCCGCGGTCGGCGACGCGGGCCGCGCCGATGCGGGCCGCACCGGCGCGCGCGCCCTCGCCGCGGCCACGACGCTGCTGCTCGTGGCCGGCGCCGCGGGCGCCGCTCTCGTCGCCGTCGTGCCGCCGCCCGGCGACCGCACGGTGCTGCGGAGCCTCGTCGACCCGCCCTTCGATCCACTGGCGCAGCCGAGCCCGCTCGGCGCCTACCGCGCCTCATTCGCGACGGAGGTCGCGGACCTCACCGCCGTGGTGATCGCTGGCGCGCCCGAGGGATCGCGGCTGCGGGTCGCCGCGCTCGACAGCTACGACGGCACCGTCTTCGCCGTCGGCAGCGACCGGGTCGACAGCCCCTCGGGCAGCTTTGTGCGCATCCCCACCCGCCGTGATCTCGCGGCCGTGCCTGGCGACCGGGTCCGCGTCGAGATCGAGCTCCGCCGTCCGAGCGGCGTATGGCTGCCGACCGTCGGCGAGCTCGAGTCCATCGCATTCTCCGGAGAGAGCGCCGCCGACCTGCGCGACCGCTTCGTGCTGAATGCCACCACTGGTACGGCCGCCTTCGTCGGCGGGCCCCCGACCGGTGTGCGCTACACCGTCGACGCGGTCATTCCGACGAACCCCGCGACGCCGCTCTCGCGTGCCGTGCCGGGTGCCGAGGCCGTTCCGGCCATCACCGCGGTTCCGGATGCTCTCCGGGAGTGGCTCGACGGCGTCACGGCCGGCATCGAGGGGGAGGGGGCTCGCCTCGAGCGCGCCCTCACCAGCCTGCGCGAGCAGGGCTACCTCAGCCACGGCATCGCCGAGGACGAGGCGCCGAGCCGGTCGGGGCACTCGCTCGACCGCCTCGACGAGCTGTTCTCGGCGCCGCTCATGATCGGCGATGCCGAGCAGTTCGCGGCCGCAGGCGCGCTGCTCGCCCGTGAGCTCGGCTTCCCCTCCCGCGTCATCATCGGGTTCGGCCCGCTGCCGGGCGCCGCGACGACGACGCTCCTCGAGAGCGACCGCACGGCCTGGGTCGAGGTCGCGACCGCCGAGGGATGGGTCGCGGTCGATGTGGCCCCCCAGCGTCGCGAGCTGCCCCCGACCGAGCCCGACGACCCGGTGCCGGTCTCCCGGCCGCAGAACGCGGTGCAGCCGCCGGTCGACGACGCCCCACCGCTCGAGGAGCTCGCCCCGCCGGAGATCGAGGCGCGCGACGACACCGGCCTCGACCCCTTCTGGCAGGCGGTGCTCGCGGTGCTCCGTGTGCTCGGCGTCGTCCTCCTGGTCGCGGCCCTCCTCGCCGCGCCGTTCCTCGGCATCGTCGCGGCGAAGCTCCATCGGCGGCGGCGCCGTCGGACGGCCGCCGACCCCGCGCTGCGCATCCTCGGCGGATGGCACGACGTCACCGACCAGGCCCGCGACTACGGCGTCGAGCTGCCGGTGGCCGCCACCCGCACCGAGGCTGCCCAGGCGATCGGGCGGCCGAGCGCGCTCGTGCTCGCGCGCGTCACCGATCGTGCTGTCTACGCCCCCGAGCCGCCCTCCGAGCACGAGGCCGAGCGCGTGTGGGAGGCGGCGGACGCGCTGCGGGCATCCCTCGCGGAGGGGCGCAACCGCCGGGAGCGCTGGCGGGCCGCCGTCTCGATGACGTCGCTGCGACGGTATCCTGGCCGCGGACGGACGACGGGGGGGCGACGACGGTGACGTGCGAGCACTGCGGCGCGGCTCTGCCCGCCTTCGCCCTGTTCTGCGGCGAGTGCGGCCGGTCGGTCGCCGCGCGTCCGAGCGTCGTGCCCGGCGCCGCAGTCGTGGACGCACCCGCCCTGCCGCTCGTCGACGCGGTCGCCGCGGCCGCGCCCGAGATTGGTCCCGAACCGGAGCCGGAGCTGCGGCTCTCGCGGGACTCCGAGCCCGCGACGGAGCCCGCCAGGGTCGCTCCCTGCACCTCGTGCGGACTCGTGCCCGAGCCCGACGACCTCTACTGCGCCGAGTGCGGTTCCTCGCTCTCCGCGCAGACGCGGATCATCGAGCGCATCCCGGCGCTGGCCCCGCTGCCGTCACTACTGCCGACCGCTCCTCTTCCGGCAATCCCGCCCGCTTCGTCGACCGTCGCCGCCATGTCGGAGGCGCCGAGCGTGCCGCCCGCGCCCGCCGCCGCCGCCCCCGCCGTCGCCGTCGCCGCCCCCGCTATCGACGACGAGAGAACGCGCCTCGTGCCGCGCGGCACGGGCGGTGCCCGCTTCGTGCTGCAGTTCAGCACCGGCGAGAGCTACACGGTGCTCGGCTCCGGGCTCGCCGGTCGCAACCCCCGCCCCGAGCCTGGCGAGTACGTGGACCACCTGGTGACCATCGTCGACCCGGGCCGCTCGGTGTCGAAGACGCACTTCGAGTTCGGGCAGGAGGCCGGCACGTTCTGGGTGGCCGACCGCCACTCCGGCAACGGCACGGTGATCCGCGAGCCGGGCGCCGAGCCGCGCCCGTGCACGCCCGGCAACCGCTACCCGGTCGTCCGCGGCACGCGCATCGACATCGGCGAGCAGTTCGTCGTCGTCAGCTGAGCACCCCTCCCCAGGGCTCGATCTCGGCGAGGGGATGCTCGCTCCCCGCGCGCGGGACCGCCCTGAGCATCCCGTCTGCTGTTCTGGGCCCGTGACCCGATTGCCTCCTCCGCCCGCGCTCCCGCGCCCGCCCGCCCGCGTCGGATTCCCGGTGATCGCCGTCGTGATGCCCGTCGTCGGCGCGGTGATCATCGGGGCCATCACCGGCTCAGCCTTCGTGCTCGTGTTCGCCCTGCTGAGCCCGATTATCGCGGTCGCGACGATGGTCGACGGTCGCCGCGCCGCGCGCCGTCACCGGCGGGAGGAGGCCGAGCGATTCGACCGTGAGTGCGCGGCCTTCGCTGCCGCCATCGACGCGGCTCACGCGGCCGAGCGGCGCGACGACGATGCGCGGTCGCCTCGACCCGGTGCGGGGGCGGTGCCCCAGACGGATGCTCCGCTGCGCGTCGGCATGGGCCCGCGCGCGAGCGGCATCGCGCCCGAGCCGATCACGCTGGCCGGCACCAGCGAGCCGGAGCACCGGCTCGCGCGGCTGCTGGAGCGCGCACGGGTCAACCCCGCCCGACCGATCCTCATCGGTCGCGGCGATGTCGAGGTGTCCGGCTCCGGGCGGGCAGTGGACGCCCTGGCTGCGTGGCTCGCCCTCGAGCCGGGGGTGCGGGTGCACCGCGCCTCCGCGTCGCACCCCTCATCGTTCTCGGGTCCCGTCCTCCGCGTCCCCTCGGCGCTCCGCATCGAGGTCGTCACCCCCGACGGCGCGGTGCTCGTCGGCCGGCCCGAGCTGCCGAGCGCACGTGAACGCGCCGCGCTCGCCGCCCGAGCGCGCGACGGTGCGGTGAGCCTCCCGGCCCTGGTCGCCTGGCGTGAGCTTCCCTCCGAGACGGCAGCGCGCGGTGTGCCGATCGGGCTCTGCGCGGGGCCCGAGGGCCTCGAGACGGTGACGGTCGATCCGGAGGGCGACGGTCCGCACCTCCTCATCGGCGGCACGACCGGCAGCGGCAAGAGCGAGTTCCTGCGCACCCTCGCCCTCGGGTGGGCCGCCGACCGATCGCCCGCACAGCTGCAGCTGCTGTTCGTCGACTTCAAGGGCGGCGCCACCTTCACCGACCTTCTCCGGCTGCCGCACGCCGTCGGCCTGGTCACTGACCTCGACCCGCTGGCCGCCGAGCGCACGCTGCTCGGGCTGCGAGCCGAGCTGCGGCGGCGCGAGCGGCTGCTCGTCGAGCACGGTCTTCGCGACGCATCACAGGCTCCCGACCTCGTGCCGCGCCTCGCGGTGCTCGTCGACGAGTTCGCGGCGCTCATCGACACCGTGCCCGAGCTGCATGCAGCCTTCGCCGACCTCTCGGCCCGCGGCCGGTCGCTCGGTGTCCATCTGGTGCTCGGCACCCAGCATCCGGCGGTCGCCGTGCGCGATGCCGTGGCGGCCAACTGCGCTGTGCGGGTCGCGTTCCGGCTGCCCGAGACGGCCGGCGCCGCCTTCGTGGGAGCCCTCGGTCGAGCGCTCGCGACCGCGCCAGCCGGGCGCGCGGTGGTGGTCGGGCCGAGCGGCGACACCACCGTGCAGGTCGCGGCCATCGACGGCGACGACATCGCCGCGGTGGCCGCGCGCTGGGCGGGTGCCCCGGGCCATCCAGAGCCGTGGCTGCCGCCGCTCCCGGCGCTGGTGCGCGCGGACGACCTGGCGTCGGCCCGCGACGCCGGTGCCCGGGCGCGCACGGTGGCCGACGGTCCGCAGACGGTCGCGCCTCCCGCGGGCGATCTCGCTTTCGGGCTCGGGGACGATCCCGGCGAGCTCCGTCGGTTCGTCGCCACCTGGAGTCCCCTCGAGGACGGACCACTCGGGGTGATCGGATGCCCCGGCAGCGGTCGCTCGTCGACACTCGCCGCCCTCGCCGAGGCGGCGCGCGCCGAGGGCCGCACCGTGATCGCGCTGCCGGTCACGCTCCCGGGCGCCTGGGAGCGGCTCGAGCGCATCGCCGCCGCAGCCGAGGCGTCACCGCCGGAAACTCCGCCCGGCACCCTGCCCGTCACCCCGCCCGGCCCGATCCTGCTGGCCGACGACCTCGATGTCCTCGTCGCCGCGGCCGCTGAGCGCGGCCCCGAGCTGCTGGCGCTGTGGGACTCCGCGGTCCGAGCGCTTCGCGGTCGCGGGGGAGGGGCCGCCGCGACAGTCGGCCCGGCCACCGCATCCCGTTCGCTGCTCGGCGCGCGGTTCGCCGCTCGGCTGCTGCTGCGGGCACTCGACGCCGAGGATCACGCCCTGAGCGGCGCACCCCGCGGGCTGTTCGACCGGTCGGCACCTCCCGGCCGCGGCTGGTGGTGCGACCGGCAGGTGCAGGTCGTCGCTCCCCGTGCCGCGCTCGTGTCGGAACCGGGCGCCGCCGAGCCGTGGAGCGCCCCGGACGACCGCGACACCGTCGTGATCGCCGCTGCGCCGGAACGCGCCCTCGACACGCTGCGGCGAGCGTTTCCCGCGCATGCGGTGCTGATGGCGGCTACCGGGGCGGTACCGGAGGTTCCCGACGGCGCCCCGGGGCGTCTGCTCGTGGGCGATCCCGAGACGTGGCAGGCCGCGTGGGCGACCCTCACCCAGCTGCGGCGGCGCAGCCCGGTGCTCGCCGTCGGGGTGACTCCCGGCGAACTGCGCGCCCTCCTCGGGGTGCGTGCCAGTCCACCCCCGATCGAGAGCGAACGGGGGGAGTGCTGGCTCATCGAGCCGGGCGGTGCCCCGCCGCGACGTGCGGGCCTGCCGTCGCCGGCCGACCCGCACCGCGCGGGCGGCTAGGCGAGCGCGTCGGCGACCGCGACGGCCTCGAGGCCGTGCGCCGCCGCGACACCGGCGTTCGTGACCGCGCCGGCGTGGGTGTTGAGGCCGAGGGCGAGAGCGCTGTCGGCCCGGAGGGCGTCGCGCCAGCCGTGGTTCGCGATCGCGCGCACGTACGGCATGGTCGCGTTGGTGAGCGCGTAGGTCGAGGTCGACGGCACGGCGCCGGGCATGTTGGCCACGCAGTAGAAGATGCTGTTGTGCACGGCGAAGGTCGGCTCCGCGTGGGTCGTCGGCCGGGTGTCGGCGAAGCAGCCGCCCTGGTCGACGGCGATGTCCACGAGAACACTGCCCGGCTTCATGCGCGAGACGAGCTCGTTGCTGACGAGCTTCGGCGCCTTCGCGCCGGGGATCAGCACCGAGCCGATGAGCATGTCGGCCTGCACGGCCGCCTTCTCGATCTCGAACCCGTTCGACGCGATGGTCTTCACGCGGCCGCTGTACAGCGCGTCCAGCTCGCGCAGGCGCTGGATGTTGGTGTCAAGCACCGTCACCTGGGCCCCCATGCCGACGGCCATGGCGACCGCACTGGTGCCCGCGACACCGCCGCCGAGCACGACGACGTTGGCGGGGTGGGTGCCCGGCACGCCGGAGACGAGCAGGCCGGGGCCGCCGTGCGGCCGCATCATGGCGGTCGCACCGACGATCGGCGCCAGGCGTCCCGCGACCTCGCTCATCGGGGCCAGCAGCGGCAGGGCGCGCGAGGGCAGCTGCACGGTCTCGTACGCGATGCCGGTGACGCCGCTGGCGAGCAGAGCCTCGGTGAGCTCCTTCTCGGCGGCGAGGTGCAGGTAGGTGAAGAGCACGAGGCCGTCGCGGAAGTGACCGTACTCCGATGCGATGGGCTCCTTGACCTTGAGCACCATGTCGGCCTCGCCCCAGGCCGTGGCCGCGTCGGACACGATTCGAGCGCCCTGGGCGCGGTAGTCGTCATCCGAGATGGACGAGGCGGCACCCGCTCCGGACTGGATGATCACCTCATGGCCGGCCGCGACGAGGTCGTGCACGCCCGGCGGCGTGATCGCGACCCGCGACTCGTTGTTCTTGATCTCGGCCGGAACGGCGATCTTCATCAGTGTCTCCTCGCGAAGGGAAGCGCGCGGAGGCTTCAGGCCGCGCCGCGCTGCGTTGCGCCCCCAGCGTAGCGGCTTTCCGCAATGGATTCCGCACCGTTTTTTGCGATCGAGTGCTGATTTCGTGACATTTGTGTTTCAGGATGCTCGAAACAGCCGTTTGAGGGTGCGATGCGCCCGCCCGGTGTGACAGTATCGACGCACCGCACCGCGCCGCGCGGTCGGACACCGATGTACCGGCACTCGTCTAAGGAGCACGTCATGAACCGTCCCCTTCCCGAAGACCCGATGATCCGCAGCCTCATCGCGCAGGCCAAGCGTGCTCAGATGTCGCGTCGCGCGATGCTCGCCGGCACCGGCGCCGGCGCGACCGCTCTCGCGCTCGCCGCCTGCACCCCCGGCGGCACCACCGAGCTCACGCCGGCGGAGGACAACTCGGCGAACGACCCGACGCTCAACTGGGCGAACTGGCCGTTCTACATCGACGAGGACGACGAGGGCAACTACCCGACGCTGCTCGCTTTCCAGGAGCAGACCGGCATCGAGGTCACGTACCTGATCGACGTCGACGACAACAACTCCTACTTCGCCAAGGTGCGCGACCAGCTCGCTCTCGGCCAGGACATCGGTGCTGACACCGTCTGCCTCACCGACTGGATGGTCAACCGCTGGATCCAGCTCGGCTACACCCAGGAGCTCAACAAGGCCAACATCCCCAACGCGGCCAACCTCGTGCCGAGCCTGCAGAACCCGCAGTTCGACCCGGGCCGCGTGCACTCGCTGCCGTGGCAGGGCGGCTTCGCCGGCATCGCCTACAACGTCGAGGAGACCGGCGAGGTGCGCTCGGTCAGCGACCTGTGGCGCCCCGACCTCGCGGGCCGCGTTGGCGTGCTCTCCGAGATGCGCGACACCATCGGCGTGATCATGCTCGAGAACGGCGTGGACATCTCGGGCGACTTCACCGCCGACGAGTTCAACGCTGCCCTCGACATCTTCCGCACCCAGGTCGAGTCGGGCCAGATCCGCAACGTTCGCGGCAACGCGTACACCGAGGACCTCGTGAACGGCGACACCCTGGCCGCCATCTGCTGGTCGGGCGACATCACGCTGCTCAACTTCGAGGCCGGCTACGAGAAGTGGAAGTTCGTCCTCCCCGAGGGCGGCGCCACGCTGTGGAACGACAACTTCCTCATCCCGATCGGCTCGACGCGCAAGACCAACGCCGAGACCCTGATCAACTACTACTACGAGCCCGAGGTCGCGGCCGAGGTCGCGGCGTGGGTGAACTACATCACGCCGGTCGAGGGCGCGAAGGAGGCCGCGATCGCGATCGACCCCGAGCTCGCCGAGAACCAGCTGATCTTCCCGAACGAGGAGACGCTCGCCCAGGCGCGCATCTTCCGCGGCCTCACGGCCCAGGAGGAGAACGAGTACCAGGCCGCCTTCCAGGCGATCCTGCTCGGCGCCTGATCCGCACAATCTGAAGGAGTACCACCGAGGTGACGAACAACGAGGTTCCGAAGAGCGGGTTCGCCGAGGCGGGTGCCGACCTTGAACTGGTCGGCATCAGCAAGCGCTTCCCCGGCTTCACGGCGATCGAGGAGCTCGATCTGACGATCCCCGCGGGGTCGTTCTTCGCGCTGCTCGGCCCGTCGGGCTGCGGCAAGACGACCACTCTCCGCCTGATCGCCGGTCTGGAGGAGCCCACCGCGGGCCGCATCCTGATCGGCGGCAAGGACGTCACCGCGACGAAGGCGTACCAGCGCCCCGTCAACACGGTGTTCCAGAGCTACGCCCTCTTCCCGCACATGACGATCCTGCAGAACGTCGCGTTCGGTCTGAAGCGGCGTGGCATCCAGAACGCGGATGCTCTCGCGCACGAAGCCCTGCAGCTGGTCGAGCTCGACCATGTCGCCGGGCGCAAGCCGACGCAGCTCTCCGGCGGGCAGCAGCAGCGCGTGGCGCTGGCCCGAGCCGTGGTCAACCGACCCGCGCTGTTGCTGCTCGACGAGCCGCTCGGAGCCCTCGACCTGAAGCTGCGCCGTCAGATGCAGGTCGAGCTGAAGGACATCCAGAGCGAGGTCGGTCTCACCTTCCTGCATGTGACGCACGACCAGGAGGAGGCCATGACCATGGCCGACACCGTCGCCGTCATGAACAAGGGCCGCATCGAACAGATGGGTGCTCCGCAGGACCTCTACGAGCTGCCCCACACGGCGTTCGTGGCGAAGTTCCTCGGCCAGTCGAACCTCTTCACCGGCGACGTGATCTCCAGCTCCAGCACCTCGATCGTGATCGACGCCGCCGGATCGAAGATCGAAGTGCCGACGACGCGGGCGCAGCGCACGAGCGGTCGCGTCACGGTCGGCGTGCGCCCCGAGAAGGTCACGCTGCACGACAGCGAGCCGAAGCCGCAGTCGGGTCGCACCGTGGTCGGCCCCGGCCGCATCACCGACGTCTCATTCAGCGGCGTCAGCACCCAGTACGAGGTGACGATCCCGCACCTGGGCGCGATCAGCGTGTTCGCGCAGAACACGTCGATCTCGACGCTGCACCACGACGGCGACACCGTCTGGCTGAGCTGGGCGGTCGACCACGCGTTCGGTCTCGCCGATGAGGCGGAGGCCGAGCCGATCTCCCGCTTCCACGCCGATCTCGACACCTCGATGATCGCCGTGCAGACGCGCAAGGACCTCGAAGCGGAACTCGAGGAGGCGTAGTCGATGGCCTTCACCGCATTCGCGGGCGGGGCCTCGGCGCCGGCGGTCGAACCCGCCGCCCGCCGCCGGAGCCCGATCGCCCTGTTCCTGCTGCTGCCGGGCATCTTCTACCTGGTCCTGTTCTTCGTCACCCCGCTGATCTCGCTGGTGATCACGAGCCTCCAGGAGCCCGATCCGTTGATCTTCGGGCAGTACGTGAACGCCTTCAACTGGCAGAACTACGTGTCGGTCATGGAGCAGTATTGGTCGCACGCCCTCCGCTCGGCCGGCTACGCCGCCCTGGCGACGCTGTTCGCACTGCTCATCGGGTTCCCGCTGGCGTACTTCATCGGCATCACGCTGCGGCCGTTCCCGCTCATCCAGTCGCTCGCACTGGTGCTGGTCATCGCGCCGTTCTTCATCTCCTTCCTGCTCCGCACGCTGGCCTGGAAGCAGATCTTCTCGGTCGAAGGGCCCGTGGCGGGCATCCTGTCGTCGCTCGGCGCTCTGCCGCCGGGCGTCTCGATCACGGGAACGACGTTCTCGGTCATCTTCGGTCTGACGTACAACTTCATCCCGTTCATGGTGCTGCCGATCTACGCGACACTCGTCTCGCTCGACCTGCGGCTGCTCGAGGCCAGCAACGACCTGTACGGCAGCCCGGCGACCACGTTCCGCACCGTCACCCTGCCGCTCTCGGCGGCGGGCGTCATGTCGGGCACGCTGCTGACCTTCATCCCGGCCGCGGGTGACTACATCAACGCCTCACGCGAGTTCCTCGGTGCGACCGACACGGCGATGATCGGCAACGTGATCGAGGCCAACTTCCTGGTGCTGCAGAACTTCCCGGCCGCAGCGGCGCTGTCGCTGATCCTGATGGCGTTCATCCTGGTGCTGGTCGCGGCCTACGTGAAGCGCAGCGGAACGGAGGACCTGCTGTGAAAGGTTTTGGCAAGTACGCCATCTGGGTGTACTCGATCATGGCGTTCGTCTTCCTGCTCATCCCGATCGCCTACACGGTCGCGTTCTCGTTCAACGACTCGCGGCGCACGAACATCATCTGGAACGGCTTCACGCTCGACAACTGGTTCACGGTGTGCGAGGCCCAGGGCGTGTGCGAGGCCTTCGGCAACAGCCTCCTCATCGGGCTCGCCGCGACGGTGCTCGCGACCACCCTCGGCACGATGATCGCCATCGCGCTGGTGCGGTACCGGTTCAAGTTCCGCAACGCGACGACGCTGCTGATCTTCCTGCCGATGGCAACCCCCGAGGTCGTGCTCGGCGCCGGTCTGGCCGCGCAGTTCCTGCAGGCGGGTGTTCCGAAGGGCATCGGCACGGTGATCCTCGCGCACACGCTGTTCTGCCTGAGCTTCGTGGTGGTCACGGTGCGTTCGCGCGTCGTGAGCCTCAACCCGGCGCTCGAGGAGGCCGGTCGGGACCTCTACGCCAGCCCCGTCCAGGTGTTCTGGCGGATCACCTTCCCGATGCTTCTGCCCGGCATTGTGGCGGCCGCGCTGCTGTCGTTCGCGCTCAGCTTCGACGACTTCATCATCACCAACTTCAACCGCGGTGCTGATGTGACGTTCCCGAGCTACATCTACACGGCGGCCGCCCGAGGGATCCCGGCGGAGGCGAACGTCATCGCCTCGGCCGTGTTCTTCCTGGCCATCGCCCTCGTGCTGATCGCCCAGATCTCGGCCGGCATCCGCCGCCGCCGACTGGCCAGCGTCTAGCACCGCGTCCGGATGCGCGCTGCGCGTCGGCCCCGGCTGAACCTCAGTCGAGGCTGACGCGCAGCGATCCCACGGGCCGGTCGCCCGCGAGCACGCGCTCGCTGGTGCGCTCGATGAGCTCGGCCGCCGCATCCGCGTCGATCGCGCCGACGCGCGCCAGCACGCCCAGCGCGACCGGGGTGGTGGCGCGCATCGAGCCGTCGAGCACCTTCACGGCGACGGCGACACCGCTCGGCGTGCCGATGACGACGACACCCTCGGCGCCCAGTTTGGCGATGCCGCCCAGGCGCTCGATCGTGAGCGTGTTGGCCCGGCCCCGGCCGTCGATCGCCCAGGGCTCGGCGGCGACCGCCTGCATGAACCGTGCGGCCTCCGGCGTGGTGCCCGCGGCGACGCGGGCCGTGGCCAGGGCGAGCGCGCGCAGGCTCGTGGCGTGCAGGGGCGCGGCGCAGCCGTCGAACCCGGAGAGGTGCACGGGCTCGCCGGTGAACCGCTCGACGACGTCGACGACGTGGCGCTGCACCGGGTGGTCCAGATCGAGGTAGGCCCCCGGGTCGCCCCCGACCGCGTCGCTCGCGCGCAGCATGCCGGCGTGCTTGCCCGAGCAGTTCAGGGTGACCCGGGTGGGCGCGAGGCCCTGGGCCGCGCGGGCGGCGCGCTCATCGAATCCGAGCGGGGCCTGCACGGGGCACTGCAGCGCCGCGGCGTCGCGCCCGTCGGCCCGCAGCATGCCCTCGACGACCGCCAGGTGCTCGGGGCTGCCGCAATGGCTGGCCGTGGCGAGCACGAGCTCCGCATCCGTGAAGCGCGCACCGAGCTCAAGCATCGCGATCGCCTGCAGCGGCTTGAGCGCCGAGCGCGGGAACGTCGTCGCCTCGATGTCGCCCACGGCGCGCAGCACCGTGCCGTCACGGTCGACGACCGCTGCCGCTCCGAGGTGCCGCGATTCGATGAGACCCGAGCGCTCGATGCGGGCCAGCTCGACGCAGCCGTCGGCATCGAGCGGGCGGGGCTCGCGCCGCGGCGCGGATGCGGGCGGGGCGCTGGGCATGGTGGGATGAGTGTACTCCCGGCCCTCCCGCGGGCCTGGAGGGGAGGAGCCCGCATGCCGCACGATCAGCACGGCTACGCCGTGGAGGTGCAGTGGACCGGCAACCGCGGTGAGGGCACCGCGACCTACCGCTCCTACGGCCGCGACCACCGCATCACCGCCGAGGGCAAGCAGCATGAGATCGCGGGCTCGAGCGATCGCGTCTTCCGGGGCGATCGCGACCGCTGGAACCCGGAGGAGCTCGTCATCGCGGCCCTCGCGCAGTGCCACATGCTCAGCTACCTGCACGTCGCCGCCGTGAACGGCATCGTCGTGGTCGACTACCGCGACAGCGCATCGGGCACCCTGCAGCAGGAAGGCGATGGGGGCCGCCTGATCGAGGCGACGCTGCGGCCGGTCGTGACGCTGGCGGCGCACCACACCGACGAGGATGCGGGCCGGGCCGCGGCGCTCCACCACCGGGCGGGCGAGCTGTGCTTCATCGCCAACTCGGTGAGCTTCCCCGTCGGGCACGAGCCGACCACCCTCATCGCCGATCGCTAGCGATCTCGGAGCCCGCACCGAGGGTGGGCGTGGGAGGATGGAGCTTTCGTGCTCAGTCCACCGTGAGGATCCTCCCGTGCGTCGTCGCTCCGTTCTGCTCTCCACCGGCCTCAGCGCCGCCCTGCTCGTGTCGCTCGCGGCCTGCGTGCCGTCCGCGCCCGCGGTGAACGAGGGCTGCCTCGCTCCCGGTGAGGCGTCGAACGCGGTCGCCGTGGACGGCGCCTTCGGCAGCGCGCCCGTCATCGACTTCGACGCTCCGCTGACGGCCGAGTCGACGCAGCGTACCGTTCTCGAGGAGGGCGAGGGCGATGCCGCCGCCAACGGCGACACCATCGTGTTCGAGTACTCGCTGTACAACGGCGAGTCGGGCGACGAGATCGAGACCACGGGGTTCGGCGGCGCGACGCCGGCGACGTTCACGATCGATACCGAGGCCGAGCAGTTCGCCGGCATCTCGCTGGCGCTCGCCTGCTCGACGCCCGGCAGCCGTCTGACGATCGTCGTTCCGCCCTCGGACGGCTTCGGCGAGGAAGGGGTTCCCGCCCTCAACCTCTCGGGCACCGAGTCGCTCGTCTTCGTCATCGACGTGATCGAGATCCAGGCGCAGCCCGAGCCGGTGACCCCCGAGGAGTGGACGACCGGGGTGCCCGAGGTCGACCTCGGCCAGACTCCGCCCGTCGTGACCCTGCCCGCCGAGGGCGCTCCGGAGGCGCTCTCGCTCGCCGTGCTCGAGCAGGGCGACGGCGACACGGTCGGTGCCGACTCGACGGTGCTGGTCGACTACCAGGGCACCAGCTGGCAGACCGGCGAGATCTTCGACCAGAGCTTCGGGGGTGAGCCCGCGACGTTCCCGGTGACCGGCGTCATCCAGGGCTTCGCCGCCGGCCTCATCGGACAGCAGGTCGGCACGACCCTCCTGGTGTCGATCCCCGCCGACCTCGCGTACGGCGCCGACCCCGAGGCGCACCCGCTCGGTGGGCAGGACCTCCTCTTCCTGGTCACCATCATCGACATCGTCTCCTAGGCGACGGATGCCCGACTTCGGTCGGGCATGATGAACACCATGCGCGACGTCATCATCCTGGGTTCCACCGGCTCCATCGGCGTGCAGGCCCTCGAGGTGATCGCGGCGAACCCGGAGCGCTTCCGCGTCGTCGGCCTCGCGGCCGGCCGCAACCGCGAGCTCGTGGAGGAGCAGGCGCGCGCGCACGGTGTCGCGCACGTGGCGCTCGGAGCGGAGGATGCGGCGCAACTGGTCCGGGACGTGCCGTGCGATGTCGTGCTCAACGGCATCACCGGCTCGGTGGGGCTCGCGCCGACGCTCGCCGCCCTGGAAGCGGGGCGCACGCTCGCCCTCGCCAACAAGGAGAGCCTCATCGTCGGCGGCTCCCTCGTGACCGACCTCGCCGCGCCCGGGCAGATCGTGCCGGTCGACAGCGAGCACTCGGCGATCGCGCAGGCGCTCCTCGCCGGGACGCCCGCCGAGGTTCGCCGCCTGGTGCTGACGGCGAGCGGGGGCCCGTTCCGGGGCTGCACCCGCGCCGAGCTGGCCGGGGTGACGCCCGCCGAGGCGCTCGCGCATCCGACGTGGGACATGGGCCGGGTGATCACCACCAACTCGTCGACCCTCGTCAACAAGGGCCTCGAGGTGATCGAGGCACACCTGCTGTTCGGGGTGCCGTACGACCGCATCGACGTCACGGTGCACCCGCAGTCGATCGTGCACTCGATGGTGGAGTTCGTCGACGGCTCGACGATCGCGCAGTGCTCGCCGCCCGACATGCGCCTGCCGATCTCCCTGGGGCTCGACTGGCCGCACCGGGTGGCGGGCGTGGGGGCTCCGCTCGACTGGAGCACCGCATCCACCTGGACCTTCGCCCCTCTCGATGACGAGGCGTTCCCCGCGGTCGCCCTCGCGAAGAGCGTGGGGGAGGCGGGGGCGACGTTCCCGGCCGTGTTCAACGCCGCGAACGAGCAGGCGGTGCACGCCTTCCACGATGGGGCGATCGGCTACCTCGACATCGTCGACACCGTGCGCGCCGTCGTCGACCGGCACGAGCCGCACCCCATGACGCTCGAGGGCGTCCTCGAGGCGGAGGCCTGGGCCCGCCGGGAGGCCGACGCGCTCATCGCGTCGCGATAGGCGCAGCGCGCTCATCGCGTCCGCTTAGCTGACATCGCTAGAGTGCCCGTCGTGGAGTCCGTGCTGCTGTACATCGTCGGCATCCTCGTCGTCGTGATCGGCCTCGTGGTCTCGATCGCCCTGCACGAGCTGGGGCACTTCGTGCCCGCGAAGCTGTTCGGCGTGCGTGTCGGCCAGTTCATGATCGGCTTCGGCCGCACGATCGTGTCGTGGCGTCGCGGCGAGACCGAGTACGGCTTCAAGTGGATTCCGCTGGGCGGCTACATCTCGATGGCGGGCATGTACCCGCCGGTCGCCGGGCAGCGGGCGCGCACCGCATCGACGGGCTTCTTCGACACCCTCGTGCAGGATGCCCGCAGCGCCTCGGCCGACACGATCGCCGAGGGGGAGGACCACCGCACGTTCTACCGGCTGCCGGTGGGCAAGCGCATCATCATCATGCTCGGCGGGCCGTTCATGAATCTCGTCATCGCGGTCGTGCTGTACGCCGTCGTCCTGATGGGCTTCGGGGTGGCGCAGCCGTCGACGACCCTCGGCAGCGTCAACGAGTGCGTGCTGCCCGCCACCAGCGAGCGGCAGGAGTGCGCGCCCGGCGATCCGGCCGCCCCGGGTGCGGAGGCGGGCCTGCAGCCCGGCGACCGCATCGTGGCGATCGGCGGCACCCCGATCGAGACCTGGGATGACGTGCTCACGACCATCCGCGCGTCAGCCGGTGACAGCCTCGGCTTCACGGTCGAGCGCGATGGACGCACCGTCGAGACCGCCCTGACGCCCCTGCTCACGGAGCGCTACGTGCTCGACGATCGCGGCCGCGTCGTGGAGGGCCCGGACGGCGAGGCGCTCACCGAGCAGGTCGGCTTCGTCGGCATCGCGCCCGCGTACGAGACCGTGCAGCAGCCGGTGGCCGCCGTGCTGCCCGCCGTCGGCGACAACATCTCGGCCGTGGTCGGCATCATCATCAATCTGCCGCAGCGCATGATCGATGTGGCGCAGGCGGCCTTCGGGCCGGAGGAGCGCGACCCGAACGGTCCGATCAGCGTCGTTGGCGTGGGGCGGATCGCCGGCGAGATCGCGAGCATCGACACGATCCCGGTGGTCGAGCGCATCGGCTTCCTCACGGGGCTGCTCGCCTCTCTCAACGTCGCCCTCTTCGTGTTCAACCTGATCCCGCTCCTGCCGCTCGACGGCGGCCACGTGGCCGCGGCGCTGTGGGAGTCGCTGCGCCGCTGGTTCGCCCAGGTGCGCGGAAAGCCCGATCCGGGCCCGATCGACACCGCCCGGCTCGTGCCGGTGACCCTCGCGGTCGTGCTCGTGCTCGGCCTCATGAGCGCCCTGCTCATCTACGCCGACATCGTCAACCCGGTCACCCTGTTCTAGCCCGCGCGTTTCTGTCGAATGCCGCTCAGCGCGGATGCGTAGACTGACCGCCGTGCCTGCAGTGAATCTCGGAATGCCCAAGGTCCCGGAGACCCTCGCCCCCCGTCGCAAGACCCGCCAGATCAAGGTCGGCAAGGTCATGGTGGGCAGCGACCACCCGGTCAGCGTGCAGTCGATGACGACGACGCCGACGACCGACATCAACGCGACCCTCCAGCAGATCGCCGAGCTGACGGCGACCGGGTGCGACATCGTCCGGGTGGCTGTTCCGAGCCAGGACGATGCCGACGTGCTGCACATCATCGCCAAGAAGAGCCAGATCCCGGTCATCGCCGACATCCACTTCCAGCCCAAGTACGTCTACCAGGCGATTGATGCGGGCTGCGCGGCGGTGCGCGTCAACCCCGGCAACATCCGCAAGTTCGACGACCAGGTGGCCGAGATCGCCAAGCGGGCGAAGGAGGCCGGGGTGAGCATCCGCATCGGCGTCAACGCCGGCTCGCTCGACCCGCGCCTGCTGCAGAAGTACGGCAAGCCGACCGCCGAGGCCCTCGTCGAGAGCGCGGTGTGGGAGGCGAGCCTGTTCGAGGAGCACGACTTCCACGACTTCAAGATCTCGGTCAAGCACAACGATCCGATCGTCATGGTGAAGGCCTACCGCCAGCTCGCCGAGCGGGGCGATTGGCCGCTGCACCTCGGTGTGACCGAGGCCGGCCCTGCCTTCCAGGGCACCATCAAGAGCGCGACCGCCTTCGGAATCCTCCTCAGCGAGGGCATCGGTGACACGATCCGCGTCTCACTGTCGGCCCCGCCGGCCGAGGAGGTCAAGGTCGGGCTGAAGATCCTCGAGAGCCTGAACCTTCGCGAACGCAAGCTCGAGATCGTCTCGTGCCCCTCCTGCGGCCGCGCCCAGGTCGATGTCTACACGCTTGCGGAAGACGTGACAAAGGGCCTCGAGGGCATGACCGTGCCGCTGCGCGTGGCGGTCATGGGCTGCGTCGTCAACGGCCCCGGCGAGGCCCGCGAGGCCGACCTCGGCGTCGCCTCGGGCAACGGCAAGGGCCAGATCTTCGTCAAGGGCGAGGTCATCAAGACCGTTCCCGAGTCGGAGATCGTCGCGACCCTCATCGAGGAGGCGAACCGCCTGGCCGCGTCGATGCCGGATGCCCCGCTCGGGTCGCCCGAGGTCGTCACCGCCTGAGACGAGTGTCCCTTTCGCGGGGCTCGCCCGCGCTTTTGCGAAGTCGTTTCACCCTCTAGACTCGGGGCGCGGATCCCCGCATTCCTTCGAAACTGGAGAACAATGAAGCGTCCCCCCCTCAGCGTTCGACGCGGTGTGCTCGCGGTCGTCACGGCCGCGATCGTCCTCGCCCCGACGGCTGCCTTCGGCAATCAGCAAGATGACGGCTCGACGATCGTGCGGCCCGCTGCGGCGGCTCTGCCGAATCCGCTCGTGCCCGGCACATATGCCGGTGACACCCCTGCGGGCCCAGTGGTTGTGGTGTTCTCCGCCTCGGGTTTCACTGACCCGGAGGAAGAGGATTGGGACATCGCGACCACCCTCCTCCCGGGGGCCAGCTCGATGCGGGTCACTGATGGCGGTGACGCGTCAGCCGCGACCTGGACCACCGTGCTGGACGGGGCCAGCGTGCTCGTGCTGCCCGAAGGTGACAACTGGTTTCCGGGGGGCTCGAGTGCCATCAGTGACGAGGCACTCGAAGTGATCCGCACCTGGGTCAGCGCCGGGCGAACCATTGTCGGTACCGGTTCGTACACGCACGGCGCCATCGTGAGCGCGCTCACCGGGGTTGACTTCACGAGCGCCTTCGGCAACAACGACAGCAACGGCCCGTGGCAGCGTGTCGGCGGCGACACGAGCCTCCCGGCCGAGCTCCCCAACGGCAACTACACGGGTGGCCTCGGTGAAGTTTCGGCGTATTCGCCTGAGCAGCTCGCTGTCATCACCCCGCTCTACTCGAGCGCCGCCAACGACAGTATCGGCATCGCCGAGTTCGCGATCGGTACGGGCAAGTACGTCTACCACGCCTACGACTGGTACCCCGACTCCGGTGAGCTCGAGAACGGCGTGCGTGACATCTGGAACGGCGCACTCGGCATTGCGGCCGGAACGTCCACTCCTCCTGAGGAGGAAGAGGAGGAGCCCGAACTGGCCGAGACGGGCACCGACATCCTTTCGCTCGGCTTCGGCGCGGCTGCGCTTCTGCTCCTCGCGGGCGGGGCGGTGGCGTTCGCGACCAACCGGCGTCCGATTGGTGCTCGCCGATAGCGGTCCCAGTACCACGAGTTGAGGCCCCCGTCGTTCGCGGCGGGGGCTTCCGCTTTCTGGGGAACTCACCAATCCCCCCTTTGGGGGACTGACCTGGAGACGCGTCCGCTCACTATGGTGTGAACATCGGCCGGGGGAGCCGACTGGCAGCACCGGGGGGATCGGTGCGAGGCTCGCAGGGGCCGCTCAGGGGGGCTCTTCCGTCGTGCAGGTTTCCCGCCACGCGATTCTCCGCGAGACGGGAAGGGCCTGCGAGCGATCCAAGCCCCCCCCTTGCCATCGCTCGCAGGCCTGTTTCCATTCTGCCTCAGGCCGCCAGTGCCGAGGCGAAGAAGGTTCATGCTGCGTCGCGCCGGTAGTCTGACCAGGTGACAACGCGCCTCTCCCAGCTCTTCGTCCGCACGCTCCGCGACGACCCGGCCGACGCCGAGGTCGCGAGCCACCGCCTGCTCGTCCGGGCGGGGTACATCCGCCGCCAGGCGCCGGGGGTGTTCGCCTGGCTGCCCCTCGGGCTCAAGGTGCGGCGCCGCGTCGAGCAGGTCGTCCGCGAGGAGATGGCCGCCGCCGGTGCGCAGGAGGTGCACTTCCCCGCGCTGCTGCCGCGCGAGCCCTACGAGGCTACGGGTCGCTGGGAGGAGTACGGCGACGGCATCTTCCGGCTGAAGGACCGCCGCGGGGCCGACTACCTGCTCGCCCCCACGCACGAGGAGGTCTTCACCCTCATGGTGAAGGACCTCTACTCGTCGTACAAGGACCTCCCGCTCTGCATCTACCAGATCCAGGACAAGTACCGCGATGAGGCGCGGCCCCGTGCCGGCCTGCTGCGCGGCCGCGAGTTCTCGATGAAGGACGCCTACTCGTTCGACGTCGACGACGCCGGCCTCGACGCCTCGTACCAGGCGCAGCGCGACGCCTACGAGCGCATCTTTCAGCGCCTCGGTCTCGAGTACGTGATCGTGCAGGCCGACGCCGGTGCCATGGGCGGCTCGCGCAGCGAGGAGTTCCTGCACCCCATCGCCATCGGCGAAGACACCTTCGTGCGCTCAGCCGGCGGCTACGCCGCCAACGTGGAGGCGTACCGCACCCCGGCCGCCGCGCCGGTCGATGCGAGCGGGGTGCCCGCGGCGATCATCCACGACTCGCCCGAGACCCCCACGATCGCGACCCTCGTCGCCCTGTCGAACGAGCGCTACCCGCGCGACGACCGCCCCTGGGAGGCGGCCGACACGCTGAAGAACGTCGTGCTGCGGCTCACCGCTCTGGACGGCACGCGCGAGCTCGTCGTCGTCGGCGTTCCCGGCGATCGCGAGGTCGACATGAAGCGGGCCGAGGTGGCCTTCGCGCCCGCGGCCGTCGAGGCCGCGACCGAGGAGGACTTCGCCGCGCACCCCGGCCTCGTGAAGGGCTACATCGGCCCGTGGGGCCCGAACGGCCCGGTGTTGGGGGAGACCTCGAGCACGGGCATCCGGTACCTGCTCGACCCGCGCGTCGCCGACGGCACCGCCTGGGTCACGGGCGCCAACGCGCACGAGAAGCACGTCTACCACCTGGTCGCCGGCCGCGACTTCACGGCTGACGGCGTCGCCGACATCGCGGAGGTGCGCCCCGGCGACCCCGCGCCCGATGGCAGCGGCCCCGTCGAGCTCGCGCGCGGCATGGAGATCGGCCACGTCTTCCAGCTCGGGCGCAAGTACGCCGAGGCGCTCGGCCTGCAGGTGCTCGACGAGAACGGCAAGCTCGTCACCGTCACCATGGGCTCGTACGGCATCGGGGTCACCCGCATTATGGCGGTCATCGCCGAGAACGCGCACGACGAGAAGGGCCTCATCTGGCCCCGCGAGGTCGCGCCCTTCGACGTGCACGTGGTCGCCGCGGGCCGCGACGACGTCGCCTACGAGGTCGCCGAGACGCTCGTCGCCGAGCTCGACGCCGCGGGCCTCGACACCCTCTACGACGACCGCCCGAAGGTCTCGCCCGGCGTGAAGTTCGGCGACGCCGAGCTCATCGGTGTGCCGCTCATCGTCGTCGTCGGCCGGGGTGCCGCCGACGGTCGTGTCGAGCTGTGGAACCGCGCCACGGGCGAGCGCGACGAGGTCGCGCTGCACGAGGTGCTGCCGCGGCTGCGCGCCGCGGGCTAGACCGACTCGGGTATCGTGAGGGGTCGCACCGCGATCCCTCACGGGAGGCGCGTCTCAACCGAATAGCGGAGGTACCGACGTGGACATCGACCTGAGCATCCTGAGGATGATGGAGCGCGAGCGGGAGATCCCGTTCGACGAGCTCGTCCAGATCATCGAGCAGGCCATCCTCACCGCCTATCTCAAGCACACCGGGCGCGACGACCACCGGGGCACCGACCACCCGCACCCGCAGCCCCGCGTCGAGCTCGATCGCAAGACCGGCCACGTCACCGTGTACATCCCCGAGCTCGCCGAGGACGGCACGGTCGTGGGCGAGGTGCCCGACAGCCCCGATGACTTCGGCCGCATCGCCGCCTTCGCCGCCAAGCAGGTCATCAACCAGCGGCTGCGCGACATCGGCGACGACCGCGTGCTCGGCGAGTTCAAGGGCCGCGAGGGCGACATCGTCGCCGGTGTGATCCAGCAGGGCCCCAACCCGCGCATGGTGCACATCGACCTCGGCGCCGTCGAGGCGATCCTGCCGCCGGAGGAGCAGGTGCCGGGCGAGGAGTACCCGCACGGCGCGCGCATCCGCGTCTACGTCACGAGCGTCTCGAAGGGACTCAAGGGCCCGCAGATCTCCGTCAGCCGCACCCACCCCTCGCTCGTGCGCAAGCTGTTCGCGCTCGAGGTGCCCGAGATCGCCAGCGGCGTCGTCGAGATCACGGCGCTTGCCCGCGAGGCCGGCCACCGCACGAAGATCGCGGTGCGCTCGACCGAGCCCGGTGTGAACGCGAAGGGCGCTTGCATCGGCGAGCTCGGCCAGCGCGTGCGCGCCGTCACCGCCGAGCTGGGCGGTGAGAAGATCGACATCGTCGACCACTCCGACGACCTGGCCGCCTTCGTGGCGAACGCGCTGTCGCCCGCGAAGGTCTCGAGCGCCTTCGTCATCGACCCCGCGACCAAGGCCGTGCGCGCCCTCGTGCCCGACTACCAGTTGTCGCTCGCCATCGGCAAGGAGGGCCAGAACGCTCGCCTCGCCGCGAAGCTGACGGGCGCGAAGATCGACATCCAGCCCGATTCGGTGATGGACGAGTAGCCCGGGGGCTACAATGGAACCCGTCAGAACCTGCCTCGGCTGCCGCCAGCGGGCTCCGCGCTCCTCGCTCACGAGGGTCGTGGCGCGCGATGGGGTTGTCGTGGTGGATGCTCCGGCCCGACTTCCGGGCAGGGGCGCGTGGGTGCACGGCACCCGCGACTGCGTCGAAACCGCCACCGTGCGGCGGGCCTGGGCCCGCGCGCTGCGCGTGCCGGGTCCGCTCGACGCGGCAGGGGTTCTGGCGTCCATCGGGTCTGCGCCCACCACCGGGGCAGAACCCACCAGAGAACAGGCTGATCGGCACATGGACAAGTCATGAGCGGCTCGAAATGAGTTCCGTTAGGCACTAACGGTCCGCCCCTGCCTGGGAGCGGACCCAGACAGGAGAATTGTGGCTGCAAAACCACGCGTGCACGAGATCGCGAGCGAGCTCGGCATCGAAAGCAAGGTCGCCCTCGAGAAGCTCAAGGAGCTCGGCGAATTCGTCAAGGGTCCGTCGTCGACCATCGAGCCGCCCGTTGCGCGCAAGCTGCGCGCCGCGCTCGAGGCCGAGGGCATCACGGCCCCGAAGGCCGCGGAGAAGCCGGCGGCTAAGGCCCCCGCGAAGCCCGCGGCGCCCGCACCGGCCCCCGCTCCGGCTCCCGAGCAGCCCGCTGCCGAGACCCCTGCTCCGGCTCCGGCGGCTCCCACCACCCCGGCCGCGCCGGCCGCTCCCGCGGCAGAGGGTGACGCGCCCGCGAAGGCTCCGGCCGCGCCCGGCACTCCGCGCCCCGGCAACAACCCCTTCGCCTCCCAGCAGGGCATGGCGCGCCCCGGTACCCCGCGCCCGGGCAACAACCCCTTCTCGTCGACCCAGGGCATGCCGCGTCCGGGCGGCGGCGCGATCCCGCGCCCGAGCGCTCCGCGTCCGGGAGCTCCGCGTCCCGGTGCCCCGCGCCCCGACGGTGCGGGTCGTCCCGGTGGCCCGCGCGCTCCCTTCCAGCAGCGCACGGGCGGCCCCGGTCGCCCGGCCGGCGCGGGCGGCTTCCGCCCCGGCGGTCCCGGTGCGGGCGGCGGCGGCTTCGGCGCGCCCCGTCCGGGCGGTGCCGGTGGCGGCCGCGGTCGCGGCCCCGGCGGCGGCACGGCCGGCGCGTTCGGTCGCGGTGGCGGCAAGTCGAAGGCCCGCAAGTCGAAGCGGACGAAGCGGCAAGAGTTCGAGATGCGGGAGGCGCCGACCGTTGGCGGCGTCAGCGTTCCCCGCGGCGACGGCAAGACGGTCATCCGTCTGCGTCAGGGCGCCTCGATCACCGACTTCGCCGACAAGCTCGAGACGGCGACGGGCATCAGCTGCCCTCCCGGCAACCTCGTGACCGTGCTCTTCCACCTCGGTGAGATGGCCACGGCGACCGAGTCTCTCGACGGCGCCACCTTCGAGGTGCTCGGCGCCGAGCTGGGCTGGCGCATCGAGATCGTCTCGCCCGAAGACGAGGACAAGGAGCTCCTGGAGAGCTTCGACATCGACCTCGACGCGGAGGAGGACGAGGACGACCTCGTCATCCGTCCGCCCGTGGTCACCGTCATGGGCCACGTCGACCACGGCAAGACCCGTCTGCTCGACGCGATCCGCAAGACGAACGTCGGCGGCGGTGAGGCGGGTGGCATCACCCAGCACATCGGCGCCTACCAGATCTGGACGGAGCACGAGGAGATCGAGCGCGCCATCACCTTCATCGACACCCCGGGTCACGAGGCGTTCACCGCCATGCGTGCCCGTGGTGCGCAGGTGACCGACGTGGCGATCCTCGTGGTCGCCGCCGACGACGGCATCATGCCGCAGACGGTCGAGGCGCTGAACCACGCGCAGGCCGCCGGTGTGCCGATCGTCGTCGCGGTCAACAAGGTCGACAAGGAGGGGGCCAACCCCGCCAAGGTGCGCCAGCAGCTCACCGAGTTCGGTCTCGTCGCGGAGGAGTACGGCGGCGACACGATGTTCATCGATGTCTCCGCCCTTCAGGGCAAGGGCATCGTCGAGCTCCTCGATGCGGTCCTCCTGACGGCGGATGCGGGGCTCGACCTGCGCGCCAACCCCCACCGCACCGCGCGTGGTGTCGCCATCGAGGCCCGGCTCGACAAGGGCCGCGGCTCGGTCGCGACCGTGCTCATCCAGTCGGGAACCCTGCGGGTCGGCGACGCCATCGTCGCGGGCACGGCCTACGGCCGCGTGCGGGCGATGATGGACGAGAACGGCGAGAAGGTCGACGAGGCCTACCCCTCGCGTCCGGTACAGGTGCAGGGTCTGTCGAGCGTTCCGCGCGCCGGCGACACCTTCATCGTCACCGACGACGACCGCACCGCGCGGCAGATCGCCGAGAAGCGCGAGGCCGCCGAGCGCAACGCCCAGCTGGCGAAGGCGCGCAAGCGCATCAGCCTCGAGGACTTCACCAAGGCTCTCGAGGACGGCAAGGTCGAGTCGCTCAACCTCATCATCAAGGGTGACGTCTCCGGTGCCGTCGAGGCCCTGGAGGAGGCGCTGCTCAAGATCGAGGTCGACGATAGCGTGCAGCTGCGCATCATCCACCGCGGTGTGGGTGCCGTGACCGAGAGCGATGTGAACCTGGCGACGATCGACAACGCGATCATCGTGGGCTTCAACGTGCGGCCCGACACGAAGGCGCGCGAGCGCGCTCAGCGCGAGGGCGTCGACATCCGCTTCTACTCCGTCATCTACTCGGCGCTCGAGGAGATCGAGAGCTCGCTCAAGGGCATGCTCAAGCCGGAGTACGAGGAGGTGCAGTCGGGCGTCGCGGAGATCCGCGAGGTCTTCCGCTCGTCGAAGTTCGGCAACATCGCCGGTGTCATCGTGCGCAGTGGCACGATCACGCGCAACGCCAAGGCGCGCGTGATCCGCGACGGCGTCGTGGTGGGCGACAACCTCGCCATCGAGTCGCTCCGCCGCTTCAAGGATGACGTCACCGAGGTCAAGACCGACTTCGAGTGCGGTATCGGTCTCGGCAAGTTCAACGACATCCAGATCGGCGACGAGATCGAGACCATCGAGATGAAGGAGAAGGTGCGCGCCTAGCGCGGACCGCGCGCGCCTCCGGGCGTGCGCCGAGCGGGCCCGTCACGTTCTGTGCGGGGCGGGCCCGCATCCACCGCCCCTCTGGGCACAGCGGCAGTCAGGAGACGCTCATGGCAGGCAACCCCCGCGCCCGCAAGGTCGCCGACCGCATCAAGGAGGTCGTCGCGCAGCGGCTCGAGAAGGGTCTTCGCGACCCGCGCCTCGGGTTCGTGACGATCACCGACGTGCAGGTGACCGGCGACCTGCAGCACGCCTCGATCTTCTACACGGTGTACGGCACCGACGAGGAGCGCGCCGACAGCGCCGCTGCGCTGAAGGCGGCGACCGGGATGCTGCGCACCGAGGTCGGCCGCAACCTGAACACCCGGCTCACCCCGAGCATCGAGTTCATTCTCGACGGCATCCCCGAGAACGCCGCCTCGATCGAGGCGCTGCTGCGGGAGGCGCGGGAGCGCGATGCCGCGACCGAATCCCTCGCGGCGACCGCCGAGTACGCCGGCGACCCCGACCCCTACGTCACCCCGCGCGAGCGCGACGAGGAGGCTGACGACTGAGTCGACCCGCTCCTGCGGCGACGCCTAGAAGGTGAAGTCGTAGGGCAGGTAGATCGTGCCGGTGTTGAAGATCGCGGCGGCGGCGAACACCAGACCCGGAACGACGATCAGCACGGTCATCACACCGAACAGCCCGACCGTGAACTTCTCGCTGCGGGTCAGGGGGCGCTTCTCCATCGATCCTCCGATCAGGGCGGGTGCTGTGCGGCCATCGTACCGAACGGCGGGCGCGGCACCCTGAGCGTGCGCCCCGGAGCGTGCCGCCGTCGCGGCCTCAGTCGGGCAGGCGATAGCCCGTCTCCGGCGCGCCGACAGCGAGGCCGTCGCGCAGCAGGCCGGCGAGCGCGCGCTCCCGCTGCACGGCATCGGGCCAGAGCAGCTCGATCGCCTCGGCCGGCACCGGCCCGTCGCTGTGCCGCAGCGCGCGCATGATGAGCCCGCGCACCTGACGGTCGCTGCCCTCGTAGCGCGCCTGCCGGGGCGCCGCCGGACCCGTGTACGCGGGGTAGCCGGCCGCGCGCCAGGCGCAGAGTTCGGCGATCGGGCAGGCCTCGCATCGCGGGCTGCGGGCGACGCACACAGTCTGGCCGAGCTCCATCGCTCCGGCGTTGAACGCCTGCGCCTCGGTCGGGTCACTCGGCAGCAGCTCCTGCATGGCGGCGAGGTCGGCGCGGGTGCGCGCGGGCCCCGCCTCGCCCTGGCCGTGCACCGCGCGGGCGAGCACGCGGCGCGTGTTCACGTCGACCACCGGCACCGGCCTGCCGTAGGCGAACGCGGCGACGGCGCGGGCGGTGTAGTCGCCGATTCCGGGGAGGGCGAGAAGAGCATCCATGTCGTCGGGGACGACACCCGCATGGCGCTCGCTGATCGCCATGGCGGCCGCGTGCAGGGCCAGGGCCCGACGCGGGTAGCCGAGGCTCTGCCAGGCGCGCACCGCCTCGGCGGGGGAGTCGGCGGCGAGCGCATCGGGCGTGGGCCAGCGGTCGAGCCACTGCTCCAGCCGCGGGATCACGCGGGCGACGGGCGTCTGCTGCAACATGATTTCGCTGACGAGCACGCCCCACGCGCTGAAGCCGGGCCGCCGCCAGGGCAGGTCGCGGGCGTTCTGCGCGAACCAGGCGACGACGCGGGGCGGGATGCTCGCTCGCCGTTCCTCCTCGCCCGCACCCTGCACGCCCCTCACTCTACGAGCCGATTCCTGCCAGATTTGGGCGAAACGGGCGCGTGCCCGACTCGGGTTCGCGTGTTCGAGGCGAATCTGGGCGGCGACGCGCGTGCGGGGCAACTCCCAGCCCGCGGGCCTACCGTGACCGGCATGAGGATGCTCGTCACCGGGGCGACCGGCTACATCGGCGGCCGGCTCGTTCCGCGGCTGCTCGAGGCCGGGCACGAGGTGCGCGTCATCGTCCGCGACCCCGCACGCCTGCGCGATGTTCCGTGGGTGGACCAGGTCGAGGTGCTCCCGGGCGATCTCACGCGCGCCACCGACGTCGAGCGGGCGGTCGTGGGGGTGGATGTCCTCTACTACCTCGTGCACTCCATGAGCAGTGCGGGCGACTTCGAGCGCACCGAACGCCATGTGGCCTCGACGGTCGCGCGAGCGGCCGCGGCCGCCGGTGTGGGGCGCATCGTCTACCTCGGCGGCCTGCATCCCGAGGGGAAGCTGTCGACGCACCTGCGGAGCCGCAAGGAGGTCGGCGAGATTCTGATGGCCAGCGGGGTCCCGACGGTGGCGCTGCAGGCGGGCGTCGTGATCGGCTCCGGATCCGCCAGCTTCGAGATGATCCGGCATCTGACCGAGGTGCTGCCGTACATGCCGGCCCCGAAGTGGGTGCGCAACTTCATCCAGCCGATCGCCGTGCGCGACGTGCTGCACTACCTGATCGGCGCGGCGACCCTTCCGGCGACCGTCAACCGCACCTTCGACATCGGCGGCCCCGACGTGCTGCGCTACGGGCAGATGATGAACGGGTACGCGGTGGAGGCGGGGCTCAAGCAGCGGCGGATCGCGAGCCTGCCCGTGCTGACTCCGTACCTGGCGAGCCAGTGGGTGAACCTCGTGACCCCGATTCCGCGATCGCTCGCGGTGCCGATCATCTCGAGCCTGCAGAACGACGCCGTCTGCCGCGAGCACGACATCGATCAGTACATCCCGCCACCGGAGGGCGGCCTCACGGGCTACCGGCTGGCGGTGCGGTACGCCCTCGCCAAGATGCGGGAGGGCGAGGTCGAGACCAGCTGGCAGAACGCCACGGTGCAGGGCGCTCCGAGCGACCGGCTGCCGAGCGACTCGGACTGGAGCGGGCACACCGTCTTCACCGACCGCCAGGTCGTCGAGTCGGCCGCGCCGCCCGCAGCGCTCTGGCGCGTTGTCGAGGGCATCGGCGGGGCGAACGGCTGGTACTCGCTGCCGGTCGCGTGGGCGGCCCGGGGTTGGCTCGACAAGGTGGTTGGGGGAGTGGGACTGCGTCGCGGGCGCCGGGATCCCGATCGCCTGGCGGCGGGAGACGCGGTCGACTTCTGGCGTGTGGAGGAGATCGACCGCGGGCGTTTCCTGCGATTGCGGGCGGAGATGAAGGTTCCCGGTCGGGCCTGGCTCGAGTTCACCGTGGAGCCGCGGCCGGGGGGTGGGTCGCGTCTGATCCAGCGCGCCGTGTTCTTCCCCAGCGGGCTCGGGGGCCGCCTGTACTGGTTCGGGGTGACGCCGTTCCACGGCATCGTCTTCAGCGGCATGGCGACCACGATCGCCCGCACGGCGGCGACGCAGATTCAGGTCACGAAACGGTAACGGCTGCGCTAGCATGGCGGCACCGCAATGACGCGGTGACCCGTTCCGGAGGCGATACCCATGCCGATCGCTCGACCCTTGCAGGCCCTCCCGCGCCCGCTCGATCGCGCCATCCGCACCGGCCGCCCGTACTCCGCCCGCCGCATCGCGGCCTCATTCACCGCCACGCTCGCCCTCGTCGCCGTGCTCGCCATCGACCACAGCGCCGCGACCGTCTACGCCGTGCAGCCGCTCGGCTCGCTCGGGCTCAACGACGGCGTGCCGCTCACCGTCGCCCACCGTGGCGACCCGGCCTCCGCCCCCGAGAACACCCTTCCCGCCGTCGAGTCGGCCCTGAGCAGCGGCGCCGAGGTGCTCGAGTTCGACCTGCGGATGACCGCCGACGGGCACGCCGTCGTCTTCCACGACGAGCTGCTCGACCGCACCACCGACGGTGTCGGGCCCCTTGCGACGCGCACGCTCGCCGAGCTCCAGGCCCTGGACGCGGGCAGCTGGTACGGCTCGCGCTGGGCGGGCACGCGCATCCCGACCTTCGACGAGGTGCTGCCGCTGCTGCAGGCCTCCGACGCACGTGCACTGATCGAGCTCAAGGGCCTGTGGGATCCGGAACCGATGCGGGAGATCATCGCGGGCATCTACCGGTACGGGGTGCAGGATCGGGTCGTGCTCGCCAGCTTCGAGCTGCCCACGCTGTTCGCGCTGTGGCGCGAGGCGCCGTCGCTGCCCCGCGCGGTCATCGTGCGCCGGCTGCCCGACGACCCGATCGCGTATGCCGCTCTCGTCGGGGCGACGACGATCGTCACGAGCCTGCGCTCGTTCACGGTCGACCCGGAGGCCGCCCCCCGGCTGCGCGCGGCGGGTTTCACGCTCATCGTCTACACCCTCAATCGTGCCGACCTGTGGCAGAGCGCCCTCGACCTCGGGGTCGACGGGGTGGTGACGGATGCTCCCCGCCGGCTCGCCGGCGTGCACGCCGCGGCGCGCGGCTGAGGCGGCCCGGGGTCACGGCGGTCGCGGAAGCGCGCTCTGGCGTGCGACACTGAGCCTGAAACGAGGAGCCCTCATGCCCGATCGCGCGAGTCATCCGCACGCCGACGATGACACCGGCGGGCCTGCTGCCGGTCGATCGCCGCGCTGGGCGGTGATGGCCACGGCCCTCATCGTCGCGCTCATCGCGGGCTCGCTCACCTGGGGCGGGGTCGCGACGGCGCACGCCGCGGCCGCGGATCGCGAGCGCGAGCGCCTGCGGGTCGCCGAGCTCGCCCTGCTGCTCGACGCGCGCTCCGCATCCACCGAGCTGCTCGCGATCTCGGCCGCAGTGCTGGCCACGGCCGGAGACGCGCCGTCGGTCGTGCCCGCCGACCAGGCACAGCTGCAGGATGCCCACGACATGCTCGCGGAGGAACTCGATCGCGCCCTCGACGCGGCGACACCGCACGACCTCATCGTCGCGCAGTCGCGCCTGCTTCTCGGCGACCAGCGTGAACTCATCGACGCGCTCAATCAGCACACGCGCGCGATCCTGAAGCACGCCCGTGCGTCCCGCGCGGCCGCGCCACTCGCGTCCGACGCCGCCCTCGCGGCGCTGGATGCCGCAGTGCTCGCACTCGCCGTCGTTCCCCAGGGCCTCCCCAGCAGCTACAGCGGTCGCGCCGCCCTCATCCGTGACGTGCTCTCCGCGGGCACCGAGGTCACCGCGAGCCATGCCGCGAAGAAGGCCGAGCAGGAACGACGGGCGGCGGCAGAGGAAGCAGCCCGTCAAGCGCAGCAGAGGCCGCGGCCCGCTCCGCGCGAACCGGTGATCCTCTATCTCCTGTGCGGCTACGACCCCGAGCTCGACCTCGACATCTTCTGTCCGATCGAGGTCTGACCGTCCGGCGACAGCCCGCCGGAGCTCAGCGCCGCTGCAGCAGCGCGGCGTACACCCGCACGCCCTCGAGGTAGCTGCTGACGCGGATCCGCTCGTCCCGAGCGTGCAGGCACGCCCGCTCGTCGGTGCTCAGGCGGAAGGGCGTGAAGCGGTAGACGTGCTCGCTGATCGCGGTGAGGAATCGCGCGTCGCTGGCCTGCATCATCACGTAGGGACTCACCAGCAGGCCCGGCACGACCTCGTCGATCGCGGCCGCGAGGTCCTCCCAGGCCGGCCCGCGGGCGGGGGAGACGGGGGAGGGCTCGCTCGGCTCGAGCACGTCGATCACGACGGACTCGTCGCGGATCGCCCGCCGCACCGCGGCGACCGCCTCGGCCACCGACTCGTCGGGCGCGATGCGGATGTTCACCGTCGCCTCCGCGCTCTCCGGCAGCGCGTTCGCAGCGTGCCCGGCCCGCAGCTCGGTCACCGCGCGCGTCGTGCGCAGCAGCGCGGTCGTCTCCGGTCCGCGGCGCCGCAGCACCGGAACGAGCAGGGGAGCGACGGCATCGACGCGGCGGAACACGACCCCGAGCGGCCCCCGCACCCGCGACCCCAGGGTGCGGATCATCGTGCGGGTCGTCGCGTCGAGCCGTGACCGCGCCGGTCGCGCGTTCAGCCGCAGCAGGGCTCGCGCAAGGCGCTCGGTCGCGGCGAGCGGCGGCGGGCTGGCCGCGTGGCCGCCCTTCTGCTCGACCCGAAGCCGCAGGGTTGTGATGCCCTTCTCGGTCACCCCGATCAGCGCGGCCGGCTCGCGCAGCCCGGGGAAGACGCCCTCGACGATCGCGCCGCCCTCGTCGAGCACGAGCGACGGGCGGATGCCCCGCTCGCGCAGCGCGGCCACCACGGCTCGCGCACCCGTGCCGGCGACCTCCTCGTCGTGCCCGAACAGCAGCAGCACATCGTGGCGCGGGGTGAACCCCGCCTCGAGCAGACGCTCCACCGCCTCGAGCAACGCGGCCAGGGCGCCCTTGTCGTCGATCGCCCCGCGCCCCCACACGGTCGGCTCGCCCTCGTGCTCGACCAGCTCGGCCGCGAACGGCGGATGCTGCCAGCCCTCAGCGGTGGCGGGCACCACGTCGTAATGCGCCATCAGCACGGTCGGGCTGCTCGTGCCCGCCGGGTCGCTGCCCGGCCAGCGGTAGAGCAGGGTGTAGCCATGGCCGGCGACGGTGCCTTCGGCGTCCGGGTCGGCGCCGAGCCGCTCGCGCTCGAGCGCGGCGTGCACGCGGGGGTACAGCTCGGGGAGGGCGGCGATGAACCGCTCGAACGCGTCCCGGTCGGCGCGGGGGCCGGGGCCGCTCGTCGGGCGCGAGATCGTGGGGATGCGCACGAGCGCGCGCAGCCGCTCCACCGCCCGGGCGTCGGCAGCGGCATCCGTCAGCAGGGCGTCAGCGACCACACCCCCAGCGTAGGCCGACCCTTCAGCGGAACACCGCCAGCGGGTAGCGTCGAGCCATGCGCCGACTGCTGCTGCCGACCATCGCCGGCTCGATCGTGCTCGGCCTGATCGTGGCCGCCGTCGTCGTCGCCGTGCGCGGAGCCCTGCCCACCCCGCTCGCGAGCGGTCCCGTCGAGCGCACGGAGGCCTTCGCCGCCGTCAGTGTCGAGCGCCTGCCGACGCTGGACACGGTGCGCACCGGCGTCGACGACTTCACCTTCGACTCGTTCGACGTCGAGTATCGCCTCGGGCGCGACGCCGACGGCCACGCGACCCTGCTGACGACGGAGACGCTCGTCGCGCGGTTCCCCGAGTTCGACCAGAACCGCGGCATCCGCCGCTCGCTGCCCGCCACCTACCAGGGGCGGACGACGAGCCTGCGGGTGATCTCGGTGACCGATGAGGACGGCAATCCGCGACCCTACGAGGTCGAGGATGGCTCCGGCATTGTCGACGTGATCGCCGCGGTGCCCGAGGGGCAGTATGTGCGCGGCGAGCAGACCTACGTGATCACCTACAGCCAGCGCGATGTCGTCGACTTCTTCGAGAGCTCGGGTGCCGAGGAGTTCTACTGGAACCTGAACGGCACCGACTGGGCGCAGCCGTTCGCCCGCGTCTCCGCCCGCGTCGTGCTCAACGACGGCCTGCGCAGTGCTCTGCTCGGGCAGGAGGCCTGCTACCGCGGCTACGCCGGTTCGACCGATCGCTGCGCGATCACGCTGACCGGCGACACCTTCGCCGTCGACGAGCTCGCCATCGCGCCGTTCCAGACGGTCACCATCGCGATCGGCTTCGAGCCGGGCACGTTCACGCTCTTCGACCGCTCGTACCTCGCCAGCCCCTGGGCCTGGCTGCAGCTGCTGGGGGTCGCCGTGGCCGTCATCACGGCCATCTGGGCGGTCGTGCTGCGCCTGACGCGCTATCGGGATGCTCCGGGCCGCCCCGTGATCGTCGCCGAGTACCTCCCGCCGAAGGGCGTGAGCCTGCTCGAGGCCGCGGTGCTCACCAAGCGCCGCTCCCGCGCCGTGGCGAGCCAGCTCGTCGACTTCGCCGTGCGCCGCGTGATCACGATCATCGAGGCACCGGGCGGCTGGTTCGGGATGCGCTCGACGTGGCGGTTGCGGCTCGAATCGGCGCTCGGCGTCGAGGGGGAGGAGCGCGCCCTGCTCGGAAAGTTCTTCGGCGGCAGCCTCAGCGGCGGCGCCGAGCACACGCTGACCGCGCAGAACACCTCGCTCAGCACCGCCATCCAGAAGCAGCTGCTGCGCATCCAGACGGCGAACCAGAAGCGCGGCTGGCGCAGCGCGGTGGCGCCCCGTCACGCCGGCGGGCTCTCCGCCCTCGTCATCGCGGCGCAGATCGTCGCCTTCATCGCGGGCGTCCTCGTCACCGACGAGGGGCGCGGCGGCGACCTGGGCGGCTTCCTCATCCCGGTGGGCATCCTGTGCTTCTTCGTGGTCGCGGGCTGCCTGTACCGGCAGCCGCTGACCGCCGAGGGAGCCGAGGTCGTCGACCATCTCAAGGGTCTGGAGAGGTACATCGAGCTCGCCGAGGCCGACCGCATGCGCGTGCTGCAGTCGCCGGAGGGCGCCCTGCGCGAGCCGATCGACGCGACGAGTCGCGACGAGCGTCTGAAGCTCGTCGAGCGGCTGCTGCCCTGGGCCGTGCTCACCAACCATGAGAAGGAGTGGGCGAAGGAGCTCGGCGAGTTCTACGAGGACGGGCAGAGCCCGACCTGGTTCTCGAGCAGCCGCCCGTTCTCGGTCGGCGCCTTCGCCGCCGGGGTCGGCTCTGTCAGCTCGACCCTGTCGTCGAGCTACTCCGGGTCGAGCTCCTCGGGCGGCTCGTCGGGCGGCGGCTCGTCCGGCGGCGGTGGCGGCGGTGGAGGAGGCGGCGGGGTCTGAGCCCGCGGGGTCTGAGCCTGCGCCATCCTGCGCTCCGCATCCTGACTGCCCGCCCGTAACAGATCGTCACCGGGTGCGGTGTCTGGGCCCCGGCATAGCAGAATGAAGGCACCCTTCACCGTCCGTTTCCTGTCGATTGGATGCCCGCATGTCCCGCATCGCCCGTCGCACCACCACGGCCGCCGCGCTCGCCGCGACCGCCGCCCTGCTGCTCGCCGCCTGCGCTCCCGCCGCTACCGAGGGCGAGCCGGAGGCCACCGAGGGCCTCTACGTCACCGAGGGCAAGCTGACGATCGCCACCGGCGAGCCCGCGTACTTCCCGTACGTCATCGACGACGACCCGACCACGGGCGAGGGCTTCGAGGCCGCCATCGCCTACGCCGTGGCCGAGGAGCTCGGCTTTGCGCCGGAGGACGTGGTCTGGGTGCGCACCACGTTCGAGGCCGCGATCCAGCCCGGCCCGAAGGACTTCGACTTCAACCTGCAGCAGTACACGATCACCGACGAGCGTGCCGAGAACGTCGACTTCTCGAGCCCGTACTACTCGACTCCGCAGGCCATCATCACCACCGAGGCCTCGGCCGCCGCGGGCGCGACGAGCCTCGCCGAGCTGAGCGACCTCCTCATCGGCGCTGCCACCGGCACGACGAGCTTCACCGCCATCGAGGAGCAGATCGCCCCGGCCGCCGGCGCTCAGGCCTTCAACACCAACGATGACGCCGTGCTCGCCCTGCAGAACGGCACCGTCGACGCCATCGTCGTCGACCTGCCGACCGCGTTCTTCCTCACCGCCGTCGTGCTCGAGGGCGGCGTGCTGCTCGGCCAGCTGCCCGCCGACGCCGGCGTGAGCGACGACTGGGGCCTCGTGCTCGAGAAGGACAGCCCGCTGACGCCGCTCGTCACCGCCGCGGTGGATGCTCTGCGCGACTCGGGCCGCCTCGACGAGATCGCCGCCCAGTGGCTGGGCGCCGACGCGGGCGCACCTATCCTGCAGTAGTGCCTTCTCACCACCCGATCAGCGACGTCGAGATCGGGCGGCGCGCGTACCGGCGCACGCAGAACGTGCGCTCGGTGCTTGTGTCGCTCGTCTCGACGCTCGTCTTCGCGGTCATCATCTGGCTGACCGTCGTGAACACTCCCGGCTGGGAGCGCGTGCAGCAGAGCTTCTTCGACCTCGAGACGGCGATCTCCGCCTGGCCGCGGGTCATCGCCGGGCTGTGGGTGAACATCCAGGTGCTGTTCTTCGCGGTCATCGGCGTGCTCGTGCTGAGCGTGATCCTGGCCACGATCCGCACCCTGCGGGGGCCGGTCTGGTTCCCGCTCCGGGCGCTCGCGGCGGCGTACACCGATCTGTTCCGCGGCCTGCCGCTGATCATCGTGCTGTTCCTGGTCGGCTTCGGCATCCCCGGCCTCGAGCTGTTCCCGCGCAACTCGGCGCAGTTCTGGGGAACGATCGCGCTGATCCTCACCTACTCGGCGTACGTGAGCGAGGTGTTCCGCGCGGGCATCGAGGCGGTTCACCCCTCACAGCGACTCGCGGCGCGCTCGCTGGGGCTCAGCCACGGCCAGACGATGCGCATCGTCGTGCTGCCCCAGGCGGTGCGCAAGGTCACCCCGGCGCTCATGAACGACTTCGTCGCCATGCAGAAGGACGTCGGGCTCATCTCGGTGCTCGGCGTCGTCGACGCGGTGCGCGCCGCGCAGATCGAGACCGCGGCGAGCTTCAACTTCACGCCGTACGTGCTCGCCGGGCTGCTGTTCGTGCTGCTGGCCCTGCCGATGATCCGGCTGACCGACTGGTACACGGCCCGGCTGCGGGCCCGCGAGCAGGCGGGGAGCCTCGTATGACCGATCCCGTGCTGCGCCTCGAGGGCGTGCGCAAGACCTTCGACGAGCGCGTCGTGCTCGACGGTGTCGACCTCGCCGTCGCCCCGCACGAGGTGATCGCCCTCATCGGGGCCAGCGGCTCCGGCAAGTCGACGCTGCTGCGCTGCATCAACCTCATCGAGCGCATCGACGACGGCCGCATCTGGCTCGGCGACCGCGACATCTCCGACCCGCGCGTCACCGCCGACGCGGTGCGGGCCCGCATCGGCGTGGTCTTCCAGCAGTTCAACCTGTTTCCGCACCTGCGCGTGATCGACAACGTCACGCTCGCCTCGCGCGCCGTGCTGAAGGTGCCGCGCGCGCAGGCCGAGGCCACCGCTCTCGCGCTGCTCGACCGGGTCGGTCTCGCCGATCACGCCCGCTCGTACCCCGACCGGCTCTCGGGCGGTCAGCAGCAGCGCGTGGCCATCGTGCGGGCCATCGCGACGAACCCCGAGCTGCTGCTGCTCGACGAGATCACCTCGGCACTCGACCCGCAGCTGGTCGCCGAGGTGCTCGACCTGGTGCGCGAGCTGAAGGGCGACGGCACGACCATCGTCATGGCGACCCACGAGATGGCCTTCGCGCGCGATGTGGCCGACCGCGTGGTGTTCCTCGACGGCGGCGTCATCGTCGAGCAGGGGCCTGCGGCCGAGGTGTTCTCGCGCCCGCGCGAGGAGCGCACCCGCGCCTTCCTCCACCGCTTCCTGGGCTCGGCGTAGGCGCGCACGCGGCCCGGGCGGTCGCTGCCGCGGAGACCGTGCCGGGCTCGGCCGGAGACAACCGCGGAAACCTGGCTGGAATCAGCCGGCGACGACAGCGGCGATACCCCGGATCTCCTCCGGGCCGACGCGGCAGCATCCGCCGATCGCAGTGGCGCCGGATGCGAGCCACCGCTCGACGAGACCGTCGGGCAGCGCGGCGGTGCCCTCCCAGCGGCGCGTGACCGCGTTCCACATCTCGCCGCTGTTCGGGTACGCGACGACGGCCTTGCCCGTGCTGCGGCGGGCGGCCGCGAGCGCGAGGTCGACCTCGTCGGGGTGGCAGCAGTTGACGCCGACCGCGATGATCTCGTCGCTCGCCTCGGCGTCGCGGAAGGCGTCCTCCAGGCTCTCGCCCGTGCGCAGGCGGCCGCCGTCGGTGGTGAACGACAGCCACGCCGAGGCGCCCGTGCCGCGCAGCAGGTCGATGAGCGCGCCTGCTTCGTCGCGACTCGGGATCGTCTCGATCGCGAGCAGGTCGGGCTCGGCGGCGAGCAGCGCCTCCAGGCGTGCCGCGTGCCACGCGCGCAGGCCCGCCCGGTCGAGGTCGTAGTCGCCGCGGTACTCCGAGCCGTCGGCGAGGGCGGCGCCGTACGGGCCCACGGAGGCGGCGACGAGGCCGTCGGGCCGCAGTTCGTCGCGCGCCTGCGCGGCGAGGGCGACACTGCGCTCGAGCAGGGCGAAGCCCTCCTGGCTGTCGATGCCGACGCTCGCGAGCCCCTCGAACGAGAGCTGGTAGGAGGAGGTGATCGCGATCGCGGCGCCAGCGGCGAAGTAGTCGCGATGCACGTCGACGACGGCATCGGGGTGGTCGCGCAGGATGCGGGCGCTCCACAGCCGGCCGCTCAGGTCGTGGCCGAGCGATTCGAGGTAGCTGCCCAGCCCGCCGTCGATCACGGTGCGGGGGGCGAGGGTCACGGGTGTCACCCCCTTATTGTGGGCGAGCGGCGTGGGCCCGCGGCGGGGCGGTGTCACGCGGAGTCACACGCTGGAGCCGGGTGCACTAGACTCACAGTGCACGCCGCGCCACCGCGAGTTCTCGGCCGGGTCAGACGCGGGTGTGCATCTCGACTCCGTGATCGTCTGCGGCGTCGGCAGTCGTTCCGCGTCGCTGTTCATCGCGCTGCGGATCCCTTCAGCACTCGAGGAGTTGCCGTGGCCCAGACCGGCCAGCGTCAGAAGAAGGCGTCGCCCGCGCGCGGGGGCGCCACGCGCCGCCGGCGCCCGCTCGATGAGCAGGGCATCATCCCGATCCTGGCGCGCGCCGTGCGCGAGGTCGAGAACGCCGCCGAGCGCGGCGCGAAGGTCAGCCCCTCCAACCGCACCAAGTTCCAGGTTGCGGCCCTGCTGGTGCGCGAGGAGCGCGCGCGGGTCAAGGATGACCGCGAGGTTCCGGAGAGCGAGCGCACCGAGGTGCTGAAGCGCCTCGACGGGCTGGCGAGCATCATGGCGAAGACGGCGGCGCGCGACACCTCGCTGATCGCCCTGCTCGCCCCGGAGGCCAAGGTCAGCGACGCGGCGAAGGCCCTGCGGCGCGACATGCTGCTCGCCTCGGGTGCCGAGCTCGAGCCGGACGACCTGCTCATCGTCTCCGAACCCGCGCCGGTGGCCCCGGAGGTCGCCAAGCAGGTCGTGCCGAAGTCGGTCAAGCAGGCGCAGCTCGCCAACCCCTTCCTGGCACCCGATCTCGCGGCGCTGACGCCGCCCGCCCCGACGGCGGGCCGTCTCTCGAACTGGGAGCTCATCGAGCCGTTGTTCCGCTCGTTCGAGTACGGCGCGGGCGGGCAGGCGGCGTCGATGTCGCTGCCTGAGACCGGCTCGCTCGTCACGCCCGGCGGCATGGAGCTCATGCGCCACCAGGCGCGGCTCATCGAGAGCGTGCGCCGCGGGCACCGCACCTTCCTGCTGGCGGATGAGCCGGGCCTCGGCAAGACCGCCCAGGCGCTCATGGCGGCGAACGTGGCCCACGCCTTCCCGCTGCTCGTCGTCGTGCCCAACGTGGTGAAGACGAACTGGGCGCGGGAGGTGCAGCGCTGGATCCCGCAGCGCAGCTCCACCGTCGTGCACGGCGACGGCGAAGACCTGGACGCGTTCGCCGACGTCGTCATCGTCAACTACGAGATCCTCGACCGCCACGTCGGCTGGCTCGGCCGCTTCGGCTTCAAGGGCATGGTGGTCGACGAGGCGCACTTCATCAAGAACGCCACCTCGCAGCGCTCGCGGCATGTCCAGTCGCTGGCCCAGAGCATCCGCGTGCTGCACCCGAAGGCGCTCATGATGGCGCTGACCGGCACCCCGCTGATCAACCAGATCGAGGACTTCCGGATGATCTGGAAGTTCCTCGGCTGGATCGACGACAAGAAGCCGCTCGGCCGCCTCATGTCGGCGCTCGAGGAGACGGGACTCACCCCGGCGGATCCGGGCTTCTTCGCGGCGGCGCGCGAGTGCGTCATCGAGATGGGCATCGTGCGCCGCAAGAAGGTGGATGTCGCTGCCGACATCCCCGCGCGCCGCATCGCCGACATCCCCGTCGAGCTCGACGACGAGGCCGCGCGGTCGATCCGCGCTTCGGAGGAGGCGCTCATCGGGCGGCTCGTCGAGCGCTACCGCCGCGTGGTCGCCGCGCGCGAGGTGCCCCCGATGGGCATCGACCACGACCTCATCCGCCTGGTCGCCTCGGCCGAGCTGGAGGAGTCGAAGCAGGCGAGCGGTGGCGACAACGTCTTCACAATGGTGCGGCGCATCGGTACGGCGAAGGCCGTGCTCGCGGCCGACTACACCGCGCAGCTGGCCCGCAACGTCGGCAAGGTCGTGTTCTTCGCCAAGCACATCGATGTCATGGATGCGGCGGAGGCGCACTTCGCGGCGGCCGGGCTGCGCGCGGTGAGCATCCGCGGCGACCAGACGCCGAAGGCGCGCCAGGAGGCGATCGACGGCTTCACGAACGACCCCGAGGTCAGCGTGATCGTCTGCTCGCTGTCGGCCGCCGGCGTCGGCATCAACCTGCAGGCCGCGTCGAACGTGGTGCTCGCCGAGCTGTCGTGGACTTCCGCGGAGCAGACGCAGGCGATCGACCGCGTGCACCGCATCGGTCAGGAACTGCCGGTGACGGCCTGGCGCATCCTCGCCGCACAGACGATCGACGCCCGCATCGCCGACCTGATCGACTCGAAGGCGGGTCTCGCGGCGCGGGCGCTCGACGGCAGCGACGAGCAGGTCGTGGCCGAGGGCACCGTGCAGCTGCAGGCGCTCATCACGCTGCTCACCGAGGCGCTCACCGCTCGCGCCGGCCTCTAGCCGTCGGCGGTGGACGGCGTCGCCGCGGTGATCGTGCGGCAGCGCGTCGCCTGACGGAGTGCGACGTCGCGGCTCACGGCACGTCGGTCGCCGCTGACGTAGTCGCGAGTGCTCCAGTGGATGATCGGCTCCCGAGGCTCAGGAACGCGCCAGCGACGGGCGAGCAGGGCGGGTGACGGAGGGGAGACCGCGTCGCTGCGGAGGCAGACGTGCAGCGGCTCGTCGACCCCGAACACCGGCATGGGTCCGCGGTTCGTCTCCGCGTCCCGCTCGAGACCCGCGATGTCGTCGAGGAACTGCACGGCACTGACGCATGCCAGGGGACCCCCGAAACGCCACGCAAGTCGGACGACGGTGGGTGTCGCTGGTGTGCAGTACCAGCCCTGCCGAACGGCTTGCAGAGCGCCGCGGCGCAGCAGAACCTCAAGCGCGACCTGGTCGACGTCGAGGGATCGCAGTTCTCGCGTCGAGATGATGCCACCCGTTTGTGCGAGTCGTGCCAACACCGGTCGTGGCAGAACCCCCGTGCCGTGCGGCGGACCGCTGTAACGATTAGTCAGTCGGAGCATCGCCCGATCCTCGTGCGTCTATCCGGCTAGCGAATCGAGGCCCACCTGATCGTGTGATGCGGGTGTCGCTCGTCGCCCGCGGTGAGGAGCAGTGAGGGCCGGGCCCGGGGGTCGGGGCCGCGGTCCGGGGTTGCTCGGGGCGAGGCTTCGTGGACTCGTGAATCGACGGAGTGGTGACCGATAGCGCCCGCTGAGACTCGTGAATCGACGGAGTGGTGACCGATAGTGCCCGCTGTGACTCGTGAATCGACGGAGTGGGTGGGGGCGCGGGTTCCGTGGATTCACGAGTCCGCGCGAAGGGAGAGCGGATAGAGCGGTGCAGGGTCGTCTGCCGGCGCAGACCGCACTGGTCCAGGGTTGCGGCGACTCGGACTCGCGGGGGCTCCAGCGATTGTCGGCGGGGGGGGCCGGGGATGCGGGTCAGCGCTTGGCGGCGCGCGAGCTCGAGACGAGGTAGGCGACCGCGGCGAGCGGGATGGGCAGCCATCCGGGCCGGTTGCGGGCCTCGTACATCGCCTCGTAGACGGCCTTGTCGAGCTCGAAAGCGTCGAGGAGGGCGCGGTGGGCCCGCAGGTCGAGGCCGCTCGCGGCGATGTACCCATCGAGGAAGGCGGCCCGCGCCATGCGCGCCCACTCGGCGCGCTCCGCCTCGAGGGCGAGCGCATCCAGGTCGAGAGAGGCCGTGTCGATGGCTCCAGCCGCCGCCCGTGACTCGCGGCGCAGGGAGCCGACCGCGTAGTCGAACGACCTCAGCATGCCGGCGACGTCGCGCAGCGGTGAGTCGACGCGCGAGCGCTCCGAGAGGGGGCGCAGCGGCTCGCCCTCGAAGTCGACGATGAGCCACTCACCGGTCGGTCGCCGCAGCACCTGACCGAGGTGGAAGTCGCCGTGGATGCGCTGCAGCGGCGGCCACGGCGCATCCCGGGCCGCGTCGTAGACCGCCTCGATCTGCGGGCGCAGGTCGCGCAGCTGCGGCACGTCGCTGATCGCGACCGCCAGCCGCTGATGCCAGCCCGCCACGAAGCCCACGATGTCACCCAGGGTGGGCTCGCGCGAGGGCAGGCAGGCGGCGAGCGCCTGGTGCACCGCGGCGGTCACGCGCCCGAGCCGCTCGGCGTCGGTCGTGAACGGCTCGCCCTCGCGTGCGGCCTCCAGCGCGAGCGGCCAGCCGTCGCGCACGCCCGGCACGAACTCCTGCGCGAAGGCCAGGTGACCCCGCACCGGCTCGTCGGTGTGCGACTCCGAACCGAGCGGGTCCGTCCAGGCGGCGGTCACCGAGCCGAGCATCCGGGGCACATTGCGGTTGCCCGCCGTCGTCAGCGCCGTCTGGAGGACGACGTCGGGATTGTCACCCGGGTGCACGAGCCGGAAGACCTTGGCGACCAGGGGCGCCTCCGAGCCGCCGTCGACGATGATCGACGAGTTCGACTGCTCGCCCGTGTGCACGCGGCCCGCCTGATCGTGGCGGGTCACCCCGAGCCGCCGCAGCAGCGCGCGCACGTAGATCGGGTCGTGCGGGCCGTCGAACAGGTAGTCGTCGTGCTCGTCGCGGCCGATGAACGCGGGGCCCGCGCCGCGCGGGATCGTCGTGCGCGCCACGATCGGCACGTGGTACAGCGACGGCGGAGTGCTGGCGGTGTCGCGCAGCAGCAGAACGCGGATGCTCGCATCCGGTTCATCGCACGGCCAGTCCTCGCGGTGGACCTCGACGAGCTGCGGCACCCGGCCCTTGCCGGCGTACCACCGCTGGCGCGTCATCCACTCCGTGAGGCACTCCATCGTGCTGTGCATGCTCTCGACCCTACACAGCGGCTGCGGGGCGCTCAGGAGCGTCGTGCCCGGAGGAAGCCGTTCATCGCCGCCGTCAGGGGCGCGTCGATCGCGCGCGCGACACCGTCGACCGAGCGGATCGGCGCCGCGTGCCGCACGCTCGACACCAGCCAGGCGGCGTCGGCCTCGGCCAGGTCGGCGGGAGTCAGCGGTTCGACCACGGCCTCGAGCCCCCACAGGTGGGCGGCCGTGAACAGGTCGGCCTGGGTGGTTCCGGGCAGGATGCCCAGGGCGTCCGGGGGCGTGCGCAGCCGGTCGCCCGTGCGCAGCACGAGGGTCGCCGTCGGCCCCTCGAGCAGCAGGCCGTCGCTGGAGACGAACACGACGTCGTCGGCCCCGCGGCGCTGCGCCTCCCGGGCCGCCGCGCGGTTGATCGCGTAGGAGAGCGTCTTGGCGCCGGCGAGCAGCCAGGGGCTGGTCGCGGCGACGTCGCTGCGCAACCCCCGGTCGAGCAATACGACGTCGATGCCCTCGGTGCGCTCGCGGCGGAACGCGGGCGAGACGGTGCCGTACGCCCAGCCGGTCGGGTCGGGGTGCCCCTCGATGCCGCGGGTGAGGACGATCTTCACCCAGGCCTCGTCGTGGGCGGCGAGGCGGGCGGCGATCGTGAGCACCGCATCCCGCCACAAGGCCCGATCGGGAGCCGGAAGGTCGAGCATGCGGGCGGATCGCTCGAAGCGGTCGAGGTGCAGCTCGACGGCCTGCGGATGCCCGGCGCCGAGGCTGATCGTCTCGAAGATGCCGTCGCCGCGCGTGGCCGCCACGTCGAGCACCGACAGGTGCGGTTGCCCGGGGTCGGCGTCGATGAGTCGCCCGCCCGATGATCCGGCCTCGCCGCCCGCGGCGGAGACGACGAGCAGCAGGTGCTCCTCAGTGTTCACGGAGACCTTCAGCGCTCACGGTGTGAACGTATACCCGCAGCCGTCGTCGCGGCATTCGAACTGCGGCGGGTCAGGGTGATGGACGACGCCGCCCAGCGCGATCTCACCGCGCAGAGCAGCACGGATGTGCTCCGGCTGGGGGTAGCCGTAGTGAATGGGCAGGGGTGCAGGCGTTCCGCATTGCGGACAGCTCGCCACTCCCGGCCCAGGGGCGGTGGTGTCCATGAGGACAGTTCAGCGCCCACCACCGACATTCGCAACTCAGTCGGTCCGACGTCAGCGCAGGTCGCGCGGCACCACGGGGATCTGCCCGGTGTTGCGCCGACCGTGGCTGACTCCGCGCACGCCGCGCGTGTGCACGCGGTTGATCAGCACGGCGAGGGCGGCGAGCAGGATGATGAACGCCGCGATCGCGACCACGTAGGTGACGACACCGACGACGCCGTTGGGCCCGTCCGGCTCGAGGAACGGGTACGGGTACCAGCCGGTCAGCGCGCCGCGCACCATCGTCACGCCCACCCAGATGAGCGGGAAGCTGACGGCGAGCCACATCGTGCTCCAGGCGATGCGCACGCGGCCGGGCGTGAGCAGCCAGTCGAGGGCGAAGTAGATGGGAATCCAGACGTGCAGCGCCTCATTCGCCCAGGTCGGCCCGACGTAGCCGTCATCGTTGGGGATGTCGCGGAGCAGCAGGTTGTAGACCACGCCGGTGACGATGGCGTAGGCGAAGGCGCTCGCCCGGATCGCCGTGTAGAGACGGGTGTCGCGGTCGAGCCGCAGCGCCATGATGCCGCCCGTGATCAGCACCACGATGTTGATCATCGCGGTCTGGATCGTGAAGAAGGCGAAGTACTGCGTCGGCTTGAACCGCCCCACCGAGATCTGATCGGTGATCTGGGTGATGAGCGCCGCGAGCACGATGAGCCCGACGATGATGCTGATCACGCCGGCGATGTGGCGAAGGGTGGACAGTCGTGCGGTGGCGGCTTTCTCGCCGAGGGGGGACGTCACGGTCACTTGGTCGACGGTAGCAAGAAAACTGCATTCCGACGCATGATTTTTGCGGAGCATCCCTCACCTGATCAGGCTTTATTCCGCGGATGCTCCCACCACGTCGAGCAGCCACGCGAGCTCGTACGCCCGCTGCTTCCACGCCGAGTAGCGCCCGCTGACGCCGCCGTGCCCGGCCTCCATCTCGCACTTCAGGAGCGCATCCGCCCCGACGTCGCGCAGCCGCGCCACCCACTTGGCCGGCTCGACGTACAGCACGCGGGTGTCGTTGAGCGAGGTGGTGGCGAGGATGCGCGGGTACTGCTGCGCGGTCACGTTCTCGTAGGGCGCGTAGCTCTTGATGTACGCGTACGCCTCGGGGTCGTGCAGGGGGTTGCCCCACTCGTCCCACTCGATCACGGTGAGGGGCAGCTCGGGGTCGAGGATCGACGTGAGCGGGTCGACGAAGGGCACGTCGGCGAGGATGCCCGCGAACAGCTCGGGCGCGAGGTTGGCGACGGCGCCCATGAGGAGGCCGCCCGCGCTGCCGCCCTCGGCGACGAGCCGCTCGGGCACCGTCACGCCGGTGTCGATGAGGTGCCGGGCGACGGCGACGAAGTCGGTGAAGGTGTTCACCTTGCTCGTCGTCTTCCCGTTCTCGTACCAGGCGCGGCCGAGCTCGCCGCCGCCGCGCACATGGGCGATCGCGAACACCACGCCGCGGTCGAGCATCGACAGGCGCGGGATGCTGAAGCCGGGGTCGATCGACGACTCGTAGCTGCCGTAACCGTAGAGGTGCACCGGGCTCGGCGCGGGCTCGGCGGCGTTGTTGCCGTCGCCGCTGCCGTCGAGGCTCGGCACGAGCCCGCGCTTCCAGACCAGTGAGATCGGGATGCGCGTGCCGTCGGCCGCGATCGCCCAGTCGCGCCGCTCGGCGTAGTCGGCGGAGGTGTAGCCGCCGAGCACCGGCTGCTGCTTCAGCACGGTGATCGCGGCGGGCCCCTCGTCGAGGCGGGCGAGGTCGAGCTCGGCCACGGTCGCGGGCTCGGTGAAGCTCGTGTAGCCGATGCGCAGGGTCGGCTGTGCCCACTCGGGGTTGCCGCGCGTGCCGAGCGAGACGAGCTTCTCGCCGTCGAGCGGGGCGACGAGCTCGACCCAGGCACCGCGCGCCTCGACGGGCGCGGTCGCGCCGGGCCAGTGCAGCGCCTCGAGCGCGGTGTCGGGCGCGAGGCGCGCGATCGCCGTGCGGGGCAGCCCACCGGCCCGGTAGTCGAGCACGAGCGCGTGGGCGAACGCGTCGATGCCCTCGATGCGCACGCCGGGCTCGTGCGGCACGAGGGTGACGGGCGGCTCGTGCGGAGCATCCACGGGCACCGCATCGATCTGAAAGTCGGGAGCGCCGTCGTTGTGCGTGATCAGCCACCAGTCGCGGCCGCCGATGACGGCGTGCTCGAGGTCGTACTCGATACCGTGGCGGCGCGGCCGCACGACCTGGAACGTGCCGGTGGGGTCGGCGGCCTCGAGCACGTGCGTTTCGGAGGTGATGCTGCTCGCGGCCTCGATGACGAGCCAGCGGCCGCTGCGGGTGCGGCCGGCCCCGACCCAGTAGCTGTCGTCGGGCTCGTGGAAGACCTGCACGTCCTCCGCGCGCGGGGTGCCGACGCGGTGCCGCCAGATGGTGTCGGGGCGCCACGAGTCGTCGACGGTCGCGTAGAACACGTACTGGCCGCTGGGGTCGAAGAAGGCGCCGGCCGCGGTCTCGGTGATTTCGTCGGGCAGCGTCTCGCCGGTGCGCAGGTCGCGGATGCGCAGCGTGTAGCGCTCGTCGCCCTCGGTGTCGACGGCGAACAGCAGCCAGTGACCGTCGTCGCTGACGTCGAGCGAGCCGATGGCGAAGAAGTCGTGCCCCTCGGCCTCGACGTTGCCGTCGATGACGATCTGCTCGCCCTCGCGCGGCTGGCTCGGGTCGGGCAGCGGCGGCGGGGGCGTCCACGCGGCGGGGTCCATCGGGTCGGCCGGGTCGATCCGCTTTGCGGGCACGCGGCACTGGATGCCGTACTGCAGCCCCTCGACCGTGCGGCCGTAGTACCACCAGTCGCCCTCCCGCACGGGAATGCTCAGATCGGTCTCCTGCGTGCGGCCCTTGATCTCGTCGACGATGCGCTCGCGCAGCGGGGCCAGGTGGGCGAGCCGCGCCTCGGCGTAGGCGTTCTCGGCCTCGAGATGGGCGATGACCTCGGGGGAGTCCTTGTCGCGCAGCCACTCGTACGGGTCGTTCACGACGTCGCCGTGGTGCTCGCGGCGGTGGGGCTTCTGCAGGGCTCGGGGTGCTGCGGGTGCGGTGTCGGCAGGGGCCGCGTTCAGGTCGTCGCTCACCTGCCCAGCGTAGGCTTTCGCTCACCATGTCCGAGTCTCCGCTGGCCGCCAACCCATACGAGGTGCTGGGTGTCAGCCCGACCGCGTCGGACGACGAGCTGAAGCGCGCGTACCGCCTGCGCCTGCGGCAGTCGCACCCCGACACGGGCGGCTCGGCGGCCGAGTTCGACGCCGTGCAGCGCGCCTGGCAGCGAGTGGGCACCCCCTCGGCGCGGTATGCCTACGACTCGGGGGCAGACTCCGGTTCGAGCGGCGGCGGTGCGGCCCGGTCGTGGGGGCAGCACGGCGGCGGGGCATCCGGCCCGGGGCGCCATGACTCGCGCCCGAGTGCGAAGTCGTACGGGCATCCCGGCGGGTGGTATCGCGAGCAGTACCTGTCGCATATCCGCGAGTGGGCGGGGCGCGGCGTCGACCTGCCCGACCCGTTCGATGCGGCCCTGGTGCGCTCGGCGCCCCGGCAGATCCGCCACCTGCTGGCCGCGGCGATCGCGGAGGAGCGCTCGGCGACGGCCCTGGCAACCCTGGGATTGGGCTTCACGGTCTGGCACGACGTGGTCGCCGGCCCGCGCCCGGAGGACAAGCTCGACCACATCGTGCTCGGCCCGACCGGCCTGTGGGCGGTGCTCAGCGAAGACTGGGGTGCGCCCGTGCGCATCAAGCGCGGCGAGCTGATCGGCGAGGGGCTCGACACCGGCGAGAAGCCGCTCGCGATGCTTGGTGGGCGGGCGCGGGTGCTCGCGCGCGCCGCGAAGGTGCGGTTCTCGGCGCTGGTCATCGTGGTCGAAGACGACCAGGCCGCCGACTCGCTGGCCGAGCTCGGTTCGGTGCGCGGCGCGCAGGGGATGCTCGTGCAGCGCTCGCGGCTCGTGAACCTGATCCGCACCGGGCTGCCGGGTGTGGGGGTCGGGGGCACCGACCTGTTCGAGGTGCGCACGCGACTGCAGGCCGCGGTGCGGTTCGTGTGAGTTGGCCCTGTCGGGTCGGGCTGCTCTCCGGTAACCTGGCTAGGTAACCACGCCAGGAAGGGGGACAGGGTGGAACCGGTCAACCTCCTGAATGCACGGAACCAGCTGTCGAAGCTCGTGACCGCCGCCGAGCGAGGCGACGACGTCGTGATCGCGAAGCGAGGGCGGCCCGTCGTGCGACTCGTGCCCGTCGACGCGCCTCGCCACACCGGCGCGGCGCTCGCCGAACGCCTGGTCCGCAATCCGCCCCCGAGCGTGCGCACGCCGGCAGAGGTCGACGACGACCTCCGTGATGCTCGCGAGAGCTGGGGCGAGTAGGGCGTGATCTACCTCGACTCGTGCATCCTCATCTACGCCGTCGAAGACGACGGTGCGCGCGGTGATGCCGTGCGTCAGGCGCTGGCCGATCACGGCGATGACGAGATGGTTGTCTCACCGCTGGTGGTGATGGAGTGTCTGACCGGTCCGCTCAAGCGCGGCAACCTCGCCCTGGTGGACTACTACCGGGAGACGCTCGCCGGCATCGGTCGCGTTCCGTTGAACGAGGAGGAGTTCGTGCGCGCCGCCGAACTCCGTGCCCGTCATGGCCTCGGATCGGCTGATGCCCTGCACCTCGCCGCGGCCCAGAAGGCCGGATGCGCGGCGCTCTGGACCAACGATCGGCGGCTCGAGCGTGCGGGGCACGGTCTTGCCGTCGCCATCGTCGACCGCTCGTGAGCACGGTGCGGGTCGCGGGCGTCGACCTCGCCGCGGAGGCGGCGGGCACGGCACTCGCCGTGCTGCGGGTCGAGGCGGGTGGTCGCGAGCCGGGCAGCGTCGCGCTCGAGCACCTGCGGCTCGGCGTCGACGACGACACCCTGATCGCCGAGACCCGCACCGTCGCGCTGATCGGCATCGACTGCGCGTTCGGCTGGCCGGTCGACTTCGTCGACTTCGTCGCCCGCCAGGCGAGCGGAGCGCGCCTGGCGAGCGACGACACGGGCGACCTCGCCTGGCGCCGGCGTCTCGCGCATCGGGAGACCGACCGCGTCGTCACCGAGCGCACGGGCGCGCGGCCCCTCAGCGTCGCCACGGACCGCTTGGGCATGACGGCGCTGCGGTGCGCGGTGCTGCTCGACCGGCTGGCGGGAGACGGGCGGGTGGTCGACCGGGCGGGAGAGCATCCGAGTGCCGTTGTCGAGGTGTACCCCGCGATGGCCCTGCGGGTGTGGGGGCTGGCCCGGCCGGGCTACAAGCTGACGACGGATGCGCGCGCGGCGCTGATCGCCGACCTGCGCCGCGCGGCCCCGTGGCTCGAGCTCGGCGACCACGAGCCGCTCATGCGGGCCTCGGCCGACGCGCTCGACGCGGTGCTTGCCGCGCTGGTGGCGCTCGCGCATCGGGCCGGACACTCGGTGCCGCCGACCGCGGCGCAGCGCGACCGCGCGCGGGTCGAGGGCTGGGTGGCGATCCCGACGGTCGGGCTGGCCGAGCTGGGGAGGGTACCGTAGGGGAGTGACAGCGGCTGATGAAGAGTGCATCCACGGGTTCGAGCCAGGGATGTGCGCCAGCTGCTTCCCCCCTCCCGCGCCGGTGGCTCCGCCGCCCGCGCGCCGCAGCCCGAAGCCGGCCGCCCGCAGCCTGCGCAGTCCCGCCCCGGGCGCGACCGGCAAGGCCGCCGAGGTGCGGCCGCCGAACCTGCCGCAGCGCGTCTTCCACGTCACGCACATCAGCAACCTGCCGCTGATCCTCGGCGAGGGTCGCCTGCTGCCGTCGTCGCAGGCCCAGCCTGCGCTACGGCTGGCGAGCGAGCTCGCGCGCGAGCTGCGGGCCACGGCGCCGGTACCGGCCGTCCCGCGCGCTGTCGGTGGCACCGACGAGCTGGGTGCCCTCGCGGGCACTCGTGAATCCACGGTGGACGACTGCGTCGCCTTCAGCCTCACCCCGCAGGCGACGTGGTGGCTCGAGGTGCAGGAGGGTGCGGCTGGCCCGACGTGGAGCGCCGCGGCTCGCGCCGCCGCGACGACGGACTTCGTGGTGCTGGGCGTGGACATCCGCTCGCTGGGCGATGGTCTGATCGTGTCGGACGGCGATGCCGCGGCCCCGGCCACGCGTCTCGGTGCCGGCGCCGACGGCCGTCAGCGGATGCTCGCGCGCGCCGCAGCCACCCCCGAGGCCCTGCAGGCCGCGGAGGCGCTGGTGCCCGGCCCGGTGTCGCTCGACCTCGTCGCGCTGGTGGCGGTCGCGAACGACCGCCGCCGCGACGAGGTGCGCGCCCTGCTGCAGTCGGCGGGGGTCACGGCCAAGGTCGCGGTGTATCCGCCGTGGTTCGTGCCGAAGCTCGACGACTGAGTCGGATCTCGCCGCGCCCGGCTGGGGAGTTCTGCACAGCCCCGTGAACGGAGGAGGGTGCTCCTTTTCTGAGCAATGCTAATTTTCGAGGGCGACGCTCCGTCGCATTGCCACCCCCTCGAAAGAAGGCACTCCGATGCTCAGAATCGACTCTGCTCGCGCGCGCCGCGCAATCGCTGCAGCCGTCGCCACCGTACTCATGACGCTCGGCGCGGGCGCGACGGCTGCACAGGCGGCACCTGTGGAGGAGGCGCAGCCGGTCACGACCGAGTGGGTGTGCTCGACGATGCCGAGTCGCGTCACCGACTTCCGGGTCTTCAATGGCACCGCCCACACCTTCGCAATTCAGAAGTTCGATGCGGCACTCGGCTCTTTCGTGTCGATCGAGGTTTCTCTCGATGCTCAACTGACCGCCGGCATGCAGGTGAACCTCAATCTGACTGAGCCTGCGGCTGATGTCACGGTGAACGCCCGATACGAGCTATGGATGAACATTCCGCCTGAGGCCGTGACCCCCAACTTCCCACCGGGGCCGAGTGATCGCTCGAGCACCATCTACCTCCCGCTTGAGATCCCCTGGGCGAATGGCCCTCTCCCGAACGGGCCGACGGTCTTCAACACGCGAGTTGAGTCGCTCGGCGGGTCGTTCACTTCCTTGGATTCAGGAGTCTGGTCAGGTTCCGGTTTGCAGACTCTCATCTTCCAGTCGAACACCACCATCGGCGCGACGGGTGTCGGAGGCAACGGCGAGTACATCCAGAACACCACCGCCTCTGCCGACCTCTGCTACCGCTACACCTACGTCCCGGCGGCTTCCGGTCCGGAGCCCGAACCACCGTCAACCCCCGACGAGCCGACCGAGTCTGATCCCGCTCCAGACCCCGAGCCGACCCCTGAGACGACGCTCCAGGAACTCCCGGCACTGGGCGCTGGAGACCGCTTCAGCGCGGTTCTCCCGCTTGCGCTGGGGGCCGCCTTGACGATCCTCGCCGGCATGATGCTGCGGCAGCGACCGCTCGCGCTCGGGGAGGTCAGGCCGCCCCGCTGACGGGCCGACTGGCTGACGGGCAGGGCCTGCCCGCTCCCCGCCGTGCCCGCTGCGCCTCGCGCGCCCTCCGCATCACCGCGTCGCGCGGCACCCCGGCAACCGAGCCGACCTAGGCTCACCTCATGGCCCGCATGCTGCCCCCGACGGTCGGCGACGACGCCCCGCCCGGCGAGCTCGCCGTGTTCGCGGCGCTGCGCGATGCTCCCGGCACCGACGACTGGGTGGTGTTCCACTCGCTCGAGATCGCGCACCACGTCAGCCAGGTGCAGGGCGAGGCCGACTTCGTGGTCATCGCGCCGGGATACGGCGTGCTCGTCATCGAGGTGAAGTCGCACGAGAGCATCGAGGCCGACGGCGAGGGGCGCTGGCGCTACGGCAGCCGCGACTGGGTGACCCGCAGCCCCTTCGAGCAGGCGTCGGGGGCGCAGCACTCGATCATCGAGTACCTGCAGTCGCGCGGCGCCCGCCCGGTGGGGTATCCGATCTTCCACGCGGCGTGGCTCACGCAGCTCAGCAAGAGCAAGTTCAGCAACGGCATCGGGTGGCACGAGTGGCAGCTGCTCGATGCCGCCGATCTGGGGGCTGACCGGGTGCGGGGTGCGATCATCCGCTGCCTCGAGAAGGCGAGTGCGCACCTGGGCGAGACGATCGCCAGCTACCGTCGGGTCGCGGGCCAGCCGGATGCGGAGCACACGCAGCGCGTGGTCGACCTGCTGATTCCGCGCTTCGTCGTCGAGTTGAGCGCGAAAGAGCTGGCGCGACGGCGCGAGCGGGAGCAGGCCCAGTTCACGGCCGAGCAGGTGCGCGTGCTCGATCTGGTGGCCGGCAACCCGCGGCTGCTGCTCGAGGGCCCGGCGGGCACGGGCAAGACGTGGGTGGCAGCCGAGGCCGCCCGCCGTGCGGCGGCGGCCGGCCAGCGCACCCTCGTGGTGGTGTTCAACCGGCTCATCGAGCAGCGGCTGGTCGAGCTGTGCGGCGACGGGGTGGAGGTGCGGCGCATCCACGCCCTGATGGCGCAGGTGGTTGACCGGCACGCGGGGCGCAACGAGGCGCGGCGCAAGCTCGACTCAGGCCGCGTCGAGCGCGACTGGTACGACGTGACCCTGCCCGAGCAGGCGCTCGAGGCGGCGCTCGAGCTCGGCCCGCAGTTCGACTACCTGGTGCTCGACGAGGCGCAAGACGTGGCGGTCGACGCCTACCTCGACGTGCTCGACGCGCTGCTGGTGGGCGGGCTGGCGCAGGCGCCGGTGTTCGTGACGGGCGACTTCGACCACCAGGTGATCTACCGGCGGCACGGGGATGCTGCGGCCGCGCCCGCTGCCCCTTCTGCCGACTCGGCCGCCGCGCCGGCCACCCCCGAGTCGGCCCGCGACCGCCTGCTGCGCCGCCTGCCCGGCCTCGTGCAGTTGCAGCTGCGCTCGAACGTGCGCACCACCCCCGAGGTGGGCCGCTTCGTGGCCGAGCTGATCGGCGAGCCGACTCTGTACAGCGAGCACCGCCGCAGCGATGACGACCAGGTGTCGGTCGAGCGCCTGACCTTCTCGACGGCGGACGAGCAGCAGCGCCTGCTGGCCGACGCGGTGGAGCGCATCCTGTCGGAGCCGTTCACGGTGCGCGAGCTGGTGATCCTCTCGCCCTACCGCGCCGACCGTTCCGCTGTCGGCGTGGCGCTGTCATCGGGCGCTGCGGATGCTCGCCTCACGTCGCGCCTCGCCCCCGCCGTGGCGGGCACGGGTATCGAGGATTCGACGCGCATCCGGTGGGGGACGATCCACGAGTTCAAGGGCCTCGAGGCGCCGGCGGTGATCCTGACCGACATCGACCTGTCGAAGGAGCACCACCGCGATCTGCTGTACGTGGGGGCGTCGCGGGCGACGGATCGGCTGGTGGTGCTCACGGCTGGCCGGCAGAGCTAGGTGTTTCGCGATTCGCACCGACGGCTGATTTACCGTGCCAGGCCTCTTCGGAGGTCATCAGCAGTGCGTCGGGCAAGCGCTGCGGTGTCGGCAGGCACCTGCGCCTCGATGAGTCCGTTCCCGGCGAGCGAGTCAAGCAGCTGAGTGAGTCTTGAGCGGTCGGAGCCGCGCAGGTCGGCGACGATCGGCTCGGTGTCCGTGATGCAGGCCAGCAGCGTCATGCTGTCGAGGAGGTGTCGATCGCGATCTCGTGAGTCGACCAGGTGCGCGGCTGCTTTCAGCACGAGCGCCCCGTGAAGTGTTGGCGCAGGAACAGCCACGATTCGGTCACCCGCGTCGAAGTGCAGCACCTCGGTTCTGTTGAGCGCCTGTTGACCGCCGTCGATCTGCAACACCAGTTTGCGCCCGAATCGCGGTGGAGGCCGTTCGTGGTCAGGCACCATGAGGTCAACCACGTCGGTTCCGCGGCGGAATCGGTATGCACGAGCGGTCGTCTCGTCCAAGGTGTAACCGCTCTCAAGAAGTGCTGAGGCTGCAGAGGAGTAACTGAAGACTCCCGCCTCCACGCGCGCTGCCACGTCGACGTCGACCGTGACTCGCGTCGTCTCAACGCGCGCAGCGATGGCGTGGGCCTGCACCATGAGGCCGCCCACGAGAACCCATCGATCAAGCGGGAGAACGTCAGCCAGTTCCCACACTCGGGGCCACGGGTGCGTCCACCCGCCCGAGGGCTGAGGAATGACGTCCTTCTCGCTCACCGCAGTTTCTCTTGACGTTCGCGGAGCCGTTCGAGGGCGGCACTGCTTGAACGTTGGTCGCCGTAGGCGTAGACCACGATGTCACTGACGACGGCCCCAGCAGAAGTCTCCAGCTCCACGAGCACTGTCTCGCCGTCGACATCCTCGATGAGGCGCCATTGTCGGGCGAGAGTGTTGGCGTCGGGAGTCACGGCGACACGCAGAGTTGCTCCCGTCGAGGTGAGCGACTGGTCACCTTCGGCGATGGTGTCGCCGCTCGCGGCAGTGGAACGCCAGAGCGAGACCCGTGAGCCCAGTACGTGGTAGGCGAGCTCTGCGGCACTGAGGTCACGCAGGCGAGCGCGAAGTCTGCTGCGTTGGCTTCCCGAGATCGCTGACGTCGAACCGCTGTCGAGAAGATCGCAGGCTGCTCGCACCGTCTGCTCATCCCACGAGCGTCCGCGCCCTCGTGACCGACTCGCCGCCAACACCGCGCGGCCCGAAACGACGGTGCGCCCGGCAACGTCTCGGTGTGCGAGGCGTCCGGCTCGCACCATTCGCTGTACCTGGCGCTGACTGACGCCAAGCTGCGATGCGGCGGTGCGGGTTGCGGTTTCCATGACATAAATAGTCGCTTAGGCGACGTATTACGTCAATTGCCACACGCATGCTCGATTCCCAGTGGGCTTGCTGGTTCTCTGCCGGTGCTCGTTGTGCGCTGGACGATCAATCATTAGTGGTCCTGGGTGGGAGGTACCTCACTGGAGTTACCCGCCGGACGTCGGATCACGGCCGCAGCGATCAGCACGATCGCACCGATGTACATGACGAAGAACCCCACCTCGATCTGTGTCGTGGCCAAGAAGCCTTCCGCCAGTCCGGCGAAGGGGTTTCCGGCCAGCTCTTGTTCGAGATCGGCTTGCGCATCGCTCAGTCGCGTCAGAAAGACCGCGATGCTGATCGAAAGCACGGCGATCGCCCCAATCGCCGTCACCCAGAGCCATCGGAACCAGCCGAGCAACACCAGGCCGGCTGAAATCGCGGCCAGCACGAGCACGATCACACCGTCGCCCTGGAAGTTGCCGAGGTAATTCACTGTGCCGATCACCGGAGCGCTGATGGCTGGCAGAAAGGTGCCGAGTGCCAAGACGGCAGCCCCGGCTAAGCCCACGATGTGGCGACGATCCATGAGTCTCTTCTCGCTTTCTTGATCGCAGGGTGGTGAACGGTCAGCCGGGTGCTGAGGGTGTCTCGCGATCGCCAGCAACGGTAGGGGCCTGGTCCGACATTCGGCTGCTTGCCGACGCGGTGGAGCGCATCCTGTCGGAGCAGTTCACGGTGCGCGAGCTGGTGATCCTCTCGCCCTACCGCGCCGACCGTTCCGCTGTCGGCATGGCGCTGTCTTCAGGCGCCGCGGATGCTCGCCTCACGTCGCGCCTCGCCCCCGCTGTGGCGGGCACGGGCATCGAAGATTCGACGCGCATTCGGTGGGGAACGATCCACGAGTTCAAGGGCCTCGAGGCGCCGGCGGTGGTCCTGACCGACATCGACCTGACGAAGGAGCACCACCGCGATCTGCTGTACGTGGGGGCGTCGCGGGCGACGGATCGGCTGGTGGTGCTGACTGCCGACTGAACGGCCGGCCAGAGTCAGTCGCTGGGGCCCTTCGGGCGTGACGTCTCACCGTAACGCTGCTGTGCAGCTTGCTTGCTGATGCCTAGAACGATTCCGATGAGTCCCCAGCTGCGCCCCGTGGCACGTGACGCGGCGACGGCGGCTCGCAGCTCGGCTTCCGCATCGCGCAGGGCGTGCTTCGCTCGTCCGATCCTTCGCAGGTCTTCTGGGTCGTCAACCTCAAGCGTGCTCAGGTCGATCGTGTCGAGAAGCTTCTCGATGTCGCGATGGCTCGTTCGAGTCTTCACGGCTTCTCTCTCCCCTCGAGGTAGCGGATGAAGCGTCGTCGTGCGGGCATGGCGTGGATGACTCGCGCATCGTCTTCGGGGTCAGCGAGCACGATTTCAAGCAGCTCTCCGTTGCGCGCCGGGCCGATCGCCACGAGCTCGTTGTCATCGAGTGCGTAGAGGCGCATGGGGAGATCTAACGCGTGCCTGATGTCGTCAACCAGGACCCCGTGCTTGAGTGCCGACGCCAAGATTCGCGGCTCCACTCTAGGCCTCACCTACTGAAGCGTCAATATTCTGTTGACGCGCGTTCTGACGGCTCAGTCTGAGCCCGTATCGCTCGAACCGGTGAGCGACAAGCGCATGGCGGGCGTGGTCGTCGCATGCTTCAGGCTCAGGAGGAGCGGTCACGGTCGTCGAACCGCTGTCCGTTCACGGTGTGCGAGCTGGTCAGCCTGAACGACATCGACCTGTCGGAAGGCGGGTCGGCCTACTGCGCGACCTTGGCGCTGACGAGTCGGTTGAGACTCACGCCCTGTTCTGCCGCCTCTATGGCCAGCGCTCGGTGCAGGGCGGGGGGAATCCGCAGCCGGAACTCGCCGCTGAACTGACGTTCGGCAAGGGGCTCGGGCACCGGCTCGCCAGAGGTCTCGAGTTCGTCGACAACCTGGGCGACGAGATCGCGAAGCCCCAGCAACGCCGCTGCCGGATCCGGTGCGAGCCACGACAGAGACCGGAACTCGATCACGGTGGCGACATACTCGTGGTCTTCCGGCGACCACGAGACCCGGTAGGTGTAGTGATCGTCACGCATGGTTGCCCTTCGTCTCTCTGGGTTCGGCGTCCTCCGTCAGTCGATCGATCGGCGCGGCGCGCATCTGCTGCAGGGCGCGATCAATCGTCCGCTGTGGTGTCACTAATGGTACCGCTCTTCGCTTGACATGGCGATAGTGTGCGCGGAAAGGCGCATGGTGGCTGGACGCGGCAGCAAGGTCGTGGTGAGAAGGCCGGCACAGGAGCTCTGAGGCGGGAGCGACCAGGCACGCAAGTTGTCGTGCAAGGCGTGGATGCGTGACGGGCCGTGGATGCTCCTTCCCGCGTGTTCCCGAGGCCACCGAGTTGCACTGACGCAACGCTTGTGGCTCTCGCGCTTCATCTTGATGTGAGCTACCCTCACTCCAAAGAGAGGAGGCTCGATGCCGGGGCCTGGATTCGCTGTCGTCGACCTGGAAACCACTGGCCTGTTCACCGGCGGCCACGATCGCGTCATCGAGATCGCGGTTGTGCACACGGACGAGAACGGCACGATCACGGGGGAATGGGAGACGCTCGTCAACCCGCAGCGCCATGTTGGCGCCGAACACGTGCACGGCATCCGCGCGGCCGATCTCATCGATGCGCCCACCTTTGCCGACATTGCCGACGATCTCGTTGACCTTCTCGCGGGTCGGGTGCTCGTCGCGCACAACGCGCGATTCGACCGCGGCTTTCTCGCCGCCGAGTTCGGCCGCACGCCCCATCCGTTGCCTGACGACGCCCCGACGCTCTGCACGATGCAGCTGGCCCGCGATCTCATTCCCGGTGCCGGGCGAAGCCTCGCCGACTGCTGTGCCGCGTTCGACATTCCCCTCGACAACGCTCATCGTGCCCTCGTCGACGCGCACGCGACGGCCGAGCTTCTCGGTGGCTACATCGCCAGCACTGATCGCGAGTTCTGGTACGCCCGCATTGATCGGGCGTTGAACGTCGGCTGGCCGCCTCTCTCGCATCTGAGCAGGCGCGAGCGTTGGGTGGCGCGCGGGGCGAGCGCAGCATCCGTGCCGTTCTTGCAGCGCATTGCCGAGCGCCTGCCTGATGTCTCGGGTCCGGCCGAGCACATTGAGTACTTGGCGCTGCTCGACCGCTGCCTCATCGATCGCCACCTGTCTGAGCACGAGTCGCGCCAGCTCGCGGCCGTCGCGAACGAGCTCGGTATCGGGCGGGATACGGCCACCCGCTTGCACGTCGAGTACCTCGATCAGCTCGCCACGGTGGCGTGGAGTGACGGCGTGCTGTCAGCGACCGAGGTGGCAGATCTTGCGGCCGTCGCGGCGCTCTTGCAGGTGCCCGATGCTCTGCTCACTGCCGCCCTCGCTCCGCGTGAGCCCGCTGAGACCGTGTCAACAACGGATGCTGCGACCACGCCCGGCGCGTTCACCCTGCCACCCGGCGCCATGGTGGTGTTGACCGGCGAGATGTCGCGCCCGCGCGCCGAGCTTGAGTCGGCCCTCACAGCGGCGGGTTACCGCGTAGCCGGCGCCGTCTCGAAGAAGGTGTCGTTGTTGATCGCGGCCGACCCCGACTCGCTGTCGGGGAAGGCGCGCAAGGCGCGGGAGTACGGCATTCCCGTGGTGGGGGAGAGCCACCTGGCCCGGCTCCTGTAGCGCCGCACGCGGGTGTGGAGCGCTTCTCGACTTGTGTCCAGGCTCGGGCTAGACTCGAGGCGTCGCCCGATGCGTCGGGAGTGAAAGTGAACCCCGGGAGTTCCTGTGTTGTCACAGGGCCCGGGGTTTCGCGCGTCATGGTCTGGTTCGAACAATCGTGAGTGCCGACAGTCGAGATGAGTTCGCCGCAGGCATGGTCAGATCAGATGCCACCGCTCCCGCGACGATATCCGCGGCCCACAGGGCGGGGTTTGTCGGTCCGGCTTCGTGAGTGATGCGGATGCGGCTGCCGGGCACCTGCCGCGAACGCATGGCGAGGAAGTGGTCGATGTCTCGCTGGTCGTCTGCTGCACCTCGCGATTCGGCAACAATCTCAGAGACGTCGCGCACGGTGAGCTCCTGAACCAGGCGTTCCATGCACAGTCTCCGGCGGCGCTCGAGTCGCTCCCCACTCAGCGCGTGATGGACGACGACGACGAATCGAGCGTCAGCCGTGTCGAGCTCATCGAGGGCAACAGCTCGAAGCCGTGACCTCTTCGGGATGTCACGCCAATGCAGCTTTCGGGCGGCCGTTGGCTTGAGGGCGAGCATGCTCGCACTGAGGTCGGCAGCAGCTTCGATCGAGCAGATCGCGGCGGCCAGGAGGTAGGTGTTGGGCACTCCGCCTACCGACGCCGTCGCCTCATCGACGAAAGCAATGACGCGTGAGGTTGACGCGGGGCCGTGCACTCGCGAACCCTAGTTGTCGACAGGCAGTCGCGCGAGAACTCTCCACGAGAGGGCGAGCCTGAGTCCCGTGGGGTGGTGGACTTTCCGGTCCTGAGCGTCGTGTCGTTGACGTGAGGGGCCACCGTGCGATGGTCAGTGAGAACGACCAAGTTACTCACGACAGGAGATCGCACGATGGCCCTCAATCAGTCTGCCCTGCTTCAGCTGCTCGCCGAGCTGAAACTCACCGACACCACCGACCGCATCCGTCAGATGACCGAACGGCTCTACCAAGAACTGATCGACGCCGAAGCCGCGTCGGTGATCGGCGCCGGACCCTACGAGCGCACCGCCGAGCGCGTTGCGACTCGCAACGGGGCGAGGTTGCGCACCCTGTCGACCACTGCGGGAGATCTGGAGTTGCGGATCCCGAAGCTGCGGGCCGGCAGTTTCTTTCCGTCGTTGTTGGAGCGGCGCCGCCGGGTCGATCAGGCGCTGTTCGCCGTGGTGATGGAGGCCTACCTGCACGGCGTCTCCACCCGCAAGGTTGACGATCTGGTCAAGGCGCTCGGCGCCGACACGGGCATCTCGAAGTCCGAGGTGTCTCGCATCTGCGCCGGCCTGGACGCGACGGTTGCGGCATTCCGCGACCGATCCCTGTCTCAGATCGCCTACCCCTACGTCTTCTTGGACGCCACCTATTGCAAGGTTCGCATCGACGGGCGGGTGGTGTCTCAAGCGGTTGTGGTCGCGATCGGGATCACCGCTGACGGGCACCGTCAGGTGCTCGGCTTTGACGTGGGCGACAGCGAAACGGAGGAGTTCTGGAAAGCGTTCCTGCGATCGTTGAAAGCTCGAGGGCTTTCCGGGGTGAAGCTGGTGATCTCCGACGCGCACGCGGGTTTGAAAGCAGCTATCGCGGTGGTGGTGCAGGGAGCGGCCTGGCAGCGGTGCCGCGTGCATTTCATGCGCAACGTGCTCACCGTCCTGCCTAAGGGTCGGCAGGAGATGGTGGCCTCGATCATCCGCACGATCTTCGCCCAACCCGACGCTGAGCATATTGACGCGCAGTTCGAGGAGGTTGCTCGCATGATCGACCGCGTTCACCCCAAGGCTGCCCAGATGCTCCACGATGCCCGAGCCGACGTGCTGGCGTTCAAGCACTTCCCCGCCCGGCATTGGCGGCAGATCTGGTCGACGAATCCGCTGGAACGGCTGAACCGTGAGATCAAACGTCGCACCGACGTCGTCGGAGTGTTCCCGAACACTGCCAGCCTGCTGCGCCTGACCGGCGCCGTTTTGATCGAGCAGCACGACGAATGGGAAGCTGGCGACCGCCGTTACTTTTCCGAAGCGTCCATGGCCGAACTCACCGCCACCAGCTCGGTCGAGGACGCGGTGATGCTGCCCGAGATCACGGCCGCCTAGACTGCAGCCAGCTGATCATCGCGTGGAAACGAAAGACCACCACTCAGCGGGACGTGGCCGAGGGCGAGCTTTCTGAGACCGAAGGACGCACGCCAAAGCGAATGTCGGTGGTGCCTGCAACACACTCAGTCAGTGGCAGAGAGTGCGCCGCCGCCACCCATCTTGACAATAACGCACTTGCGCGCTAACGTTACCTCAGTAATGCACAACTCAACACCAGGTCTTCAGAAGGGCCGGCCGCAGTAGCGGTCGGTACCGGCAACCGGCTCCCGGGCACGGTGCTCCAACGACCTGCTCCGCCTCAGGCGGAGAAACCCGGGAGGTCAGTCAGGCCTCCGACTCGCATCCCACGAATCAGGAGGATTCATGACCGACGCCACTTCTCCCCGCGCTGGCAACGGCGACGACTCGATCGACATCGACCGGATCATCCGCCCGTTCGTCGTCGGCGGTCTCGCCGGGTACGACGAGGATGAGGCTCATTCGGCAGAGCCGACCGACGAGGTCGTCGCCCGCACCGCCCTGCTGCTCTGCATCGACCGCAGCGGCTCGATGCAGAGCATCCGCGACGACATGATCGGCGGGCTGCAGGGCATGCTCGACGCGCAGGCCGCGCTGCCCGGTCGTGCCACCGTCGACATCGTCACGTTCGACGCCGAGGTCGAGCTGCAGTGCTCGATGGCCGACATCAGCGAGGCCCGCATCCGGCTCGAACCGCGCGGATCGACCGCCCTGCACGACGCCCTCGGCGACGCCATCACCGGCTTCGGCACCGCGCTCGACGCTCTGCCCGAGATCGCCCGACCCGACGTCGTGCAGGTCATCGTCGTCACCGACGGGCACGAGAACGCCAGCCGCCGCTACAGCGCCGCCCAGGTGCGCGAGCTCGTCGAGCGCCAGCAGCGCGACCACGGGTGGGAGTTCGTCTTCCTCGGCGCGGGGCAAGACGCCGTGCTCACCGGCACGCGACTCGGCTTCGACGCCGGCAGCAGCATGACCTACACCGCGAAGGGCGAGCAGGTCGGCGGCATGTCCGACGCACTCAGCCGCTACGTCACCGACGTGCGGATGAGCAAGAAGCAGCTCTTCCTCGAGGCCGAGCGCCGCGCCGCCGCCGAAGAGGCCGACCGCCGCCGCGCCGAGCAGGAGCAGGGCGACGCCGACACCGCGGGCGGTGCCCGATGAGCGCCCCCGACGAGATGCCGATCGTCACTCGATCGTTCGAGCTCTGGAACCGCCTCAAGGCTCTCGGTCAGCGCATCGAGAGGGGCGTCGCGCTCATCGAGAGCGACGGCGTGCGGATGCCCGCCCTCCGTCTCGCCGACCGCCTCGAGTCGCCCGGCTACAGCCGGCTGCTCGAGCTGGTCGCACGCGGCGACGAGGCCGCCGTCGACCTCGCCACCCGGAGGTTCACCCTCGAGGTGCACCGCAGCACCGAGGCGGCCGCGCGCCGCCGCGCGGTCGACCTCGCGCTGAGCCTGCTCGTCGACACTGCGATCGCCACCCAGCGATCGACCACGATCGTGCTCGACCGCGGCCTCGGCGAGCCGGGCGATCAGGGGCACCACCCGGGCGGCCTCTACCTCTGCATCGACCGCTGGCAGAACGGCGAGGTCGTGGCGAGCATCGTCACCGACTACGCCGACGTCGTGCCGCGCGAGGGCCTCAACTCGGCGCTGCTGAGCCTGGCCTCGTGGTGGACGATTCCGACGGCGGCGCCGCACAAGCCGATCTTCCGCAAGACATGGGCCGCGCCAACCGCCGACGTGAGCGCGCTGATCGCGGCCGCCGTGGCGCTCGCGGTCGTGCAGGTTCTCGACGCGGTGGGCGGGCAGCCGGTGGCGCTGCGGCACACGCTGCGCGGGCATCCCGTCGTGCGGCACCTGAAAGAGCCGCCGTTCGCGCGCCTCGACCCGGCCGCCGACCGCAGCATCGCCCGCGCGATCGTGCGCATTCCGCGCGAGCACTGGAAGGTGCCGACACCGGCCGAGACCGACCCGCGCGTCGAGACCGAGACCGTGCGCGCCACCGTCGCCAACGCCGAGCGGCAGGCGGGTGAGGCCGACGACGAGCTCAGCCTGATGGCGCTCGGCGACGTGCTGACGCACCTCGACGAGCGCCGCGCCTACGAGGGCGCCCTGCTCGACTGGCTGGCCGTCATGGCCCAGCAGCGCGACGCCCTCGCGCACCTCACCGCTCGTGCCCAGACCCCCGAAGGAGACCCCCGATGACCACCCCCCTCACGATCGCCTACAGCGACGTCTACCTCGACTGGATGCTCGGCGCCGGTGATGGCGAGCACCCCACTGACCCGGTGCGCGCGCAGCTCGCCACCGAGCGCCTGCTCGCCCGCTTCGGGCGGGCCGGCTCGAGCGCGGCCGTGGATGGCGGCGTGCGAGTTCTCGACCCGCTGGGCGTGCCGGTGGAGCGGGCGCGTGCGGCGATCGAGAGCATCCACGATGCCGCGTATGTGGCGCGCGTGATCGATGACGGCGTCAGCGGCGAGTGGCTGGGCGAACGCCCCGAACTGGGCCTGACGGCGCTCGCGATGTTCGCCGGCACGATGGCGCTCGTCGACGAGCTGGTGGCCGGCCGGGCGCGCGTCGGCTTCAACCCGCAGGGTGCCAAGCATCACGCGGCGCGCGACCGCAGTGCGGGGTTCTGCGTGTTCAACGACATGGCGTGGGCGGCCCTCGAGCTCGAGCGGAAGGGGCTGCGGCCGCTGTATCTCGACTGGGACATCCACGCCGGCGATGGCGTGCAGCACCTGCTGGCTGACACGGCGATTCCGACGCTGAGCATCCATGGGCACTCGACGTATCCGTTCGACCCGGCGACGATCGACGTCGCCGCGGCGGGGGAGGGGCGTCGCCACACTCGGCACGACCCGGCGCGGGCGATCTACAACTGGGGTCTCAACGTCGGTGACGGGGACGAGCACCTGCTCTGGGCGCTCGAGGAGGCGCGCGCGGTGATCGACGCGCACCAGCCGGGAGTGATCCTGCTCGCTGCCGGCGCTGACGGGCTGGTCGGCAGCCCGCTCGGCACCGGCGCCTACACGCAGGCCGGCTTCGTGGCCGCGGCTGGCGTGGTCGCCGAGCTGGCCGCCCGCCACAGCGAGGGCCGCGTGCTCGTCGGCGGAGCGGGCGGCTACCAGCCACGCACCGAGACTCCGCGCGCCTGGGCGAACGTGGTCGGCGTGTTGCACGCCGGGCTCGATGCGGCTGTCAACCTCGGCGCCGAGGCGGTGACCCGATGAGCCCCGAGAAGAAGCAGCCGGAGTTCACCGAGGAGGAGATCACCCACGCCCTGAACATGGGCGGCCCGCTGAAGCCGATCCACGTGCCGATCGGGCGCGCGGCCGAGCATCCGCTGCTCAAGCACGCGGTCATCGAAGACGGCAACTACGTGACCTGGCCGGGCTTCACCCCTCGGCAGGTGCGAGTGGCGCGCGACACAGTGACCCTGCACGTGCAGACCGGGGCGCCGTACTTCTCGATGCCGCCGCGCATCAACGCCGACTGGTGGCTGCCGCCGAACCCGACGCGGGATGACCTGCGCGCGACCTACGGACGCGTCGCCGACCTGCAGCGCTGGTACCTGGTCATCGACCCGATCGTGCACCCCGCCCAGGTCACCCTGGTCACGTCGTTCAGCGTGGAGGGGGAGCGCACCTTCCTGCAGCGCGCGCATCGCCCGGGGTGGATGCCCCTGCCGGCAGCCGCGTTCGTCGACATGCTCGACAACCCCGAGCTGGTGGTCACCCCGACCGACCAGATCACGGCGGACACGTGGGAGCAGATCTGGCGGGACCGATGAACGTCCTTGTGCACGGGGCGGACTCTTCGCCGACACCCCGTGCCTTCTCGGTAGGGCGGTGATGTCGGCGTTACTTCATAGACTGTCTCAACTATCGATTGCCGTCAGATTCACGCCGGGGAGGCGCCGATTAACCTCGCACCTGATCCGCAGCGATATCAGCTTTCGTTCACTGCGGGCGCTCTCTACCTCGCGGGGGCACCCATCGCGGCAGAACTCTATCTTCGGCTTCGAAACTGGGCTGAGGTTCGTGGGGTTCTTCGCGCCGACAACCTTCTTCGCGCTCGTACCGCAGCTACCACAACAAGGTGGTCGCGCGAGCTCGTTCAGCGCTTGGAGACCCTGAGTCTGGAAGAAGTAGAGCTTCTCGCCGACGCAACGAGCGAAGAGCTAGCGCAGCTAATGTGGACTGCAACGTGCCGTCGATATGCGCTTATCGCGGAGTTCGCCGAGGAGGTGCTTCGCGACCGTTTCCTCCTCATGCAGACTGAACTGGCACACGAGCACTTCGACGCATTTGTCAGCGGAAAGAGCTTGTGGCATGACGAGCTCAGCGAGTTGGAGCCTGCCACCTTTCGCAAGCTCCGCAGCAATCTCTTCACGATGCTCCGCGAGGGCAACTTGATCTCAGAGGGCGGCACGATCATTCCCACAGTCCTGTCAGTTCGTGTCAAGGAGCACCTAGTTCGACGCACTCCGAGCGATGTGCGCTTCTTTCCGACGAGGGAGATCGCATGAGCACCCATGAGGTGGCGAAGTGGGAAGACCACCTGGTCGCCGTGATGTCCGGGAGACGATTCCGCAACATGGAAGGCCTCAGCGGCGAGGTGCCGTTCTTCATCTACCCTTACGAGCCCACCGACGCTCTCGAGATCGCCCAGTCCAAGAAGAGGATCAAGACGAAGCTTGCACAACAGGGCATCGAGGTCCTCGAGGTCAACCTCTACGACCTGGTGGTCGAACTGCTCAAGGACCGCGGCGTCTGGGACGACCTCATCGCGATGGAGCCGGACACACCGAAGGACGACTTCCGCGAAGGCCTGCGCTCCATGCTCGACCCTGGCGACGACCTCGCCCCAGCGATTCAAGCGCGACTGAACGCCCAGCCTTTCGACATCTTTTTCCTCACCGGTATTGGCGAGGTCTTTCCCTACATCCGTTCACACAACGTGCTGAACAACATCCAAACCATCGCCAGCAACAAGCCGATGCTCATGTTCTTCCCTGGGCGCTACGAGCAGTCCCAGACCCTCGGGTCATCGCTCGTGCTCTTCGGCGTGATGAAAGACGACCAGTACTACCGGGCCAAGGACATCCGGGAACAGGAAGCGTGACTCAATGATCCTCAACGACATCTTCGAGAAGAACGTTCAGCGCCCGATCGAAGGCGTAATCAAGGCGGACGACGCGGAACACCTGAGCACAGAGGTCGAAGAGTATGTGCTCACGAATGAGGCCGCGAAGGAATTGCAGCGTCTTCTCGAGGAGTACGTCAGCCACACGACCGCGAACGGCGTGTGGATCTCTGGCTTCTTCGGCTCCGGTAAGTCGCACATGCTGAAGATGCTCGCCCACCTGCTCGGCGACGTGGATGGCCAGGACTTCCCTCGTGATGAGGTGTCAAAGTCCTTCCGCGCGAAGTCTAATGATGCCTTCCTCCCGAGTCTGATCAGCAAGGCGGACAAGATCCCGGCGAAGAGCCTGCTGTTCAATATCGATCAGAAGGCGACGATCATCACGAAGGACGCCACTGACGCTTTGCTGAAGGTCTTCGTCAAGGTCTTCGATGAGTCCCGTGGCTACTTCGGCAACCAGGGCCACGTAGCCCGCTTCGAGCGCGACCTCGACCAGGCCGGGCACTACCAGGAGTTCCAGGATGCATTTCAGCGGCTGACTGGCAAGCCATGGCTGGAAGAGCGTAAGAACTACATCGTCCAGGGCCGCAACATCGACCGGGCGTATGCAGATGTCATCGGTGGCGACGCTCCGACCGACATCCTGAAGCAGTACAGCAATGATTACGCGGTCTCGATCGAGGATTTCGCTGACGAGGTTGTCGCCTGGCTCGATGCTCAGCCCGCTGGGACCCGACTCAACTTCTTCGTGGACGAGGTGGGTCAGTTCATCGGTGACGACACGAAGCTGATGCTCAACCTCCAGACGATCGCTGAGTCGTTGAGTACAAAAGCCAAGGGTCGCTCCTGGGTCTTTGTGACCTCGCAGGAGGACATGGAGAAGATCATCGGCGATCAGACGAAGAGGCAGGCGCAGGACTTCTCGAAGATTCAGGGCCGTTTCAAGGCGCGGGTGAAGCTCACAAGTCAGGACGTTGAGGAGGTCATCCGCAAGCGCCTTCTCGAGAAAAATGATGCGGGGCAGGCTGCTCTTGGGGCGGTCTATGGTGCCGAGTCCGCCAACTTCAAGACGCTCTTTGACTTCGCGGACGGCGCAAAGACCTACAAGAACTACACAACGGAGGACCTCTTCGTTGGGACCTACCCGTTTGTGACCTACCAGTTTCCACTGTTCCAGCAGGCAATCGAGGGTCTGTCTGAGCACAACGCATTCGAGGGGAAGAACACGGCTGTCGGCGAGCGGTCCATGCTCGGGGTAGTCCAGCAGGTCGCGAAGGACCTCGGGGTGGCTGAGGTGGGCACCCTCGCCAGCTTCGACCGGATGTTCGAGGGTATCCGCTCATCCCTCAAGTCCGCGCCGCAGAAACAGGTGCAGCTTGCCGAACAGCACCTCGACAACCCGCTCGCTGTTCGACTCCTAAAGGCGCTCTTCCTCGTGAAGTATGTCGACGGTTTCACGGCGACCGCGCGAAACCTCACCGTCCTCGTCTACGACCGCTTCGGGCTAAACCTTCCGGCGCTTCAGGACTCGGTCAAGGAGGCGCTGGCGCTGCTGGAACAGCAGACCTATATCCAGCGCAGCGGCGACCTGTACTCGTATCTGACGAACGAAGAGCAGGACATTGAGAAGGAGATCAAGGGAGTTGAGGTCGACTCGTCGGAGGTAATGGACCACCTCTTCAAGCTCCTGCATCTCAACGTCATGAAGCAGCAAGCGAAGTTTCACTACGCCAAGACGAATCAGGATTTCCCGCTTGGTTACATGCTCGACGACGCGCCGAAGAGTCAGCCGCGGGAGTTGACGGTCCATTTCATCACCCCGGCGAATCCGAACGAGCTTGGCAACATTCGACTCCAGGGCGCCGGCAAGGCTGAACTCCGGGTGGTTCTTGACCCCGACAGGCGACTCCTCAGCGAGCTAACGATGCTCCTTAAGACAGCCAAGTACGTCAAGCACAAGCAGGGAACCGCTGTCACCGACAGTGTGAAGCGCATCCTTGACCAGAAGTCGCAGGAGAGCACTATGCGCGAGAAGGAGCTCGCTGAGCGTGTTAGGGAGGCCGTCGGCAAGGCGATCCTTATCGTCGACACCGTCGACGTGGTCTCGTCGGCCACCTCGGCGGAGTCACGGGTCGCGGACGGCATGAATGCGCTGGTTGCCAAGACCTACCCGCAGCTCGATCTGCTCGGCGGTAAGTCGTTCTCCGAATCCGACGTCGCGAAGTACGTCCAGCACGAGGACAACACGCTCGGCACTCTCGGAGGCCAGCTCGAGACCCCGGCCGACGAGGTCTACAAGGTCGGCGTGCTGCAGCGTGACAAGCTCGGCGAACAGGTCACCGTCAAGAAGCTGGTGGACCAATTCCAGGCGAAGCCCTACGGGTGGGACTACGGCTCGGTACTGTGCACCATCGCCTACCTGTACGGGAAGGGCCGGATTACGGTCGAGCTCGACAACGTCACGCTCAAGCGCTCGGAGGTCGCACAGCAGCTTCGCAACTCGCAGAAGCACGCGAGCCTCATCGTCCGCAAGCAGGCCACCTTCGACCCCACAAAGGTGAAGGTGTTCGCCGACTTCGTGAAGGACTTCTTCGATGAGCCCTACCCACCGAAGGATCCAACCGAGTTGGCCCAGCACGGTTCCGAACGACTCAAGGCGAAGCTCGAGCAGTTGAAGAGCATCGTTCAGACTTCCCGCTACCCCTTCACGACGGCCCTCCAGAGCCCGATCGATCTGCTCGAGGCCGTCGTCGGAAAGGCGCCGACGTGGTACGTCAGCGAGTTCGTCGGCGGTGACGAGCTGATCGAAGCCAAGAACGACGTCATCGTGCCCATCGACCAGTTCATCAATGGGCCGCAGGCCGGCATCTTCGACGCCGCGCAGCTGTTCCTGCAACAGGCGTCCGGAAACCTCAGCTACCTGCCGACCGGGCCCGCTTCGGTCGCCGAGTCGCTGCTCGCTGATCCCAAAATCTTCCGGGGCAATAAGGCGAACCAGCTCAAGTCCGCAGTCGACGACCTCCGCTCGAAGCTTGAAGCCCTAATTGCCGAGGAACAGAAGAAGGCGACCGGCGCGATCCTCGCCCGTCGGAGCGACCTGGAGGATACAGATTATTTCAGGGCGGCACCGGAAGACGCGCAACAGGCGGCCATCGGTGAGATCGACCTGGAAATCGCGATGCTTGAGAAGGAGATGAGCATCGCGAAGCTGCGGCTCGCCCCGGGGATGTTCGCCCAGACGACCTTCCCGCGCCTGCTCGCCGAGCTCGCCGCCGCAAGGCCGCTGTCATTCGTTAACCCCATTCTGGATGGGGAGGGAACCTCGGCAGACGAAGAGCGGCCGCAGCCCAAGACTGCCCCGCAGTTCGTCCAGATCACACAGATCCCGGTGCAAGGGGGTAAGCAAGTGCTGGCGTCTGAGACCGACGTAGACGAGTACGTCGATGCGCTCCGCGCGGTGCTAATCGCCGCCATCGCCGAGGGGAAGAGGATCACGCGCTGATGGAAACGGCACCGTTGAAGTCCTTCGCTACGAAGGCCCGTACCGACCTGATGAAGGAGGTCTCAGCGCGGCTCGACGTTGTGTTGGCCTCTGGTTCGAATGCGCGAGCCGAGCAGCCTGGCTCGGTTGCGGCATTGGAGCGTGCGGTTGTGGAGGCCGGTCGTGACGCGGTCGTCGAGCGTGTCGCATACACCTGGTTCAACCGGATTGTTGCTTTGCGTTTCATGGACGCGAACGGCTACACCGGCGTCGGGGTGGTCTCACCGGAGCCGGGTAAAGCGACGGGGCAGCCGCAGGTGCTCTCCGACGCGAAGGGTGGTGACTTCGACAGCGAGGTCGTATCAGCGAAGGCTCAGGCCGCGGTAACCGCTCTGCTGGCTCCGGGTGCGCACGGCGCCGATCCCCAGGGCGCTGCATACGGGTTGCTGCTGGAGGCGTACTGCCGTTTCTGGAACAAGGCGATGCCGTTCATGTTCGAGCGGGAAGGCGACTACACCGAGCTCTTGACGCCGACCGGGCTGCTGTCCGCCGACTCGGTGCGGGGCCGGGCTGTTGCCGTGCTCACGGAGGAGGTGTGTGCCGACGTCGAGGTAATCGGGTGGCTCTACCAGTTCTACATCTCGGAGCGGAAGGACGAGGTCTTTGACGGTTTCAAAAAGAACAAGAAGGCTGGCGCTGCCGAGATCCCGGCTGCGACGCAGCTCTTCACGCCGCACTGGATCGTCCGCTACCTGGTCGAGAACACTCTCGGTCGTCTCTGGCTACTGAACAACCCGCACTCCCGGCTGGCCGAGCAGATGGACTACTACATCGCGCCGGTCGATAAAGAGACCAACTTCCTCAAGGTGTCGAAGCCTGAGGAGTTGAAGGTGATCGATCCGGCGGTTGGGTCTGGACACATGCTCACCTACGCGTTCGATCTGCTCTATGCGATCTACGAAGAGGAGGGCTATACCCCTTCGGAGATCCCGGGGCTGATCCTCCAGCACAACTTGTACGGCACGGAGATCGACCCGCGCGCGGGTGCCCTCGCTGCCTTCGCTCTGACGATGAAGGCAGCGGCCAGGCGCAAGCTGTTCTTGAAGAGTCCGTTCCAACCGAACATCTGCGTGCTCGAGAACGTGTCCTTCGATCCCTCAGAGCTCGACTACCTGTGGTCGCTGACCAAGGGTGCGAACGTTTCTCGTGCAGATGCTGACGAGTTCTGGAATGCCTTTGAGCACGCCGACACCTTGGGTTCACTGATCCAGTCGAGTGAGGAGTTCATCTCGCTCTTTGCGCCAATGATTCAGGATGCTCACACCAGCAGTGACCTGTTGTTGGCCGAGTCCCTCGACAAGGCCGGTACGGGGCCACGTCCCGCTGAGTGGTGGTCTTTCGTTTCCACGCGATGATCAGCTGGCTGCAGTCTAGGCGGCCGTGATCTCGGGCAGCATCACCGCGTCCTCGACCGAGCTGGTGGCGGTGAGTTCGGCCATGGACGCTTCGGAAAAGTAACGGCGGTCGCCAGCTTCCCATTCGTCGTGCTGCTCGATCAAAACGGCGCCGGTCAGGCGCAGCAGGCTGGCAGTGTTCGGGAACACTCCGACGACGTCGGTGCGACGTTTGATCTCACGGTTCAGCCGTTCCAGCGGATTCGTCGACCAGATCTGCCGCCAATGCCGGGCGGGGAAGTGCTTGAACGCCAGCACGTCGGCTCGGGCATCGTGGAGCATCTGGGCAGCCTTGGGGTGAACGCGGTCGATCATGCGAGCAACCTCCTCGAACTGCGCGTCAATATGCTCAGCGTCGGGTTGGGCGAAGATCGTGCGGATGATCGAGGCCACCATCTCCTGCCGACCCTTAGGCAGGACGGTGAGCACGTTGCGCATGAAATGCACGCGGCACCGCTGCCAGGCCGCTCCCTGCACCACCACCGCGATAGCTGCTTTCAAACCCGCGTGCGCGTCGGAGATCACCAGCTTCACCCCGGAAAGCCCTCGAGCTTTCAACGATCGCAGGAACGCTTTCCAGAACTCCTCCGTTTCGCTGTCGCCCACGTCAAAGCCGAGCACCTGACGGTGCCCGTCAGCGGTGATCCCGATCGCGACCACAACCGCTTGAGACACCACCCGCCCGTCGATGCGAACCTTGCAATAGGTGGCGTCCAAGAAGACGTAGGGGTAGGCGATCTGAGACAGGGATCGGTCGCGGAATGCCGCAACCGTCGCGTCCAGGCCGGCGCAGATGCGAGACACCTCGGACTTCGAGATGCCCGTGTCGGCGCCGAGCGCCTTGACCAGATCGTCAACCTTGCGGGTGGAGACGCCGTGCAGGTAGGCCTCCATCACCACGGCGAACAGCGCCTGATCGACCCGGCGGCGCCGCTCCAACAACGACGGAAAGAAACTGCCGGCCCGCAGCTTCGGGATCCGCAACTCCAGATCTCCCGCAGTGGTCGACAGGGTGCGCAACCTCGCCCCGTTGCGAGTCGCAACGCGCTCGGCGGTGCGCTCGTAGGGTCCGGCGCCGATCACCGACGCGGCTTCGGCGTCGATCAGTTCTTGGTAGAGCCGTTCGGTCATCTGACGGATGCGGTCGGTGGTGTCGGTGAGTTTCAGCTCGGCGAGCAGCTGAAGCAGGGCAGACTGATTGAGGGCCATCGTGCGATCTCCTGTCGTGAGTAACTTGGTCGTTCTCACTGACCATCGCACGGTGGCCCCTCACGTCAACGACACGACGCTCAGGACCGGAAAGTCCACCACCCCACGGGACTCAGGCCCGGTACGGTGCTCGAGCAGGCAGCTTACTTGTCTCGGCGTTACCTCGTGGTGGTCGCGAATCCCCCGTACATGGGCCAGGCCACAATGGGCAATCGCCTATCGGAGTACGTAACCCGGCACTACAAAGAAGCGAAGGCGGACCTTGGGATCGCATTCGTGTACCGGAACATCATGCTGGCCGTGGGTCGCGGCTTAGTCGGCATGATCACACTCCAATCCTGGATGTTCCTCGCGTCATTCACGGCGGTTCGAACTCGGGTGACGAATCTCAACCCGCCATTGCATCTTCTGCATCTAGGCACTGGCGCGTTCGACTCAATCGGAGGAGCGGTGGTGTCAACTGCGGCATATGTACTCGGCGGTAAGTCACCTGACGCACTTGCGGACTTCTTCAGGCTCACCGATCCTCAGTCTGAGGCTGGGAAAGCGGCGCTCTTCAAGAGGGCTCTGGCCAAGGACGCGCGCGATGTACATTTCCGGGTTGCGCCGAACAGCTTCACGGATCTGTCAGGCGCCCCTATGGCCTACTGGCTTTCTGACCTCGAGCGCTTCAAAAAGCCGCACCTCGTGTCGAAATGGCGTTCCGGAGGGCGGCTCAAGACCCACGACACATCCAGGTACGTCCGCTACTGGTGGGAAGTGAGCCGAGGCTCCGAGCGTTGGCTGCCTCTCGTAAAAGGCGGTGAGTTTCGGCGATGGTTTGGTAACCGGGACTTCGTGGTGGACTGGTCGCCAGCATCAGTCGCCGAATATGACTCGCACGGCGGTCTGTATCCAACTTCGAGTCGCGGCCAGCGTGGCATTACCTGGACGATGATTTCTGGGGAACCTAGCTTTCGGGTGAAGGCCGCGAGCGACGAGTTCGACTCTGCGTCACCGACGATCCTCCCTAGGAACCCAAACGAAGACTTGCTTGCCGTCCTCGGCTACCTGAACTCCGGGGCTGCACTTGAGATTCTTGCCGCGATAAACCCGACCATCAATAACCGGGTCACGGACGTGCTAGAACTTCCAATACCTGACGCGCTAGACCTACGTCGTGAAGACGTGCACGCGCTTGCCGACCGAGCCGTCACGGCATCACGGACTCTGGATGGTTTCAACGAAACGGCCCCGGACGTTGCTGGTCCGCCGGTGCTGCGAGGACAGTGGAGCAAAGTGTCGGACGCCGTCGCATGGTCTGTTGCGACGGCAGCAGAAGCTGCCGCAGAGATCCTTGACGCGGAGCACGAACTTGACGGCATCTTCCCTTCTGGTGGGCACTTCGTTCCGCGTCGTGGATGGCATGGCGCGTTGCCCGACACGAATTCACGTGTGTCCGATCTCGTTTCGTTTGCGGTCGGCTGCATCTTTGGCCGGTACAGCCTGGATCGAACTGGACTCGTCCTCGCTACCCAGGGGGGCACGGTCGAGGGCTACCTGACACAGGTGCCCACTCCGTCGTTCATGCCGGACAAGGACAACGTGATTCCAATCGTGGAAGGGGACTGGTTCGAAGACGACATCGTCGCCAAGTTTCGGCAGTTCTTGCGCGCCGCTTTCGGGGAGCAACACTTCGCCGAGAACGTGAAGTTCGTCACGGACAGTCTCGGGGTGAAGGACCTCCGCGACTACTTCACAAGGTCGTTCTACAAGGACCACGTCCAGCGGTACAAAAAGCGGCCAATCTACTGGCTATTCTCCTCACCTAAGGGATCGTTCAACGCGCTTGTCTATCTGCACCGCTACAACGCGTCTACGGTCTCGACGGTGTTGAACGACTATCTTCGTGAGTACATTGCGAAACTCGAGGCTGCACTGCCGCAGTACGAAATCGTCGCGACAAGCGGTCGTGGTTCGGTGCGTGAAGTCGCCGCCGCGCAGCGAGAAGCAGAGGGGATCCGGAAGAAGCTCGTCGAACTCAAGAACTACGAACGCGACGTACTTCACCCTCTCGCGCAAGCGCAGATCTCGATCGACCTTGACGATGGAGTTCTGGTCAACTATCAGAAGTTCGGCTCGGCTCTGAAGGACATTGGCCTCAAGAAGGGCGGCGCTGATGACTAGCCCTTGCGGATGGGGGCGACGTGCCGTTCGCCTTTCGTGAAAGCGGAGACCAGCTTGTTCTGAGCTACGTGTCCGACGACTTGCGTTCCCCGAATTGGGTAGACGAGAAGCTGGCGCAAGATGGTCACACGACGTTTTCGCGTGTCCTTACGGTGCAGCGCGCTGATCTGCTCGACCGCACCGATAACCACAACGGGGAGGACCCGGAGGGCGCGGTTCGCGAATTCGTCGTCGGCCGAATCGAAGGCGACTATCGCGTCATCCGTGCCGATGTCCTCGGCCTCAAACAAGACCTCAAGATCGGCAGAGGCGTTCCACTGAGCCGCAAGACATTCGTCGCCGAGCGCGACATCTCGGTCTTTGCTCGGATTGACGATCTCGTCGACCAGCAGATAGTGGTCGGGGGTGAGGATGAAGGCGCGATCCCCGAGCAGGAGTTTGCACGTCTCCTCAAGGCGTTCCCGACCACGACGGAGCTTCGGCTGTACTCCTGGTCGCGGGTGTCGCGCATCGTCGGTGAGTACTTCGAGTCGACTACTGACGCCGAGGAGAAGCTTGCGGAACACCTCGCGCGGCGAGAGCGGACGCTCTCCGTGTCGACAGTTGCAGCCGAACGACTTCCGGCGGCCAACGAACTGGAACTGGAGAAGTTCGCCTACGTCCGAGATCGGATCGAGGAGATGCTCGCGGATGTGGAGGCGTACTCCGAAGCGGACTGGCAGCGGGCCGTCGCGGATCTCTTCCTGCTGATCTTCCCGCAATACATCGCCGTCCTGCAGAAGGTTCGTGTCAAGGAGCGTTACTCGAATAGGCCACGAGCGACAAACCGTGAAATCGACCTCGTACTCGTCGCGGCGAGTGGAGCCATTGACATTCTTGAGATCAAGAAGCCCTTCTCGAATGGACTCATGTCGGTGAGACAGTATCGCGACAACCACGTTCCGGTCCGCGAGCTGTCCGGCACGATCATGCAGGTCGAGAAGTACCTCTTCTACCTCAGCAAGTCAGGACCGGACGGCGAGAAGGCGATCTCCGAGCGGCACAAGGCCGAACTTCCGGCAGGGCTTGACGTCAAGATCACCAACCCGAAGGCGTTCGTCCTCTCAGGTCGTGACGAGAACTTCAGTGGACAGCAGGCGTCCGACTTCGAGTTTGTAAGGCGGAACTCCGCCAACGTCGTCGACATCATCACCTACGACGATCTGCTCAGGCGTCTCGACAACATCCTGAGCGCGCTTCGGCAGCGGACAGAAGGGACGCCCGGTGAGTAGTGCAGATCCGCTCGTTAGGAGCCTCGCCTCCCGTTTCGCGAACGGCCCGAAAATCGACGATCGGCATGTAGTCTTCTGGCACGACCCAGCGGGGGAGTACGACGGGCTCCTCGACGACCTTTCCGCAGATCTCGATAACGTGAAGGTGATCCGGGTCGTCGGGGACGAGTTCGCCGTCAAGAGCCGGCTCCTGCAGGAGGAGCGCAGGCAGAACTTCATCGTCTATCTGCCATACGAGTACCGCGAAGACTTGAGCAACTGGCTCCTCGATCTCGAGTTCGCTTACGGGCGCTTCACCGCAGACAAGGAAGCACTCCTGGGCGACGACCTCGGTCTCAAGGACCAGGCCGCCCGCGCAGTCATCACCGAGTACCCGGGCTTCTTCAACGCCGCGGATCGGCGTGAACGACTGAAGAAGCGTCTCTTGAGCGACGACCCCAAGACGCTCGTGCTCGCGAAGATGTGTGCGGTCCTGCTCAAGACCGAGCAGCACTCGTTGAGCGAACTCACTCGTCAACTTCTCATCGAGGCAGCCGAAGGGGAGGGGGGCGGGCTCAAGCTACTTAACGATTTCGGTCTTCTCGACTTCTACTGGGGCGGAGTGCACTCCACCTACGGATACGCCTCCGAGTCGCCGACCATCGATGACTTCGTCCTCTGGCTGTTCCGATCGGCGCACGAAGGGTTCGCCACTGACACCGCTGGGCGCAATATCGCGATCGACTACTCTCGCTGGCGCGACTCCAAGACCAGCAGCGACCAGATGGGACGTCTCGCGCAGACGGCTGAGGAAGCCCTGCAGATCGCGTCCTCGCTTGAGAATCGGGCGTGGGGTGAGCTGCTCGGGTCGGACGCTTTTGAGTCGATCGACAGGAAGATCATCAGTGACCTCGCCGCCGGGGTCGCGGACAAGTCGATCGCCGCCCACGAGGTAGCCGAGGCGGTTCGGCGGCGTCAGACGACATTCTGGTTCGGGGCCCATGAGGCCGTCTACACCGCTCTCCTCGCCGCGAGCGAACTGCTCACCGCGATCGACGCTTTCGCGCCGACGATGAGCGGATTCGACGACGGCGTGCAGCGTTACGCTGCCGACTGGTCGCGGATCGATCAGCTCTATCGGCATTTCAACCACGCGGTGCGCAACACCGAGCACACCAAGCCGCTTGAGCCGCTCGTCGAGCAGGTGGAGAACTTCTACTCGAACAAGTACGTCGGCCCGCTGGCAACCGCGTGGCAGGTCCAGGTCGACGCCGTGGCGGAGTGGAAGTCGTCGACCGTGCGCGCACAGACGGCTTTCTTCTCCTGGTACGTCAAACCTCAGCTCGACAAGGGCAGGCGGGTCATTGTCATCATTTCCGACGCGCTCCGGTACGAGATCGCCGACGAACTCCGCACCCGCCTCCGCAGGTTCAAGGAGGACAAGTCCAAGCTCGGCTTCGACGCAAGCATCGAACCGACGCTCGGCGTCCTGCCGAGCTACACACAGCTCGGCATGGCTGCGCTGCTGCCGCACCAGACGATCGGCTTTACCGGCGTCAGAGCGTTCACGGAAGTGGACGGCAAGAAGGCCGACGGCACGGCGAACCGCGGCAAGATTCTCGAACCCTTCGGCGGGGCTGCGATTCAATCGGAGGACTTGGTGGGGCTGACGGTGAAAGAGTTGCGCGCCAAGACGCAGCAGCAGCAGCTCATGTACGTCTACCACAACCTCATCGATGCGACCGGCGACAAGATCGGCACCGAGCGGCAGGTTTTTGGCGCCGCCGCCCGGGCGATTGACGAACTCGTGCTCCTCGTGAGCCGATTCGCAAAGGCCGAGGTGGGTTCGATCTTCATCACGGCGGATCACGGATTCCTCTTTCAAGATCGTGAACTCGACGACGCTGGCTACCTCTCCACAGAGCCGCAGGGCGACGAGATCCACGATCGTGACCGTCGCCGGGTGATTGGCCGTGGGCTCAAGGCTGATCCCGCCTTCCGGCACTTCACCCCGGCGCAACTGGGGCTCTCTAGCGACTACGAGGTGCTGATCCCGAAGGGGACGAAGCGGATGAAGCTTCAGGGCTCCGGCGCGAGGTACGTCCACGGTGGTGCCACGCTCCAGGAAATCGTGGTTCCGGTCATCTCGGTGACGTATGCAGACTCGGGCAAGACGGCCGTGCGCCCCGTGAACGTCACCATCCAGCAGAAGTCGCCGAACATCACCACCGCCATTCTCGCGGTCGACATCCACCAGAGTGAACCTGTGAGCGACAAGGTGCAGGGTCGTGAGCTTCGGGCTGGCATCTACCTCGGTGAAGAGCTGCTTTCCAACGAGGTCGTGCTCAAGTTCAACTCCGAGTCTTCGGACCCGAGTGCGCGCTATCTCCCTGCCAGAATGTCCTTGCGGGCCGAAGCGGACCAACACAACAACAAGGACGTCGAACTCAGGCTTGAGGAGCAGATTCCGAACACGACCCAGTGGCGCCTCGTCACCAAGGCCGTGTACAAGCTGAAGCGCTCGTTCCAGGCGGACTTCTAGGAGGGGCGCAGCATGACTGATCTCGATGCAGCCCTGAGCGGCCTCGCCTCGCTCCCCGACGAGGACATCTATGTTCCGGTGGAGGCCCCCGAGCAGTCGGAGCTTGACCGGAAGATCAACCAGCACTTCGACGGGGTCGTCGTCCGTAAGGATCTGGTCAAAGCTGTCAGGGGCAATGCGGTTGTCCCGGGATATGTCCTCGAGTATTTGCTTGGTCAGTACGCCGCGACCGACGACGAGGCGACAATCCAGGAGGGCATCGATAACGTTCGCCGGATTCTCGCTGATCACTACGTCCACCGAAACGAGCACATGCTCATCAAGGCGAAGATCCAGCAGAAGGGCAAGTACCGGATCATCGACCGGGTCTCGGTCGTCTTGAACGACAAGGACGACGTCTACGAGGCGTCGTTCGAGAACCTCCAGATCAGCAAGGTTGTCATCGACGCGCAGACAGTGAAGGCCAACGAGAAGCTTCTCGTGAGCGGCGTCTGGTGCATCTGCGACATCGAGTACGTCCACAACGACAGCCCTGGATCCGTCCCGTGGCAGCTCGGCAGCCTGAAAGCAATTCAGATTTCCGGCATCGACTTCGACCGGTACTTCGAGAGCCGCAAGGCCTTCACGACCGACGAGTGGATCGACGTCCTAACTCAGTCCATCGGGCTGAACCCTGAGCAGTTCAGCCGGCGCGGGAAGCTCATCGCCCTTACGCGCCTCATCCCCTTTGTCGAGCGCAACTACAACCTGATCGAGCTTGGGCCAAAGGGCACCGGCAAGTCGCACACGTTCAGCGAACTCTCGCCGAACGGCATTCTCATTTCCGGCGGCGAGGTGACGGTCGCCAAGCTCTTCGTGAATAACGCCTCCGGCAAGATCGGTCTCGTCGGGTACTGGGACTGCGTGGCTTTCGACGAGTTCGCATCGAACAAGAAGACGGACCAAAACCTCGTCAATGTCATGAAGAACTACCTGGCGAACAAGTCCTTCTCGCGCGGCACGAGCGTCTACGGGGCAGAGGCATCGATGGCGTTCATTGGCAACACGACGCACACCGTGCCGTTCATGCTGAAGAACACTGACCTCTTCGACGAATTGCCGCCCTCCTACCGCGACCCGGCCTGGCTCGACCGCATCCACCACTACATCCCGGGCTGGGAGGTCTCGCCAGTCCGTTCCGAGATGTTCTCCAGCGGCTACGGCTTCGTTGTCGACTACTTGGCCGAAGTGCTGCACTCGCTCCGGAGCGAGGACTTCTCCGACAAGTACCAGCAGCACTTCACGCTCGACACCTCGATCGTGACGCGCGATCAGGACGGCATCCGCAAGACGTTTTCCGGTCTCATGAAGCTGATCCACCCCTCTGGTGAAGCCACGCAAGACGAGATCGAGGAACTTCTCGTCTTCGCCATCGAAGGTCGCAAGAGGGTGAAGGATCAGATTCTCCGGATCGACCCCACGATGCGCGAGAACCCTCCCCGATTCCGATACCAGGATGCGCTCGGTGCGTGGCGTGATGTGCAGTCCCTGGAGGAGATCCAGTATCCGCAGCACTATCGGCGCGACTGGGATGCAGCATCCAACGACGGCGATATCGACGGGGGAGGCCTGCCGGCGTACATGGCGCCAGCGGTACCACGCACCGAGCAACGTAGCGCGGTGTCGGTCGCTCCACCGCTCCCGGTCCCCGAAAACGCGGTCGTTGTCGAACCCACCGCGCCGGGTGCGCCCGAGTTATTCGAAGGATTCCGCGATTTCCAGGCCGGTCAGACCGGTGTCTCCTATGAGAATCTGCTCCTGCCATGGCTCGTCGGGGCGAGGAAGATCACGATCGTCGACGGCTACATTCGTATGTTCCACCAAGGTCGCAACCTCACCGATCTGCTCAGTCTGCTCGCGGTGACGAAGGACCCGACAGACGAGCTCGAAGTGACGCTGGAGACGATTGAAGAGGAGAGGATCGAGTTCAAGCGAAAGCAGCTCGAGATGCTCCTCGCGATCCGGAACGCCGCGGAGTCGTTCGGGATAAAGCTCTTGGTGAAGTGGGATCCGACGATCCACGACCGTTGGATCGTCACCGATCTTGGCTGGCGGATTCAACTCGGCAAGGGGTTGGACATCTGGGAGAAGCCGACAAACGCCTTCGCGGAAGTGCGTCAGGAGTTTCGTCCCATCGCTAAGTCCTTCACCGTGCACTACAACCGCATTCCGCGCGAAGAGGCCTGACTTTGGCAGCGCTGCATGCTGGTCAAGCTTCACTCCAAGAGGTGATTCGGGGTCGCCAGGTCGGACAGTGGGAGTTGACGGAACCACTGGGCCGTGGCGGTCAGGGCACAACGTGGCGCGCCATCTGGAAGAAGGATGGTCAGTCGTTCACACGCGTGGCGGTCGCCGGTGGCCAACTCGAACGCGCCGTCGTCAAGCTGATGCTTCCCCCAGCGCCGGAAGAGGTTCCTATCCCGGCCCAACGCTTCGACGAGTGGCTCGAGCACGAAGCCAATGAGTTCCTCAATGAAGCGATGACTCTCAGCAAGATCGACAGCCCCTACATTCCGAAGGTCTATCAGGCAGCTCGCCAGTCCACACAGGCGGGCTGGAAGGTCCCTTGGTTCGCGACCGAGCTCATCAGCGGTCGGAGTCTTGGCGAGCAAGTCGGATCGCAGGGCCCGCTTGACCAGAACCAGTTGCTAGACCTCGCCCACGACATCCTCGCCGCCTTGAGTGCGATTCATGGTGTCGGGCTGGTGCACCTCGACCTGAAGCCGGACAACGTCATGCTGGAACCCGGCAAAGCGCGCCTTATAGATTTCGGTCTCGTCTCGCGCGCGAATGTAAGAGGCCGCTTCGGGGGAACGCCCGGGTTCTTCGCGCCCGAACAGCTCGACGATGTGATCGAAGAACGAGACTTTGCTCCTGCGGCCGACATCTTCAAGCTTGGAGTGACTCTCGCGATTGCCGCGGGTGTGCGCTTACGGGATTTGTGGGCTGTAGACCCGTACGGGGATGACGACGTGGTTCGTCGCGCGATGAAGGAACGTCCCCGATTGGGAGACCTCAAGCCTGTTGTTCGGCAGGTGATCGAACCGATGCTGGAGTTCAGCCCCGAGCGTCGTCCATCCGCCGACGCTTCACTGCAGCGCGTACGCGGACTTCTGCCGGTCGGTAACGCTAAAGGGAGCCGTCAGGACGCTGTTCCCCCCGCTCGAGGACCTGCGCCTCCGCAGAATCGGGTTGCCCCCGCTCGCGCCAACCCGGCGGCAGCAGCGCCAGCCGCGAAGCCTGTACGGGGTCAGGCCAATGTCGGGGCAAAGGTCGTCGTTGTTGACCGCCTGGGACTTGACTGGACGGGCGTTGTCGTCGGACTTGATGAGAAGCGACCGGGCCATGTTCTGATCCGCCACGAGGCGACGCGGGGCAATGACAACGTGCGTTCCTATCCGCTTTCTCAGGTCGTCCGCGGCAGGCCTCTGGCGTGACCGCTCGGTGTTCAGCAACGCACGAGACCTGAAAGGCAAGCCCAATGCATGAGATCATCTGCCCGAACTGCGGCAAGGCCTTCACGATCGATGAGGCCGGATACGCCGACATCCTGAAGCAGGTGCGCGACGGCGACTTCGAGAAGCAGTTGCACGAGCGGCTCGAGCTCGCCGAGCGCGACAAGAAGGGCCACGTCCCGCTGAGTGGTGGTCTTTCGTTTCCACGCGATGATCAGCTGGCTGCAGTCTAGGCGGCCGTGATCTCGGGCAGCATCACCGCGTCCTCGACCGAGCTGGTGGCGGTGAGTTCGGCCATGGACGCTTCGGAAAAGTAACGGCGGTCGCCAGCTTCCCATTCGTCGTGCTGCTCGATCAAAACGGCGCCGGTCAGGCGCAGCAGGCTGGCAGTGTTCGGGAACACTCCGACGACGTCGGTGCGACGTTTGATCTCACGGTTCAGCCGTTCCAGCGGATTCGTCGACCAGATCTGCCGCCAATGCCGGGCGGGGAAGTGCTTGAACGCCAGCACGTCGGCTCGGGCATCGTGGAGCATCTGGGCAGCCTTGGGGTGAACGCGGTCGATCATGCGAGCAACCTCCTCGAACTGCGCGTCAATATGCTCAGCGTCGGGTTGGGCGAAGATCGTGCGGATGATCGAGGCCACCATCTCCTGCCGACCCTTAGGCAGGACGGTGAGCACGTTGCGCATGAAATGCACGCGGCACCGCTGCCAGGCCGCTCCCTGCACCACCACCGCGATAGCTGCTTTCAAACCCGCGTGCGCGTCGGAGATCACCAGCTTCACCCCGGAAAGCCCTCGAGCTTTCAACGATCGCAGGAACGCTTTCCAGAACTCCTCCGTTTCGCTGTCGCCCACGTCAAAGCCGAGCACCTGACGGTGCCCGTCAGCGGTGATCCCGATCGCGACCACAACCGCTTGAGACACCACCCGCCCGTCGATGCGAACCTTGCAATAGGTGGCGTCCAAGAAGACGTAGGGGTAGGCGATCTGAGACAGGGATCGGTCGCGGAATGCCGCAACCGTCGCGTCCAGGCCGGCGCAGATGCGAGACACCTCGGACTTCGAGATGCCCGTGTCGGCGCCGAGCGCCTTGACCAGATCGTCAACCTTGCGGGTGGAGACGCCGTGCAGGTAGGCCTCCATCACCACGGCGAACAGCGCCTGATCGACCCGGCGGCGCCGCTCCAACAACGACGGAAAGAAACTGTCGGCCCGCAGCTTCGGGATCCGCAACTCCAGATCTCCCGCAGTGGTCGACAGGGTGCGCAACCTCGCCCCGTTGCGAGTCGCAACGCGCTCGGCGGTGCGCTCGTAGGGTCCGGCGCCGATCACCGACGCGGCTTCGGCGTCGATCAGTTCTTGGTAGAGCCGTTCGGTCATCTGACGGATGCGGTCGGTGGTGTCGGTGAGTTTCAGCTCGGCGAGCAGCTGAAGCAGGGCAGACTGATTGAGGGCCATCGTGCGATCTCCTGTCGTGAGTAACTTGGTCGTTCTCACTGACCATCGCACGGTGGCCCCTCACGTCAACGACACGACGCTCAGGACCGGAAAGTCCACCACCCCACGGGACTCAGGCACAAGAAGAACGAGCTGAAGCTCGCGCAGGCACACGCAGAGGCCGAGCGGGCGAAGCTGCTCAGCGAGCTCGAGCAGGCGAAGGCCGAGACGACATCCGCCGTTGAGTTGGCTGAGGCCAAGCTGGCGGCGAAGCTGCAGGACCAGCTGGCCGAGAAGGCGGCGGAGGTCGAGAAGCTGAAGGCGAGCATCCAGGCGTCAGAGCAGTTGAAGCAGTTGGCCGTGATCGAAGCGACCACGCGCGTTGAGAAGGAGCGCGACCGGCTCAAGGCCGACCTCGAGCTGGCCGAAGCGCAGAAGGCGCTCGGCGAGAAGGCGCTGCAGGAGAAGTACGAGCAGCAGATCAAAGACCGCGACGACGCCATCGAGCGGCTGCGCGACATGAAGGCGAAGCTGTCGACCAAGATGGGTGGGGCGGGCCAGCGCGCACGGGCAGCAAGGGCGACTACATCTTCCGCGACTACGCCGGCACGGTGTCGGGCGACGGTGCTTCGGCGGATGGCGGGGCCGGCACCGAGATCGTGTCGATCATGTTCGAGATGAAGAACGAGAGCGACGCGACCGCGACCAAGAAGAAGAACGAGGACTTCTTCAAAGAGCTCGATAAGGACCGCACCGAGAAGGGCTGCGAGTACGCGGTGCTCGTGTCGCTGCTCGAGCCCGACAACGAGCTCTACAACACCGGAATCGTCGACGTCTCGCACCGCTACTCGAAGATGTACGTGGTGCGGCCGCAGTTCTTCTTGTCCGTCTATCACCGTGCTGCGCAACGCCGCCCTCGGATCGCTGCAGTACAAGCGCGAGCTCGAACTGGTGAAGGCGCAGAACGTCGACATCACCAACTTCGAGAACGAGCTCGAGAGCTTCAAGAGCGGGTTCTCGCGCAACTACGATCTCGCCTCGCGCAAGTTCCAGGAGGCGATCTCAGAGATCGACAAGGTGATCGACCGCTTGCAGAAGGTCAAGGATGCCCTGCTCGGGTCGGAGCGCAACCTGCGGTTGGCCAACGACAAGGCGCAGGACGTGACGATCAAGAAGCTGACGCGCGGGAACCCGACGATGGCGCAGAAGTTCGCGGAGTTGGGGGAGGGTGGCGGGGAGTAGGCCGGCTAGGCAGACAGCGGTCGCACGCCGATGAACGCCGCCAGGTCGGTCGCATCTCGATGCACGTCGTACTCGCGGAGCAGAGAGATGTACCGCGTCTTGTCGAGTGACCAGTCGTAGAGCTCGGGCTCGTCAAGCTCTTGAGCGGCCACGAAGACGAGATCGGCGAGCAAGCGTGTCGTGCGGCCGTTGCCATCGGCGAATGGGTGGATTCGCACCGTTTCAGCATGCACCGCGACACCCAGTTGCCGGGGGGTCAAGTCGCTCGTCATCGTGCGTCGGTAGTTGAGCGTGTCGAGCGATGTTCTGAGCTCTACGGCGACGAGCTCGGGTGCGACGCCGAGTGTTAGTTCGCGCACGCGCAGTTTGCCGCCCCACGACCAGATGTCGGCATAGAGCCGTCGATGAAGCTCTCGAATGAAGTGATCGTTGAGGAGTTCATCGAGCCCGATCTCGCGGGCCAAGACGCGGTTGAGAAGGTCTGCTGCGACCTCATCTTGAACGGCTTGTTCGAGGTCGAAGATTGCCGCTTTGGTGACGTCTACGCCGAGGGCTTCGCGAATCGACGGCAACAATGCATCGAACTCATCGCCGTCGAGCGGCGTCTCGCCGTACCCAGGCGAGAGCGCCATCAGCGCCCGTTGCGTCGCTCGGCCAGGAACTTCTCGGCCGCAGCAGACCGAACGAATCCAGCAGGAACTTCGCGGCGCTCAAGCCGCGCAGAGTCAGCGGTAGAGCGCGACACGGCACGCTTGACGACTTCTGCGTCGACTTTGCGCTGCTCCATGAGTTCGCTCCCTTCCTCGCTCTCATGGTACCGCCCGAGCGTCTGAAGCTCAGGGTCATGGGCTACACCGCTTTCAGGGCCTTGACCACGCTCGGTAGCGTGAGACCGACGAGAGAGAGCAACGCCATGCGCAGACAAGCAGCCTTGCGACTGCACCCGGCATTGACCGCGATGCTGAACGGGCTCGGCGACACCGAGTTCGGCGACGAGTTTCGACAGAATGCCGTGACCCTGTCGACCCAGCTGATCACGCAGCCGCGCCCCGACCCTGGGCAGGCACTCGTGCCACACCGGTGGATGCTCGAGCGGGCATCCGGCGATGGCCTGCCGTTGACCGCCGCGGGGTACCTGAAGCCCGTCGATGCACGCGAGCTCGCCGAGCTCTTGCCGGAGATGCGCGACTACCCCTGGGCGGGCACCCGCGAGATCGACGCCCACCCGGTGCTGGCCTTTCGGGAGTACCTGCGCGACATCAAACTGGTGCGGCGGTACAAGGGCACCTTGCGCCTCACGCCGCTCGGTCGGGAGTGCCTGGCCGACCCGGAGCGACTGTGGCGGCACTGTGCCGACACCCTGATCGGTGACCCGGCCATCTTCGGCGGGCATTGCTCCGTGACGCTTGCCGTCTACGCGGCCACCGCCGACCGAACAATTCGTCCGCAACGCATCGCGCGCGTGTTGAGCGCGCACGGGTGGCGACACAGTGGCGGTGAGCCGCTCGGAGACCGCGACGTGTATCCGGTGTGGAACGAGCTCTGGGCCAGGTTGTCGGCCGTTGGCACGCCCGACCCAGAGGCAGGGCGCGGCGAGTTTCTTCCGCGCATCCCGAGCGCGGCGGCGCGGGCGCTGATCAGAGACGCGCTGTTCGAGGTCGTACCCGACCCCGATGTTGACCCCGACGAGGCGGAGGCGGGGGCCGCGTTTCGTCGGGGCGCCTACCGGCCAATTCGGTAGCCGCTCTGCGACTGACGCTTGACGAGATCGCTGCGCTCGACGCCCGGGCTGATCGCGAGGGCAAGACGCGGTCTGAGATCATCCGCGAGGCGCTGAGTTGCTGAGCCACTCCGCGAGGCCCTGCTTCTGCGCCTTCAGGTTCTGACCGGGAACATTGAGCGTCCAGCCGAGCGCGCGGCGTCCGCCGACCGTGCCGGTGAGCAGCGTGGTGCGCGTCGTGCCGCCCAGCACGCGCTTCTCCTCGTGCTCGACCTCGAACATCCCGAATCGGCGGAAGGTCTCGACCACGGTCCTGCCGTTCAGCACGATCAGGTCGTAGCCGCCTTGCGCAATGAGCGCGCGGAGGAAGGGCAGGTCGTCGTCGACGAGGCGGTCCTGCACGGCCGGGCTCGCGATGCGCGACCACACCGGGTCGGTCGCCCACTGCACGAGATCGAGGTGCACCGCCGTGCGGCTCTTGTACGAGACGCCGAGCGGGTCCATCACGTAGGTCTGCATCGGCGAGAACCACGACCAGTAGGGGTTGACGTCGAAGTAGCGGTCGCAGCTCTCGGCGACACGGAGCGCCTGCTCCTCGGTCAGCACATCGTGCTCGCCGAGACCGAGAGTCTCGAGGTCGACGAAGCGCTTCTTGGCGGGCTCGAGAAGCGGCTTGCCCTTCTTGCTCGAGCAGAACTCGCTCACGCTCGGGTTGATGCCGACGCTTGCGACGCGGGCCGAGCGCGGGTCGCCGAAGCTCGTCACCGGCGCGGAGCCCCGCACGATCGACAGCCCGTCGGGGCGGGGGCGGCGGATGCGGTCGATGAGCAGCTGGTCGTCGATCACGGGGTGGTCCTTCCGGGGTGGTGGTGGGCGTGCAGGGGCTCGTGTCGGAGCGTGGTGAGACAGTATCAGATGACTAATCGCTGTTTCGCGCTAACCATGTGCTACAGTCTATTTGAGCGAAAGTGCGACAAGTCGGAACCCACCGCCCCACACCTCGTTCGGCATCCCCAGGAGGCCCCCATGCACACCACGATCCCCGCCCTCCACGTCGGCCAGGGCACCCACCAGGCCGGCCTCACCGTCTTCCCGGTCTGGGTCGACGCCCCGCGCATCGGCATGCTCGACTGGGCTCCCGCCTCCCTGCGCATCTCCGAGCGCGCCGAGGGAGCGGCTGTCGACACCCTCGAGGCCGAGAACCTCGCCGACCGCTCACTCGTCGCCCTCGAGGGCGACTTGCTCGAGGGTGGCTGGCAGAACCGCATGCTCGCTCGCAGCCTCGTGCTCGCCCCGCGCGAGCGCCGCCCGCTGCCTGCCCTGTGCGTCGAGCAGGGCCGCTGGGGCGGGGGTGCCGATCACAGCGCCGGCGGCCGCCGCGCCTCGCTCGTCGTGCGCTAAGGCGACGAGGCCGCCCAGCACCGCATCTCGGACGAGTTTCAGCGGCACGATCGGCAGTCGCGAGTCTGGCGCCGCATCGACGCGATCGAGCAGCGCCTCGGCCGCAGCGAGACGCGCTCGTTCACGCACCAGCTCGATCGGCAGAGCATCCGTGTGCCCCGCATGATCGAGGGCCAGCGCGGCGTCATCATCGGCATCGGCGGGCGCATCATGGGCCTCGAGCTGTTCTGCTCGGGCTCGGGGCTGCGCTCGCGCTACGCCGGCATCGTGCAGTCAGCGGCGGTGGATGCTCGCCTCGTCGACCCCGTCGCCACCAGCGCCGAGCGGGCTCGCGCCTTCGCCCGCGCCCTGCAGGGCCGACCGCTGCTCGGGGGCACTATCGGCGACCCCGAGGATGCTGGGCCGCGCTGGTTCTCGCTGCGGCGAGACGACGACCGCGTTGCGGTCACGGGTCTCGGCTCGCGCATCGCGGGTTTGCACCGCATCGGCGCGGTTGTTCACCTCACCGCCCTCGACCGCGCGCACCCCCTGCTCGCCGGCGTCTGAGCCGGGACGGAGCTTCTTCAGGCTGATGTGTCGTCGATGTCACATGACAAGAGCGACACATCACCCGTCGTGCGCGGGCCGCTCCATGCCGACCGAGCGACGCCGCCAATGTCAGCCCTCACCACTACCGTTCGAAGACCCCAAGGAGACCGCATGACCCCTTCCACGTCCCCGACCGCAGCGCAGGCCGCCCAGCCTCTCTCGACCGACCGCGCCGCCGGCGTGCTGCTCGGCCTCGCCGCCGGCGATGCCCTCGGCGCCGGCTACGAGTTCGGCGACCCGCTGCCTGACGACGCGCCGGTCGCCATGATCGGCGGCGGCGGCTTCGGCTGGGCGCCGGGGGAGTGGACCGACGACACCGCCATGGCCGTGTCCATCGCCCAGGCCGCCGCCCGCGGCGCCGACCTGCGCGACGAGGCCGTGCTCGACGAGATCGTCGCCGCCTGGATCGTGTGGGCGCGCGACGCCGCCGACGTCGGCGTGCAGACCCGCGCCGTGCTCGCCGAGGCCGAGCGGAACGGCGGCTCCGCGGCTGCCGCGCGCGCCGCCGCGCAGGCCCTGCACGAGCGCACCGGCAAGTCGGCGGGCAACGGATCGCTCATGCGCACCGCGCCCGTCGCCCTGGCATACCTGCACGACGAAGCGGCCGCCGCCGAAGCCGCTCGCGCCCTCAGCTCGCTCACCCACTGGGACGACGACGCCGGCGACGCGTGCGTGCTCTGGACCCTCGCGATCCGCCACGCGGTTCTCACCGGCGACCTGGATGCTCGCACCGGCCTGCCCGCCCTCCCCGCCGCGCGGCGCGCCCGCTGGGCCGCGCTGCTCGACGACGCCGAGCAGCGCCAGCCGCGCGACTTCGCGCGCAACGGCTGGGTGGTCGAAGCGCTGCAAGGGGCGTGGTCGAGCATCCACGGGGCGGTTGCCGCCCACGGTGCCGGAGGCGGGGCGGCCCTCGTCGACGCGCTCGAGCGCGCCGTGCGCGGCGGCCGCGACACCGACACGGTCGCCGCCATCGCCGCCGTGCTGCTCGGTGCCGCGTTCGGCGCCAGCGCGGTGCCCAGCGCCTGGCGTCGGGTGCTGCACGGCCACCCCGGACTGCGCGCCCACGACCTCGTCGCTCTGGGTGCGCTGGCCGTGCGCGGCGGCGAGCCCGACGATACGGGCTGGCCGACCGGCCCCCGCATGGACTACCTCGGCTGGTATCCGGAGCGATCGCTCACCCCGCACCCGCACGACCCCGGTGTGCTGCTCGGCTCGATCGTCGACCTCGAGGAGTCGCCCGCCGACGCGGTCGTCTCGTTGTGCCGCATCGGCACCGAGCAGCGACGGGTCACGACGTCACGAGCCGCCGACCACGTCGAGGTGTGGCTCATCGACAAGGACGAGCCCGAGGCGAACCCGAACCTCGACCTCGTGCTGCGCGACACCGTCGACGCGATCGCCGCCCTGCGGGCCGAGGGCAAGACCGTGCTGCTGCACTGCGTCGCCGCCCAGAGCCGCACCCCCTCCGTCGCCGCGCTCTACGCGGCCCTCCACCGCGGCGTTCCGATCGAGCAGGCGCTCGCCGACGTCGTGGCGGCGCTCCCCGCCGCGTCGCCGAAGCGCTTCCTGCGCGAAGCCCTCACCCGCATCACCGAACAGGCCGCACGCGCGACCCCCGACCCGGCGAACACCGACGACACGACCACCGACGACACGACCACCGACGACACGGAGGCATCATGACCGACCCCACGTACACCGCCCTGCTGCTCATCATCGACCGCAGCGGCTCAATGCAGGCGATCCGTGACGACATGGTCGGCGGGCTCGAGAGCCTGCTCGCCCAGCAGGCCGCCCTGCCCGGACGTCTGACCGTCGACATCGTCGCGTTCGACGACGAGGTCGAGCACCAGGCGACCTTCGCCGACCCCGCTTCGGTGCGCGTGCAGCTCGAGCCCCGCGGCATGACCGCCCTGCTGGATGCTCTCGGCGACTCGCTCGAAGGCTTCCGCTCGGCGCTCTCGGCCATGCCCGCGCACGCCCAGCCCGCGACCGTGCAGGTCGTCGTCGTCACCGACGGCCACGAGAACGCCAGCAAGCGATGGACGGGGCAGCGCGTCAACCAGCTCATCACCGGGCTCGCCGACGAGCTCGGCTGGAACTTCGTCTACCTCGGTGCGGGGCAGGACGCGATCGCCGTCGGCCGCGACCTCGGCTTCGACCCTGGCAGCTCGATGGCCTGGGATGTCGACGCCGACGCCGTGCACGCCAGCAGCCTCTCCGTCGGCCGCTACCTCCGCGACGTGCGACGCGGCGAGAAGAAGGAGTTCGACCGCAGCGAGCGCGTCATGGCCGCACCGAGTCGCGGTGCCGCGGATGCCGACAGGGTCAGCGCCGAGAAATCGGGCGGGCAGAAGCCCGGCTCCGAGCCCGGGGCCTAGAAGCGCACCATCGAGAGCTCGCGGCCGCCCGGGCCGTGCATCGAGATCGACTGCAGCTGCGCATCCGGCCCGATGCGGTTCTCGGGGCGCTCGTACGTCGTGACGAGACCGCGGTAGGTCCACAGCGCCGACTGCTCGTCGGCGAGCACCCGCGCCACGACGCCGCTGGGGCCGCGGTCGAGTCGGATGGTGTGGCGGGCATCCGAGGGGATCTTCTCGAGGGGCATCCAGCCGTCGCGCGACTTGCGCTGCGCCGACGTCGTGAGCAGGCGGTCGGCGGGAACCTCGTCGCTGCGCGAGCGTGATGTGCGCCGGGCACCGGTGCGCACGGCCTCCTCGTGCTTCGCGCGCCGCGCGGCGACCTCGGCGGCAGTCGGCTTGCGGAACAGTCGCGATGGCTTGCCGACCGTGCCCGAGGTGTACTCGCCGGTCTCGACGAGCAGGGGCTCCATCATGCGGCGGAAGGTGTCGCGCTGCGGGGTCGACGGGTCGACGGCGGTGTGCAGCAGCAGCAGCTCGCGCAGTGTGAAGGCGGGCGGCATGAGGTTCCAGGGGTCGGGCATCGTCGCGTAGTCGGTGCGGATGCGCTCCACCGCGATCGCCAGGATGCGCGCGTGGTCGAAGTCGAGCGGGTCGGCGAGGTCGATCGGCACGCCCGCCTCGTCGGGCAGGCGATCGGCGGGGAGGGCCATCGCGTGGGCCACCGAGAGCACCCAGCCGCGGTCATCGCGGTGCGGCTCGTCGAACACCTGCAGCTGCCGCGGCTCGCCGCCGCCGATGCCGGCCTTCGCGGCGAGCGAGCGCCGCACCGCGTCGACCAGGCGCTCGCCCTCGTGCAGGAACGTTCCCGGCAGGCGGCGCCGGCCGTCGCGGCCCTCGACGAGCACGACGCACAGCTCGTCGCCGCGCACCGTGAACACGGCCGTGTCGACGGCGACAGAGGGGCGCGGGTAGTCGGTCAGCGGGCGCGAGGGCTGAGCATCCATGCGTCATATTCTCGCACGATCGCGCTAATGCCGCGCGCCCGGAGGCCCGCCTAGAACGACCGCCCCATCGCCCGCAGCCGCTCGACCCGCTCGGCGACGGGCGGGTGCGTGCCGAGCAACCGCTCGAGCCACGAGGCGCCGGCGCCGTCGTGGATGAACAGCGCCTGCACCTCTCCGGTCGCGGTCGAGGGGCCCGCGGGGTGGGCGGCGAGCTTCTCGAGCGCGCGCACGAGGCCGTCGGGAAAACGGGTGAGCTCGACGCCGCTCGCGTCGGCGAGAAACTCGCGGCGGCGCGAGACGGCCGCGCTGATCACCGGGCCGAGCACCGTCGCCACGAGCCAGAAGATGCCGCCCAGGAGGAGCAGGCCGATGCCGAGCATCCCGATCAGAAGGCCGATGCCGTTGCGCAGACCGCTCGGCGTCACCTGCAGCATCGCCCAGCCGAGGCCGAGCAGCCCGGCGGCGACCGCCGCGATCGAGCCGACGAGGGCGAAGGTCGTGAGGGTCACGCGGCCGTCCTGGTTGACGATATGCGCCACCTCGTGGGCGATCACCGCCTCGAGCTCGGTGTCGTCGAGCAGGTCGAGCGCGCCGCGCGTCACGCCGATGACGGCCTTCTCCGGGCGCAGCGAGGCCGCGAAGGCGTTCGGCGCGGCATCCTCGATGACGCCGACCTGCGGCAGGGGAATGCCCGCACGAATGGCCGTGGTCTCGACGATGCGGTGCAGCCGCGGCTCCGCATCCGGGCCCACCGCGACCCAGCCGGCCGCCTTCGCCGCGTGCTCGGTCGCGTGGCTCAGCTGCCACCACACGTAGAGCGGGCAGAACAGACTGAGCAGCACGAGCGGCCAGAACGACTCGAACACCCACGACGTGAACAGTCCGAGCCCCAGCACGGCCAGGCAGAAGATCGCGATCAGCAGGATGCTGAACCGCCTGTTGCGCGCGATCTGCCGGTACATGCGGCGAATCTACCGGGTAGTGCCGACCAAGGCTCACCATCGGTACAGTCGACGTACCCGACGAAAGCGAGCATTCGTGGTCTCCCTGCGCACCCTTCTCATCGCCTGCCTCATCACTGCCCTCGTCGGTGCCGGGGGTGGGATGCTCGGGGCGAGCCTGCTGGGCGCGGCGAGCGGCCCGGCCGGAGCCCAGGGGCCCGCGGGCGAACCGGGCGCTGATGGCGCTGACGGAGCTTCGGGCCTGGACGGTTCGGACGGAGTAGACGGCGTCGACGGAGCACCGGGTGCGGCGGGGCGCGATGGCGCTGCGGGGCCGAGCGGGCCGGCGGGCGCGCGCGGCGCGACCGGGGCACCGGGCGCGACGGGGCCGGCAGGCACGGCAGGCGTGCCCGGTCAGACCGGCGCGGCGGGGCTGCAGGGTGAGGTCGGACCGCAGGGGGAGACCGGACCGCAGGGCCCGGCCGGGGTCGTCGACTACGGCTACTTCACCGTCTCCAGTCAGTTCGTGCCGCCCAACACCGGCATTGCTCTCCCGATCGCGCAGACGTCGGGTGCTCTCGACAGCGGTCTGACGGTCAACCAGTTCGGCAGCGGCACACTCAATCTCGACCCCGGGGTTTACCGATTCTCCTCGCTCGTGCGGTACCTGTCAGTGGACAATGCCTCTCCTGTGGCGCTCCGACTGACGACCTTCTACCAGGGTGCCTCGGGTATTCCGGCGGAACCCCTCGACAACATCTCTCTGTCGCAGTTCACGCCTTCTGCGGCCAATGTCTTCCAGTACGCCTCGACTGACCTCACGATTCAGCTCGAGTACTCGACGAGCGTGCGGCTGGAGTTCATCGCGCTCGGCTCTGTCGGTGGAGTCCAGGTGAGCCGGGGCTGGCTGATGGTCGAGCGTCTGGGGTAACCACACCTCCTGCACACCGGCGCTGGCAGCATCGCTTCGCTCGCAAACCCAGCGCTCTTGGGCTGGCGGCGCCACGTGCGGGCAATCTCGCCCGCATGACAGGAACCTTCCGCAGCTACCGACCTGCCCCGCTCGCCGACGTCGGCCACCGCTCTGGCCACCGCGTAGGCCACCGCGCCGGCCGCACGCGCGTGATCACGCCCGAGCATCCGCTGACCGAGGCCGAGCTGGAGTCGCCCGAGGCGCAGCTGGCCTACGCGCTCGGCCCGGCGCTGCGCTGGCAGCTCTGGCTGTTTCTGCCGCCCACCGACGACGGCTTCACCGGCCTGGCGATGCCGTGCGACGACCTGCCGCTGCGCTGCCCGCCCGACGCCGGCGCGATTCTCGTGCCGCTGCTGCATGGCCTGCACGAGGCCGGAGCCCGCACACTCATCGTCGGCCTCGAACGCACGGGCGGCCCCGACCCGACCCGCGTCGATCGTGAGTGGATGCTCGCCCTCAGCACCGCCGCCCACGAGGCCGACCTCACCCTGCGTTCGGTGCTCATCAGCCACACGCGCGGCGTGCGCGAGCATCCCGCCCCCAGCCCGGCGCTGCCGCTCGAGCTGTGACCAGTTCGCCGGTGACATGTCGTGGTTAGTCCACTATGGTTAGTTCACATGGGAGAGCAGGTGAACGTGCACGAAGCGAAGACGCGGCTCTCGGAGCTGCTTGCGCGGGTCGAGCGCGGTGAGGAGATCGTCATCGCGCGCGGCGGGGCGCCCGTCGCGCGGCTGACGGCGGTGTCTGCGGTGCCCGAGCGCGAGCTTGGCTTCCTCCCGGGGCTCGACACGCCGTCGTCGTTCTTCGATCCGCTGCCGGAGGGCGAACTCATGGCCTGGGATGGCCTAGCGGGCGATGCCCCGTGACGCTGCTGCTCGACACACATGTGCTGCTCTGGGCGCTCGGTGCTCCGCGTCGGTTGCCCGAGCCGGTGCGCTCTGCCCTCGCAGACCGTCGTACGCCCCTGCTCGTCTCGGCGGCGAGCGCCTTCGAGATCGCGACCAAGCACCGGCTCGGGCGATTACCCGAGGCCTCGGCGCTCATACACCACTTCGACCAGCAGGTCGAGCGACTCGGGGCCGATCCGCTGCCGATCAGTGCGCAGCATGCTATTGCGGCGGGCTCGCTCGACTGGGCGCATCGCGATCCCTTCGACCGCATGTTGGCGGCACAGGCGATGAGCGACGGCCTTGAGCTCGTGACTGCTGATCCGGCGTTCTCGGGGGTCGCCGGGCTGTCGACGCGATGGGGCTGACGTCGTGGGCTCTGGTGTCGGAGCTCCCGGTCATGCTGGAGCCATGAGCCGCCGAGAAGCCCCCACGATCGAGTCTCGTCTCGCGCTCGACGTCCGCCCGGTTGCCGAGCCTTTCCCGTACCGCTACCGCATGAGTGGCACCCCGACTCGGCCGCTGCCGTCGTGGGAGGCGCTGCACGACCTCCTGCACCTTCTCGGCCTCGAGCGCACCTACTACTTCCTCATCATCGACCGGTCTGACGGGTGCGAGCGGTGGGCCCAGGTGATCGGGCATCCCGAGCAGATGGCGGTCGAGCTCGGCCTGCCCGACGCGCCGATGCGGGTCTATCGCACGGAGGGCGACCAGAGCCACTCCACGATCACCTCCGCCCTCGGCTACCTCGTCGACGCGCGCCGCTCTGATCTCTTCACGGCGGCCGAGGCGCACGCGCTCATCCGCTCGTGGCTCGAGCGCGGCCTGCTCGGCCTCGACGGCACGGCCCTGCGCACCCCCGACGACTGGGATTAGCCGCCCGCGTCAGCGCGCGACCGCGAGAGCTCGAGCGGCGGCCGCCACCCGAGCTCGCATCCGCGGCTGCTAGTCGTCGAGAACGAAGGTGACTTCCATCGTCACCTGGTAGGCCGTGACCTGGCCGTTCTCGATCGCGATCTTCTGTTCCTTGATCCACGCCCCGCTCACGCCACGCAACGTGCTGTTGGCGCGGTTGATGCCGACGTGCACGGCATCCTCGAAGCTCTTCTCCGAACGGGCGGTGATCGTGGTGATGCGGGCGACGCTCGACATGGTGGTCTCCTTCGGGGTGCGCGGTCGATCGTGGCGGCCAGTCAACTCCCTCCGGCGGCTGGTGTCGAGAGGCGGGGTGCGCAACCGGACGGCCTCCGGGCCACGCGGCGCGGGTTCACCGCAACACGACTCGCGAATCCACGGAATGCTCTCGCCTGATCGTGACTCGCGAATCCACGGAACGGGGAGGGCTCGTGGCTACTCGTGAATCCACGGATCGTTCCCGCACCGGAGTTCCGTGGATTCACGAGTGTCTCTCGGCGTCCCTCGCGGAGCACCGTCGAGAGCGCCTCCGCGAGTGTCGGTGGTGCGCCCTACGCTGAAGGAAGCCTCAGTTGCGAGGCAGCGAGTTCGCGCCGCCGTGAGGGAGGGCCATGTACCTGACGACCACCGAGAGCGGCGAGCGCCTGCTCGTCACCTCGGCGAGCGACCTCACGCGCGCGGCCGCGTGCGAGTTCGCCGTCGCGCGCGACCTCGACGCCAAGCTCGGGCGGGTGCCCGCCGTCGACGACGAGCCCGACGCGATGCTCGCGCGCACCGCCGCCCTCGGCGACGCCCACGAGGCCGCCATCATCGCCGACTACCGCGCGCGGCTGGCCGCGGCCGGCATCACGGGCCCGGCGGGCACGCCGTTCGCGGGCACGGATGCTCTGCTCGAGATCCCGCGCATCCACGGCGACCTCGCCGAGGTCGAGCAGGCGCAGCAGCAGACGGTCGCGGCCCTGCAGGCCGGAGTGCCCGTCATCGTGCAGGGCACCTTCGTCGACCGCGACCACAGCCCCGCATCCACCGGCTCTGATGCGGCAGCTGGCGCGCCCGGCGCCGACGTCGCGATCGCCTTCGTCGGCTACGCCGACTTCCTCGAGCGGATGCCCTCCGGCGCCTACCGCGTGCTCGACAGCAAGCTCGCACGCCGCGCGAAAGTCACCGCGCTGCTGCAGCTCGCCGCCTACGCCGAGCAGCTCGAGCGGCTCGGCATCGCCGTCGACCCCGAGGTCGCGCTCATCCTCGGAACCCGCGAGCAGAGCATCCACCGCCTCGACGACATCGCGCCCGTGCTGCGCGCCCGACGCGCCCGGCTGCACCGCCTGCTGCGCGAGCGCATGGCCGCCGACGCGCCCCTCGCCTGGCGCAGCGAGGGCGTCACCCACTGCCGCAGCTGCGCGTGGTGCACGAGCGAGATCGCCGCGCACGACGACGTCAGCCAGGTCGCCGGGCTCACCGGCGCGCAGTGGCAGAAGCTCGGCGTCGCCGGCATCACCACCCTCGGGCAGCTCGCCACCCTCGACGACACCGGTGCGGCCGAGGTGACGCGCCTGTCGGGCATCCCGCGCTCAACACTCGACACCCTGCGGCTGCAGGGCGACCTGCAGGCCCAGGCCGCCGGAGCCCCCGCCGGCACCCCACCGCCCGTGCACGTGCGCGACGCCGCAGCCCTGCACGCGCTGCCCGCGCCGAGCCCCGGCGACGTGTACTTCGACTTCGAAGGAGACCCGCTCTACACCGAAGACGATCCGACGCGCTGGGGGCTCGACTACCTGTTCGGCATGGTCGACACGGCGCCCGAGGGTGGCGTCGGCGCCTTCACGCCGTGCTGGGCACACTCCTTCGCCGAGGAGCGCACGGCGCTGCTCGCCTTCCTCGCCGACATCGACGCCCGCCGCCGCGAGCACCCCGGCATGCACGTCTACCACTACGCCGCCTACGAGCGCACCCACCTGCGCTCGCTCACCGCCCGGCACGGGGTGGGGGAGGACATCGTCGACGACTGGCTGCGCTCGGGCCTGCTCGTCGACCTGTACCCGGTGGTCACGAAAGCCCTGCGCATCGGCAGCCCCAGCTATTCGATCAAGTACCTCGAGCCGCTCTACTGGCGCGAGGCCCGCGACGGTGCCGCCGTCGCGCGCGGCGACGACTCCGTCGCCGAGTACGTGCGCGCCCGCGAGCTGCGCGAGCAGGGCGACACCGCTGGCTGGCAGCAGATCATCGACGACATCGGCGACTACAACCGGGTCGACTGCGAGAGCACGGCCCGCCTCGCCGCGTGGCTTCGAGGGCTCGCGGCCGAGCATCCGGCGCCCGCGCACCTCGGGAACGGCAGCGACGGCAGCGACGGTGACGACAGCGGCGGCGCGGATGCGGAGGCCGACCCGCGCGGCCCCGAGATCGACGACTCACCCCTGCGCGCCGCACTGCTCGCGCTCGCCGCCGGCCCAGACGGGCTGCCCGTCGCCGACACCGAGCGCACCCCCGAGCAGCGCGCCTACGCCTACGCCGCCGCCGCCATCGACTACCACCGCCGCGAGCACAAGACCTTCTGGTGGGAGCACTTCGACCGCCTCGCCGCCCCTCTCGACCAGTGGGCCGACGTGCGCGACGTCTTCGTCGTCGACCGGGATGTTCAGCATGACCAGTCCCCGTGGGGCAAGACCGGCCGCCAGCGGTCGCTGCGCCGCACGGTGCGGCTGTACGGCCAGTGGGCCGCCGGCTCGCGGCCGAGTGTCGGGGGCCGCAGCGGCCCCTACGCCGTCTACGAGCAGCCCGCGCCGATCCCCACCGGCAGTCGCGACCCGCTGGCCCGCGCCGCGCGGTCGGTGACCCTCGAGGCAGTGCACGACGACCACGTCGTGCTGAGCGAGACCCTGCACTCCGAGGCCGACGAGTACACGGCGCTGCCGGTCGCCCTCACCCCGAGCAGTCCGCCCGACCCCGGCCAGCAGAAGCCCGCCATCGAAGAGTGGGGAGCCGCCCTCGTCACCGCCCACCCTGAGTGGCCGCGCGAACCCGTCGGCGACCTCCTGCGCCGCGTGCCGCCGCGCACGCGCAGCGGCGGCCCGCTCACGCCCGTCACGCTCGACGCTGACGGCGAGCCCGACAGAATCCGCGCCGTCACCGCGAGCCTGCTCGACCTCGACCGCTCGTATCTCGCCGTGCAGGGCCCGCCCGGAACCGGCAAGACGCACCTCGGCGCGCACGTCATCGCTGCGCTCGTCCGCGACCACGGCTGGAAGATCGGCGTTGTCGCCCAGAGCCACACCACCGTCGAGCACGTGCTCGCGAGCGTCGTCGAGAAGGCCGGGCTCGACCCGCGCCTCGTCGCCAAAGCCCCCAAGACCGGGGCCGACCCCGCCGACTACGCCACCGCGCCCTACACCGTGCTCGGCAAAGCCGACCAGCTCGCCGCGTTCGCCGCCGAACGGGCGGCCGATCGCACCGGGCCCGGCCGATCTGGTGCCGGCCGCGGCGGCTACGTCATCGGCGGCACGGCGTGGGACTTCGCGCATCCGCAGCGCGTCGGCCGTCGCAGCCTCGACCTGCTCGTCATCGACGAAGCCGGCCAGTTCTCTCTCGCCGCCACCATCGCCGCGAGCGTCAGCGCGCAGAACCTGCTGCTGCTCGGCGACCCGCAGCAGCTGCCGCAGGTCAGCCAGGGCACGCATCCCGAACCGATCGACGGCTCCGCGCTCGGCTACCTCAGCGAGGGGCACGACGTGCTGCCCGCCGAGCTCGGCTACTTCCTCGCCGAGACCCGCCGCCTGCACCCCGCGCTCGCCGAGCCCGTGTCGCGGCTCAGCTACGAGGGCCGGCTGCGCGCCCACCCCAGCACGTCGGCGCGGCGGCTCGACGGCGTCGCGCCCGGGCTGCACCCCGTGCCCGTGCCGCACACCGGCAACGCGACCGAGTCGGTGGAGGAGGCGGCCGAGGTCGTGGCGATCATCCGTCGCCTCATCGGCACCGCCTGGCAGCCCGGCGCCGACCGCGACGCCCGCCCGCTCGCCGACCGCGACGTCATCGTCGTCACCCCCTACAACGCGCAGCAGCAGACCATCCGGCACGCGCTCGACGCGGCCGGTCTGCACGGCACCCGCGTCGGAACGGTCGACAAGTTCCAAGGGCAGGAGGCCGCGATCGCGATCGTGTCGCTCGCCGCCTCCAGCGCGCACGAGGTGCCGCGCGGCCTCGACTTCCTGCTCAACCGCAACCGGCTCAATGTCGCGATCTCCCGCGCGCAGTGGGCCGCCTATCTCGTGCACTCGCCCGGCCTCACCGACGCGCTGCCGCACACGCCGCAGGGAGTCGCCGAGCTCAGCGCGTTCATCCGCCTCACCGAGGAGGGCGGCATCGCGAACTGAGCACGCCGCCAGGCTCAGCCCGTGACGGCCACCGTCGACTCGAAGGCGTAGCTGAAGTCGCCGACACCCGTCCACGTCACCCGGATCAGCGCGGCCGGCCCGACATCGTCCGACGCCGTGCACACGAACGAGCTGCCCAGCGACGCCGAGGCCTGCGAGGGGCACAGCACCGAGTAGGCGATGCCCTGCGCCTGCAGCTCCTGCTCCAGCCGCTGCTCGACCTGCCGCAGGTCGGCCGCCGAGGCCTCGCGCGGCAGCGCCAGCGCGCCCAGGCTCGCCGCCGCGCCGACCGTGACCGCGAGCGCCAGGTAGACCCAGGTCGGCGCGGTGCCGCGCCGCGTCGTGCGGTACACGTGGATCGCCCGCGCCATCAGGTAGAAGAACGGCCCCAGCAGAATCCACGCCACCGAGGGCCGGAACTCGTGCCCCAGTGCGCCCAGGCGCCGGTAGTCGAGGATCGTCGCCAGCACGATCCACACCAGCGCGACGACGCCGAGAACGGCGCCGATGACGCCGCTCAACGGGGATGCTCCGCCCTCGGTGATCGCCCACCCGAGCACGACCAGCCCCAGCTGCAGCACGGGGGAGAGCGCGAGCATCCAGCCGCCCGCCGTCGTCACCCCGCTCACCGTGCGCTGCGGCGTCGACCCGCGGCCAGAACCCCAGGAGCGCGTCATCGGCTCATAGTCGACGCTCGCCAGGTCGACGCTGCCCGTCGGCTGCGCGAACGTTCCCGTCGACGTCCACGGCGTGCTCGCCGACGCGGGCTGCGGCGCCCGCACGACCGCTCCGGGGGGCACGGCAAGGGGTGCGACGCCGCCCAGCGGGGCGCCCGTCGGGGCGGCGCTGAACGGGCCGGTGCACGTCGGCACCGCGAGCGGCTCGGGGCCGGTGCGCGGCGGCGGCAGGGGCTCGTCGAATCCGGGGATCGTGACCGGTACCGAGCCGGAGGTCGGCGGCACCAGGCGCACCGGCTCGGAGATCGGCATGGAGGTTCCCCGGCGGCGCGGGCCGGGCTCCGGTTCCGCGGCGAGGGGAGCGGCCGCGAGGGGAGCGGCGGCGAGGGGAGCGGCGGCGAGGGGAGCCGCGGCGAACGGCGGCGGTGCGACGGTCGGCGATGCGGCGAACGGCGGCGGCGCGACGACCGGAGCCGCGGCGGCCGGCGGTGGAGCGGCCGGAATCGGTGCGGGCGCGGCATCCGGATTCGGCTGCGTGTGCTCCGTCCACGCGGCGCCGTCCCACCAGCGGATCAGCCGCGGGTCCGCGGCATCGGTGTACCAGCCGGCGGCAGTCGACCCGGTCGTCATCTGCGTGCCCCCTCCCGGCGTCGCGTCTGAGAGTGCCAGTGTAGTCCTGAGCGCGACTCAGAGCGACGGTGAGATCCACGCCGGAACGGCAGCCCGGCACCGCCCTGCTGACCCCGCCCGTGGCCGCACCATCGCGCGCCCGCGGTGGGCCATACTCGCCCTATGCGCCGCATCGCCGGGCTCGTTGCCGACTACACCTACGTGGGCCGCTCGCGCCTGCGCTACTGGCGCTACGGGTCGCGCCCGCCGGCGCCGCTCGAGGCGGGTCCGGATGCTCCGCCTCCTGTTCTGCTGCTGCCGGGCGTCTTCGAGACCTGGCACTACATGAAGCCCATCCGCGACCGCCTCGTCGGCCTGGGCATCCCCGTGCACAGCGTGCCCGCGCTCGGCTTCAACCGGCACCCCATCCCGGTGATGGCCGAGCGCGCGGCCGCCTACCTCGACGAGCACGACCTCCACGGTGTGCGCATTGTCGCCCACAGCAAGGGCGGGCTCATCGGCAAGAGCCTCCTCGTCGCCGACGACCCGGCCTCGGGAGGAGCGGGCCGGCTCGAGCGGATGCTCTCGATCAACACCCCCTACGGCGGCAGCCCGCTCGCCCGCTTCGGCGTCGGCCCGTTCCGCGAGTTCCAGCCGACCCGCCCGGTGATCCAGGAGCTCGCCAGCTCGCCCCAGGTCAATGCCCGCATCACCGCCCTGCGCAGCAGCTACGACCAGTACGTGCCGGCCGCGAGCGCCGAGCTCGGCGGCGCGCAGAACGTGCCGATGCCGCACATCGGGCACTTCCGGGTGCTCGGGCTGCGCGAGGTCATCGACCGCGTGGTCGCCTGGCTCGGTTGACCGCGCGGGCGCGGCCCGCATCCGTCGCCGCTGCCGCCTGGCGCGAAGCGGATTCATGGCCGAGACCTGACAAAATGCGCGCATGCCCGCCGCCGCCTCCCTTGCCCCGACGGATGCTCCCCCCGCGATCAGCCTGAAGCTGCTGCCCGCCGCGATCGTCGTCACCAGCGCAATACCCCTGTTCGGCTTCGAGGAGCGCCTGGTCGGCTACCCGTGGCTGCTGGTCGGCCTGATCGTCGCCTACTTCGTCGATCGCGAGCTCATGCGCGACCTCGGCATCATCGCCGCGGGCCTCATCGTGGTGAGCACGGTGAGCGTGAAGGCCGACATCTCGTGGCCCAATTTCTTCCTGCTCGGGTTCGTGCTGAGCCTCGCCGTCGCGGTGCCGTTCGTGCTCGACCGGTTCGTCTTCCGGCGGAAGGTGATCCGGTTCCCGTGGCGCGGCGGCCAGAAGTGGCAGCCGTGGGAGAAGTCGTACCTGTTCGCCGTGCCCTTCCTCGGCTGGCTGATCCTGCCGTTCTACTTCATCCAGTCGGGCTCGTACCAGAACTGGCCGGCGGTCTCCGAGCCCAGCGAGGTGCTGCGCCTGTTCATCGGCGTCAACGCGGTCGGCATCTGGGACGAGCTGTTCTTCATCTGCACGGTCTACGTGCTGCTGCTGCGGCACTTCCCGGTGCTGACGGCGAACATCCTGCAGGCGATCGTGTTCGTCAGCTTCCTCTGGGAGCTCGGCTACCAGGCCTGGGCGCCGCTCATGACGATCCCGTTCGCGCTGCTCCAAGGCTGGATCTTCCACCGCACCAAGTCGCTCACCTACGTCATCATCGTGCACCTGCTGTTCGACCTCGTCGTCTTCCTCGCCATCGTGCACGCCCACAACCCCGGCGTGTTCGGGTTCTTCCTCATCGAGAGCCCGGGGTCCTAGGGCGTGCGCCGCGGAGCGGCTAGACCTCTGGCAGTCGGTGCTCGGTCTGCGGATCGAACAGGTGGAGGGCACCCGGGCGCACCGCGAGGGCAACGCTCGTGCCGACCGTGAGCTCGCTCAGGCGGTCCGCCTCCACCACGCTGGTCAGACGGTCCTCTCCGGCATCGAGGTGCACGATCGCTCTCGGGCCGAGCAACTCGATCAGCGCGACCCGGGCCGTTCCGCCGCTGTTTGCCGTGAGCAGCAGATCGTCGGGGCGCACACCGAGCACAACGGCGTCGCGTGCGGGCGCCTGCGCGACGGCGAGGCGGCTACCCGTGGGGGAGATGAACGCGCCGTCGCTGATGGCGCCCCGCACGATGTTCATCTTCGGGCTACCGACGAAGGTGGCCACGAAGACACTGTTGGGTCGCGCGTAAATCTCGTCCGGGCGGCCGGTCTGCGCCACACGCCCGTCGCGCATGACGACCATCCGGTCGGACATCGTCATCGCCTCCTCTTGGTCGTGCGTGACGTACACGGCAGTGATGCCGAGGCGGCGCTGAATCTGCATGAGCTCGAAGCGGGTCTCGACCCGCAGCTTCGCGTCGAGGTTGCTCAGCGGTTCGTCGAAGAGGAACACGGCCGGCTGACGGATGATCGCCCGCCCGATTGCCACGCGCTGCTGCTGCCCGCCCGATAGATCCTTGGGTTTGCGGGAGGTCAGGGCCCCGAGACCGAGCGAGTCGGCCACCTCCTGTGCTCGGCGGAGGGCATCCGCCCGGCGGCTCTTGGTGGCCCGTAGCGGGAACGCGATGTTCTCGAGAACACTGAGATGCGGGTACAGGGCATAGTTCTGGAAGACCATCGCAACGTCGCGATCTTTCGGCTCGAGCCCGTTGACGACCCGGCCGCCGATCAGAATCTCGCCGCCGCTGATCTCCTCCAAGCCGGCCAGCATCCGCAATGACGTCGACTTGCCGCAGCCCGACGGGCCAACGAGCACGGTCAGTGAGCCATCGGGGAAGACGATGTCGACGTCGTCGACGATCACCGTGGAGCCGTATTCCTTGCGAACCTTGTTGAAACGAACCTCTGCCATGACGACGAAACCTCTCGTGGAAACTAGAACTTGACGGCGCCGCCGCTGATGCCCTGCACCAGGCGACGCTGAATGAAGAAGCTCGCGATGACCACCGGTACCACCGCGATGATGATCGCCGCGCTCATCGCGCCCAGCTCGACCCCGCGGAAGGTGTTGAACGCGGCGATCGCCACCGGCAGGATCGTCTCCTGGGTCGGGGCGAGGATCAGCCCGTAGAACATGTCGTTCCACGAGAGGGTGAAGCCGAAGATCGCGGCCGCGCCGATTCCAGGCAGCACCTGCGGCAGAACGACCAGCCGGAATGCGGCGAACCGTGAGAAGCCGTCGACCCGCGCCTGCTCTTCGAGCGATCGAGGTACCGCGTCGAAGAATCCGATGAGGAACCAGGTGATGACGGGGAGCACGAAGCTGAGATGGGCGAAGATCACCGGAATGTAGGTGCTGTCGAGCCGCAGTGCATAGGCCATGGTCAGGAAGGGGAAGACCAGCACCGCGGGTGGCAGCACCTGCGCGGCCAGGATGCCGAACCGCGTGGCGGCACCCCCCGCCTTGTAGGCGGAGATGGCGTAGGCGCCCATAGAACCCGCCACGACGCTGATGGCCACGGTGACCGCGGCGACCATGGCGCTACGGCCTGCCGCCTCAAGGATTCCCGCCTCGAAGACGCGGGCCCAGTTGTCGAGGTTAGGGACGAACAGCACGAGGCCGGGGTCATTGAGCTGCGCTGGCGACTTGACGCTGGCCAGGGCCACCCACAGCAGGGGGAGAGTGACCGTCAGGGCGGCGACCCAGAGCAGCAGAGCCCGGGCGACGCTCCACGGATTCACAGTTCGAGTCATCGCGCGGCGCTCCTCTGCAGTCGACGGAACAGGATGACGATGAGGGTCATGACGATCGCCAGGAGCACGAATGCGACCGCCGAGGCCTCACCGAGACGGAAGAACTGGATACCGGTCTGGTAGGTGAAGTACTGGATGGTCTCGGTCGCGGTGCCCGGCCCGCCTCGGGTCGTCGCGTAGACGTACTCGAACACCTTGAGTGCGTCGAGCGACCGCAGCAGAATGGCAACGGTCAGCACCGGAGTGAGCAGCGGCAGCACGACACGGCGGAAGGTGTACCAAGCGCTCGCCCCGTCCACCCGGGCGGCCTCGAGCGGCTGCCGGGGGATCGACTCGAGCCCGGCCAGGAGCAGCAGCACCATGAATGGTGTCCACTGCCAGACATCGATGAAGGCCAGGGTGACCAGCGCGTTGCTCGGGCCGAAGAAGTCGTAGGAGATACCGATCGTGCGCAGGGCCGCTGGTATGGCTCCGAGCTGGTCGTTTAGCAGGAACCGGAAAGTGAGCCCGACGGCGATCGGCGTGATGAACATTGGTGCCAGCAGCATCGCGCGGGTGAGATCACGCGCCCACTTCTGCTTCTGCAAGGCGAGGGCGATGGCGAGGCCGAGCACGGTCTGAAGGGCAACGGCGACGATCACGTAGATGGCGGTGTTCGAGAACGCGTTCCACATCCGCGGGTCGGTGAGCACGAAGAAGTAGTTATCCAGCCCGACGAAGTCGGGGGCTCCGCGACTTGTCAGTCGGTAGTCGGTGAGACTCAGGTACAGCGCGTACCCGAGGGGGAACCCGACAGCGACGCCGGTGATGGTCAAGACCGGAGCGAGCATCGCCCAGCGGAAAGTCATCGTTGGTGTCACTGCCGGGTTCCCTTTCTCAATGTGGTTCGCCGTCGCCTAGCGCTGGATGCGCTCGACGGCAGCCTGGGCGTCGGCCAGGGCCTGCTCGACCGTCTTCGTGCCAGCGACGGCCTCGCTCAGCTCAGTGCCGACGGCCTGGATCATCTCCTCGCCACCAAGACCCTGCGAGAGCGGGGCCGCGTCGGAGAGGATGGCGATGATCGCCGCGTAGTAGTCCTCGCCGTAGCCCGACTCGAGAACCGTCGGGTTGCTCAGCGTGCTCTCACGGATCGCGGCACCGCCAGCGACGACGCGCTCGACGTCGACGGCCGGCGAGGTGATCCACGCCACGAATGCCCAGGCAGCGTCGGACGCGGCGGAGTTGGCCGGAATCGCCCAGCTCCAGGAACCGAGAACCTGCTTGCCGCCGGGCATCGGGGCCAGAGCGAACGAGCCAGCCAGGTCTCCGGAAGCGCCCTCGGGGTTATTGAGGCCCGGGAGGTTCCAGTTGTAGCTGATCATCGACGCCGACTGGCCGCTGGACACCGAGCGGAAAGCCTCGTCGAACGCCCAGTTCGAGCTGTTCGCCGGAGCCGCGGTCGTGAAGGCCTCGATGTACGCATCGAGGGCAGCGGCGGCCTCCGGCGTGTCGAGGGTGGGGTTGCCTTCCTCGTCGTAGATCGAGCCACCTGCCGCGAAGAGCCAGTTTGCCCACTCCTCGAAGATCTTGTATCCGCGCTGCGGCTGCATCGCGATACCCGTGCGATCGCTCGTGGTGAGCTGCTGTACGTTCGCGACGAGCTCGTCGAGGGTGCTCGGCAATTCCAGCCCCGCCTCCTCGTAGAGGTCGGTGCGGTAGAGGTAGCCGAGTGCGTAGTTGTAGAACGGCACGCCATAGCGCACGCCGTCGACCTCGGTGATGTCGACCAGCGGCTGGAAGAAGTCCTCCGCCTGGTAGTCGGTCGTCGAGTCGATGCGAGCGTCGAGCGGCTCGAGGAAGCCCGCGTCGACGAAGTCATCCATCCAGGGGTTGTCAACGACGATCAGGTCGTAGGCGGGCTCGCTCGACTGGAACGACGCGATCAGCTTGTCGCGCATCTGGTCGAACGCGAGCGTCTCGATCTCGACCTCGATACCGGGGTACGTCTCGTTGAACGAGGCGACCAGATCAATGACGATGTCGGTGTCGGGAACACTCTCCATCAGGATCCGGACGGTGCCCTCCGTGTCGGTGGGGATGTCGCCCAGGCCCGACGAGGCCGGAGCGTCCGTTCCGCCGGATCCCGCGCATCCCGAGATGGTGAGAGCGAGCGCTGTCGCGAGGCCCATGGAGGCCAGAAGTCCTCGACGTCGAGTACTCATGGGGTCACTTCCTTTCTGTGTTGGGTGGTGCAGGGTCGGACCGCTCGTTGGTGAGCGGTCAGTCCATGTAGGCGCCGCCGTTGACCGACAGCGACTCGCCGGTGATGAACGCGGCGTCATCGGAGAGCAGGAACGAGACGCCGCGGGCGACATCCTCCGGGGTCTGCAGCCGCCCGAGCGGCGTGGCGGCGACCCACGAGCCGCGCACGGCCTCGGGGGTGGACCCGCTGAGTGCCGCCTCCCACGCCAGCTCCCGTTCCTGCATCGCCGTGGCGACGAAGCCGGGGCAGACCGCGTTCACAGTGATGTTGTGGCTGGCGAGTTCGAAGGCCATCGCCTGCGTCAGCCCGACGACGCCGAACTTGGAGGCCACGTAGTCGGCCAGGAAGGGCACACGGCCCTGCTTGCCCGCCATCGACGCGGTGTTCACAATCCGTCCGGAGGTGCCGTTGCGGATCATTGCGCGCGCGGCCGCCTGGCCGCAGAGGAAGACTCCCTTGAGGTTGACGTCGAGCGTGAGGTCGAGCTTCTCGCGTGGGATGTCGACGAACCGCTCCATGAATGAGATGCCCGCGTTGCTTACCCAGGCGTCGAGGCCGAGGCTGTCGGCGATCTCGTCGGCAACTGCTTGGGCGGCGTCACCGTTCGTGACGTCGAGCTGGCGGCTCACGTGGGTCTGACCGGCCGCGGTGGAGAGCAGTTCGCGGGTCTCGGCCGCTGCGACCTCGTTGACGTCGGTGGCGACAACGGTCCAGTCGCGGTCTGCCAACATGACGGCGATCGCGCGCCCGATGCCGGACCCGCTTCCAGTGATGACGACGGTGCTCATGCATGTGCCTTTCGGGAGAGGGAGTGGGAGAACGGTTCGAGGGCCGCACCCAGTTCACGCCACTCTCGGTAAGCCGCGTCGTAGGTCGCGGCCGCGTCAGAGTCGGGGTGCACGGTGGGGCCGAGCGAGATGTAACGGTCGACGTCGGTCCACGCATCCATCAGACCCACGCCGATAGCCGCGATCACGGCCGCACCGAAAGAGGCGCCGGGGTGGTCGACGATCGGGTGCAAGTCGGTGCCCAGCACGTCGGCATGGATCTGCTTCCAGAGCTTCGACTTCGAGCCGCCATTGGTCACCATCGCGCGGGTCAGCGGGAGGCCGAGCTCACCGAAGACTTCTGCGTGGTGCCGGAAGCCGAAAGCGATCGACTCCAGCACCGCGCGGTACATCGCCCCGCGGGAGGTGCCGAGGTGGAGACCCACGAAGGCGCCCCGAAGGTCGGGGTCATGCAGGGGGCTCTTCTCGCCGAGGAAGTACGGCAGGCAGTACACGCCTACCGCCGGTTCGGCGGCGGCTTCGTCGTCGAGCCTCAGCAGTTCGGCCCCGCCGGTCAGTGCCTGGAACCAACGGATGAGGCTCCCCGATGTCGCCATGCACCCGTTCGGGAGCCAGAGACCAGGGACGGGGTGGGCGTCGAGGTACAGACGTTCATCCACGAGCGGGGACTCGCTGGCGACGAGCACATCGCCCGCACCCCCGAGCTTCACCAGCCAGTCACCGGGGGCCCGGACACCAGCAGAGTATGCGGAGAGCACGTGATCGGCCCCGCCGACCACGAGAGGGATTCCGGAAGGAAGACCCATCCGCTCCGCCATCTCGCCCGACAGCGCGCCGACGATCGTGCCCGGTTCAACGACCTCGGGGATCATGCCGCCGTCGATCTGCGCCACTGCGAAGGCCTCACCGAAACGCTCGCCGCCGACCGTGAACAGCCCCGACTCGAGAGCCCAGTTGCGCTCGACGTGCGGGCGGGCGCCCAGGCGCATGAGAACCCAGTCGTAGCTGCCGACGATCAGACGGGTTCGCGACCAGAGCTCAGACTCGTTGGCCTGCAGCCAGAGGAGGGTCGGCGCGACCGATTGCTGGCTGACGGCACTGCCCGTGGTCGTCACCGGGTCGAAGGAGCCGAGCTTTCGGGCAACGGCACCAATCTCCTCGACCGCTCGGGCGTCGCTCTGCAGGATCGCGCGTCGGAGGGGCAGGTGCGCCTCATCCAGGGCGACCACCGCAGGCACCATGCCTGTGGTCGAGATCGCCGCGATTCGATTCGGGTCGACACCGTGGTGAGCGATGAGGTCAGCAACCGCTGAGATGGTGTTCTCGATCCACTCTGCGGTCTCGGCCTCGGCGATACCGGGCCCATCTGTGTGGGCCCGCACACTGCGGCTGACCGCCAGAAGGCGACCATCCGCTGCATCGAAGGCGACCACTTTCGTTCCGGTCGTTCCGATGTCGATGCCGAGGCTGACGGTCGCGGTCATGCGTGTTGTTCTTTCTCAGTCGCGGTCGGGGGCTGCACGCACACCACAGACACGCCAGCGGCGCGCGCACTGCGAAGGGTGGGGTGGTTCGGCTCGCCGTCGGTCACCAGGGTGTCGAGCTCGGACAGGTCCGCAATCGACACGAGTTGCACCTTGCCGAGCTTCGACGAGTCGGCGACGACGATGATGCGTTGCGCGGAGCGCGCCGCCGCGCGCTTCACGTGCGCTTCCGCATAGTGGTAATCGGTGACGCCCGCGGTGCCGTCCACGCCCGCCACGCCCATCACGAAGGTGCTCGCGTTGAAACGCTCGAGACTTTCCTGGGCGCCGGGGCCGATCAGGCTGAGTTCGCCGGGCCGCAGCTGACCGCCGGTCACGTACACGTCTGTGTCGGACTCGCTGCTGAGCTCGGTGGCCACGAGCAGGCTGGGCGTCACCACGGTGAGCGGCAGGTGCCGGGCGCGGATCTCACGGGCGACGGCGAGGGCTGATGACCCGCTGTCGATGATCACGGTCTCGCTCGGCTGAAGCAGGTCGACGACGGCCGACGCGATGTGCGCCTTCTCGGTGGCTGCGAGGGCGGCCCGGGCGTCGAAGGAGGGTTCGGCGGCGGCAGAGCCGACGGAGATCGCGCCGCCCATCACGCGCCGCAACACGCCTTTGAGCTCGAGCGCCTCGACGTCACGGCGAATCGTCATCTCAGAGACGCCCAGTTCGGCGGCGAGCGTGGCGAAGTCGATCTCGCCGTTGTCGAGCACACGCTGCTCGATCAGTGCTCGTCGCCCTTGAACTGACATGCGACCACAGTAGAGGCAAAGTGTGAGTAGATAACACCCCTTTGATTACATTTGTGTAAAAAGTTCCCAGTAGGTCGGGAAGTGTGCGAACATTTCACAACACTCGCGTCGCCATGGTGCGCACGCGCCCTCGATACCCCCGACCGACCACCCCGTCGGGCAGCAGAAAGAAGGAGCCTCTATGACCACCTGGTTGGACGACATCTTCGCGGTGGAGAAGCCCGTCATCGCGATGCTCCACCTGTCGGCTCTTCCGGGTGACCCCGGCTACGACGCGGAGGGCGGCCTTGACGCGGTGATCGCTCGCGCCCGCCAGGAACTGCATGATCTGCAGGCTGGCGGGGTTGACGGCGTCATGTTCTCGAACGAGTTCAGCCTGCCGTACCTCACGCAGACCGAGCCGATCACCGCCATCACCATGGCCCGGATCATCGGTGAGCTCCGCTCGGAGATCACCGTGCCGTTCGGCGTGAACGTGCTGTGGGACGGCCGCGCGTCCATCGACCTGGCCATGGCGACCGGTGCTCGCTGGGTGAGGGAGATTTTCACCGGCGTCTACGCCAGCGACTTCGGCCTCTGGAACACGAACGTCGGCGAGGTTGCCCGTCATCGTGCGCGCGTCGGCGCCGCCGGGGTGAAGCTGCTGTTCAACATCGTTCCTGAATCGGCGACCTACCTCGCCGACCGCGACCTGGAGTCGATCGCCAAGACCACCGTCTTCGCAACCCTCCCTGACGCGCTCTGCGTCTCGGGTGCGACCGCGGGTGCTCCGACCGATAGCCAGGCACTCGCCATCGTGAAGAAGGCCGCCGGCGCCGTGCCCGTGTTCGTGAACACGGGTGTGCGCGCCGAGAACATCGGCGACCAGCTCTCCATCGCCGATGGCGCGGTGGTCGGCACCTTCTTCAAGCGCGACGGCCGCTTCGAGAATGCGGTCGACCCGGATCGGGTCGTCACGCTGATGACGGCCGCCCGCGAGTTCCGCGCGACCCTCTCCTAACCAGAGCCCCGCTCCGCATCTCCACAATTCAGGAGTTCGGGATGCTCGCGCCCGGTCGACACACCGCGCGAGCATCCCGAACCGCCGTTTCTGAGCCAGTGCTCCTGAATTGTGGAGATTGTCGTCGGCTCATGATCTCGTGAAGTGTGGAGATGCCGCGCGGGGTTGCTGCTTCTGAATGGTGGAGACAGTCCGGTGGGGCAGACTCGGGGGGTGAGCCTTCTCGAGTCGATGCCGCGCCCCTACGAGGCCGGCGCGGCGTTCGACGCGATCGAGAACTGGGCCGTCGGGCAGGGGCTGAACCTGTACCCGGCGCAGGAGGAGGCGATCTTCGAGCTCGTCGCCGGCGCCCACGTCGTGCTCGCGACCCCCACGGGAAGCGGCAAGAGCCTCGTCGCCGTCGCCGCCCACGCGATCGCCCTCGCGCAGGGGCAGCGCACGTACTACACGGCGCCGATCAAGGCGCTCGTGAGCGAGAAGTTCTTCCAGCTCGTCGACATCTTCGGCGCGGAGAACGTCGGCATGGTGACGGGCGACTCGAGCGTCAACGGGGATGCGCCGATCATCTGCTGCACGGCCGAGATTCTCGCCAATCAGGCGCTGCGCGAAGGCCCCGAGCTGGCGGCGGGCATCGTCGTCATGGACGAGTTCCACTACTACGCCGACCCCGAGCGCGGGTGGGCGTGGCAGGTGCCGCTGCTGACGCTGACGAACGCGCGCTTCCTGCTCATGAGCGCGACGCTCGGCGACATCACGCCGATCGCCGCCGACCTCGAACGCCGCACCGGGCACCCCGTCAGCGAGGTGACGCACACCGAGCGGCCGATCCCGCTGACCTTCGAGTACGTGCGCACCCCCGTGCACGAGACCGTCGAGCGGCTGCTCGACGAGCGCCAAGCGCCGATCTACATCGTGCACTTCAGCCAGGCGGCCGCGATGGAGCGCGCGCAGGCCCTGACGAGCATCCGCATCATCACGCGCGAGCAGCGCGACGAGATCGCCGAGGCGATCGGCGACTTCCGCTTCGCGCGCGGCTTCGGCTCGACCCTCAGCCGCCTCGTGCGCGCCGGCATCGGCGTGCACCACGCGGGCATGCTGCCCAAGTACCGGCGCCTGGTCGAGGTGCTCGCCCAGCGCGGGCTGCTGCGGGTCATCTGCGGCACCGACACCCTCGGGGTGGGCATCAACGTGCCGATCCGCACCGTGCTGCTCACGGCGCTCAGCAAATTCGACGGCGAACGGATGCGCCAGCTCACGGCGCGCGAATTCCACCAGATCGCCGGGCGAGCGGGTCGGGCCGGCTACGACACCGCGGGCCTCGTCGTGGTGCAGGCCCCCGACCACGAGGTGGAAAACCACCTCGCGACGACGAAGGCCGGCGATGACCCGAAGAAGCGCAAGAAGATCGTGCGCAAGTCGGCACCCGCCGGCTTCGTGACCTGGGGTGAAGGCAGCTTCGAGCGGCTCATCGGCGGGGCACCCGAACCGCTCGAGAGCCGCATGCAGGTGTCGGCGGCGATGCTCATCAACCTGATCGCGCGCGGGGGAGATGTGGTCGCCAACGCGCGCGCCCTGCTCACCGAGAACCATGAGCCGCCGCACCGGCGGCGCGAGCTCGTGCGCCGTGCGCTCGGCATCGCGAAGACCCTCGTGCGCGCGGGCGTCGTCGAGATCGACCGCGCTGAGCCCGGAGCGGGCCTCCACAATTCAGGAGTTGGCGACACCGGCGAGCCGCGACACGCCCAGAGCGGGCATCCGGATGCCCCTGCCGAGGCAGCGGCTCCTGAATTGTGGAGACCGGCGCGGGTGCGGCTCACGGTCGACCTGCAGCCGAACTTCGCGCTCAACCAGCCGCTGAGCCCGTTCGCCCTCGCCGTCATCGGCGTGCTCGACCACACCGACGCCGATTACCCGCTCGACGTGATCAGCGTCATCGAATCGACTCTCGACAACCCGCGCCCAGTGCTCGCCCAGCAGCAGTTCAAGGCCCGCGGCGAGGCGGTCGCGGCCATGAAGGCCGACGGTGTCGAGTACGAGGCGCGCATGGATGCGCTCGAGGAGGTCGAGCACCCGCAGCCGCTCGCCGAGCTTCTGCACGCCATGTTCGAGACCTTCGCCGCCAGCCAGCCCTGGGTGCGCGACATCGAGCTGCGGCCGAAGAGCGTCGTGCGCGACCTCTACGAGCGCGCGATGAGCTTCACCGAGTACGTCAGCTTCTACGGCCTCGCCCGCAGCGAGGGCCTGCTGCTGCGCTACCTCAGCGACGCCGACCGCGCGATCCGGCAGACGGTGCCCGACGAGGCGAAGACCGACGAGCTGCGCGACATCATCGAGTGGCTGCGCGAGCTCGTGCGGCAGGTCGACTCGAGCCTGCAGGACGAGTGGGAGCAGCTCGCCTCCGGCGCGGCGGCCGCCGGGCCCGACAGCGCGCCGGTACTGCCGCCCCGGCCGCCGGACGTCACCACCAACCGCCGGGCATTCCTCGTGCTCGTGCGCAATGAGCTCTTCCGTCGCGTGCAGCTCGCGGCGCTGCAGCGCGACGACGACCTCGTAGCGCTCGACCCCGATGCGGGCTGGCCCGAGGCGCTCGACGCCTACTACGCCGAGCACGAGGAGGTGCGCACGGGGGGCGACGCGCGCAGCGCATCCCTGGTTCAGATCGATGAGAATCCGACCCGCGATCCCGACGCCGACGGTGCGACGGATGCGGCGCGCACCTGGCGCGTGCGGCAGGTGATCGACGACCCGGCCGGCGACCACGACTGGGGTATCGACGCGATCGTCGACCTCGAGGCGAGCATCGCCGAGGGATCCGCCGTGGTGCGGGTCCTCGGACTGAACCGCCTCTAGACGAGCGAGCCGAGCACGATGCCGACGACCGGCGTGAAGATTCCGACGTTGATGAGCACGGCGATGAGCAGCAGGCACACCACGAGCGGCCACCAGCCCTTGCCCTCTGCCTGCCGCCGCACGACGACGGTGCGCGCGGTCAGGTAGCCGACCTCGGTCAGGAAGGCCCACCCCCAGTGGGCGCGCCGGAGGTGCCCCCACTCGTTCAGGGTGAGCCGGTCGCGCCGCACCCAGATGATGATCCACAGCACGGGGATGATCGCCGCACCGACGAGCCAGATCCAGGGCGTCGAGTCGACGCCGCTGAGGAACACCGCCGCCGCCTGCGCGAGCACCGTGACGAGCGGCGTGAACGCGAGGGCCCAGGCGGCGGGCGTCGTGGTGCGCTCGGGCGTGTACGCCATGGTCGTGCTGCGCGTGTTCCAGATCTCGTCGGGCGTGCGGGAGCGCGCGCCGTAGGTGCCGAGCGGCTGCACGGGGGCATCCACGCTCGCGGGCGCGAGCGGCGAGGCCGGCGTCACACCGACGGAGCCCGGAGACCACGAGTAGGGGGCCGAGTAGCTGTACGGCTCCGCGGCGCTCGGCACGGCGAGGGCACCGGAGGCGTCGGTCGGCTGCTCGACGACCGGCTTCGGGCGAGTGTGGGTCGTCCAGCGCACGCCGTCCCACCAGCGCAGGCGCAGCGCCATCTCCGGGTCGTCGTACCACCCTGCGGCAGGGGTGTGCGCGTCGGTCATCGGGTGTCCTCGGGTGTGCGTGAGAGCGCGGTTCGGGTGGGGTGGAGCGCTCTCCCGGTTCGCCCATGCTAGCCAGGATCGGGGTACAGTCCGACACCTGAGCGGTCCCCAATATGGGGGACTCGCTCATTCACCTTCGGACGGGATGCGCGAGCTCAGGCCGAGAGCCGGTCCAGCATCCGCCACACCGTCGTCGTGAGCGCGGGATGGTCGAGCGCGATCTGGCGCAGGAGCCGGTAGTCGCGGGCCGCCGAAGGCAGCCGGCCGTCGTCGTCACGGATGCTCTCGGCGCGGAGCATCCACACCACGAGCTCGTCGACGGTCGGCAGCTCGCTCATGAACTCCCAGGGGTCCTCCCCACCGCGGGCGCGGGCGAGGATGACGGTCTGGAGCTCGTCGTGGGCCTCGGCACGGAGCACTTCGAGGCTCGCGCCTCGCCGTCGCCCTTCCGTCATGCCTCGAGCCTACGACGGGCTTCTGAGTGCGCCGGGCTCCTGAGTGCGCCGGAGGCGGCGCCGTCAGCCGAGCAGCGTGCGGGCGATCTCGATCACGGTCGCGGGGTCGAGCACGAACCAGACGGTCAGCACTGACAGCTGCGCGCCGAGCCAGACCACCAGCGGCCACGATCGCGCGCCGGTCGTGCGGGCGAGCCGCACGCCTCGCACCGCGAGGAAGGCCGGCGGTGCCAGGAGAGCGAGGATCCACGGCGCCGTGCGCAGGTGGCCCGACGATTCGAGCTGGTGGCGGTCCTGCGTCGCGAGCGCGGCGCTGAGGATCAGCGGGAAGACGACCGCGAGGGCGCGGGTCCACGACGAGCTCTCCGCGGGGAGCGTCGAGAATACCCAGACGACCAGCAGCGCCTGAGTGAGGGGCATGGTCGCGATCAGCCAGACCGACGCCGTGTGCACCCGGAGCCCGAGCGGGTTGCGGGCCGCGGGAGCCGGAGCGGAGCCGACGCTGATGCGCTCCCGCACGGCGAAAGGCACGTACTCGGAGGTCTCGGCGTTGGCGGGGCTGAGCGGGGAGGCGGCGCTGCGGGTCGGGCTCGAGCTCGCGCTGCGCAGACCGGCCGCGGGGTCGACCGGGTGCAGGGGCATGCTCTCCGCGGCGCGGGCCGACTCGCGCGGCGACAGCGTCGCGGGGGCGCCGACGCCGATGGCGCCGGTGCTCGCGCTGCGGCGGGCGCTGTCGGGAGCGGAGGTGGGGGAGACCCCGCTGACGGACGGCATGTCGATCGGAGCGGTGTGGTGGGTCCAGCGCTCGCCGTCCCACCAGCGGCGCTGCGTGGCCGCGGCACCGGCGCTGGTCTCGACCGGGTCGGCGTACCAGCCGGCCGGCACGTGGACCGCTGTCGTGGTGCTCATCATGGTTCCCCCTCGGGCCCCGGCCCCCCGGCCGGGTCTCGTGTTCCGGACCGACCCCCCTGGTCGACCGGTGCTTCGCAGCGCTATTCGGGTTCACCGCGATGAACGATTGCTCGTTCCGATCTTCAGTTGTGTGGCTATTGTGGCGGCTCCTTCAGACTCATGCCCGTCGGAGCATTCGCTTAGCGAACGAAGTCGAAGATGCCCCAGTCGTCAACCTGCCAGGTGATCCAGCCGTTGGCGCGCTGGAGGCTCGCTGTGATGACGATCTCCTCATCCGTGGCCGTCGTCGCCGGGCAGCGGAGCTGCTGACCGATGTACAGCGGGGGTGTCGCCGGGCAGTTCACGTCCATCTGGCCGCCGATGCTGACGGCGGCGCGCTCGATGCTCGCCGAGGCCTCGTCGGCGAAGAGCTGGGGCAGCGTGGCGATGAGCAGGCCCGGCACCGCGAGCACCGAGGCGCCCACGAGACCGCTCAGGAGCAGGAAGACCGCGAGCGGCCCGTAGCCGGCGCCCGAGATGCGGCTGAGCGCGACGGCCCGAGCTGCGAGGTACAGCAGGGGCGAGGCGAAGGCCCAGAGCCAGCTGGCGGGGCGGTCGACCCCGCGGCGGCGCAGGCCGCGGTGGTCGAGCCAGGCCAGCACGATCGACACCGGGTACGGCGCGAGCCAGATGATCGCCATGAGGATCACCGACGGGCCGGTGGAGAACGCGGCGAGGACGAGCAGGCTGAGGAGCAGCTGCAGCATCGGGAACAGGGCGAGCGCCCACACCTCGACGCTCTGCAGGTGAGGGGCGGTGGTGCCGACCGTCTGGTGGGTGCCGCGGCGGCCCGGCTCTGCCGCCGAGATCGGCGACTCCGTCCAGGTCGAGGCATACGCCGGGGCACCGGGAGCGGACCCGAGGCCGGGCGCGGAGCCGTACCCCGGCGCGGAGCCGTAGCCGGGCGCCGAGCCGTAGCCCTGCGGGGCTGAACCGCCCTGCGCCTGAAGAGGCACCCAGGGCATGCTCGGTTGCGGCGCGGAGCCGCCGGACTGCTGCAGGTCGGCGAAGGCGGCGGCGGCGAACGCGTCGGCGGCGGTCGCGGCTGAGGCAGCGCTGGCGGCTGAGGCAGCGCTGGCGGCCGACGCCGCGCTGGCCGGAGCGCTCTGGGCCGGTGCGCTCTGCCCGGATGCGCTCTGGGCGGCCGTTGCGGAGGGGGCGCTCAGGGCCGGATCCGCGAGGCCGGGCTCGGCCGGCGGCGCCAGCTGGCGCAGCACGGCGGCCGTCGGCTGCTGGATGGGCTGCTCGTCGGCCGCGGCCGATTCGGCGCTGCGGCGCGCACGGCGCGAGAGGGCCTCGTCGTCGGCGAAGATCGTCGCCGCGGCGGGCTGCGAGGGCATCATGGGCTGCCGGGCGTCGGAGACGTGCTCGGTCCAGGCGTGGTTGTCCCACCACCGCAGCTGAGGCAACCCCAGCGGGTCGGGATACCACCCGGCCGGCACTCTGCCGTATTCGTCGTCAGACACGTGACTCGTTCCCCCAATGCACGGACACCCGTCCGCCCCGCGGCCAGTCTATGGTCGAACCCTGCGCGAGGGGGAGGAATCGTCATACCCCCCTTTAGGGGCGTACCCCGCGCGGGGTACAGGGCGCTATCAGCTTCTCGGTGGGCTCAGGGCGTGGGCAGCGGACGCTCGGTGCTGGCGAGCCATCGACGACCGTCCTCCGCCCTCGTCGGTGCGGCGAGCGACGGCCCGTCGACCCAACTGATCGCCGTGCGGAGCCCGTGCAGTGCGCTCAGCACCCACACCTCGCAGTCGGCCAGCCCGGCCGGGGTGATCCGCTCGCTCGCCACGGGAACACCCGCCGCACGGGCCGCCTCGAGCACGAGCGACACCGTCACGCTCGGGATGCGCGCCAGCGCCTCATCGGGCTGCACGAGCGTCGCGCCCCGCCACCAGAGCAGGCCACTGTAGGCACCCTCGACGATGCAGCCGTGGGCATCCACGATGACGGCCTCGTCGGCCCCGCACGGCTGCACGACCACTCGCAGACGCTGCAGCGCGTCGAGGTCGGGGCCCTTCACCAGCGGATGCCTGCGCGGGTCGTGCGGGGCGGTGGCGAGCACGGCCGTGCTGCGGGTCGGCGGGGTGGGGCGCAGTCGCAGCGCGAGGGCGGTGCCGGCCTGGCCCGCGTCGGGTCCCGTCGCACGCTCACGCAGCTCGATGCGCGGAAACCAGTCGCCGGTGCGGGGGATCAGCGCGAGAGCGGCGTCGACCGCGGCCTCCGCATCCGGATGCCGGTCGGCGACCGCGCCGAGGAACCGCGCACGATGCTGCTCGAGACCCCGCACGCGGCCCTCCCGCACGCGCCACGAGTCGGCCACGAGCATGCGTCCCTCGTGCGGGTCGCACCAGTCGACGGTGCGCCATCCCGTGGAGGTCCAGGCGTGCAGACCCGCGGCCTCGTCGCTCATGAGCCACCGCCTCGTGAAGGTCGCACCCGGCGGCTCGCGCCGCGGGCGTGCGCGGCGTGCGCACTCCTACCATGGAGCGTATGCGGCGCGGCCTCCTCGAGCACCCGATCGCGGCGCCGCCGAGCGCCGAGGCGCTGCTCGTCGCGCTCGATGCCGCGCACCCCGGTGCCGCGGGGCTCGTCTGGCTCGACTCGGGCGAGGGCGCGACGCGCGGTACGAGCCTCGTCGCGCTCGGCGAGCCGGTGCTGTTCGACCCCGATGCCCCCGTGCTGCCGCAGCTCCGGGCGACGCTCGACGCGCTCGCGGCCCCGCCGCACGGAGGGGCCGCGGGGCGACAGCCGGCGGGCCCGCTCGGGCTCATCGGCTGGTTCGGGTACGAGCTGCGCGCCGAGACCATGCAGATGCCCGCACCCGCCGTAGCGCCCGAGCACCGTGCCGCGTGGCTGCTCGTCGACCGCGGGGTGCTGTTCGACCATGCCACGGGGGAGGCGCGGCTGATCGCGCTCGACCCCTCCGGGCGGGGCTGGCAGGGCGAGCTCGCCGCGTGGCGGCAGCGGATGCTCGCGCTCGCCGCGCGCGCGAGCGATGCATCCCCGCCGCCGGTCGCGGAGCCGCCCGCGCTGGGCCCGCTCGTCGACCGTGACGACGACGCCCACTACGCGCGGATGGTCGCCCGGTGCCAGGAGTTCATCCGCGAGGGTGAGGCGTACCAGCTGTGCCTGACCACGCAGACCGCGGTCGAGACGCTCGACGGCTCCCCGCTCGACGCGGTCGCGCTGTACCGGCGGCTGCGGCGCGGCAGTCCGGCCCACCACGGGGCGCTGCTGCGCGTCGACGGCGTGAGCCTGCTCAGCGCGAGCCCCGAGACCTTCCTGCGCGTCGCCGACGGAATCGTGCAGACCCGGCCCATCAAGGGAACGCGGCCGCGGTCGCCGGAGCCCGAGCGGGATGCGGCGCTCGCCGCCGAGCTCGCCGCGAACGACAAGGAGCAGGCGGAGAACCTCATGATCGTCGACCTCATGCGCAACGACCTCGCGCGTGTGAGCGAGGTCGGCTCGGTCGTCGTGACCGGGCTGCACGAGGTCGAGAGCTACGCGCACGTGCACCAGCTGGTCAGCACGGTCGAGGGGCGCCTGCGGGAGGGGCTCGACGCGCTCGACGCGGTCGCGGCGTGCTTCCCGGCCGGGTCGATGACGGGGGCGCCCAAGCGTCGGGCGATCGAGCTGCTGGACGGTGGTGTGAAGAGCGGCGGTGACGGGCGCGGCGGCGTGGGGCACGGCGGGCTCGAGCGCGGCCCGCGTGGCATCTACTCCGGCGCGTTCGGCTACCTCGGGCTCGATGGAGGAGCCGACCTGGCCATGGTCATCCGCAGCATCGTCGTCGAGGGCGGCCGTGCCACGGTGGGAGCCGGGGGCGGCGTGACCGCGCTGAGCGTGCCCGCGGCCGAGGTCGCCGAGATGCGGCTCAAGGCCGCCGCGCTGCTGCGGGCGCTCGGGGTGGAGCGGGAGGAGAGCGGCCGCGGCCCGCGGTAATCTGGGGGTTCTGCCCCCGCGACCCGGAGCGGGCATCCCGACGTGAATCGAAACGAGACCGAGCCGTGACCGACGAGCAGCACGACGACCTGCACCGCGACGAGAACGCGTACGACTTCGCCCGCATCGAGGCGCGCTGGGCGCCGGTGTGGGATGCCCTCCAGCCGTTCACCGTCGACGAGAACGACAGCAAGCCGCGCAGGTACGTGCTCGACATGTTCCCGTACCCCTCGGGCGACCTGCACATGGGTCACGCCGAGGTGTACGCGCTCGGCGACGTCGTCGCTCGCTACTGGCGTCAGCAGGGCTTCAGCGTGCTGCACCCGATCGGCTGGGACAGCTTCGGCCTGCCCGCCGAGAACGCCGCCATCAAGCGCGGCGCCGACCCCCGCGAGTGGACCTACGCCAACATCGCCCAGCAGCGCGCGTCGATGCAGCGCTACGCGACGAGCTTCGACTGGAGCCGCGTACTGCACACCTCCGACCCCGAGTACTACCGCTGGAACCAGTGGCTGTTCCTGCGCATGTATGAGAAGGGCCTCGCCTACCGCAAGGCCAGCTGGGTCAACTGGTGCCCCAACGACCAGACGGTGCTCGCCAACGAGCAGGTCGTCGACGGTGCCTGCGAGCGCTGCGGCGCGATCGCCGAGAAGAAGAAGCTGACCCAGTGGTACTTCAAGATCACCGACTACGCCGACCGGCTGCTCGATGACCTGAACCAGCTCGAGGGCTCGTGGCCCTCGAAGGTGCTGACGATGCAGCGCAACTGGATCGGCCGCTCGACCGGTGCCGACGTCGACTTCGTCATCGAGGGCCACCACAGCCCGGTGACCGTCTTCACGACGCGCCCCGACACGCTCTTCGGCGCGACCTTCATGGTCGTCGCCCCCGACAGCGACCTCGCCGCGGAGCTTGCCTCGGGCTCGACCCCCGAGGTGCGCATGCGGTTCCAGGCGTACCTCGAGGAGGTGCAGAAGAAGACCGAGATCGATCGGCAGGACACGACGCGCGAGAAGACCGGCGTTTTCCTCGACCGCTGGGCGATCAATCCGGTCAACGGCGAGCGCATCCCCGTGTGGGCCGCCGACTACGTGCTCGCCGACTACGGCCACGGCGCGATCATGGCCGTGCCCGCGCACGACCAGCGCGACCTCGACTTCGCGATCGCGCACGGGCTGCCGGTGAAGGTCGTCGTCGACACCAACGCGCCCGTCACCGGCGCGATCCCCGTCATCACGCCCGAGATGCT